>JADYXZ010000021.1 GCA_020853885.1 Bradyrhizobiaceae bacterium | reverse complement strand
GGGGATGGAGCGCCGTTCGGCGCTGCATCGTGTTCGTGCCCTCTCGGGCACGCGGCGGCCAATGACGCTGGCCGCGCGCCTTGCGGCGCTCCATCACGGCGTCTTAAGCCCCGGGCCGCGCTTTTCCCGAGCCGGTCGGACTTCCGTCCCGTCGGTTCGCTCTCAGCCAGCTCCTGGCAGGCGGTCGTACTGCCGCCGGGCGGAGCCCACGGAGCTCCCGGTCCCGTGCTTGCGAGGCACGACAGCGGGCGCCGCTCCCGATCCGCACCACAGGTCGCACCGGTAGCGCCCCTCGCCGAAGTCGGGCTTGCCCGACTTCGGTTTTTTAGTGCCCGAACTCGCAAACATGCGAGTTCGGGGTGGATCAGGACGGCAACAGTGTAAGGCCGCCGCACAGGAGGGGGCGTAACTTTTTTCGCGGAGATAGAATACTGCGCGCGTTCAGGTGCTTGCGCGGGAACAGACGGGAATAAGCGATTCAACTCCCGTCATTCGGGGACGACGCTGCTACAGCAAATATCCGCCGTCGATGGCGATGGTCTGGCCGGTCACCTGCCGGCTCTCGTCGGACGCGAGGAACAGCACCGTCTGCGCGATCTCGTGCGGCGTGACGAACGTCCCGAACGGCACCTGCTTGAGATAGAACTCGTCCGGCACGTCGATGCCGAGCTTCACGTTCTCTTCGACGATCCGCCGGAACATCGCGCTCTCGACGAAGCCGGGATGGATCGTGTTCACGCGGATGTGGCGCGGGCCCGCGTGCTTGGCCGCGGCGCGCATAATGCCGATCACCGCGTGCTTGCTCGCGCTGTAGCCGATGCCGCGCACGCCGCCGCGCAATCCCATGATGGACGAGGTGATGATCATGCTGCCCCACTCGCGCATCTTCGGCAGCACGTGCTTCACGCCGAGGAACACGCCGGTCGCGTTCACCGCCATGACGCGCTCGAAGCCGTCGTCGGGATAGTCCTCGATCGGCGCGATCGGGCCTTCGATGCCGGCGTTGTTGAAGAAGATGTCGATGCCGCCGAACCGTTCGACGGCGCGCGCCGCGTAGCGCTCGATGTCCGCGGGCTTCGTCACGTCGGCGGCGAGCGCTTCGGCTTGCCCGCTGCCCAGTTCCTGCATCGCCGCCGCAAGGCTCGCTTCGTCCCTGTCGACCAGCAGGACCTTCGCGCCCTCCTTGACGAACAGGCGCGCGGTGGCGAGGCCGATATTGCCGGCGGCCCCTGTCACGATGGCGGCTTTTCCCGCGAGCCTCATGGCGCGATCACCACTTGTGGTCCGGCGCCGGCTCGAACGGATACCAGTAAGCCGGCGGGCTCGTGGGCCGCTTGCGCGGCCCGCCGCCCGGCGGCCGGCGCAGGATCTCCACGTAAGTCTTCAGCGGCTTCATCGCGTCGATATAAGCGAATTGCGTGCCGCGGAATTCGAATGTCATCAGCGGCTCGCAGCCGTGCTTGTGAAAATGCGCCACCGTCTCGTCGAAGCTGCCAGCGGTCAGGGCGAGCACATGGTGCAAGCCTTCGCCCCGTTCATCGAGGAACTCCTGATAGGGCGACGGCCCGACCGGCTGGATGATCTCCCACATGCGGTCGGCGGTCCACGACAGCGCGAGCTTCACGCGCAGCGTCGACGGCTTGCCGCGCACCAGAACGTTGGTCACGTCCGGCGGGCCGAAGTCGAACACGGCCCACGGCCCGATCCCGGCGATCTCCACATAGTTCTTCATCGTCGCCTCGAGGTCGTGCGTCAGCACGCACGCCTGCACGAGGTCGGTGATCACGCGTTCGATCGGCGCATTCATGAAGCCGCCGCTTTGCGGTCGCTCGCCGCAAACTCCGCAATCAGCTCGTCCGTCGACCGCACGTCGCCGAAAAAGCCGAGGATGTTCGCAAGCGTCGCGTTGTGCACCTCGTCGCTGAGCGTCGCGGTGGCGTCGGATACCATGATGGTCTTGTAGTTGAGCATCATGGCGTCGCGCGCGGTCGACTCGCAGCACACATTCGTCAGCGTCCCGACCACGACGACGGTATCGATGCCGCGCGCACGCAGCGCCCGGTCGAGGCCGGACGAGCCCTGGATGAACGCGCTGTAGCGCGTCTTCTCGATCTTGAGGTCATTGCGCTGCACGTCCAGTTCGGCGTGGAGCGCATGACCGTGCTCCCCGCGCTGCAGCAGCCGGTGCACTTCGTCGCGGTGCTCCGGCGGCGCGCGGTCGTACCAGCGGCTCCATCCGTCGAAATTGCCGTCCGAGGTCATCTGCACCCAGACGACGGTTCCGCCGGCGTCGCGGACCGCTCCTGCAAGCCGGTTCACCTGCGGCACGATTGCCCGCGCCAGCGACACCTCGAGCGGCATGCCCGGCAGCATGAACACGTTCTGCAGATCGATGACGACGAGCGCGGTCGTTGCCCCCGCGAGCCGGTTATAGAGATGTGATCCTTGCTTCAGCGCTTCCTCGGGAATGTTGATCTTGTGCATGGCGGCTTTCCTCCACCCGGAAGAAATGATGCCGCGCCGGCCTGCGCTTCGCAAACGTTGAATGCAGCGGTTCTCAGGTACGCCATTGCGTGCGGCCAGCGAACTTGGTTCGCTCTCTCCGCAGCGGAAAAGCGCGTTCCTGCAGAAATGACAGGCTAACGCGGCGGCGCGGCCGCCGATCGCTTACGCCGCCACCCGGTCGAGAATCGGATTGAGCTTCGGATGCAGGTGCGCGCGATGGCTCTTCAGGAAATTGATCAGCGCCATCTCGTTCGCGTGCAGTTGCCCGTCGCGGCTCATGCGGTCGGCGACCCAGCGCACTTCCTCGGCGCTTGCGCGCGGCTCATCGCCGATCGTGAGCCCCGGCGAAGCCGGCTTCTTCGCTTCGCCTTCGCCCGTGCCGTGCTGGTAGGCCTCCCAGACCGCGTCGAGGCTGCCGGCAAGCATCCGGCTCATGAAGCCGCCGACGCCCGCGCTCGGCGCATCGAGCCAGGCTTCGCGCCGCAGCGCCTCGTGCCGGTTCGGCACTTCATAGCCGCAGGTCGCCATCAGGAAATTGGCGACCGCCTTAACGAACAGGTCGGACCACGCCGGATGATTGTCGACTTCGGAGGTTGCATCGTTGATGTCGAACAGGACCTCGGCTTCCTGCCTCGTGACCGCGATATTGCCATCCCCGCCGAACGCAAAAAGAATTCGCCGCAGGAGCTCCACTTCGCCCTCGCCGACGACGCCCGGCTCCAGCCGGTGCTTGTGGCCGACGACGCCGCTGCCGTCCAGCACGCCGAGCTTCACCTGCTCGAGCGCGAACTTGACGAGCCCGACCGGGCTCTGCTTGGCGCGCTCGAGCGCCTTCACCAGCAGCTCAAGCTCGTTCTCGCTGTCGACATGGCCCGAATGCGAGATCCGCGCGATCAGCCACTCCGCGTTCTCGTCGGAGATGTAGCCCTGCGGCTCGGCCTGCATGACGACGTAGTCGGTAAGCGCCTCGACGAAGAACAGCGACCACGAAGGATCGGCCGCGCTGGCCAGCCGGTCGTTCAGGTGGAAGACCATCTCGGCGTCTTTCGGCGTCACCACGCCTTTCCAGAACACGCGGTTCCGGAGCTTCAGCACGTCTTCCGCGGTGATCTTGCCGCGTGCGACGATTGCCTGGACTTCTGCGCTGTCCGCCATGATGGCCTCTGAGGTTTGCGAGGCCGCCAGACTGTCAGAACTCTCTTGCGCTTTGCCTAAACGGCATCCGTAAAATCACCGCTGTCGGGAAAGGAACCGGATGCGGGATGCTAACGCCGCGTGAACCTTACCGCGCGTTTACGCGCGCGGGCGCGGGAACCAATGCGACCTCGGTGATCAGCTTGCTGATGAGAATGCGTCCGAACGCTTCGAAATTCTGCGCCGACCGCACGAACGCGCCTTCGCCGCCGATCACATTTTCGCGGAAGTAGTTCTCCAGTCCGCCCGGCGGGTGCGTGTGCTCGGGAAATACGGGAAGCGGAACTTCGCTGAGGATGACCAGTCCGTTAATGACCACGCCTTGCGCCACCGCCTCGTCGCGCGCGGCGCGCACGTCGCGGCCGGAGTTGTGCGTGCCGTCGCCGGAAATATCAATGATGCGCCGCTCGGCCGGGTAGGGCGAGTGCGCGAATTGTTCCATCGCGAAGTCGATGCCGGTGCTGATGGAGGTGCGCCCGGCAAACGAGCGCGGCGCCTCGACCAGCTTGTCGCCGAACCGCCGCGCGCTGTCGAAGCCGTCGATCAGCGTCCAGTCGGCCACCACCGCCTGCTCGCCGGCGCCGGCCCATTCGACGAACACGACCGCCGCGCGCCCGCGCGGGCCGGACGTCAGGGCGTAAACGACCCGCTTGTCGGAGAAGGCGTCGGCATAGCCCTGGCGCTGCAGCTTGAACTTCTCGGCGTCGACGCTGCGCGACACGTCCGCCGAAAGCACGAGGAGAAGATCGACGGCCTCGGCCGAACGCGCGGGCGCGGCGAGACCGAGCGCCAGCAGGAGAATGCCGAGTGTCGCCGCGTGACGGCGCATGGCTGGTGTTCTCCGCCCGAAACGGCGTTCGGGCTGACGCGATCATCCATCCCCGCCGCGCCGTTGACAACAACGCGCAACGCGCCGGTCCGTTCATTCAAGGGATTCAGCGGTCGCGTCCACAAGCGCTTTCGTGATCGACCCTTAGAGCCACTTCTTCCATTTGAAGAACGCATACGGAAGGATGGCCGAAGCCAGCATCAGCACGAGCGCGAGCGGATAGCCGAACGTCCATTCGAGCTCCGGCATGTGGCGGAAGTTCATGCCATAGACCGACGCCACCATGGTCGGCGGCAGCAGCACCACGGCGACGACCGAGAAGATCTTGATCACGTTGCTCTGCTCGAGATTGACCACGCCGAGAATGGCGTCGAGCAGGAACGTGATCTTGTTGGCGAGGAAGGTCGCGTGGTCGGCGAGCGAGGAGACGTCGCGCGCCATGCCCTTGACGAGCGAGCGCTGATCCTTCTGCAGCTTGAGGCCCTCGGCGTCGTTGGCGAGGAACAGCACGAGCCGGTTGATCGACACCATGCTTTCGCGGACCTTGGAGTTCAGGTCGCCGGTCTTGCCGAGCGCCTTCAGGATTTCCTGGTAGCTCTGCCTGTCCTTGCCCCCGCGCTCGAAGATGCGCAGCGAGACGAGGTCGATCTCGGCGCCCATGCGCTCGAGCACGTCGGCGGTTCGGTCGATGATGGCGTCGAGGAGCTCGATGAGGACGTTCGAGCCCTCGGCGCCGGCCCCGCAATAGCGGGTGAGCTTGTTCGCCGTGATCGGAAACGGGCGCGGGTCCTCGTAGCGCACGGTCACGAGCCGCCCGCCGCCGAGGATGAAGGTCACGGCGGTGGTGGCCGGCGCATCGGTCTCCGCCGCGCAGATCAAGGTCGCCGTCATGTAGCGGATGCCGTTCTCGATATAGAGCCGGCTGGTCGGTTCGATCTCCGCCATTTCTTCGCGAGTCGGCACCAGGACGCCGGTTGCGGCCTCCACCGCGCGGTCTTCTTCGTGGGTGGGGGAAAGGAGGTCGAGCCAGATCGCGCCCTCGGGCACGCTGCCGCCCTCGGTCACGACAATGCGTTCCAACGAGCTTCCGCGCGGCACGAATGCGACGAGCATGAGCGCCAGCCTCCCGCAAGCGATGCGCGTTCACTAGCCCGCCGATGGCGGGCCGTCCATGCCCGATCCGAACGAAAGAGGCGGCCGCGCCGATGGCGCAGCCGCCTCGAATGTGGAGGGGGCAGCCGCTCTAAGCCGCCTTGGATACCTGCGGAATGCGGTCGTCTCCATCGCCGCGGTTTTCCTTCTCGCTCGCGGAGGCGTGCCCGCCGGTGACGGTCATTGCGGCCGCCACCGCGCCGATTCCGATCGGACGATATTGCCGGCCAAGATTGGATTCCGCCCGCACACCGTTGCGAACGCCGCCTGCCTCGCTGAGCTTCGACATGGTGTCCTCCATGACAGTGCGATTGACTGTCGCCCCGGCGCTGCTCTGACGGCGGACTGCGGCTGATTTAGGCAGGAAGCGCGGATTTTGTCCGTCGGGCAGGCGGCCATTTCCGGTTGGCGGAAATCCCGGCGGACCGCACCGAACGGATGCGGTGCGGTCGGGGCGGATGTGCCAAAATGCGCCGGAACAGGCCGATTCTTGCGACATTTCTGCAACAGAGTTCGGCCAAGCGAATGTAGCCTGCTTTCGCCACCTTGCTGCCGCGCCTGCGATTCCGGTAAGTCACAAGGTATCCGGGGAATGGCGGGACGGCAGGGATCAAGCAGCGATGTGGTTGCCTCGATTTGCAATGATGATCGTCGGCCTGATGCTCGCGGGCTGTATCACCGACACGCTCGATCCGGTCGATGAGTCGGTCCTCACGCCGCGCGACAAGAAGCTGATCCAGAGCGCGTCTTATCTGCAGCACAAGCCGGGCCAGGACTGGCTCCGCCACGTCGTTGATTATACGGGCAAGGAAAAGCCGGGAACGGTCGTCGTCGATACGGAGCGGAAGTTCCTCTATCTCGTGCAGGAGAACGGCAAGGCGTATCGCTACGGCGTGACCGTCGGCGAGGAAGGCTTGAACTGGCGCGGCACCGCCAAGGTCGGCCAGAAGAAGGAATGGCCGGATTGGGTTCCGACGCCCGACATCCTCAAGCGGATTCCCGACCTGCCGAAATATGTCAGCCCCGGTCCGCACAACCCGATGGGTGCGCGCGCCCTCTATCTCTATCAGGGCAACAAGGACACGCTGTTCCGCATCCACGGCACCAATCAGCCCGAGTACATCGGGCAGGCCATTTCCTCCGGCTGCATCCGCATGCTGAACGAGGACGTGATCGACCTCTTCAATCGCGTGCCCGTCGGCGCCACCGTCGTCGTCATCTGACCGCAGCAACAGGATAGTGGGGGCGCGAGGGCGCGGACTGGGGGCCGCGCCCTTGTCATTTACGGCATCGGCTCGTTGGCCGGATCCCACTGGCAGATGCGGTAGCCGTTGCGCCGGCGCGCGAGATCGACGTGCAGATGATCCGCGTGCGCGGCGTCGGCGCCGGGCCCGAGCACGGTGGTGAACCGCGCGCAGGCCGAGCGCCGCATTTCGCCGAACAGCATGGCCGGCCGCACCAGATCGTTGATCGCGACGCGGCCGCCGCGCGACAGGACCACCGCGCGGACGTCGATCGCATTCGCCAGGCCATGCTCGCTCAGCCGCGCGCCCGCGAGGTGGTTGCGCGGCCGGCAGGAATAAGAGGCGGCAATCTCCAGCCGCTGCAGCGCGCCGTCATGCGGCGTCGTGGCCGGGGCGAGATCGTCGCGCACCCAGCGCGCGAATTGCAGCGCGATTTCGCACCGTGCGACGACCACGGGCCGCAGTTCCACGCTGCCGCCGTCCGCGAGCTTGACGGCGGTCATCCGCACCGGCGCCTCGTCGCCGCAGAGCGCCTCGCCCGAAATGCCGGAAACCGAAGCCGTATGCTCGAACGTAGCGATGTTAGCGGCGATCAACGCGGTGCAATGCGCTTGTTCCGCGTCCGCGACCGCCGCCTTCGGCGTAGGGACGCTGGCCCGGTCGGCGCCGGGGCGCGCAACCGGCAGCGGCGCCTTCATATCGAGCGCCGCCGGGCGCGGCAGCGGCATGGGTACCTCCGCCGCCGCGCTTCCCGGGAATGCGGCCGCAATCATGAGCAGCAGGGTCGATCGATGTCTCACGGCATTTCTATGTTGCCGATCTTGGCGGGAACGGGGCCGCATCCACAACAGCCCGAAGCATCCGCGCCTTTCGGACAAGTTTGCGCCGAAGCGCCGGCGCGCTAACCTTCCGGCAAGCCGCACGCTAGTGTCGCGGTTCGGAAGTTCGCCTGATTACTCAGCTTGTTCTGGAGCGAACTTCCGAACCAAAGCGACACTAGCAGACTAATCTTTCTAGTGTCCCTTTGGACCCGAAGTTCGCGAAAGTGCTTGCTGAGCAATCGTGCGAACTTCGGGTCCGGGACACTAGATCGCGGCATGTCCAGGGGAGGGAACCATGCTTGGCCTGATGCAGGATTGGCCGCTGCTTTGCCACAAGATCCTCGATCACGCAGCGACCTATCATCCCAAGCGTTCGATCGTCAGCCGCTCCGTGGAAGGGCCGATCGTCGCCACGAATTATCGCGATGTGCGGAGCCGCGCGCTGCGCCTCGCCAAGCGGCTGGACAAGGACGGCATCAAGCTCGGCGACCGGGTCGGCACCCTCGCCTGGAACACCTGGCGTCACCTCGAAGCCTGGTACGGCATCATGGGCGTCGGCGCGATCTACCACACGCTCAATCCGCGCCTGTTCCCCGAGCAGATCGCAGAGATCGTCAACCACGCGGAGGACCGCGTGATGATGACGGATCTCACGTTCATGCCGCTGCTGGAAAAGCTCGCCGGCAAGCTCCCCACCATCGAGCGTTACGTCGTGCTGACCGACGCCGCGCACATGCCGGCGACCAAGCTGAAGAACGCCGTGCCCTACGAAGAATGGATCGGCGAAGTCGACGACGACTTCCGGTGGGCGAGCTTCGACGAGAACACGGCGGCCGGCATGTGCTACACCTCCGGCACCACCGGCGGGCCGAAGGGCGTCCTCTATTCCCACCGCTCCAACGTCCTGCACTCGATGATCGCGGCGCTGCCGGATGCCATGGGTCTCTCCTCGCGCGACGTGATCATGCCGGTCGTCCCGATGTTCCATGCCAATTGCTGGGGCATCGCGCTGACCGCGCCGATGACCGGCGCCGCCCTTGTCATGCCCGGCGCGAAGCTGGACGGTCCTTCGGTCTATGAGCTGCTCAACGAGCACAAGGTGAGCATCACCGCGGCGGTCCCGACCGTGTGGCTGATGCTGCTGCAGCATCTCGAGGCAAACAAGGGCGAGCTTCCGTATCTCGAGCGTGTCATCATCGGCGGTTCGGCCTGCCCGCGCGCGATGATCAAGGCGTTTCAGGATTCCTACGACGTGCAGGTGATCCATGCCTGGGGCATGACCGAGATGAGCCCGCTCGGCTCGCTCGGCTCGATCAAGCCTGAATACGCGCATCTCACCGGCGAGGCGCAGCTCGACATCCAGGTGAAGCAGGGCCATCCGCCGTTCGGCGTGGAGATGAAGATCACCGACGATGCAGGCCGGGAGCAGCCGTGGGACGGCAAGACCTTCGGCCGGCTCAAGGTGCGCGGGCCCGCGATCGCCAGCTCCTATTTCAAGGGCGAGGGCGGGCAGATCCTCGACGAGCACGGCTTCTTCGACACCGGCGACGTTGCCACCCTCGACGAGCATGGCTACATGCACATCACTGACCGCTCCAAGGACGTGATCAAGTCCGGCGGCGAGTGGATCTCCTCGATCGAGCTGGAGAACCTGGCGGTCGGCCATCCCGATGTCGCGGAAGCCGCGGTGATCGGCGTGCGGCACCCGAAATGGGACGAGCGGCCGCTGCTGATCATCGTGCCGAAGAAGGACCGCCGCATCGCCAAGGACGATCTCCTCAAGTTCATGGAGGGCAAGATCGCCAAGTGGTGGATGCCGGACGACGTGGTGTTCGTGAACGAAATCCCCCACACCGCCACCGGCAAGATCCAGAAGATCACGCTGCGCGAGCAGTTCCGCGACTACCGCTTGCCGACCGCGGCGGAATAATTGGGCATCCTCACCCTTCGAGACGCGCGGCTTCGCCGCGCTCCTCAGGGTGAGGATGCCAGATAAGGCCTCATCCTGAGGAGCCCTTTGCCGGACGAAGTCCGGCAAAGGGCGTCTCGAAGGATGAGGCTGACTGAGATTGCGATGGGGGCTTGGCTCTACATACTTCGCTGTGCCGACGGTTCGTACTATACGGGTACGACCCGAACCGAGCTTGCACTTCGAGTTGCGCAGCATCAGCAGGGACTGTTTGACGGATATACGTCCGACAAGCGGCCCGTCGAACTTGTGTTCTCCGAGTATTTCGAACGCATCGTTGACGCCATCGTCGTGGAGCGCAGGGTCAAAGGCTGGTTCCGTGCAAAGAAAGAGGCGTTGATTGCGGATAAATATGACCAACTTCGCATTCTATCCCGGCGTAAGACGCCATACGGCCCTCATGGTTCGAGACGCCGCGCTTCGCGCGGCTCCTCACCATGAGGGCCTTTTTGTCAATCTCTCCACATGATCCGCCGCCGCCTCTACACCGAAGTGCGCGTGTCACGGCTGGCGACGCTCGCCCGCCGGATCGCGGTCTTTTCGCTCCCGGTGATTGTGCTCGCGGTCGCGCTGCATCGGTTCGGCCTCCTCGAGTACGAGGTGGCGGTGATCACCCTTTCCGCCGGTGTCGTAGTGGCATTGATTGCGGTGCTGGTGGCGATCGCCGCCTTCGTCGTCATCTGGAACGAGGGCTTGCGCGGCCTCGGCCGCGCCATCGCTGCCGCGCTGATCGGCGCGGCCGTGCTCGCCTGGCCGGCCTTTGAGTTCGTCCGCAGCGCGAGCCTGCCGTCGATCAGCGACATCACCACCGATCCCTCCGATCCGCCGCGCTTTTTCGCGGTGGCCTCGGCGCGGCCGAGCGGCGCCAATCCGGTGAACTATCCGGGCGAGCGGGTCGCGGAATTGCAGCGCGCCGCCTATCCGGGCGTGCAAGCCTACGAGGTCGACGCGAGCGCGGACGAGGTCTTCAACATCGCGCTTGCCGTCGTGCAGAAACGCGGCTGGCGCGTGCTCGACAGCGTGACGCCGCGCGGCGGCCAGCGCGAGGGCCGCATCGAGGCCGTGGCGCTGACGTTCCTCATGGGCTTCCGCGAGGACGTGGTGATCCGCATCCGCAGCACCGGCGGCCTAGTCCGGATCGACATGCGTTCGGCCTCCCGCTACGGCAATCACGACCTCGGCTCGAACGCGCGCCGGATCGAGAACTTCTTCGCGGAGTTCACCCTAGCCCGCCGCCAGCGCTAACGCGCCAGCCGGTATCTCCCCGCGAGTGAAGGCGGCCCGTCGGTCGCGACGCGCCCGCTCGCGACGAGATGCTCGAGATGCGCGAGCGTGGTCAGTGCGGCAGCACCCGTGAGCCGCGGATCGAGCCCGATATAGATCGCCTGCACGAGCCCCCGCACGTCGCTCTCGCCGCGTTCGAGCCGGCGGATGATCGCCGCCTCCCGCGCGCCGCGATGGGCGATGTAGCGCTCGACCAGATTATGCGCGTTGCGCGCCGCCGGTCCGTGCCCGGGAAAATAGATGCTCTCCGGCCGCCGCCGCAGCTTCTCCAGCGAATCGAGATAATCGCCCATGGCGCCGTCCGGCGGCGCCACGATCGGCGTCGACCACGCCATGACGTGATCGCCGGAGAACAGGATCTCCGTCCCTTTCAGCGCGAAGGCGAGGTGATTGGCGGCGTGGCCGGGGGTTGCGATCGTTTCCAGCGTGAAATCCGCGCCCTCGACGAGGTCGCCATCGCCGAGCGTGACGTCGGGAATGAAATGGCGGTCCGCGCCCGCTTCCATTTTCTCCTCGCCCGCCTGTAACGGACGCGCGGCGCGGTGCGGTCCTTCGCCATAGGTTTTCGCGCCGGTCTTTGCCTGCAGCGCGGGGGCGAGCGCGGAATGATCGAGATGCGTATGGGTAATAACGATCTGCGCAATCGTTTCGCCGCGCGTCGCCTGGAGGATCGCTTCGAGGTGCGCGGGGTCGTCCGGCCCCGGATCGATGACCGCGATCCGTCCTTCGCCGACGAGGTAGGTACACGTTCCCGTAAATGTGAATGCGCTGGGATTGGGCGCAAGGATGCGGCGGACGCCGGGCGCTGCCTGCTCGCATTGGCCGGGAACGGCGTCGAACTCGCGGTCGAAGAGGATTTCGTCGGCCATTGCGTTCTTCAAGCCGTCTATTTGGGCATTTGCAAGTGCGGCATGGCGCAGCCGGGATTGCGCGCGGGTTTGGCCTCGGGCGTTCGGCGCTGCAAGAAGTGCGCAGCATCCGCGCTTGACGCGGCTCGCCGATTAAGGTCCAATTTTTTACCGCAATCGAATTTCGGCCCGCTGGCATCGGGCCGACGCCCATGTCTGTCTGCAAATGACTGCATTCGCATCGGCAACACCCGCATGGCATCTCCCGAAAATTGGTTGTCGTGAATCCGCGCGATCCTCGTGCGGTCGCGCCTGGCACGCGCGCACTACCGAAGGAAGCACTAATGTCGAGCGGTACCGTGAAGTGGTTCAATCCGCAGAAGGGGTACGGGTTCATTCAGCCTTCTGACGGCGGACGCGATGTGTTCGTGCATATCAGCGCCGTTCAGCAGGCCGGGTTGACCACTTTGGTCGAAGGCCAGAAGGTCACCTACGACATCGTGACCACGGATCGCGGAAGAACCGCGGCCGGTAATCTGAAGGCCGGTTGAACGCGCTGGACCGTGCACGGCGTCCTCCCCGCCGTGCCACAGGGGGATGAGGCATAGCGCCGCTCCGCGGGCGCGCAGATACCGTTTGGCGTGCGAGGAGTGCAACTTGCGACTGCGGAAACCTTGGCGAGCGCACATCGGGTTACTTCCGGCAGCATGAATACATAATACAACGATTGCACCGCCTGTCGTCTTGCGGTTCACTGCGCAGCCAGTCGGCGGGATGCCAACCGCCGAACCCAAGGGTGCGATCGCTTCAGGTGGAAGCGCTCGCGCTTCCACCTGAAGCGTGAATCGCACCCTAAACTATTGAATAGGGTCGGATTCACGGTCCAGATGGAATCGCAAGGCGATTCCATCTGGATCGATCCGACCCTCAGGGAGGAAAAACAGTATGCGATCTCATATGCTTGCGGGCGCCCTTGGCGCCGCGCTTCTCGCCGCCGGCTCCGCCCATGCCCAGACGGTCGGCATGGCCACCAGTCCCGCCGGCTCGCTCTATCACACGCAGGGTTCGGCCATGGCGCCGATCCTGAAGGAGAAGGGCAATATCGAGCTGCGCATCCAGCCCTTCACCAGTCCGAACATCCATCTGCCGCTCATCAACGCCGGCCAGGTCGATTTCGCCCTCGCCAACATCTACGAAATGTACCAGGCGATCGAGGGCAGGGACTTCTTCAACGGCAAGAAGAACGAGAACCTCCGCCTCATCACGATCATCAGCCCGCTGCGCTCGGCGATCTTCGTCAAGAAGGACTCGCCCGCGAAGCGCATCGCCGACCTCAAGGGCCAGCGCGTCACCTGGGGCTACGCGCAGCAGAACACCATCATGGCGCAGATCGCCTCCTACTTCGAGGCCGCGGGCCTCACCGAGAAGGACATCGTGCCCGTGCTCGTCCCGGCCGTCGTGCGCGGTGCCGACGACTTCGCCGCCGGCAAGGCCGATGCCTTTCTGTTTGCGGTCGGCTCGGCCAAGGTGACGGAAGTGGACGCCTCCGTCGGCGGCATCCGCGCGCTTCCCATGCCTGACGGAGCGGAGGCCGCATTCAAGAAGCATTTCCCGCCCGCCTATGTGCAGGTGGTCAATCCGGCGCCGGGGCTCGCCGGCATCGTCGAGCCGACGCCGATCATGACCTATGACGCGGTCATGCTGACCCACGCGGGCGTATCGGACGACGTCGTCTACAACATGACCAGGACGCTGCACGAGAACGCGGAAGCCGTCTCCAAGGCGTCGCCTACGACGCGCGCCTTCGCCTCTGGAACGATGGCGAAGAAGACCGATCTCGCCCAGTATCATCCGGGCGCGATCAAATATTATAAAGAGAAGGGGCTCTGGCCGCAGTGAGCGGCATCGCCGGGCGGTGGATCGCGCGTCGATGACCGGAATCCTCGAAAATACGCCGGGCTCCGCTGGAGCCCGGTTTTTCGACGCCGTGCGCGCCGCGCTTGCGGTGCTGCTGGTTGCGGCCTCGATCGCCTGGGCCGCGGACCTCTATCGCATGGCGGGCCTCGTGCTGTTCATGGAGCAGTACGTCTCCGGCATTCTCGCCATCGCCTTTCTGCTGCTGTTTCTGGCGGTGCCTGCGGTCAAGAGCCGCTCGCAGGCCGTGCCGCCCTGGTACGACGTTGCGGCCGGCATCGCCGGCTTCGCCGCATCCGGCTACATCTCCGTGCGTTTTGCCGAGCTCGGCACGCAGATGTTCTTCGCCCCGCTCGACGGACTGATCGCGGCGATCGTCGTCGTCGTGCTGTCGCTCGAAGGCATCCGCCGCACGGTGGGCTGGCCGCTCGTCATCGTCGTGCTCGTCTTCATCGCCTACGGCCTGTTCGGCCATCTGGTTCCCGGCGTCATGTCCGCGCGCCCCAACGCGGCGCCGCAGCTCGCCTACTACATGGCGTTCGATTCGAACGCGATCCTCGGCACACCGATCATGGTCGCGGCCACGATCGTCATCGCCTTCGTCCTGTTCGGCAATCTCCTGATGGCGACCGGCGGCTCGGCCTTCTTCACCGACATTGCGCTCGCCACAATGGGCCGTTACCGCGGCGGCTCGGCGAAGATCGCAGTCGCTGGCTCGGCTCTGTTCGGCACGATCTCCGGCAGTGCGGTCGCAAACGTGGTTGCGACCGGCGTCGTCACGATCCCGATGATGAAGAAGTCGGGTTACCCGCCGCACCAGGCGGCGGCGATCGAGTCGGTCGCTTCCACCGGCGGCAGCCTGATGCCGCCGGTGATGGGCGCGGCCGCCTTCCTGATGGCCGAGTTCCTCCAGATCTCCTACGGCGAGGTGATGCTGGTCGCGCTCGTGCCGGCCATTCTTTATTACGCGGTGCTGTTCGTCGTCGCCGACCTCGAAGCCGCGCGCATGGGCATCACGCGCGTGGAGGAGGGGCTGATCCCGCGTGCTCTCGCAGTGCTGCGCGAGGGGTGGTACTTCCCGCTGCCGTTCGGCGTCCTTATCTATGTATTGTTCTGGATGAACAGGCGGCCGGAGGAAGCGGCACTCTACTCGGCGCTGACGTTGCTCGTTTGTGCAGTCGCGTTCGGCTACAAGGGTAGGCGCCCGCGCTTCAAGGCGCTCTTCGACGCGGTCGTCCAGACCGGCACCGGCGTTCTCGACATCATCATGATCTGCTGCGGGGCGGGGATCGTGATCGGCGTTCTCTCCGTGTCGGGACTGGGTTTTGGCCTGACGCTCACGCTCGTCTCCATCGCCGGCAAGAGCCTGCTCGTTCTGCTCGTGCTCGCCGCGGTCATCTCGATCGTGCTCGGCATGGGGATGCCGACGGTCGCGGTCTATGTGCTGCTCGCAGCCCTCGTCGCGCCGGCGATGATCGAGGCCGGCGTCCTGCCGCAGGCGGCGCACCTGTTCGTGCTCTATTTCGGCATGATGTCCTTCATCACGCCGCCGGTCGCGGTCGCGGCGTTTGCCGCGGCGAGCATCGCCAAGGCCGATCCGTTCCGCACCGGCTTTACGGCGATGCGCTTCGGCTGGTCCGCCTATATCGTGCCGTTCTTGTTCGTCTATTCGCCCGAACTCATCCTGATCGGGCGGCCGGAGACGATCGCCGTCGACATCGCCACCGCCTTCGGCGGCATCTGGCTGATTTCGGCGGGCTTCGTCGGCTACGCGCTGCGTCTGCTCGTTCCCGCCGAACGGCTCGCTTACATCGTCGCGGGCACCGGCCTGCTGATGCCGCTGGCGCTGTGGGAGTACGCCGCCTATTGCAACGTGGCCGGCGTCCTGCTCGCTGCATTGCTGCTCGGCCGCGAGTATCTGGAGCGGCAGCGCAAGCGCGCGCCGGCGGCGTCCGGCTTCGAGCCGCATAAGGGCTGAGGAGAGGGCGGGGGCACGAATTTCGGCGCGCAAACGGTGCGCAGCCAAAGGGGGCTTGCGGAAATGTCGGGAAATAGTGGTCGGAGCGGCAGGATTTGAACCTGCGACCCCCTGCTCCCGAAGCAGGTGCGCTACCGGGCTGCGCTACGCTCCGATTGAAGGCGTTGCTCTAGCAGGCCGACCCCGATGCTTCAAGCCGCGCGCGGGCCTTTCGCCCGCGCCGTACGGCGCGATTTCGGCGCTACCTTTTTTCCCGCGGAGCCTATATGTGGAGTGCCGCCGCCGCTTGCCAGATTGAATCGCGGCCGCACGCGCGGCAATTTCCGACCCGGATTGGGGCGTAGCCAAGTGGTAAGGCACCGGATTTTGATTCCGGCATTCCCAGGTTCGAATCCTGGCGCCCCAGCCAGCCAGTGCGGTCTCCACGGGCCTATCGAGAGAACAGGCAAAATAGTCGGCGAAAGGCGACCTTCTTGCGGACAGCCCAGTCTCCACAATTCCTGGATTGGCGACAAGCGGGGCTAAAGATTTCTCCGGTCAGATTTTTGGAGATTCCATTTTTGCGTAGCCTCAGCTCAGAGACTGGTTCGACTTTGCACTGAGTGGTAATTTTACTACTGAAACTGTACCCGATTTTGAATCCCACTCCCTCCGCCCGTCCTGCTGTGACCAACTTTCTCTCGGTCGCTTCGGCGCAACCATGCAGGAACCGACGATGCCTACGCCCATAAAAAACGGGGATGCCACGCCTAGAAGCGAAAGCGCGACTTTTTCAAAATTCTCGTTCCGACCAATCAATCCGAACAACACGCCGAGCAGAACTTGCGAAGCGCCTGCCGTTTCGTCATCGTACGGACCTTGTCGCCGTCCCGAACTTTGACTTTTGCAGCGAGCGCTTCCTGCAAGATTGATCGCATATTTCTCTTGCCCTTCGGCCGCCCCCGGTGGTTGCCCGACTGCCCGGGCTTGAACTGGTGCGCCTTGGGTGGCTTCTTATAGCCGACCTCATAGTCGCCCTTGCACGCGAGCTTGTCGTCGTTGTCGATGATGTCGGTCATTGCGATTCCCCTTCCGTGAGAGCCATGGGCGCCGGGGCGGGGGAATTGCCGGCGGGTTTGCCTTCTTCGGCCGCCGCGCCACGCGCGGCGGCAACGTCTTCGAACGTGGCGCCGGAGCCGGCGAGCCGGGCGTTCTTGCCCGTCAAAGTCTCCCAGCGACGCACCGCAACATCGACATAGGCCGGGTCGAACTCAATGCCGCGGCCGCACCGGCCGGTCTTCTCCGCGGCGATCAGCGTGGTGCCCGATCCTGCGAAAGGATCGAGCACGATCTCACCCCGGCGTGTCACGTCGCGGATCGCATCGGCGACAAGCGCGACCGGCTTCACCGTCGGGTGCGCGGCAAGCTCCTTGAGTCGGTCTGCCCGGAACGTATTCACGCCCGCGTAGGACCAGACGTTGGTGCGATTGCGCCCGTGCCGGCCAAGCTCGACATTGTTTCGGTGCGGCACGTCCCCGACGCGGAACACGAAGACGAGCTCATGCTGCGAGCGGTAGAGCGAGCCCATGCCGCCGTTCGTCTTCGCCCAGATGCAGAGGTTGAGCAGCGCCCCGTAGACCTCTTGGCCGGCCGTCTGCAGCTCGAGCATGTGACGCCAGTCGATGCAGACGAAGTGCACCGCGCCGTCCCGCGAGACCCGCGCTGCCGCCCCGAGCGTTGCCTTGAGGAAGCTCACGAACTCGGCTTCGGACATCTCGCCGGAGGCCATCGCGAACTCGCGATGCTGAATCCGGCCCTTGCCCGACACATGCCCGCGGATCGCCACATTGTAGGGCGGATCCGTGAAGACGGCGTCGGCCCGCTCTTCGCCGAGCAGCGCGCGATAGGATTCGGCTGCGCGGGCATCGCCGCAGAGGAGCCGATGGCTGCCGAGGATCCAGAGGTCGCCCAGCCGGCTCACGGCCGGGCCGGCTCCGGCCGGCGGCACATGATCTTCAGGCCCCGGATCCGACTTTGTCTCCGCGTCGGCCTCGAAGAGAAGGTCGATTTCCGGCGTCTCGAAGCCGGTGAGCTCGACCTCAAAGCCGATGTCGATTGGGCCTTGCAGCTCGGTGACGAGCAGCTCGCGATCCCAGCCGGCGTTGAGCGTGAGCTTGTTGTCGGCGAGCACATAGGCGCGTCGCTCCACCTCGCTCAGATGCCAAAGCCGCACTGCCGGCACGCGCTCGAAGCCGAGGAGTTTCGCCGCCTCCACCCGGCCGTGGCCGGCAATGATAGTGAGGTCGTCGCCGATCAGAATCGGATTCACGAAGCCGAACTTCTTGATCGACTCCGCAATCTTGCGGATCTGCCGGCGCGAATGCGTGCGCGCGTTCTGCGCATAAGGCCGCAGCGCGCTAATGGGTAGGTGTTCGATCTGGAGATCTTGCACGAGGGTCTTCCCTTGGATGCGGTTGAACGGACCGCGGGAAGGCCCTGCAGAAATTCAAAAGGCGCGACCCGCGAGTTTCGCGAGATCCGCGCCCATGCCGGTGTCTCAGGCCATCAGGCGTTGCGCCGTCATTTCATGCGCTACGGCAGACTGCCGCCCATGCGGCTCGGGGAGCATGCCGCCGACCCCATGATCGGCGCACCAAGCCCTACTGCTCTTACGCAAAGCAAAATTATTCTGGAGCATCACAGGCTGAGTTGCAAGAAAATGTTTCCGGACGATCCAATTCTAAAGATGGATAAGTATTTGTCAAAAAAACATAAAATTCTGCTGGAGAGAGGCCCTTGGGAGTTTGCGGTCACATTTTCTATATTTTCATCCGAGCAGATAAAGTGTGATGGACGGAAACGCGATCAGCAGTGCCAAACGCACGAAATCCGCGCCGATGAACGGAAGGATGCCGCGCACGATCGTTCCCGACGAAATGTCCGGCCGCGTCGCCTGCACGACGAAGAGATTCATGCCGAACGGCGGATGGATCAGGCCGACCTCGCTTACCGTCACCATGAGGATGCCGAACCAGACGGGATCGATCCCGAGCTTGCTGATGACCGGAAAGACGACCGGGATGGTCAGGATCATCATCGACATTGCATCGAGCAGACAGCCGAGGATCAGGTAAATGAAGAGGATGATCATCAGGACCCAGAACGGACTGAACTGGATGTCTTCCGCGAGACTCACGACATAGTTCGGCAGACCCGACAGGTCGATGAAGAAACCGAAAGTCTTGGCGCCAACGAGAATGAGGAAAACCATTCCGATTGTCGTTGCGGTTTCCCAGAGTGCCGCCTTCAGCGAGACCCAGGTCAGTGCGCGGCGCGCGACCGCGATCAGCGCGGCTCCCACCACGCCGACGGCTGCGGCCTCGGTGGCCGAGAAGAAACCTGCAAACATTCCGCCCAGCACGAGCGAAAAAAGCAGCACGACGTCCCCGACGGAGCCGATCGCCTTGACTCTTTCGCCCCATGAATGGCGCGGGCCGGGAGGACCCATTTTCGGATCCCTGAACGTGACGTACCAGACCGCACCGGCATAGAGGGCTGTCCCGAGGATTCCCGGCAGAATGCCGGCGAGATAGAGCTGGCCGATCGAGGTCTGGGTCAAAACGCCGTACATCGCGAGCGCCAGGCTCGGCGGGATCATGATCCCGAGCGTTCCGCCTGCCGCAACGGAAGCGGAGGCGAGCCGCATGTCGTAGTTGTAGCGGAGCATCTCGGGGAGGGCGACCTTGGCCATCGTCGCCGATGTCGCGAGGCTCGAGCCGCAGATCGAACCGAAGCCGGCACAGGCGCCGATCGTCGCCATCGCCAGCCCGCCTCGCAGATGGCCGACGAATGCGTTGGCTCCGAGGAACAGCTTCCGCGAGATACCCGAATGACTCGCGAACACGCCCATCATGATGAAGAGCGGGAGGACCGACAGGCTGTAGGGGAAGGTGGCCTCGAAAGGAGCGGTTCCGACGGCATAGGCGAGCATCTTCAGGCCGCCGAGCCACCAGATCCCCCCGACGCCGACGAGCGCCATCGCGACGCCGATCGGCATGCGAAACAGGATCAGCGCGAGCAGGATCACGAACCCAATAAGTCCGGATAATTCAGAGCTCATGGCTTAACTCCGGGCTTTCGGATGTCTCGCAGCCGGTCAGCAGTTGTAGATATCGCGTCAATACGCAGACGACCGAGAATGTCGTCCCGTAGATGATCGGCGCCCAGTAGTAGGAGATCGGCACGCCAAGCGTGAGCGTCCGCTCGCCTGAGTAGATCTGAACAAGGGCCTGTCGTGCGCCCCACCACGCGTAGAGCGCCATCACGACCGCGCCGGCAAGCATCGCGAAATTCCGCAGATGCAATCTCAGCCGGGGCTTCATCGCTCCGGTGATGAGATCCACGTAGACGTGACTCTCGTGGGCGAACCCGAGCGGAATTGTCAGGAACGCCGCCCAGATCACGGCGAGCTGGGTCAACTCCACCATCCCGGTGATTCCGCCCAGGAAGTAGTTGCGCAGGACGACGTCGACGGCCGTGGCGACTGCGCAGGCCATCAGGATGACGGCGGCGATCATGGCCGAGATCTCGGCCATTCTTCGGACCGGCCGGATCAAAAACGTATCCAACATGAGCAACTCCAGGCGGCCGGCAAGGCGAATTCAGGAGGGAAACTGAATTCGCCTCACCAGACGCCTCCCATCGCGGCTCTTGCGCCGAATTTCAGGGTTTGGCGGAGTATTTTTTGACCGCGGCGTTCACGTTGTCGAAAATCTGCCGGATATCGGGCACGCCGCGCGCGGCCGTCTCCGTGAGATATTTTTCTATGGCGGGCTTCGCCAGTTCCTTCCACTTGGCAATGTCCGCATCCGACAGGCGGGTGACCGTCGAGCCGCCCTTTCTTGCGATCGCCTTGCCCGCCTTCGTCCACCTTGCGTAGATGGCGTCGAGATTGCCGATCAGCGCGTCTCCGGAAATCTCATCGACAGTCTTCCTGATGTCCGGCGGCAGCGAGTCGTATTGCCCCTTGTTCATCGCGAACCAGAGCTGGCCGCAGAACAGGTAGTTATCCACGTGATACTTGACGACCTCGCCGAGCTTAAGGGTGTTCAGGACGTCCCACGGGGTGATGGCGCCATCGATGACATTCCGCTCGAGGTTTTCATAGACCTCGCCCTGCGGCATGGCGACCGGAACGCCGCCTGCAGCGCGGACGAGTTCGCCCCCGGCATTCGAAGGAACGCGAATGCGGAGGCCCCTGATGTCGTCAAGCGTGCGGACCGACTTGCTGACCGTGTGCAGCACCGAGCAATCAACGAGCAGGCCGAGCAGCTTGAGACCTTCATAGTCCTTCGCCATATCGGTTTGCGCCAGCGACCAGAGCGCCTTGTTCCCCACGACCCGGTCGGGCGCGACGAAGGGGAGGTCCCATAATCCGGTGCGGGGCATCCGGTCGCGCGGGACGACCGAAAGACCCATCGCGAGATCGACGACACCCGACTTGACCTGATCGAGCTGGCGGTCCAGCGCGCCGAACGACGAACCGGCCGGATAGATCACCACCTTGACCCGTCCGCCGGTCCGCTTTTGCAGCTCCTCAATCCAGGGATTTACGAACTCGACCTGCAATCCGTGCACGGAGGGAAATCCGTGACTGAGCTTGAGTTGCAGCGTCTGAGCGTCTGTCGCACTGATTGCGGTGACGCTACCGAGAACCACGGCCGCCGCGGCGAGCACGTGGCGAATTCCTGTCTGCATGGCATTGCCTCCCCAATATTTTTTTGACTTCGGCTCAATCTTCAGAGCGAAACTGAAGCAGCCGTCTTGTTCTTCGTGATGTTCCGACCGATGAAGTCCTCGTTCAGCTCGATGCCGTAGCCCGGACCCTCATTCGGATAGAGCGCTCCCTTCTTGTAAATGGGACTGTTGAGCGCGATTTCGTCGCGCTTCACGCCGTCCGACGTATCCCAGACACCGTGGATCGTGAGCGGCCCGACATTCTCGTGGGTAAACTGCGACGCCCACTGATTGGCGACCATCAGGTGTGCGGATGGGCTTGCCTCGAGACCCGAGCCGATCATGCAGCCGCTCATGACCGCCATGTCGGCGAGGCGGGCCATGGTCAGCCAGCGTTGCGCTTTCAGCAGGCCGCCGGCTTTCTGCATCTTGATGAAGAGGCCGTCGGCCGCGCGGCGGTCGATGATCTCCTTCAGGTGATGCAGTTCCTGCGCCGATTCATCCGCGAAGACCGGCGTGCGGATCTGTCCACGTAGGCGCGCCATGCCTTCGATGTCCCAGTGCGGCAGCGGCTGCTCGACGCATTCGAGATCGTAGGGATCGAGCCGTCGCAGGGTCTTGAGCGCGCGGTCGTAGTTCCAGAATCCGTTCACATCGACGGTGAGACGGACATCGGGGCCGATCGCTTCGCGCACCGCCGCAACGGCGCTGACATCCTCTTCCTGGCTGCCGGAGCCGATCTTGAGCTTGATCAGGCTGAAGCCGTGCTTGAGGGCTCCCGACGACTCTGCGGCCTGTTGTTCCGGCTTGCCGGCGGATACGACCCAGCCTTGCAGCGAAGCGGGCGCGCATTTCCCGCCGAGCAACTGGTACACCGGCAGATTGTAAATTTTGCCCTTGAGGTCGTGCAGGGCGAAGTCGACCGTCGCCTTGGCCTGGTTGTTGTCGCGCACGAGCGTGTCCATGCGCCCGACAATCTTCTCGATATTGCGGGGGTCCTCGCCGAGAAGAATCCGCGGCGCGATATGGCCGAGAATCATCCCCATCATCGATTCCTGGATTTCGCCGCGATACCAGCTCGAGGTGTCTCCTGAATCGGAAATGCCGACGAGCCCTTCGTCCGTCGTCAGCTTGAGAACAACGCTGTCGATGCCCGTGATCACCGTCTCCGGCATCAAGAACGGCTTCTTCAGCGGGGACGTGACGGGAATGCACTCGACCTTGACGATTTTCATTCAACTGCTCCGGACGATGCCAGACGATTGCGGAGAACCGATTCAATTAAGGGCATCACCGCTTTGGCTTGTCAACCGTCCGGTTGGTTGATTCGTGCTTTTTAGCTGCGACGGATGTTCCAGGCGACGAGCAGGGTGTCGGCGTTCGGGGCCGCGGGGGCTGGAATTCCGTTCGAGAATTTCGGCGCCGGTGCGGGTACGCGGAGATCGCCGTCCTCGACGAAAAGCCCGCGGGCCTGCACGTGCGGATGGTGCATCGTTTCATCGAGATCGAGGACGGGAGCGACGCAGTTGTCTGGCCCTTCAAGAAATCTGCACCAGTACTCGCGCGGGTGGCGCGCGAAGATGCCAGCGAGGGTGGTCTTGATGTCCGGCCATCGCGAAGGATCGTCGGCGGCCGGCGCGATCTCGGCGGGCAGGCCGAGGCGGCTGACCAGGCCGGCCCGGAATTTCATCTCGGCGGCAGCGACGGCGATCCACTTTCTGTCGCTCGTCCGATAGACGGCATTGAACGGAAAGCCGCCATCGGGCTGGTTCGAACCTCGCTGCAGCGACCAGAAGCCGGCCTGCCGCAATCCGTGAACGAACGTCATGAGATGCGTCGCGCCGTCCAGCATGGCCGCATCGATCACCTGGCCGCGTCCGGTGCGGCGAGCTTCCTCTCGTGCGGCAAGCAGGCCAATCGCAAGATAAAGCCCGCCGCCGGCAAAATCTCCCACGAGATTGAGCGGCGGCACAGGCGGTCCGTTCCGTTCGCCGATCGCGGCGAGCGCGCCGGAAAGGGCGATGTATGTAATGTCGTGCCCGGCATTTTGCGCGAGCGGACCGCTCTGTCCCCAGCCGGTGACGCGGCCGTAAATCAATCGGGGATTGCGGGCGAGACATACATCCGGGCCCAGTCCGAGCCGCTCCATCACGCCCGGTCGAAATCCTTCGATCAGGCAGTCCGCCTTCTCGACGATCTCGAATATCCGGGCGATCGCCGCGGGAGATTTCATGTCGAGCGCAAGCTTCACCTTGCCGCGATTGAGGAGGTCGTAGCGCGGGTCGATGGGCAAAAGCTCGTGGGTGTCGGCTCCGGGCCGGACCGGCCGTTCGATCCGCAGAACATCGGCGCCAAGCTGCGCAAGCAGCATCCCGCAGAAGGGACCGGGGCCGATGCCCGCAAACTCGACGACCTTCAGGCCAGCCAGGGGTCCGGAATAATTTCCTGACATGCGAGATCCCCGACGCTAGGCGACGGCGCGCTGAAGCTTAAATTCGGCGATCTGCTCCGCGCTGAATCCCGCTTCGCGGAGGACCTCCTCGGTGTGCTCGCCGAGGAGAGGGGCGCGATGACGTACTGATCCGGGGGTTCGCGACAGTTTTCCGGGGATGCCGGCTACGGTGAAGCGTCGCGAAGAACCCGGATGGTCCAGCGTCGGCAGCATGTCGCGCGCGGCGTAGTGCGGCTCCGCATGGATGTCGGCCGCATCGTTGATCGGCGAGAACGGGATGACCCCGCCGAAGATCCCGAGCAGTTCGGCCTTGGTCTTGCCCCGCGTAAAATCCTCAACAATTGTATAGACTTCCTCGGTGCGTGCGACACGTTGTGATAGCGACGCGTAGCGCGGGTGGTCGCCAAGCTCCGGCCGGCCGATCGCTTCGCAGAAGGTCGCCCATTGCCGCCCCGGCGGCACGGCGAGAGCGACCCAGCCGTCCTTGGCGCGCACCGTTCCGAAGGGACAGATGTCGGGGAGACGATTTCCGGACGGGCGCGGTATCTGGCCCGAATAGCTGAAGAAGGTGCTGATGCCCTCGCACATGGCGAGCATGGCGTCCGCCATGGCGACATCGACATATTGCCCCTCGCCGGATGATCTTGCCTCCCAGAGTGCGCTCATCGTTGCGAACGCCGCAAACAACCCCGGAATTGTATCGCCGAAACCGCCGCCGATTTTCGTCGGAGAATCCGGATCGGGACCCGTGACGCTCATCACGCCGCCGAAGGCTTGCGCGATGATGTCGACGGCTGGAAAGCTCGCGTAAGGACTCAAGCCGCCCGACCGGTCGCCGAAACCGCGGATGGATGTGTAAACGAGCCGCGGGTTCCGGGCCTTCAGCGTCTCGTAGCCGAGCCCCAGCCGTTCCATGACGCCGAACCGGAAGTTCTCGACGAGCGCGTCAGCTTCCTCGACAAGCCGGAAGAGAACTTCGCGGCCAGTATCGGACTTGAGGTCGACGACGATGCCACGCTTGTTGCGATTGCAATGCTGGAAAAGCGCGCCGTAGGCGTGCTCCTTGTCGTCCGCAGGGAAGGGGCCGAGCGTGCGGTTCACGTCTCCTTCCGGCGCCTCAACCTTGATCACGTCGGCACCCTGATCGGCCAGCAACTGGGTGCAGAAGGGCCCTGCAAATGCCTGCGTGACATCGAGGATTCGAAGGTCCGCCAAGGCGCCGCATGGTTTCATCCGATGGAGTCCTCTTTTCCGGCAAGCCGGTTTGCGGGCAAAGCCCTACGATAAAAACTCCAGCACGGCGGCTTTTGGCTGTCAACCAATCGGTTGGTTGATACAGGATTTGGGATTGAACCGGTAGCCTTTTGCGACTGAAAACTTTCGCCGTCAGGAATCGAGGATCAGATTCTTCGCTGCGCCCCGGGCGATTTTGCCGGAAGCCGTACGCGGAAGCGCGTCGACGAGAAACAGTTTTCGCGGAATCTTGTGGGCGGCGAGGCGGCCTGCGCAGTAGGCGCGAAGGGCAGGCAAGTCCAGCGCGTTCTTTTCGGCGGCGACGATCGCGCAGACAGCCTCTCCAAAATTGGCGTCGGGCACGCCGCAGACGATGACCTCGCGGATCAATGGGTAACCGGCGAGAACCTCTTCGATTTCAGCCGGATAGACGTTCTCGCCGCCGGAAATGATCAGATTGTCCTTTCGTCCGACGAGCGTGATGAAGCCGTCGCGGTCGCGCCGCGCCAGGTCGCCGGAGTAAATCCATCCGTCCCTGATTGTCCTCGCGGTCAATTCCGGTTCGTCCCAGTAGCCCATCATGCCACTCGTGGAAGCATCCACGACGACTTCGCCGATTTCGCCGAGCCCGACTTCGTTGCCTTCGATATCCACGATGCGCGTGCGCGTATCCGCCAGCAGCCTGCCGGTCGTGTCGGCTGCCGGAACCTGCTGGCCGGGCTTGAGCACGGCGATGAGTCCGCAGTCCGTCGTGGCGTATATCTGAAGCCGCGGCACGGGGAAGCTGGCCGAGACCTTGGCGAGAAGGTCTTGCGTCGTCGGCATCGATCCGTAGTGGATGCAGCGGAGATGCGGCAGGTCGGCAGGCCGGCCATTCAGATGGTCCGTCAGGCGGGCCAGCATCGTGGCGATCCAGTGCACGATGGTCACGCGATGCCGCCGTGCATGATCGAGCACGCATCCGGGCTCGAACGAGCCCGAATAGAATGCGACCGTTGCGCCGGCGGCAAGTCCCGCTCCGAGTACGGCGACGAGGCCGCCATTGTGAAAGAGCGGCATGGCGAGCTGGAGGATGTCGTCGTTCCTGATGTCGCATTCCCGAACCTGCTGCTCCATGAGCCGGCGGTAGCGGAGATGGCTGACGGTCACGCCTTTCGGCCGGCCGGTCGTGCCGCTCGTGAACATGATAATGCTGGGGGCATCGGGATCGATCCGGATGCGCGGGGTCTCCATGTTGCTCGAGATCAAGGCTCCGATCGTCGGGGGACAATTCGTGCTGGCGGCGGCGGCCAGCGAAATCGGCAAAATTTCTTTCGATACGGCGGGCAAATTCTTTGCGATCTCCAGAAATTCCGGCTCGACAAACAGAACCGACATGGCGACGCGCTTTGCGATGACGGCGATATCGGAAGCCGTGGACCGGACGCTCAGCGGAACAAGAATACCGCCGGCGCGCGCGACGGCCAGAAAGACCACGGGGTAATCGGGATTATTGCGCGCAAGGATGCCGACGGTCCGGCCGGGTGCCAGACCGAGGTTCACGAGGGCGGCGAAAAGCCGGTTGGCGTCGCGATCAAGCTCTGCATAGGACGTCGTTCGTTCCGCGCTAACGATGGCGGGTTTGCCCGGGTGCCGGCGCACCGCATCCTCGATGAGATCACCCAGGACGTCGTGCAAGACGCCTCCTCCCCGTGAAGCTTGCAGCCGCAAAGCGAATGGCGCTGAGCCGGCGCTTCCTCATCGGTGTTCTTCTATGCTTGACATCTACCAACCAACCGGTTGAATGAAAAGGCCCGACGGATATGAAGGAGCCTGATCTTGACGTTCGTTTCCAAACACCGCTCGCCGTGGATGAACGAGGAGCTCGATATACTGCGACAAACCGCAAAGCGGTTCTTCGAGCATCATGTCGCTCCCCTGGATGCGGAGGCCAGGCGCAAACACGGCATCGGACCTGAGGTCTGGCTGAAAGCCGGTGAAATGGGCCTGCTCGGAATGAGTATCCCGGAGGATTTGGGCGGACACGGGGGGACCTTCGCGCACGAGGCCGTCGTCATCGAGGAGCAGGCCTATGCCTGCAACACGAGCTTCGGCTTCGTCCCCGGGGCGTTCAACGCACCGGCCGTCTTCATCAATACTGCGACGCGCGAGCAGGCGCTGAAATGGACGCCGGATATTGTCGCCGGGAAGGTTATTCTGGCCGTCGGCATCACCGAGCCGAACATGGGCTCCGACATGAAGGCTCTGCGGACTCGCGCGGTGCGGCAGGGCGACAAGTACATCATCAATGGCGCAAAGACCTTCATGACCCACGGCCAGCAGGCTAACGTCTGCCTGCTGGCCGCCCGGACAAGCGACGAAGGGGCCAAGGGCATTTCGCTTTTCCTGATCGAGACGAAGAAGACGCCGGGCTTCAATGTCGCGAAGGTGCTCGACAAGATCGGGCAGAACGGCCTCGATACTTGTGAGGTTTTTCTCGATAACGTAGAAGTGCCGGCGAAAAATCTGATCGGCGGCGTGGAAGGCAAGGGGTTCGGCCAGCTTATCGACGTCTTCATCAAGGAGCGGCTTTCCATCGCGGTCTTCGCGATCGCGTCGGCCGAGCGTGCGGTCGAAATGACGATCGAGCACGCCAAAACCCGGAAAATGTTCGGCCAGACGCTGTGGGATTTCCAGAACACCCGCATAAAGCTCGCCGAATGCGCGAGCGAGGCGCGTGTCGGCCGCGCCTATATCGACAGCTTGATCCTGAGAATTCTGAACGGCGGCGAGGTGACGATGGCGGACGCGGCAACCGCCAAATGGTGGTGCTCGCAGAAGCAGTGCGAGATCGTCGACGAATGCTTGCAGCTTTTTGGCGGGTACGGCTATATGGCCGAGTATCCGATTGCGCAGCTTTTCATGGATGCTCGGGTGCAGAAAATCTACGGCGGTGCGAACGAGGTCATGAAAGAGCTCGTCGCGCGGAATCTGTAGATTTTGGATGCGCCGCCCGTGTACACGAAACGTGCATGTTTACGACACGTCGATATTGCGATGCCCGCGCAGCATCGCTTCGCAAATGATGAGCATCGGTGATGGCGCGCGCTAGGACAAAAAAGCTGCCGGCCCCGCCGGAGGCGGACACCGGCAGGAATTCTCGCGCTTCCTTCGCGCGGGAGTGGAAAGGTCTGCTGGAAGACAGCCTTCCGCATGGCGACGGCGAGAAGCTGGACGTCATCCTGCGCACGGCCGCGCAATGCTTCTCGGAGAAGGGATTCGCCGCGACCTCTCTCGACGAGATTTCCAAGCGCGTGGGGCTACACAAGGCGACGCTGTATCATTACGTCAGGAGCAAGGACGACATCCTCTATTCCTGCCTGGTGCGGTCGTTCAGGGACTACAGTTCCGCGCTGGCGCATATCGAAGATCAAACGATTCCTTGCCTGGAGAGGCTCCGGTTCTTCTTCCGCAATTTCATCTACGCCCAGAACAATCTGTTCGGCCGCTGCGTCAGTGCGGTTGGTGTGGAGGCGCTCGGGCATGAGCCTGGAAGCCGGATCCGGAAATTCCGCCGGCATCTGGATCATACCGTGCGCGCGCTTCTCGAAGAAGGGATCGCGAAAGGGGAAATCCGCCCTTGTCCGGTGCCGGTGGCGAGCGCGGCGATTTTCGGCGCTTTCACGTGGATTTCCCGGTGGCATCAGCCGGGCAAGGGCATTTCGCTCGAGCAGGTCTGCGAGGAATTTCTCCGGATCTTCATCGACGGTCTGGCCGCAAAGCCGGGAAGCTGGTCGCCCGCCCGTCGGCAGTCGCAACCTCGCAAGCACGCCCAAGCGGCGGCGAATGCGAACGAGCCGCATGGTAAGCTCACGGAAATCCTGCTTGCGGCCGCGCAATGCTTCACCGAGCAGGGTTACGAGTCGGCATCGCTTGTCGACATCGCGGAGAAGGTCCACCTCCACAAGGCCACGCTCTATCATTACATCAAAAGCAAAAACGAACTGCTTCTGAAGTGTCTCGAAAGATCGTTCTCCGACCTCAACGAGCTTGCCGTCTATGTGAAGAATACAAAAATATCTCCGATCGAGCGGCTCGAGTACTTCTTCAGAAAATTGGTCCTGGCGCAGAACAGCGACTTCGGTCGCTGCATGAACCTCATCAGTCCGCAACCGGTTGATGACGAGTCCGGCGCGAAGATCCGTGAATTCCAGCGTCGCCTCGATCGCATCGCGCGCGATCTCATTCAGGCAGGCATCGACACGGGCGAGCTCAAGCCGACCCATCCTGTCATTGCCGCGGCCTTCCTCTTCGGCTCGACGAACTGGATCCCGCATTGGTTCAAGCCGGGCCGCAACCTCGGTCTCGAAGCTATCTCCGACGAATTCCTGCGCATCTTCTACTGCGGCATCCGTAGCCGCCGGCAGTGACCGATCCTGCCGGGTTTACGGCCGATTGTTCCTGTGCTAACGAACCAACCAATCGGTTGGTTGGTGGGCAGGAGGATTGCCGATGGGCGGGGCGAGTTGGAGCGGACACGGGTGGAACGGCCAATGGATCGCGCTGAAGGGCGGGACCATTCCCGTAATCGAGCCGGCAACTGGTGCGGAGCTTGCGCGTGTCGGCCTTGCGAACGCCGCGGACGTCCGTGCTTCGGCAGTTCAGGCCGCCAAGGCGCAGGAGAACTGGGCGGCCAAGCCGTTCCTTGAGCGTGCGGCGATCTTTCGGCGCGCGGCAGCGGCTGTCGAGCGCCGAACGAAAGAGCTCACCGAATGGATCGTGCGTGAGACCGGTGCCATTCCGCCCAAGGCCATGTTCGAGGTCGTTTCGGTCATCAATCATCTTTACGAGGCCGCCGCGATGCTGACGCAGCCGCGCGGCCTTGTGCTGCCGGCCGACGGCAGCGTGGTCAGCCTCGCCCGGCGCGTGCCGCACGGCGTCGTCGGCATCATCTCGCCGTTCAATTTCCCGTTTCTGCTCTCGAGCCGTTCGCTGGCGCCGGCGCTTGCTACCGGCAACGCGGTGGTTCTTAAGCCCGATCCGCGGACGCCGGTATCCGGCGGCATCATGCATGCGCTGATCTTCGAAGAGGCGGGCTTGCCCGAGGGCGTGCTGCACGTCTTGCCCGGCGACGCGGAAGCTGGCGAAGCGCTCGTCACCGATCCCGATGTCGCGATGATCTCGTTCACGGGCTCGACGGCTGTGGGGCGGCGCGTCGGCGAGCTCGCCGGTCGAAATCTGAAGAAGGTCGCGCTCGAGCTTGGCGGCAAGAACTCGCTGATCATTCTGAACGACGCAGATTTGGACGCCGCGGTCTCCAACGGGAGTTGGGCGTCGTGGCTGCATCAAGGCCAGATCTGCATGAGCGCCGGCCGCCATCTCGTCCACGAGAAAGTCGCGGACGAGTACGTGGCGCGCATGGCGAAAAAGGCGAAGAACCTGCCGGTGGGAAATCCGCATACTGGCCAGGTGGCGCTCGGCCCGCTGATCACCGACAAGCAGACGGAACGGGTGAGCCGCATCGTGCGGGACTCTATCGACGCCGGCGCGCGGCTGCATGCAGGCGGAACCGCCGACGGGCGCTTCTTTCCGGCGACCGTCATCGACAAAGTCACGCCGTCCATGCCCGCTTTTCGGGAGGAGATATTCGGCCCGGTCGTTTCGGTCACGACGTTCGCGAACGACGACGAAGCGGTCCAGCTCGCGAATGATACCGAGTACGGGCTCTCGGCCGGCATTCTCACGGCTTCGATCGCACGCGGCAAACGTATCGCGGACCGTCTGCGGGTGGGGCTCGTCCACGTCAACGACCAGACGGTCAACGATGACGGCTTCATGCCGATGGGCGGGCGCGGCGCGTCGGGCAACGGCTCGCGCCACGGCGGTCCCGCCAACTGGGATGAGTTCACGCAATGGCAATGGCTGACCTACCGGGACGAGCCGCCGCCTTATCCCCTGTGAGTCGAAACGAAATCCGATCGGGCATCCCGGCCATGATCCAGGGAAAATTCGGTTGGCACAGTCTGTCGCGGAATAGCGCTGCTCCTGTTCGCTGATTTCACCCGGCTCGCGATCCCTGATCCGGCCTCGACTGCCGGCACCGCTGACGTCGCTTCCGCCGACGTGACGCTCCGGTGCCGAAGGCCGCTGCATGTACAGGCTCAGGGCGAGGGCGAGACAAGCCATTCATTCAAAGTGCGAGGTGAGGCCGTTCGATGTTGTTCTCGGTGATGCTGTGGAGTCTCGCGATCGCGCTGAGAGTTTACTCATGGGGATCGCCGCGGCTGCGCGCGCTCATGGCCGAGAAGGATTTCGTCGCGCAGATCAGGGTAAAGGATGGGTCGCGCGGCCGGTGGTATCGGCTGGCTGGCGGGCGGCTGCAATCGCGAGTAGGCATCATTTCCGATCCAGACATCGTGATCCGCTTCAAGACGGCGTCGCTAGGCGCGCGGGTACTCGTTCATCTCGGCTCGGGCATGTTCCATTTCGCCTATCCGTTCCTCAGGCCGTTTCTCGACCCGATGCTGCCGATCAATGCGGCGAAGGGTTTTGCCTTCGAGGTGCAGGGGAAGGAGGACTGCTCGCTGCAGTTCACCCGCATCTTCAATTTCATGCTCACCAACCACTGGCGGCAGGGTATGCCGGCAGCCGGCGGCGAGATCCGCTACGTCAACCAGACCAACGGCGGACCGGTCTTCGTCTATGTCAAGGACGGCAGGATCGTGCGCATCACCCCGCTCGAATTCGACGAGGAGGACGCAAAGGGGTGGTCGATCGAAGTGAGAGGGCAGACGTTCACGCCGCCGCATCGCGCAACGGCAAGCCCGCACGGACTGGCGTCGAAGTCGCTCGTCTATTCCAGCAAACGCCTTCTGTATCCGATGAAGCGGGTCGACTTCGATCCGAACGGCGATCGCAATCCGCAGAACCGGGGCAAGTCCGGCTATGTCCGCATTTCCTGGGAAGAGGCGCTCGATCTTGCGGCGAGCGAGATCAAGCGCGTTCGCCGCCAGCACGGACACGGCGCGATCCTCTGGAGTCACAGTTCGCACCATACCTGGGGCAACGTCGGCTACTACCTCTCGGCCGCGGTGCGCTTCATGAACGCCATCGGCCACTCGAAGATGGTGCTCAATCCGGACAGTTGGGAAGGATGGTTCTGGGGCGCGGCGCATCACTACGGCTACACGATGCGCATGGGGACCGCCGAGCCCTACGGGCAGATCGAGGACTGCCTCAAGGAAGCGGAGATGATCGTCTTCTGGGCGTCCGACCCGGAGAGCACCTGCGCCTCGTATGCCGCCTTTGAAGGCACCGTCCGCCGGCAATGGGCGAAGCGGCTGGGGATCAAGATGGTGCATATCGATCCCTACAAAAATGCCACTGCCGCCTGGCTGGGCGGAAAATGGATTCCGATCGTTCCCGGCACAAGCCCGGCGCTCGCACATGCGATCGCCCATGTCTGGATCACGGAGGGGCTTTACGACAAGGATTATGTCGAGAAGCGCACCACGGGCTTCGAGAAATACCGCGCCTATCTACTCGGCGAGGAAGACGGCACGCCCAAGTCGCCGGAATGGCAGGCGCCGGAGACGGGGATTGAGCCGCATGTGGTGCGCACGCTCGCCCGCGAATGGGCGGCGAAGAAGACGTACCTGTCATGCGGCGGCAAGGGAGTCGCGTTCGGCGGCGCCAATCGCTCGGCTACCGGCGCGCAGTGGGCGCGTGCCATGGTCTGCCTCATGGCGATGCGCGGCCTCGGCAAGCCCGGCATCAATTTCGGCAATCTGAGCGTCGGCGCGCCGCTCGACATGCAGTTCTATTTTCCCGGTTACGCCGACGGTGGCATTTCCGGCGACGTCGAGGCGACGGCGGACGCGGTGCAGAACTATCAGCGCCTGCCGCACCTGATCAGCATGAACACCGTGACGCAGAAGATTTCGCGGCTGCGGATTCCGGAGGCCATTCTCGACGGCAGGGCGGAGGGTCATCCGACGGATTCAAAGTCGATCGAGGGGCAGTTCATGCGCTTCAGCTATCCCTCGCCCGGCCATTCGCCGATCAGGATGATCTACAAGTACGGCGGCTCGCATTTCGGAACGACGATGGAGTCCAATCGTCTGGCCAAGGCGCTGCAATCGGACAGCGTCGAGTTCATCCTCAACCAGTCGATCTGGGACGAAGGCGAGACGGCATTCGCCGATCTGATCCTGCCGGCCTGCACGAATTTCGAACGCACCGACATCAGCGAATGGGCTTCTTCCGGCGGTTACGGCCACCACAACTTCAACCAGCTCAATCACCGCGTGATCGTGCTGCAGCACAAGTGCATCGAGCCACTGGGCGAATCGAAATCCGATTACGAGATCTTTCTGGAGCTTTCCAAGAGGCTCGGCCTGAGCACCTATTTCGGTGAGGGCAAGTCGGAGCTGTTGTGGTGCCGCGAGCAGTTTCTGAGCTCCGATCTACCCAGGATGATTTCGTGGAAGAAGTTTCTCAAGAAAGGCTATTACGTCGTTCCGCCGGAGACGAAGAGTGAAAACCGCGCGCCAGCCAGCATGTGCTGGTTCGCCGAGGGGCGGAAGAAGGACGTGCCGGAGCCATCGCCTTTGCCGTGCGAATACGGCGAAGAATATCTGAGCGGGCTGCAGACACAATCGGGAAAATTCGAGTTCGAACCTTCGAGCTTAAAGCGGTTCGACGATCCGGAACGCCCGCCGCTCAACCGATACATTCCGTCATGGGAAGGACGGCAGACGAAAGAGCGGTTCGAGCGCTTTCCGCTGCAACTGATCACGCCGCATCCGCGCTTCAGCTTTCACACGATGGGAGACGGCAAGGATTCCATCATCAACGACATCGTCGATCATCGCGTGCTGATCGACGGCTACTATTACTGGACGGCGCGGGTGAACCCGATCGACGCGGCAAAGCGCGGCATCGGCCACCACGACCTGGTGAAGCTATTCAACGATCGGGGCGCCGTGGTCTGCGCCGCCGTCGTCACGGACCGGATTACGCCCGGCGTGGTGCATGCCTACGAATCTTCGGCGCTTTACGAGCCGATCGGCGAACCGGGCAGCTCCGTCGACCGCGGCGGTTGCGTCAACATCCTCACGCCGAAGCGGCACATGAGCGCCAGGACCAGCGCCTCCGCCCCCAATTCCTGCCTCGTCGAAGTCGCGAAGTGGCGCGGGGAGGCCGCGATATGAAGAAATGGAATCTGATCGTGGATGTGGCCGAGTGCCACAACTGTCACAACTGCTTCGTGACCTGCAAAGACGAATATGTCGGCAACGACTTTCCCGGCTACTCCGCGCCGCAGCCGCTGCACGGGCATCGATGGATCGACATCCTCGCGAAAGAGCGCGGCCGCTTTCCGCGGGTCGAGGCCGCTTACGTCCCGATCATGTGCAATCACTGCGACAACGCTCCCTGTGTTGCCGCCGGGCGCGGCGCCGTCGTCAAGCGCGAGGACGGGATCGTGCTGATCGATCCGCGACGCGCCAAAGGCCGCAAGGATCTGGTCGGGATATGTCCCTACGGAGCCATCTGGTGGAACGAGGAACTGCAGCTTCCGCAAGCCTGGACGTTCGACGCACACCTCATCGATTCAGGATGGGATAAGCCGCGCTGCGTGCAGGCGTGTCCGACCGGGGCGCTGCAGTCCTTGAAGGTCTCCGACGAGGAGATGTCGGAGATCGTTGCGGCCAACAACTTACGCCCGCTGGTGGCACGGCACGCCACCCGGCCGCGTGTCCACTACAAGAATTTGCATCTCTACGACCGGCTCTTCATTGCCGGAACCGTCCTCGCCGAGAGCGCGGGCGTCGTCGATTGTCTTGGCGAGGCGCAAATCGAGCTGATCAAGGAAGCCAAGGTCGTGTCGGCCGTGCGCAGCGACGCCTTCGGCGAGTTCAAGATCGATTCTCTCCTTGAGGACAGCGGCGCTTGCGAGCTTCGCATCTTGCATCCGGATTTCGCAGCGGAGACGGTCGCCGTGACGCTCGGCAAGGAAAGCCTCGTGCTCGACCCCATTCCGTTGAAGAAGACCGCGCCGCGCTAACTCCTCCGATGCTGTCAGGTGTGAAGGGACTAAAAGTCATGTCATCCGCTCCGATACAAACCGTCGCCCAGGTCGTCGCCGATTGTCTCGCTCGTCACGGCGTCGAAGTGATGTTCTCCCAGTGTCTGCCGTCGGCGGTGCTGCTGGCGGCGGAGGATATCAGGATCGAGCATTTCATGTACCGCACGGAGAATGCCGGCACTGTCATGGCAGACGGCTATGCCCGGATGACCGGCAAGGTCGGTGTCGTCTCCGCCCAGAACGGTCCGGCCGCGACGTTGCTGGTGCCGGGTCTAGCGGAGGCGCTGAAAGCTTCGGTCCCGATCGTGGCGCTCGTCCAGGACGTCAATCGCCGTGAGACCGACCGCAACGCGTTTCAGGAGTTCGATCATATTGCCCTGTTTCAAGGGTGCACCAAGTGGGTCCGGCGCGTCACCGAGCCGAGCCGCGTTGCCGATTATATCGACATGGCGTTTGCAGCTGCCGCGAGCGGCCGGCCGGGACCGGTTGCGCTGCTCCTGCCTGCCGACCTCCTACTCGAAAAGATCGAAGCGCCGACTGCGCGGCGTGCCTGCCTCGGTCATTTCCCGCTCGATCGCGTCGTCGCCGATCCTGCGCGCCTGGATGAAGCGGCAAGCCTTCTCGCCTCGGCGCGGAATCCGCTGATCGTGGCCGGCGGCGGCGTGCACCTCTCCGGCGCCTGCGCAGAACTCGCCGCGTTGCAGACGGATGCCCACATCCCGGTGATGACGACGGTGATGGGCAAGGGGGCGGTGGACGAGCGGCATCCGCTTTCCTTCGGCGTCACTGGATACGCGCTCGGCAAGCTGTCGCCCGCGCGATACCTGAAGCCATTGATCGACGAGGTGGACGTCATTCTGCTTGTCGGTACCCGCACCAATCAGAACGGCACCGATTCATGGAAGGTTTATCCGGCGGGCGCGCGCTACATCCATATCGACGTGGACGGGATCGAGATCGGCCGCAATTACGAGGCGCTGCGGCTGAACGGAGACGCAAAGCTGACGCTGGCCGCTCTCCGTGACCGGCTCAAGGGTCGCCGCAAGCAGCATCCCGACACTGAGCGCCGCATTGCCGAGGCGAAGGCAAGACACGCGCTCGACATCGCCGCCATCGAGACATCCGATGCGAGTCCGATCCGGCCGGAACGCATGATGGCCGACATGCGCGAAGTCATAACGCCGGATACGATCATCGTAGGCGATGCCAGCTATGCGACGCTGTGGGTCGCCTGTTATCTGCACTCATTGCGGCCGGGCATGCGCTTCCTCACGCCGCGAGGCCTGGCCGGACTCGGCTGGGGACTGCCGCTGGCGATCGGCGCCAAGGTCGCGCATCCGCAAAGCCCTATTCTGTGCGTCGTGGGCGACGGCGGCTTCGCCCACGTATGGTCGGAGCTTGAGACCGCCGCGCGGCAGAAGACGCCGCTGGTGATGACGGTGCTCAACAACGGCTGCCTCGGCTATCAGAAGGATGCCGAGGACGTGAAGTTCGGCCGGCATTCTCCGCGCTGCTACTTCACGCCGGTGGATCATGCGGCCATTGCGCGGGCTACCGGCTGCCGCGGGATGCGTATCGACAAGGCGTCCGATTATCTGCCGGCGTTGCAGGAGGCGTTGGCGCGGAACGAGATGACGGTGCTCGATGTCATGACCGATCCGCTTGCCTATCCGCCGGTCACCTTCTTCGACAATCTCGATGCGATCCGCGGGGCGAGCGCGAAGCGCTCGAGCGCCTCGCCGGTGCTCGACGCAGCAGCCCAGGGATGACGCCGCGATGTCCGATCTGAAGCGCTATGTCGCGACGAAGCTCCGCGCGAATTTTGCGGACTATCGCGACAAGTACGAGACGATCCGGATGCGACGCGAGGACGGCATCCTCGAGATGACGCTGGGCACGGACGGCGGACCGCTGCGGTGGGAGCGAAAGGCGCATGCGGAGCTTGAGGACGCCTTCAACCACATCGGGCGCGACCGCGGGAACCAGGTCGTGATCCTGACCGGCACCGGCGACGAATTTTCCGGGCCGGCCGCCGACCCCGTCGAGAACCGCAAATACCACCACCAGACGCCGGACGATTGGGGCGAGCTTGGCTGGGAGGCCAACCGGCTTCACAGCAACATGCTTGCCATCGACGTGCCGATGATCGCGGCGGTGAACGGCCCTGCCACGCGGCACGCCGAGCTGCCGGTGATGTGCGACATCGTGCTCGCCGCCGAGAGCGCGTGCTTTCAGGATTCGGCGCATTTCGTCGGCGGCCTCGTGCCCGGCGACGGCGTGCACGTCGTCTTTCCCATGGTGATGGGCCTCAACCGCGGCCGCTATTTCCTTTTGACCGGCCAAGTCATTGATGCCCGGCAGGCACTGGAGGCCGGGCTGGTCAACGAGGTGCTGCCGTGCGCGCGGCTGTTGCCGCGCGCGTGGGAACTCGCACGCGCGATCATGCAGCAGCCCGAGCTGAACCGCCGCTATGCGCGCGTCCTGCTCACCGAGCAATTGCGTCGGCGCATGAGCGAGCTTCTTCCCTACGGCCTCGCGCTCGAGGGACTGTGCATCACCCGGAAGGATTGACCGCGCGGAATGCGCGTCCTTCCGTGGCCAATCATCAACACTCTGAATCCTGAGGGCAGCAACGTGGCGAACATTGCATTTCTCGGCGCCGGCATGATGGGCAGCGCGATGATCAAGAACTTCTTGAAGGGCGGGCACAAGGTGACGGTCTATAACCGCTCGCAGGAGAAGGCGCGTCCCTTGCAGGCGTTCGGCGCTAGCCTTGCGGCGACGCCCATGGAGGCCGCGAGCGGCGCCGACATCATTATGTCGAGCCTTACCAATGACGAGGCGTCGCGCGAATGCTGGAACGGCCGCGCGGGGGTGTTGCAGGGCGATCTCAAGCACGGCGCCTATGCCGTCGAAGCCTCGACGGTGTCGATCGATTGGGTTAAGAGCCTGGCGAAGCTGGCGAGCGCCAAGGGGCTACGCTTTCTCGATTGTCCCGTTGCCGGTCGCCCCGACGTGGCGGAAGCCGGCAAGCTGAAGGTCTTCGCCGGCGGCACGCGTGAAGATGTCGATACGCTGCGTCCGGCGCTCGGCGCGATCAGCGCCGGCGTCACGCACATGGGCGGCGTCGGCAGCGGCATCGCCTTCAAGCTTATTTACAACGTCATGGGCGCGATCCAGGTGGCAGCAACGGCGGAAGGCATGTTTGCCTGCGAGGCGGCCGGCATCGATGTCAAGGTCGCGGCTGAAGCGTTCTCGACCGGGGCGACCGGCAGCCCGCATGTCGTGCGCCACTCGCGCTACATGGCAGAAAACAAGCACGAAGATCCGATCCAGTTCTCCGGCCGGATGCGGATCAAGGACGTGGACTACGGCATCAGGCTGATCGAGGAGCGCGGGGCGCAGTCGGTGCTCGGGCACGCCACGAAGCAGGTGTTCGGACAGATGGTCGAGCTCGGCGTCGGCGACCGCAACGACAGCGAGCTGATCGATGCCTTGCGTATGGCCGCAAAGCAGCGGGTGGTCGGAAAGCCGTGAGGCGCAATCCGCGCCGTCGCAGATTGCGGAAAGCGTTATGCAACTGAAGAACAGGAATCTTCTACGCATGGCGGAGATCGACTACGCGGTATCCAACACCGATGTGCGCGGCATCACCCGCATGGGCTCGACCGAGATTGGCAGGCTTTTGATGCGTCAGGAAGCTTTCGACGAATACGTCGAGGTCAAGTGCATCTTCATGCGCGGGCTGCACGAGCGGGCGGCGGAAAAGGCCGGGGCACGATGAGTGAAGGATTCAACGCCTTTCTGAGAGTGAGTTCGCGCGTTTCCGGTACACGGTCGCAGCGTGGTGATTGGAATCTGTTCGAGTCTCAGGTCCAGCTTAGGTGCTCCCGAGCGTGAGTTGGATTGGCTGCGGGAGCGCCACATAGAGACTTAAAAGGCGCGACCCGCGAATTTTCGCGAGATCCGCGCCATGCCGGTGTCTCTGCCCTTCAGGCGAACGCCCTTCCTTGATGCGCTACATCAGATTGCCGCCCATGCGGCACAGGGAGCGATGCTTTCGACCCCATAGCCGGCGCATTCACGCCCTACTGATCTCACGCAAGGCAATAATATCTTGGAGATTAAGAAGTGGAGTTGCAAGAGATGTTTTTCGAGCGATCTAAATCGACGCGGCATATAAGAATCTGATAAAGGAGATTTCAGGGAAACCAATCTAACAGGTGAGTGCAAGAGCGGATTTCTTTTTGATCTCTTCTTGGGCAAGGCCAACTGCCTTCATAAGAGGTGTTGCGCACCGCTCCGCGCGCAGTCAGGCCGGCATTCGGACGTTTGTCTTTCCCCACAGCTCCGCGCTCGCCAGCCGTGCTCCCTCTGCAAGCGCTTCAAGCTTCGCCCACATGATGGAAGGGTGGACACGCTGATAGAAGACACCCTGCGCGAAACCACAGTCGCTGCTCGCGATGACGTTCTCACGTCCAACCAAACGCGCAAATCGGACGATGCGTTCGGCGACCAGCTTGGGATGCTCCACGATATTGGTCGCGTGGCTGATGAGCCCCGGCACCAGCACCTTTCCGGCGGGCAGTTCGACCGTCTCCCAAACCCGCCACTCGTGCTCGTGTCGCGGATTCGCTGCCTCGATTGAATAGCCACCCACGCGCACCTGCAGCAGCAGATCGACGATGTCCTCGAGCGGCACGTCGGTCGTGTGCGGCCCGTTCCAACTGCCCCAACAGACATGATATCGCGTCTGCTCCTCGGGAATGCCGCGCAGGGCGTGATTGAGCGCGGCAATTTTGATCTCCGCCCATTTGCGGTAGTCTGCAAGCGTTCCCGGCGGCACCATTCGGTCGTACTTCGCCGCGAGCCATGCGTCGTCGATTTGGACGATCAACCCGGCGTCGGCGATCATCCGGTACTCGTTGCGCAAGGCGTCGGCGAGCGCGAAACTAAGTTTTTCCTCGTCTCCGTAATACTCGTCCTTCAGGTCCGACAGCACGCTGGCGGGGGCCACCACCGGCAGGAATCCGGCATACGCCCCGGCGCCCGCAATTGCCTTCTTGAGCGTGTCGATGTCGCGCTGGACGGCCGCATGACCGTGATAGATGATAGGTCCGGTAACGATCCAACGGCCATCGGACCCACTCGATTGCTGGGTCTTGTTGTGCTCGAGATAGAAATCTCGAAAGCGTTCGAAGTCATTGCCGCTGGAGGGGTTGGGCTTCGGCTTTTCGCCGGGCATGGCGCGGTGCTCGAACCCGCCCAGGCGATCGAGCACGTAACGGTACCAATTCGACTTGCCGTATTCGCCGTCACTGACGATATCGATGCCGGCGTCCACCTGTCGCCGCACGACCTGGCTGATCGACCGCTCCACGCAATCGGAGAACGCCCGCTCGTCGAGCGGTTCGCCTTGCAGTTTCGCGCGCATGAAAGAGACAAGCTCCGGCGGCCGCACCAAGCTGCCGACATGCGTTGTTAGAATCCGATCGATGCTCCGCTGCGCGCTCACTGCATGCCTCTTTCGATCTCAGACAGAACCCCACACCTCTTCTGCAATCTCGACGGCCAGTTCAAGCTTCGCCCATTGCTCGTCCTCGGTGAGAAGGTTGCCCTCTTCGGTGCTGGCAAAGCCGCATTGTGGGCTCAGGCATAGTTGATCGATATCGATATATTTCGTTGCTGCCTCGATCCGTCGCTTGATTTCATCTTTCGATTCGAGGATGCCCGTTTTCGACGTGATCAGTCCCAGAACGACGGTTTTCCCTTTGGGGACAAGCCGTAAGGGCTCAAAGCCTCCGGCACGATCGGTGTCGTACTCCATGAAATAAGCATGCGCGTTGATTTTGTTGAATAGCACATCGGCGATCGCGTCGTATCCGCCCGATCCTTGGTAGGTCGATCGGAAGTTGCCGCGGCACAGGTGCAGCGTGATCACCATGTCCTCGGGAATCTCGGAAATCCCGGTGTTGATCATGTCCGCGTAAATGTAGGGCAGGCGGTCGACGTCGTTACCGTGCTCTTCGAACAGCTTGCGTTGCTGCGGGTCGACGATCACGATCATATAAACCTCGTCGAGCTGCAAATAGCGGCAGCCGGCATCCGCAAAAGCGTTGATCACCTTGCGGTAGGTTTCCCCGAGATCGCAATAGAAATCGTCAAGGTCGGGATAAATCTGCTCGCTGATCACCGATCGTCCGCGATAGGCCAGAAATGCGCTCGGCGCCGGGATCGTCATCTTCGGCGTTGCCTTTGTGTGCGCCTTCAGAAATTTGAAATGGTCGATCATCGGATGCGAACTGAAGCTGCCAAGGCGCGCAGTCGGACGATGGGCAAGCGTTTTCGGCTGCTGACCTTGAAATCGCCGCACGAAAGGCGGTGAGAACGTCTCGACATTATCGAGATGACGGAAGAAGTCCCTGCTCCAGAAGCTGCGCCGCAGTTCTCCATCGGTGGCGGACTTCAGGCCGATTGCCTCCTGCTTTGTGATGACACGCTCGATTGCACGATCTTCGATTGTCGTCAGCTCCTCTGCGCTGATCTCGCATCGCTCACGGTGAGCGCGCGCAATCTTGATCTCGCGTGGCCGAAGCAGACTGCCGACATGATCGGCACGAAACGGAGGTTTCGTTCTGGACATCTGCAATTCCCTCGACATCATTTTCAAGCACGTGATCGTTGGCAATTTGACTTGGCAAATTTTCGCCGCCGATCATTGCGCTGTTAACACCCGTTCGATTGTCCTTCAATAAGCAGTCGCGCGAGATCGCTCAAAAAATCCTGAAACGCGTTTGTATGTTGATCTGTACTGCTTGAATCTTGCGGCAACTGTTCCGCGCTTAATTCTGTGCAGGTGAGAATCAATCATTACTGTCTGCGCAAATACGATTGCACGTCGTCGCGTATCGAGGCCCCATGTCGCATATCCTGCGCGTCAAGTGACATCCACTTGAACAATTTCTCGAAACGGCCAAGATGGCGATGTCGCGTTTAAAAGACGGGACGGCTTCATGCTTCGCTGGATTGACGATCTTGACGATGCTGATTGTGCGCATGCAGGGCCAAAGATGGCCCGGCTGGGTGCGTTGCGTCGGCATGGATTTGAGGTGCCTGATGGCTTTGCCGTTACGGTCGCCGCGTTCCAGCAATTCATCGATGCGAGCGGGTTGGGGAGTCGGATCGAAAGTGAGATGGCGGCCATTGAAGATCCCAACGACACGGTTCCCATCGAGCGTGCCTCAGCCAGCATCCGGCAACTGATCGAGCAATCTCCATTTGAGGCGTCGCTGAGCAACGCTCTGGTCAGCGCCTATGAGGAATTGTGCTTCCGGCACGGTCAAATCGACTTGGCGGTAGCCGTGCGAAGCTCGGCGACGGGGGAGGACTCCGCCGGCGCGAGCTATGCCGGACAATACGAGAGCTATCTCGGCATCATGGGTGCGGACAATGTCCTGGACGCCGTGCGGAAAGCCTGGAGCAGCCTGTTTGCCGAACGCGCGTTGAGTTATCGTCTCCGGCGCAAGCAGCATCATCGCGAAACGCCGATGGGCGTCGGAGTGCTGCGTCTGTTGCACGCAAGGTGCGCTGGCGTGGGATTTTCCGCGCATCCTGTCACCGGCAAGCGGGACCGCATTGTCATCGAGGGAACATGGGGGCTGGGCGAGGCGCTTGTGCAGGGGCTCGTGGAACCCGATCACATCGAAATCGATAAGTCGGACGGCCGCATCATCGACTACAGAGTCGGAGATAAGAAACTGGTCTCGGCATTCGACCCCGCGCACGGTAAGGTCGCCGAGCGCAACACACCCGAGCGATTTCGCCGCGCTCCTTGTTTGACGGACGACATGATCGACGCATTGTGGCGCACGGTCCGCGATGTAGAAGGCCGATACGGCTATCCCGTGGATTTGGAATGGGTCATCGAGAATCCGTGGCAGGCTGCCGGTCGCGTTGCGGTCGTGCAGGTGCGGCCGATCACGGCCATCGATCATGTGCAGGCCGAATCGGCGGCGCCTCGATGGAACGCGTTGGATTACGCAACCAAATACGGAATGGGTTTAGGCGGCGCCCGCCGGAGTTGACAGGCGCAATCAGGTTTGTCCTATCGCGAGTGCGCAGCGATCAGATCTCCGATCACCTTCAGGCGTATTCGGGCGTAGTTGTCCCACGCGAACGAAAAGTTGAGCCCGACAAAATTTCCGAATGCCTCGCGGACGGAGAAGACAGGTCCCGGCGGAAGTCCAACGCCGCGCCGCAAGGCGGCACGCGAAGCCGCGACCGCATCGAAATTGGAAGGGCCTTCGACCCAGCACATGAAGCCGCCCGAAGGCGTATGGAAACGGCACCCTGGCGGAAGATACTCCGAAAGCAACTGCAGCCCCTCGCTCATGCGGGCGTGCAGCCTTCGGCGCAAGGCGCGCAGATGGCGGTCGAAACTGCCGCTCTGCATATACTCGGCGATAGCGCGTTGAAATACGTCGCCGCTGATAAGATTGCTGGCGAACTTCATCAGGATGATTTGCTCAAGGAAGCGTCCCGGAACCAGCCAGCCAATTCCATAGCCGGGAGCCAAGGTGTTTGAGAAGCTGCCGATCTGGAGAACGAGGCCCGCCTCGTCAAAACGCTTCAGGGTCGAGGCGCAGTGTGATCCATAGTGCAAATCCATGTATCCGCCGTTCTCGATAATGGGCAGATTTCTCTTCGCGGCCATCTGCACGATGCGCCGAACCGCGTCCGGCGGCGTTGAGACGCCAGTGGGGAAATGGTGCGTTGGCATCAGTACGCAGGCGCGGACATTGTGCCGGTCGATCAGGTATTCGAACTCGTCGGGATCGAGACCCCGTTCGGGTGAGTAGGAGATTTCGACGGCTCGAAGCCCGCGATGCTCCAGAGCCGTGAAGATTGGAAACATCGAAGGCGATTCGATGAGCACCGTGTCGCCCGGCTTGGTCAGGACATTGAGACAGAGATTGATCCCTTGCATGCCGCCGGCGGTGAGAACGATTTCCGCCGGGCTGATTGCGATACCGTGTTCCACGTAGCGCCGGACAATAGCTTCGCGTAGAGCCAGATGCCCTTGCGCCGTCATAGAATGATTCTGCCCGCGCTTGCTCGAGGAGCATCGCAGGATCCGGCGGAAATGTCGGTTCAGTTCATCGACAGGAAACAGGTCGCCGCTCGCATAGACCGCCCCGAAGTGCTGCAGTTCGCTGTTGCTCCAGGAGGCAAACAGGCGAAGCGTCAGCGTGTCGATCGAGATTTCCTTTGCCTCGTCAAGATTAGCTTCGCGCTGGGTCGGAACGCATTCCTCGCTGACATGGGTAAGCTTGTCGATGTAGAAGCCGGATCGCGGCTGGGCGACGAAAACACCGGCGCTTTCCAGCATTCCGTAAGCGTTGTGGACGGTGGACATGCTGTAGCCGGTGATCCGGCTCATCTGTCGCACGGAAGGCGCTTTGCATCCGGGCGTGAGTGTGCCGTTCTCGATCCATTGGTGGACCAGGCGGACGACGCCATCACAACGTTTCATGCGCTTCCTCCCGACGGCCCGCCCCTTGTGCTCGGGTGCCGTCGAACTTCGACGCGGGTCCCGTCCAGCATGAAGCCTATCGCCCGCGTCTCGGGTGCTCAACGGTATTGCTGACGGCTCCGGACAGCCCCGTAGAATGGGGTGATTTCCTTTCGCGCCCCCGGTGGGCGTGGGACGCGGGCGACTACAAGCCCGGCGGCAAATATCGTGCGGGATTGGGCCTCCGGTACACATGCCATCTGTGCTGATCAAGACGCGCAGATTCTGTGCCTTTCAAGGACTCGGGCTCACGCATAGCATTGTCCTCAAAATTCGGGCGTCGTGTGCGCGATCTGGTCAAATGCAGAGTCGTGTGAAAGCAGAGACTCGGAAGCGGCGCGCGGACCGCCCAACAAACCGCCGTCCTCCTCGCATGAGCGAGAACAGGCGGAATCGGGGAGGAACTGGCTTTGGTAACGTTCGAAGAAATTCTGAAGGACAAAGGATATCCCGGCTTCGATCCATCGAAGCACATCGACGCGCGATGGGCGGCTGACAAGCTGAGCCTGTTCCGGCCTGAAGACGCCGAGCGCTTCTGGTTCATGGGGTTCCAATGGCCGCGCGCGTGTCCGCTCAACTTTGTCTGGCTTGAAGACGGTTTCGCCTGGGGTACGCAGTTCGCAGCGAACAATATGCCGCTGCCGCCGAGCAACGGCTTGGCACCACGCGTTGCCGGAATCCACGTCTATGGCTCCGACATCCCGGTATCCGCATGGGAGATGCAGACGCGCGGCGCGCGGGTCGGGAAGACGCTGCCGACATTTCTGCAGGATTTCCCGGCGGTCTGGAATGATCGCCGCGACGAAATCATGGCGGGTCTCCGCCATTTCGAGACTTGCGAACTGAACGGCAAGTCGCCTGCCGAGCTCTGGCAAATCATGCACGATGCGCGCGCCTTTCATGTGCGCGCCTGGGAGATCCATTTCGAACTGATGTATCCGCTCACGGCGAACTACTTGGGCTTCTACGGGCTCTGCAAGGAGCTTGGTCTCCCCGCGGCCGACATTCCCAAATATCTCCAGGGCTACGAGACCCAGCCCATGCGGTCCGACCGTGAGATGTGGAAGCTCGCCAACGAAGCGCGCAGCTCCGAAGCCGGACGCCTGATCGCCGCGAACGAGCCGCAGCAGATTTACGATGCGCTACAGGCGTCGTCGTCGGCCGCGGGCTGGCTCAAGAGATTCGATGTGTTTCTTCAGGAGTACGGCCATCGCTGCGGCACGGTTGTTGATGTTTCCTCGCCGCCGTGGATCGAGGATCCGAGCGCGTGCCTCGGCATCATCAAGTCGCTCCTGCAAAGTGAAGATCCCTACGCGTTCGAGAAGAGCCTTGCCGCTGCCGTTGAGGAGCGGGAGACAAAGATCGATCAGGCGCGATCGAAGCTTACGAAGCAGGAGCAGGAAGCATTCGATCAGGCGTTAAAATCGTGTCAGCATGCAAACTTTGCATGGTGGAACGACGACCACAATTGGTACATCGATATGCGGTGCACGCTGCCGATCCGGCGCATTGCGCTGGCGATCGGCGGGGCGTTGGGCTTCAATGATCCCCAGGATATCGTTTTCCTCTTTTATTCGGAGATACGCGATCTTGCCAATGGCCGGACCAGTCTGAAATCCCTGACCCCGCTGATCCGTGATCGCAAGGACTACTATGCGCACTGGGGCGCACGGCGCCAGGAGATGCCGAATGTGCTCGGCAAGGTGCCGGAGACGATTACCGATCCTGTCGTCATCGAAATCTTCGGCATCACTGACGAATTCCTTGAGCTCATGCGTACCGGCAAGAAGAGTGCGACCCGGTTGACGGGCGTCGCCGCGTCGCCGGGCAAGGCGCGCGGCCCCGCACGTGTGCTTCGATCGCCCGATGAGCTTCACAGAATCCAGAAGGGCGACATCCTCGTTTGCGAGGGCACGACGCCGACCTGGACACCCGCTTTTACGAAGATCGCCGGCTGCGTTTGCGATTTGGGCGGAACGCTTACGCACGCATCGGTCGTGAGTCGCGAGTACCGCGTCCCCTGCATCGTCGGCACCGGGCTCGCAACTCGATCGATCCGGGACGGAGATGAAGTCACGGTCGACGGCGACCAGGGCGTCGTCACGGTGCACCGGGCGGCGTAGCCCGGCGGGCGGTTCAGCGGAGGCATGATTGATCCGCTGGTGTGATGCAAAGCCCTGAAGGGGAGACGAACATGAAAGGGCGTTTGTTAAGGACGGAAGGACGTTCCAGCAAGATCGCGGGTTTGTCGCGCCGCCAATTTGTCAGACTAGCGGGCATTGGTGCCGGCGGCTTGGCACTCGGACACGGTATGTCGCGCGCGCTGGCGCAGACTGCTGTGATCAAGGTTGGATATATCGCCCCGCAAACCGGCGCCCTCGCAAGTTTTGGCGAGCCCAACCCATTCGTTCTCAATCTCATCCGCAAGACCTTGGAAGGTGGGGTGTCGATCGGCGGCACGAAATACCAGGTTCAAATCCTTGATCGGGATACTCAGTCTGACCCGGTGCGCGCCGGACAACTCGCGAGAACGCTGATCAATAGTGATCAGGTGGATTTCGTGCTCACGACCTCCACGCCGGAGACCGTCAACCCGGTCGCGGATACGTGCGAGGCCGCCGGCGTGCCTTGCCTTTCGACCGGAATGCCGTGGGAGCCTTGGTACTTCGGTCGCGGCGCCAAGCCCGGCGAACCGTCCCCGTTCAAGTGGACCTATCATTTCGGCTTCGGCACAGAGAATTTTTCCAAGGCGTACCTTTCGCAGTGGTCCGGCCCGGTCGCGACGAATAAGAAGGTCGCGTTTCTCATGCCGAACGACGCTGACGGCAACGCGTTGCGCGTGATCTTCAAGCCAATTCTGGAGAAGGCGGGCTACAACGTCATCGATCCCGGCCCCTATGAGAACGGCACCACCGACTATTCGGCCCAGATCACGCAGTTCAAGGCGCAACAGTGCGAAATCTTCACGACCGGACCCATCCCGCCTGACTTCGCCGTTTTCTGGCGGCAGGCCGCGCAACAGGGTTACACGCGCATGGTGAAGATTGCGCAGATCGCCAAGACGGGTCTGTTTCCGTCGCAGGTGGAAGCGCTCGGTTCGCTCGGCCCGAAGCTCGCCACGGTCGCGTTTTGGCATCCGACGTTTCCATACAAGTCGTCATTGACCGGCCTTAGTTCGCAGCAACTCGCCGCTGAGTATGAGAAAGCGACCGGGAAGCAGTGGAATCAGATGCTGGGCACCAATGTCGCCCTCTTCGATGCCGGTATCGCCGCTCTCAAGAGCAGCAGCGATCCGAGAAACAAGCAGGCACTCGTGAAGGCGCTGAGTTCGCTCCAGGTCACAACACCGGTTGGCAATCTCGCATGGGGCAAGGGGCCGGTACCGAACGTCGTGCCGATGATCTTCGTCGGTGCGCAGTGGGTGAAGGCGGCGCCGGGCAGCAAATTCGGTATCGATCTCGTCGTCACCGACAACGCCGACGATCCGAATGTGCCCGTCGGCAGTAAGCTTGCTGCATACAACGGCTAAGGATCGGACAGCCGTCGAGGCTCAAAGCCGCGTGATACCGATGCATGGTGACGGGGCGCTGCTAGCGTGTGCAGGCATCCACAAGCGCTTCGGTGCCTTGGTGGTGCTCGACAATGTCGACTTTGCCCTCAAGGCCGACGAGGCCGTCGGCATCGTCGGCCCTAACGGCGCCGGCAAGACGACGCTCCTGAGCGTCCTCTCCGGCGCCCAACGGCCGTCGCGGGGGGCGATCTCGTTCCAGGGAATGAATGTCACTGCGCTGGACGCCGTCCGGCGCTGCCGCATCGGAATCGCGCGATCCCACCAGATTCCCCGGCCGTTTGCTGCGATGAGCGTGTTCGAGAACGCCTATGTCGGTGCGAGCGCCGGCGGAAACCTGCACGGCTCGCTGGCTTATGACCATGTGATCGACATCCTCCGGCTTTGCGGCATGTTGACCATCGCCAATCGAGCGGCCGGCTCGCTTGGGTTGCTCGATCGTAAGCGCCTGGAACTGGCTCGAGCCTTGGCAACGCGCCCGAAGGTGTTGTTGCTCGACGAGATTGGCGGCGGTCTTACCGATAGTGAGGCGATTGAGTTGGTTGCGACGATCCATGAAGTGCGGCGTCGCGGAATAGCGATCGTCTGGATCGAACACGTAGTCCGCATTCTCGTGCAGATCGTGGAGCGTCTGATCTGTCTGGATGCCGGCCGTGTGATCGCCAGCGGTTCACCGCACGCGGTGTTGACCGATCCGATGGTGGTGAAAGCGTACCTGGGGGGTACAGCGGCATGACGATGCTGCGCGTAGATGCGCTCGACGCCCACCATGGACTGTTGCATGCCGTTCGCGACGTCAGCCTCGAAGTGGCGGAAGGGGAGATCCTGGCGCTGATCGGCGCCAATGGGGCGGGCAAGACCACGCTTCTGCGCGCGATCGCCGGTGCGCATCCACCGACGCGTGGCCGCGTTCTCTTTGATGGCGCGGACATAACCATGCTTCCGGCGCACCGACGCGTGCGGAAAGGACTGGCCCTCGTGCCGGAAGGCCGGCGATTGTTCTCCGGCCTCACCGTCGAGGAGAATCTGCTCGTCGCCGGCGCTGCGGCGCGGCCGGGACCCTGGAACGCCAGCACGGTGCTTGAGGTTTTCCCGCTGCTTCGGGAACGGCGCCACGCGCTTGCTGCCAATCTGTCGGGCGGCGAGCAGCAGGCCGCCGCCATTGGCCGTGCGCTGATGACAAACCCGCAATTGCTCCTGCTCGATGAAGTCTCGCTCGGCCTCGCGCCGGTGGCGGTCGAAACACTTTATCGATCGCTGCAATTGCTGATCGAGCGCAGCACCACCATTGTCATCGTCGAGCAGGACCTGGATCGAGCCCTCAAGGTTTCCTCGCGAATCGTGTGCCTGCTCGAGGGACGCATTACGCTCGAAGGCCGCAGCCGCGACATCACACGCAACGAGGTGACCGGGGCCTACTTCGGATTGCGCGGAGCAAAGTTCGCAGAGGCCCGGGTATCATGACGTGGATCAATCAGGTCGTGCAGGGGGTTCTCCTCGGCGGATACTACGCCGTGCTGGCATGCGGCCTTTCACTGATGTTCGGAGTGATGCGGATCATCAATCTGGCGCATGGCGACCTCGTCGTGCTGGCGGCCTTCATCATTTGGCTGATCGTGGAGCAGAGCGGTGCATCGCCGTTCGTGGCGACGCTCATCACGCTGCCGGTCATGGCCTTGATCGGTTGGGCCTTACAGCGCGGCCTGCTGGAGCGAAGTCTGCGGACGGGCATGCTGGTGCCGGTGCTGACGACGTTCGGCCTCGCCATCGTATTGCAGAATGCGATGCTGCAGGCCTTCGGAGCAGACATGCGCGCGCTTGCGCCGCAGATCGGAGATTTGGCTTTTGCCGGTTGGGCGATCGTCGGCGAAATCCATGTCGGACAGCTTTCCATTCTGATTTTTGTCGCCGCCGTCCTCCTGCTCGGAGGTCTGCACATATTTCTCAGGAGAACGGCGTTCGGCCGCCAGATTCGCGCCACGGCGGAAGACGCGGACGTCGCGGAGCTGGTCGGCGTGAACGCGCGGGCGACCTTCGCCGCCGCAGCGGCGCTGGCCACGGCAACCACCGCGTTGGCGGGAGCCCTCATGGCCATGCGGGCGGCCTACGATCCGTATTCCGGTCCGGTCCAGCTTATCTTCGCATTTGAAGCGGTGGTGATCGGCGGAATCGGATCGATCTGGGGCACCCTGGTTGGCGGCATCGTCCTGGGCGTCGCGCAAAGCCTGGGCGCCCAATTCCACGCCCAAGGATTTCTTCTCGCCGGCCACGCTGTGTTTCTTGCCGTGCTGGCCGGCCGCTTGCTCGTCGACCGAATTCGCTCTGGCGAAGGATTGCAGAGAACATTGGGATTGGATTCGTGACGCAGCCCGGTATCCGCGTGACGCACTGGACGCAGGCTTCGAGCCGCTCGGTCGGCTTCGTCGTCGCCCTCCTAGTTGCGCTCATCTTTGTGCCGTTGGTCGCCGGTGCGAATACGGTCGACCGGCTGACGACGCTCTATCTCTACGTAATCCTCGCGGCGATGTGGAACGCGCTTGCCGGCTACGGAGGGCTCGTTTCCGTTGGGCAGCAGGCATTCGTCGGGCTTGGCGCCTACGCCGCGATCAAGCTCGCAGCCTACATGAGCGCCTATCCAGCGCTGATCATCGGAGGATTGCTCGCCGGAGCGGTCTCGCTTCCGATCTCATCCATCGTCCTGCGATTGCGCGGTGGGGAATTCGCGGTCGGCATGTGGGTTGTGGCCGCAATCGCGCATCTCCTGGTCATTCTCGATCCAACGATCAACGGCGAAACCGGAACGTCGCTGCTTGCGCTAAGCGCCTTTGCCGCCGAGACGCGCCGTGCCGTAAATTACTGGCTTTCCCAGGGGGCGATGGTCGTTTTTCTCGGATTGTTGTTTGTCTTGTTGCGTAGTCGCATCGGAGCTGCGGTGCAGGCGATCCGTGACGATGAGGATGCTGCAGCTTCAGTAGGCGTCCGCGTGCTCGCCATAAAGCGGTTGATCTTCGTGCTGGCTGCATTTGGTTGCGCAATTGCTGGAGCCCTGTGGCTGGCCACGGCCATCACCTTCCAGCCGCGCACCTATTTCGGCCTCCAATGGACGGCATATATGATTTTCATGGTGATTGTCGGCGGACTCGGCCGCTTTGAAGGCCCGATCCTGGGGGCGACCCTGTTCTTCCTCGTCGAAGAGATCTTTGGCGCCGCCGGCGTCTGGTACCTGATCGTGTTGGGAACGACAGCAATTTTGTTTGCCTTGTTCGCACCGCGTGGCATCTGGGGGGTGATCGAGGATCGCTACGGGCTGCGCCTGCTGCCACTCGGCTACGTCGTATCGGCCATTGATATCGAAGGAGCATCCCCTCCTTCCCGAACGCCTGTAAGGGAGACGGAGGGCGAAACGATTTCTTCTGCGATCAAGGCATCCGCACAAACGCAACTCGCCGGTTCGGAAAAATAGTTTCGGACAAACTATCTATGCGTCGGGGATGTGCGAGACGTTGCATTTCTTCATTCAACGGAGATTTCGCGTGAATCCATACGTTGGCTATCGTGGCTTGCTGCTCGACTTCGGCAGCGTGATCTCGAAGAGTTTTTTCGAGACGAGAAGGGAGTTCGAGCAGCTGCTTGGGCTTCCCGGCGGTAGCCTCGATTGGAGCGGCCCTTTCGACCCCCGAGGTGATGACATATGGCAGAGCATGTTGGCTGGAAAGATCAGTGAAAGAGATTATTGGCGCATACGGGCGGAGGAGGTGGGAGCGCTGCTGAGTCAGCGCTGGACGATACAGGATTTCTGCCTCCGTCAGAATGATCTTCCGTTCGAGGTGGCGTTGCGGCCGGAAGCAGACAGGCTCGTTCGCGATGCCAGGCACGCTGGAATGAAGCTCGGCATCCTCACCAACGAGCTGGAGTTATTCCATGGCGCCGATTGGATCCACCGTATTCCGCTGATGAAGCACTTTGATGTCATCGTCGATGCGACACACACCGGAATTCTGAAGCCCGACCCGCGCGCCTACTATCTTGCGCTCGACGCACTCGGTCTTCGCCCGGAAGAGATTGTCTTCCTTGACGATCAGGTACGGAATGTTCGTGGCGGCGAAGCCGTCGGGATCCGCAGCGTTCATCTGAGTATTCTTGAACCCGCACTCGCCTTTGACGAGGCCCGCTCGTTGCTCGGGCTTGGAGGCGAGCCTTCCCATACCTTGGAAACTATCCAGTAGGTTTTTTGACCGTGCAATAGAAGAGCGCGTGCCCGATTCTGCCGTTCTGGCATTTCTCGTTGGTCAGCTTCGAGCGCGGAGGTATACATTTCGAGTGCATCCGTTCCAACGTGCGGGCTGAAAACCGCGCCGCCGGAGACTGGTGCGATCAGCACTGTCGCCCAGCCAACTTTCTCTTTTCTTGCCCGGTGTTGGCGAGGTGGCGGTTTTGTCGAGTAAACGCGTAGATCGTTGCTCTGTTGATTTTGTTTTGTACGTAGTCTGATCGTGCCGCCTGTCGCGGATCGAAAGGTGAAATGAAGGTCTTGTGACGGTCTGCGCACCTGTGTCGTTGCCGGCGCGACATGCTGGCGCCACCTGCCGTGTGTTTACGCGACGGATCGGCGCCGATAGCGTGATCGCTGAATGCTGCAGGAAAATTTCCTGTTACGGCGATCAAATTCCCTGATCGGTCAGTAAAATTCGCTGTTCGGCGGAGCAGGGAATTTCTTGCCAAGCCACTGAATGTTGGGCGCAATCTGGCCAGAAGGACCGCCGCAGGTCAGCATTCTTTCAGAATTCCCTGTTTTCTTCCCCGTTTCAGGGAAAGCCACGCAGAGACCGGTTGGCAATCGACTACGTCGTCAGCCAAATTTTTATTTTCTTGTATGGTGCTAGCGAAGTGGCGGTCCTTTATTCTGATCGAGTTCGCCCGCCATTCTGAATAGAAGTTGCCGGCCCGTGCGTGGCTGAGGAATTCATCGGCTGCGTCGCGGGCACAGCGTATCGTTCCATTCCATCTTGCCGGATCTCGGGTTCCGCCGCAGGCACGGATTGATGACGGGGGTTCGCGGGCTATCCTTGGGATAAATGGTCGGAATGTGGGCATCGCTCCGCCCGGAGCGGTTGGGGTCGATGACGAATCGATCGATGGCACGTCCCGGTTCGTCCTCGCTGTGACGTTCCGAGAGGAAGGCCAGCGAACGCATCAGCCGCTCGAATTGCGGCTGATCCTTGGGCGGCACCTGGCCCGGCGAGGCAATGCAGGGGCCGGGGCGGAACGAAGTTGATTTCGAGATGGCCCGCCACTCTCCGGTTCGGCGATCGAGAAACAGAATCCAGGTTCGTTCGTCCGCGCGTTCCGCGACGCCGCCGCGCAACCTGACGCCGTCGAGCCGCAGGCCGATTTCGCCGCGGCAATAGCGTTCGGTCATCGGGTAGCCTTTAAACTCCTCCGGAACCGGTGTGTCGATACAGGAGTTCGTCAACTTCAATCGAATCCCGCCCGCCAATTGGCCCTTGAATACGTCCACGATCTCATAGTCGGCCGGAACGAATCGTCGCCGTTCGCCGCTCCACATTTCTACCCATGCGCGCGCATCCTTCACCGCAACCTCGACCACGGCATCGGCGGCGAGGAACAGGCCTGCGGGACTCGGAAAGCAGGCGGGCGGTGAGGCGAGCCCGGTCGAGATCGGGCCGAACGATGTCCCCACGGCAATCGCGGTTGCGCTGGCCAAAGCTGCTGCGAGCGAATGAATGCCCATGATTCGTCCCTCTTGGAGTGGGCCGCGCGAGCCCGTTCCGCGCGGTCGCGTGCTGCGCCCTGCAAGGGTCTTATCCGATTCCGGATCGTTCATCGGCAGTCGAGTGCTTGCAGCATTCGATTCCGAATTCGTCTTGGCGACCGCGGAAGCTGGCCAACTCAGTATCGCCACGACTGCGGTCAAAAGCGAGAATGCCCGCAACACGTCTCGCATCAGTAGCAGCGGCCTCCCGTGATCGCGGCCGACGAGATCGACATGTTTGCGCAGTGATCGCCGCGGCTTGGCGGCCGACGGTGTCGGGCTGGAGCAACTAGGAGTCATTCGGACGGGGGCACACTCGACGCCGGTAGTGATCGACCTAATTGCAGCCTTCGATTTCGCCGCTCCTGGTCGGAATTTTCGCACCACTCACCCGCGCTAGTCACACGCAAGATACGTGCTGGAACGTGGATCATGTGTTGTCCACCGCGTGGGCCTAGACCCGTAGAGATCCAATTTGACCGGGCGACAATTGGATTGTCGCTGAGGCACCACATGGCCCCCACTCGACCGGCGATTGCCGATCACGCCGATCACGCCCTGGATGACGGCGCCGGCCACGGCGGCGGCCGCCGCCGAGCTTGCTGCGTCGTGCTGCGGTTGCGGCGTGCGACTCACCGTCGGCTGGCTCCGCAAGCAGGTGAAGGAGCCGTCCGCCTTGATCCTGCTGGCGTAGACGTCCGACATTCCCGGGTTGGCCTGCTGGCAACGGGCGTTAGCTCCCGCCTGCGTGAGTACACATTGGAAGCTGCCTTCGGCATTGATCCGACCGGCTACGGCACCGGGTCCGCCGTTCTCCCGGCACCAGGCGTCGGCGACTTCCTTGCTCGGGATGCAGCTCGACGACCCGTCGTCCTTGATCGTTCCGGCGAAGTATCCTGCTCCGTTTTGTTGCCGGCAGCCGGCGTCGGCGGTCTCCCGGTTCGGGAGGCAGTTGTACTTGCCCGCCGCGTTGACCGGGCCGGCGCGATAGCCCGAGGGGCAGGTCGCGTCGCGCTCGGCGGCGAGCTCGTTCTCGGTCTTGCGCCGCACGCAGGCGCTGCCGTCGAGCTTGTAGGGCTGCTCGCAGTCGCAGCGGTAGCCGGTGATGCTGTTGACGTCGTGCACGGCGAGGCCGAGCGAGCCGAGCCTTGTCCTGCATTCCCTGTGAGCGCTGGCGACGTCGGTCGTTCCACTGCCAGAACGTGCGCGTCTGCAGGTTTCGAGCGCCGAATTCAGCCGGCTGCGCAAATTCCTGAGCGTCGCCTGATCGTTGTCCTGTAGCTCGTAATTGAAGCGCTGGATGCCGCTCACGTCGCACCTGCGGATCATCTCGTCGGCCTGGGCGGCGACGCGGGTCAGGGTGGCGATCCGGTCGAGGCCGCTGTCGATCTTCTGGCGCAGAATGGGGCAGTCGTCGGCCGGCGCGCCCGCCAGCGACCGTTGGATCGCCGTCAGCTCGCCGCGGGCCTTGTCTAGGTCGCCGACCTTGTAGGTCACGTTGGCGGCACCGAAGCCGTTGAGCGCCGCGAGTTGTCGTTGCATGCGCTGCTTCAAGGCATGCAGCGCGGGATGTGTGCTCTTGTCGTCGATGGCTTCGGCGTGCGTGCGGAGCGTGTCTGCATCGCACTGATACAGCGTCTCCTTGGCGCGCTGGATCGCCGTGGCAAGCCGGTCCGCTCGGTCGCGACCCTGCTGGATCGATTGCCGGGACGAGCTGCAATCGACCTTGCCCCCCATGGAATCGATCTGCGCTTGGGCCTTATCCAATTCCGCATGCACCACCGGGAAGTCGGCCCGTTCGTAAGCGGACTTGGCGGTATCGAAGTGGCCTTTGGCCGAGTCATAGATGCCGGCAAGCCGTTCCAGCTCGGCCGCCTTGTCCTTGACGCCTGGAATCGCCGCGTACTTCGGGTCGCGCAGGCGGGCCGCCCGGTTGCGCAGGTCTGCGGATTTGCAAGTGGCCTTCGACGGGTCGCCAAGATCGTTGGCTTCGCCCAGCAGCCTGGGGTCGACGGCGGGTTTCTTGTTGCGCGCGTCGGCAAGACATTGGTCGGCGCGGGCCTTGGCCGCCGCCGCGCGATTGATATGGTCCTGTAAATTCACCTTGTCGAAGTTGACCTGGTTGGCCATGACCTCGCGATCCGCAGTCAGTTCGTTCCGTGCCTGTTCGATTGCTGCAAGCTGGTTGGTGACGTCTTGCTGGACGCGGCTGCACATTTCGACAACACTTCGGATATCCCGGGAGCACGACTCGATCCGATCGGTGATCGCTTTCACGCGGGAGATGTGGTTGTCGAGTTTGGATTGGTAGACGGCGGTCGTTTCCGGCTTGAGCTTTCCGCCGGCGGCTTCATTCAGGGCTCTCGAGATTTCGGTCCCTGGCGTTTGCATCTGTGCGACGAGATCGTTTGCTTGCTTGATCGGCTGCCGAAGACGATCGCACAACCGCTCGACGTCGCCCACGCGGCTTCTGATCCTCTCCAGCGACTGCGCTACGGTCGGAAGAATGTCGGTGGAGGCAAGACGCGGCAGGAGCTTGTCCGCCGCGTCCCGTGCCCTGTCCGCAATTTGGCTCGCGAGCACCGCGAGATTGCCGGTTTTTTCGGCGTCGGCTCGAATGGCGGCAAGATCGGGATCGGCTGCCTGCGACGCTTTGCAAGCCGCACGTGCGGCATCGTCGGCCAGTCCGGCAGACCGGCCCGCGGCGTCCAGCGCCGATCGGAAGACGTCATACAAGTCCTTGTCGGCTTCGATCTGATTCCGCGCAAAGACAGCCTGATCGACAATTTCCTGCACGGCCTTCAGCCGGCTCGGAATGCTGTCGGGTGTGTCGGGCATCAGCGCATCGGATACGCGTGCGCATTGCGCCCGGTCGTCCCTAGTCCTCAGTTCCAGGGCGGAGGCGAACGCATCGAGCGCGGCGAATGCGGAATCGAGGCGCGCAAGCAGTGCCGGATCGTTGCCCGGCGTGAGCGGAGCGGCCTCAGGAGCGGCCGCCGCCTGTCCCGTTGCCCGTGCCTGCTCGGCGGCCATGGCCTCGCGCAACGCGTTCTTACGATCCCTCAGATTCTTTTCGAAGCGCTCGCGCATCCAATCGGAGAAGGCTTTATCCGGCCGACCGGCATTCTGCTCGTGAAAATCTTTCAGAAGGGACGCCAGTTCTGCCTCACTGAGCCCAAATTTGCCCAACGTGGCGGCGCCGCTCGACCGCCGCTTGATCCATCTCGTGAAACAGGAAGCGACGGAATCGCAGCGGTCCTTTTCACCACACTGGCGAATCTTAAGGCCTAACGAGGATTCGATTTCTTCACGGGCGCCTTCGTGGCCGCCTTCGGCCGCCGCCTGACGATAACCGTCATAGTAGCAATCGAGTACAGCGCGGTGATGGCGGACCTCTGTCTTTTCGACAAAGTCGGCCCAGTCGTCGACGCCCTGTGCATAAAGATCGACCGGATCCAGGCCGACCCTCGAGAGCGAGCCCGACGGGTTGATGATCTCGCGGCCCAAGTTCTTCCAGATGTCGATACCTTTCTCTTGCTGCTCCTTCAGCTCCCGCTGCGCGTACTCCCCCAGCACCTCGCGCGACGTCGCCCACCAATTGTCGCGATCCGCATTGAGCGCGGCCTGGCCCAGCTTTTTGGCCAGGTCGGGATGCTTCTTCACTTTTTCCGTTGCCTGCCGAACCAGCGAATCTTCCGAAAACCGTTCCTTGATCTTCTCTTCGACCCATTCGGCCGTCTGTCCGGCCGCTTCGCGGCCAAGATCCATCGCCGACGGCGGCCCGCTCTGGGCGAGCGTGAAATCTGCGGGTAGCAACAGTAGTGTTGTGGCGACAAGCGCGGGCCGCAGCACGGCAAAAATCGATGGCCCAAAGCGAAGCATGAAATCTCTCCTTGGCAAATTCGCACCAATGATTCGCGGCATCCGAAGAAGCGTCTGGCTCGTCATGCAATCGGCTCGGGTCATCGCTGAATCCCCTCTGGCCCCTATTCGAGCGAGTCGAGCTTCTCCAGATCCTTGAGCACGCCGAAATTCGCGCCGCCGGCTGACGACGAGCGTGAGCCTTGTGCAGTTGTGCTGTTTGCGGCCGCCTTCTGCTTGAGCGCGTCGCGCAGCCGGCCGACGAGAGCGAGCGACGCTTGGCCGTCGACGTTCACTCCGCGGCTTTTCTGAAAGTCACGGATCGCCTGTGAGGTCTTGGCGCCAGGCTGTCCGTCGATGACGCCCGGATTGAAGCCGAGGTCCGACAGGAGCTGCTGGACTTCCTTCGGGTCGTGTGGCGTCGCATTCAGCGCCTTCAGGCGTTCCACAGCAAAGGTGCGGCCACCCTCTGCAGCCTTGCGATAGTACTTGATGGCTTCATCCCGGTTCTTGGAAAAACCGCCTTCACCGCGTTCGTACAGGGCGCCAAGGTTCGAGAATGCGGTGACGCTGCCGAGATCCGCCGCCTTGCGAAACCAACGTGCGGCTTCGACCAGGTCCTTACGAACGCCTCGGCCCAAGGCGTAGGAGGCGCCGACGTTCGTAAATGATTCCACGTTGCCGAGTTCGCCGGCGCGCCGAAAATAGTTGACAGAAAGCGGATAGTTCTTTTCAACCCCCAAGCCGTCTCGCAGCATGATGCCGTAGTTGTGCAACGCCATCGGCTCGTTCTTGTCGGCAGCCATCTTGATCCAGCGTGCCGCTTCTCTTGGATCACGCTCCACGCCGCGGCCGTGGATGTAAGCGTCTCCGAGCCGCGTCATGGCTATCGCATCGCCGTTGCCGTTATCCGCGGCCTGGCGGAGCCAGCGCAGCGCCTCCCGCTCGTTCTGCTCGACGCCGCGCCCCATCATGAGCGCCGAGCCAAGATTTCGCATGGCGATGCGATCGCCTGCCTCGGCGGCACGCCGCCATTCGACGACCGACACACTGGTCTGAGCGACTCCGCCGCCTGCCGTCACGGCGATGAGCAGCGATACGGCGAGCCCGACGATCATTCCGCGTCCGATCCGCATCGTTCTATTTCCTCCAGCGGGCCGCGCCGGCGAGCGCGCCTCCGCTATTCAAGCGAGTCGAGCTTCTCCAGATCCTTGAGATTGCCGAGATCGGGGGGCTTCGCCGCACTTGCGGACGCGGGGGGGGGCGCTGGCTCTGCGCTCGCCGTCGCCGTCTTCTGCTTGAGCGCGTTGCGCAGCTGGCCGACGAGCGCGAGTGAGGCTTCGCCGTTCACCGGCAGCCCGCGGCTCTTCTGAAATTCGCGGATCGCCTGCGCGGTCTTGGCGCCGGGTCGGCCGTCGATCGCGCCGGAATCGAAGCCGAGATCGGCAAGGAGCTGCTGCATCTCCTGCGGATCGTGCGCGCTCACGTTCAACGCCTTGAGCCGCCCGATCGCGATGTCGTGCCCCGCTTCGGCCCCCTTGCGGTAGTGCTTGATCGCCTCGGCGAGGCTCTTGGGCAGGCCGCCTTCGCCGCGCTCGTACAGCTGCCCGAGGCCGGTATGGCCATGACCAACGCCACGATTTGCGGCCTCGCGGAACCAGCGTGCAGCTTCGTGAAGATCCTTGGCGACGCCGCGGCCCAAGGCATAAGCGTCGCCAAGCATGAAGAACGATTCAAGCTGGCCGAGCGCCGCCGCCTTTCGAAAATGGACGATGGCCTGTGCTTCGTCCTTCCCGACCCCGGTTCCGCCCTGCAGCAGGATGCCGTAATTGTGGATCGCGCCTGGATGGTTCTTTTCGATCGCGCGCCGGTACCATCGCGCGGCCTCGGCGTAGTCGCGCTCGACTCCCTGTCCCCGGTAGTAGAAGAGGCCGAGCGAGAACATGGAATGAGCGTGACCGCCGTCGGCCGCCTTGCGATACCAGCGCACCGCCTCCCGGTCGTCGCGCTCGACGCCGTGGCCGGTCTGGTATTGGCTACCGAGCGCGCCCATTGCGGCAGCGTTGCCGGTGTCCGCGGATCTCCTGAACCATTCATTGGCGACCACGTGGTCCTGCCTGACGATACTGCCCTCGGCATAGATACTGCCGAGTTGCAGCATCGCGTGGGAATCGCCGCGATGTGCCGCCGCCCACTGATCCTCGAAATAGTTGCCAATCGTCAGACGGAGGCTCTGACGTTGGCCGCCGCGAACGACGATGATTTCGGCGGTGTCTCCGGGTCGTTGTGCAGAGGTCAGCTTGGAGAGATGCGCGTGATCGACGACCGCCGTGCCGTTCATGACGACGATTGCGTCGCGTTGCCGGAGACCGCTTTTCGCGGCCGGCCCATACGGAACCACCGCCTCGACCATCGCGCCGCCCGCCGCCGTCAGGCCGAGCTCGCGCGCGAGCTTCTCGTCGATGTAGCGAATTTGCGCGCCGATCCAGCCGCGCGCCTTGGCTTGCGGCGGAGACGGAATTCCCGACGCCGGCAACTGGGCAAGCTGGATCGGCGCCGCCGCGGGGAGATCAGGGGCCCCGCCGAGTGCGGCGATCATTGCAAGCAGGATCGCCCCAAGCCAGACCATGTCAGCGCTTCCGCGCCATCAGAAGGAATCCCCTCGACGCCCCAGCAAAGGACAAAGGAACCGAAATACCGGCCGCTTCGGCGAGACGGGTGCCCCTGACGATTCCTTTCCGACGGCAAGCCTGAACCAGTCATGCGCTCCAATTAATCCGGAGACCTTCGTAGAAAAGTACGCTCTACTGCGGATATCGGCAGCGGCGGGGAGGCACTAGGTTTGGGGGCTGTCGTATGAGGGACGACCAACCTTTCGCTCCAAGACGACGCTGGAGACGGCGGGGGATGATTGCGCCGATCTCCTGGCGCGTGGTCGCGCTTGCCGCGGTGCTCTTTCACGGCGCGTATCTGCCGGCGCTCGCTGCTCCGGCGGACGCCCCTATCGAGTTACCCGTATTCCTGCTGGATGCAGCGGCCGCCGAGAAGGCAAGGAAAGACTTTCGATCGATCTGCTGCGCGCCCGAGGCGTCAGCGTTCTCCACCACGCCAACAAGAACGCTGAATATCCGCTACGGAAGCGGCTCTGTTTGGGCGCGGCTGGATGTGGGAACGAAACCCGGCGTCATCGCCCTCGATTCCATGGTCGATGTCGCGGAGCTCTATGTGCACGACCCTTCGACCGGAGAACTGCGGGTCAGCCGCGCCGGCGACACACTGCCGGTCTCGATACGGGAGATCGTCGCGCCGAAGCTTGCCTTTCCCGTACGGGAGGCGGATCTCGGGAAGAATTTCTATTTGCGGATCGTGCAGAAGACGCGCATTTCTCTTCGCCTTCACTATTATGAAGGCGACGCATTCGACCGCGCCACCGACGTTTCCAACCTGTGGCGCGCACTGTTCCTCGGCGCCATCCTGGTCATGGTGCTCTACAATACGGTGGTTTCCTACATCGTCCGGGACGCGGCGTTTCTGTTCAACGCTGGCAGTATTTTCGGGCTGCTCATGCTCGATGTGTATCTGACCGGCGTCGGCGCCGCCTATCTGTGGGGCGACTTTCCTTGGGTTTCAAACGTCGTGCTGATCCTGTCGCTCGGGATGGCGATCATTTGCGGCGGGCCATTCTTCTACTACTTTCTCAGCGACGGCGACGCCGTGCCGGCGAGAGGCGCGCGGCTCTTGTTGGTCGCGCCGCTGCTCGCGGCGCCCGCGGTTGCGACCGGGATCGTGCTTCCCTACTGGATCGTTCAGATTCAGCTCGTGGCTTTGGGCGCCGCGACGCTCGTTATTTTTCTCGGCTTTGTTCTGGTACGGTCCTGGCAGGCAGACGTGAGGGCGAGAATTCTGCTCGTGCCGCTCGGCGTTGCCATGGTTCCCGGTCTGATGCTGGTCGCCGCGCAGCGCATCTTCGGAGTCGAGCTGCCGTTCGTCCGTGATCATCTGCTCGAGGTTGTACTTTTTCTCGAAGCCATGTTGTTTTCGCTCGCGCTCGCCTACCGGATTCGCGTGGCGCGGGATCAGACAGCGCAGGCGCATCTCGCCTATGTCGCGCTGGAGCGTGAGGGCAATGCGCGGCTGTTGCGTGTGATCGATCATGAGCGGTCGCGAATTGCCGCCGAGCTGCATGACACGGCGGGGCAGGGGCTTCTCGCCATCAGCAACCGTTTGTCCCGGCTGGCGCACGACTCGGAACTTCCCACATCGCTGCAGGTCGAGGTGGCCGAATCGGAGGAGTTTTCCAGAGCGATCGTTGACGATATCCGGCGCATTTCCCACGACCTGCATCCCGCCACGCTCGCTCACCTCGGCCTTAAGCAGGCGCTCGGCCAGCTCGTGCGGCAACTGAAAGAGAACACGCCGGTCGACGCGCGGCTGGAATACAATCTGAACGGCGTAGCGGTGTCATCGGCGGAAACGGTGCATCTATTCCGCATTGTGCAAGAACTTGTCACAAACGTTGCCAAACATTCGAACGCGAAGAAATGTGTTGTACGGCTGACGGCGGCTGATGGTCGTATTAATCTCGAAGTCGGCGATGACGGCAGAGGACCGTCGAATGGTGCGAATTCGCACGACGATAGCGCGGGGCACATCGGGCTCAGCGTCGTGCGCCAGCGGGTGCAGGCGTTGTCTGGATCGCTGACGATCTCCGACGCGATGCCGGGAACACAAGTCCGCATTTCGTTTCCGTTCGACGGCGATCGGAGGGCCGGCCAGTGAAAAAATCGGTGCTGATCGCCGACGACCATCCGATCTTTCGCAGTGGATTGCGGAAGGTGATCGAAGAGAGCCGCGTCTACGATGTCATCGGCGAGGTCAACGACGGCGAGACCTGCGTCGCCCAGGCGGAACTCCTAAAGCCCGATATCATGATCGTCGATCTCAACATGCCGAGGAGGAACGGCTTCGCAGTGGTGGAATGGGCGCGACGGAATCTGCCCCGATGCCGGACCATTGTCGTGTCCATGTATTCTGGAAAGGATTTCGTGCAACAGGCAATGGAGATCGGAGCAAGCGCGTTTGTAGCCAAGGAAGATGCCGACGCCGAACTCCTGAAGGCACTGGACGGCGGAGGAACAAGTTTCTTTTTGAGCAGTTCGGCGGGTCGTGGCGAGGCGCCGCCGGGTTTTGGCAGCCATTCCGACAGCAAGGCGCAGGAACTCATCTCAAGCCTGACGGGCGCCGAGAAGAAGGTTCTGCGGCTCGTTGCGCAGTCCATGACCAGCCGCGATATCGCCAATGCACTGGGGATCGGAGAGCGTACCGTCCATACCCACCGACAGAACATCAGCTCGAAACTCGAGCTCAAGGGGTCCAACAGCCTGCTGCAGTTTGCAATCCGAAACCGAAGCGTCGTCGAGCGGATGACCTGACGTACTTCTTGCTGGCCCATGTGCGGCGGATGGAAACTGCATGTTTTGGCCATTTGCGAACGCGCATTGTCTTGTTACTCAGGGCGTGACCAAGGACGCGCTCAAGGACATCGTGAACTTCTCGACCGAATGGCGATGCGAACGTCAAGAGCGCGTCAGCGAGGCTCGGGGAGATCTTGTAGAACGAGGTTCAATCGCTAAAGGCATGAGGAAATTTCTCTGTTCGACGGCCAAATTCCCTGATCCGTCAGCAAAAATTCGCTGTTCGGTAGAGCAGGGAATTTCCCACCAAGCCGCTGACTCTGGCGCGCAATCCGGCGCGAAGGCTCGCCGGAGGCCAGCGCTTCTTCGGAATTCGCTGTTTTCTTCCCTGTTTTCAGGGAAAGTACGTAGAGACCGGTTGGCAACCAACTGCGTCGTCAGCCAGCCAGTGCGGTTTCCCGACCACATTTCTTTCTCCATCGATTGCGACAGCATCGCGCTGTCACCGCCGAAGCCCGCGGAGGCTGTAAGCGCTGGCGGGGCGATGGAAGGTCTGCGGCGGGTGTGACGTGTCGATCCGGCGAACTTTCCGGGTTCTTGAGGTCGACACTTCGACTTGCCACTACAAATCTCGTCGACCCGAACAGGCCTCACTCGAGAACAGCGCATCAGGGGCATCTGCAGACGCGCTTATTTGCTCGATGTTGTTCATTAAAATGCTGTGAAGCTCCGCATAATCGGTTGCGCGCTCAGCGGGCAATCTCGATGACGATCCGGCCGACGCGGTTGGTGCTGAGAAGCGCATAGCCGTCCGCCGCCTGGGTTAGCGGTATGTGCGGCCCAACCGGGATTCGCAGGCGCCCCTCCGCGAGCGCCGCCAGCGCCAGCGCAACACCTTCCTGCAGCCGCTCGGGAGGCTCGAGGATTCCGCGATAGCTGCGCATCGTGCCGCCGCGCCGATAGAATTTGCGCAGGTTGAACTCAATGATCTGGCCGGTGATAGTTCCATAGACCACGTGGCGCGCGTCGAGGGACAACATGTCTATGGCTGCGGAGGTCCATTTCCCGCCGAGCGGATCGAACAGGATGTTGAGCCGCTCAGCGGCGAGCGCGCCGGCGAGGTCCTCGGGCGTCTCCGCGATCAGCGGAGCGGCGCCCGCCTCGCGCACGAAGGCCGCCGCTATCTCCCGGCGAGTCTGCCCCCAGACCTCGACCCCCGCCGCGCTGAGGAGCGAGCAGATGGCCCCTCCCACCGAGCCCGACGCGGCCAGCACGAGGGCGCGGTCGCCAGCCACTGGTTCGGCGAGCTGGCAGAGCCGGATCGCGGTCGCGCCCGCATTGCCGCATCCCGTCGCCGCCTCTAAGGAAACGCCGTCGGGAATCGGCACGATCGCCGTCGGCGGCGCCGCCACCTGTTCGGCCAGCGTTCCGTCACGGGTCACGCCGACGCCGGCACCGTGCACGAGCACGGGTCGGCCTTGCAGATGCCCCGAGCCATCGATCCCGAGGACGCGGGGCAGGGGCGCGTCGGGTGCGATCGTCCCTTGCATGATGAAGACGTCTACGGGATTGAGGCCCGCATAGACGAGATCGATAACGGCGTCGTCCCCGCGTGCCGACGGCGCGGGGACGTCGATGTCTAACTGCGGCTCGCCGTGGCGGTGAATCCGGAGCGCACGCATCCCGTGAGCATCCTTGCGCTCGATGAGCGGCCGTCAGCGCGGTGGCAGGACAGCAATCGCTTCCATCTCGAACAGCGCCTCCTTGATTGCGAGCTGGGAGATCGCCACGGTCGTACTTGCCGGCGGCGCTGCGACGTTCACGAAGCTGTCCCGCACGTCGCGGAAGATCGGAAGATACTCCATGCTGGTGAGATAGTTGTTCAGCTTGACGATGTGCTGGAAGTCGGCGCCCACGGCGGCGAGCGCCGCCTTCATGTTCACAAACGTCTGTGTGGCCTGAGCTTTGAAATCGCCGGGTCCACCGACGAGCTTGCCGTTCAGATCGAGGCCGAGCTGCCCGGAAATATAGATGACCGTGCCCGGACCTGTTTCAATTACGTGCGTGTAGCCGAACGGCTTCGCGATCGTCTCGGGGTTCAGGAAGCGCGGGCTTGTCATCATGGCTCTCCTTTTTTGCTCGGATGGAAAGTGGTCCTCACAGAAGCAGCAGGCTGATCTGCGGGACCGCCATCAACAACAGGGTGACGATCAGCATAACAGCGACGAAGGGTGACGCTCCGATAAAGATGTCTTTGAGGGAGACGAAGTCAGGCTCGAACGAGCCCTTGATGACGAAAACAGCAAGGCCGAATGGCGGCGTCAGCAGACCGATCTCGACCGCGATGATCGAAACGATGCCGAACCAAATGAGATCGGCGTTCATCACCGCCATAATAGGAAGCGCAAGCGGCAGCGCGACCAGCATGATCGAGATCGCATCAAGGAGCATGCCGAGCAGAAGAACGATGAGCAGATAGAGCAGAAGAAACTGCCACATGCCGACATCGAGCGCGCTGACCGCAGATACCATGCTGAAGGGGACCGTGCTCGAGGTCAGCATGCGGCCGTAGTAGTTAGCGGTGATGATCACGAACAGGATAGCCGCAGTGATGTACGCGGTGTCGACGATGACCTCCCTGATCACCCGATACGTGAGCTTGCGGCGTGCGGCGGCGACTACGAAGGAGGCGAGCGCGCCGACAGCTCCCGCCTCCGTCGGTGTGAAGACGCCGGTATAGATGCCTCCCATGACCACGAGCACGATGGCGACGACGGGCAGAAGCTTCAGGCCGACCGTCGTCGGGGCCAAGTCTCCCGGCTCCGGCTCTTTCGGGGTTCCGACGAAGCCGGGGAAGTAGACGGCAAGCCCGATGCAGAGGAGTGAAAAGGCAAACGCGAGCAGCAATCCCGGGACGATGCCAGCGATGAACAGCTTGCCGATGGAGACTTCGGCGATCAGGCCGTAAATAATCATCAGGATGCTGGGCGGGATCAGCATGCCGAGCACCGAGCTTCCAGCCACCACACCCACGGAGAACCGCTTGGTGTAGCCATTCTCCATCATCGGGATCACTGCGATCCGGCTGAAGATCGAGGCCGAAGCGATGGAGGTTCCCGTCACTGACGCGAACACAGCGTTGGCGGCCACCGTCGCCACGCCAAGCGCCCCGTGCACCTTGCGCAGAACCGCGCTGCATACCTGAAAGGCGTCGCGGCCGACGTCCGCCTTGTCGAGCACGAGCCCCATGATGACGTAGAGCGGTACCACCGCGAACTCGTATGAAGCGATGGCGTTGCTGAAGGTCGTACCAAGAGAATTCTCCGCGACGGCAAAGCTGCCGCGGGTCAGCCACATCCCGACGAAAGACAAGACGAGCAGCGCGAATGCGATCGGCACGCCGATGATGACGCCCGCCAGGAGCGCCGCGATCATGAATATGCCCACCAGGATTGGCGTCGTGGCGTAACTGGCGGCCAGGAACGCGGCGACCGCGACCGCGACGAAGAAGCCGCCGACGTGCAAGAGGTCGCGCCGCAGGGGTGCGGACTCCGCCGTTGCGGGCGCATCCCAGTGCAGCTCGGAAAGCCTCATCGCTACGACGCGAAGGGACTCGATCATTGCGACAACGCAACCGATCACGGTAGCGAGCTTGAACGGCCAGGTGGCGATCTGATAGGCGCCTACCGCGCCCGCGAATTCGTTCGTCTGATAGGAGAACAGGAAATCGTTCCACAGCCAGCGCAGGGCGATGGCCAGCATGAGCGCCGCCAGTGCGAAGAAGGATGCGTCAGCGACCGAGGCAAGGGCGGGCCGCTTCCGTTTCCAGATCTGGATGACCAGATCCGCACGGATCATACGCCCGCTGCTGATCGTCACACCGAGTTGCAGAAACACGCAGACAACGATGAGCATCGAAACGGTCTCATTCACGCCGGCAATTGGCGCGTTGAACACAAACCGCAAGCCGATGTCGGCGCAGATCATCAGCATCATGAGAATGATGCTGAACGAGGCGACCGCGGACAGCACGAGCGGGACGGCGCGATAGCTCCGTATCAGCCGGTTGCCGGCGCGGCTCGCCGCTCCACGGAAGCCCGTCGTCAGGCCGGGATTGTCATGCACGTGCGGGCTCGTGCGGACGCTTCATCCCAAATCCGACACGCCACCACACGCCGCTTCGCGCTATCGAGCCCTCGGGCATGCTCAAGTTTCCTTGTCCCAATCGCGCAGTGGCTTGCCGCCGTGGGCGCGCACCGTATTCATGAAATCCGTTAGGATTTCCCGCGCCGGAATGCCCCGCTTTTCATTGTCGTTGACCCACAGCTTGCCCATGGGGGGCGCGCTGGCAGCCCACTTTTTTCGGTCGGATTCCGGCATCTTCGTAATCTTCGCCCCTGCTGCGGTCATGCCCTTGATAGCGGTCTCGTATCCTTCTTCGACGAGGCGGACATTCTCTTCGCTATAGGCGCGGCCCAGCTGCCGAAGCACCTTCTGAACGTCCGGTGGCATCTTCGCAAACGAGGCGGCGTTCATGCCCACGCCACCGTATGTCACCGGGCCGGTGTCAACGAGCGTGAGATACGGAACAACCTCATGCAATTTCAGCGGCCACGCCCCCGTAGCGTGGATGACGGCGCCATCCGCGACACCGGTCTGCAGCTGGGAATAGAATGTCGGCAGCGCGCCGCCGACCGGCGCGGCACCGAGCGCCTCGATCCACGGCGCGACCGCCGCGGCGCCCACGATCTTTTTGCCCTTGAAATCGGCGAGCGAGCTGACCGGAAATTTCGTCATGAGATGATAGCCGTCCGCCACGCAGGCGCCGAAGAACACGACCTTGTTCTCCGCCCATTCTTTCTGGAACCAAGAGTTCTTGTCGTTCAGCTCGTTCATGACGTTGACGGACATACGGACACTGTTGGTCGAGAACAACGTCGCATACATGATGTTCTGCAGCGGCAATCGCGCTGGCACGAAAATCGAGCCGATCCAACCGATGTCGGTGACTCCGCCCGACACCGCCTCCAGAGTTTCGCGGAAGTTGTAGAGAGCGCCGCCGTAAGCCTCCGTCCAGTCGATGCGGTAATTGCTTTTCAGCTTTTCAAGCTCTGCGTTCGTGCGCCCGACGATCACGGATTTAAGCGGCGTAACCGGCGGATCGGTAATCGGATGGCTTGCCGCGATCGTCAGCCGCAGTCTTTCCTCGGCGGCGAAGAGCCGGCTCGCGGACGAGATGGTCGCGGCAGCGCCCGCTGCCGCGGCGCTGGTGAGAAGAAAAGAGCGCCTCGATTGCTGCATGGATAGTCCTCCCCTTGCCCGAACTGGCAATACGCGCCTCTTCGATGGCGGGCGCTTAAATAGGTAAAATAAATACCTCTTTAGTGAGGCGGTAGCAACACAAGAGATCGCGGAGAACCGACAGCAAAAACAGTCTTACGTTTGGAATCGTGTTCATCGCCTGCGATTACGATGTGTGCGGCGCAACTGATTGGGCATTGTCCCACAAGCGGCGACGTGGAACTTGCGCGGCTCGCCGCCTCGATCACGCTCGGAAGCGCCGTGCGAGCAGCGATCAAACTGCGGGTAGGGCAGGATGTGAAGGTCGATGCGGAACGAGTTGGACACATTCGCAACGTGTTCGGCGACGGGTTGAAGATCGCCGTCGACGCCGCGACCCGCTACTCGATTCTCGATACGCAGGCGGTGGCGCGGTACTGCGAGAAGTATAACGTGTGGTGGCTGGAGGAGCCGTTCACGCCGGACAATATCGACGGGTACAAGGTCATGCGGCGCTATACGTCGACGCCGTTGGCTGCCGGCGAGAATCACTTCACGAAGCAGGCCTTTCGCGAATTGTTCCGTGAGGGCGTGATCGACATTGTCCAGGCCGACTGTACTAAGGCGGGCGGCATTACCGAGGCGAAGAAGATCGCCGATATGGCCGCCGCCTATCATGTGATGGTCGCGCCGCATACCAGCCAAAGCGTGTTAAGCGCTGCAGCAAATCTCCATCTGCTGGCCGCAATTCCAAACGGTCTCGTGCACGAGGCGGATCTCGCGCCCGTCAATCCTTTCCGTGACAGTCTCGCAAAGAATCCGATTAAACTGAATGATGCGAGGATGGGAGCCCCTGCCGGCTACGGACTGGGACTTGAAATTAACGAGGCGGTTCTCAAAGACCTGCCTGCAGTGCCGGGACCATGCTATCTGCCGGCTCGTCCATAATATCCCCACCTTTCCATCCGGCTTGCCGTGTTGTCGTTGACGCCTGGGATGCGATTTCGCCTATCGCCAAAGCGCTCGGCGCTCGCCCGAAGCTCACAACATCGAAATGTTGGGTTCAGCGCTATGAGCCGGCCAAGAGACTGCGAAGTTGTTGCCGCTCGATTGGCTTCTGTATAACCGCGACATGATCGAAGCGGGGGTCAGCTTATAACAGCAGTCAATCGACGCGGCCGAGCAATTGTCCGCCGTCGATCGTATACTGCGCGCCGGTGACGAAACTCGATGCACTCGACGCAAAGAAGAGCGCAAGCCCTTCGATTTCCTCTGTCTTGCCGACGCGATGGCTCGGTGAGTCTCGTTCGAATAAGGGGAGCAGTTCCGGCGTGGTGATCCGGGTCAGGAAAGGCCCAGGCTGGATCGCGTTGACGAGGATGTTGTAACGGGCTCGCTCGACAGCGAGCTGGCGGTCGAGATGGGCAATCGGCGCTTTATGAATATGCGCAGCACGTCATTGTTAGCCTAGGCCATGCCCCGGTCCGTCGTCCCGTCTTCGCGATGGGCAGTCTACCGCCGCCCGTGTGCTTCTCGATCAGCTGCCGGATCCGATGATGGCCATCGCCTCCACTTCAACGAGGTATTCCGGCTGCGCGAAGGCGACATTGCCGACTACGACACAGGGTGGAAAATCTCCGCTGAAGAATTGCCGTCTCGCCTCGATGAAAGCCGGCCGGTGCCGGATGTCGGCAAGAAACGCGTTGAGTTTGACGATATCGGCCATCGTGCCGCCTGCGGCCTCCACGAAGGCCCGCATTCGCTCAAAAAGCGCGATCGATTGCTTGTAGGGATCTCCCGGGCCCGCGATGTTCCCGTCGGCATCGCGCCCGACCATGCCGGCGATGACGACCATGTTTCCGATGACGAAGCAGTTCGACCAGAGGCCAGGTTCCGGTTCCTTGATCCATGGGACCGTCACACGGCGGCGCTTTCCCTCCACAATGTTCATGCGGCTCATCCTCCCAGCTGCGCCTCTCGGTTTTGCTCTTCTTCTTCGACGAATTCCATAACCGTGCCGCAGGCATGAATCGGAGAAACTTCCAGCGATCCGGCATCGCCCTCGGTGAAGGGCACCGAGTTGCGTTGCAGGATCGAACGGGTCTCCGCGATGTCGTCGACACCGATGCGCACGACCTTGAAGAACGGGCTGCCCGCGTTTGCAACGCTGGCCTTCCCATAACGCGCGCGGATGCTGTCAGCACTCATGAACTCGAGATCGGCCTTTCCTGTCGCAAGACGCACGCCTCCGGTCACTTCCCGCTGACGTCCGTTGGCGAACAGTGGGCGGTAGATGGCGGCGGTCTTCAGCGGCTCGGCGCTCTCGATCACGACAGCCGCGATGCGCCGCGCTGTGTTCTTGTGCTTCATCCATTCCCGAACCCATACCGTCCGGGGTGTGCGGTGATTGCAGAAGAACATGAATCCGTTCGGCAGGGCGTCACGCAAAGGACGGACGACTTCGAACGCAGCCTCGCTCACCTGTCCATCGGGAAGCTTGACGGGACGCGAGAAGGCGACGGGCTCGGCGGTCACGATTCCCGCCGCGGCGAGCGCGACTCTCGTGCCGTCAACCGAATCCGTCGTGATGGCGGCAGTATGGCAACCCTCGCCGCGACGCAGATTGTCGCGATGAATCTCGTTGTGCGGGGTGGGCGTGAGGACGGCGATGAGCTCCAGATAATCCTGCTCAAAGACAATCGTGTGATTTGCCGTGCCGAGATGTTCGCTGTGGGTGCCGCGCGGCGTCACCGTGAAACCGAGCCGCTGCATGTCCGAAGCGGCCCGATCCAGGCTTTCAACGAGGAACAGCAAATGGTCGATCCCGAGTCCGTGCGGGTTCGTCGGCGCGTCCGGCATTCTCCTGTCCCGTCGTCAAAATCGTCAGGAAGCAACGCTATTTAGCAACTTGACCGGTTAGCCGGTCAAGCTTACAAATAAATAATGCGTGGGGATGTTCCCAAATACGTCGCCATCAAGGGAATTCTGCTGGCGCGTATGGAGCGGGAGCTCACGCCAGGGTCCCGCGTCCCATCGGAAGCTGAGCTTTGTGCCGACTTCGGCGTAAGCCGCGCCACCGTCCAGCAGGCGTTGCGTCTGCTCGAGAGCGCAGGCTGCATCCGCCGCGAGCAAGGCCGCGGGACGTTCTATGTCGGGCGTTCCATGCCGCGCACGGAGCAGCGGCCGAGCGAGCTTCTCGAAAGCCTCATCAAGCACCGGGACGGTGCGATGACCAAGGTCGTCCACAAGCAGGTGCGGACGCCGCCGGCAGTCGTCGCCGACCGACTCGGCATAAGTGCCGACAGCGAGATCGTCTATCTGGAGCGTATCGGGATCGTCGAGGGCGAGCCGATCGTCTTTATTCGCACCTTTCTGCCTTACGACCTCGGCCAGAAGGTTCTCAGCGACGAGCACGATCTCGAGCGGATGACGATCGCGACCCTGCTCGAGGACAAGCACGGGATACGCATCGCATCGGTCCGCCAGACCATCTCCGCGACGCTCGCCGATCCGTCCTTCGCCGAATATCTCGATATCGACATCGGCAGTCCCGTCCTCGAAGGCCAACGCATTTATTTCGATCAATCGGAGCGGCCAATCTTCTGCACGATCACCTTCTATCGTGCCGACCGGCATTGCTTTGTCGTCACCTTGAAGGACTGGCGATGAGAGCGGCTCGAAACACGACGAGTATCAAGCGGCCACAAGGAGAAGCGCATGCAACTGGCTCGGGTCAAAGATAAATCAAGCGGAGGTCTCCGCGCTGCCGTCTACCTCGACGGCAAGCTGGTCGTCCTCGAAGGGGAACCCGAGTTTGCTGACGTGGCGACGCTTCTTGCTTCGGGATCCGCGGGTCTGAAGAAGGCGGAGCAATTCGCCCGTCGCGGCCTCGAGAACGGCCGTGCGCTCGACGCCGCATCGTTCGAATACGCCTCGCCGACCACGCCGGCGGTGTTCTTGGGTCTCGGCTACAACTACAAGGCGCTCACGGCTAACGAAGGATTGCCCGAGAACGTACATCCCGAGTTGTTCGCGAAATTGCCCGGTTGCGCGATCGGTCACGAGCAGCCGGTGCTCGTGCCGGCGGTCATTGACAAGGTCGACTACGAAGCGGAACTCGCGGTGGTCATCGGGCGTACCGCGCGGCGCGTCAAGGCCGCCAAGGCACTCGACTATGTCGGAGGCTACACGGCGTGCAACGAGCTGACGGCGAAGATCCTGCCGCGGCCGAAGGAATCCGGGAGTGTGATCATTCCTCTGAAGGCGGTCGACACGTTCGGTCCGATGGGGCCAACCTTGATCACCGCCGACGAGATCAAGAATCCCCAGAACCTCACGATGGTTTGCCGCGTCAACGGCGAGGAGAAGCAGCGCTTCCCCACCAGCGACATGGTGCATTCGGTCGCGGATGTGATCGAATACATCACCGCCCGCATCACGCTCAATCCAGGCGACGTCATCTCGACCGGAACTTCTATCGGCATCGGCATCATCAAGAAGCCACCGGAGTTCCTCAAACCCGGCGACGTCATGGAAGTGGAAATCGAAGGATACCCCGCCCTGCGAAATCGGATCGAATGGGAGAGCCAGCCGCCCGCCGGCCAATAGAGTAATGTTGGATTTTCTGGTTCGGAGACTGGGTCAGGTAATCTTGACCCTGTTTCTGATTAGCATCGTCGCCTTCTTCATGCTGCGCCTGATGCCGGGCGATCCGGCACAGGTGCTGGCGGGTCAGGATGCGAGCCAGGAACTGGTTGCTGAGATACGCACCCGGTTGGGCCTCGATCAGCCGGTTGCCGTGCAGTATCTGAAGTATCTTGAGAGCCTCGCGACGGGCGACCTCGGATACTCGATCCGAAGCCGCCAACCGGTGCTCGAAGAGGTTGCCGCCCGCTTGCCGGCAACTTTGGCGCTCGGGTATTCGGCCATCCTGATCGCGCTGGCCTTGGGGCTGCTGCTTGGGGTCTGGGCGGCGGTGAGGGTAGGGCGGTGGCCGGACATCCTCGTCCTCATGGCGGCCCTCCTTGGGGTCTCTGCGCCGACCTTCTGGATCGGGCTTCTTCTGATCCTTCTCTTTTCTGTTCATCTCGGTTGGCTGCCAGTGGCGGCCACGGGACGCTGGGACTCCTTCATTCTGCCGATCGCGACGTTGGTTCCGCTCAGCCTGGCGATCTTCAGTCGCCTCGCTCGCTCCACGATGCTCGATGTCTTGAGCGAGGACTACATCCGCACGGCGGTTGCGAAGGGAGTGAAGGAGCGCGTCGTCCTGTGGCGACACGCGTTGCGGAACGCACTCATTCCGGTCGTCACCATTGCCGGCCTCGAGTTTGCGCGCCTGCTTGGTGGCGTCATCGCCGTCGAGACGATCTTTGCCTGGCCGGGCGCCGGCAAAGCGCTGGTCGACGCCATCGTCTCCCGCGACTTTCCGATGATCCAGGGGCTCATTCTGGCGTTCGCCCTTGTCTTCGCGCTGACGAACCTCCTCGTTGACATACTGAACGGCATCATCGATCCGCGTGTGAGAAAGGCGTAAGCAATGCCGGGCCTTCGCACAGAACTCCCGCTGACCGGCAAGATCGGCTTGGGGGTTCTGCTTGCGCTGCTCCTCGCCGCTACCTTTGGTCCCTATTTCACGCCAGACGCTTACGATCAGAATCTTGCGCGCTCGCTCGAGGGGCCATCGGCGGCCCACTGGCTCGGCACCGACCAGATCGGACGGGACCTGCTGGCGCGGATCCTTGTCGGCGCTCGTTACTCGCTCCTGATCGGCATCGGGGCCACCTTCTTCGGCGTCGTGATCGGCGTGTCGATCGGCGCCGTGAGCGGATATTTCGGCGGCATCTTCGAGGCGGCCGCGATGCGTTTCATGGATTTGCTGATGGTCTTCCCCGGCATTCTCATCGCACTGATGGTGATCGCGGTGGCCGGCGACGGGTTGGGGAACGTCATCTTCGCCGTCGGCCTGCGCGCGGTTCCCGTCTTCGCGCGTCTGGCGCAGACATCGACCCATTCCATTCGCGCCCGCGAGTACATCGTCGCCGCGCGCGCCGCCGGTGCTTCCGGCATCCGCATCCTTTGGTCGCACGTCCTTCCGGCCCTGCTCAACTCGCTCGTGGTGCTCGCCGCCTTGCAGGTGGCGACGTCGATCCTGATCGGCGCCACGCTGTCTTTTCTCGGCGTCGGGCTTTCACCCGAGATGCCGGAGTGGGGCGCCATGCTGAATTCGGGTCGGCGCTACATCTTTCAGCACTGGCCGCTGGTGGTGTTTCCGGGCTTGGCGATCATGATCACGGTCCTCGGCATCAATCTGCTTGGAGACGGCTTGCGGTCCGCTGCCGACCGGCGGCGTGACCGGGGCGTTGCATTGGCGTAAACGCGGAAAGGGAGAGACGAAAATGAAAAGGAAGAGATTGGTTTCGACAGCCTTGATGCTTGGATTGCTGACGATCCTCACGACGCCGCTAAGAGCGGAGTCGTTACGCATCCTTCTGCCATCCGAATTTCCGACACTCGATCCGGTGGAGATCCTCAGCGGCGATCAGACGATGGTCATGTACCATATCTATTGCCGCCTCTATACCTTCGACGACAAGATGAATCCCGTGCCGGAACTCCTGGAGAAGGAGGATATCAGCAGTGACGGCTTGACCTGGAGGCTCACGCTTCGGAAGGGCGCCACCTTTCATGACGGCACGCCGGTCAATGCCGAGGCCGTGAAGTACATGATCGAGCGGATGCGCGCGAAGGGCGGATCGCAGCGGGTTCTGTTCGCCGCCATCTCCGACATAAAGGTGGAGAACGACAGCACCGTTGTGCTGACCACCGCCCGGCCGTTTCCGGCGCTGCGCAACAGCCTGGCTCATCCCAATGCCGGGCTGCTGAGCCCGAAGGCCGACAAGGAGCTCGGCGATCGCTATGGAGTCCGCCCGGTCAGCTGCGGGCCTTACAAGTTCAAGGAATGGGAGCGTGGCAGCAGAATCGTCGTCGACCGCAACAGCGCATTCTACCGCGAGCCGGGAGAGTTCGAGCAGATCATCTTCCAGTTCGTGCCGGATGTCGCCACGCGTCAGTTCATGATGATGCGCGGCGAGGCGGATGTGGCGCTGCGGCTTGGCCCGGCGGAAGCGCGTCAGGTCAAAGCCAAGGGGCTCGAGATCATCAGCATCAACGGTAGAAACATCTTCTACTCGCTGAACTACGCAAAGGCGCCGACCGACGACATCCGCGTGCGGCAGGCCATCAACTACGCCGTGGACAAGGAGACGATCATCGAGCGGGTCCTTCAGGGCGCCGGCACGCCGTCGCGGTCGGTGCTGGAAGCCATGCTCTGGGGCCATGTGCCCGTCGGCACCTACAAGTACGATCCCGGAAAGGCCAAGGCCCTGCTCAAGGAAGCCGATCCGAAGAGCCGCACGCTGGTGTTGCTGTCGCCCGACAACCGATATCTGCTCGACAGTCAGGTGTCGCAGGCCGTGTCCGGTTATCTGAAGGAGGCGGGCTTCCAGGTCGACTTGCGCGTGATCGGCGACTGGGCCGGTTACCTCGACGCGGTCAAGCGGCGCGACTTCAACCTGTACATGCTCGGGTGGGGCGGATCGACGGGCGATCCCGACCAAGTCCTCCAGAGCGTGTTCAACTCGAAGCGCGCGGGTCAGGCTTGGAACTACGGCTCCGTCTCGAAACCCGAGATCGACAAGATGATGGACGAGGCCGGTACGACGTTCGACGATGCGAAACGCCGGGCGATCTATACGGACATCCAGCGGCGGCTGTTCGACGACGCGCCGTGGCTGTTCATGTATCGCGGCACGACCTTCACGGCCGTGAACAACAAGGTCAAGACCATCCACACGCTGGACGGACCGGAGTTCCACTACGTGTTCCCGCTTCCGAAGTAGCGTTGATGCTCCCCGGGGCGGCGCGGGCTTCAGCCGCGTCGCCCTCGGAGCCCGGCCACCAGCCTTCGACAAGGACACCGCGGTGATGGCGCTGCTCGAAGTGGATAACCTCGAAGTGACGGTGAGCGTCGGCGGGGTTTCCGCGAAGGCTGTGGAGCGGATCGGATTTACGGTCGATGATGGAGAAGTGTTGGGCATCGTCGGCGAATCTGGGTGTGGCAAAAGTATCACCGCGCTGACCGTCATGCGCCTGCTGCCGACCTCCTGCCGCATCACCGCAGGCAGCATACGGTTTTCCGGAATCGATCTCGTAAGCCTTCCTGCCTCAGAGATGCGCCGTTTGCGCGGCTCGCAGATCGCCATGATCTTCCAGGAGCCGCTGTCGGCGCTCAATCCGGTCTTCAGCGTCGGCGACCAGATCGGTGAAACGTTGCGCATTCACGAGCGGCTCGACCGCCGCACCGCACGGCGCCGCGTGCTGGAGCTCCTGGATGTCGTCGGCATATCCGACCCGGAACGCCGGATCGATCAATATCCTCACGAGCTCTCCGGCGGCATGCGTCAGCGCGTCATGATCGCCATGGCGCTCGCGTGCCGGCCGCGGTTGCTGATCGCCGATGAGCCGACAACGGCGCTCGATGTCACCATTCAGGCGCAGATACTCGCTTTGATCCGCCGCCTGCAGCGCGAGCTGCGGATGGCGACGATCTTCATCACGCACGATCTCGGCGTGATCGCCCAGTTCGCCGATCGCGTGGCAGTCATGTACGCCGGCAGGATCGTGGAACAGGCGCCGGTGGAACGGATATTCGAGACGCCGCGGCACCCTTACACGCGCGCCCTGCTCGAGAGCATCCCGAGCATCGCCAGGGATGTGCGCCGGCTCACCGTCATTCCCGGCACTGTTCCTCCGCTCACGGAGTTTCCCTCCGGCTGCCGGTTCGCTCCCCGCTGCAGCTATGCGAGGGACGAGTGCGCCACCATGCCCGAAGATTTTCTTGCTTGGCCGGGAAAGGCACACTCCGTTGCCTGCATACGGATGGACGAGCTGGAGCCGGCATGAATTCGCGCGAGCCGCTGATCGAGGCGATTGGCCTGACGAAGCACTTCCCGGTGTCGAGGGGTTGGTTCTTCGGGCCGGCCGTGGGGGTGGTTCGCGCCGTGGACGAGGTCGATCTGACCGTTCATGTGGGCGAGACGCTTGGTCTCGTCGGTGAGAGCGGATGCGGCAAGAGCACGTTGGGACGGATGCTGCTGCGCCTCATCGAGCCGACCGGCGGCGCTGTGCGCTTCGAGGGCGTTGACCTGCTGCCTCTCAGTGCCGCGGACATGCGCGCCTATCGGCGCCGGATGCAGATCATCTTCCAGGATCCCTATAGTTCGCTCAACCCGCAGAAGACCGTCGGCGCAAGTCTGCTCGAGCCGCTCGATATTTTCCGACTGGGCACCCGCAAGTCCCGGCGTGAGAGAGTCGCCGAGCTTCTCGATCGCGTCGGGTTGCGGCCAGAATTCGCCAACCGTTATCCGCACGAGTTCTCCGGCGGTCAACGGCAGCGGATCAGCATCGCACGCGCCCTCATGCTGCAGCCGCGGTTCGTGGTGTGCGACGAGCCGGTCTCCGCGCTCGACGTCTCGGTCCAGGCGCAGGTGATCAATCTCCTCAAGGATCTGCAGGAGTTGCTGGGGCTCGCGTACCTGTTCATCAGTCACGATCTCGGCGTGGTCAGGCACGTCGCGGATCGCGTGGCGGTCATGTATCTCGGACAAGTCGTGGAGATTGCGAGCCGGCGGCAGCTTTATGATAATCCGTTGCATCCTTACACCCGCGCGCTGCTCAGCGCGGTGCCGATTGCCGATCCTCGCCAGCGCCGCGATTTCGTGCCGATCGAAGGCGACGCGCCGAGCTCCTCCAACCCTCCGTCGGGCTGCCGCTTCCGGACGCGATGCCCGCTGGCTCAGCCGATCTGCAGTAAGCTTGAACCGCCGCTCGTCGAAATCGTGCCGGGACATCGGACGGCTTGCCATCTTGTGAAGCCACAGACCGAGCTTGGCGCCATGAGCCTTTCCCAGCCCCAAGTCGGGCTCGACGACCAAACTTCCTGATCTGTCAGCAAAATTCGCCGTTCGGTGCAGCAGGGGCAGAGGCATTTGCCCCGGTCATAGGAACAACTCCAGGCGGCTCGCGTTTCTCTAGATGTCGAATCGCGCGCCCAGTGTCCCGATCGGCGAATTGGCTTGCCACACGCTTGTCGGCGCGGGCCTGGGAACATTCCTGGCTTTGTTCGTGATCGTCAGCAATGCCAGCATCTTCGATGTGATCACGAGTAATCCGTCCCCCAGACTTGCGGTATTGGTCTTTGTTGGCGTGCTTGCGTTGATGATTGCAATCGGCAGTGCCATCACCGGCTTCATCTTCTGCGCCACGGAGAGAAACTGACGCAGCCGGCGCTTGCATCAGCGGCGCCGAGCACCGGCGCGCGCGAGGCCGATTTGCAGCGCGCCGAGCAGGGCCGGCTGTTCGTGATTGATGATCTTGATCGGGATGCGTTTCATCCGCTCCGCATAGGGTGGATGCTGATCGAAAGAATCCAGAAACGCAGAACCGGAATAGAACGGCGCAAGCGCGAGCCCGAGCCCGCCCGCGATATACACGCCACCGCGCGCGTCATAGGCGAGGGCGAGGTCGCCAACGATGCGGCCGAGAAAACGCAGAAACGCAACGATGGTGCTTCGCGCGTCGCCGTCTCCGGCCTGCGCCAACGCGATGATCGCTTCGCTCGCGAGCTTCCTGCCCGACAGCGCCCGATGCAGCGCGGCGAGCCCTTTCCCCGAAATCACGTCCTCGACCACGAGCGGCACGGACGGCGTCGAGATGCGCGCGAGCAACTCTCTTTCTTCCTCACGCATGGCGCCAAGGATCATATGTCCGGCCTCGCTCGGGAGGCCGAATAGGAAACCATCCGAGCGTATCAGCGCGGCAGTGCCGAAGCCGGTGCCGGGGCCGCACACCAGGATATTGCCGTCCGCCGCCGCGTCACCATCGCGCACCGGGATCAAATCCTCTTGGTCGAGGGCCGGCACGGCATGCGCGGTGGCGAGAAAATCATTGACGAGCACGACTTGCAGATCGAGCGAACGCTCCAGCGCGGGACGGGAAATCCGCCACGGATGATTGGTGAGCGCGACCTCGTCGCCCTCGACCGGCCCCGCCAATGCGATGACAGCCGAAGAGATTCGGCCTTTGGCTTCGGCGATCGTTTCGGCGAGAGGTTGGCGCGGATCGGCAACCTCGGCGTTCTTCAGAATTCGTAAGGCATACAAGCCGCGTGCGGCGTCGCCCAGCGCGACCCGCATGTTCGTGCCGCCGATGTCGGCAACAAGGATCGTCTTCTGCCTGCTCACCCGCCAGTCTCCTATGGAACCCGGCCGCGTCTGCTGCATTTACACAAACGTTCATTGCGGGAAAATGGGGTTTGGCATTTCGGTGAAAGAACTGAAGACAACTCTGCCATCCATGCAAGACGAGGTGCAGTCTGCCGCCAGCTCGGCGGGTGCTTTCGCGTTCGAGCGCAATGCGATCCTGCTGGATATCGACGGGACGCTTCTCGATCTCGCGCCGACCCCGGCCGGTGTCCTCGTCCCATCATCCTTACAAAGTGCGCTGCTCACGCTTTGGAAATGGACGGGGGGTGCGGTCGCGCTTGTCAGCGGCCGCACGCTGGAGGACATCGACCGCATCTTCGCGCCGGTCAAGCTGCCCGCGATCGGCGGTCATGGCGCCGAGATCAAACCGGGGGTGGCAGGGCGTGAAACAATCGTGCGGCCCTTGCCGCTCCTAGATGAGCGGATGCGCTGGCGAATCCTCGAGCTCGCGGCACCCGGCATCCTGATCGAGGACAAGGGCTATTCGATTGCGCTTCATTACCGGCAGGCGCCGGAGCGCGGCCCGGCGCTCCGCAAGGCAGTGTCGTTGCTGACGTCCGAATTTGCCGCCGGCACCTACGAAATTCTTCCCGGCAAGGAGGTCATCGAGATCAAGCCCACGGGCTTTAACAAGGGTTCGGCCGTCCTCGAGCTCATGGAGATGGAGCCGTTCCGCGGGCGCGCGCCGATTTTCGTGGGGGACGACGTGACGGACGAAGCGGTTTTCGCCATCCTGCCCGAGATCGGCGGCCACGGCTTTTCCGTCGGGCGTGTCATTCCCGGCGCATCCGGCACCTTTGCCGAGCCCGCCGACGTGCGCCGCTGGCTGGAGGCGCTCGCGTCGAGGGCACCGGAATGAGCACGCAGGATCTCGACCTGGCCGTAATCGGCAATTGCCGGATCTCGGCGCTCGTGAGCCCCGAAGCGCGGCTCGTATGGTTCTGCTTTCCACGTTTCGATGCCGATCCGGTGTTCTGCCGCCTCGCGTCCGGTTCCGAGGAGAAAGGGTTCTCGGATGTGGTCCTCGATGGGTTCGCCTCGTCGCAATCGAGCTATGTCCGCAATTCTGCGGTGGTGGAGACCGTGCTCGCGGGCGCCTCGGGCGCAAAGGTACGCGTAACCGACTTCGCGCCGCGCTTCCGCAATTTCGGGCGCATTACCAAGCCGCCGCAACTGATCCGCATCGTCGAGCCCGTGACGGGGATGCCGCGCATCGCGATCCGGGTGCGCCCCTGCAACAATTACGGCGAGCCTGTTATGCGCCGCTCGATCGGCAGCAATCACATCACCTATTGGGGCGAGAAGAGCGTGATCCGCCTCACCACCGACGCGCCACTCTCCTATATCGAGAGCGAGTCGGCTTTCGTCCTGACCAGACCCATATATCTCGTCTTCGGCGCCGACGAGCCTTTCCCCGGCGAGCCAGGCGCCACGACCCGCGATCTGCTCGCGCGCACGCTCGACTACTGGAGTGACTGGGTGCGGGGGCTCTCGATTTCCTATGATTGGCAGGAAGCGATCATCCGCGCCGCGATCATGCTCAAACTCAGCAATTTCGAGGAGACGGGCGGCATCGTCGCCGCGCACACGACCTCGATCCCCGAAGCGCACGGCTCGGGTCGCAACTGGGACTACCGCTATTGCTGGCTGCGCGACGCCTATTTCGTCGTCAAGGCGCTGAGCCGGATCGGTGCTACGCGCACCATGGAGGATTTCATATCCTTCATCCTCGGCGTCGCCTCGGCAGGCGCGAACGAGCCGCTCCGGCCCGTCTATGGGATCGTGCCGTCCGAGCCGCTCGACGAGCGCGAGGCGCCGCTGCTTGCCGGCTACAACGGCAGCGGGCCGGTGCGCATCGGCAACGCGGCGGCCGCGCAGATCCAGCACGATACCTATGGCAGCGTCATCCTCAGCGCGCTGCCCATGTTCATCGACGCGCGCCTGCCGAATCCCGGCGACGAGACGCTGTTCCGCTTTCTGGAACCGATCGGCGAGATGGCGGCGCGCTATGCCTTCGAGCCCGACGCCGGCATCTGGGAATATCGCGGTCGCCAGCGCGTGCACACCCATTCGGCGGCCATGTGCTGGGCTGGCTGCAACCGGCTTGCGGCGATTGCCGAACGTTTGGGCTTTCACGATCGTGCCGCAATCTGGGACGCAAAGGCCGAGGCGATCCGCGGGCCGCTTCTTGAGCAGGCTTGGAGCGAAAAGCGGCAGGCGTTCACGGCCGCTTTCGGCGTAAATGAGCTGGATGCGAGCTGTCTTCTGCTCGCGGAAATCGGCCTCGTCGCGGAGGACGACCCACGTTTTGCTAAAACTGTAAGCGCCATCGAGCACGAACTTTTTCGCCACAATAATGTTATGCGATATGCGACTGCCGACGACTTTGGCTTGCCGGAAACGGCGTTCCTCGTTTGCCGCTTCTGGCTGATCGACGCCTGGTGGTCGCTTGGCCGGCGAGAGGAGGCCCGCGAGTTGTTCGTCGACGCCCTGAATCACCGGAACCGCTACGGTCTGCTGTCGGAGGACATCGACCCGGTTACCGGCCGGTTGTGGGGGAACTTCCCGCAGACCTATTCGATGGCCGGCCTGATCCTCTCCGCGATGCGCTTGTCGAGGAATTGGGAGGACCGGTATTGGCGCGGCTGATCGTCGTCTCGAACCGTGTATCCATCCCCGCGCGGGGCGACGACCGGCGCGCGGGCGGTCTCGAGGTGGCGCTGCGCGAAGTGTTGCGCAAGCACGCCGGCGCCTGGTTTGGCTGGAGCGGGCACGTGGTCAGCGCGGGCGAAACGACGACCACGCAGCTTGAGGTCGACGGTCGCAGCTACATCACCACCGATCTCACCGAGGAAGACTTCGAGGAGTACTACAACGGCTTCGCCAACCGCGTGCTGTGGCCGATCCTGCACTATCGGATGGACCTTGCCGAGTATTCCCGCCGCGACCTGACCGGCTTTCTGCGCGTCAACGACTATTTCGCCCAGGAGATTCACAAGATCATTGAGCCGGACGATCTCGTGTGGGTGCACGACTATCATCTCATCCCGCTTGCCAAGGCGCTGCGCGAGCGCGGGCATGCGAACCGGATCGGCTTCTTCCTGCACACGCCGCTGCCGCCGGCCGAGATCCTCACGGCGCTGCCGCGCCACGAGCGGTTTTTTCCGGCGCTCGCACATTACGATCTCATCGGCTTTCAGACCGAAACCGACTGCAGCAACTTCGCACGCTATCTGGCCACCGAATGCAAGCTGCCGAGCCGGGATCTGCGAACGTTCCTGTTCAACGGACGTTCATTGCAGCTCAGCGTCTTTCCCGTCGGCGTAAACACAGAGGAGTTCGGCCAATGGGCCGAACGCGGGCAGCGTTCGGCTTTCGCGCGTCGCGTTTCAGGGAGTCTCTCGGGTCGTGAGATGATCATCGGCGTGGACCGCCTCGATTACAGCAAGGGAATCGTATCGCGCATGGAGGCGTTCGAGCGGCTGCTGATCGCTTCTCCTGAATGGCGCAACCGCGTGACCTATCTGCAGATCACGCCACGCAGCCGGAGCAGGATCCGCGAATATATCGAGATGGATCAGCTTGTGAGCGCTACCGCGGGCCGCATCAATGGTCGTCACGGTGAGGCGGACTGGACGCCGATCCGCTACGTCAACCGCACCTATGCGCGCTCCGCCTTGGCGGGCCTCTACCGCCGTGCCAGGGCCGGCCTCGTGACGCCGCTTCGCGACGGGATGAACCTGGTCGCCAAAGAATACATCGTGGCGCAGAACCCCGACGATCCCGGCGTGCTCGTGCTGTCGCGTTTCGCGGGGGCCGCCGCCGAATGCGAAGGCGCGATCCTCGTCAATCCCTACGATATTGACGCCGTGGCCGAGGCGCTGGCGTTTGCCTTGACCATGCCGCTGGAGGAGCGGAAGAAGCGGCACGCGGCGAGCATGCGCCGGCTCAGGAGCAACGACATCCGCGATTGGGGCGACCGTTTTCTTGAAGCGCTCGCCGTCGCCGATCAGGAAATGTCCTTGTTCGCAAACTTGCCGCAGAGTTCGTTGCCGCGGATGGCGTCGGACCGCCCGATCGCGACCGCGCGCGCGGGCTCGCACTCGCTCACGTGACCTTCGGCCGTTGTGTCGTTTCTCGCCAACCGGCGCCGTGCCTGCCCACCTGCCGAATGCGAACATCCGGCAGGAGCCGTTCGATGTCCGGGCGCTGCGCGAGCGCCGTACCGGGCGTGAGCACGGCCGCCGCACCCGCAGCAATGCCGTAACGGAACGCTTCCGGTGTCGTCAGGCCCGCCTCGAGCCCCCACAGGAGCGCGCCGAGGAAACTGTCGCCCGCGCCGACCGTGCTCACACTTTTTACGGACGGCGCATCGGCGAACCATGCCTGATCGCGCGTGACGAGGATCCCGCCGTGCTCTCCGAGCGAGAGGGCGACGACCTGCGTCCGGCCTTCGGCGATCCATGTGCGGGCGGCGAGAACGAGGGTTTCCGGATTCTCCCCGATCTCACCGGTCAGTTCCTTTAACTCCCGCAGATTGGGCTTTACGAGATAGACCCCTTCGGCAAGAGCTGCGGCAAGCGCTTCACCTGAACTGTCCACGACGAAGCGGCACGGCACGCTTTTCGCAAAGCGCGCAATCTGCGCGAGGAAGCCGGACGGGACGCCGGGCGGCAGACTTCCGCTTGCGACGATATAGGATGGCTTCGTCTGCAAATTGGTGATCGTGCTCAGGCATGCGCGCCATTCGTCCTGCGAGAGACGGGGGCCGGGCAGGACGAAGCGGAATTCCTTGCCCGTCGCCTCTTCCAGGACGGTGAAGTCCTCGCGCGTTTCCTGGGCAACCGGAATGGCGATGTTCGGGATCGCTTCCTTGTCCACGAGACGCCGGAGCAGCTGGCCGGTCGCGCCCCCGGCCGGATAGATGAGTTCCACGTCCGCGCCGAGGCGCGCAGCCATACGCGCGACGTTCACGCCGCCGCCGCCGGGAAATACCTGATGCTGTTCGCAGCGCAGCTTCCGTCCCGGCAAAACACGATTTACCGCTGTGGAGATGTCGATCGACGGATTAAGCGTGAAAGCGAGGAACCGGGACATAGGCTCGCAGCCGTGCTTCCCATCATAATCATCTCGTCATGTCTTCGGTTCCAACGCGGAACGCTTGCCCAAAATAGCGCCAGAAATTCTTATGGACTTAGACCCCCTCGATGCTAACGTTTTCGAAGGCGAGGGATCGGTCGGCAAGACGATGGATGGGGACGAAGCAAGTGGACTGCCGGTTGTATTCTGGAGCGAGCAATGTCGCCTGTATCGATATCCGCCGACGAGCGCGGCGTGAAGGATGATCTCTCCCAGGCCCAAGCGATACAGGAACGACATAAGCAACCTCGGAACCCTTCGTTCCGGAAAATTCTTGAGGCCCTGCCAGCCGCAATTTATGTAACGGACGCAGACGGACGGATTGTTTTTTATAATCGCAGCGCGGCGGAGTTATGGGGCGTCTGGCCGACGCTCGGCGAGGACCAATTTTGCGGGTCCTGGAAACTCCATCGTATGGATGGCGCGCCGTTGCCGCACAATCAAAGTCCCATGGCGGTGGCCCTTCAGGAAAAGCGGCACATTCGCGGGGCGGAAGCGATTGCCGAGCGGCCTGACGGCAGACGCGTGCCGTTTCTGGCTTATCCCACGCCGATTTTTGACGCCGCCGGTAATGTGGCCGGTGCAGTCAACCTGCTGCTTGATCTGACGGAACGAAAGGAAGCCAATGAGGCCGTCCAAAGGCTCGCGGCGATTGTCGAATCATCCGACGATGCGATTATCGCCAAAGACCTGAATGGCACGATTGTTAGTTGGAACCGCGGCGCCGAAAAATTATTCGGCTATAGCGCAGAAGAGGCTATCGGTCATTCTGTCACGATGCTGATTCCGCGGGATCGCTGCGACGAGGAGCCATCCATTCTTGCACGCGTTCGTCGCGGCGAACATATCGATCATTATGAGACGATTCGAAGACGCAAGGACGGAAGCTTGGTGGAAATTTCCCTGAGTGTGTCTCCGCTGAGAGATCGCGGAGGGCGTATCGTGGGCGCTTCGAAGATTGCGCGCGATATCACCGAACGCCGACGGATGGAAGAACAGCAGCAACTGTTGATCCGTGAAATGGATCATCGTGTAAAGAACGCATTTGTGCTCGCCAGCAGCTTGGTTGCCCTGAGTGCGCGCCACACGAACTCGCCCGCTGAACTGGTGGAGAGCGTCTCGGCTCGTCTGGAAGCGCTGGAACATGCTCACTCCATGACCGTGCCAAAGACCTGCCAGGTCACAGGCGAAAACGAGCAATCGACAACGCTGTACGCGCTGATCGGAGTGACTCTTGCGCCTTACCGATACAGCAGCGATCTTCCTCATGACCGCGTCACAATAACGGGTCCGGATATTTCCATCAGAGGGAACGCCATAACGAGCATTGCCTTGCTGCTTCACGAATTCACCACCAACGCCGTCAAATACGGCAGCCTTGCCTGCATGCAAGGCTGCATCGACATTTCCGGTCGCAACGATGGAGAGTATTTTATCCTTGATTGGGTCGAGCGCGGTGGATCGGACGCCTGCGCACAGAAGAAAGACCAGGGATTCGGCACGCTGCTCAGCAACGCCGTAGTGCGCGGACAACTCGGCGGAGAAATCACGCGCGAGTGGAAGCCAGAGGGACTATCCGTCCGGCTCAAAATTCGTCGCGACCGCTTGGCCTCCTGAGAAGCATCGACATGTCGGGATACCGCGGGCACCAGCGGATTTGATCTTCCTCAACGCAATTCTTCCCTGTGCCGCTGAAATTCGGCACAAAGCCGGAAGCACTTGATCGGGCCGCGAACGCGGCAATCAGGATTTGATGCTCGGCAGCGCGAGGAGCCGGTCTTGGCGGATCGATTTTGGGAGCACTTCCCGCACGACGCCGACGTCGGCGTTCGCGGCGTCGGCTTGACGCCCGCCGCGGCGTTCGAAGAGGGCGCGCTCGCCCTTACGGCGGTGGTGACCAACGAGCCCGTGGGCGCTGTCACCCCCGTTGCGGTGACGTGCGATGCACCGGACATCGAGTTCCTGTTCGTCGAATGGCTGAATGCGATCATTTTTGAGATGGCGACGCAGCGCATGCTGTTCGGCCGCTTCGAGGTGAAGATCGAGGGAACGCATCTCGAGGGGAAGCTTTGGGGCGAGCCTGTCGACGTCGGGCGCCACCAGCCGGCATGTGAGCCGAAGGGCGCGACGTACACGGCCCTGCGGGTTGCAAAGGATGCCGATGGCCGCTGGTCGGCAGCCTGTGTCGTCGACGTGTAGGAGGACCGGCGATGGATCCCGCCCGCTTCACCCGCATCGACGAGATGACCTGGCGCATCGAGCCGACCGGCGACATGCGCGTGCCTTCGATCATCTACGCGGACGAAGACCTGATCCGCGCGATGGATGATCAGGTCTATGTGCAGGCCACCAACGTCGCCAGGCTGCCCGGCATCGTCGGCGCGTCGTTCGTCATGCCCGACGCGCATTGGGGCTACGGATTTCCGATCGGTGGCGTTGCCGCATTCGATGCGGACGCAGGCGGCGTCATCTCCGCCGGCGGCGTTGGCTTCGACATCTCCTGCGGCGTCCGCACCATGCTGACCGGCCTTACGGTGAACGATATCGAGCCCGTGCAACGGTCGCTCGCGGACTCATTGGTCCGGCAGATTCCCGCCGGCGTCGGCAGTAGAGGCGCGATCACCCTCGACGCCGTCGAGATGAACGCGATGCTTTCGGGCGGCGCGCGCTGGGCGATCGAACGGGGATGGGGCGAGGAGGCCGATCTCGCGCGGATCGAGGAAGGTGGCGTGATGCAAGGTGCGCAGCCGGAGCATGTGTCCGATCGCGCGAAGAAGCGCCAGCGCCGCGAAATGGGAACGCTGGGGTCGGGAAATCACTACCTCGAGGTTCAGGCCGTCGCGGAGATCTTCGATCCGGCGACCGCGGAAGTATTCGGGGTGAAACAGGACGAAGTGGTTGTCACCATCCATTGCGGATCGCGCGGCCTTGGGCATCAGATCGGCAGCGAGTTTCTGGCGGAGATGATCGGCGCCGCCCGGCAGGCGGGGATTACGCTGCCGGACCGCGAGCTGGCCTGCGCGCCGATCAAATCGGAGACCGGGCAGCGCTATCTCGGCGCCATGCGCGCGGCGATCAATTGCGCGCTGGCGAACCGCGAGATCATCGGCCACTACGCCCGCCGCGTCTTCAAGTACTTCTTCCCCGATACGCACCTCAGACTGCTGTTCGACGTCTCGCACAACACCTGCAAGGTCGAACAGCATGCGGTGAACGGTGAGGCGCGGGACCTCTATGTCCATCGCAAAGGCGCCACGCGCGCGTTCGGGCCGGGCCATCCGAGTTTGCCGGAAGCACTGCGAGCGGTCGGCCAGCCGGTGCTGATCGGCGGCAGTATGGGGACGGGCTCTTATATTCTCGCCGGCGAGGCCACGAGCGAACAGAAAGCATTTTCTTCCGCGTGTCACGGCGCCGGCCGCGCCATGTCGCGCAACGCGGCGCTCAAGCGCTATAGCGGGCGCAAGGTGCAGGACGATCTTGCCGCGCGTGGGATCTTCGTGCGCAGCCCGTCGACGCGCGGCATCGCCGAGGAGGCGCCCGAGGCCTACAAGGACATTGGCGCCGTGGTGCGCGCCTCCGAATGCGCCGGCCTGGCCCGACGCGTGGCGCGGGTGCGGCCGCTCGTCTGCATCAAGGGATGAACGTCAGAATATTTGTGAGCGGGGACGTCATGACCGGTCGCGGGATCGATCAGGTATTGGCGTATCCGTGTGATCCGCTGCTGCACGAACGCCATGTGCAATCAGCCGAGGACTACGTGCGCATCGCTGAGCTGAAGAACGGTCCGATCCCGCGGCCGGTGAATTCTGCCTATGTCTGGGGCGACGCGCTGGAGGAATGGCGGCGGCGGCAACCCGACCTTAAGATCGTCAATCTGGAAACCAGCATCACCCGCAGCAGTGCCTTCGCGCCAAAGGGCATCAATTATCGGATGAGCCCGGAGAACGCGGCGTGTTTGCAGGCGGCGGAAATCGATTGCTGCGTGCTCGCCAACAATCACATCCTTGATTTTGGCGCTCGCGGCCTCGCCGACACGCTGCAGACACTGGCGCTGCACGAGATCAAGTTTTGTGGGGCGGGCAGCGACCCGGAGCAGGCAGCCGCACCGGCGATCCACGATATTGGTGGTCAGGCCCGCGGTGTCATCTTTTCCTGCGCGCTCGACTCTAGCGGCACGCCCGCGGCGTGGGCGGCGAAACCGGGCCGACCCGGCGTGAATTTTCTTCCCGGATTGTCGGAGGCGGTGGTCGATCGGCTCGCTGGCGAAATCGAGCGCATCCGGCAACCCGGCGACATCGTCGTCGTATCGATCCATTGGGGGCCGAACTGGGATACGAAATTCTGCCTGAGCACCGGGCAATCGCCCATGCGCTCGTCGATCGCGCGAATGTTTCCATCGTCCACGGCCATTCCTCGCATCATGCCAAGGCGATCGAAGTCTATCGCGGTCGGTTGATCCTCTATGGCTGTGGGGATTTCCTGAACGACTATGAGGGCATCAGCGGACATGAGGAGTTCCGCGACGACCTCTCGCTGATGTACTTCACCGATGTCGAAGCGGAGACGGGCGCCGTCGAAAGCCTCGAGCTCGTTGTCCTGCAGATCAGACAATTCCGGCTCAACGCCGCTTCTGACGAAGACACCGCCTGGTTGCGGGAAACGCTCGAACGCGAGAGCATGGGATTCGGCCTCCGGTTTGAACCGGCGATGAAAAACCGCCTCAGGTTGAAGACCCGACCTTAGCGCGACCCAGCCGGATTCGGGTCCCATCGTGCGCAATACGCGCATCGACGCCGCTCCTGGTCCCCATCTCACGAATGAGCCGATCGAGTTCGCGCGCCTTGCCCTTCACAATCTCGCTGCCGCAATGGGTGAAGATTGCGGCCGGCACGCCTTCGCTTCCGCACCAGCCGAGCTGCTTCTGGATGGAGATGTGGCCAATGGGGTTCCTTTCCGCTGGCGGATCAGGGACCGCCGGATCACGGCGCCATCCCCCACATAAAGGTCGACATCCTTGAGCGCAGCCCGCCGGTTTCTGATCGAAACGAGGTCCGGTGCGTAGAAGAACCGCGCTCCGCCGCCGGAAATGCGATAGCCGACTGCGGGCGCATGCAGCGAGTGTCGCAGCGGGAAGGCTTCAAGGCGGATGCCGCCGAGCAGTAGTGGCTTCCGCAGTGGTATGTTGAACCGCTGTCGAAGGGGATAGCCCCGCAGCGATTTCCAGGTCGCCCGCGTCGCATAAACAGGGCAGGGGGCGCCGCGCGCGAGCCCGCGGGCGTGATCGGGATGCGCGTGGGTAAGCACGATCGCTGTCGGTCGAACTTTTCTCAACCGACCCAGCCAATCGGCACCGCAGTCGATCATGATGCGTGTATGCCAGCGCCGCACCAGCAATGCGCTGTGGCGGCGGTGAAGCGCGGAGCGCGTGTCGATCTCGCCGCGCGTTCCGAGAAACGTCAGGGAGAGGTGGCGGCTTCCTTTGCTTCTGCGTCGTGCCATGGCAGCGCCATCGGAGGCGGTTGAGGGCTTGCGCCGGTTGATGCAGATCAAAATTCGAATGGCGGCACGCTTCGATGTGTGCGCCGCGTGATTACGCGGTAGTCTGCGGGCGGGCCGCAGATTCTTGCATGGGAAACCGCGCAAGCATTGCAATAACCTCTTCGTCGGAGACCTGCCGGAAATCGCTGTAGAACAAGCCGATGGCACCGAACGGCTCGTAGTCTTCGAGGCAGACAATCTCGTCGGCTTCGTTGCGCAATTCCGCGAGCGTACTGGTCGGCGCGACTGGTACGGCGAGCATCAGCGTCCTGGGATTCCGCATCCTCGTTGCGCGCAGCGCCGCGCGGATCGTTGCGCCGGTAGCGATGCCGTCGTCCACGACGATCGCGCAACGGCCCTCGACCTGTGGATGCGGACGGTTCCCAAGATAGCGCCTGCGGCGGCGCTCGATCTCGGCAAGCTCCGTCTGGCAGACAACCTGGAATTCCTCCTCGCTGACGCCCGTCAGCCGGATCACGTCCTCATTCCGCACGATGATGGGCTGGCTGCCGTCGACGACCGCGCCCATCGCCAGCTCCGGCTGATACGGCACGCCGATCTTGCGCACCAGGATGAGATCGAGCGGCGCTTCCAGCGCAGCGGCGATTTCCGCTGCCACGGGAACGCCGCCGCGCGGCAACGCCAGAATAACCGGACAGTCGGATTTGAATTTGGCCAGCGATGCAGCCAGCCGGCGTCCTGCATCGGCGCGATCGGTGAACGGCATCGGCTATTCCTTCGCTTCGAGTTTGCCGGTCGTGAGGCGGCGCGTGAACCAATCCGCTGCATGGCGAATGACGGCCTCAAGCGCTCCCCGCTCCGGAAAGAGATGGCTTGCACCCGGAACGATCTCGATCGCCTTCGGCGCGTGCAGCCGTTCGAACGCCTGCTCATTGAGCTCGATGACGCCGTAATCGGCGCCGCCTACGATCAAGAGAGTAGGCGCCCGCACCTTGTCCAATGCCGCGCCGGCAAGATCGGGCCTGCCGCCGCGCGAAACCACCGCGCGGACGCGATCGCCAAGCTGCGCCGCGGCGACGAGCGCCGCCGCCGCCCCGGTGCTCGCGCCGAAGAAACCGATCGGGATATGCGCGAGGTCCGCTTGCACGCCGGCCCAGGCGACGGCATCGCTCAGTCGATCCGCCAGCAACGGGATATCGAAGACGTTCGCGCGGTCTTCTTCTTCGTCCGGCGTGAGCAGATCGAGCAGCAGCGTTGCGATCCGCATCTCGTTCAGGCTCTGCGCGACCTGCCGGTTGCGCGGGCTGAACCGGCTCGAGCCGCTGCCATGCACAAAGATAACGAGCGCGGCCGCTTCGGCCGGTACGTTCAGCGTTCCGGCAAGTCCGACCGGCGGAATCCGGACTTCTCGGGAGATAATGGCGATCTTGCCTTGCGTGGAGGCGGTCGGCGGCATGCCACTGCACTCCCGGTCGAAATTCCTGCAAAATATGCTGCCTCGCCCGGCAATGCGGATTGATCCGGATCAAGGGAGCGGGAACCACTCTTCGCTCTAGCTACGGCCACAGGCGGAGCCACCGTGCATCAGGCCTTTCACTCGACGCCGGAGCCCTCGCTTGCCGAGAAGGTCGCCTTCCTGAGCCGCGACAAGGCTTACGGGCTTTCCGGCGAAGCGGTTGCTGCGCGCGAGACGCATATGTCGTGGGTGTTTCTCACCCGCGACCGCGTCTTCAAGCTCAAGAAGCCGGTTCGTTTTCCCTATCTCGATTTTTCGACTTTGGCGAAGCGCGAAGCCGCCTGCCGCGCCGAGTTCCGTCTCAACCGGCGTCTCGCGCCGGATATCTATCTTGATGTCGTGCCGCTCGTCGCAACGGCGAAAGGCCTCTCGATCGGCGGCAGCGGTTCGGTCGTCGATTGGCTGGTCGTCATGCGGCGGCTCGATACCCGGTTGATGCTGGATGAGCTCATCGCTGCCGGCCGGGTCGAGACCGCGCAGCTCGATGGCCTCGTCGCGGTACTCACACAGTTCTATCGTCGGGCGGCGCCGGTGCATCTGCCGGCCGCGACGCATCTGCTCGATTGGGGTCGCGCCCTCGACTACAACCGGCGCGTTTTGCTTGACCCGAGGCTCGGCATGCCCGCCGGCCGCGTCCGCTGGATCGACCGGGTGCAGCGCCGGTTTCTCGATTTCCACGCGGAGACGTTGCTGGCCCGCGTGCGCAGCAACCACATCGTCGACGGACACGGCGATCTGCGGCCCGAGCACATCTGGCTCGGCCATCCCGTCAGGATCATCGACTGCCTGGAGTTCAACCCGCGGCTTCGCGCGGTCGATCCTTACGACGAAGTGGCGTTTCTCTGCCTGGAATGCGAGCGCCTCGGCGCTCCCTGGATCGGCAACTATCTCAAGCAGCGGATGACCCGTGCCCTGCGCGATGGTCCGGCCGAAGAACTGTTTGCCTTCTACCGCTGCCACCGCGCCGCCCTGCGCGCGCGACTGGCGATCGCGCATCTCCTGGAGCCCAATCCGCGCACGCCGGAGAAATGGCCGAGGCAGGCGCGCGCCTATCTCGCGCTTGCTGCGAAGGACGCGACGCGCCTGGAACGGCTGCTCAGAAAACGAGTAGATCGGCCAAGGTCTCGTTCCGGTGCAGCCGGCCGATCGCCTCGGCCAAAAGCGGCGCTGCGGGCAGGGTGACGATCTTGTTGCGCGCCGGATGCTCCCCGAGCCGGAACGGCGGCACCGCATCGGTCAGCACAAGCTGGTCGATCGCCGGATCAGCGAGCACCTCCGCCGATCCCTGCATGAACAGCCCGTGCGTCACCAGCGCGATGACCCGCCGCGCGCCCGCCTGCCGTGCGGCGCGTGCCGCGCGCAGCAGCGTATTGCCGGTGCTGATCAGGTCGTCGATGACGAGCGCGGTGCAATCCTCCACCTCGCCCACGAAGAGATCGCCGGAGACGACTCCAGCGCTGCGCCGCTTCTCCACAAAGCCCTTGCCGATCGGGCGGCCGAGCGCGGCCTCGAGCGCCTCGCGAAAGAGGTCCGCCCGTTTCACGCCGCCCGGATCCGGCGAAACGACGGCGATGCGCTCGTCGGCAAGTGCTCGGACATAGTCGACGAACAGCGTCGCCGCCGTCAGCGTCACCGTGCGGCAGCGGAAGGCGTTCTCGAACGCCACCGGATTGTGCACTTCGAGGGTGACGATGCAGTCGGTCCCCACCGACTCGAGCATTTGCGCCACGTACCGCGTTGTGACCGGATCGTTCGGCTTCGTACGCCGGTCCTTCCGCGCGTAGCAGAGATAGGGGGTGACGGCCGTCACGCGCGCCGCACCCGCATCCTTGAGCGCGCCGATGAAGAACAACAGCCGGCACAGCTTGTCATTCGCGCTCTGCGCCGGGCCACCGTGCAGGCTGTGCACGACATAGACATCCTTTCCGCGCACGGGATCGAGCGGCCGCACTTTATGCTCGCCGTCCTCGAATTCGCGCTCCTCGTGCGCGGAAAGCGTAACGCCAAGTTCCTTGGCGATGGTTTCGCCGAGTTCCGCCGTCCCCTGTAGCGCGAACAGGCAGAAGTCGCCGCCGGGCGCGGGCTTCCGTCGCGAATGGCTGGCGGACCAGATCACGGGTGCGGCGCCCTTCTTGTTGTGCGGCTTGCTGCCCGCGCCGGGCTCATGCGTGCTCAAGGTCGGCACTTTATTCTGCAGCCGCGGGACGTTCTGCGCCACATGCGGCATTAATAAAATAAGACCAAGTCGTTCTCTTGACCTGGATCAAGCGACGAGGGGACGTTCGGGCCCCGAAAGGCAGGCACTTTAATCAATCAGGCCGCAGGAAATGATATTGCTCAAGATCATTTCGCGTCAAAAGGGAAACGCTGGCCGGGCGCGCCAAGATTCTTGAGGCGATCGAGAAGCCGGCGCAACGCGCGAGATGGCGTCATTGAGAACAGGGTTGGCTTGCGTGCGCTGCTCGATTTGTCCAACAAAGGATCAGCGGCGGACATTACGAGCACATTGTGATAGGGTTCATGGACGACCGCGCGGTCTTTCATCGCCGAGATTGGCCTAGGCGCTCAACGAACAGCGTCTGAAGACCGCGCAGCGTCAGATAAGCGTCGAACGGCGCGCCTGTCAGTTCGATCAGTCGCTTAAGGCACCCACGGCCTTTGCTGTCTCCAATACTTTGTTTTCGATCGTGCCGTTCGTCTCGACCGTCTCCAGAATATAGATGTCCTGGATGATATTGTGGGATTGCGGATGGAAGCTGACCGGTCCGCGCGGATCGACGAATTTGGCGGCCGCCATCGCCTTGGAGAGCTTGTCCTTGTCCGACGTGTCGCCCTGCGTTGCCTTCAGTCCTTCGACGATCAGGCGCGCGGTGGTGAAGCCGAAGTCGACATAGTGTGTCGGAATCCCTTTGTGCTTCTTGGCATAGGCCGCGAGAAATGCCTTGTTCTCCGGCGTGTCGAGCGAAGGCACATACATATTCGCGGCGATGATGCCGACGGCCGAGCGGCCGACGGCACGCAGCGCCTCGCCGTCCGTGAGCGAGCCGTAGCCGGTAAGCTTGATCTTACCCTTCAGGCCGTACTCCTCGTATTGCTTGATGAAGCGGATCGCGTCGGAGCCCGCGAAGAAGGCATAGATCGCGGGCGGGTTGATCTTGTTCATCTCGGTGAGATAGGCGCTGAAATCGTTGGTGCCCAGCGGCGGATAGATTTCCTTGATGATCTTGCCGTTGCGCTTCTGGAAGCCAACCTTGAAGGTGTCGATGACGTCGCGGCCGCCGGCATAGTCGGACGCCGTGACCAGCACTTCCTTTGTCAGGTTGTCGTAGATCCAGTTGCCGGTCGGCACGCTCTCCTGTGACGTGGCCAGGGAGGTGCGGAAGACATAAGGCAGGCGCCGGCGGGTAATGCCTTCGGCGGCGGCGCCCGAGACGATCAGCAACGTCTTGCTCTGCTGGGTATAGTCGAGCAGCGCCATCGCGACGTTTGAAGCCTGCACGCCGCACACGAAATCCACCTTGTCGCTCTCGACCAGCTTGCGCATCTTCTGAAGGCCGATCTGCGGATTGAGCTCGTCGTCCTCCTTCATCAGCTCGATCTTGCGGCCGGCGACTTCCCAGCCGATCTGATCGAAATACATCTGCATGCCGATAAAGTTGTCATTGCCTTCGGTCGCGAAGACCTTGCTGTAGCTATTAAGTGCGCCGATCTTGATGGGCGCACGCGACTGTGCGAGCGCAGCGGGTGCGCGCATCCCGAACGTGAGTGCGGCGCCGGCACCCGCGATCGTGGTAAGCGCTTGCCGGCGAGACAGTCCTGACTTACTTCCATTACGCTTGGTCATGTTGTCCTCCCAAAGTTTATTCATGCTTTGAAGCTGGTGGCGTTAGTGGTCTGCCTGCGATTAAGCCGCTGAATTCCGTGGAACATTTTTGCGCAGGCAGCTAATGAGAAAATCGGTGTCCATGACGTCGCCGAAGATCGAGTAGATATTCGAGAGCGTCGCGTTATGCTCGGCGTCGGTCCAGGTCGCGGTCGCATCCGAGACCATGACGACTTTGAAATTGAACATCATGGCGTCGCGCGCCGATGTCTCGCAGCAGACATTGGTAGCAGTGCCCGTGATCAGCACCGTGTCGTAGCCACCGGCGCGGAGCTGCGCGGCCAGATCGCACGATTCGGGAAGAAACGCGCTGAAGCGGTCCTTCATGACGACCGTGTCGTCGGGTCTCTTGTCCATGTCAGGATGCAACGCGTGCCCGCGCGAACCGACGGCCATGTTCTTCGCGCGAATCCGCACCTGCTCAGGCGTGCCCCGAAACATCCCGAACCATTCCGACCAGTCTTGCAGCGTCCCTTCGTTGACGGTGTGCAGCGTCCAGAAAACCTTGCCGCCGGTTTCCCGCACGGCGGAGGCAAGCCGGTTGATCGCCGGGATGATCTCGATCGCGGCCGGCACGCTGGACGCCGCCAGTTCCGGATCCAGAAAGCAGTTCTGCATGTCAATGACGACGAGCGCCGTCCGGTGCGGATCGAGGTCGGCGTGCACGTGAAGAGCGCCGCGGCGCTCCAGCACGCGGTCAATGATCGACTGCGGAATATCGATCTTGTGCATCGGCACCCCTTCGCCCTAGAGTTCGACGCCTACAGCACGCTACACTATGTATGAATATATTATCGTCTAATAATACAGTCAAAGCATAATACGGGTTTTTCGCATATGTTCGCACATGCGAAATTGCCGATTATGTCAGACGATAATATGATCATGCTGAAAACGCCCAATCAATAAACGTTCGCCTGCCAAACGGCCGTGCGAATCGACCCGGGGGACACGAGGGATGGCATTCGTCGCTTCGCAGGCGATCAACGGGCTCGTCCTCGGCATGTTGCTGTTCATGCTGGCGGCCGGCCTGTCGCTGATTTTCGGGCTGATGAATGTCGTCAGCCTCGTTCACGGCTCCTTCTTCATGATCGGCGGCTTCCTCGGCCTGGAGCTCATCACCCGGACCGAGAATTTCTGGCTGGCCCTCATTCTTGCGCCGCTGATTGTGTTTTTCCTGGGAGCTGCCGTCGAAAAAGTGTTCCTGCGACCCGTCTATCATCGAGGGCATCTCGATCAGGTTCTGCTGACGTTCGGTCTGTCGCTCGTCTTTCTCGATCTCGTCCAGTGGATTTGGGGCAGCCACATCCACAGCATCGCGGTGCCGCCGGTTCTGGACGGCTCGATCCGGTTGCTGGATGGCGCATTGCCGATCTATCGGGTCTTCCTGATCGGGTTCGGCCTCCTGCTCGCCGTCGCGTTGTGGTTGACGCTGGAGCGCAGCCGCTTGGGCGCGATGGTGCGGGCGAGTGTGGACGACCGTGCAATGGCGGCCGGTCTCGGCATCAATGTCGGAAGACTGTTCACCGGCGTCTTTGCGGCCGGCGCCGCGCTCGCGGCGCTGGCGGGTGTTTCCGCCGGCCCCGTCCTCGGCGTCTATCCGGGCATCGATGCGGAAATCCTGATCCCCGCCTTCATCGTCATCGTGATCGGCGGCATGGGAAATCTGCGCGGTGCCTTTGTCGGCAGCCTGCTGATCGGCGAGGCCGACGTGTTCGGAAAAATCTATCTGCCCGAAACGGCCACGTCGCTGATCTATCTCGTGATGATCATCGTGCTGTTGATCCGGCCGTCGGGCCTGTTCGGCATCGTGCAGGGCGGGCAAAACCAGCCGCCTGCCGAGCCGCGGTCGGTGGTCAACGCCGTCCCGACGCTGCGGCCGGTCTGGTCGGCGACCATCCTGCTCGCGCTCCTCGTCTGGCCGCTCGTCGCCGGGACGTACTACGGCACGATGTTGGCCGAAGTGCTGATATTCGCGATGTTCGCGATGAGCCTCGATTTGCTGCTCGGCTATACGGGATTGATCTCCTTCGGCCATGCGGCGTTCTTCGGGCTCGGCGCCTATACGATCGTGCTGCTCAACGTGAAGCTCGGCATCGATCCGTGGGCGGGCTATGCGGCGGGCATTGCCGTCGCGACGGTCGGCGCGGCGCTGATTGGCTCCTTCTGCATCCGGGCCGGCGGCTTTCCCTTCTTAATGCTGACGATGGCGTTCTCACAGATGCTGTACGCCATCGCCTCGAAGTGGCGCGACCTGACCGGAGGCACCGACGGCATCGGCGGGCTGAGCAGGCCAGAGATCTTCGGCTGGAGTCTGTCGGATCCGTTCGTGCTTTATTATTTTGTCGCCGCGCTGTTCGTTCTCGTCTTCCTCACGCTGCGAATGATCGTCGCTTCGCCGCTCGGGCACGCATTCGTCGGCATTCGCGAGAACGAGGCCCGCATGCGGGCGATCGGATATCCGACGCTGCTCTATCGTACCGCGGCCTTCACCATCGGCGGCGCCGTCGCGGGTCTCGCCGGCTGCACCTACGCGCTGTTCAACGCATTCGTGTCGCCGGACCTGCTGTTCTGGACGACCTCCGGCGACGTGCTCATCATGACGGTGCTGGGTGGGGCGGGCAGCCTGGTCGGACCCGTCATCGGCACCGGCATCTTCATGGTGATGAAGAACGTTGTCAGCTCGCACAGCGATCGCTGGATGATGATCATCGGCTTCGTGGTGGTTATATGCGTGCTGTTCTTCAACGAAGGAGTGTATGGCGCCTTTATGCAGTTCAAGGCGCGGTTCCTTCCCCGGTTCTCGACGCGACTCAAGACGGTGAGGGCCGATGAACCTGCTTGAGACGCACGACCTGACAAAGGCCTTCGGCGCCCTGGTCGTCACCAACGCTGTGAATCTTCGTGTGGCGATGCGCGAGCGTCACGCGGTCATCGGCCCGAACGGCGCGGGGAAGACCAGCCTGCTCAATCAGCTCGGCGGTCAGTTGCGGCCGAGCTCCGGCAAGATCGTCTTCAAGGGCCAGGACATCACCGGCCTCGCGCCCGAACGGATTTGCAAGATGGGGGTGTCGCGCACCTTTCAGCGCAACAACCTCTTTCCCAATCTCAGCGTGTTCGAGAACGTGCGGCTGGCGGTGCAGTCTTATCGCGGGCTGTCCTGGCGCTTCATCCGTTCGGCAGGCGCCTCGCCGGAGATGCGCGAAGCCGTCGAGCGGATCCTCGACCAGGTCAATCTGCTGGCGCGCGCCCGCCAGACGACGCGCGATCTGTCATATGGCGAGCAGCGCCAGCTCGAGATGGGCATCGCCCTTGCCTGCAATCCGGAGCTTTTGCTGCTCGACGAGCCGACCTCGGGCATGTCGCCGGCCGAGACCGAGCGCATGACGGAATTGATCCGCAGCTTTCCGGCCAGTCTGACCATCATCATTGTCGAGCACGACATGCAGGTCGTCTTCGCGCTGGCCGACCGCATCACGGTGCTGACCTATGGGCGCGTTCTCGCCAGCGGCACGCCGGCCGAGATCACCGCGAACGACGAGGTGCGGGAGGCATATCTGGGACAAGAGGGCGGTCACGAGCGCAGCCATGCTTGAGGTCGAGGATATTCACGCCTACTACGGCGACAGCTATGTGCTGCAAGGCATCGGGCTGACCGTTCGCGCCGGCGAGGTCGTTTGCCTGCTCGGCCGCAACGGCGCCGGAAAGACCACCACCGCGCTGACGGTGATGGGTTATCTGAAGCCGCGTCCGGGCCGCATCCGTTACGACGGCCGCGACATCGGCGGACGCGAGCCCTACGAGATCGCGCGTATGGGCATCGGCTTCGTGCCGCAGGAGCGCTGTATTTTCCGCAGCCTGACGGTGGAGGAGAATCTGACCGTCGCGGTGCGCAAGACCGGTCAGCAGCGATGGACGCTCGATACGGTCTACAAGCTGTTTCCTCGCCTCAAGGAGCGCGCCCACAATCTCGGTTTCCAGCTTTCGGGCGGCGAGCAGCAGATGCTGTCGATCGCGCGGGCGCTGATGCTCAACCCGAAGCTTCTTCTGCTCGACGAGCCTTCGGAGGGGCTGGCACCCCTGATCATTCAGGAGATCGTCGCCGCCATCCGCTCATTCAAGAGCGAGGGATTGGCGCTTCTGCTGATCGAGCAGAACCTTCGTGTCGCGCTCGAGCTCGGCGACCGCCATCACATTCTGAGTAAAGGCCGGATCGAATACACCGGCACGTCCGCCGATCTCGCTGGAAACGAGAAAGTGCTCAGAACATGGTTGAGCATGTAGCGGTGGAGAAGGCGGACGCGGCCGGGCCGGCCGGGGCCGAGGCGCGGCTACCTCAGCCCATCCAGCCAGCCGCGCATGATCCTGTTGAAGACTGCCGGCTGCTCTACATTGGGAAAGTGCAGCGCGTCGGCGATTTCCTCGTAACGGCCGCCCGGGATGGCGGAGGCGATCTGTTTGTTCACAGCCGGCGGCGCGCCGGGATCGTTGGCGCCGCAGATCACAAGCGACGGCGCTTTGACCGACGGCAAGCGGTCCACGAAGTTGAAGTCGGTGATGGCCAAGGCGCAACCGATGAAGCCCTCGGGCTTGGTGCCGACGATCGTGTCGTAAATCTGCTGCCAGCGCGCGGCGTTTTTCTGCTTGAACTCCGCAGACAGCCAGCGCTCGATCGTGCCGCCCGCGACCGGCGCGAGCGACTTGGCCTCGGTGACCGCGTTGATGCGCGGCGCCCAGAGATCCTTGGCGTTGGGCGGCGAGCCGGGTAGGGCGTCGCAGATGGTGAGGGAGCGGACCTTCCCCGGATGGTCGAGCGCAAAGCCTTGGCCGATCATGCCGCCGATCGAAAGGCCGACGAAATGGACCTTGTCGATGCCGAGCACATCCAGGAGCTTCGCGATGTCGTCGGACAGTTCCTTCATTGTATAGGGAGCTGCCGGCGCATCGCTGCCGCCGTGGCCGCGGATGTCCACGCGCAGCACGCGGTAGCCACTCTCCAACAATACGGGAATTTGCTCGGCCCACATGCCGCTGTCCGTGGCGAGCGAATGCACAAGGCAAACGACCGGACCTTTTTCCGGACCGAACAGGTCGAAATAGGCCTTGTGACTTCCGAGCGAAGTAAACATGTCAGTTTCTCTGGAATGGGCGACGCGTATGCGCGCTGGAATGCTGCGGAGAGCGGGTTAGTCAGACGCCTGCCACAAGAATGGTGCGGACGCGCGAGGCTGATTTTTTGATGGACTTCGGCCCCTTGTATTCGGCCGATTCGTACCAGGCCTTGGCCTGCTCCGCGTTTTCGAACTCGATCACCACGATGCGTTGCGGATTCCAGTCGCCGTCGAGCACGACGGCGTTGGCGTCGCGCGCGATCACGCGGCCGCCGAACTTGGCGATCGTCGGCGCGGCCTGACGCGCATATTCTTGGTACGCTTCGGGGTCAGTCACGGCGTTATCAGCAATGATGTATGCTGCCATAGTTTGCCCCGATCGTCTTACAACATTCCACATACACTTGCATTATATGGGTATCAAGGTCTAATAATGGAAAAATCACTGTCAACATGTAGCATTCTACATAAATCGGCACTGGCGAAACGATAAGCCTCGGATGCGCGGATGATGAACAATAAGAAGTTTTGGGAGATCAGCCCGTTCTCCGAGGCGGCCATGGCCGGCATGACTCGTTTTGCGCCGGAGATTCGCATCGCCGACTGTACGTTGCGTGACGGCGAGCAGCAGGCGGGAATCATCCTGACGCCCGATGACAAGTTAGAAATCGCGCGCGCGCTGAGCGATCTCGGTGTTTACGAGATCGAAGCCGGAACGCCCGCATCCACCAAGGAAGACCGTAACGCCGTCGAGGCGATCGCCGCCGCTGGCCTTGCGGCCAAGGTGAGCGCGTTGGCGCGGCCGCGACACGAAGATATCGACGACATCGCGAAGTGCGGTTGCTGGGGCGTCCGGCTTAGTGCGCCGATCAGCAAAATCCAGCGCGATAGCAAGAATCGCCTGAGTGACGAGCAGTATCTCAAGCTCGCGCTCGATATGTCAGCTTACGCGAAAGAGCGCGGACTTTATGTGATCTTCAGCCCGGTTGACACGACCCGATGCGATCTCGCGTTTCTGCAGCGTGTGTTGGCGGAGTTCGACCGCGTGGGATGTGTCGACCGCGTGCGGCTTGTGGACACGACAGGTTGTGGGACGCCGCATGTGATCCGTTATCTCGTGCGCGAGATGAAAAAGGCGAGCGTGCTGCCTATTGAGGTTCACTGCCACAACGACTTCGGTCTGGCCGTCGCGAACACGATTGCAGGCGCTGAGGCAGGCGCCGAATATCTGTCCGTAACCGTCAACGGTATCGGCGAGCGCGCTGGAAACTCTGCGTTGGAAGAAGTCGTCGTGGCCTTGCGTGTGCTTTACGGCATTGATCTCGGAATGAAGACCGAAAAGTTGCTATCGGTATCGAAACTCGTCGAGACGCTGACTAACATCCCCTTGCAGCCGAACAAAGCAGTGGTCGGCAGCGGCGCATTCGCGCATGAATCGGGCATGGTGGTCGCGGCGCTCCTGAAGAATCCATTCACTGCCGAAACTTATGTGCCGGAACTTGTGGGCCAGGAACGCCGGATAGTGTTCGGCAAGAAAACGGGTACAGCTTCTGTGAAGGCGAAGCTCGCGGAGCTTGGCCTTGAGGCAACGCCCGACCAGTTGCTGCTCCTTGTCGAAAGTATAAAGGCGCAGGCAACTCGCACCAAGCAGATCGTCAACGACGCCGATTTTGCGAGAATGGCATCGAAGATTGTCCATTGATGGCAGACCCGTCGTCATCTGGAAGGGGCATGAGTAGCGAGGTCGTGCATTCGTCCAATACCGGCATCGGTCAACCGCTGCCGCGGCGCGAGGATGTGCGGCTGGTTTCCGGTAAGGGCCAGTATAGCGACGATTTCAGTTTCCCCAACCAGGTCTATGCGGTCGTGCTGCGGTCACCGCATGCCCACGCCCGTATCCGCTCGATTGATTCGAGCGCCGCGAAGGCAATGCCTGGCGTCCTTGCTGTGCTTACCGGCCGCGACATGCTCGCCGATGGCCTGCATCCGATTCCGCATACGCCGTTTTCCACGCATCCGGCTGAAATCCTGCTGCCAAATAGCGACGGCTCGCCGACCTTCGTTGCGCCGCATTATGCGCTGCCTGCGGACAAGGTGCGTTTTGTCGGGGAGGGCGTGGCGCTCGTCGTGGCGGAGACGATTGCGATAGCCAAGGACGCCGCCGAGCAGATCGACGTCGACTATCAGGAACTTCCGTCCGTCACCAACACGATCGCCGCGGCCGAGCCGGATGCCCCCCGCATATGGGACGAGGCGGCGAGCAATGTGTGCATAGACTCGCTTGTCGGCGATCCGGTCGCCACCGAAGCCGCATTCGCCTGCGCGCATCACGTCGTGTCGATCAAGACGCATGTACAGCGCGTGACCGGCGTACCGATGGAACCGCGCTCGGCGACCGCCTATTTCGACCCGGAGACCGGCCGTTACACGCTGTATACCGGTCACGGCGCCACGGTGCGCGTTAAACAGGATCTCGCGGGCTCGCTTGGTATTCCTGCCGACCGGGTGCGCGTCGTGATGCGCGACGTGGGGGGCAATTACGGTACGCGAGGCGGGTTTTATCCGGACTACACGCTCGTTGCCTGGGCGGCGAAGCGCGTAGGCCGGCCGGTCAAGCTAACCTGCGATCGCGGAGAAACGTTCCTCACCGACTATCAGGGGCGCGACGTCTATCTCGAAGCCGAACTTGCGCTTGACCGCACCGGCCGCTTCATCGGGATGCGCGGATCGGCACTCTCCAATGTCGGCGCGCACACCGTGAACTTCGCGACGCTGCAAAAATGCGTCGAAGTGATGACGAGCATCTATGACATCCCGACGGCCAGCTTCCGCGCACGCGCGGTGCTTAGCAATACCGTGCCCACGCGGCCCTACCGCGCGACAGGTCGTCCGGAAGCCATGTTCGTTATCGAGCGGCTGATTGACCTCGCGGCGCGCGACTTCGGCTTCGACCGCATCGCCATCCGCGAACAGAACCTCATTCCACCGTCCAAGCTGCCATATCTCAATCCGTTCGGCATGCAATACGATAACGGCCTCTATGTCGACTCCATGCGTATCGCGCTCGACACCGCCAACTGGGATGGCTTCGAAACGCGCCGGCAGGAATCAGCAGCGCGGGGCATGTGTCGCGGCATCGCGGTCGCAAATTATGTCGACACCGGAACCGGCGTCGTGCGCGAGCGGGTCGAGATCGCGGTCAATCCCGATCGCACGGTCGATATGGTAATCGGCACGATGTCGAACGGGCAGGGGCACGAGACGAGCTTCCCCCAATTGCTGACGGAATGGCTCGGCGTGCCCGGTGACGGCGTACGCCTGATCACCGGGGACACCGACATCGTCCAGGTCGGCGGCGGCTCGCATTCCGGCCGGTCGATGCGGCTCGCCAGCATCATCATCAAGAAGGCGACGGACGAGATCGTCGAGAAGGGCCGCAGGATCTCCGCGCATCTCTTGGGCGCGCGACCGGAGGATATCGAGTTTATCAATGGACGCTTTGGCACGATAGACCATGCACAGTCTTTCGATCTGTTCGATCTCGCTAAGGCCGCGCAGGAAAACGAGGGTTTGCCACAGCCTCTTCGCGGCTCCTTGCAGGCGATTTGCGATGATATCGTGAGGGATGCTGCCTTCCCCTATGGCGCACATGTTTGCGAAGTCGAAGTCGACCCCGACACCGGCATGGTGCGAATTGTCGGTTACACGGCCGTGGACGATGTGGGGCGGGCGATCAATCCCCTGATCGTTCACGGGCAAACGCACGGTGGCATTGCCCAGGGCGTCGGCCAGGCGCTTTGGGAACATGTGCATTATGATCCTGAAACCGGCCAGCTCTACGCGTCGAGCTTCATGGATTACGCCATGCCCAGGGCCGATCTGCTCCCGTCTTTTTCGACAGTCATCACGGAGGTGCCGGCGAGCTCGCACCCGCTCGGCGTGCGGCCCGGCGGCGAGGGCGGAACGACGCCCGCGCTTGCCGTCGTCATCAATGCAATCGTCGACGCACTGAAGGATTTTGGCGTGCGTCATGTTGAAATGCCCGCGACATCCGAACGCGTCTGGCGGGCGATCCAGGAGGCGCGTGCCGTCAATGCCTGCCGCGTTCGTCGATGCCGGAATTGACCACAGGCTACCGGGGCTAATCCTATGATCGTCGACTCCCATGCGCACTTCCTGCCCCACGAGCTGGTGGCGGGACTGCGCGCCGAGCCGCGGCTGTTTCCCAATGTGAAGCTGCACGACGATTCCGCCGGCCCGCGCTTCTCGTTCGCCGGCGGCGACGCGACGCGCCCGGTAATCAAGAAGCTCAGCGACGTTGATGAACGGCGCAAATGGCTCGCTGCGCAGAAGATCGACCGGCAGGTCGTCGGCGGGTGGCTCGATATCTTCGGTTACGAATTGCCTGCCGAAGAGGGTGCGGACTGGTGCCGCTTCATGAATGGCAAGATGCTTGAGAGTTGCAAGGCGGCGGGCGAACTTGCGCCGCTGGCCTGCGTGCCGCTGCAGAACGGGAAGCTTGCGGCGGCCGTGCTGGAAGAAGCGCTCAGCGCCGGTTTCCATGGCGTGATGATCGGTACGCAGCCGCAAGGCTCGGGCGGTGAACTCGACAGTCCCGGCCTCACTCCATTCTGGGAAGCCGTTTCAGCACGCAAAGCAACCGTGTTCGTCCATCCAATGCTTGCCTGCTGCGATGCCCGGCTGTCCGATTACGACTTGGTCAATTCGGTTGGGCGGATTCTCGACACGACAACGGCGGTAGCGCGCCTGCTCTTTTCCGGTCATTTCGACCGTTATCCGGACATCAATCTTATCGTATCGCATGGCGGTGCGGCGTTGCCCTTCATTCTTGGGCGAATCGAACGTAGTGGGAAGTTACGGACGGGGTACTACGCCGACCCGGTGGCCGCATTTCGTAAGCTGTATTTCGACACGGTTGTGTTCGACGTGCGCGCGTTGCGCTTTCTTTGCGAGATGGCGGGCGCCGACAAGGTTCTGCTTGGGTCGGATCATCCGTTTCATCTGAGTGACGGCGAGCCACGGCGGCTGATTGAGCAGTCAGGGCTGTCCCATGTTGCGTGTAGCTCGGTCCTGGGCGAGACGGCGGCACGCCTGTTCCGGCTTCGCTAGTGGCAAAAGCTGGAATAGCCGGGGGTCTGGCCGGGTCGCCTCCTATCTTGGTTGAGCGGCTTCCGGCTGCGTAATATGCTGTAAATTATGTCGCACGAAATCTTAGCCGTTAAGCGCGCGCCGTCACTCCGTCTCCAAGCCGTCGAGCAGTTGCGTCAGGCAATCATCACGAGTGCGTTGGAGCCGGGCTCCATTCATTCCGAACAGGCGATCGCCACGCGCATGTCGATCTCTCGCACGCCGGTGCGAGAGGCGCTCCTTCAGCTCGAACGCGAGGGTCTGGTCGAGTTCATCCCGCAGCGGGGTGTGCGCATCCGCGATCTGGATCCCGAGCATCTCACAGATGTGTTCGCGTTGCGCGCGGCAATCGAGGGTTACTGTGCGGCGATGCTCGCAGCCAAACACAAGCCCGAGGTGCTGACGCGGCTCGAAAACGAACTGAAGCGCCAGCGTGCGATCATCGACGGCGACGATCATCTCGCATGGGTGCTGGCTAATATGGATTTTCACACGGCGATCGTAGGCGGCATCGGCAACCAACTGTTCAACGAGACCTTGTCGCCGCTCGCCACGCACACAATGCGGATCGGCTACCGCATGATCGCTCGCCGCAAGCGCATGGAAGAGTCCTTCGACGAGCATGCCGGAATCGTCGACGCCATCCGCCGTGGTGACGCGGACAAGGCGCGCGAACGGGCGACCGAGCATATGTATGTGACAGTCGTGCTCATGAAGCAGTTGTTCAGCGATCTGGACCTGAAGGCAGAGGCCGCGCGCTAAGCGGAAGCGTCCGCCAAAAGGACAGGGTTGCTCGCCGCTTCACAACTCTCAGTCTCGTCAAAATCAAAAGGACGCCGCCGTCACGGGTGATGACGGCGGTGCCGCATGCGCTCACGACGGAAACTACTGTTTCTCGATCCCGGCGGTCTCGATGATCTTGCGGTACTTCTCGACTTCCTGCGGGATGATCTTCGCCATCTCGTCCGGCGACGCGAGATAGATGTCGATGCCGATCTTCTCGATCTTCTCCGCGGCTTCGGGGTTCTTCAGGATCTCGGCTATGTTGCGATACAGGATATCGATCCGATCGCGCGGCGTTCCCGCCGGTGCATAGAACGCGTGCCATGCCGGAAGGACGAAGTCCTTGAAGCCGAGTTCGACCATGGTTGGCAGGTTCGGCATGTAGGCGAGACGCTGATCGCCGGTGTGCGCCAGGACCTTCAGTTTGCCGGATTCGATCTGTCCCTTCAGCAGTGGATACGGATAGAAGATCATCAACACATCCCCGCGCGCCACATCGGCGACCGCCTGGATCGCGACGTTGTACGGGATGTGATTGAGCTTCACCTGGCCTTCCTGTGCGAGAAACGCGCCCGCAAGATGCAGCGATGAGCCTGGTCCGATCGAGGCATAGCTCGCACCCGGCTTCTTCTTGATGTACTCGAGAAGCTCAGGGACCGTGTTCGCCGGCACCGACGTGCTGACCGCGAGCAGAAGCGGTTGGCTGGTAACGCGCGCCACGGGAACGAAATCCTTCAACGTGTCGTATGGCAACGACTTGTAGAGCGACACGTTTACGACCTGCTGGGTCGCGGCCAGCATGATCGTGTAACCGTCAGCCGGCGACTTCGCAGCAGCGTCGGTGCCCATGATTCCGCCGGCGCCCGGGCGGTTATCGACGATGACCTGCTGGCCCAGCTTCTCCGCAAGACGCGGACCAATTTGCCGCGCTACGGTGTCGACCGCCGAACCCGCCGCGTGGGGAACGATGAAGCGGATCGGTTTACTCGGATATTCCTCCGCCGCGGCTCCACTCTGTGCCAGGGCAAAACCCAGCAGCAACGACCCTGCAAATGCCCGTAAACGCCGGCCAGACAAACTCAATCTTGGTCTTGCCATCCCTGCGCACTCCTTGCTGATTGCTGCTTTTAGATCATACAATATTATAGTATTCCGTCATACGCAAAGGGCAAGCGTAAAGGGGCAGCAGGGATGAGCCGGCCAGTCAATGAAGGACGCACCGCCAGCGACGCCTTTCTCGAAGCGCTTCGCGCCAATGGTGTCGACGTCGCCTTCTCGGTGTTCGGCACCGACCATGCCAGCCTAATCGAAAGTTGGGCGCGGCACGCCGCCAACGGAAATCTTCCACCGGTCCCGCGCCAGATCATGTGTCAGCACGAGGGCGTCACCATCAACGCCGCCGCGGGCTACGCGCATTTCACAGGACGCGCGCAGGCGGTGTTCGCCCACGTCGATGTCGGTACGCTCAATCTCGGTGCGGGCGTGCACAACGCTAATCGCGGCCGGTGGCCAGTGCTCATCTTCGCCGGCCTCGCACCGTGGACCGAGAACGGCGAGCGCGTCGGCAGCCGCGACAACTACGTGCACTGGGTGCAGGACGCGTTCGACCAGCGCGGCAGTCTACGCGAGTATGTGAAATGGGAATATGAAGTGCGCAGCGGCACCACGTTTCCCGCAGCCGCGGCGCGCGGTCTGCAATTCGCGCACAGCGCGCCCCGCGGACCCGTGTATATCGCGGCGGCAAGAGAGCCGCTCGCCGAGTTCGTTTCGGAAGATCTGATGGCGCCGATCATGGCGGCGCCGGCCGCGACCGTTCCGGCGCCGGACGTGCTGGCGGCGATTCACAACGACATCCGCGCTGCCAAATGTCCGCTCGTCATCACGACCTGCACCGGTGCCGAACCAGGCGGTGTCGAGGCGCTGCGCGCCTTCGCCGAGGAATATGTCGTGCCGGTCGTCGAGATGCGGCCCTACCATGTCAACATGCCGGCGGATCACTATCTGCATCAGGGCTACACGACGGGCGCGAATATCGAGCTGTTCAAGGAGGCCGATCTCGTCCTCGCAATCAACTGTCCGGTGCCGTGGGTGCCATCGCTCGGCCAGCCGAAGCCGGACGCCAAGATCATCTGGTTCGGCGAAGACCCGATCGAAACCAACATGCCGATGCGCAGCCTGCGTGGCGATCTGTTCGTGCAGGTCAGCGCCCGCGCCACGCTGGAAGCGCTAGTGGTCCATGCGAAGTCCCGTAATTCAGCCAACCGCGAAGTGCTCGACGCACGCGGCCGGCGTTTCCGCGACGCTCACCAGAAGATGCGTGCGGCGTGGAGACGCGAGAGTGAAGGTGAGGGTCTGACTGCATCCAAGCTCGCACGGCTTGTCGCGGATATCTGCGGCGAGGATGCGCTGGTCATCAACGAAGCGGTGACGAACGACGGGAAGACGCTGCGCCAGCTTACCAAGCGCACGTCCAACACGCTGATGGGACTCGCCGGCAGCGGTCTCGGCCTCGGGCTGCCGGCGGCTTTCGGCGCCAAGCTGGCCAAGCCCGATCGCGACGTCGTGTGCCTGCAAGGAGACGGCGCCTATGTGTTCGGCAATCCCTCCGCCGTGCATTGGGGCTCGCGCGCCTACGACGCCCCGTTTCTCACGGTGATCTACAACAATTCGGGCTGGCGGGCGGTCACGCATTCGACCCAGTCGGTGCATCCGTCGGGCCACGCCGCGCATGCGGGGTTCCCCGAAGGAAAATTCCCGCAGCCGCTGGAGCTCCGCAAGGTGGTAACCGCCGCGGGCGGAAAAGGCTACGAAGTCTCGACGCCGGGCGAAGCGGAGCGCGCGATCTCCGAAGGATTGGAACTGGTGCGCAACGGCACGCAAGTCGTCGTCGATGCGCGCATCACCGACTGACGTGTGTTTGTCTTACGGCTGCGCCGCACGCTCGAGCGCCGGCGCGGCTGCGTTCTTGTCAAAGCGCGCAAGATAGGCCGAGATATTGCCGCCGATGGTGGATGAAGCCGCGGGTATCCGTGCCGGCCAGCGCTTTTCCGCCAGCTCGAACAGCAGCGCCTGCTCGATCTGCTCGGACTCAAGTTCAAGATCGGCGACTTTGCGCCGAAGGCTTGCGATTTCCGGACGTAGAAACAGGTTCAGCTCCTTCACCTGCCGGCGTGCGCTGCGCAGGGGCAACACGGCAGCGGCGTGCCACGGTTTCGTGACGGCTTCGATCGCGGCGACCCCAGCCTCGTCGAGCTTTGCCGCGCGCTCGGCTGCAAGCCAGGCCGTGAACAGGAGGATGTTCACATCGATGCCGAATGTATCCTGGAGAGACAGGCATTCTTTCCGCACCGCTTCCTGCGCGTAAAGGCGAAGGGAAAAGCGCCAGAACGGATTGTCGAGAACCAGTGGTTCGCTCATGCAGGGCTCCAGGGGAGCAGGAGGATAGAATCGCGAACGTGGATATGGCAATGTTGGCGCCCGATCACGAACCTACGCTGGGCACAAATGAAAACGAAGCGTCGCCTCATTATCGGTATCTCGGGTGCCTCGGGCGCCATCTACGGTGTGCGCCTGCTGGAGCGCCTGAAGTCGACCGGCATCGAGACGCATCTTGTGCTCTCCAAGGCGGCCGAAATCACCATCAATCACGAGCTCGACAGGTCGGTTGCCGAGGTGAAGGCGCTCGCCCACGAAGTGCACAGCATCAAGAACGTGGCGGCGAGCATCTCCAGTGGATCATTCAAGACCGACGGCATGATCATCGCGCCGTGCTCGATCCGCAGCCTTTCGGAGATCGTAACCGGCGTGACCTCGAACCTCTTGACGCGCGCGGCGGACGTTGTCCTCAAGGAACGGCGGCGGCTGGTGCTCATGGTGCGCGAGACGCCGCTCCATCTCGGCCATCTGCGCAGCATGACCGCGGCCGCGGAGATGGGTGCGATCATCGTGCCGCCGGTACCGGCGTTCTATGCGAAGCCGAAATCGGTGGACGATGTGGTCAACCACACGATCGGCCGGGTGCTCGATCTCATGCAGGTCGAGGCCGATGTGGTGCGCTGGGGCGAGGACGTGGGGATCGGTAAAAGCATGCAGGCGGGCGACGAGGATTAGTTGATACGGTATTTTCTTCTTTGATTTCAGGGTCTAGTAGGTTATGTATGACATTCAGTCAATCTTGATCAGGCGCAGACCATGGCTTCGCTCCAGCAATTCCTCGACTCCCTGCCGGCCGACCAGGTCTTCCGCATCCGCTCGCCGATCGACTATGTGCCGACCGCCGTCGTGATGGAGCTGGAGAAGCAGGGTCGCTCGCCGGTGATCATCGTCGAACCGGAGCAGCCCGGCGGCATGCCCGTAGTGATCAACCTGTTCGGCGACCGCAGCCGCATCGCGCGCATCGCCGGCGTCGAGCTTGATCAGCTCTTTCCGCAATGGGGGCGTTTTCTCGACACCCCGATCAAGCCGCGCATGGTGAAGGACGGCCCGGTGCACGAGGTCGTGCTCGAAGGCGCGAAGGCGGACTGCACGACGCTGCCGATCTCCAAGCATTTCGCCGAGGACGGCGGCCGCTACGTCAGCAGCGGCGTGTTTGTCGCCAAGGATCCCGACACCGGTGTGCGTAATCTCAGCTTCGCGCGCATGCTGATGAAGGCACCGAACCGGTTCTCCATCAATCTCGGATCGCGTGGCGACCTGTGGGAGCATCAGGGACGCGCCGCCGCGCGCGGCAAGAATCTCGAAGTCGCCGTCGTCATCGGCGCACAGCCTGCCGTCTATCTAGCAGCATCGGCGAAAGTGGCGATGACGATCGACGAGTACGATCTTGCCGGAGGTTTCCTCGGCAAGCCGGTCGATCTCGTGAAGTGCAAGACCGTCGATATTGAAGTGCCGGCGGAGTCGGAGATCGTGCTGGAAGGTGAGATTCTTGCGGATGAACACGAAGACGAGGGGCCGGTGGCGGAATATACCGGCTATTCGAGCCGGCGCTCGACGCGCAACGTATTCTGCATGAAGACGATGACGCGGCGGCAGAAGCCGATCTACCTTGACATCACGCCGGGCTTGTCGTCGGAGCACCTGACGCTCGCCGGCATCGCGCGCCAGGCGCGCGACTACACGCGCATCAAGGAAATGATCCCCGGCCTGAAGGCGATCCATTTCCCGCGCTCGGGCAACTCGTTCCACTGCTACATGTCCATGAAGAAGATGGCGGAGGGCGAGGCGCGGCGCGCGCTGATGATGCTGTTCGGGGTCGATCCCTATGTGAAGCTCGGCGTGGTCGTTGACGAGGACGTGGACGTCTTCAACGAAGCCGAGGTGCTGTGGGCGGTGGCGACGCGCTTCCAGGCCGACACCGACATGTTCGTCGTTCCGAAGGTCCTGTGCAACATGCTGGATCCGACGTCGGTCAACGGAACCAACGCCAAGCTCGGCATCGACGCCACCGTGCCGAAGGGCTGGCAGGAGCAGCGCGCCACGATCGATCCCGAAGTGCTGGCGCAGGCGCGCACCCTGATCGCGGGTCTCAAGTCCTGACCGGCCGGCGGCTCAGCCGCCCGCCACATTCAACGTGATGTGAATCGGCTCGACGCCGTCGCGCACCTCACGGCCGAGGGTGCGCACGGCGCGCTCGGCCTCGTCGAGCGGGAAGCTGTGCGAGCAGAGCGCCGACAGTTCCTCGCCGTGACGCGCGATGAGATCGATGGCGATCTCGGTGGATTTCCAGCCGGCGCTCAATGCGCCGCGCAACTCGATCTCACCGAACACAATCTTGTCGTTCAGCAGGCCCTCGATCGGCGTCTTGCCCTTGAGGCCCGCGAGCACGATGCGTCCGCCACGCCGGACCATGTCCACGGCCTGCACGATGGGTTTGTTCGATCCGCTCGACACATCGAGCACGACATCGGCCATGCGGCCGCCGGTGAGCTCGCGGACGCGCGCGACCGGGTCTTCCTCGTCGGCCACGATGGTCGCGGTGACGCCGAGCTTCTGCGCAAGCGCAAGCCGTTCGCGGTCCGCCGCCGTTCCGGTGACGTAAATCTCCGCGGCGCCGGCGATGTGCGCGACGGCCGCGGCGAGCAGGCCGCGCTGGCCGGGACCGGCGATCACCACGCGGCTGCCGAGGCCGACGCCGCCGACTTCATAAATCCAACGCGTGGCGTTGGAGAGCGGGTTGAACAGGCCAATGGTTTCGGTGTGGGCGCCAGCGGGCAGGGGATGCAGCATCGTGCGCGGATGCAGATACATGTGCGTCGCGTAGCCGCCCCACAACGAGGGCGCGATCTCGATGCCCTGATAGAGTCCGTAACCAGTGTCGGACGAGCAGCGCGTATAGGCGCCTTCCGCGCAATGCAGGCAGTGGCCGCAGGGGACGATGGGCTCCACCGCCACGCGGTCGCCTTCTTTCACGCGCCAGCGCCGCGCGGCATTCGCGCCGATTTTGTCGATCCAGCCCATGACCTCGTGGCCGGGAATGATTGGCATCCGGCCCCAGTTTTGCACATGGCCGAGCCACTGCTCGTAGTCGGTGCCGCACAGGCCGCAGGCTTCGACGCGCAGCAGCGCGTCCTCGTCGCCAATCTCGGGCAGCAGAAACTCGCGCAACTCGATGCGGCGCGGTTCGACCAGTACGGCGGCGCGGGCGTTGCTCATTTGCCCCTCGCACCGATGATTTTACGCGCGGCGGCGAGCGCGTCGGGCGAGAGCGTTGCGCGCTGCTCCTGCCAGCCGATGGGAACGGTCGCGTCCATGCCGACCTTGGCTGCCATTCCATCCACCGCCGACGGGTCGCCGCGATTGCAGATCATCCTGGGTATGACGAACATGTCGGTGTCGGCCTGAAAGCGCGTGGCGATTGCCCACAGCACTTCCTGTTCATTCTCGACATCGACGTCCTCGTCGACAGCAACCGCGAGTTTCACGTATGGATCGAGGCCGAACAGCAGCGAGATCGCGCGGCGCGCTTCGCCTTCGGCGTTCTTCTTCAGCGACAGATAAGCGTGGAAGGAATTCCCTGAGCGCGGGAAGTTGAGCGCGCGCAGGCCCGGGATCATCTCCTTCAGGCGGGTATAGTCGCGCGCCTGGCGGGCAATGCCGGCGAGTTGCAAATGCTCCGACGAGGCGCCCGGCGTGATATCCAGGTAGATCGGCTGCGCGCGGTGGGTGAGCGCCTTCACGATCATCACGTTGCGGGTCGAGCGCGGGCTGGAATAGCCGGTATATTCGGCCATCGGGCCCTCGTCCTCGCTTGCATCGGCGAGGATTTCACCCTCCAGCACGAACTCGGCATCGGCGGGGACTTCGAGATCGACGGCCTTGCACCGCACGAGATCGAGCGGCTTTCCGAGCAGTGTGCCGGCGATGTCGTACTCGTCGATGTTCATGGCGACCTTGGCGGAGGCGGCGAGATAAACGGCCGGTTGCGCACCGATCACGACGGCGACTTCGAGATTTTTGCCGCGCGCGGCAGCCCGTCCCTGATGCTCCCACAGATCGCCGCGCGAGCCGAGATTGATCGCGAAACGGTTCCGGTCGCGCAGCAACATGCGCGCGAAGCTCAGGTTGCGCACGCCAGTGTCGGGGTCCTTGCAGACAAAGATGCCGCTGTTGACGTAGCGGCCCGCATCCTCCGCGAAATGGCGTGAGATCGGCAACGCCGTGCAGTCGACCTCGCTGCCGAGAAAGACGCGCTCGTGCACGGCGCCCTCCGCGATGAGGCGCGGCGGAATCGAATGCCGGAGCACGTCGGCCCAAGCGGCGTTGAAATCTCCGTGCCGCCCGCCCGCAAGGCGCGCGATGCGCGCCTTGTCGGCGAAGAGATTGAGTACGACCGGGACGGGATTGTCCGTGTCGGGCTCGAGCCAGATCACCGGCCGCGGATCGCGCGATTCCAGCTCCATGGCGAGCGCAGTCGGCACGAAATCGCGCGGCGCCTTGAATCGCACGATCTCCCGCTCAGGCAGCGCAGCGAGAAAATCGCGCAAGGAAGTCATGGCTGGTTCTAACGGGCCGATCGCGCGGCAACATCCTCCACCGCATCGATGATCTTCTTGTAGCCGGTGCAGCGGCAGATGTTGCCGCGCAGGGCGTCGATGATCTCGGTGCGGGTCGGATGCGGATTGTCGTTCAGGAACGCCCTGGCGCTCATCAGGAAACCTGGCGTGCAATAGCCGCACTGCACGGCGCCGTGCTTCATGAAGGCTTCCTGCAGAGGATCGAGCTTGCCGTCGTGTTCCAGGCCCTCGACGGTTATGATGCGCGCGCCGTCGAACTGCGCCGCGAGCGCGAGGCACGAGGTCGTGGACTTGCCATCAACGATTACCGTGCAGGCCCCGCAGATGCCCTGCGCGCACACCTTGTTGGTGCCGACATAGCCAAGCCTGTCGCGTAGCACTTCGAGCAGCATTTCGGTCGAACGGACGGCGACACGGTGATCTTTTCCGTTCACGTTCAGGGTAATGTCGATATTCGCCATCAGGCGCGCCCTCCCGCTTCCTTGCTGCGCGCCAGCGCGCGCTCGACCGCCCGCCGCAGGCCGATCAGCGCCAGATGCCGCTTGAAATCCTCAGAATAAACGAGGTCGCCCTGCGGGCTGATCTCGCCGTTCAACGTCTTGCCGACCGCGGTCCAGTTGATCGAGCCGGCGTTCATTGTGGCAATCAGCGCTTCCGTTGCGCGGGGACGGTTCGGCGCGTTGGCGACGCCATTCATACCGATACGGATGCCGGATCCCGTGGGCGCCATGACCACGGAGACGGTAATTTGCGTGAAGTCCATGGCGTTGCGGGGACCGAGCTTGCAGAAGGCGAAGCGGGCGCCTGTCTGCGGCGCCGGCACGTCGATACGCTCCACGATCTCGTCGGGCGCCAGATCGACCTCAAAGGCGTCCTTATAAAAATCTTCGATATGCGCGGTCCGCTCGCCGCCAGGCCCCTTGATCTGCATGGTCGCGCCCAGCGCGATCAGTCCGGTGGCGGGATCGCCCTGGCCGCCAATGGTGCAGATGCTGCCGCCGAGCGTGCCGCGATTGCGTAGTCGCGGGCAGGAAACATCTTCTGCGATCTCGGTCAGAAGCGGCGCGACGGCTTTCACGTCCGCGGAGCGGTGAATGTCGTCGTGGGTTGCGAGTGCGCCGATGCTCAGTCCGTTCGGTGTGCGCTTGATATAACGCAGCCCTTTAATGCGGCTGATGTCGACCAGCACTGCGGGCGAAGCAAGACGCTGATTGAACAGGGAGCTGACAACCACGCCGCCGGCGACGATGAGGCCGTCGCCGCCCGCGGCCTTCAGTGTGTCAATGGCGTGATCGACCGAACGCGCCCGAACAAATTGCGGTTCGCTCATGGCTTGTTGCCTTTTCGTGCGGCGAGTTTCTTCACCACCGTTTCCGCCTCCATCGGCATCGCGTTCAGCCGAATGCCTGCGGCATCATGCAGCGCTGCGGCAACGGCCGCCGGCACCGGGATGAGGCTCGCCTCGGCGACGCCCTTGGCGCCGAACGGCCCGGTTTCGTCTTCATTGTCGATAAAGATCGTCGTGATTTCGGTCGGCGCATCCTTCGCGCCGGGCAGGAGATAGTCGCGCATACCGGGGTTCTGGATGTAGCCGTCGCTCCGGCAAATTTTCTCCCACAACGCCATGCCAAGACCCATCACTACGCCGCCTTCGATCTGCCCTTCGGCGCCCATGGGATTGACGATACGGCCCGCGTCGTGTGCAGCCCAGAAACGCGGCACTTCTATCTTGCCGGTATCGATATCGACTTCGATCTCCGCAAGTTGCGTTGCGTAGGTATAGGTCGGATAGGGGTTGCCCTTGAAGGTGACGAAGTCGAGCTCGCTGTCGGGATTGAAAACGCCGTAGGCCATGATCTGCTTCACGTCACTGCCGAGGGTGGCGCAAGCATCCTCGAAACGCATGGGCTTGTTGTTGACGATCACCTGGTCGTTGTCGATGCGGATGTTTTCCGGCGTCACGTCGAGTTTCTTCGCGAGCAAGTCGGAAAACTGCCGACGAAAATCGCGGCCCGCGAGCATCGCGGCGTTACCCGAGAAATAGGTGGTGCGCGAGGCCGAGGTGGGGCCGGAATCGTCGGTTTTAGTCGAGTCGCCGCTGACTACGCGGATGCGGCCGATGTTGACGCCGGCCTCCTCTCCGACGATCTGCGCCAGCGCGGTGTCGGAGCCCGGTCCGATATCGGGCGTGCCGCAATTCGCGATGACGATGCCGTCCTCCGTCAACTCGATGCGCGCCGTCGAAGGATTGCGGACGCCGCTATAGCCGATGCCGTAGCCGAGCGAGGCGAGACCGAGACCGCGCAGGACACCCGGCTTTTTCGGCCCCGCTGCGAGCGCCTTTTTGCGTTCCTCATAGATCGGTTCAATCGCGTCGAGCGTTTTCTTGAAGCCGACTGCGTGGAGAATCTGACCGGTTACGGTCTTGGTGCCGGTCTCCACGGCGTTGATGCGCCGAACCTCAATGGGGCTCATGCCGAGTTCGTCGGCGAGCTTGTTGATCTGCGACTCGGTCGCGAAGGCAAGCTTGACGATGCCGAAGCTGCGCATGGCGCCAGCGGTCATGTTATTCGTGAAAGTCGTACGGATGCGCGCGCGCACATTGGCGATGTCGTAGGGCAGGGCGGCATGAACAACGCAGCGGCCTGCCACGATCAGGCTGTAGGAGGAATAGGCGCCGCCGTCGGCGAGAATATCCATGTCGAGCGCCACGATGCGGCCGTCCTTCATGGCACCGAGCCGATGGCGGATCTTCATCGTGTGGCGCTTGGTGGTCGCGGAGAACACCTCCTCGTTTTCCAGCAGCATCTTCACCGGACGCCTGGTCTTGAGCGTCATCAAGCAGGACGCGCATTCGATCGTCACATCGATCTTGCCGCCGAAAGCGCCGCCGATCACCGTCTGGATGACGCGGATCTTCTCGAGCGGTAGACCCGTGACGTCGGCGAGTTGCTTGTGATGGAAGTGTGGATACTGCGTGCAAACGAGGAGCGTCAGTACGCCGTCGGGGTCGATGAAGGAAATGCCGCCCTGCGGCTCAAGATAGGAATGCTCGATCGGCTCGTTGGTATAGGTGTCCTCCAGCACGACGTCGGCCCTGGCAAGCGCCGCATCGACGTCGCCAACGGCGTTGGAAAGGTTGGCGATGAGATTGCCGTTGGGATGAAGGCGCGGCGCGTCCTCTTTCAGAGCTTCTTCCGGCGTCAGAACCGGGGTTATCGGTTCGTAATCGATCTCGACGAGTGCTGCGGCTGCGTGGGCGATCTCGAGGGTGTCGGCGGCGATTGCGACCACCGGCTCGCCGACATGGCGAACCAGGTCTTTTGCGAGAATCGGCGTGTCCTTGACCAGCGAGCCGACCTTGAGCCGGTCATCGGGGATGTCGGCGGCGGTAAGCACGCATCGGACACCCGGCAGGGCGCTGGCCTTCGACACATCCACGCGTTTAATGCGCGCATAAGGATACGTGCTGCGCACGAAACGGCCGTGCAGCATGTCCGGAAGCGCGATATTGGCGGCGTACTTCGCTTTGCCGCGTACTTTATAAAGAACGTCGTTGCGCGGAACGCTGTGCCCCACATACCGACGGCCGCTTCCGGCTTCGAAGCTCTGCACGAGGGCTCGATAGGCGTCCTGCCAAGGACGCTGTTCGCCTTCAGTACCCAAGGCGAATTTCTCGCCGTCGTCGATGCTGCTCATTTCGGGCACTCTCCCGAGCTCTCTACCTTGATCGTCAGACATTATTATGCTCTCGTCCCTTAATGCAAGCCGGGGGCCGACGGTTCTTGCCGCTTCACGCGGCTCTGGACCCTTGCTGGGCACAAAGTTGCGGACGGTTGTAATGAGGAGACTAGCCCGATGTTGAATGTATTTCCCGGCGAGCCCGACTGGGCGATCCAGACCGAGCGCGTGATCGCACAGGTGGCTTACGGCGGTGCCGACATTTTCGAGTGCGACCGTGCCGCCAAGAAGATCAAGCTCGGCGACATGGAGAGTTGGCATCGGGAATGGCATGCCCTTGGCCGCCAGCTGGAGGATGCGGGTCGGGCTGACATCGCCGCGGGATCGACTATCACCGGCAAGCAGCGCCTGTTCCGCGCCACCAATTACTACCGGCATGCCGATTTCTTCCTGCCCGGCACGGACCCACGCAAGAAGGAGGATTTCATCCGCCTTTCAGCCTGCTTCCAGGAGGCGATCAAGCACCACACACGCAAGATCGAACAGGTACAGGTCAAGTGCGGCAACGAGGTCTATGACGGCTATTTCTGCCATCCAGTCGACAAGGGCCTGAAGAAGCGGCCGACGGTGCTGATGCTCGGCGGCGCCGACTCGCTCGCCGAGGAAATTTACTTCTGGGGTTCGTCGGACCTCTCCGAGCGCGGAATCGCGGTGCTGATCCTCGATACGCCTGGCCGCGGCTCGAGCCTGCGGTTGAAGAATATCTATACCCGGCCGGACTACGAGGTGCCGATCAAGGCTGCGATCGACTATCTGTCGGCGCGTCCCGACGTCGATCCCGACCGCATCGGCTGCATCGGCATCAGCATGGCCGGCTACTATGCGCCGCGCAGCGCCGCGTTCGAGCCGCGCATCAAGGCGCTCGTGTTATGGTGCGCGTGCTATGACATTCTTGAAGATATCTATGATTGGTATCCGCCCATCCGCGGCCAGCTCCAATGGATTCTCGGCGCGGCCAACGATGCAGATGCGCGCAAGAAACTGGAGGCGTTCAACCTCAAGGGTGTCGCGTCGAAGATCACCTGCCCGACGCTTGTCTCACACGGCGTTGGCGACGTGGTAATGCGCGTTGATGGCGCGAAGCGGCTCTATGAGGAAATCAGCAGCAGCGACAAGGTCTTAAAGCTTTGGGGCGACGACGAGGGCGGATCGGTCCACTGCAATTACGATAACTGGAGCACATCAATTCCGTTCATGTTTGACTGGCTGGAAAAGCGGCTCTGATAAAACTCAAGCAAAAAAGTGGCCCGCCACAGCGGGCCGCTTTTTATCTGGAGCTTATGCAGCGGCCTCCACAGTGGTAGGCAAAGCCAACCCGACTCCGTTCCGCTGTGTGTCAGGATCCTCGAACAAGGCTCATTACTTCGCCATGTCCTGTGCCTTGGTTGACCGACGCCCGCGCGGCTTGGCCACCGGTTCATTCTTGCTGTTATCGTCACTGTCGAAAGCCTCATGAGCGGCTTCTGCAGCGGAGTGCACATGGTCAACGGCGGCCGCACGTGCTTCAGTTGGATTCCGCTTTTCGATCGCGTCGAAAATGCGCCACATTTCAACCGTGCTTTGGCGGCTTCGTCCCTCGCGCGACATGGAGCGCGCGCGCAGGAAATTGATGCGAGCGACAAGCCCTTGGATGATCTCCCCGATCACCCGATTGCCGCAGCCGCTCAGGATTACCGAATAAAAGCGCTCCGTTGCCGCCAGCCGATCGAGTGGCGCGTTCATCGACACCGCGCGGTCGAAATCCGCGAGCGCCAGTTTCATTTCTGAAAGCTGCGCAGGCGATGCACGCTCAGCAAACAAGGCGACCGCCTCTCCCTCCAAAAGCGCTCGCACTTCGTAAATTGATCTTGCTTCGTCCCAAGTGATCTCTGTTACCGATGGGCCGCGGTTCGGTGTGATCGTGATCAACCGCTCCGCCTCGAGGCGGCGTAGTGCTTCACGTACCGAGGTCCGACTCACGCCCATCCAGTCGCACAGGTTTTGCTCGAGCAGGCGTTCGCCAGGCTTGAAGACACCGCTCAGGATGGCATCGCGCAATTTGGAGACGGTCTGGCCGGTGACCGTGACCGGCATGACTTTCAGATAGGAGGCTGCGTTCGAGGGGTTCACGTTGTTCCCTTTATTCAACCGAGGCGCCCTACGAGGCAGTGCGTCATAGTGCAACTGTGCGTAGTCGCAAAGCCCATGTCGCCGCGACTGAGTCGTATTATATTATATTATTCTTATAGCTCGCAGGCAGCCCAAAGGGCTGGTTAGGAATGACCCGCCTACCCGGGCACTTGACTGTATTACAAACATAATAGCATACATTATTTCATCACGAAACACGCCGGTGAACCGGCGAAAAGGAGTGGTGGATGAAGCTGCGAACGCGCAAGTGGTACAGCTTTGTCGAGCACGAAGACGGCTGCGCCGGTGAAGTCCAAGGTGTGCCGCTGCGAAAAGTGGCGGTGGCGGCCATCGTCGAGAACCCCTACGCCAATCGCCAGGTGACGGATCTGAGCCCTTTGATCGATGCGAGTGAGGAACTCGGTCGAGAAATGAGCAAGCTATTGGTGAGCGTGCTTGGTCCTTATGAGGTGCAGAGTTACGGCAAGGCCGGCATTGCCGGACTGGCTGGTGAACAGGAGCATGCCAACGCGCTGCTGACGACGAAATTCGCCGACCCTTTGCGGCAGGCGGTAGGCGGCGGCAAGGCCTGGATCTCATCCTTCACGAAGCGTGCGACAGCGGGCGTGCCGATCGATATTCCCTTGGCCTGTAAGGACGCACTGTATGTGCGCTCCCACTACGATGGAATGACGATTCTGTTGCCGGATGCGCCGCTGCCGAACGAGATTGCGGTAATATTCTGCGTTGCCAATCGCGGGCGCATCCATGCGCGCGTCGGCGGCCTGAAATACGAGGACAAAAAGGGAGAAGACGGGCTCTTCTGATGCGGCCGCCTGCCGTGCGGCCTGTGCGACGAGCCGGTGTGACATGAAAACCGCGATCGTCAATCTGGGCACGATTCTCACCGGCGACTGGCGCGATCCGGTCGCCGACGGCGACACCATCATCATGAACGGCGGCACGATCGATTCGGTCGGCACTGCCTCGTCGGCGCAGGTTTCAGCCTGCGACGTGGTGATCGACGCCGACGGCGCAATCGCCGTGCCGGGTCTCATCGACTCGCACGTCCACATCACGTTCGGCGACTACACACCGCGCCAACGCACCGTCGGCTTTCTCGAGAGCTACGTTCACGGCGGCACGACGACTTCGATCACGGCATCGGAAGTGCATGTGCCGGGCCGTCCGAAGGATCCGGAAGGCGTGAAGGCGCTCGCGGTCGCCGCGTTCAAGTCGTTCGAGCATTACCGGCCAGGTGGGATGCGGGTGTGCGCGGGCTCGATCATTCTGGAGCCCGGCCTCGTGGAGCAGGATTTCGCCGAACTCGCGCGCAAGGGGGTATGGCTGGCGAAAGCGGGCTTCGGCGCCTTTCCAACGCCGTTCGATTACGCGCCGATGATCGGCTGGGCCAAGCAGCATGGCATGATCACGACAGTGCACACCGGCGGCTCGTCCATACCGGGCTCGTCGGGCATCTGGGCCGAGCATCTGATCGCCATGCAGCCGCATGTATCGTTCCATGTGAATGGCGGGCCGATCGCCATGCCCGACGGCGATTTCACCCGGCTCGTGAACGAGACCTCGATCGCGCTGCAGCTTTGCACGGCGGGCAATCTGCGCACGGCGCTGATGACGGCGGAATTGCTGGAGAAAGCCGGTCAGTTCGAGCGGCTTCTGATCGCCACCGATACGCCGACCGGCAGCGGGATCATGCCGCTCGGAATGCTCTACACGATTTCGCATCTCGCAAGCCTGACAAAAATTCCGGTCGAGTGGGCGATCTCCGCCGCGACCGGCAACAACGCGGATGTCTATCGCCTGAACAGCGGCTATCTGCGCGCCGGGCGTGACGCCGACGTCGTGGTGATCGACGCCTGCGCGGGCGGATCCAAAGATAATGCGCTCGATGCGCTGAGGAACGGCGACATTGCGGCTGTGGCCGCAGTGGTCACGGACAGCGTACCGCGCTTCGTCGGTCGCAGCCGCAACACGCCGGCGGCGATCAGGAACGTGCGCGTGGCCGAATGCAAGCTGCCGCGCGATTTCAGCGGCGCGGCGCACTGACGGAGTGCAGGTATGCAGGTGAATGGAACGTATCGGATTGCAGCCGCGCCGCAGGCGGTGTGGGATGCGCTGTTCGATCCGGACGTACTGCGCCGCTGCATTCCCGGCTGCGAGGACGTGCAACGGGTATCGCCGACACAATTCACGGCCGACGTTGTCCTCAAAATCGGACCCGTCAAAGCGAGGTTCACCGGCAAGATGACGCTGTCCGAGCTCGACGAGCCGCGCGCCTGCCGGTTGACCGGCGAAGGGTCGGGCGGCGCCGCTGGATTTGCAAAAGGTGGGGCCGCTGTGACGATCACGCCGGACGGTGACGGAAGCGTCCTCAACTACACAGCCGACGCACAGATCGGCGGCCGGCTCGCACAACTCGGTTCCCGCATGGTGGAGGGGACGACGCGGAAGCTGGCGGATGAGTTCTTTTCACGCTTTTCAGATGCCGTTGGCCGGACGCCTGAGCAGGCGGAAGCGCCGGCGACCGGCAAGGCGCGCGCCGGGCAAGGCTGGTCGGGTTGGCTCGTGGCAGCGGCCGCCGGGCTGGCCGTCGCTGGGGCAGCGACCTGGCTACTCGTCCGCTAGACAATTTTGCCGCAGATTTGGGCTTGTTGCGGCAAGAGCATGATAGTACATAGTACAGTATATTGTATGATCCTATGCTGACTTTTGCTTGAAGCAGTCGAGTCGACTTCGTCGGTAAGCCGGCGGGCAAATTGAAGTGGGGCGCCAGGGTCAGGGGAACAGGGAAGGGAGAAAACGCCATGCGACTAAAATCGGGAAATTTGCACCCGCTGGGACTGTGCGGTCTGCTCGCGGCCTTTACGGTCGCGGTCCTCGCCGCTTCGCCGGCTGCGGCGCAGGAATACCCCGCTAAAGACATCCGCATGATCGTGCCGTTCTCGGCGGGGTCGGGCGCCGACGCGGCTGCACGCCAGATCGCGACGCGTCTGTCCGAGAAGCTCGGCAAGCCGATCATCATCGACAACATGCCGGCGGGAAACACCATCGTCGGCGCGGACACGGTTGCAAAGGCGACGCCGGATGGCTACACGCTGTTGTTCCACGCGACGCAGTTCATCGTGTCGCCGGCGCTGTTCAAGACGCTGCCCTATGACACAATCAAGGACTTCGAGCCGGTTGCGCGCGTCACCAGCCAGTCGCTGCTGCTCGCCATTCCGACGACGCTGAAGATCGACAACCTCAAGGACTTCGTCGCCTACGCGAAGAAGAATCCGGGATTGAACTACGCCTCGACCGGCCTCGGCTCGTCGTTACATTTGGCTGGCGCCTATTTCGACCATGTCGCGGGCCTGAAGGCGAACCACATTCCGTACAAGGCAGCGGCACAGGCTTTGGCCGATCTCGTGCGTGGCGACGTTGCCTACATGTTCTATCCCTATCCGCCGTTCAAGCCGCATATCGACGCCGGCAAGTTGAAGATCCTTGGCTCCTCCGGCGCGGAGAAGCCGGCGTTCTTCCCCGAGGCGCAACCGATGACCGCGTTCGGTTACAAGGACTTTGTCCTCCCGGCGTGGCACGCCGTGTATGCGCCGGCTGGTACGCCGAAAGCGATCATCGACAAGCTCGACAAGACACTGAAGGAGATCGCCGACGATCCTGAGACGCGCGCCAAGATGTCGGCGATCGGCATCGATCTCTACTATGCGAGTTCGGCCGAGCTCAAAAAGCTGCTGCCGCAGGAGATCGAGAAATACGCCCGCATTATCGAAATCGCCGACGTGCCGAAGCAATAACGGCGTATCGTGCTTCCGCATGATATGCTGAAGGTGGGGACGGTCGGAATCCGGCACCGGGTTCGATCGTCCCCCCTCCCGAGATTGCCGTCGACGGACGGAGGCGGTGCATGTCCTCCCGAGTGAATGTCAAAGAGGTCACCGCCGGCCTGCTCTGTATTGTGATCGGCGGTTTTTTCGCCCTCCAATCCGTGACGACGCTGCCGATCGGCTCCGCCCGGCAGATAGGGCCGGGATATTTTCCCTTTGCCGTCGGACTGATCCTCATTGCGCTCGGCATTCTGATTGGATTGCGTGCCGTGCAGCCGGCTGAGTCGAGCGACCGCATGCAATTCGTTTCGGTCCGCACGATGCTGGCCATTCTCGCGTCGCCGGTGGTTTTCGGCCTCAGCGTGCGGCCACTCGGATTGGCGCCGGCGATCGTAATCACCGCGCTCGTTGCTACGCTCGCCGGCAACCGGGCGAACGTGGTGCAATCGCTGCTGCTGGCGGCGGGACTAACCATTTTCTGCGTTGCCGTGTTCAGCTACGGGCTCGGTTTGAGTCTGCCGCTGTTCGGTCCGTTGCTCGCCCGGTTTGGAGTGTAGCTGATGGAGCTTCTCTCCAATCTCGCCCTGGGCATGGAAGCGGCGGTCACGCCCGCCAATCTGATGTACTGTTTCCTCGGCGCGGTGCTGGGCACGCTGATCGGAGTGCTGCCCGGCATCGGGCCGACCGCAACAGTAGCCATGCTGCTGCCGCTGACGTTTACGCTCGATCCGCTCGCTTCGCTGATCATGCTCGCCGGCATCTATTACGGTGCGCAGTACGGCGGTTCGACCACTGCAATCCTGATCAATGTACCGGGCGAAGCCTCCGCCGCGGTCACAGCGCTGGACGGACACCAGATGGCACGGCAGGGCCGCGCCGGTCCCGCGCTGGCGATCGCGGCAATCGGCTCGTTCATTGCGGGCACGCTCGCCACTTTCCTCGTGGCGTTGATGGCGAAGCCGCTTACGGCAGTGGCGCTCGAGTTCGGTCCGCCGGAATATTTCGCGCTGGTGACGCTCGGTCTTATCTCGTCCGTCGCGCTTGCGCATGGCTCGATCGTCAAGGCGCTGGCGGCGATCGCGATCGGCATTCTGTTTGGGACGGTGGGCGCCGACCTCTATACCGGCGCGCCGCGCTTCACTTTTGGCGTGATCGAACTGACCAACGGCTTCGATTTCGTTGCGATGGCGATCGGCCTGTTCGGCATTGCGGAGATCCTGCGCAACCTCGAGGGCACGCAGGCGACGTCGCTCGTGGCCAAGAAAATTTCCGGACTGATGCCGACGCGTGCGGACTTGAAGGCCTCGATCAGTCCAATTTTTCGCGGGTCGTTGATCGGTTCAGCGATCGGCATCTTGCCCGGCGGTGGCGCAGCGCTTGCCTCGTTCCTGGCTTACTCAGTCGAAAAGAAACTGTCCGACCAGCCGGAGCGATTCGGCCGGGGCGCGATCGAGGGAGTGGCAGGGCCGGAGTCGGCGAACAATGCCGGGGCGCAGACGTCGTTCATTCCGATGCTTACGCTTGGCATTCCGACCAATCCGATCATGGCGCTCATGATCGGCGTCATGATGATCCAGGGTATCATTCCTGGCCCGAGCGTCGCAGTTGAGCAGCCGACCTTGTTCTGGGGCGTGATCGCATCGATGTGGGTCGGGAACATGATGTTGCTTGTCCTCAATTTGCCGCTTGTCGGCCTGTGGGCGCGGTTGTTGCTGGTGCCGTACTCGATGATGTTTCCCGCGATCCTCGTGTTCTCTGCGGTCGGCCTCTACACGATCAACAGCAACTCCTTCGACCTCTACACCGTGTCGATGTTCGGATTGCTGGGTTACGTGCTGTACAAGCTCGATTTCGAGCCGGCGCCGCTCTTGCTCGCCTTCGTGCTCGGTCCGATGCTGGAAGACAGCCTTCGCCGCTCCCTCATGCTGTCGCAGGGCGATCCGTCGATCCTGTTCACGCGGCCGATCAGCGCCACGTTGCTTGCGGCGACACTGCTGATTCTGGCGGTGGCAGTGCTGCCCTTCGTGCGCAAGAAACGCGAAGTGATCTTCGAGGAAGAAGCCTAGGCCGCACCGATGCCGCAGCGGGTCTTGGTGATCGGCGGTATGGGCGCCATCGGCATCTGGGTGGTGCGCGAGTTAATCGAGCGCGGCGAGCAAGTCGTCGTGCTCGATACGCAGGACCAGTCGCCGTTTCTCGTCGATCTCAATGGGCGGTTTGAGTTTGTCGCCGGCGACATCACCGACCTGCCGCACCTCGTTCAGGTCATGCGCAATCGCGATATCGGGCACGTTATCCATCTGGCGGCCGTTCTTTTTCAGTGCGACGACAATCCGCCGCTCGGCTTTTCCGTCAATACGATGGGCACGTTGAACGTGCTTGAGGCGGCACGCGCTGCCGCCGTCGCCCGCCTTGTGTTCACGAGCGCCAAGGCGGTTTACGGGCAGATCCGCGGCGAGCACGCCCATCCTACCTATCGGCCGGTGACGGAGGACGCGCCGCAGGCGCCGGACTCTATCTATGGCGCGAGCAAGCTCGCTGCCGAGCGCGCAGGTCTGCATTATGCGCGGCGCTTCGGCGTCGATTTTGTGGCGTTGCGGCTGGCGTCGCTCTATGGGCCTGGCCGCTTGTCACGTCATGGCGCGTTGGCGATCACGAGCGAAATGGTGGAGCGCGCCCGCGCCCAGCAGCCGATGAAGGTGGCGCAAGGGGGAGAGCAGGGCGAGGATATATTGTACACGCGCGACGCGGCGCGTGGCATCGTTTGCGCCGCTTTCGCGCCGACGCCGCGCGACCGCGTTTTCAATATTTCGTCCGGCCGGCCGACGAGCCTTCATGAGTTCGCCGGGGCAGTGCGCGGACTTTATCCCGATGCCGAGATCGACATCGGCCCCGGCCTGGATTACTGGGCGATGGGCAAGCAGTACTACTCGGTGCTGGATTCGACGCGTGCCCGCGAACAGCTCGATTTCACCCCGCGCTTTTCGCTCGATGCCGGCATTCGCGATTATGTGCGAATCCTCGATGCACTCAAGGCGGGCAGGGGGCTCGACCAATAAAAAAGCCGGCCCGGAAATCCGGGCCGGCTCGAATTTTGCTGTGCCGGCTGATTACGGATTGTAGGCGACGTATTTGCCGCCCTTGATCGTCTTGAGCTCGACCGGCTTGTCGACGTCGCCGTTCGGCTGGAAGGTAGTTTCGCCCGACGCGCCCGGATAGTTCTTGATCGAGAGCAATTCCTTGCGGATCCCCTCGGAGTCTTTTGCCTTCGCCGCGGCCTCCGCGAGCATGTGGAGCATGTCGTACATCGTGGCGGAATAAACCTCCGGCGCTTGGCCGTACCGCTTCGTGTACTCGTCGGCATAGGCACGCATTGCCTTTGAAGCCGGATTCTGTGGGTCGAAGATCGCCTTGGTGTAGATCGATCCCTCGGCAGCCTCCCGGCCGATCTCAACCACTTCCGGCAATTCGAAATCGAGCGTGCCGACGAACTGCGCCTTCACGCCAAGCTCGCGCGCCTGCTTGAGCGCTATGCCGGTGGTCTTGTACGCCAACACGAGAACGACGTCGGGGTTGGCGGTGCGGATGCGGGTGAGCTGAGCGCGCAGATCGGTGGCGTCGGCGGGGAAGCTCTGGTCCTCGACGATCTCGCCACCCTTCTTCTTGAAGCCCGCGACGAAAGCGTCCTTGCCCCACTTGGCCCATTCGAGATTGGCCCAGAGCACGGCCGCCTTCTTGTACTTGCCGCTCGTGAAATCGACGAGGCGGTTGATCTCGCTGCTGAGATTGGTGGCGTTGCGGAACAGGTATTCCGACTGATCGGTGATACCGGGCAGGGTGGCCGATGTCGTAAGCACGATCTTGTTCTGGTCGGCGATTGGAGCGAGCGCATTGGTGACGCCGGTCAACGTTGTCATCACGGCCTTGACCCTGTCGGCCGAGATCAGCTTGTTCATGGCCGCGACGGCATCCTTGGGATTGGATTTGCTATCCTCGAACACCACGTTGAGCTTGCGGCTGCTGCCCCACTTCTTGTTAATTTCATCGATCGCAATGTTCATCCCGTTCCGCATCCATACGCCGTAGGATGCGGCTCCGCCGGTCATCGGCAGAATGGCGCCGATCTTGACCTCCTCCTGGGCTCCAGCCGGTGCAGCTGCGAAGGCTGCAGACGCGAGAATCGCTGACATCAAAAAGCTACGGATACTTTTCATCTGGTCCCCTTTCCTGCGCGGTATACTGTTGATCCGCGCCATTTCATTATAATTGTATAATATCATACAATCTGGCAAACACACCGCAAGGAGGCGGTCGGCCGGGGAAATCCTTTATGAATCTGGCACTTATTGCGCAGTCCGTCGGCAACGCCCTGGCGACGGGGGCGATTTTTGGCCTGATGGGGCTGAGCTTCGGGCTGATCTACAGCACGACCCGGATTCTGCATTTTGCCCACGGGTCCGTTTACGTTTGCGCGGCCTATTTCTTCTACGCGGCCTATGTCGCGGCCGATTGGCCGCTGTTGCCGTCGGCGATTGCGGCGGTCCTGGGCGCCGGGCTTCTGGGCTTTGTGGTCATGCGCCTGTTCTACGAGCCGATGGTCCGGCGCGGGACGTCGGGTGCGGTCGTGATGATCGCGTCGCTCGGCCTGTTCATCGTGATCGAGAACCTGGTGGTGCTGGTTTTCGGCAACGACTCGCGTGTGATTTCCAAGGGAGAAGTGCAGCAGGGGCTTCTGATCGGCAACGTATATGTCACACCGCTGCAGCTCGCATCGTTTGCCGTCGCGCTCGCCACTTTCGCCATCGTGTTCTTGCTGGTCACGCGCTCGAAGCTCGGGCGCGGCCTGCGCGCGATTGCCGACAATCCCGCAGTTGGCGAGATCGTTGGCATTGACGTCCGCCTGCTCAACTACCTTGTGTTCGCACTCGGTTCCATGGTGCTTGCCATTGCCGCAGTACTGATGGGCCTCGATATCGGCGTCTCGCCGGGCATGGGTCTTTCGGTGGTGCTGATTGCGACGATCGCGGCAATCATCGGCGGTGCGAACAGCATGTTTGCTGGCATTGCAGGTGGCTTCCTGGTGGGCGCGGTGCAATCCATGGGGGTCCTCTGGATCGATCCGCGCTGGCAGAACCTTTTGATTTTCTCCGCGCTCATCGTCGTGCTGGTCGTCCGTCCGACCGGCGTGTTCGGCACCGCGCAGCGCTGAGGCAGAATCGTGGAATACGTCCTCAGCATCGTTATCCTGTTAACGATCTACCTGATCCTCGCAACATCGCTGAACGTCGTGCTCGGTCACGGCGGTCTGTTGTCGCTCTGCCATGCTGGCTTCTACGCCATTGGTGCGTATGCCGCGGCACTCACCGGCATCAATCTGGGCTGGAGCTTCCTTCCGACCGCGGCAGCCGCGGTCGCGATTGCCGCCGCGGTCGCTGCGCTCCTCGCCTTGCCGCTCCTGAAGTTGCGTGGGGACTACTTCATCCTTGGCTCGCTCGGCTTCCAGATTATCATCATCGACATCATCTACAATTCCGACTGGCTGACCAACGGCGCGCTAGGCCTAAGCCGTATCCCGCGTCCGCGTATCTCCGGCTTCGAAGCGATAAGCCATCTGGACTACGCGCTGCTCTACGGGGCGGTGGCGCTGATTGCGATCGCAGTGCTGCACTACATCACGACGTCACCCTTCGGCGGCGCGCTTAACGCAGTGCGCGAAGATGAAGTGGCCGCGACGGCACTCGGAAAGAATGTGCGATCGATTCGCGTCCGGGCGTTTGCGATCTCCGCCGGCGGCGCGGGGCTCGCCGGGGCTCTATACGCGCACTACGTTACTTACATCGACCCGACGAGCTTCACCTTCACGGAGTCGGTCTACATCCTTTCGCTCGTGATCGTCGGCGGCGTTGCGACGACACGCGGTCCGATTCTAGGCGCGCTCCTGCTTGTGGCCGCTCCCGAAATGCTGCGGTTCGTTGGATTTTCGAGCGATATGGACTCCAATCTGCGGCAGCTCCTCTACGGGCTCCTGCTGATCCTGTTCGCCTTTGTGCGGCCGAGCGGGATTGCCGGAAGGAGCGTGTTCTGATGGGTCTCCCGCTCCGCGTGGAAAATGTGTCGAAGCGCTTTGGCGGGCTTGCGGCGCTCGACGGCGTCTCGCTGCAGGCCATGCCCGGTGAGATCACGAGCATCATCGGGCAGAACGGCGCCGGCAAAACGACGTTGCTCAACACGATCACGCAACTCCCGCCGCCGGATGGCGGACAGGTGTTTGCGGGTGAGGTCGAGCTGACCGGTATGGCGCCGCATAAAATTCCTGCGCGCGGAGTCGTGCGTACCTTCCAGCAATTGCGGATATTCTCGCGCCTCTCGGTGCTGGAGAACGTGCTCCTGGGCTTCCAGCACAATACCGGCGAGCGGCTGTGGAATCTGGTCGCGAGGCCAGGGGCCGTGCGCGCCCAGCGCAAGGATCATCACGATCGCGCTCGCGGAATTCTCGCCGAGCTCGAACTTGCCGACATGCTGGACGTGGAGGCAGGGACCCTATCCTACGGCCTGCAGAAGCTGCTGTCGCTGGCCCGCGCGATCGCGACCGACGCGCAGATCCTGATGCTCGACGAGCCGACCTCGGGTTTGTCCGGCGATTTCGTCGCCCGCATTCTCGCAATCGTGAAGGGCATGCGCGCGCGCGGACGAACGGTAGTGCTGGTGGAGCACGATATGGATGTGGTGTTCGATATCTCCGATCGGATCGTGGTGCTCGATCATGGTCGGCTGTTCGCGCACGGCACGCCGGCGGAAATTCGCGGCCACGAGGGCGTGCGCGAGATTTATTTCGGCTCGCGGGTGGCATGACCATGCTCGAGATTCGAGATTTGCGTGTGGTGATCGCCGGCAAGCCGGTGCTGGATGGGCTTTCGCTTTTCGTCGCCGAGCGGGAAGTCGTCGGGTTGATCGGCGCACCCGGCTGCGGGAAGTCTACGTTGCTGAAATCGGTGTTCGGTCTCGTGCCGGTGGCGGCAGGCGAAATCCGCTATGGCGGCCGTGATGTTGCGAATCGGTGCGCGCGCGAGCAGATCCTCAGCGGCATCGTGCTCGTCGCACAGGGCGGACAAGTCTTCAGGGGATTGCCAGTCGAGGAAAATCTCTATCTCGCCGGCTATACGCTCGATCCGAAGCACACGGCGGAGCGGATCGAAGTCATCTACGATTTCTTCCCACGCCTCAAGGAACGGCGCGCGCAGGCGGCCGGCTTGCTCAGCGGTGGTGAGCGTCAGATGCTCGCACTCGGGATGGGGCTCATTCCGGAACCGTCTCTCTTGCTCCTGGACGAGCCCTCTACCGGTCTGTCGCCGCTTTTGACCGAGCGGATACTTGCGGAGGTTAAGGCACTCACCAAGAAGCTTGGCTGTACCGTGGTCGTGGTTGAGCAGAACGTGAAGAACGCGCTGCTGGTGAGTGATCGTGTCGTCGTCCTGCAGCGTGGGCGAATTGGCTACGAACACACGGTGGATGCAGGGACAGACTCGAAGCCTTTGTTGGAGGCATACGCTTTCAGTTAGCGCTTTGCCGCCTAAAGTGGCTGATTGAAGAGGTGCATTTAAGATGCGTCCCGTTCTCGTCGTTACCGGCGGCAGCCGTGGCATTGGAGCGGGAATCGCCAGGATGGCCGCGGCAAGAGGTTTCGATGTTGCGATTGCTCATCTCAAGAATCTGCCGGCCGCTGAGGAAATTGCCGGCGAGATAAGAAAAGCCGGCGGCAGGCCGCTTGCCGTTCAGGTCGACTTGGCAAAACCTGAAGACATCAAGAGACTCTTCGAAGCCGTCGACAGCGCGTTCGGTCGGTTGGACGGCCTCGTAAACAATGCCGGAATCGTAGGGGATGCCGGCAAACTTGCTGATGCCGATCCGGTAATGATCAAGCACGTTGTAGACATCAATGTTACGGGGGCAATGCTTGTTGCGCGCGAAGCCGTCAGGCGAATGTCCTTCAGATTTGGAGGGCATGGAGGCGCTATCGTCAATATATCTTCTACCGCCACTCTGACAGGAGCGCCCGACACATATACTTGGTACGCGGCGTCCAAAGCTGCGATCGATAGTTTAACTGTGGGGCTTGCTAAGGAAGTCGCCAAAGAGGGGATCCGCGTCAATGCAGTATCGCCCGGAATAATCGACACCGACATTCATCGCTCTGGCGGACAAGCCGATCGAATCGAACGGATCGGCCCGCAGATACCAATGGGAAGAATAGGTCGGGTAGAGGAAGTCGCTGAAGCGGCTTTATTCCTGTTATCGGAAGCAGCATCGTACATTACGGGTGCTAACCTTCACGTCGCCGGCGGCCGCTAATCAGCAGGTCCCCTCGTGCGAAATGATGCCTTAAAATAAGAAGCCACTCACTAAAGCAGCAGCGTCGTCGCGGTCAGGAAATAGATCGAAAGGGACATCACGTTCTGAATCACGGTAGCGACAGGCCCAGAGCCGAGCACCGGATCGTACCCGAGTCTCGCAAAGATCCACGAGCCAAGGCAGGCGGTAGAAAGCACGCCGATGCGTCGCCGCCGCGGTACCGCAATGTTTGTCACGCAGATGATTCCACTGCATTCGCGAATCTCGATATTCACAGGCGCGCGGCCGGCGGGGGAGACCGGATTCGACCCCGCTGAGACTGGCTCGACTTTGATGATCGTACTCGTCGACGCAAGTTGCTCAGTAAATGCTGCCACGATCATACCAATGGAGCTGCTCGGGCGGCGTATTGTAAACTGAATGTTGTCCTTCCGAGCGCGGCGCCCCAGGTACGCTCTGCTTTGTGCAAGTGCGCTCGATCCGGGTTGACACTCGACGATATGAGGGGTGGCGCTTATATAATTGTCGGCAACGGCTAGTTTGGGACGATGTTCTTAGCGCCCGTCATCGACATTCCGCAGGCGGTCATTCTCGCCGCCGGCGCGCTCCGCAGGCGCCCGGCTATGATCGAGACGCCGTCGGGCGATTTTGTCGCAGTGCGGTCGGTCGGCATTGCGACGCGAAGCTTTGATCGCCGTGCGTTTGACGGAGCCCGGTCGGTGGCATTCCTGTCGCACCGCAAGAAAATCCTGAAGAAAAGCGATTGGACGATCGAGGTTGCATGATCGGGGCCGTCATGCCAACGCGGTGTGACGGCGCCATCATCAAGGAAGGAAAGGGCATCGCATGAAGTACAATCGGCCGCAATCCACCGCTGCCTGGGGGCAGATGGCGAAGGATTGGGAACAGGGGATCGATTATCACCGCTTGTCGAAGGAGCGTCTTGCCCGCACGCAGGCCGCGATCCGTCATGCCGGTCTCGGCGCAGTCCTGAGCTTCAATTTCGACAACATCCGCTACATTACCGCCACCCACATCGGCGAATGGGCGCGTGACAAGTTCATGCGCTATGCGCTGTGTCCGCGCGAGGGATCGCCCTATCTCTGGGACCCGGCGCCGCCGGCCAAGCGCATCTCCTCGCCGTGGATTGCCGACAACGTCGCCGCGCCGATCACCACCATGCAGGGCGCGATCCCGCCGTGGATGAATGTGCAGGGCGAGTTCGCGCGCCAGATCAAGAAGTCGCTGGTGCATTACGGCATCGAGAAGGAGCCGCTCGGCATCGACATCATGGAGCTCGGCATGATCCGGGCGCTTGAAAAGGAAGGCATCGAGGTGGTCGACGGCCAGCAGGCCATGCTGGACGCGCGCGAGATCAAGACGCAGGACGAGATCGAGCTCTTGAAGGTCTCGGCGGCGATGGTGGACGCGACCTATGTCGACATCGCCCGCGCCATCCGCCCCGGCACGCGCGAGAACGAGCTCGTCGCGATTGCGCATGACCGTCTGTTCCGCATGGGTTCGGAGCGCGTGGAGTGCATCAATTCGGTATCCGGTCAGCGCGGTCGCCCGCACTCGCACACCTTCTCCGACCGCATGATCCAGCCGGGCGACATGATCTTCCTCGACATCATGCATTCGTTTAACGGCTACCGCACCTGCTACTATCGGACGTTCATCTGCGGCGAGCCGAACAAGTATCAGATCGACGCCTATGAAACCGCGTCCAAGTGGATCAGCGCCTCGATCGACATGATCCGCCCCGGCGTGACGCCGGACGAGGTTGCGCAGGTGTGGCCGGACGCGCAGGAATTCGGCTATCGCGATGAAGCCGAGGCGTTCCTTCTGCAGTACGGCCACGGCGTCGGCCTGTCGCTGTGGGAGCGGCCGATCTTCTCCAAGCGCTTCCGCGGGCAGAACACGCCGCTGCGCGAGGGCATGGTGTTCGCGCTCGAGACCTGGAAAGGCGCGGAAGATGGCTCCGGCGCTGCACGCATCGAGGAAGAGGTGGTGGTTACCAAGGACGGGTGCGAGATCATCACCAACTTCCCGTCCGACCGTCTGATCTCGTGCGGCCTGCCAGGATGCGAGGTGTTCTAGGAGTCGGCGAAACGCGATGATGGTGACGGATGGCCTCAACCTGAGTGGAATGCAGCCGGAACAACGTTCCGGCCTGCGCACACCCGTCACCATCATCACCGGCTTTCTCGGCAGCGGAAAAACCACGCTTCTCAATCGGGCGCTGCGCGCGGCCGAGATGAAAGACACCATCGTTGTGATCAACGAGTTCGGCGAGATCAGTCTTGATCATGCGCTGGCCGCTTCCAGCGATGACGCGGTTGTCGTTCTGGAGAACGGGTGCCTCTGCTGCACCGTCCGCTCCGATCTCGTCGGCACCATGAATGCGCTCTATCACGACCGTGAAAGCGGGCGCATCCCGCGCTTCGATAACGTCGTGATCGAGACCTCGGGCCTCGCCGAGCCGGGGCCGGTGCTGCAGGCGTTCCTGTCCGAGCCGACGCTGGACGGGCTTTACCGCGTGGCAAGCGTGGTGGCGCTTGTCGATGCGGTGAACGCCACGAATACCTTCGAGCAGCACGACGAGGCGGTGCGCCAGGTCGCGCTCGCCGATCAAATTCTCATCACCAAGCTCGATCTTGTCGATGCGGATAAGCGCGAGGCGCAGGAGGAGGAGCTCCGTGCGCTGCTGCAGCGGATCAACCCGGCGGCACGCATCCGGCGCATCGACGATCCGTCAATCTCGCTTGGCGAATTGTTGAAGTCGCAGGGGTTCGATCCGACGGACCCAACAGCCGATCCGCGCCAATGGCTCAATGAGAAAGCCTATCTCGAGGCGGCGCATGATCACGGTCATGACCATGCGCATTGCGACGATCCCAGCCATGATCACGATCATCATCATGGGCATGGCCACGGGTTGCATACGCACCGGGCCGGCATCGAATCGTTTTGTCTGATCCGCGAGGAGCCATTCACGCGCAGCGCGCTGCAGTTTCTCCTCGACGGCCTGAGCCAGAATCTCGGCCCCGGCCTGTTGCGCGTGAAAGGGCTCGTCAATGTGGCCGAGGAACCGGGCCGGCCGGCGGTTATCCAGGGCGCGCAGCATCTGCTGCATACGATAAGCTGGCTCGACCATTGGCCGGATGACGACCAGCGCACGCGCATCGTCTTTATTACACAAGGCGTGACCAAGGACGCGCTCAAGGACATCATTGAACTTCTCGACCGAATGGCGATGCGAACATCAAAGGCGCGTCAGCGAGGTGCGGCGACCTCATAGAACGAGTGTTCAATCGCCAAATGCATGAAAAGATTTCTCTGCTCGACGGCCAAATTCCCACTCGTCGGCAAAATTTTCTGTTCGGTGCACGTGCCTGAAGAAGTCCTAGCCGACCGCCGCGCCGATCACGGGAGCCGATCGCCGGTTATCTGTTGCGAACGAGGAGGCGGGCGGTCGGGAACCAGGGCCAGTCGCGTATCTTTGTTAGCAGGCTCCAGATGCCGCCGGGGGCATAGAGAGCCATGAACATCGTCAGCAGGCCGAGCACAATGAGGTAGGTCGCGCCGTACTGGCCGAAGAAGCGCGTTGCAAAGAAATAGACCAGGGCGCCGATGATCGCGCCTTCGATGCGTCCGATTCCGCCGACCATGACGACGAAGATGCAGATCGAAGCCCAGTAGGGATCGAAGCCTGATTCCGGCGTGATGCGGAGCTGCGCCATGTAATAGACCGCGCCGGCCAGACCCGTTCCCGCGGCGGCCGCGATGTAGATCAGGAACCGCAGCCGGGCCACGTTCACTCCCTGACTTTCCGCGGCCACCGGATCGTCGCGCATTGCCGTCAGCGCGAGGCCATGGCGCGAGCGCAGCAGCCAGTAGGTGCCGCCGACCGTGAGAAGGAGCAGCACGGCGGAAAGGATGGTGATGCCGATCGCCCGTTGATGCTGGCTGTATTCGGCCATTACGCGAAGCGAGAGACCGCCGCCACCATTGACGTAGCTGATATTGCTGGTGAGCAGCCGCAACGCCTCGGCAACGACCCAGGTGCCGATGGCGAAATAGGGTCCGTCGAGCCGTTTCAGCAAAAGGTAGAAGGGGATGGCGAGGACAAACGGTAGGCCGACGCTGAGAATGACGGCGGCGAAAGGATTGACCCCCAGCTTGCCTGCCAGAACAAAGAGCGCATAGCCGCCGGCGCCGATGAAAGCCTGCTGACCGACCGACAACAGGCCGGCATACCCGGCAAGCAGGTTCCACATCTGCGCGATGGCGATCAGGCAGCTCAGCTCGACGGCCCACCGGATGTATCCGCCGCTGGCCCAGAAGGGCATGGTCGGGATTGTAAGGACGATGAGTGCCGCGAGCGTCAAGGCGGCTTTGCTCGAGGTCGTCTGCCGCTGCACCGTTACCGAAGGATGTGTCACCGGAGCTTCCATGTCTGGCTAGCCTCTGGACATCAGGCCCTGCGGGCGGGCTGCAAGGACGATGAGGAAGACGATGTGGCCGAGGAGAATGCCCCAGCCGGGGTCGATCCGGAATCCGACGACCTGCGCTACTCCGAGAATCATCGAGCCTGTGAAGGCGCCCCAGATGGACCCCATGCCGCCGATGATGACGGCCTCGAACGCATAGATGAGCTGCGCGCCGCCATCCGGCGGCGCGATAGTGGTGCGCATGGCCTGGAACACCGCCGCCATGCCCAGAATGCCGACGGCGATCGCCGTGGCGAGCGCATAAACTTCCTTGGTGTTGACGCCGGATAGCGTCGCCGCGTTGTGGTCCGCCGCCGAAGCGCGCAGCCCCCGCCCGAAGGCCGTGTAGCGCAGCACGAGATCCAGACCACCCGTCAGCAGGACGGCGCAGGCGAGAACGATGACCGGCAGGACGCCGGCGTGGATCGGTCCGAGCGAAACGGACGCGACGGACAACGTCCCGCCCGAGAGCGAACGCGTGTCCGCCGACCAGATCTGGAGCATGAAATTTTGCAGCGCGATGGACAGGCCGAAGGTCGCGATGAGCGAAGGAATCGGATCGGTTCCGATCACCTTGTTCAGCACGCTGTGCTGCAACAGCCATCCGATGAGCGCGCCGAGCGGGACGAGCAGCAGGATCAGGCCCGCCGACCCCAGCCCCCATGCGGTTGCAATCGAGATTCCGATCAGGCCGAGCAGGATGATGAAGTCGCCATGTGCGATATTCACGATCCGCATGACGCCGAACATCAGCGCCATGCCGATCGCGTACTGGGCGTAGAGCCCGCCCAGGAGAACGCCCTGAACGACGGCATCAACCCACTGCACGATGCACTCCGAAATAGGCGGCTGCGATCTCCTCGCGGCTGATGTCCGACGAGCGGCCCGTAAGCGTGATCTGGCCTTCGAGCATGCAATACAGGCGGTCGGCGGCCTTCTGCGCCAGTGACACATCCTGTTCCACCAGAACCAGGGCCGTACCCGATTGCCGGATCTCCGGCAGCAGGTCGTAAATCTCCCTGATCACCTTGGGCGCGAGCCCGAGCGAAATCTCGTCGCACAGCAGCACCCGCGGCTGCGACATCAGCGCCCGGCCGATTGCGGCCATTTGCTGCTGTCCGCCAGACAGGCTCTGAACGAGGTGGCCGCGTTTTTCCTTGAGGATCGGAAACAGCGCATAGAGACGGTCGAGCGTCCATTCGGGAGTGTCCTCGGGGACGCTCCGTGCCCGGTCGAGCGCGACGCGCAGATTGTCCTCCACGCTCATGCCGTCGAACAGTCGGCGGCCTTCGGGAACCATCGCGAGCCCGTGGCCGACAAGCCTGTAGGTGGGGATGCCCGCAATACTGCGGCCGTCGAATTCGACCGTTCCGCTGCGCAAGGGCAGGAGCCCCGCGAGCGTCTTGAGGAAGGTGGATTTGCCAGCGCCATTCGCCCCGATCAGGGCCACGACCTCGCCGGGAGCAACGTTGAAATCGACGGAAAAAAGCGCCTGGAAATCGCCATAGCCCGCGCACACGCCACGCGCGGACAGAATGGGTCCGGTCATACTTCGATCCCCATATAGACACGGCGCACTTCCGGGTCGGCCATGACTTCGGACGGGGAGCCTTCGGCAATCTTCTGCCCGAAGCTCAGGACGATCACCCGGTCAGCCACGGCCATGATCGCGTGCAGCACATGCTCGATCCACACGATGGTGATGCCCTTGTCGCGGATGCGACGGACGAGCTCGACCAGCGTGCGCGATTCCTCGTCCGTTAAACCACCGGCTATTTCGTCAAGCAGCAGAATCTTCGGCTCGCCGGCCAGCGCCCGCGCAAGTTCCAGCCGCTTGCGGTCGAGCAGAGTGAGCGAGCCTGCTTGCAGGTTCGCACGTTCGGCAATTCCGCAATCATGGAGGATGGCTGCGCAATGGGCGTAGGCGTCACGCTCGCGCCGCCCGGCGGAAAACATTGCCGCCACCAGAAGGTTCTCGAAGGTCGTCATGGCAGCATAGGGTCGCGGAATCTGGTAGGTCCGGCCGATGCCGCGACGCGCCCGCTGAAAAGGAGCTTCGTCGCCGAGTGCAGCACCAGAATATTCGACCGTACCGGCCTGCGGCCGGATATCTCCGCTGATCACATTGAACAGCGTCGTTTTTCCCGCACCGTTCGGACCAAGGATTCCCAGAACCTCGCCGCCGTACACATCGAGATCGACTCGATCCAGCACGCGGACGACGCCGTAGGATTTGGTCAGCCCGCGGACGGAAAGGAGGACCGCGCTCATCGCGCGGTCCCCACGGTATGGATCAGGCCCCCCATTTCAGCGGTTCCAGTTTTCCTTCAGCCTTCAAGATCGGCCACAGAGAAGACTCGATGATCTTGAGGTCGAAGGGATATTTCGCGCCGCGTATCCACTGTCCGCCGACAATCGGCGTCTTGCAGACATTGGCATGCGGACTGCCGCTGAACTTGATCTTGCCCACCACCGTTTGCAGGTCGATCTTTTTCAGCGAGTCGCGAATGGCTTCACGGTTGAGCGGATCGGCCGATCGCTTCAGCGTATCGATCGCGACTTCCCAGTTCGCATGCGAATAGCCAAGCGGCTGGGTCCACTGCTTGCCGGTTTTTGCTTCCCAATCGGCGGCAATCTTTGCCGATGTTTCGCCGGTCAGCGAGGAGGGGAAGGGGAAGGCGGGAGTCCACCAGGCCTCCGTGCTCATGCCGATTCCGAGATTGCCCAACGCCTCGACGTTCGAGGCGAACAGCAGGCCCGCAGCGATCGTCATGATCGGCGGCTTGTAGTTCTGCTGGGCGCACTGGACGACGAAGGTGCGCAGGTCGGCCGGATAGACCAGGCCGCCGACGATGTCGCAGCGCTTGTCGCGGAATTCCGCGATCTGCGCTGAAAAGTCATTGGTGCGCGGCTGGTACAGGCTCGGCGCGATGACTTCGAAGCCGGCCGCACGCAACGCAGGGGGAAGGCCGTATTCCTTGTTGCCCCAAACCTCACCGTCAAGGTTGCGCGGCAACAGCAGACCGATCTTGCGGTTCGACTCCACCGAACGCCAGATATTGACGAACGTGGCGATGATGTCTTCCAGACCCCAGAAGAAGTGATACGTCCAGGCGAAGGCCTTGTCGGCGCCGCCGCGCGGGAGGATGTTCGCCTGCCACGGCGCCCCCGACGAGATGCAGGGAACGCCGAAGAGCTCGCTTTGCTCGGCCACCGGATTGACGACATTCGTCGTCGAGGCCGGCACCATGATGTGCACTTCCTTGTTCTGGATCAGGTCGCCGGCAAGCTCGGCGGCACGGTTTGGGTTCGACTGGGCGTCGCGGTCGAGAATTTCGACGTTGTAGGTCTTGCCGCCGATCTGCAGCCCCTTGGCTAACAAGGCGCGGATGCGTTCCAGTGCGTAGCGGTCGGTTTCGCCGAACTGGCTGAGCTCGCCGGTTATCGGGGCGACATAACCGATCTTGATGGTCTTGGCTGACTGCGCCCGCAGGAAGGGGGGCGCCGCGAGCGTCGCGACGCCAGCGCCAAGCGCGGTCAGCGCCGTGCGTCGCGTCAGGTTCTTCGAAAGAATCTTCATTTCGTTCCTCCTCAATTTTCACGGCAGTTCGGGATGGAGCCGCTATTTGTGTCCCGCCACTTGTTCGACTTTTCCGGTCCGCAGGGGCTGACGCGGAAACGCATGGCCGGTGGACCCTTCGTCAGGGTTTCACCAGCACCTTGCATTGATGCGTCCGGTGCTTGAGCTTCTCGAAAGCCTCCGGCATTTCGTCGAGGCTGACCTCGTTCGTCACCATGGCCGCAGGCTCCACGGCGCCCCGATCCAGCGCATCGACCGACCGGGTGAAGTCCGCCAATTCGTAGAAGGACGCCATCTGGATGCGGACCTCCTTGTTGACGGCTTCGAACGGCTGGATCGCATCGCTTCCCGTGCACAGGCCGAGAACGACGACCGTGCCGCCGCGGGGGCGCACATGGTCGATGCACCGCTGGATCAGCCCGGGCTTGCCCACGCATTCGAAGACGATGTCGGGTGGTCCGCCGAGCGCACGGGCCGAGGCTTCCGGGTCCGAATCCTCAGGGTTGAGAAAGGCGTCCGCCCCCATCATTGCTGCCAAGCCCGCCCGGGTGGTCGACGATGCGGTCGCCGCGATCAGGCCCGCGCCGAGACGCCGCGCCCAGAAGATGGTCGCGAGCCCGACCGGACCGGCGCCGATCACCAGAACCCGTGCGCCCGGTTGCATCTCCGCCTTGATCACGCCGTGCAGGCCGACCGCCATCGGCTCGACCAGGGCGCCGTCCTCCGTTCCGACCGTCGAGGGCAGCTTGATGCACTGGCGTTCGTGGACGGCCGTATATTCGCCGTAGCCGCCGCCATGCAGCTGCATCTGCGCGCAGGCGGCAGGCTGGCCGGCCAGGCAGGCAGCACATTTTCCGCACGACGCGATCGGTACGACGCTTACCCTGTCGCCGACCGACAGGGTCTCGACACCGCGGCCGAGCTCGACGATCTCGCCCGCGAATTCGTGGCCGAGGATCGTGCCCTCCGGAATGCAGAAGACCGGATCTTCCGTCATGTGCAGATCGCTGCCGCAGATTCCGCAGCGTGCGACGCGGACGAGGACCTGGCCCGGACCCGGACGCGGATCGGGGACGCGTTCCACGGTCAGCGGCTTACCGACTCCATTGAAGATTGCGGCGCGCATTGCCCCTAACTCCCTGCAATTGGTCTCCGGCCCCTCGTCGCCGCGTCAGCCGGCGTGGACCACGGACCAGCCGCCATCCACCCGGAAGGCCGATCCGGTCACGTATCTGCTGTCGTCCGAGGCGAGGAACAGGACAAGCGAGGCCACGTCGTCCGGAACGCCGCGCTTGCCGAAAGGCACCGACGCGCAGATCATCGCCTCCACCTCGGCGTCGGTCTTGCCGGTGTTGCTGGCGAACTGGGCGAAGATGCTGTCGGTCATCCGCGTCTTGATGACGCCGGGGTGAACCGAGTTGCAGCGGACATGCTTGCCATCGGCCGCGCCGATCAGGGCGAGCGAGCGGGACATCTGCTCGACTCCCGCCTTGCTGGCGCCATAGGCGATTGTGGTCGGAGTGCCCATGAACGAGACGATGGACGCGATGTTGATGACCGAGCCTTCGCCCCGCTCCAGCATCACGGGCATGACGTGTTTGCAGCCCAAAAAGGTGCCGTCGAGATTGATCGCGATGACCTTGCGCCAGCCGTCATAGCTGGTGCTGAGGCCGCCCCCCGCGAGGTCGCCTTCGATCCCGGCGGCGTTGAGCAGAATGTCGATGCGGCCATGGGCCTTCTTCACCGCTGCGACGAGGGCGATCCATTCGGGCTCGCTCGACACGTCATGATGATGGAACTCGCCGCCGATTTCCGCCGCAAGCTTCTTGCCTGCCGCATCGGCGATGTCGGTGATGATCACCTTGGCACCTTCGCGCGCCATGGCGCGCGCCGACGCGCCTCCGAGCCCACCGGATCCGCCGGTGACGATTGCGACGTGGTCTTTCAGCTTCATGTCTTCCTCCCCGATCTTGTCCGCTCTCTCGAAACCGAGGTTCAATCCTCAGGATTTCGCGGGCGGGAAATACATCAGCTCCACGTAAACGTTGTCGAAGCCGATCGTGTAGATCGCCTTGATGCCGCCGTGCTCGACGACCTCCTGCACGGGGCCGACGGGCTCGAAGCCGCCGCGGCGCAGCCGCTCGGCGATCTGTTCGATACCCTCGACGCTCAGCGACAGGTGCATGTGTCCGGGATCGCAGGGCCGGAGATCGGACGTCTTGCCGTCCGGCTTGACGTATTCGAGAAGCTCCACCCGGTGCCCGCCCGGAAGATCCGCAAACACGATCCTGATCTGCGCGTCCTGCACGCCGGTGATCCGCGAGAAGACCGGCTGGTCGGCCAGGATCGGCTCGCTTACCTCCGCGCCCAGCACGTCGCGGAAGAAGGCCGTGGCGTGCCCGATATCGGATACGGTGATGCCGGTGTGAGCCACGCCAAGGATTTTCCCCGTCATTTCTGCAGCTCCACGTCAACGATGCAGACTTCCTGGCCCACGTTGGCGTTCTGTCCTTTCGGAACGAGAATTTCGATCATGATGCCCGGCGCCGTAGCTTCGACCTCCTGCGCGACCTTCTCGGTCTCGAAGGAATAGATGCTGTCGCCCGCGTCAAACCGGTCGCCCGGTTGCTTGTGCCATTCCACGATCGTGGCCTCCGACATGTTCATGCCGACGCGCGTGAGTTTGAGCTTGATCTTCATTCTTCCGCTCAGCCGACAAGTTGCCTGACAGCCGCTTCGATTCGGCCGGGTGTGGGCAGCACGGCGAGCTCGGCAGCGGGGGCATAGGGGATGGCGACATCGGGGATATTCACTCGCTTCACCGGCGCCTTAAGGGAAAAGAATCCCTTGTCGGCCGCGATGGCCGCGATATGACTGCCCGCGCCGCAGCAGTCGCGGCTTTCGTCGACGACGACAAGGCGGCCCGTCTTGGCGATGCTTTTCAGGATCGCCTCCTCGTCGATCGGCACGAGGCTGCGCAGGTCGACCACTTCCGCTTCGATTCCCGCCTTGCCGAGCGACGTCGCCGCGTCCAGGCACCATTTCGTGGCCGACCCCATGGTGACGAGAGTCACGTCGCTGCCTTCGCGCGCCAGCGCCGCCTTGCCGAAAGGCACCAGATGCTCGCCGTCCGGCACCTCGCCCATCTGCCCGCCGCGCGCCGCCGCCTCGAGGAAGAAGCAGGGGTTCGGGCTGCGCAGCGCAGTCTTCAGAAGTCCCTTCGCATCCGCCGGGGTCGACGGCATGACGACGTTGATGCCACCCAGGTTCATTAACGCGGGATGAGCGCTGTCGCTGTGTTGCGCGGCATTCGAACCGCCGCCGCCGTAGCAGGCGAGGAAGGTGACGGGAATTTTGAGCTGCCCGCCCGTCATCAGGCGCATCTTGGAGATCTGGTTGGCGATGGCGTCGAAGCCCGTATAGACGAAGTTGGCGAACATCATATGCAGCACGACGTGGTAGCCCGCCGCCGTCGCGCCGAGCGCCATGCCGGTCAGCGTCGCCTCGCAGATCGGCGTATTGCGAATCCGGTTGGGGCCGAAGCGCTCGTAGAGGCCGCGCGTGTCGCCCATGATGGCGAGCTGCACGTCTTCGCCGAACACGATGATGTTCTCGTCCCGCTCCATCTCCTCGAAGAGCGCTTCGTTGATCGCTGCGATCATCCGTTTGGACGGCATGTTTCAGGCCTCCTGCGCGGCGAACATCAGGGAATGAGCGAGGGTCACGTCGGCGTCTTCGCCGGCGTCGGCATAGGCCACGGCCTCGTTGACGATGCGGATGATCTTGTCCTGCAGAGCCGTCACTTCGCTGGCTTCGACGATGCCATTGCCGAGCAGGTATGTTTCAAAACGCGAGATCGGGTCTTTTCCTTTGGCCTGCCAAGCGGCGATATCCTCCTTGCTGCGGTAGGTGCCGCCGCCGAGCATGGCGTCCTCGGCTTCGAGATGGCCGCGGATACGGTAGGTCTTGGCCTCGACATAGGACGGCCCGTCGCCGCGCCGCGCTCGCTCAACCGCCTCGCGCACGGCAGCCTGCACGGCCAGCACGTCGTTGCCATCGACGACCTTCGTCGGCATGAACGCCTTGGCGCGGTCCTCGAGCTTGCCGCCAGTAATCGTCGAGGACACAGTGAATTCGGACAGGCCGTTGTTTTCGCAGATGAAGATAACGGGCAGGCCCCAGGCGGAGCTGATGTTCATGCTCTCCATGAATACGCCCTGGTTGGCCGCGCCATCGCCGAAGAAGCAACTCACCACGCGGCCGTCGCCGCGCAGCTTGGCGCCGAAGCCGGCGCCCGTCGCGATCGCGAAGCCGCCGCCGACGATACCGTTGGCGCCGAGGATGCCCTTGGAGAAATCCGCCACATGCATGGACCCGCCCATGCCCTTGCAGATGCCCTCCTTCTTGCCCCAGATCTCCGCGAACATCGCTTTCAGGTCGCCGCCCTTGGCCAGGAAATGACCGTGGCCGCGATGGGTGCTGGTGATCCAGTCGCGCTCTTGCAGCACCGAGCAGGCGCCGACCGCGACGGCTTCTTCGCCGATGTAGAGATGCACCGCGCCGGGGAGCTGTCCGGCGGCCGCCAGCAGCGCCAGCCGCTCTTCCGACCGACGGATCAGGAGCATCCGCTCGAGCAGCTCGACATACTCGTGCTTGTTGCTTTTTTCTTTCACGGCAATCATGGCCTTTCGTTTCGTTTTCCTGGATGGCTCGATCGGCTTGGCTGCCGGCGAGGCAGCAGCAAGCATTCGCCGTCGAACCGACGCGGCGCCGGAATACGCTTACGGAGCGCTGTGCAGGCGAGCCGGCGTCGACGATCCGTTGGATGCCGGTATGTGAACCGGATCAGGTTGCCCGCACTGGATTGCGTGCCATATTTATTTCCTCCCTGCAGCGCTGCCGGTTTGCGCCGATCTGCGGTCGGATTTGCCCGCAGGCTGCAACATGAGGGAGGTTAGGGGATGCCCGGCGATCCCAGCTATGCCTGGGAATGCACAAAAACATTGTCTGAGACTGCACAGCATCCCGGTCGACACGGCTATTGCGCCGGGCGGTTTGAGCGACGGCGGTAGCGGGAGGTGCGACGGGGCCTGTTTCAGCCGAGGATTTTCGCCCGGAACACAGCGGGCGTCATGTCGAAGGCTTCGCGGAACCGGCGCGAGAAATGGCTGGGCTCGCTGTAACCCGCACGAAGGGCGATCTCATTGACGCTCAGATCGCGGAAACGCGCATCCCGCAACATCCGCGCTGCCGACCTCAACCGGATCGCCTGCAGTTCCTGTCCGTAGGTGGTGCCCGCCTGCGCAAAGAGAGCGTGCAGGTAGCGCAGGGAAATTCCCATTTCCGAGGCGAGCAATGCGGCATTCAGACCCGGATCATGCGACAGGTCGCAGAGTGCCTGCCGGATGCGATGGATAAACGGGTTTGCATAATGTGACGGCCGTTCTTCCGGCGGTGAGATGGCGAGATACAAGGCTCCGGCAATCTGTTCGGCAAAAAGATGATCGCGCTCCTCGCTCCCCGAGCTGTCCGCATGCATCGCGCTGAGCAAGGCAATCAGCGATCTTCCCCAGGGTGTGTCCCCGATGATGGGGCGGCCAAGATACATCTCCGGTTCGGGAATACGGGCCGCGAGCCAGCGCGTCGGGATATGCACCGACAGGTTCTCGCTCTCTCCCTGAAGGGCCAGCACATATTCTTTGCGGCTGTCGATCAGCACGCATTGCTCGGAACCGAGTGCGACTTCTTGTCCTACATGGTTCAGCACCGCATTGCAGTGGCGAAAATAAACCAGCTCGAACTGCTCGGCCCGGCTGCGGGCAATATCTCTTTTACGCCGCGTGATGCACTGACTGGCACTGATATGAATGCGGCTGAGACCGATCGGCCCCGCACGCTCCTGTTGGAGGGATGCCGTGAAAGGCGCCTCGTCGTCTGCCTTGACGTCAAGTTCGAAAACAGCTTCGCATACCGCTTGCCGCCAATAGGCGACTGCGCGCCCGGGTGCAGCTTCGGCTGTGGACCAGTTCTGGCGATGTCCTGAGATCATCACGAACCGTTCCTCTTGCGAACATCGTGAGTGACCTTACCGGTCAACCCGCGGCCAAGAGAAGCGCAATTATAAAAAAATATACCCGCGAATATTTTTGCGTCAATCTGGACATATTCCAAATCGTAAACTTGATGGGGCATCTATGACTCGTCGCCGACGGTCGGGCCGTCGATGCGGCAGATACCGCCTTTGATCTCGTCGATCACTACCAACGCACCGCCGAGCCGCGCGGCCGGTTAGCCGTTGGATAAGGGAATTGTCCGCGATGGTTCAGGAAACCGCATCGGCGAGCTGCGGGTGCGGCTTCCCTGACGCACGCGCCGCTTCGCCTTCGTATTTCTCCAGGAATTCTTCGACCGCGAGCGCGCGGAAGTCGGGCAGAGCATGACGCAACTGCTCATGGCTCCAGTCCCACCAGGAGAGCGCTTGCAGCCTAGCGGCGATCCCGTCGGGGAAACGCGCGCGGATCGGCCGTGCCGGGTTGCCGGCGACGATCATGTAGGGCGGCACGTCCTTGGTGACGACCGCGCCCGCGCCCACGATTGCCCCGGTGCCGATCTTCCGCCCCGGCAGGACGATCGCGCCGTGCCCGATCCAGACGTCGTGACCGATCACGACCGGGAAGGAGCGGCGCCAGGCGAAGAACTCCGCCTCGTCCGCGTCGCCGGGGAAATAGGCGCTGGCGCGATAGGTGAAATGTGCCTGGCTCGCGCGCTGCATCGGGTGATTGCCGGGATTGATCCGCACCATCGCCGCGATCGAGCAGAACTTGCCGATCGTTGTGTAGGCGATGTCGCTGTCGTTCACGACATAGGAGTAGTCGTCGAGCGAGGTCTCCAGCAGCGTCGTGCGTTCGCCGACTTCCGTATAGGCGCCGAGCCGGCAGTCTGAAATTTGTGCAGTCAGATGGACGAGCGGCTGCGGCGAGAGCTGGCGCGCGGTCATCGGCGCTTCGTCCATTCAAAAATAATGTGCCTTCGGCGGGCGCGGCTACCTTCCCGGCTTCTCATGACAGTCCGATGACGGCGCCGCGCTCGCGGCGCGTGGACGTTTTCCACAGCATGGCGCTGTCACATGTTCTTTGTCTTCCGACCATAGGCTGCTGCTGCTGTGCAACCCGGCGGCGCTGCGTTGCCGCAAAGGAGATTTCGGGATGACTGCACCGGCCATCGAACTCTCGCAGGTATGCAAGCGTTTCGGCCGCGGTGCGCCCGTCCTGAGCGGAATCGATCTGCAGGTTGCGCCCGGCGAGATGGTGGCGCTGATCGGCGCTTCCGGCTCGGGCAAATCCACCTTGATCCACACCATCGCGGGGCTGACGCCGATCGACGGCGGCGGCCGCGGCGGCGAAATCCGCATCTTCGGCGCGCCCATGCAGCGCGAGGGGCGCATCACGGCTTCGGCCGGCGCGCTGCGCGCCCGTCTCGGCGTCGTGTTCCAGCAATTCAACCTCGTCCTGCGCCTTTCGGTGCTGACGAACGTCCTGCTCGGCCTGCTCGGCCAGGTGCCGCGCTGGCGCGGCTCGCTCGGCCGCTTCACGCAGGAGGAAAAGCGCCGCGCCATGCGCGCGCTTGCGCGCGTCGGCATCGAGGAGCACGCGCTCAAGCGCGGCTCCGAGCTTTCCGGCGGCCAGCAGCAGCGCGCGGCCATCGCCCGCACGCTGTTGCAGGGCGCGGAAATCCTGATCGCCGACGAGCCCATCGCCTCGCTCGACCCGAACTCCGCGCGCCGCGTCATGGACATCCTCGCCGATCTCAATCGCAGCGAGTGCATCACCGTGCTGGTGTCGCTGCATCAGGTCGAATACGCGCTGCGCTATTGCCCGCGCACCGTCGCGCTCAGGAACGGCGAGATCGTTTATGACGGCCCCTCCGACGCGCTGACGCCGGCATTTCTCGGCGAGCTCTATGGCGCGGAGAGCAAGGAGCTGTTCCTGCCGGGCCTCGACGGCCAGGAATCGGACGACGTGCCGGCGGACGCAGACATTCGCCTCGGCGCGCGCTCGGCCCGGCCGTCGCGCATGAACGGCGGGTTGCGGCCGGTCGCGGCGGAGATCGCCGCGGCGGGCACTGCATGAGTCAAGAGCAAGGCGGGTGACCGCCGGAATCGTCAAACCGGAAGACAGAAGGAGAGAACGGGATGCGTGCAATCTACAGGATGCTGGCCGGTGCGGCGCTCGTCGTCGCAGCCGCCGCTGCGCCTGCCGCTCAGGCGCAGGACGCCAAGGAGATCAATTTCGGCATCATCTCGACCGAGTCGTCGAGCAACCTGAAGACCATCTGGCAGCCGTTCCTCGACGCCATGGCGAAGGCCACCGGCCTCAAGGTCAACGCCTTCTTCGCCAGCGACTATGCCGGCATCATCGAAGGCATGCGCTTCAACAAGGTGCACGTGGCCTGGGTCGGCAACAAGTCGGCGATGGAGGCTGTCGACAGGGCCAGCGGTGAAGTGTTCGCCCAAATGGTGAATGCCGACGGCACGCAGGGCTACTACTCGCACCTGATCGTGCACAAGGACAGCCCAGTCAAGACACTGGACGATGTGCTCAAGAACGGCAAAAGCCTGTCCTTCGGCAACGGCGATCCCAACTCGACTTCCGGGTTCCTGGTGCCCAGCTACTACGTGTTCGCCCAGAACAAGATCGACGCCAAGAGCCACTTCAAGCTGACCCGCGCCGCCAACCATGAATCCAATGCGCTGGCGGTGGCCAACAAGCAGGTCGATGTCGCCACCAACAACAGCGAGAACCTCGACAAGATGCGCGAGCGCGCGCCGGACAAGCACAGCCAGATCCGCGTGGTGTGGACCTCACCGCTGATTCCCCTGGATCCCCTGGTGATGCGCAAGGACCTGCCCGACGCGGCCAAGGCCTCGATCCGCGGGTTCTTCTACAACTACGGCAAGGGCGGCCCGCAGGAAAAAGAAAATCTGACGAAGCTGTCGAAGCTGTCGGGCTTCAAGGAATCGAGCAACCTGCAGCTGGTACCGATCCGCCAGCTGGAACTGTTCAAGGAACGCAACAAGATCGAGGCTGACGCCAGCATGGCCGCGGCCGACAAGCAGGCCCGGCTGGCCGACATCGACAAGAAGCTCGCCGATCTGGTGCAGCAGCTCGCGCAACGTTGAGCTCCCTCGAACCGGTTGGTTCAAGACCAGCAGCCATCATGGGCACATCCACCGAGAGCATCGGCCTGCCGGCCCCACGCGACGCGATGCCCAGGACCAGCGTGCTGGGCCTGCTGGCCTGGGGTCTGGTACTCACCCTGCTGGCGGCCTCGTGGCAGGGCGCCGACATGCGTCCGCTCGACTTGTGGCGCGATTCGGCGAACATGGCGACCTACGCATCGGACTTCTTTCCACCGAAGTTCGACAACTGGCGCATCTACCTTCAGGAGATGATCGTTACCCTACAGATCGCGCTGTGGGGCACCGCGCTGGCGGTGGTGTGCGCAGTGCCCTTCGGACTGCTGTCGTCGGCGAACATCACGCCGGCATGGGTCCACCAGCCAGTGCGCCGCCTGATGGACGCGGCCCGAGCGATCAATGAAATGGTGTTCGCGATGCTGTTCATCGTGGCGGTGGGACTGGGTCCCTTCGCCGGGGTGCTGGCGCTGTTCGTGCACACCACCGGCATCCTCGCCAAGCTGTTCTCCGAAGCCGTGGAATCGATTGACGCGCAGCCCGTCGAGGGCATTCGTGCAACTGGTGCCAATGCCCTGGAAGAGATCGTTTTCGGGGTGATCCCGCAGGTGCTGCCGCTGTGGATTTCGTACACGCTGTACCGCTTCGAATCCAACGTCCGCTCGGCCTCGGTGGTGGGCATGGTCGGGGCGGGCGGCATCGGTGTGATCCTGTGGGAGATCATCCGCGGCTTTCAGTACGGTGAAACCTGCGCGGTG
>JADYXZ010000020.1 GCA_020853885.1 Bradyrhizobiaceae bacterium | reverse complement strand
TTACAACCCTAGGGCCTTCATCACTCACGCGGCATGGCTGGATCAGGCTTGCGCCCATTGTCCAATATTCCCCACTGCTGCCTCCCGTAGGAGTCTGGGCCGTGTCTCAGTCCCAGTGTGGCTGATCGTCCTCTCAGACCAGCTACGGATCATCGCCTTGGTGAGCCGTTACCTCACCAACTAGCTAATCCGACGCGGGCCGATCCTTCGGCGATGAATCTTTCTCCTTGCGGACGTATCCGGTATTAGCCCGAGTTTCCCCGGGTTATTCCGAACCGAAGGGTACGTTCCCACGCGTTACTCACCCGTCTGCCACTCACCTTGCGGTGCGTTCGACTTGCATGTGTTAAGCCTGCCGCCAGCGTTCGCTCTGAGCCAGGATCAAACTCTCAAGTTTGAGATCTTGATCGGCTCGGTCACTACATTGACGAGTCCCAAGCACGTCGATCGGCACCCGTTCATCACGGTTGCGACCGATCAAGCTTGAACTTACCGAAACGTAGGACCGCCGTTGTCTCATCGGCCTCCGCCCATGCGAGTTTTCACTCGCAAGTGCGAAAGCCCGCAAGGACCCCGCCGCCTACGTTTCTCTTTCTTCCCGATTCACAACTTCAAACAGCCGGGCTTTCGCCCCGACCCACCGGAGCCCGGAGAGCCGCAGACACTCCCCGATTCCGGCCTCAGCCAGAACCGAGCGACCCTAGGTCGTTTAAGGAGCGGTGCCGGCACGTCGCCCCGCCGAGGCAGAGACGTGCCGAAGGGCGCTATATAGGCTCCGCCCGATTTTATTGTCAACAGACAACAACGCGGGGCGGAAGTCGCTGACGCCGCAGCGTATATAGCCATGATCCCGCCATTTTAAAGGGGCGTCCTGCGCGTCGGGCGCTTCGGAATTCCGGGGCCGGGTGAAATCACGCATACATTGCCCACCGCGGGCGGGGACACGGGGAGCGAGGGCGTTTGGAAGGCGGACGGCGACCGGCGAGCGGCGGACGGCACGTCCCTGCTCCGATCATCGAACTTGGCAATGAGCCTCCGCTCGGCCTCGACGGCGACGTCGAGGAGCCGATCGACCGCCGGCGGGTGTCGATCCGCTGGCTCGCCGCGACGGTTCTGGCCGCGGTTTTCGGCGCCGGGCTGATGGGTGGCGCCGTCTGGGCGGCCCTCGACGGCGAATACCGGTTTGCGCAACTCCCCGAATTCGTCCGCATCGCGCTCCGCCAGGTCGGCGAGCGCACCTCCAACATCGCGCGCAAGTCGGACCGCATGACCTTGCTTGCCGATCACACGACGGCGAAACAGACGCTGCGCGTCTCCACCACGACGCGCGTCGCCGAGCGCGAGATCGTCCGCGTCCGTCCCTTCATCCGCGTCGCCACCAACCTTGCGCTGCACCCCTCCGACCACGCGACCGCCGTTCCGCCGTTCAATCCGGTCAAGCTGATGGCGGAAGACGACGAACGCCCCGAAAGCCTGCCGCAGATCGAGCCCACCGGCGAACTGTCCATCGTCATGCGCGATCTCACGCAGACCCCGGGCTCGGTCAAGATCGCGGCCGTCATGCGCAATGAGGACGTCATCTATGGCGTGCGGCAAGCGCTCCTCGCGGCGACCAACAAGGAAGCCCTGCGCTCGACCATCACCGCGAGCCTCGGACTGAATGCTTTGACGGCGCTTCCCTATGCGACCGAAGGCAATGCCGGCAACGAGATGGCCGCTGTCGCGGAAAACATGAGCTCGGTTTCGAAGACGGCGAGCGAAACCACGGGCGGCAACGCCTGGGGCGAACGCACCGTCGTCGCCAAGAAGGGGCAGAACCTCGCATCGGTGCTGAAGGAGCTCGGCGCCACGCCGCAATCCGCGAACGCGCTCCTGTCGGCGTTCAGCTCGCGCGGGGCCGTTGCCGAGAACCATCGCATCCGCGTCCTCCACGACACGCTGCCCGACGGCCAGATCAATCCGCTCCGCGTAAGCCTGTTCAGTGAAAAGGGACATATCGCCACCGTCGCGCTGGCCGACAACGGCCGTTACGTGGCCGTGGAAGAGCCGCGCGAGATCGACGTCGCCAGCCTGAAGTCCGAGGACGAAAGCGAAGAAGGCGCCGGCATGCGCCTCTACCAGAGCATCTACGAGACCGCGCTGCGCCACGAGATTCCGCGGCCGATGATCGAGAACATCATCCGCACCTTCTCGTTCGACGTTGACCTGCAGCGCCGCGTCCGTCCGGGCGACTCCTTCGAGGTGCTCTATGCCGGCGATGACCTTGAAGGCACCAATGACGTGCTGTTCGCCGCGCTCGCCTTCGGCGACGAGTCGCGCCGGTATTACCGCTTCACCACGCCCGACGATAGCATCGTCGATTACTATGACGAGAGCGGAAAGAGCGCGAAGAAGTTCCTCGTCCGCAAGCCGATGGGCGGCGGCGTGTTCCGCTCCGGCTTCGGCCCACGCAAGCATCCGATCCTCGGCTACACGCGCATGCATACCGGCGTCGACTGGGCCGACGACACCGGCACGCCGATCTTCGCCGCCGGCAACGGCACCGTGCTGAAGGCCGAATGGGACCGCGGCGGATACGGCCGCCGCATCGAGATCCAGCACCTCAACGGCTACGTCACCGCCTATTCGCACATGTCCGGCTTCGCCCGCGGCGTGCAGCCCGGCGCCAAGGTGCGGCAGGGTCAGATCATCGGCTATGTCGGCAACACCGGCCTCTCGACCGGCCCGCATCTCCACTACGAAGTGCTGATCAACGGCAACTTCGTCGACCCGTTGCGCATCAAGCTGCCGCGCGGCCGCGAGCTGGAAGGCCGCATCCTCGAAGGCTTCGAGCGCGAGCGCACGCGCATCGACGAAATCCTCGAGCGCGGCGCCGCCATGCCGCGCGTTGCGCAAAACTGAAGATTCTGTGAGAAGCACCCTTATGCTTCGAGACGCCCGCCTACGGCGGGCTCCTAAGCATGAGGGTGCTTTTCTCTTCCCCGCCTCATGGTGAGGAGCGCTGCCGATCTCGGGCTTGCCCGAGATCGGATTTTAGATAGCAAGGCGGGCAAGCCCGACTTGCTTGGCGGCGTGTCTCGAACCATGAGGCGGGGCTGTCCCTTACGCCGCCTTTGCCGTCTTGCCCTTCACCTCGAACTTCAGGCCGTCGCCGGCGACGCTGATGCGCACCTTGTCGCCGTCCTTGATATCGCCGGCAAGGATCTTCTCCGCGAGCGGATCCTGCACCTGCTTCTGGATCACGCGCTTCAAGGGCCGCGCGCCGAACGCCGGGTCGTAACCCTTGTCGGCGAGCCAGGCGCGCGCCTCCGGCGCGAGGTCGATCTCGACCTTGCGCTCCTCCAGGAGCTTCTGCAGCCGGGCCATCTGGATGTCGACGATCGCACCCATCTGCTCGCGCTTGAGCCGGTGGAACAGGATGATCTCGTCGACCCGGTTGAGGAATTCCGGCCGGAAGTTTGCCCGCACGACCGCCATCACCTGGTCGCGCACGGCGTCCACGTCCTGGTCCTCGCCGAGCGCGACGAGGAATTCGGCGCCGAGGTTCGAGGTCATGACAATGAGCGTGTTGCGGAAGTCGACCGTCCGCCCCTGCCCGTCCGTGAGCCGCCCGTCGTCGAGCACCTGCAGGAGCACATTGAAGACGTCCGGGTGTGCCTTTTCGATCTCGTCGAACAGGATCACCTGATAAGGCCGCCGCCGCACGGCTTCGGTGAGCGCGCCGCCCTCGTCATAGCCGACATAGCCCGGCGGCGCGCCGATCAGCCGCGCAACCGAATGCTTCTCCATGTACTCCGACATGTCGATGCGAATGAGCGCCGTCTCGTCGTCGAACAGGAACGCCGCGAGCGCCTTGGTGAGCTCGGTCTTGCCGACGCCGGTCGGCCCGAGGAACATGAACGAGCCGATCGGCCGGTTCGGGTCCTGCAAACCGGCGCGCGCGCGGCGCACCGCGGTCGAGACCGCCTTCACCGCCTCATCCTGGCCGACCACGCGCTTGGCGATCGCTTCCTCCATGCGAAGGAGCTTCTCCTTTTCGCCTTCGAGCATCCTGTCGACCGGCACGCCGGTCCAGCGCGAGACGACCTGCGCGATGTGGTTCGGCGTCACCGCCTCCTCCACCATCGCGTCGGAACCCTTTTCCTCGATCGCCTTCAGCTTCTTTTCCAGATCCGGAATGATGCCGTAGGAGAGCTCGCCGGCGCGCTGATATTCGCCGCGCCGCTGCGCCTGCCCGAGCTCGTTGCGAGCCTGCTCGAGCTCGGCCTTGAGCTTCTGCGCGTCGCCGAGCTTGGCCTTCTCCGACTGCCAGCGCTGTGTCAGCGCCACCGACTGTTCCTCCAGCGAGGCGATCTCCTTGCCGATCCGCTTGAGGCGCTCCTTGGAGCCCGTGTCGGTCTCCTTCTTCAGCGCCTCCTGCTCGATCTTGAGCTGCATCAGCCGCCGGTCGATCTCGTCGAGCTCTTCCGGCTTGGAATCCACCTGCATGCGCAGCCGCGCGGACGCCTCGTCCACGAGGTCGATCGCCTTGTCGGGCAGGAAGCGGTCGGTGATGTAGCGGTTCGAAAGCGTGGCCGCCGACACAAGCGCCGAGTCGGCGATCCGCACGCCGTGATGCAATTCATATTTTTCCTTCAGGCCGCGCAGGATCGAGATCGTGTCCTCGACCGTCGGCTCGCCGACGAACACCGGCTGGAAACGCCGCGCGAGTGCCGCGTCCTTTTCCACGTGCTTGCGGTATTCGTCGAGCGTGGTCGCGCCGACGCAATGCAGCTCGCCGCGCGCGAGCGCAGGCTTGAGCAAGTTCGAGGCATCCATCGCTCCGTCCGCCTTGCCGGCGCCGACGAGCGTGTGCATCTCGTCAATGAACAGGATGATCTTGCCTTCGGCCGCCGTGATCTCCGAGAGCACGGACTTCAGCCGCTCCTCGAACTCGCCGCGGTATTTCGCGCCGGCGATCAAGGCGCCCATGTCGAGCGCGAGCAACTTCTTGTCCTTCAGGCTCTCCGGCACGTCGCCATTGACGATGCGGAGCGCCAAGCCTTCGACGATCGCCGTCTTGCCGACGCCCGGCTCGCCGATCAGCACCGGATTGTTCTTCGTGCGCCGCGACAGCACCTGGATGGTGCGGCGGATTTCCTCGTCGCGGCCGATCACCGGATCGAGCTTGCCCGTGCGCGCGGCTTCCGTGAGATCGCGCGCATAGCGCTTCAACGCGTCATAGGCGCTCTCCGCCGAGGCCGAATCCGCGGTGCGCCCCTTGCGCAAATCCTCGACCGCCGCGTTCAGCTTCTGCGGCGTGACGCCGGCGCGTGCAAGCACCTTGCCCGCCTCGCTCTCCTTCTCGATCGCCAGCGCGATCAACAGGCGCTCGACGGTGACGTAGGAATCGCCGGCTTTCTGCGCGGCCTTCTCCGCGGTGTCGAACACGCGCGCAACGGCCGGGGAAAGATAAAGCTGCCCCGCGCCGCCGCCTTCGACCTTGGGGATTCTGCGGAGCGCCTCTTCGGTTGCCCGTAGCGCCTCGCGCGAATTGCCGCCCGACCGGTCGATCAGGCCGGCAGCGAGCCCCTCGGGGTCGTCCAATAAAACTTTCAGAAGATGCTCGGTCGCGAATTGCTGATGGCCTTCGCGCAAGGCCAGCGACTGCGCCGACTGCACGAAACCGCGCGCGCGCTCGGTATATTTCTCGAAATTCATCGCCCTCTCCTCAGCCTGTTCCGGCCGCCCCGAAGGCACGACGGGAACATCCGAACAGCGTTGAAATGGGGATGCCCCTGCCGTTCGGGAAGGGGGATCGCCCCCGGGGAATCTACCGAATTGACGGCTCGCTGGACCTTCGGCCGGAGATCGTTAAGAAACCCGCATGCCCGCCGAAGCCGGTCCCGCCCGCATCGCCTCGCTCTATCGTTACCCGGTCAAGGGTCTGTCCGGCGAACGGCTCGACAAGGTGAGCCTTACGCCTGGCGGCACCTTTCCGATGGACCGAGCCTTCGCGCTGGAAAACGGCCCGTCGGGCTTCGATCCCACCGCCCCGGCGTGGCAGCCCAAGATCAAGTTTCTCTGCCTGATGAAGAATGCGCGGATCGCATCGCTGCACACGCACTACGACGACGCCACCGGCACCTTCGCCATCGCGAAGAATGGCGAGACGCTCGTGCAGGCCCGCCTGAACGACGCATCGGGCCGCACCGCGGTCGAACAATTCTTTCAGGAGTTCATGGGGAGCGAGGCGCGCGGAAAAATCCGCCTGCTCGAAGCACCGGGTCACAGTTTTTCGGACGTCGCGAAGAAGGTCGTCTCGATCATCAATCTCGACAGCGTCGCGGCGCTGGGAGACTCGGTCAAGCGCCCGGTCCATCCATTGCGCTTCCGCGGAAATATCTACCTCGAGGGCTGGCCCGCCTGGAGCGAAGCCGCGCTCGTCGACCGCACGCTGGAAATCGGCGCCGTGCGGCTCCGCGTGATCAAGCCGATCCAGCGCTGCGCCGCGACCGAGGTCGATCCGAACACCGCCGAACGCGACATCGACGTGCCCGACGCGCTCTATCGCCTGACCGGCGAGGACGACTGCGGCATCTATGCCGAAGTACTCACCCCCGGCAACATCGCCGAAGGCAACCCGGTCACCCTCTCGCGTTGAAGCTTATTCACCCGCTTTCGACGTGACATCGCCCGCGGGCTGCGCAGCCGCCGGCGCATTGTCGCCATGCGCGCCCTGCTCGAAGTCCTGCGGACCGCGCGGACGAAAACGCCGACGACGGCGTCCGAACCGGTCGTTGCGGTCGCCACGCTCGCCGCGATCGCCCTGCTCGTGATCGGCGCCGTTCATCTGCGGCTGCGGCGCACCGCCGCCCGTGATGAAAGCCGGCAGGCCGGCGTCGTGCGATTCCTCCGGCTCGCGCCGCTGCTGATAGCCTTGGAAATTCGGCTGCGGCTGATTCTGCTGATGCGGCTGTTGCTGCGGCCGCTGCATCTGCTGCGGCTGCGCGCCCGGGAAACCCGGCACGCTCGGCTGCTCACTCGCGCCAACGTCTTCGCCCTCGTCATCGAACTCGTCGCGGTTGTCCATGTCGGGCCGCTGATAGGGCTGCTGCTGGTGGTGCGGATTCTGCTGCGCGATCTGCGCCTGCGCCGCCATAATCAATCGGAAATAGTGCTCCGCGTGCTGCAGGTAGCCTTCCGCCGCCACCGGATCGCCGGACGACTGCGCGTCGCGCGCGAGCTGCAAATACTTCTCCGCAATGTGGTGCGCCGTACCCCGGATCTTCACGTCCGGGCCGTTCGATTCGTACACGCGCGTCAGCGGATTGTGTCCGCGGCGATTTCGTCCGCGCATACGCTTATTGCTTTGTCCATTTCTCATTGCACTGCTTCTCTCTTCTCAACGCGGCAGCGCCGCCCATTGGCTCACTGAAGATGACGCCCGCGCCAATGATCGGGCGGCAAACACACAGATAGACCTCGCGGCCCTTCGGCTGCGCTCTCTATGCCGCGCGCATGACGCGGCTATGTGCATATATCTGCGAATCTGGAGACCACTCCGCGTCCTACGCGGATACTCTGCCCCTTGCCTTCGCGCTGCGGATCATCCGCACGCGAAAATCGATGAAGCGTTGCGATCCGGTTTTCGCCGCTGGCGGCGCCTGCAGTGGCCTGCCAGCCGGGCCGCCCCTGCGGCCATATCGCGTTTCCACCTTACGGCAGTACGCGCCCCGGATCGAATCCCGCAAGGACACTAGTGCGCTTCGCGCTCCTGTCCAAGCGTTTTTTTGGGCTCATGGGGCGTTAGTACCAGCGCCCGGGGCACCCCCGCAAGGTCGCGGCGTGCCGTGTCGTTAACGTTCAGTTGGGTACGCCGGGCCAATTCCGCAACCACCTCTTCCTGCCCTGCGCCCAGTTCGAGAACGGCCACCCCGCGCGGCGCCAGAAGCCCGGGAAGCGCGGCCACGATCATGCGATACGCGGCGAGCCCATCGGCTCCGCCGTCGAGCGCCGCCGCCGGGTCGAATCCGCGCACCTCGACGGGAAGCTCCCCGATGGCGCGCGTCGGGATATACGGCGGATTCGCGACAACCAGATCAAATTGCGACGACAGCGTGTCGCCCCAATTCCCGCAAACCAGTTGCGCCCGTTCGCCGACGCCGATCGCGTCGAGATTCGCGCGTGCGATCTTCAGCGCGCCGAGGCTGCGGTCGACGCCGACGCCGGTTGCGTGCGGGCGTTCCGACAGAATCGCACCGAGGATCGCGCCGGAACCGATGCCGAGATCAAGAACGCGCAACGGCGCATCCCGTTCCGGCTTCGCGGCGAGCGCCGCTTCGACGACCGTCTCCGTCCCCGGCCGCGGCACCAGCACGTCCGGCGATACGGCGAACGGCCTGCTCCAGAATTCCTTCACGCCGACAATCCGCGCGACCGGCTCGCCCGCAACCCGCCGCCCGATTGCATCCGCGTAGCGGGCTTCGGCCTCCGCCGCGACAAGCTCATCCGACGCCATCAATTCAGCCGCGTCCTTCCCGAGCACGTGCGCAAGCAGCACGCGCGCATCGAGTTCGGCGTTCTCGATTCCGGCGCTGCGCAGCGTCTCAATGGCGCTCCGCCGCAACGACGGAATCGTTGCGCTGGCGGGCCTCACGACCGCTCGCTTCATCGCGCTCACCCGTCGTTCTGCGCCGCCAGCAGCCCGGCCTGATGATGCGCCACCAGCGCATCGATGATCTCGCCGAGCCCCGCGCCCTCCAGCACCTGATCAAGCTTGTGCAGCGTCAGGTTGATGCGGTGGTCCGTAACCCGTCCCTGCGGGAAATTATAGGTGCGGATGCGCTGCGAGCGGTCGCCCGAGCCGACCATGCCCTTGCGTTCCGCCGCGCGCGCCGAGTCCAGCTTCTGCCGCTCCATGTCGTAGAGTTTCGTGCGCAGCAGCTCCATCGCGCGATCCTTGTTGCGGTGCTGCGAGCGCTCGTCCTGCACGGCCACCACGATGCCGCTCGGCATGTGCGTGATCCGCACCGCGGATTCGGTCTTGTTGACGTGCTGTCCGCCCGCGCCGGAAGCGCGGAACACGTCGATCCGGAGATCCGCGTCGTTGATCTCGACGTCGACGCTCTCCGCCTCCGGCAGCACGGCGACCGTCGCCGCCGAGGTGTGGATGCGGCCCGACGCCTCGGTGTCCGGCACGCGCTGCACGCGATGCACGCCGGATTCGAACTTCAGCCTGGCATAGACGCCGCGCCCGCGGATCGCGGCGATCACTTCCTTGTAGCCGCCGACAGCGCCTTCGTTTGCGGAGATCAGCTCGACCTTCCAGCCCTGCAGCGCCGCATAGCGCTCGTACATGCGGAAGAGATCGCCCGCAAAGAGCGCTGCCTCGTCGCCGCCCGTGCCCGCGCGCACTTCCAGGATCACGTCGCGCTCGTCCGCGGCGTCCTTCGGCAACAACGCGATGCGAAGCTCGCCCTCGAGCTTCTGCAGACGCTCCTCCAGTTCCTTCTTCTCCTCCAGCGCGATGCGGGCCATGTCCGCGTCCATCGTGGAATCCTCGATCAGCGCCTTGACGCCCGCGAGGTCGTCCTGCGTTTTGCGGAACGCCTTCACGATGTCGACAACCGGCTGCAAGTCGGCATGTTCCCGCGACAGGCGCACGAAGGTCGCACGGTCGGGACCGGAGGCAAGCTCCGCTTCCACCATGGCAAGGCGGTCGACCAGCGCGTCAAGACGGGCAACAGGCAGCATCATTCGGACTCAAACGGGAACGCCGCACTTTGCGGCAAACGCCTCCAGCCGCTCGCGGATCGGCACGTCCCCCGCCCGCTCCGACAGCAGCGGCAGCAGCAATTTCTCGGCCGCGCCGATATCGAGCTGTATCAGCATCGCCTTGATCGGGCCGATCGCAGGCGCCGACACCGACAGCATGCGATAACCGAGCGCCAAGAGCGCCATCGCCTCGAGCGGCCGCGACGCCAGCTCGCCGCAGAGCGTCACCGGCTTGCTGTGGCGCTTGCCCGCATCGGCGACCGCCTTCAGGGCGCGCAGGATCGGCGCCGACAGCGCGTCGAAGCGGCCCGCCACCCGCACATTGCCGCGGTCGGCGGCGAACAGGAACTGCACCAGATCGTTCGACCCCACCGACAGGAAATCCGCCCGTTCGAGGATCTCGTCGAGCATGAACAGGAGCGCCGGCACCTCCACCATCGCGCCGATATGCACCCGGTCCGGCAGGCGATGGCCGTGGCGGCGCAGGTGCGTGAGCTCCCGCTCGACCACCTTGCGGGCGCGGTCGAACTCGCCGACCTCCGAGACCATCGGGAACATCAGCCGCAACTCGCGGCCCGCCGCCGCGTGCAGGAGCGCGCGCAACTGGATGCGCAGGAGCGCCGGGCGGTCGAGGCTCACGCGGATCGCCCGCCAGCCGAGCGCCGGATTCTCCTCTTCCAGGGCACGCATATAGGGAAGCACCTTGTCGCCGCCAATATCGAGCGTGCGGAAGGTGACGGGTCTGCCGTCGGCGGCGTCGAGCACCGAGCGGTAGAGCCGCAACTGCTCGCCCGTGCGCGGCAAGGTCGCCGCCACCATGAACTGCAGTTCGGTGCGGAAGAGGCCGATCCCGTCCGCGCCGGTCTCCTTCAGGTGCGGCAGATCGACGAGCAGGCCCGCGTTGATCAGCAATTGCACGGCCTGCCCGTCCTTGCTGACCGCCGGCATGTCGCGCAGCGCCGCGTATTGCGCCTGCTTGCGCGCGCGCAGCCGCACCTTTTCGATATAGGAGGCTTCGATCCCCGCCGGCGGCCGGATATGCACTTCGCCGGTGTCGCCATCGACGATGATCGCGTCGCCCGAATCGGCGAGACTCGCCGCGTTCTCCACCTGCCCGACAGTCGCGATCCCGAGTGCGCGCGCGACGATCGCCACATGGCTCGTTGCCGCACCTTCCTCAAGCACAAGGCCGCGCAGCCGCGACCGGTCGAAATCGAGCAGCGCCGCCGGGCTCATGTTGCGGGCGACGATCACGGCATTCTCCGGCGTCTCGTCGCGCCGCGGCGCCTGATCGTAGCCGAGCAATTCGCGCAACAGCCGGTTCGTGAGATCCTCGAGGTCGTGCAGCCGCTCGCGCAGGTACGGGTCCGTCTGCCGCATCATGCGCGCGCGGGTGTCGGACTGCACGCGCTCCGCCGCCGCCTCCGCCGTGAGGCCTGTCATCACCGCCTCGCGCAGCTTGTGCAGCCAGCCGCGGTCGTGCGCGAACATGCGGTAGGCTTCCAGCACGTCGCGATGCTCGCCGGCGCGCGCCATGCCTTCTTCTTCCAGCATCACGTCGATCGAGGCGCGCAGCGTATCGATCGCCTGGTCGAGCCGCTTCAATTCGTTCTGGATGTCGTCGGCGATGAAATTCTTCACATAGACGCGCGGCTCGTGCAGCACCACGCGCCCGAGCCCGATGCCTTCGGCGAGCGCGAGCCCCTTGACCTGCACCGCGCGCCGCACCGCCGGCTCCGCGCCGGGCCGCGCCAGCGCCTCCAGCTCGCCGGACGCGATCATCTCGGCGAGCACCATCGCCGTCGTCTGCAGCGCCTCGACCTCTTCCTCGCTGTAGGTGCGGTGCGCGCGGTTCTGCACCACGAGCACGCCGAGCGTATTGCCCGCCCGCAGGACCGGCACGCCGAGGAACGAGTGATAGATTTCTTCGCCGGTCTCCGGCTTGTAGGAGAACGCCGGGTGCGCTTGCGCGTCGGGGAGGTTCAGCGCCTGCGCCTCGGTGGCGACGAGGCCGACGAGACCTTCGCCGGCGCCGAGCACGGTCTGGTGAACCGCTTCCCGCGAAAGACCCTCGGTGGCGTAGAGCTCGAGGCTGCCGTCGACCCGCAGCACATAGACCGAGCAGACTTCCGCCACCATATTGGCGGCGATCATCACCACGATCTTGTCGAGGCGTTCCTGCGCGCTGACCGGCTCCGCCATGACCTCGCGAAGCCGGCGAAGCAGTACGCGCGGACCGCCCAGCGCGCCACGCATGGGCCTTGATCCTTACCGGGCGCCGCGCCGCCCGACCGATACCGCGAGAGACCCGCGCGGGAGCCGAGCCCGCGCTCTGGCTAGAGACGGTGCTCGATAGCCGATGTTCCGATCGTCGAGCCGCGAATCACGTAAGCCACCGAAATAAGCCCGCACGATGCCCGCCGGCAGGCGGCTTGCAGACCCGCTACTGCCGGTCGAGTCCATATACTGAATGCAAAGTCCGTACCGCAAGCTCGGTAAAGGCCGCGTCAATCAGCACCGAAATCTTGATCTCCGAGGTGGAAATAGCCCGGATATTGATGCCCCGCTCGGCCAGCGCCTTGAACGCCGTTGCTGCAACGCCCGCGTGGCTGCGCATGCCGACCCCTATAATCGACACCTTGACCACGTCGGTCGCCCCCTCGACTGCGGAGAAACCCACTTCGTTCTTCACCTTGGTCAGCACCTGCCGCGCCCGCTCGTAGTCCGCCACCGGGACGGTGAAGGTGATGTCCGTCCGGCCGTCCGCGGAGATATTCTGCACGATCATATCGACATTGATGTTCGCATCCGCGAGCGGCCCGAACAGGGCGGCCGCCACCCCCGGCTTGTCCGCCACCCGCCGGATCGAAAGCTGCGCTTCGTCCTTGGAGAAGGCGATGCCGGTGACGACTTGGCTTTCCACGATCTCCTCCTCATCGCAAATCAGCGTGCCCGGCGGCGTGCCGTGCGGATCGATGTCTTCGGGCTTCTCGAAGCTGGAGCGGACGAACACGCGCACCCGCTTCTGCATGGCAAGCTCAACCGAGCGCACCTGCAGGACCTTGGCGCCGAGCGAGGCCATTTCCAGCATTTCCTCGTAGGCGACCTTGTCGAGCCTCCGTGCCTTGTCGGCGACGTTTGGATCGGTCGTATAGACGCCGTCGACGTCGGTATAGATGTCGCAGCGGTCGGCATGGATCGCCGCCGCCAGCGCCACCGCGCTCGTGTCGGAGCCGCCGCGCCCGAGCGTTGTGACCCGCCCGCTTTCCTTATGGATTCCCTGGAACCCGGCGATCACCGCGACCTGCCCGAGCTCCTTGAACCGCTTGATCAGCTCCGCCCCGTTGGCCTCGAGGATGCGGGCGGAGCCGTGCGCGTCGCTGGTGAGGATCGGCAATTGCCAGCCCTGCCAGGAGCGCGCCGCAATTCCCATGTCCTGCAGCACGATCGCCAGCAGCCCCGCGGTGATCTGCTCGCCGGAGGCGACCACCGCGTCATATTCGCGGGCATCGTGCAGGGGGGCGGCTTCCCGGCACCAGCCGACCAGCTCGTTGGTCTTGCCGGCCATGGCCGAGACTACGACAGCCACCTCGTGGCCGGCCTTGACCTCCCGCTCCACGTGGCGCGCCACGTTGCGGATGCGGGCAAGGTCGGCGACCGAAGTGCCCCCGAACTTCATGACGAGCCGAGCCATGGCGGCGGCACTTCCTCGTGCTAGGGAGGGTTGCGGCGATTTTTTCGCCGGTTGGAATGGCGCGCATTGATACAATTGCTCAAAGCGGGCCGCAACGGCGCCGCAGCCAAAGGGACCGCAAATGGCTAATGCCGGACGAAGGCCGGACGGCACCGTCGATGCCGGAGAAGTCGCCCGCTTCGCGGCCATGGCCGACGAGTGGTGGGATCCCCGCGGCAAAATGCAGCCGCTGCACAAGCTCAATCCGGTGCGGATCGCCTTCATCCGCGACCGCGCCTGCATACTTCATGGCCGCGATCCGAAGGCGCTCGACTGCCTCGCCGACCTGCGCATTCTCGATGTCGGCTGCGGCGGCGGCGTGCTGGCTGAACCGCTTGCGCGCCTCGGCGCCCGCGTCACCGGCATCGATCCGGCCGAGGAGAATGTCGCCGCCGCCCGCCTCCACGCCGAGAAGGGCGGCCTCGCCATCGACTATCGCACCGCGACGATCGAGGAGATCGCGGCGGCCGGTGAGCGGTTCGACATCGTCGTCGCTTCCGAGGTCGTCGAGCACGTCGCCGACCTCGACCTCTTCGTGGAGCGCTGCGCGGAATGCGTGGCGCCCGGCGGCCTCATGTTCGTTACCACCATCAACCGCACGCTCAAGAGCTTCGCGCTCGCGATCGTCGGCGCGGAATATGTGCTGCGCTGGCTGCCCGTCGGCACCCACAGCTGGGACAGGTTCGTGACGCCGGACGAAATGGAAGATTCCTTCAAGGCCGCCGGCCTCTCCGTCGTCGACGAGGACGGCATCGTCTATCACCCGCCTTCCGGCGAGTGGCGCCGTTCCGACGACATGGACGTGAACTACATGATGGCGGCCGAGAAGCGCATCGTGCTGGCATGAGGAACGCTTGAGCCGCGACCTATTCGGCGTCATGCAAACAATGTTTGACGAAAACTGGCTGTGGGCGGTGTTCACCGTTGCCGCCGCGCTCGCCCAGACGCTCCGCAACGCGACCCAACGCGAGCTGACGGCGACGCTCGGCACCGTCGGCGCGACGCACACCCGCTTCCTGTTCGGCTTTCCGTTCGCGGTCGTCTTCTTGCTGATCGTGACCGAGACAAACAGCGTTCCCCTGCCCGCGCTTTCCCCCGCGTTCGTGCCCTGGATACTGCTCGGCACGCTCGCGCAGATTTTCGCGACGGCCCTCATGCTCGCCGCCATGAACGAGCGGTCGTTCGTCGTCGCGGTCGCCTACATCAAGACCGAGCCCGTGCAGGTCGCGCTGTTCGGCCTCGTCTTCCTCGGCGACCACATCACGATCCCCATTGCCGCGGCAATTCTGATCGCCACCGCCGGTGTGCTGCTGATGTCGCTGCGGCCCGGCACAACGGCCGCAAGCGGCAACCGCCCGATGCTTCTCGGCATCGGGGCGGGCGCCCTGTTTGCACTGTCGGCGGTCGGCTATCGCGGCGCCATTCTCAGCCTCGGCACGCCGAGCTACCTGATGGCGGCGACCTTCACGCTCGCCATCGGCCTCGCGCTGCAGGCATCGCTGCTGTCGCTCTATCTCGCGGTCCGCAAGCGCAAGGTCCTGATCGACATCGTGCGCGCCTGGCGCCCATCGCTGGCCGCCGGCTTTCTCGGGGCGCTTGCCTCGCAGTTCTGGTTCCTGGCCTTCGCGCTCGCCACCGCAGCGAGCGTGCGCACGCTCGCGCTCGTGGAGGTGCTATTCGCTCAGGTTGTTGCCCGGCGATTGTTCGATGAGCGCACCACAACGCGCGAAGCCATCGGCATCGTCTGCACGGTCGCCGGGATCGCGCTCCTGATTTGGGCGCACGGCTAGAACGGCGCGCCCGGCGCCCTCACCCGCAACTATTTCCACACTCCGCTCTGATTTTTTCCGATCTGGAGGCGATGCCGTGCGCATGAAGTTGCATCGCGCAACGATAATCCGGTTTACACGGCAGACATCGACAATTAGCCTTTCGTCAACGAGGCCCTCAGGCAGAGGTGCTCTCGGTCAAGAATTTTTTCAGGGAGGGACGCATGAACTTGCGAAAAGCAGGCATTACCTTTGGAGCGGCCGCCGGCGTGCTGGCGATCGCAGGCGTTGCATTGATCGGCAGCGGACAGCAGACAAGCGCACAGAAGAAGGGCTTTGAGTGGCCGAAGTTCTTCAATGTGATTACGCCGGCCGTCGGCACGGCGAACCATTCGCTTGCACTCGCCTGGACGCCGGAACTCAGCAGGGCGACCGGCTCTCGCGCCCGCGTTCTCCCGGCTCCCAACGGTTACGCGCGCACCGAATGGCTGAACTCGGGCGAAGGCCGTCTCTCGCTCTATCAGCCGTCCGACTATTTCGATCAGCTCGACGCAATCGAGGGCTATGCCACCCGCATCGGCGGGCCTTCCGACACCCGCGTCATCAATATGAATCTCGTCACCGGCTGGGGCTACATGGTCAGCGGCGATTCCCCGATCAAGACGATCGACGACATCAAACCGGGCACGAAGGTCGCGCTTGCCCCCACGTCGTCGTTCCTCGTCGCCGGTATCGACGCTTTGCTCGCCTATCGCGGCCTCAAGCGTTCGGACGTCCAGTTGATTGAAGTCGGCAGCTACGGCGCCAACACGAGCGTCGTGGCCGAAGGCCGTGCGGACGTGACCTTCACCTCGCCGATTTCCGGACCGAGCTACCAGGCCGAAGCGGGACCGAACGGCATCCGCTGGCTCGAGATTCCCCCGCGCGACAAGAACCCGGAAGCCTATGACCGCTACCGCAAGTTCCAGCCGGGCTACATCCTGAGGAAGACGAATTCCGGCGTGAAGTCTGCGATCGGTGTGCAGATGGATCACGCCTATCAATCGAACCACGTGCTCGCCAGCGAAGACCCCGAGTTCGTCTATCAGCTCGCGAAGTGGATGGACGAGAATCACGACAAATTCAAAGACAAGTTCACCCACGCGCACATGATGTCGATCGCGAGCCTAGTCGAATATCTCGAGGCCGGCGCACTCGAACCGCTGCACGAAGGCACGATCCGCTACCTGCAGGAGAAGAAGCTCTGGAAGCCGGCGTATCAGGCACGGCAGGACAAGCTCGTCGAATTGGCGAAGAAGCGCGTCGCCGTCTACAAGGAAGCGCTCGAAGCTGCGACCGAAAAAGGCATCTCCACGGCGCCGGGCAACAAGGAGTGGCTCGCGCTCTGGGCGGAATTCCGGAAGAAGAACGGCATGGAAGAGCCGTTCGGCCTCCAGGTCCTTGCCATCAAGTAAGTCGAAGCGAGCGGCGGCGCGGAATTCGCGCCGCCGTCAGCTCTTTTGGCCCACGCAGACGTGCACGGCCGGAATTTGAGAAGAAGAGATCGATTCCTCGTGTTGCGCGGCGGTTGCCCGTGCAGCGCCGGTTGAAATGGGGGCAAAGATGGCGAGCATCGAAGATAAAATCGGAGAGGATATTCAGGCCAAGGTCCCGGAAGCGTTTGCCGATCGCACGCTGGATCGCTTCCTCAGCATGCACCTGTCGATCCGACTCTACATCCTCGCGACCTCGGCGGCGGGTGTCGCCCTGTCGGTTGTCTATATCTTCACCCTCTATCCGATCCTCGACCTCACCTACTACTTCCTCCTATTCGTGATGTATCTGCCGGTCGTGTTCCTGATCACGCCGGCGCACAAGCGGGAAAGGAAGGTCGGCTGGCTCAGCTACGTTCCCGCGCTCCTCACGTTGGGCGTGTTCCTTTTCCTGACGTACATGAGCCGCGAGCTCGCATTTCAGACATGGATCCCAGCGAACGAATGGCAGCTCGCAGTCGCCATCCTGGTCTTTCTCCTGGTCATGGAAGCAGCACGCCGCACCGGCGGCCTGATCTTCCTCATCATCGTCCTCATCTTTGCGCTCTACCCCATGTACGCGGAGTACCTGCCCGGCGTGCTATGGGGTCCGCCGATGTCGTTCGCGCGGACGACCGCCTTCAATGTCTATTCGAGCGACGCATTGCTCGGTGTCGTGACGCGCGTCGTCGGCGAAACGCTGATCGGCTACCTGATCCTCGCCGCGTTGCTGGGGCCTACGGGCGCCTCGAACTTCTTCCTGAAGCTTGCAATGGCCATGATGGGCACTGCCCGCGGCGGCCCGGCCAAGGTGGCCGTCCTGTCGAGCGGCTTTTTCGGCAGCCTGAGCGGCAGCATCTTCGCCAACGTCGTCAGCACCGGCGCCGTCACTATTCCAATGATGCGGCGCGCGGGCTTTCCCAATCACTACGCCGGCGCGCTGGAAGCCTGCGCCTCCACCGGCGGCATGCTGATGCCGCCCGTGATGGGCGCCGTCGCCTTCATCATGGCCGACTTCACCAACACCGAGTATGGCGTGATCGTCGTCGCCGCGGCGATACCAAGCATCCTTTACTATTTTGGCCTCTATTGCCACGTCGACGCCTACTCGGCCAAAGCGGGCCTCGCCGGCCTTCCGCGATCCGAACTGCCGACCGTGAAGGAAGCAATTCGGGATGGCTGGCCTTTCCTCGCCGTGCTCATCTTCCTGGTCTGGGGCCTCGTCTTCATGCGCTGGGAGCGGCTTACGCCCTTTTATGCGTGCGCGCTCCTGCTTGCGCTGACGTTCCTGAAGAAGAGCCTGCGGCTGCGCATCGGGAAGATTCCCGAGATCCTGTTTGAGGTCAGCAAGCTCCTGAGCCAGACGTTGGCGCTTCTCCTGCCGACGAGCTTCATTCTCGGCGGCCTGATGGCGACCGGCGTCGCGCCCAACATCGCCTCCGAACTCGTCAACATCGGCGGCGAGAACGTCGCGCTCGTCCTGCTCATCGGCGTCGGCATCTGCCTCCTGTTCGGCATGCTCGGCATGATCGTCGCCGCCTACCTGATGCTGGCGCTGACGCTCGCGCCCGCGCTCGAGCAGATCGGCGGCTTCAACACGCTCGCGATCCACCTGTTCATCGCCTATTACTCGATGCTCGCCGCGATCACGCCGCCGGTGGCGCTTGCCGCGTTTATCGCCTCGCGCATCAGCGATTCTGACCCGATGCTCACGAGCTGGCACGCCTGCCGCCTCGGCATCGTCCTCTACTTCATCCCGGTCTTCTTCCTGTTCCAGCCGGCGATGATCCTGCAGGGCTCCTTGCTCGACACGGCGATCTGGCTGCCGATCAACGTGGTCGCGATCATGCTGATCGCCGCAGCATCCGAAGGCCGGCTCTGGCGTTTCGGCCTGTTGCGGATATGGGCGCGGGTGACGTTGTTCATCGGCGCGCTGCTCATCGGCTTCCCCTCTTGGCAGTCCACATTGGCGGGAACGATCATGGCGGTCGCCGTCGTGCTGCTCGGCAACCTGTCGCGCCGGCCGACGCCCGCAACCAAATACGCTGCAGGTTGAGCCGGAACTCAAAAATGCGAACGGGCGACGCGCCACTGCGTCGCCCGTCCGCTTTTGGAATCCAGATTAGTTGCGGTCTTCCGGCAGCACCGGCAATGGGTGCACCTCGACGCCTTCGTCGATCAGCGACTTCACGTCGTCGGGTTTCGCCTCGCCGTAGATCGAACGGTGCTCGATCTCGTCATAGTGCATCTTCCGCGCGAGATCGGGGAACTGGTCGCCGACATAGTCCGCGTTCCTGGTCACGTGCTCGCGCAGTTCCTTGAGCTTGGCGCGCAATTCCTGCTCCTGCGGCGACATCACCGCCACCGGCGCGGGTGCGGTCGCCGCAGGCGCCACCCTCGCCCATTCCTTGTCGGTCCGCGCCACCGACGGCCGCATGATCTGCTTTTCCACGGAGTCCGATCCGCACACCGGGCACTCGACGAGCTTGCGTTTCCGCTGCCGGTCGTAGTCCTCCGACGCGCGGAACCAGCTCTCGAAGCCGTGGCCGGCTTCGCAAATGAGCGCGTAGCGGATCACGATGCCTTGTCCACGAGATGCAGCTTGGCGCCGTCATGCGGCGGCGCCTTGATTTCGAAACGGCGTCCGTGCTCGAGCGCCGGAATCTTGCGGCGCGCCTCCGCCACCTCCGCAAGATCGATGTCGGCGAAGATCACGCCCGGGTCGATGCCCGCCTCGGCAATCACGCGCCCCCACGGGTCGATGACCAGGCTGTGCCCGTAGGTATCGCGGCCGTTTTCGTGGCGGCCGCCCTGCGCCGCCGCCAGCACGAAACATCCGGTCTCCACGGCACGCGCCCGCAGCAGCAGATGCCAATGCGCCTCGCCGGTCTGCTTGGTGAAGGCCGCCGGCACGGTGATGACCTCCGCGCCCGCCTCGGCAAGCGCGCGGTAGAGCGCCGGAAAGCGCACGTCGTAGCAGATCGAAAGCCCGATCCGGCAGAACGGCAGCGCGACGACCACCGCCGTCTCGCCGGGCCGGTAGGTGTTCGACTCGCGATAGCTCTCGCCGTTCGCAAGATTGACGTCGAACATGTGGATCTTGTCGTATCGGGCGATGATCTCGCCGTTCGGATCGAGAAAGAAGGTACGGTTCGCCGCCTTGTCCGGCGACGCCTTCACCGCCAGCGAACCGACATGCAGATGGACCTTCAGCTCCCGCGCAAGCTCGCGGAACGCGGCAAGCGCCGGGTCGCGCTCCTCCTCGACGATATGCGCAAACAGCGACGCGCGATCGAGTTCCATCAGCGAGGTCTGTTCCGGCGTCTGCACGTATTCGGCGCCGCCGGCCTTGGCCTCGCGGATGAGCTTCGCCGCCGCATCGATATTGGCGGCCACGTCGCGCCCCGTGCGCATCTGCACGAGCGCGGCACGAAACGTTCTGAGCTCGGTCAAGCAATCCTCCTGTCGTGCAGGCAGGGTAACATATGGTTCTTTATTCGTAGCCTACAACGCGGGCGAAGACGAGCACGTCGACACGGCTTGCGCCGGCCCGCCGCAGCACGCGCGCGCAGGCGTCCGCAGTCGCGCCCGACGTCAGGACGTCGTCGATAACGATCAGTTTCCTGCCCTTCACGTCGATCCGCGCTTCCTTGGGCACGACGAATGCGCCCTGCACGTTGCGCGCCCGCTCCGGCCTGCCCAATCCGACCTGCGGCGGCGTCGCCCGCTTGCGCGCGAGAATGTGATCGGCAACCGGCACGCCGCCCTGCGCCGATATGGCCCGCGCCAGCATCGCCGACTGGTTGAAGCGCCGCCGCCACAACCGCGTCCAGTGCAGCGGCACCGGCACCAGCGCATCCGCGTCCGCGAGCAGCTCGGCGCCGGCGCGCGCCATCCACCGGCCGAGCGGCCGCGCAAGATCCAGGCGATCGCCGTATTTCAGAAGATGCACGAGGTCGCGCGCGACGTCGCCGAAGCGGGCGGCCGCCCGCGCCCGGTCATAGGCCGGCGGATCGGCGAGCGCGGCCGGCGACAGCAGCACGCCGCCGCCATCGTTCGGAAACGGAACCCCGAGCCGCTCGCAATAGGGCCGCTCGATGAAGCCGATGTTCGTCCAGCACGCCGGGCAGAGGCCGCCGGCCGCGCCCACCGGCTTCTTGCAGGCAAGGCAGGTCGACGGCAGCACGAGATCGACGACCGTCTGTGCCGCCGTTCGCGCGAGTTGCGCGGCTGCTGCATGAAATGGAATGGCCCCGGCCTCCGCCATGTGCCAAAGCTAGCGCCCAAACGCCGGCAATGCCACGTCCCGCAGACGGCCCTTGTGATGAACGGATCGCCACGCCTGTTCGACCGCGCGCTCCTGCGCACGCACGCGCACCGCGCCGCGGAGGCCCGCGAGCAGAACTTCCTGCTGCAGCGCGCCGCCGAGGACCTGACGGAGCGGCTGCAGACCGTCACGCGCACGTTCGAGCTTGGCCTCGATGTCGGCACGCCGGGCGAGGCGCTGCGCCGCGTGCTCGCCGCCTCCGCGCGCGTAGAGCGCCTGATCGCGTGCGAACCGCTGGCGGCGATGCGCGATCTCGCGCTCGGCCCGCGCGTCGCGGCCGACGAAGAGGCGCTGCCGTTTGCCGACGGCGCCTTCGATCTTGTCGTATCGGCGCTTGCGCTGCACTGGGTGAACGATCTTCCCGGCGCGCTGGTCCAGATCCGGCGCGCGCTGCGTCCCGATGGCCTCCTCCTTGCGGTGCTGGCCGGCGGCGAGACGCTGACCGAACTGCGCCAGTCCTTCGCCGCCGCCGAAGCCGAGCTCGAGGGTGGCGCGTCGCCGCGCGTGGCGCCATTCGTCGAAGTGCGCGCGCTCGGCTCGCTCCTGCAGCGCGCCGGCTTTGCGCTGCCGGTCACCGACGTCGACCGCCTGACGGTCCGCTATTCCGGAATGGATGCGCTGTTGCGCGACCTGCGCGCGATGGGCGCGACCAACGCGCTCGTCGAGCGCCGCAAGACGCCGCTGCGCCGCGAGACCCTCGGCCGCGCCGCCGCGATCTACGCGGAACGCTTCGCCGATCCCGACGGTCGGCTGCGCGCGACCTTCGATTTGCTGTCGATTTCCGCTTGGGCGCCGGCCGCAACCCAGCAGCAGCCGCTGCGTCCGGGATCTGCAAGGATGCGACTCGCCGACGCGCTCGGCACGAAAGAGCTGCCGGCGGGCGAGAAGGCCGGCTCGCGCCGCCAGGACTAGCCGCGCATCAATCGCCGTTTACGGATGCAAAGCCGTCATTAATCCCGTTGAAAAACACGTCGCGCAGCGTCGAACCGATCGTGGTGACGGAGCTGAGGATCGCGATCGACACGATCGACGCGATGAGCGCGTACTCGATCGCCGTCGCCGCCGTTTCGTCGGCGAAGAAATCGTCAAGGCCCTTTGCAAGACGCAGCTGCAATCGCATCATCGCCCGTTTCCTTCGCCGTTTCTGCCGCCGGTTTTGTCCGGCACGACAAGCAACTCGACCAGATGCGGGATCAACGGAACGTCGGCGGGCGGCATCGGATAGTCCTTCAACCGCTGCGGCCGCACCCAGGCGAGCTCCTGGCCTTCCATCGCCGCGACGATCCCCTCCCAGCGCCGGCAGATCCACAGCGGCATCAGAAGGTGAAAATCCGAATAGCGATGGCTCGCGAAAGTGAACGGCGCGAGGCACGCTTCGCTGACGTCGATCCCAAGCTCCTCCTTCAGTTCCCGGATCAGTGTTTGCTCCGGGAGCTCGCCGGGCTCGACCTTGCCGCCGGGAAACTCCCACAGGCCCGCCATTGTCTTGCCTTGCGGCCGGCGAGTGATCAGCACTCGTCCGTCGACATCGACGAGCGCGCAGGCGGCGACGAGAACGAGCCTCACGCGCGAACTCGACGCTGACGGTAATTACCGGCCGTTAACGGGGCCCTAGCGGAAACCCCGGTTTTTCCCGCATCGGGCATGGCGTTCAGGTCCGGTAATCGCCGTTGATCTCGACGTATTCCTTGGTGAGATCGCAGGTCAAAACGCGGTCCGTGCCGCGGCCAAGGCGCAGATCGACGGTGAGATCGATCACGTCTCGCTTCATGTAGGCGGAAACCTTTTTTTCATCATAACTCGGATCGCGCGCCCCGCCGGCGGCCACCCGGATGTCGCCGAAATAGATCGACAGCCGGTCGCGGTCCGCGCGCTCGCCCGCCTTGCCGACCGCCATGACGACGCGTCCCCAATTGGCGTCCTCGCCGGCGATCGCGGTCTTCACCAGCGGCGAATTGGCGATCGACAGCGCGATCTTGCGCGCCGACGGCTTCGACACCGCGCCCTTCACCGTGATGCGCACGAGCTTGCGCGCGCCTTCGCCGTCGCGTGCGATCTGCTCGGAAAGATCGGCGAGCACCGCATGCAGTGCGCGGCGGAACTCCTCGGCGTTCTTGTCGCCCGTTCCCTTGATCCTGGGCGCGCCGCGCGCGGCCGCCGCGCCCGTCGCAAACACGAGGAGCGTGTCCGAGGTCGAGGTGTCGCCGTCGACCGTCACCGCATTGAACGTGTCGACCACTTCCTGCCTGACCAGCGCGCGCAGCACGGGTGCCGCAACCGGCGCATCGGTGAAGACGAAGGCGAGCATCGTCGCCATGTCGGGCGCGATCATGCCCGAGCCCTTGGCGATGCCGTTGACGCGCACTTCGGTCTTGCCGAGCTTGGCCGTGGCGGTCGCGACCTTCGGGAAGGTGTCGGTCGTCATGATCGCCCGCGCCGCCGCCTTCCAGTTCTCCGGCCTCGCCGCGAGCGTGGCACCCCGCAGCACGCGGCCGATCACCTCCGCGTCAAGCGGCTCGCCGATCACGCCGGTCGAGGCGATGAACACCTCTCCCGGCTTGCAGCCGACCGCTTCGGCCGCGAGCTCCGCCGTCCGCTTGACCGCCGCGATTCCCTTCTCGCCCGTGAACGCATTGGCATTACCGGCATTCGCGACGAGCGCGCGCGCCTTGCCCGCGCCAAGCTTCGCCTTGCACCATTCGATAGGCGCAGAAGGACATTTCGAGCGAGTGAGCGTGCCGGCGACCGTCGTGCCCTTGTCGAGTACGGCAAGCAGCACGTCCGTGCGCCCGGCATAACGCACGCCGGCCGAAGCGGCGGAGAGACGCACGCCCTCGACCGGCGGAAGCTCCGCGATCGTGGCCGGCGCCAGCGGCGAAATTTTCCCAGTCCCCATGCGTATGCTTTAGTTCTTTTTCTGTGGCTCCGCCGGCGCGTCGGGCTTCTGCGTCAGCCGCTCGATCTTTGCCTCGTCCCGCAGCTTGCCGACGAGCTCGGCCTGCGCTTTGCGCGTGAGATAGGTCGCGATCTCGTTCTTCACCTGCTCGAACGGCGGCACCGCCTTCTCGCGCTTGTCTTCCACCTTGATGACGTGCCAGCCGAACTGCGTCTTCACGGGATCGGAGATCGCATCCTTCTCAAGCTTGAACGCCGCATCGGCAAACTCGGCCACCATCTGATCCTTGGTGAAGTAGCCGAGATCGCCGCCGTCAGCCGAGCCGGGGTCCTTCGATTCGGATTTCGCCAGTGCCGCGAAGTCGCCGCCCGCTTTCAGTTTGCGGACGACCTCCTTCGCCTGATCCTCGCTCTCGACGAGAATGTGCCGCGCCCGCACTTCGGCTTGCGGCTTGTTCGCTTTCACCGAGTCGTCATAGAGCTGGCGCATGGCCGGCTCGGTGACCGCCTTCCGGGTCTCCTGTTCGAGCAGCGACTCCATCAGCACCTTCTGGCGCGCGAAGGCAGCCCGCCGTTCGAAGCCGGGCGCCTGCGTGAGCTTCTGGTCCTCGGCGGCCTTGGCGATGATGGCGATGTCGATGAGATAAGTCAGCAGGGCCTCGCGCCGTGCTTCCGGCGCGCTCGGCGGCAGGCTGGAACCGATGTCGGCTTCCGCAAGTTCCAGGTCGCTTTGGCGGATTTCGGCACCGTTAACGCGCGCCACGACCGGATCGGCGGCGCCTTGCGCATATGCGGAGACCATGCCGCCGACGGCGATTCCCATTGCGAGCGCAAGGGCAACCGGAAATGCAGGGAAATTCATGGGATTCCTCGGTGGGGGTTGCGCCCCCGCGCAGCCGCGGCGAAAGGTGGCGCAAGCCCGACCGCGAAGCAAGGCCAGGGCCCGTGCGGCATGTTTACGAATGCCGAGGAAGCGTCGGGAACGGCTGATTGACAAGGCTTGGACCCGTTCATATCTCTCCCCCATCCCTCCGTCCCGTCAGACGCAAATTCACGTGACAGCGCGGCTTGATGAACGACCATCGCATTTGTGCCGCAGTCTCTCGCCTCCATCGGGCTTCCGCCCCGAGGATTGACGCATCAGAACCCCGCGCCGGCTCCGTCGGGCGAGAAGGAAAGACCCCGCAATGATCGGCTCGCTTGCGCGCAAGATATTCGGTTCGGCCAACGATCGCCGCCTGCGCACCTACGATTCGAAGGTCGCCGCCATCAACACGCTCGAGCCGGAGATCCAGGCGCTGTCCGACGATGCCTTGCGCGCCCGCACCGAGGAATTCCGCAAGCAGGTCGCCGGCGGCGCCCCACTCGACGACCTTCTGGTGCCCGCCTTCGCCACCGTCCGCGAGGCGGCCAAGCGCGTGCTCGGCCAGCGCCACTTCGACGTGCAATTGATCGGCGGCATGGTGCTGCACGACGGCGCCATCGCCGAAATGAAGACCGGCGAAGGCAAGACCCTCGTCGCGACGCTGCCCGTCTATCTCAATTCATTGACCGGCAAGGGCGTGCACGTCGTCACCGTGAACGACTACCTCGCCAGCCGCGACGCCGAATGGATGGGCCGCATCTACAAGTTCCTCGGCCTCACCGTCGGCATCATCGTGCACGGCCTCGACGACGAACAGCGCAAGGCGGCCTATGCCTGCGACGTCACCTACGGCACCAACAACGAGCTCGGCTTCGACTATCTGCGCGACAACATGAAATACGAGCTGCCGCAGATGGTGCAGCGCGAGCATGCTTACGCGATCGTCGACGAGGTCGACAGCATCCTAGTCGACGAAGCGCGCACGCCGCTCATCATTTCCGGTCCGCTCGACGACCGCTCCGATTTCTACAACACGATCGACACCTTCATTCCCAAGCTCGACAAGTCGCATTACGAACTCGATGAGAAGGTGCGAACGGTAACGCTCACCGAAAGCGGCATGGAGTTTCTCGAGGAGAAACTCGGCGAAGAGGGACTGCTGAAGGGCGAGTCGCTCTACGACATCGAGAACGTCTCGGTCGTGCATCACGTCAATCAGGCGCTGCGCGCGCACAAGATGTTCCAGCGCGACAAGGATTACATCGTCAAGAACGGCGAAGTCGTCATCATCGACGAGTTCACCGGCCGCATGATGCCCGGCCGCCGCTACTCGGAAGGACTGCACCAAGCGCTCGAAGCGAAAGAGCACGTGCAGATCCAGCCGGAGAACCAGACGCTCGCCTCCATCACCTTCCAGAACTATTTCCGCCTGTACAAGAAGCTCGCCGGCATGACCGGCACCGCCTCCACCGAGGCCGACGAGTTCGCCGACATCTACAAGCTGGAAGTGCTCGAGATCCCGACCAACCGGCCGATGATCCGCGACGACCAGGACGACGAGGTCTATCGCTCGGCGGACGAGAAGTACCGGGCGATCATCGCGCTGATCAAGGATTGCAAGGAGCGCGGCCAGCCGGTGCTCGTCGGCACCACCTCGATCGAGAAGTCGGAAATGCTCGCCGAGCTGCTCCGCAAGGAGGGCTGGGAGCAGCACGACTTCTCCGACACGAACGCGTTCGCCAAGCTCTACAGCGGCGACGAGGGCGCGAAGAAGGCCAAGGTCTTCGCAGTCCTGAACGCCCGCTACCACGAGCAGGAGGCCTACATCATCTCGCAGGCCGGCGTGCCCGGCGCCGTCACCATCGCCACCAACATGGCCGGCCGCGGCACCGACATCCAGCTCGGCGGCAACGCCGACATGCGCATCCAGCAGGAAATCGGCGACATCGAGCCGGGCTCCGAACGCGACGCCAAGGAGAAAAAGATCCGCGAGGAAGTCGCGCGCCTGAAGGAAAAGGCGCTCGCGGCCGGCGGCCTCTTCGTTCTCGGCACCGAGCGCCACGAGGCGCGCCGTATCGACAACCAGTTGCGCGGCCGCTCCGGCCGCCAGGGCGACCCCGGCACGTCGAGGTTCTTCCTGTCCCTGGAAGACGACCTCATGCGCATCTTCGGCTCCGACCAGCTCGGCAACATGCTGACCAAGCTCGGGCTCGAGGAGAACGAGGCGATCGTCCATCCCTGGATCAACAAGGCGCTGGAAAAGGCGCAGCGGAAGGTCGAGGCGCGCAACTTCGACATCCGCAAGAACCTCCTGAAGTTCGACGACGTGATGAACGACCAGCGCAAGGTCATCTTCGAGCAGCGCATCGAGCTCATGCGCGACGAGGACGTCTCCGAGACCGTCGCCGACATGCGCCATTCCGTGATCGCCGAACTCGTCGCGCGCCACATCCCGGAGAACGCCTATCCCGAGCAGTGGGATACGGCCGCCCTGAAGGACGCGGTCAAGGGCGTGCTCGGCCTCGAGCTGCCGGTGGACGAGTGGGCCAAGGAAGAAGGAATCGCCGACGAGGAGGTGCGCGAGCGCATCACGCGCGCAGCCGACGAGGTGATGGCGGCAAAGGTCGCCAAATACAGCGCCGACATCATGCGCTATGTGGAGAAATCGGTTCTCCTGCAGACGCTCGATCACCTGTGGCGCGAGCATCTCGTCATGCTCGACCACCTGCGCCAGGTGATCGGCTTCCGCGGCTACGCCCAGCGCGACCCGCTCAACGAATACAAGTCCGAAGCCTTCCAGCTGTTCGACACCCTGCTCAACCGCCTGCGCGAGGGCGTGACCGCGCAGCTGATGCGGATCGAGATCGTCGCCTCGCCGCCGACCATGCAGGAACTGCCGCCGATGGAAGCGCACCACATCGATCCGTCGACCGGCGAGGACGAGATGGCGCTGGCGACGGCGTCCGCGGCAGCCGGCGCGCGCACCCCGGCGGCGGAGCGCAAGGCCGACGATCCTTCGAGCTGGGGCAAGGTCGGCCGCAACGAGCCCTGCCCCTGCGGCTCCGGCAAGAAATACAAACACTGCCACGGCCGCTTCGCGTAACCGAAAGCAATTGCGCCGCGCGGTGAGCGCGGCGGCATGAATCAGCCTAGATCACTGCTGGAAAGAAAATCCGCCGCCCGCCGCGCGGATCGGCGCCGCACCCGGCAGCGCCGCAGGAGCCTGTTGCTGCGCCGGTTGCGCAGATTGCTCCGGTTCATCCGCGCCGCGATCGCCGGCTTCCTGCGTGCGCGCGCGCGAGCCGTTGCTGCTCGCATAGGCGGACGCCTTTGTCTCGCCGCCCCGGCGCGGGTTGGCTTGCGGAACCGGCGTGCTTGCGGAAGCGCGAGCAGCGCTGCTGGCCGCTCCGGCTTCCCCGTTCGGCGTGCTCGCGGTCGTCAGGTTATCGTCGCCGGGAACGCGGGCCGCGAACGCGGGATTTCCGCCGCCGTCGCGGCCGGTCCTGATCGGCGCCGGCGGCAGCAGATTGGCAAGCAGCGCCATTTCGCTCTCATCCGCATTCCGCTTCGAACGCGCGGCAACCGCGATCTCTTGCGGGATTTCATATTCGGGGCACTTGCCCTTCGCGTCGAACAACTGCGACGGATCGAGCAGATGCGCGTTGAAGATGTAGCGCTTCTCGCAGATGTCGATCTTCGGCTCCTGCTTGGTGAGCTCGAAATGATCGCTGCCTTCCTTCAGCATGCGCCAGAAGGCGAGATTCGGATTCTTGCGATGCCGGGCGAGATTCTTCGCGGTCATGCGGAAGGGGAACGCCTGCACCTGGAACGCAAGCTGGCCGCCGTCGAACGACTCGCGGGCGAGCGCGAAGATCTCTTTGATCTGCTCGTCGGTCATCGCGTAGCAGCCCGCCGACGAGCAGTCGCCATGCACCATCAGGTGCGCGCCGGTGCGGCCGTGCGCGCGGTCGAATTCGTTCGGGTAGCCGAGATTGAACGAGAGGTAGTAGCTCGAGCGCGGGTTCATCAGCTCGGGCGTGATGAAGTAGAAGCCTTCCGGCGCCTGCCGGTCGCCGGTCTGGACTTTCGGGCCGAGCTCGCCCGACCAGCGGCAGATCGGGAACGCCTTCAGGAGCGCGTACTTGCCCTCCCGGTTCTTCTTCCAGATCTCGAGCTCCGACTCTTCCTTGAAGATCCGCAACAGGATGGGCGAGTTCTTGTCCATCCCCTTCTGCTCGATGAGCGCCATCGTCTGCGGGGACAGCGGCTGCAGATGCTTGGGACCGAAGCTGACCGAGGTGGGCCCCGAATCGCCGCCCACCATGCATGCGGACAAGCCCACCGCGCAGGCGGCGGCGATGGCAGCGCCACGCGCTTTGACGAAGGTACGACGGCTCAACACTGCACCCCTGAGACCGTACAAATGGGTCACCCGCATTGGCTAAACCGTTACCCTTGACGAGTGGTTACCGCAAGCCACCGGCCGGAAATGCCTTAATTGATACGGGTTTACCCCCCGAATCCCCCGCCTGAGGCGCCTCGCGATCTTAAAGATTCCGGCCAATTGCGAGGAATTTTTGTTGCCGGCGCGTCCGGATCTCGTCCCGGGGCAGATCCCTGAGCCCCTGTAGCGCGGCGGCCACGGCGTCCCCCACCGCTGCAATCGTGGCTTCGGGCTGCCGGTGGGCGCCGCCCGGGGGCTCCGGCACCACCTCGTCGACGACCCCGAACTGCTCGAGATCGCGGGCGGTGATCTTCATGTTGGTGGCGGCTTCCTGCGCCTTGGTCGTGTCCCGCCACAGGATCGAGGCCGCGCCTTCCGGCGAGATCACGCTGTAGATCGCGTGCTCGAGCATGATCACGTTGTTCGCCGTGGCGATCGCGATCGCGCCGCCCGAGCCGCCCTCGCCGATGATGACCGCAACGTTCGGCACGCCGAGATTGAGGCACGCCTCCGTCGAGCGCGCGATCGCCTCCGCCTGCCCGCGCGCCTCGGCATCGATCCCCGGATAGGCGCCAGCGGTATCCACAAGAGAAATGACCGGGACGTCGAAGCGGTCGGCGAGTTCCATCAGCCGCACCGCCTTGCGGTATCCCTCCGGCCGCGCCATGCCGAAATTGTGCTTGATGCGCGCCTCGGTGGTAGAACCCTTTTCGTGTCCGATCACGCACACGCTCTCGCCGCGGAAGCGGCCGAAGCCGCCGAGCAGCGCTTCGTCCTCGCCGAACTTGCGGTCGCCCGCGAGCGGCGTGAAGTCCGTGATCAGCTGGTTCACGTAGTCGGAGAAATGCGGCCGCTGCGGATGCCGCGCCACCTGCGTCTTCTGCCACGGCGTGAGGTTGTCGTAGATGTCGCGCAGCGCCTGCGACGCCTTGGCTTCGAGCCGCGCGACCTCGTCGCCGATTGCCACCGCCTCGCCGCTCGCCGCGAGCGCGCGCAATTCTTCGAGCTTGGCTTCGAGCTCGGCGACCGGCTTTTCGAAATCGAGATAGGTGCGCATTCAAACCAATGAGGCGGGGCAACCCGCGGGCGCGCGAAGCTGCCTCCCGGGTCCGGGTGAGTCAAGAGAAGGCCGAAAATCGCATGGATTCTTCAATCGTCTGCTAACGGGTGCAGGTCCCGCACCATGCTCTTCAGCCGCTCGTCCAGCACGTGGGTATAGATTTGCGTGGTCGACACGTCGGCATGCCCGAGCAGCGCCTGCACGATGCGCAGATCCGCGCCATTGGCGAGGAGATGGCTCGCGAAGGCATGCCGCAGCACGTGCGGGCTGATCTTGCGCGGCTCGATCCCCGCCCGCCCGGCGAGTGCCTTCAATTCCCTTGCGGCGTGCTGCCGCGTCATGTGCCCGCTCTCGCCGAACGAGGGGAACAACCAGCGCGATCCTTCGCCGCCGGCTTCCTTGCGGATCGAGAGGTAGGATCGCATGGCCTTGCACGCCGCTTCGCCCAGCGGCACCAGCCGCTCCTTGCCGCCCTTGCCGCGCACGGTGATGACGCCGCCGTCGGCGCGTGCGGCGGTCGCCGGCAGCGCGATCAGTTCCGACACGCGCAGGCCGGTGGCGTAGAGCACTTCCAGCAGGCACACCATGCGCGCGGCGCGCACGCGCTCGCCTTTCGCCGCCTTCTCCGATTCTGCATGCGCCGTCGCCAGCAGCCGCGTGACCTCGTCGACGGAGAGCACCTTGGGCAGCGCGCGCCCGCGCCGCGGTCCTTCCAGCACCGCGGCGGGATCGTCCTTGCGCTTGCCCTCGACATAGAGGAACCGGTGCAGTTGCCGGATCGCCGACAGCCGCCGCGCGACGGAGGTCGCCGCCAGATGCCGCCGCGACAGCGCGGCGAGATAGCCGCGGATGTCCTCCGTGTTCGCCTTGCCGATATCCCGCTTCTTGCCGCCGAGATGGTCGGCGTAGTCGTCGAGATCGCGGCGATAGGCTTCGAGCGTGTTGCGGCTCGCGCCGCGCTCGGTCGCCATCATGTCGAGAAACAGCGCGACGAGATCGCCGGCCTTCGCGCGCCTGTGCTTGCCCGCGCTCACCGCCCGATCCTGTCCTGCGGGATGGTGACGGTCATCTCGCGCGGCTGCGGCTCCACGAGATTGGCGAGCGACCACAGGCCCGCATAGACGAGCCCGGCGAGAATCGCCACCACCGCCAGGAATCTGATCAGACTCGGCATGTCCGCGCGCCGATTCGGCCCCGCTCCGTCCGTTCGATTAGCCCATTGGGCCTCGATGGCAAGCGGGACGCAGCATCCGCCGGGACCGCCAAACCCGCCGTTCACCGTCGGACAGGGCGGGAATCGCTCCCCGCACGCGGATCATGTAGGGTCCGCCGCAATCCGCAACCGCTGGAAACGCATGGGCAAGACCGTCACCGCTGAGCAGCAGGCGCCGAACGCGGCCGAGTTGCGCGCGCGCCTCGGCAAGCGCTCGATCGCGCTGATCGGCATGCCCGGCTCCGGCAAGAGCTCGATCGGCCGCCGGCTCGCCCCGCGGCTTGGCTTGCCGTTCGTCGATGCCGACGCCGAGATCGAACTTGCCGCCGGCATGTCGATCCCCGAAATGTTCGCCCAGCACGGCGAAGCCTATTTCCGTGCCGGCGAGGCGCGCGTGATCGCGCGCCTCCTGGAGGAAGGTCCCTCCGTCATCGCAACCGGCGGCGGCGCGCTCCTGAACGACGGCACGCGCGCGCTCATCGGCGAGCGCGCGGTGTCGGTCTGGCTCAGGGCGGAAATCCCGGTGCTGATGCGGCGCGTCCGCCGCAAGAGCGACCGCCCGCTGCTGCAGGGCAAGGACCCGGAGGAGACCTTGAAGACATTGCTTTCCCAGCGCGAGCCGCTCTATGCGGGCGCCGACATCGTCATCACGTCCCGCGAAGGCCCGCACGAGGCCGTGGTCGATTCGATCATCGCGGCGCTGGAACGCTGGCTCGCAAGCCGCGCCGAAACCGCACACGGCCCGGAGGCCGCACGATGAGCTCCGTTTCCGAGAAAGCCGTCTCCGGCATCGCGCCGATCGTCGTTCCCGTCTCGCTCGCCGAGCGCAGCTACGAGATCGTCATCGGCACGGGACTGCTCGATGAGGCGGGCAGCCGCATCGCCCGGCTGCGGCCGGGCGCGGCCGTCGCCATCGTCACCGACGAGACGGTCGGCGCGCTGCATCTCGCCCGTCTCGAACGCGCGCTGGCCGCGGCGTCGATCCGCGCAAGCCGCATCGTCGTGGCGCCGGGAGAGAACTCGAAGAGCTTCGCCGCCCTCGAAAAGGTCGTCGACGCGATCCTCGCCGCCCGGATCGAGCGCGGCGATCTCGTCATCGCGCTCGGCGGCGGGGTGGTCGGCGACCTCGCCGGTTTCGCCGCTGCGATCAGCCGTCGCGGCACCGACTTCGTGCAGATCCCGACCACGCTGCTCGCCCAGGTCGACAGCTCCGTCGGCGGCAAGACCGGCATCAATACGCGCCACGGCAAGAACCTCGTCGGCGCCTTCCACCAACCCGCCCTCGTCCTCGCCGATATCGACCTGCTCGACACGTTGCCGGCGCGCGAGTTCCGCGCCGGTTACGCCGAGGTGGTCAAGTACGGGCTGATCGTCGACGCCCCGTTCTTCGAATGGCTCGAACGCAAGCGCGGCGAGGTGTTTTCCGGCGGCGCCGCCCGCGCCGAGGCGATCGCCGCAAGCTGCCGCCACAAGGCCGCGATCGTCGCCCGCGACGAGCGCGAGACCGGCGACCGCGCGCTGCTGAATTTCGGCCACACCTTCGGCCACGCGCTGGAAGCGGCGACCGGCTTCTCCGGCCTGCTGCTGCATGGCGAGGCGGTCGCACTCGGCATGGTGCTCGCGTTCCGTCTGTCCGCGAAGCTCGGCCATTGCGCGGCGGCCGACGGAGAGCGCACATCCGCCCACCTGCGGGCCGCCGGGTTGCCGACACGGCTCGCCGAAGTGCCGGGCGGACTCCCCGGCGCCGACGCTCTGCTGTCGCGCATGGCGCAGGACAAGAAGGTTCGCCGCGGCCAACTTACCTTCATCCTGAGCCGCGGAATCGGCAAAGCCTTCGTCGAATCCGGCGTCGACCCCGAGCCCGTCCGCACACTGCTGAACGAGGCGTTGCGGGATTGACATCCGCCCCACGGCCATGACCACGCCCGAAATCGTCTCGCTCGTCTTTGTCGCCGCCTGCATGGCCCTGACGTTCGTCCTGTCCGCCGGCGAGGCGGCGATCACCCTCGCCGCGCGCTCGCGCCCGGCGGCAGACGACCCGCGTGCGGCGCTGATCGACCGGCTGCTGCAATCGCGCGAGCGCCTGACCCAGTCGGTCTTCATCGCGCGCAATCTCGCGATCGTCGGCGCCTGCGCGCTACTCGCCGTCGTTTTCCTGTCATGGTTCGGCGCCGTCGGCTTCGTCTATGTGACGCTGGCGATGACCGTGCTGGTCCTCCTGTTCGTGCGCGTCCTGCCCAAGACCGTCGTCTCCTATCAACCCGAACGCGTGGCGCTGCTGACGGCGAGGACCGTGGCCGCCGTCGTCGCGCTGTTCGGCCCGGTGACACCCGCGGTCGAAGGCGCCGTCCTCCGTCTGCTCGCCCTCGCCGGCTTCAGGCCGAAGGAGAAGGATCCGCTCACCAATAGCCACGAGGAGCTGCGCGGCGCGGTCGATCTCCTGCACCGCGAGGGCAGCGTGGTGAAATCCGACCGCGACATGCTGGGCGGGCTCCTCGACCTGCAGGAGCTCGAGGTCTCCGACGTCATGATCCATCGCACCCGCATGGTGGCGATCGATGCCGACGACCCGCCGGAGAAGATCGTCGCCGACGTGCTCGCCGCGCCCTATACACGCCTGCCGCTCTGGCGCGGCACGCCGGAGAACATCGTCGGCGTCCTGCACGTGAAGAATCTCCTGCGCGCGCTCGCCGCCGTCGGCGGCGATGTCACGCAGATCGACATCGGCTCGCTCGCGCTCAAGCCGTGGTTCGTGCCGGAAAGCCGGCCGCTGCCCGATCAGCTCCGCGCGTTCCTCCGCCGCAAGACCCACTTCGCGCTCGTCGTCGACGAGTACGGCGAGGTGATGGGGCTCGTCACGCTGGAGGACATTCTGGAGGAGATCGTCGGCGACATCGCCGACGAGCACGACATCTCGGTGTCGGGCGTGCGCCCGCAGCCCGACGGCTCCGTCACCGTCGACGGCTCGGTGCCGATCCGCGACCTTAACCGGGCGCTGGACTGGAACCTGCCCGACGAGGAAGCCACCACCGTCGCCGGACTGGTGATCCACGAAGCACGCCTGATCCCGGAAGTGGGCCAGACCTTCACCTTCCACGGCTATCGCTTCCAGGTGCTGCGCAAGAACCGCAACCGCATCACGACGCTGCGCGTGACGCCGCTCCAGCGCAAGGAACCGGCCTCGCTGCCCCGCGGCACCTGATCATTCGCCCGGCGCGTGGGCCTCGATCGCCAGCGCATGCAGGCCGTCGGCGATCTCCCCTTTCAGGAGATCGTTCACCATGCGGTGGCGGTCGATCCGGCTCTTGCCGCGGAATGCCTCGCTCTCGACGATGATGCGGATGTGCGTCGTCTTGCCGGGAATCGCCCCGGCATGCCCGACATGCTTTCCGCTCTCGTCGAGGACCTCGAGCCGCGCCGGATGCAGCGCGCCGGCAAGAGCGTTTCGGATTCGATCGGTCGTATCCATATTAAGACGGCGCTTTGCACGCCATCGGGGCTCGCGTCAACAGACGGACAACCTGCATCTGCTATGCAAGGCGTGGTTCCTTGTCCTGCCGCAAACTCGTGCTCATAATTGCAAGATGAAGTTCGACTCCCCCCTGTTCGACCGCATCCGGGTGCGCCGCCCCCGCGAGGAGGACGTGTCCGCGCGCGCCGTGCGCGAATGCGACTGGGCGGGCTGCGACCGGCCGGGAACCCATCGGGCTCCCAAAGGCCGCGGGCATGAGGGCGAGTATTGGCACTACTGCCTCGATCACGTGCGCGCCTACAATGCGAATTACAATTATTTTGCCGGCCTGAACGACGACGCCGTCGCCGCCTACCAGAAGGATGCGGTCACCGGTCACCGGCCGACCTGGCGCATGGGCATGAACGGCGCCCGCCGTAGCGGGGCGGAAGGAGCTTCCGCTACGGGCGCGGACCAGGGATTCAGCTGGCACGATCCGTTCGGCTTCTTCGACGCCGCCGACCGCGGCGCCCAGGCCCGGCGGGAGATCCCCGAGGGCCGCCAGGTCCGCAATGCCGAGCGCAAGGCGTTCGAGACGCTCGGCCTCGAGATCGACGCCACGGCCGCCGAGATCAAGGCCAAATTCAAGGAGCAGGTGAAGCGCCACCACCCCGACAGCCACGGCGGCGACCGCTCTTACGAGGACCGGCTGCGCGCGGTGATTCAGGCCTACAACTACCTGAAGGCCGCCGGCTTCTGCTGAAATCCCGGCCGGCCGCAAAGAGAATTCTCGCTGGTTTGTCAGTCGGTTAGGTGTAGCCTTCCGCGGCGGCCGGTGATTCTGCTAGCTTGCATCCTATATCCAATCCGGCCACCCCGAATTAGCCTGCCTGTACGAATCAGGTCTCGCGGCCGTTGCGAGGCCACGGAGAAACAATGACTGAAGCGACGCAGCAAATCCCCGGCCTGCCTGACATGAAGGTGTCGGTGCGGCAGGTCTTTGGCCTCGATATCGACATGGAAGTTCCGGCCTATTCGCAGTCCGAAGAGCATGTCCCCGACCTCGATCCGGATTACGTGTTCGACCACGACACGACGCTGGCGATCCTCGCCGGCTTCGCGCACAACCGCCGCGTGCTGATCGCCGGCTATCACGGCACCGGCAAGTCGACCCACGTCGAGCAGGTGGCCGCCCGCCTCAACTGGCCGTGCGTGCGCGTCAACCTCGACAGCCACATCAGCCGTATCGACCTCGTCGGCAAGGACGCGATCGTCCTCAAGGAAGGCATGCAGGTCACCGAATTCCGCGACGGCATCCTGCCGTGGGCGCTCCAGCGCAACATCGCGCTCTGCTTCGACGAGTATGACGCCGGCCGCCCGGACGTGATGTTCGTGATCCAGCGTGTGCTGGAAATCTCCGGCAAGCTCACCCTCTTGGACCAGAACCGCGTGATCCGCCCGCATCCGGCGTTCCGCCTGTTTGCGACCGCGAACACCGTTGGCCTCGGCGACACCACCGGCCTCTATCACGGCACCCAGCAGATCAATCAGGGGCAGATGGACCGCTGGTCGATCGTGACGACGCTCAACTATCTGCCGCACGACAAGGAAGTGGACATCGTGCTGGCCAAGTCGCCGAAGTACCGCACGACGGAGGGACGCGAGACCGTGTCGAAGATGGTGCGCGTCGCCGACCTCACGCGCTCGGCCTTCGTGAACGGCGATCTCTCGACCGTCATGAGCCCGCGCACGGTGATCACCTGGGCCGACAATGCCGAAATCTTCCAGGACATCGGCTTCGCCTTCCGCGTCACCTTCATGAACAAGTGCGACGAGCTCGAGCGTCCGCTGGTGGCCGAGTTCTATCAGCGCGCCTTCGGCCGCGAGCTGCCGGAATCAACGGTGAACGTCGCGCTGTCCTGAGCCATGTCCTGAGCAATGTCGATCCCGAACACCGGCAAGGGCAAGACATCCGAACCGCCCGCCGAGCCGTTCAAGCGGGCGGTGGCCGGCTGCATCCGCGCGATCGCCGGCCGTCCGGATCTCGACGTCTCCTTTGCGGCGGAAAAGCCGGCGCTCACCGGCGAGCGCGCGCGGCTGCCCGAGCCGCCGCGGCGCATGACCAAGCAGGACGCCGCCATCCTGCGCGGCCATGCGGACTCCATGGCGCTCCGCCTCGCCGTCCACAATCCCGCGATCCACAAGCGCATGCTGCCGCAAAGCGGCCAGGGCCGCGCCGTGTTCGAGGCGGTCGAGCAGGCGCGCGTCGAGGCGATCGGCGCCCGCCGCATGGACGGCGTTGCCGATAACCTTACGGCCATGCTGGAAGACCGCTTCCACAAGAACTTCGCCGACGTCAGCGAGCGCGCCGACGCGCCGCTCGAGGACGCGCTCGCCATGATGGTGCGCGAGCGCCTCACCGGCATGGAGCCGCCGCCCGCCGCGCGCAAGCTGGTCGATCTGTGGCGCGACTATGTGGAGAGCCGCTCCAACCGCGAGCTCAATCGCCTCACCGAGGAGATCGACGACCAGCGCGGTTTCGCGGAAGCCCTGCACGAACTCCTGACCTCTCTCGACATGGGCGACGAGCAGGCCTCCGACCGCGAGGAGGACAGCAGCGAGGACGAGGACGAGCAGAATCAGGATCAGGCGAGCGACGAGAACGCCGCCGAGGGACAGGACGCCGAGGAAGGCAGCACGCCGGAGGACGCGAAGCTCGCCGCCGACGACGTGTCCGAGCAGACGACCGAGACCGAGGAAGCGCCCTCGTCCGACCGGCTGGAGGATTTCGATTCCGCCGACGCGCAGGACGCCGCCGAGCCCTGGCGCCCGCGCGAGGGCGGCAGGAACGAGCCGCGCGGCCCCGCCTATCGCGCCTACACGACCCGCTTCGACGAGGTCGTCGGCGCCGAGGACCTCTGCGACCCCGAAGAGCTCGCCCGGCTGCGCTCCTATCTCGACAAGCAGTTGCAGCACCTGCAGGGCGTCGTCGCCCGCCTCGCCAACCGCCTGCAGCGGCGGTTGCTCGCCAAGCAGAACCGCGCCTGGGAGTTCGACCTCGAGGAGGGCATGCTCGACCCCGCGCGGCTCTCGCGCGTCGTCATCGACCCCTTCCAGCCGCTCTCCTTCAAGCGCGAGCGCGACACCGATTTCCGCGACACCGTGGTGACGCTGCTCCTGGACAATTCCGGCTCCATGCGCGGCCGGCCGATCACCGTCGCCGCCACCTGCGCCGACATCCTCGCCCGCACGCTCGAGCGCTGCGGCGTCAAGGTGGAGATCCTCGGCTTCACCACGCGCGCCTGGAAGGGCGGGCAGTCGCGCGAGGCGTGGCTCGCCGCGAACAAGCCGGCCAATCCCGGCCGCCTCAACGATCTCCGCCACATCATCTACAAGTCGGCCGACGCGCCGTGGCGGCGCGCGCGCAAGAACCTCGGCCTGATGATGCGCGAGGGACTGCTGAAGGAGAACATCGACGGCGAAGCGCTCGACTGGGCGCACAAGCGGCTGCTGGCGCGGACGGAGTCGCGCAAAATCCTGATGATGATCTCCGACGGCGCGCCGGTCGACGACTCGACGCTCTCGGTCAATCCCGGCAACTACCTCGAGCGGCACCTGCGCTACATCATCGAGGAGATCGAGACGCGTTCGCCCGTGGAACTGCTTGCGATCGGCATCGGTCACGACGTGACGCGCTATTATCGCCGTGCCGTCACGATCGTGGATGCCGAGGAGCTCGGCGGCGCCATGACCGAGAAGCTTGCCGAGCTCTTCGACGAAGAATCAGCGCCCGAGCCGCGCCGCGTGCGCGCCGGGACGCGGCGATGAGGCATCGGGCGCGGACCGCCGCCCTCCTTCTCGCCGGCCTGATCGCGCTCGCCGCAGGTCCTTCCGCGCCGCTTGCGCAATCCGAGAAATCGTCGACGGCACGGATCGAGATTGCCGCAACCCCGATCCCGGCGTTCGAGCGGCGCGAACCCGAGCTGAAGCGCTTCGGCCGGCTCGAATTCCGCGGCGGCCTCGTGCTGACATCAAATCACGAGCGCTTCGGCGGCCTGTCGGGAATCCGCGTCGCCGCGGACGGCGCGCAATTCATCGCCATCTCCGACCGCGGCTTCTGGGTGCGCGGGCGCATCGTTTCCGACGGCAACCGGCCCGCCGGCATCGCCGACGCGGAGATCGCGCCGATGCTCGCGCAAGACGGCCGCACGCTGGCGGCGATCGGCTGGTACGACACCGAAGCCCTCGCCGGCGACGGCGGCACGCTCTATGTCGGCATCGAACGCACGCACCGGATCGTACACTACGACTATGGCAGGCGCGGCCTCGCCGCCCGCGCCGTTCCGCTCCCGGCGCCCGCCGCCATTCGCTCGCTCCCGCAGAACCAGGGGATCGAGGCGCTCGTGCACGTGCCGAAGGGCTTGCCGCTCGCCGGCACGCTGATTGCGATTTCCGAGCGCGGCCTCGACGCCGCCGACAATGTTCAGGGCTTCCTCATCGGCGGGCCGGCGCCGGGCGCCTTCGCCATCCGCCGCAGCAACGACTTCGACATCACCGACGCGACGCTGACGCCGGGCGGCGATCTCCTGATCCTTGAGCGGCATTTCTCGTTCGCACGCGGCGTGGGCATGCGCATCCGCCGCCTGTCGCTACAGGAGATCAAGCCCGGTGCCGTCGTCGACGGCCCTGTCCTGATCGAGGCCGGTAACAGCCATGAGATCGACAATATGGAAGGGATCTCGGCGCACCGGAACGGGGCCGGCGAGACGATCCTCACGATCGTCTCCGACGACAATTTCAGCCGGCTGCAGCGGACGCTGCTCCTGCGCTTCGCTTTGATTGACGACTAGCGCATGTTCCGGCGAAGTGGGTACCGGTTCGCCGCCAAGAACATGCGCCACGTAAAAAATCTAGACCGGCTCAGGCGCCGGCAACCGCCTTCTGGATCTGCCGCCGCAACTCGCGCGCCTTCGGCGACAGCTCGGTCTCCCGCGCCTTCAGCAGGAAGGCATCGAGCCCGCCGCGGTGGTCCACCGACTTCAGCGCGTTCGCGCTCACGCGCATGCGCACGGAGCGGCCGAGCGCGTCGCTGCGCAGCGTGACGTTGCACAGGTTCGGCAGGAACCGGCGCTTGGTCTTGATGTTGGAGTGGCTCACCTTGTGGCCGACGAGCACGCCCTTGCCGGTGAGTTCGCAACGCCGCGACATGATCAAAATCCTTGCCCATACCGGCAGCCCCGCGGGCAAACCCGCCTCGCTCGCCGATCCTATTGGAGAGTGCGGTCCTGATAGTCGGCCCAAAGCCGAGCGTCAAGTTCCGGCCGCGGCTCCACAGTTCCGACGTATTCCGGCCCCACGGCCTAGGGTGCGATCGCTTCAGAAGGAAACGCTCGCGCTTCCTTCTGAAGCGTGAATCGCACCCTAAACTATTGAATAGGGTCGGATTCACGGTCCAGATGGAATTGCGTCGCGATTCCATCTGGACCGATCCGACCCTGAGCCGGCCCCAGTCGTTGGTCATTCGGTCGCCCGGATGCCGGAACAGCCGTTTTGCGTCATGCCTTGGCGGCATTCTGACGGTAAAAAGACGAGCAAAGGGGTTTGCCGATGCGTCGATCGAGGTTCTGCTTTGGGGGGCTTGCTTCCGCCCTGCTTGCAGCCTCCCCGGCTCTGGCCGGCGGAGCCCTGGAGGCGCGCTACACCGTTTCCTTCACCGGCCTGCAGATCGGCCAGGCCGCCCTCGTCGTCCACGTGAATGACGACAGCTATTCCGCCGCCGGCAGCGGCATGGTGACCGGCGTCCTGCAGCTCGTGACCGGCGGCAAGGGCACCGCCAGCGCCCGCGGCAAGCTGATCGACGGCAGGATTTCGCCCGTAAATTATTCGGCCAACTCCGAAACCGACCGCAAGTCGGAAGAACTTCGCCTCGCCGGCGCCGCCGGCGCGATCTGGGACGAGAAGGTCGAGCCGCGACCGGAGGCCGCCGACCGCATACCGGTGACGGACGAGCACCGTACCGGCGCGGTCGACCCCATGAGCGCGCTCCTGATGCCGGTCGCCGGCACCGGCGACCTGACCGGTCCGGCCGCCTGCGACCGCACCTTGCCGATCTACGACGGCCGGCAGCGCTACGACCTCGAGTTCATCTACCTGCGCACCGAGGCCGCGAAGGACGTCAAGGGATATTCCGGGCCGCTTGCCGTCTGCCGCGTGCAGTATCGTCCGGTCGCCGGCCACCGGCCGAACCGCAAGTCGGTGAAGGAGCTCATCGACAACAAGGACATCTTCGTGTGGCTCGCGCCCGTCGCCGGCACCCGCATGCTCGTACCGCAGCGCGTCTCCTTCGGCACCAAGCTCGGCACCTTCGTCATGCATGCCACGTATTTTTCGAGCGAGGCGCGCCCGAGTCGCCAGGCGCCGGCGATCCGCTGAGCACAAGGCGTTAACGCTGCACACGCGCTTGCCAGCGACGATGATCGTGCGCACTCATAGAATTCGTAGTAGCGTGACGGCGAGTGGCAACATCTAGTCGAGAACGAATCTCGAAGCGCGCGCTGTCAGCGATTCGGACGCGATTCGTTCGAAGCGCGTTCCAATTCTTTCTTCCACGCGCACAGAGAACGGCAAATCGTCACAATATGGGACAGACAAGCACGCCTCTTCCCGTCGATCCGAAATTTCTCTCGCTCGTCGAGGGCGCGCTCGCACGCGGATCGATTTTAACGGCTCGATCCCGTTTGCATGCGCGAGCGAAAATCGGCATGGACACTTCTCGTGGCATTGGCTGCCTTGCACGCAACATCTAGTCGGGAACGAAGCTTGAAGAACATGGAGTCAGCGATTCGGGCGCGATTCGTTCCGAGCACGTTCCAAACCTTGACGAAACGCATGCGCCGCTCGCGCAAGCGTCGCAATATGGTACAGAAAGCAGAGAACTTTCTCCGGTGTCCGCGTCCTTGACCCTTTCTTCGAGCCAGAGCTCGGCTGCCCGCCGCCATCGCGGCGTCACCGCGGTCCTCGGCCCCACCAATACCGGCAAGACCCATCTCGCCATCGAGCGCATGCTTGCGCATTCGAGCGGACTGATCGGGCTGCCGCTGCGGCTGCTCGCGCGCGAAGTCTATAACCGCTGCGTCGAGAAGGCCGGTGCCGCAGAGGTCGCGCTGATCACCGGCGAGGAGCGCATCAAGCCGCCGAATCCGCGTTTCTGGGTCTCCACCGTGGAGGCGATGCCGCGCGATCTCGACGTCGCCTTCGTCGCCGTCGACGAGGTGCAGCTCGCCGGCGACCTCGAGCGCGGCCACATCTTCACCGACCGCATGCTGCATCGCCGCGGCCGCGAGGAGACGCTGCTGCTCGGCGCCGCCACCATCCGGCCGCTCGTCGAGAAACTGCTGCCCGGCGCGGACATCATCCAGCGCCCACGCCTGTCGATGCTGACCTTCGCCGGCGAGAAGAAGATCACGCGGCTGCCGCGGCGCTCGGCGATCGTCGCCTTCTCCGCCGAGGAAGTGTACGCGATCGCCGAGCTGATCCGCCGCCAGCGCGGCGGCGCCGCCGTCGTGCTCGGCGCGCTCTCGCCGCGCACCCGCAACGCCCAGGTCGAGCTCTATCAGTCCGGCGACGTCGACTATCTCGTCGCCACCGACGCGATCGGCATGGGGCTCAATCTCGACGTCGATCACATCGCCTTCGCCGCCGACAGCAAGTTCGACGGCTACCAGCACCGCCGGCTCAATCCGGCGGAGCTCGCGCAGATCGCCGGCCGCGCCGGCCGCGCCCGCCGCGACGGGACATTCGGCACCACCGGCCGCTGTCCGGCGTTCGAGCCGGAATTGATCGAACGCCTGGAGAGCCACAATTTTGAGCCACTCCGTGTGGCGCAATGGCGCAATTCCGCGCTCGACTTCCGTTCGCTTGGCGCCCTGATCGAAAGTCTCGGTATTGCGCCGCAAGAGGAGGGACTGACGCGCGCGCCGACCGCCGACGACGTTCGCACGCTCGAGCGGCTCGCACAGGATGACGAGGTCAAGCGCGTTGCAACCACGCCGGACGAGATCGAGCGATTGTGGGACATCTGCCAAGTCCCCGACTACCGCAAGCTCTCCCTGGCCGCACACGTGGAGATGGCGCTCACCCTCTATGGATTCCTCGCGCGGAAGGGTAGGATTCCCACCGACTGGTTTGCGAGCCAGGTCAATCTTGCCGATCGGACCGAAGGTGACATCGACACGCTCTCCTATCGCATCGCGCAGGTACGGACCTGGACGTTCGTCGCCAACCGTGCGGACTGGCTCGACGATCCCGGTCATTGGCAGAACTTCACCCGTGCCGTGGAAGACAAGCTCTCCGATGCGCTGCACGAGCGCCTCGCGCAGCGCTTCGTCGATCGCCGCACCAGCGTGTTGATGCGGCGGTTGCGAGAGAACGCGATGCTGGAAACGGAAATCTCGAAGACCGGCGAAGTGATCGTCGAAGGTCACGTAATCGGCCGCCTGCACGGCTTCGAGTTCGCCCCCGATACGTCGGGCGCGGGACAGGACGCAAAGGCGCTGCGCGCGGCGGCGCAGAAGGCGCTCGCCGGCGAAATCGAAGCGCGCGCCGCGAAACTTGCCGCAGCACCCGACGATCAGTTCCTGCTCGCCAATGACGGTGTGATCCGCTGGATCGGCGAGGCGGTCGCCCGCCTCCTGCCCGGCGAAACCGTGCTCGAGCCGCGTCTGCGCGTGCTCGCCGACGAGCACCTGAACGGCCCCGCGAAGGAATCCGTCGAGGCGCGCCTCGCGCTCTGGCTCAAGGCCCACATCGACAAGCTGCTCGGCCCGCTCCACGCGCTCGGCAAGGCGGAGGACGTCGCCGGCATTGCCCGCGGCATTGCCTACCAGCTCGTGGAATCCATCGGCGTCTTGGAGCGCGTGAAGGTCGCAAACGAGGTCAAGAGCCTCGACCAGGAGACGCGCGCAACGCTGCGCAAGTACGGCGTCCGCTTTGGCGCCTATCACATCTATCTGCCCGCGCTCCTGAAGCCCGCGCCGCGCGCGCTCGCGCTGCTCCTCTGGGCGCTGAAGCACGGCGGCCTCGACCAGAAAGGCTACGACGATCTGCCAGCGCTCGCTTCAAGCGGACGCACCTCAATCCCCATCGACACCGAAGTGTCGAAGGATTTCTATCGTGTTGTCGGCTATCGGGTGTGCGGCAGCCGCGCGATCCGCGTCGATATTCTCGAGCGCCTCGCCGACCTCATTCGCCCCGCGCTCGCCTGGCGGCCATTGGCGCCCGGCCCGAAACCCGACGGCGCCTTTGATGGCCGCGGCTTCACCGTCACCATCGCCATGACCTCGCTCGCCGGCTGCGCCGGCGAGGACTTTGCGTCGATCCTGCGCTCGCTCGGCTACCGCCTCGACCGCCGCCCGCCGCTGCCGCCGGCGCCGGAGACGAGCGAAACAAAACCGCCGGAAGCGGAAACGGCCAGCGAGCCCGCGCCCGAAGCCGGGGCGGCGCCATCTGCGGAAGAATCAACGGCACCTGTCGAAGCGGCAAGCGAGGCGGCCGCACCCGCTAGCGAAGCCGCGCCCGCTGTCACGGAAGCGACTGCGGAAGACGCGCCGGCCGAATCGGCACCTGCCGACACGCCGGCCGAGGCCACGGCGTCTGACGGCGCGGAAGCGCCCACGCCGGCTGCGGCGGATGCCGCTCCCGCCGAACCTGTCCTGGTCGACGTCTGGCGTCCGGGCCGGCCCGAAGGCGCGCGCCGCCCGCCGCGCCACCGCAAGCCACCGCGCCGCGAAGTGCGCATTCCCGAAGTGGCCGCTGCCGCCGCGACCGCATCAGGCGAGGCACAGCAGACGCAGGAAAAGCCTGCCGATGGCAATCAAAGTCCGCGGCGCGACGATCGCGGCAAGCATCATCGCAAGCGCCACCGCGACGGTCAGCGGCCGGATCGCCCGCGCCCGCAACAGGCGCGGCCCGAGCGCCCGCGCGAGCGGCCGGTCGATCCGAACTCGCCCTTCGCCGCCCTGCTCGAACTGAAGGCGCGGCTCGAGGCCGACCAGAAGGAAAAGGAATAGGTGCGTTGACGGAGACGCGGGACGAGGCCGGCCGCCAGCGCATCGATCGCTGGCTCTGGCACGCACGCCTCGTCCGCACCCGCGCCGCAGCCGCCGCGCTCGCCGAATCCGGTCATGTCCGCGTGAACGGCCAGCGTGTCACCGCCCCTTCGCGCCCGGTCCGCATCGGCGACGTGCTCACCGTGGCCCTTTCCGGCGGCGTCAAGGTGCTGCGCGTGCAAGGCTTTGTCGGCCGGCGTGGCGGTGCGGACGACGCCAAGCAACTGTTCGAAGACCTGACCCCGCCGCCAGCCGCCCTTCCGTCCAAGCCGCCGGCTTCCGGACCGACACGCGAGCCGGGCAGCGGCCGCCCCACCAAGCGCGATCGGCGCGCGCTGGAGCGCGATCGTTTCATCGGAAAGCGCAACGCTTTCCGATGAAACGCGCATTGCTGCTCCCAGAAAACTGCATGCGACAACGTGGCCCCCGCTTCGATCCGTAACTGGTTTTGGAAGCCTTGTTGTCCTAAATAGCGGTCATACCCCCAACGGCCTGCCGGAAGACCGCCATGACCTACGTCGTTACCGACGCATGCATCCGCTGCAAGTTGATGGATTGCGTCGAAGTTTGCCCCGTCGACTGCTTCTACGAGGGCGAGAATATGCTCGTCATTCACCCGGACGAGTGCATCGACTGCGGCGTGTGCGAACCCGAATGCCCGGTGGACGCGATCAAGCCGGACACGGTTCCCGGCCTCGAGAAATGGCTCGCGCTCAACGCCGAGTACGCAAAGATCTGGCCGAACATCACCATCAAGCGGGAACCGCCCGCCGACTGGAAGGAGTGGGACGGCAAGCCCGGCAAGGAGGCCGAGTTCTCGCCGAAGCCCGGCCAAGGGGATTGAACAAGCGGACTGAACGACAGACCGAAAAAATTTCGCGAAATTTGCGCGGGAACCCTCGCGCAGGGCTAACCACGCCCCCCTGGCGACGCTTTTGCAACGCCGTAAGGCTTTGATTTTTGGCCAAATTGTGCTATATAGCCGTCAACCTTGAGCATTTCCGCCATGCCGCAAGCCCTTTCGGGGGCTGTTTTTATCGAAGTGTGGGGCTTTTCGGTCGTTCCGGGCGCGCTTCCGCGTTGGGAACGAGGGAACGCTCATCGTTCGTAATCCCCCGGTTGCAGCCGCCCTAGGCTGCACCGCCAGTGTGCCGGCCGCCTCCGGTGGGTGCGCCGCGAATGTGTAGCCCGGATACCGCCGGGCAGAGGAGCGAAGCAGCAGATGCCGACCAAGAAGACCGCGCCGACCCGTCAGAGCCACAGCCGTCAGGGTTTCCGGACCCACGAGCGCATCGTGTATCCGGCCCACGGTGTGGGGCAGATCGTGCGCATCGAAGAGCAGGAGATCGCGGGCCACAAGCTCGAGCTCTTCGTGATCAATTTCGCCAAGGACAAGATGACGTTGCGCGTGCCGACCGCCAAGGCCGCGTCCGTCGGCATGCGCAAGCTCGCTCCCCCGGAGACCGTGAAAAAGGCGCTCGATACCCTGAAGGGCCGCGCCCGCATCAAGCGCACGATGTGGAGCCGCCGCGCGCAGGAATACGAAGCGAAGATCAATTCCGGCAACCTGATCGCCATCGCCGAGGTGGTGCGCGACCTCTACCGCTCGGAGAGCCAGCCGGAGCAGTCCTACAGCGAACGCCAGCTCTACGAAGCGGCGCTCGACCGCATGGTGCGCGAACTCGCGGCCGTCGAGGACGTCACCGAGACGGAAGCGGCAAAGCAGATCGAAACGAACCTGCTCAAGGGTCCGCGTCGCGCGCCCAAGGCCGCGGAAGCCGCGGAGCAGGAAGAAGCGGCCTGAAAGGCGCTCGATAAATAGACAAAAGGCCCGGCTCCGCCGGGCCTTTTTGTTGAGATAGGAATCCCCCTTGGCGTTTCCGCCAAGGGGTAATCCTTCGGTTTGAAAACCTTGCCGTGGTTTTCCCACCGACTCCCCTTGCGCTCTTAGTTTGCCAGAGCGTGCGCCTTGGTCAATAATATCCTGTAGGTTGCACACAGACGGGGCACCGTATGGGGGAAACAGTCCGCGTACTTGGACTGGACGTTGGCATAGCGTCGTGTGGCTGGGGAGGAATTCAGGTCGGCGACAACAGCGGACAGGTGATTGGTGCCGGTGTCCGGACCTTTGACGCCCCCTTGGTCGACAAGACAGGTGAGCCAAAAAGCGCCGAACGCCGCCGCGCGAGGGGCCAGCGCCGCGTCATTCGGCGGCGCACGCAGCGGATGAATGCAATCCGCAAGCTACTTCACGAAGCCGATCTTCTGCCCAATGCCAATTCAGACGCTTTGGGCCAAGCTCTCCGGCGAGTCTCTCCCCTAGGGCAGCCCCAGGTCACTCCGTGGAACTTGCGGGCGTCGGCCCATGATCGGCCGCTGACCGACGACGAGTTGGCGGTCGTTCTCGGCCACATCGCGCGTCATCGCGGCTTTCGCTCCAATTCCAAGCGCGAAGCGGGCAACAACGCCGCCGACGAAACGTCGAAGATGAAGAAGGCGATGGAGGAGACGCGGGAGGGGCTCGCAATATATCGAAGCTTCGGCGACATGATGGCGAATGATCCGAAGTTTGCCGACCGTAAACGCAACCGCGACAAGGACTATTCGCACACTGCAAAGCGCTCCGACCTGGAAGACGAAGTTTGCGCCATTTTTCGCGCTCAACGGCGCCTTCAGAATACGTGCGCCGGTGAAGATCTGGAACACCGGTTTCTTGACAAGGCATTTTCCCAACGTCCGTTACAGGACGGCGAGAAACTGCTGGGAAACTGCCTCTTTGAGCCCGACCAGAAGCGCACGTCAAAACGTGCACCTTCGTTCGAGCTGTTCCGTTTTCTCCAGCGGCTCGCCAACTTGAGAATCGCTGTAGGGCGTTCGGAGCGCCCTTTGACGCCGGAAGAGATTGGCGTCATCCTCAAAAAGTTCGGAAACCAGAAAAGTTACACATACAAAACCCTGCGTAACGACCTCGATCTCGATCCGAATGCTCGATTCTCGACCGTGGCACGCGCCAAGGAAGGGCAAGACATCGCTGCCCGCAAGGGCCAATCCGCCTATGGGACCTGCGTGCTCCGCGAGACACTCGGCGCGGCTCCATGGCAATCACTTCAAAGGACCCCCGAGAAGCTCGACCGCATCGCTGAAATCGTAACCTTTCGAGAAGATCTGGCTTCGATTCGAAACGGTCTCTCGGAATTGGGTTTGGACGAAATTGTTCTCGCCACCCTAACAGAGGCCGCGAGCAAGGGAGCGTTCACGGAATTCAGCGGCGCCGCACATATTTCCGCTGTTGCCGCGCGAAATCTGATTCCTGGACTGCGGGAGGGGCTGGTCTATTCGGACGCGTGCGCGCGCATAGGCTATGACCACACCGCGCGGCCCGCGGTGCCGATTGAGGAAATCGGCAGCCCGGTAACGCGCCGCGCGCTCAGCGAGGCGCTGAAGCAAGTGCGCGAAGTGGAACGCGAATACGGCCCGTTCGACCTCGTGCACATCGAACTCGCACGCGACGTGGGAAAGAGCGCGGAGGAGCGGCGTAAAATTACGGATGGCATCGAGGAACGAAACGCAGAGAAGGAAAGGCTGCGAAACCAAGCCGCCGACCTGCTGCAACGCGCCATTAGCGACGACGAGCTGCTGCGCTACGAGCTGGCTAAGGAATTGAATTTCAAATGCCCTTACTGCGACGGTGCAATCAATCCGCTGGGCTACGCAGCGAACGACACCCGCTGGCAGGTCGACCACATACTGCCTTGGAGCCGTTTTGGCGACGATTCGTTTCTCAACAAGACTCTCTGCTGCACGAAGTGCAATCAGGACAAGCGCGGAAAAACGCCATTCGAATGGTTCGAGTCCGGCAAATCAGAGCAGGAATGGGAGCTCTTCGCGGCCCGCATTGAAGGCTTGAAGGAAATGAAAGGCTTGAAGAAGCGCAACTTCAAGCTGTGTGACGCAGCCGAGATCGAGGAGAAATTTAAGGAACGCAATCTCTCCGACACGAAGTGGGTTGCGCGCCTTCTGGCCGATGAATTGAAGCGGATGTTTCCGGCGCCCGAAGGAAAGCGGCGGGTGTTTACACGTCCGGGCGCAATCACCTCCAAATTGCGCCGCGCATGGGGACTCGAAAGTACCAAGAAAGAAAACGGTAAACGCATTCCCGACGATCGGCATCATGCGGTCGATGCGCTGGTGCTCGCCGCCACGACCGAAAGCCTCCTCCTGCGGATGACGAAAGACGTTCAAAAGCGCGAGAAAGAAGGGCGTACGGACGACATTTTTCACGTCCAGCAGCCCTGGCCCAGCTTCCGTCAGGATGTCATGTCGGCCGTCTATGGTGACAACGGAGCCGGCGGCGTATTCATCTCCCGCGCGGAGCGTCGGCGGGCGCGCGGTAAGGCGCACGATGCGACTGTAAAGCAGATCAGAGAAATCAACGGGGAGCGGGTGGTCTTCGAACGTAGGCCGATTGAAAAGCTGACCGAGAAGGATCTCGAGCGCATTCCCATTCCCGAACCGTATGGAAAGATTGCCGATCCGAAGAAATTGCGCGATGAGCTCGTCGCTTCGTTGCGAAGTTGGATCGCAAGCGGAAAGCCGAAGACCGCGGACAGGCTGCCAAGGTCGCCAAAGGGCGACATAATCCGCAAAGTACGCTTGGCAACAAAGGACAGGGTTTCCGTTGAGTTGAGCGGCGGCACGGTCGATCGCGGCGATATGGCTCGCGTAGATGTCTTCCGAAAGCAGAGCAAGCAGGGGCGATGGGAATTCTACGTGGTGCCAATCTATCCGCATCAGATCGTGCAGATGGACCACCCGCCGATGCAGGCGGTTAAGGGTGGCGGAGGCGACGAGAAAGATTGGCCAACCCTTGATGGCACCGCTGAGTTCCTCTGGTCGATGTATCCGATGACCTTTCTGGAGCTCGTCAAGTCTGACGGCGAGATGATCGAAGGATATTTCCGTAGTCTCGATCGGAATACCGGAGCGATTACCGTCTCGCCACAAACCACTTCCGCCGCGATTCGCAAGGGAATCGGCGTGAAAACGTTGACGTCGTTCCGTAAATTCTCCGTCGACCGTCTCGGCCGTAAGTTCGAAGTAAAGCGTGAGTTGCGTACATGGCGTGGAAGGGTCTGCACCTAACGAAACCGTCACGACTCTCGTTCAAGGATGGGCAAATTGCCGTCGAGCAGGACGATGGCGAAGTGTGCACCGCACTCGAAGATCTCGCCTGGATCGTACTCGATTCACCGCGCTCCACGCTCACTGGAACTTTGCTTTCCGCATGCATGTCGGCTGGCATTGCAATTATCGTCACCGACGAGACGCACACACCCTCCGGCGTTGCTCTTCCCTTCCATCGTCATCACCGGCAGGCCGACCTTGCCCAGCGGCAGGTAGCCATGGGTGCACCGCTGAAGAAGCGCCTGTGGCAATCGATCGTCCGCAATAAGATCGAAAATCAGGCAATCGCGTTGGATGGTCTTGGGCGTTCGGGCGGACCGATCTTGCGGGAAATGAAACGGCATGTCGGCTCCGGCGATCCTGACAATGTCGAAGCCCGCGCCGCACGCGCTTATTGGAGCAAATTGTGGCCGGAATTCCGTCGCGAGGACGGCGGCGATCGCAGAAACAAGCTCCTGAATTACGGCTATGCGGTCATCCGCTCCGGCGTGGCGCGTTCGCTGGTCGCCTCCGGACTTCTGCCGGCGTTGGGCATCAATCATGCGAGCGTGACCAACGCGTTCAATCTCGCCGACGATCTCGTGGAGCCGTTTCGCCCGTTCGTCGACGTGCTGGCCTGGCGCACCGTCGGCGAAGGACGTCCATGCCGCGAAGACCTTTCGGTGGACGACCGCCGTGCAATGGCGAGCGCGCTGTTGAGCGAGGCACGCGTCGGCAGCGAGACCGTGACGCTTCTGGTCGCCGCCGAGAAGGCCGCCGAGTCGCTCGTACGCGCCATCGAATCGAACGCGGCCGAAGCACTCGAACTGCCGGTGCTCCCAGAATGAAAACCGAGGAGGTTCGCGTCTTGTGGTTGTTCGTGTTCTTCGACCTGCCTGTGGGCACGAAGGGCGAACGGCGTGCCGCCACCCGCTTCCGCAATTTCCTCAAGGACGATGGCTATATGATGTTGCAGTGGTCGGTGTATGCTCGCGTTTGCCGCGGCGAGGAGGCTGTGGACAAGCACGCCCTGCGGGTCACGAAGAATCTGCCTTCGAAAGGCAGCGTCCGTGCGCTACAAGTCACCGACAAGCAGTACGCCCGCATGCGCCTGATGCTGGGAGAGGCTAGAAAAAATGAGAAAGCAGCATCCCAACAAATGGTTCTGCTCTGATTTCGGCCTCGGTTCCGAAGCGGAAATCAGAGCAGTTCCAAGCGGTTATTCGCAAGGTAGTCTACCGAAGGGGAGTCGGTAGGGAAACCACGGCCGTGTTCCTGCGACGGGCACGCGCGCCGTTAGTCTACCGAAGGGGAGTCGGTAGGGAAACCACGGCGCGGTTGTGCAGGCTCGCGCGCGGCGCGGGAGTCTACCGAAGGGGAGTCGGTAGGGAAACCACGGCGTCGCTCGTCGACGAATGCATCGCGAGCTGAGTCTACCGAAGGGGAGTCGGTAGGGAAACCACGGCTAACATCTGGTCGACCAATCCGGCGCTCGCAGTCTACCGAAGGGGAGTCGGTAGGGAAACCACGGCGCCTTGTCTTCGTTCCAGTGCTGGACCAGTAGTCTACCGAAGGGGAGTCGGTAGGGAAACCACGGCCGGAGACGGCGTACCTGAACTTCGGTTGTGAGTCTACCGAAGGGGAGTCGGTAGGGAAACCACGGCCGTCAATCACAATCCCGGTCCAGGCGGTTTAGTCTACCGAAGGGGAGTCGGTAGGGAAACCACGGCGGTCGTTGAAGACGATCCCGTTCTCAGCGCAGTCTACCGAAGGGGAGTCGGTAGGGAAACCACGGCCGGCAAGTACACCTGTTTGCAGGAATCGGAAGTCTACCGAAGGGGAGTCGGTAGGGAAACCACGGCCAATAGATCGAGACGAGTGCGAGCGCAGCGAGTCTACCGAAGGGGAGTCGGTAGGGAAACCACGGCGAAAGAGGGCGTCTCGCCTTTCAAGGACGAAGTCTACCGAAGGGGAGTCGGTAGGGAAACCACGGCGGAGCAGCAGAACCAGGACCGCGACCTCGCAGTCTACCGAAGGGGAGTCGGTAGGGAAACCACGGCCACAACTGAAGGCATGGCTGGCGGTGCTCAAGTCTACCGAAGGGGAGTCGGTAGGGAAACCACGGCAGATCGGCTCGCTTGGGCCTCGCAAGGAGGCCCAAGCGAGCCGACGCACTGCGTGCATTCGGCATCCAAGAAGATTCACTCCACGACGACCTTCACCTGCTCGCCGAACTTGAGCTTTGCGTCCTTCTCCAGCCCGTTGAGGATCAGGAAACGCTCGAGCTTGCGGTCCGGCACCGGCATCTTGGCGGCGAGGCGTGCGGCGGTGTCGCCGAGGCCGACGCGCACCACCTTGATCCGCAGCGGCTTCACGCCCTTCGCCTCTTCGACCGGCACGCGGCGGAAGGTCTCCGCCGCAACGCGGAATGCGGCGTCGATCGTCGAGTTGAACTCCCGCGCCGCAAAGGCGAGCCGGTACACATCGGCACCGAAGCGGATCGCAAACAGGCGGAACGACCACTGCTCCCCGCGCGCGAGCGCCGTCGCCGCCGGGAATCCGTTGATCGTCAGCGCCTCGATCGAATTCGGATCGATGCCGTCGATCCAGCCCGCCGCAAGAAACTGCGGCAGCGACTGCTCGGCCGGAATGCGCACGGCGTCGAGCCGCAGCGCTTCCTTGCCGGACGGCGTCGCCCCCAGCACCGCCTGCGGCGTGTTCTCCAGCGAAAAGCCCTCCGGCGCCTCGAACGCGAAGCCGAGGGAGGCGTGCAGGAAGCGGCGGCCGCGCACATAGCCTTCTTTCGGGTCATCGCCGTAAGTCAGCCCATCGATCGCCTCGAGAAACGCCTTCCGGTCGCTCTCCGCGCCCTTCGGCGGCGTGTACTGCTTCGCGTTCGCCATCGCGATCGAGATGCGCTCCGGCGTGGTCGGATGGCTCGACATGAAATCGAGCTTGTCGAGCGTCTGCTGGTTCATGCCGCTGCCACGCAGCGCCGCATAGCGGCCCATCGAGGTAAGGAAGCGCGGCGCGCCGAACGGATCGTAGCCCGCCCGCGACGAGATGCCGACGCCGATCGCGTCCGCCTCGAGCTCCTGCCCGCGCGAAAAGGTGGCGAGCGACAGCCGGCTCTTGGCGAGCGACAGCGCCCCGAGATCGGGATCGCTCAAGACGTCGGAGATCACCCGGCTCACCACCATGGCCTGCCGGATCTGGTCCTCGCGGATCGCCGCATGCCGCGCCACCACGTGCGCCATCTCGTGCGCGAGCACCGAAGAAAGCTCGGCCGTGTCGTTCGCAAGCGCCACCAGCCCGCGCGTGATGTAGAGCGAGCCGCCGGGCAGCGCGAAAGCGTTGATCGCCGGCGAGTTCAGCACGGTCACGCGATAGCTGAGATCGGGATTTTCCGACGCCTTGGTCAGCCGCTCGACCGTCTTCTTGATGAGCCCGTCGAGCTCCGCCGAGCGATAGACGCCGCCATAGCTGCTGATCAGCTGCTCGTGCTCGCGCCGCTGCGCGGGCGGCAGCGCGGCGGCCACCTCGTCGACCGCCGCCTCGTTGGAGCGGCTGATGCGCTCGAGGTCGGCGATGCTGCAACCGGAAACGAGAAAAAGCGCCGCGGCCGCCGCCGCGGCGCCGCGCCATCTGCCGTGCAGAAGCAATCCCTGGGCCCCGGCGATGTTCATGCCGCGTCCGCCCCCTCGAAAACCCTGTCCGCTGCCGGAATCGAAGCCTCGACCGCCGGCGCAGACAAGAAACGTATCACACCGCGGCCGTGCGCGCGCCCTTCCGCAAGTCCTTGAAAGCCCGCCGTTTCGTGCCCGGCCGCCGCCGCAGCAGCCCGCACCGGCAGCCGCAGCGTCCGGTCTCCCCGATTGTCCCCGTTCGCGCGCATCGCGCCCTATCAACGGCGTCAAACGGGCGAATCTGCGGCGATCCTCGTCGCTTCCTGCGAGGCTCGAATCCGGTTGCATGGAAGCCATCGTGCCCGCAAATGCCTGCCGCCGATTCGGCGCGGCACCAACGGCAAAAAAAAAGCGGCGCGCCGGGTTCGCCATGCGGCCGACGGTCTGGCGCGCTCGCCGCCTGGAATGTTTCATCGTGCCCGCCCCGCGCCGCATCTGCGTGCCGCGCAATCGCGGGACGGACGGGCTTGAAGGCGCGGTAGGGAGGGCCGCGCCGCACGACTACCAAATTCCGCGGATGGCAGCCTAAGATGCCGCCACGCGTATTCTTCAAAAAAAAAGAAACAATACGGATTGGGGGACATGCTGAAAGTACGGGATCAACGGGACTTCTGGTCCGGCATTCTATTCATGGCGTTCGGCTGCGCCGGCCTCTGGTTCGGCCGCAACTACGCGATCGGCACGGCGGCGCGGATGGGCCCCGGCTATTTCCCAATGATGATGAGCCTCGCCCTCCTCGGCATCGGCGGCTTCATCCTCGCACGCTCGCTGGTCGCCGGCAGCGACACGATCGAGCGCATCGCCTTCTGGCCGCAGCTGCAGGTTCTCGCGGCAATCCTCGCTTTCGGCCTGCTGATCGAACGCGTGGGCCTCGCGGTCTCCGTCGCGGCCGTGATCCTGATCTCCGGCTTCTCAGCGCAAGGCTTGCGCTGGCACGAGCTGATCGCGCTCGCACTCGTGATGGCGGCCGTCTGCGTCGGCCTGTTCGTCCATCTGCTCGGCCAGCCGATCCCGGTCTGGGTGCGCTGAGATGGATATCCTTAGCAATCTCGCGGTCGGCTTCGGCGCGGCGGCGACGCCGCTCAATCTCGGCTTCTGCCTGATCGGGGTGATGCTCGGCACCGCGATCGGCGTGCTCCCGGGCATTGGCCCGATCGCCACCATCGCCATGCTGCTGCCGATCACCTACGGGGCGCCGCCGCTCGGCGCGCTGATCATGCTCGCCGGCATCTATTACGGCGCGCAGTACGGCGGCTCGACCACGGCCATTCTCGTCAATCTGCCGGGCGAATCCTCGTCCGTCGTGACCTGCCTCGACGGCTACCAGATGGCGCGCAAGGGACGCGCCGGCGCGGCGCTCAGCATTGCCGCCGTCGGCTCCCTGATTGCCGGCGTCGCCGGCACCATCGTGATCGCCGGCTTCGCGCCCATGCTCGCCCGCGTCAGCGACAAATTCCTCTCGCCCGAATATTGCGCGCTGATGACCTTCGGCCTCGTCGCCGCGGTCGTCCTTGCGCACGGCTCGGCCATCAAGGCCATCGCCATGGTGTTCCTCGGGCTCCTGCTCGGCATCGTCGGCACCGACGTGCAATCGGGCGTCGTCCGCTACACGTTCGGCATTCCCGAGCTTTACGACGGCATCGACTTCGTGCCGCTCGCGATCGGCCTGTTCGGCCTCTCCGAGATCATGCGCAACCTCGATCAGAGCGCCATCGAGCGGCAGGTCCGCCACGTCGTCGGCAGCCTGTGGCCGACGCGCGAGGAAGTGCGGCAGGCATGGCCCGCCGTCCTGCGCGGCACCGGCCTCGGCACCGTGCTCGGCATCCTGCCTGGCGGCGGCGCCGTCCTCAGCTCGTTTGCTTCCTATGTGCTGGAGAAGCGCATTTCGCGCACGCCGGAACGCTTCGGCACCGGCGCGCCCGAAGGCGTGGCCGGACCGGAATCCGCGAACAACGCCGCGGCGCAGACCTCGTTCATCCCCCTCCTCACGCTCGGCATCCCCTCGAACCCGGTCATGGCGCTGATGATGGGCGCGATGATGATCCAAGGCATCGCGCCGGGCACCGCCGTCATCACCGACCGGCCCGAGCTCTTCTGGGGCATGACCGCGAGCATGTTCATCGGCAACCTGATGTTGATCATCATCAACCTGCCGCTGATCGGCATCTGGGTGCGCATGCTGCAGGTGCCCTATCGCATCCTGTTCCCGTGCATCCTCGTCCTGTGCTGCGTCGGCTCCTACAGCGCGCAGCTCAGCGCGACGCTCGTCATCATGCTCGCGGTGTTCGCGCTGCTCGGCTACGTCTTCGTGAAGCTCGGCTGCGAGGGCGCGCCCTTCATTCTCGGCTTCGTGCTCGGCCCACTGATGGAGGAAAATCTGCGGCGCTCGCTCGTGCTGTCCGGCGGCAACCCGGTCATCTTCGTCGAGCGGCCGATCTCGCTGGCGCTCCTGCTCGCGTCCCTTGCACTCATCGCCCTGATCGTGATGCCGCGCTTCCGCCGCACCCGCGAGCAGGCGTTTCAGGAATAACATTACGCGCTGAAGCAGAAGACGTGTGCTGGACTATTCGGCTGCAACCGGATTGCGGCGCGAGCGTGCAGGTTTACGCGGTTGGATCAGCGCCTCGGCGGGAATGTCCCACTCGCGATGCAGCTTCCAGATCATCGGGAGCGTGAGCGGCCGGCGGCGCTTCAACACGTCGGACGCGCGCTGGCGCGAGCCGAGGAGCCGCCCGAGATCAGCCTGACTCAGGCCGCCGGCTTCCATGCGGAAGCGGATCGCCTCCACCGGGTCGGGCGGATCGATGGGGAAATGCTTGCGCTCATAATCGTCGATCACGAGCGCGAGCAGATCGAAACGGTCAGCCTCGGGCGTGCCGCGCCGCGGCTCGCGCTCGAAATAGCGTTCGATCTCGTCGACTGCCTTTTCGTAGTCGCGCTCGCTGCGGAGCGGTCGGATCATCTTCCTCGCCATTTCACGGTCTCCGGATCGATACGGTCGTATTCCTTGTGGGTTCCGATGAATTTCACGAGCACACGCCCGAAGCTGTAGGAAACGTGAGCGACGAGCCGATATTTGTTGCCGCCGAGATCGAAGATCAACCGGTTGTCACCGACGAAATCGACGCTGGCGCCGAACTGCCGCTTGACGTCGGCGGGTGTTCGCCAATTCGCTTTCGAGACGAGGGCGAACCAGACGCGGATCGGCCCTTCCGCCTGCGGATGCCGCTCCCAGAACTGCCGGAGCGTCCTGCGAGCGATCACCTGCATGGCCGGCAGGCTACCACGTCACCAAAATGGTGACAATAGCCGCCGGCAGCCGAATAGCCGCGCCGCACAAGGTGCGGCGCGGTTAGTTCTCAGCAACCCATCCGTGAGCGCCGGCTCAGCCCTGCGGCTCGATCTTCGCTTCCGTCGTCACCTTGCGCCAAAGTTCGTTGTCTTCTTCGACGACCTTGAGCGCCTCGGCCGTGGAGTTGGTGAGGAGCGGCGTCGCCGAAGCGGACTCCAGGAACTTCGCGGTTTCCTCCGTCGCTGCGATCTTGCGCAGCCAGCCGCCCATCTTCTCGACGATGTCCTTCGGCGTCCCCTTCGGGAACCACACCGCCCATTTCGGCGTGAACACGTAGCCCGGCACGCCGCCTTCCGACATGGTCGGCACGTCCGGCGCCGCCGGAATGCGCTTCTCTGTCGTCATGCCGAGCATCCTCAGGCGGCCCTGCTTCTGCTGCGCCACCGAGAAGGTCGCATCCGCGATGAGAAAGTCGATCTGCCCGGCCGCGAGCTCGCGCGCCGCGTCCACCGTGCCCTTGTAGTTGACGCGCGTGGCCTTGGTGCCGGTCTCGAGCAGGAATTTCTCGGAGGCGACGAGCGTGACGCCGGTCGCCGTGCCGTACTTCATCGAGCCGTTGGCTGCCTTCAGCATGGCGATCAGCTCTTTCACCGAATTCGCCTTGCTTTCCGGCCCCACCGTCAGCACGAACGTGCTTTGCGCGAGCGTCGCCACCACGTCGAGGTCCGACGCCTTGTAGCCCGGGTCCTTCATCAGGAAGGTGTTGCCGACCACGGCCGCCGTGCCGTGGATCAAGAGCGTGTAGCCGTCGGGCTTGGCCGACAGCGCCGCGTCCGTGCCGATCTTGCCGTTGGCGCCGACCCGGTTCTCGACCACGAACTTCTGCCCGGTGGCCTCTTCGAGCTTTTGCGCGTAGTAGCGCACGATCACGTCGGCGCCGCCGCCCGCCGGATAGCCGCAGATGATCCGGACCGGACGGTCCGGGTAGTTCTGCGCCGACGCCGGCAGGGAACCGGCCGCGGCCATCGACAGTGCGAGTGCCGTTCCGGCAAGAATCCGAAGCATCCTCATTCGCTTGCTCCCGTTGTTATCCCCGGCCGGGATCGGCGCGGAGTTGTTGGAGGAAACTTACCGGGAGCCTTGGAGCGGCGGAAGTATCGTGTTCGCCGCCCGAACCGATCCCGCTATCCGGTGACGATCGCCAGACCCGCACGCCCTTTTCCGGATTTTCGTTCAGGGAACCAGCGCGATCTTGCCGAAGTGCGCGTTCGCCCGCATGTGCGCGTGCGCGGCCGGCGCCTCGGCGAGCGGGAATTTCCGGTCGATCGGCAGCCGCAGCCTGCCCGCGGCGATGAAGTCGAGAAGATCCGCCTGCATGCGGCGGTTGATCTCGCGCACCTCCTCGATGCTGCGCGTGCGGAAGGTGACGCCCACATAATCGATGCGCCGCAGCGCATGCAGGTCGAAATCGAACTCGGCCCTGGCGCCGCCGAGCCGGCCGACATTGACGATGCGCCCGAGCACCGCCGCCGCTTTCATGAGATCATTGACCTGCGGCCCCGAGACCATGTCGACGACGAGATGCACGCCCTTGCCGCCGGTCGCCTGCAACACCTCGTCGACGAAGCCCGGACCGCGCGGATCGAGCGCGAGATCGGCGCCGAATTCCCTGAGCCGCGCGCGGCGCGCGTCGTTCGCGGACGTGCCGATGACGAGGCTCGCGCCGAGCAATTTCGCGATCTTCATCCCGGCGATGCCGACGCCGCTGCTTGCACCCTGGATGAGCACGCTCTCACCCGCCTGCAGCCGCCCCTTGGTGACCAGCGCATCGTGCATAGTGAGAAGCGCGAGCGGCAGGACGCCTGCATCTTCAAACGCGAGATCGTCCGGCAGCTTGATTGTCCGCCCCGCGTCGGCCGCCGCATATTCCGCATAGCCGCCGACGCCCGAGCACATGACGCGGTCGCCCGGCTTGAAGCCTTTCACCTCGGCGCCGGCTTCGGTCACTTCGCCCGCCCATTCCATGCCGATCGCACTGCCCGCGGCCCCATGGCTCGCGTGCGACCTGGCGCGCGCGGCGTTGAGGTCGGCGCGGTTCAGGCCCGCCGCCCGCACGCGCACCAGCACCTCGTGCGGCTTCGGCTGCGGCGCCGGAATATCGGCGATGACGAGGCCGCCTTCGGAGGCGATACCGGCCTTCATGTTCGTCTGACCCCGGTTGTTTGAGGATGGCCGCGCGGCCGTCAGCTCCCCGTCTTCTGCGCCTTGCGGATGCTGTCCCACCACGGGCACACGCCGGGCATCAGGTTGTAGTTGCCTTCGATCACCTGCACCGGGCGGCGCACGCCGTTCTCCGCGTTCTTGATGCGCATCTTGCGCGCCTCTTCGCGCTTTTCCGGCGACAGCCAGCTCCGCTCGTGCCCCCAGATGCTCGGCCCTTCGGTGCGCTCGAACGCCTGCCAGGTATCCGGATCGATCACCTGTCCGCCCCAGCCGTACTCGACGATGAACTCCGACGGCGTGTTCGTATAGAACGACGTCATGTAGTCGCCGGCGTGCCGGCCGAGCGTCACCGCGAGGCGTCCTTCCTCGGCAAGCGCGAGATCGAGCCCCTGCCCCACGTCGTCGAAGCTGTAGAGCTCCACCATCATGTGGTGCGTGTCGGTCTTGCCCGTCTCCACGAAGGCGAGGCTGTGGTGCCGCGGGTTGACGTGGAAGAAGCGCGCCTTGAACGGGCGGTCGTAGTAGTCGCTCAGGCCGAAGCCGAGCACGTTGCGGTAGAACGCGACGACCTCGTCGATGCGCTCCACCGTCTTCACCACATGGCCGAGCCCGAGCGGGCCGGTACGGAAGCCGGAGATGTTGCGCCCCGGCACGAACGGATCGAATGCAATCTCCGCGCCGTGGAAAATCTCCGTCCGCGTTCCGAGCGGATCGTTGAACACGATGAGATCCTTCACCCGACGCTCTTCCGCAAGCGCACGCGAGCCGCGGGCGACCTTGATCCCCGCCCCTTCGAGTTGCGTTGCGAGCGCATCGAGCGCGGCCGCGTCCGCCGCCTCCCAGCCGAACAGCGTGATGCCCTTGCCGCCGTCTTCATCGACCACGAGGCGCTGCTTGCGGTCGTCCATGCGGAAGGCGGCGCTCGTCCGGCTTTTGTCGACAAGCTGCATGCCGAGATGGCGCGTGGCGTAGCTGCGCCAGTCATCCACCTGTTTGGTGCTGATTCCAACGTAACCCAAGGCTTGTGGACGCATGGGAATCTCTTCCATCATGGTGAAGAAGCGGCGGCTGTCGCCGACAACGCATCATACCGCAACGCCCGAAATCCGGCTAGCATCCGCGCACCGCGAACCCGGCCTGCGTGCACGAAGCGGACCAAAGTTGCCGTTCGGTTCGGCAAGTGAACGCTGCGCAAAAATTTCCGCCGCCGCCTTTCTCCCACTGGACGCCGGACACGGCCGCCCATACGAATGCTTGCAACGACGGAGGCGGCTGCACGCTTCCGCAAACACGCTGCGGGAGACAGGAATGTACGAACGCACGACGCCGCCGTTTCGCTCCGATCAGGTCGGCAGCCTGATCCGGCCGGACGCGCTGACCGAAGCGCGCCGCCTCGCCGGAGCGAAGCAGATTTCCGCCGCCGACCTGCAGCGCATCCAGCACGAGGCGATCCGCGACGTCGTGCGCCTGCAGGAGGAGATCGGCTTCAAGTCGATCACCGACGGCGAATTCAACCGCGGCTCCTGGCAGCGCGACTTTCTGCTGAAGCTCGAGAACGTGGCGCTCGTGCCGTCGAAGATGAGCGTGCGCTTCCACACCGCCGAGGGCGTCAAGGACCGCGCGCCGCCCTCGCTCGAGGTCAAGGGCAAGCTCGCCCGCCGCGGCGGCATTTTCGTCGACGATTTCAAATTTCTGAAGTCGGTGACGCGGCAGACGCCGAAGGTCACGATCCCCTCGCCGACCGTCCTGCACTTCCGCGGCGGCCGCAAGACGATCAGCGAAAAAGCCTATCCCGACATGAACGAGTTCTTCGCCGATCTTGCCCGCGTCTATCGCGAGGAGATCGCCGATCTCGCCGCCGCCGGCTGCCGCTATCTGCAGATCGACGAGGTGAACCTCGCCTATCTCTGCGACCCGCACCTGCGCAACGAAGTGGCGGGCTTCGGCGAGGACCCCGACGCGCTGCCGAAGACCTACGCGAAGCTCATCAACGACGCGATCGCCGGCCGGCCGAAGGACATGGTGGTCGGCCTGCATCTGTGCCGCGGCAACTTCGCCGGCGCCTGGGTCGCCGAGGGCGGCTATGAGCCGGTCGCAGAGCTGCTCTTCAACGAGATCAACGTCGACGCCTATTTCCTCGAATACGACAGCCCGCGCGCGGGCGGCTTCGAGCCGCTGCGCTTCCTGCCCCAAGACAAGCTCGCAGTGCTCGGCCTCATCACCACCAAGAGTCCGCAGCTCGAGAAAAAGGACGAACTGAAGCGCCGCATCGACGAGGCGAGCAGGATCGCCCCCCTCGAACAGCTTGCGCTCAGCCCGCAGTGCGGCTTCTCCAGCGGCATCGATGGGCAGGCCATGCGCTTCGACGACGAGGTGCAGAAGCTTCGCCTCACCGTGGAGACCGCGCGCGAGGTTTGGGGCACCGCGTAGCGCGCCGCGAGATTGACAAGGCGCGGCCAAGTGGTGAACTGATGGCCGCTTTCCTGCCTCCATCGCCTTCCCGCCAAAGGTGTTCTGTCCATGATCATCGACTGCCACGGCCATTACACGACGCATCCGCAGGAGCTGACGATCTTCCGCGACCGCCAGCTGGCAGCGCTCACCGACCCGACGCGCCGCCCTTCGGAAAAAGACCTCGGCATCAGCGACGATCAGATCCGGCAGAGCCTGGAAGGCGCACAGCTCAAGCAGCAGCGCGAACGCGGCACCGATGTCACCATCTTTTCGCCGCGCGCCGCCGGCATGGCGCACCATTTCGGCGACGAGCAGACGAGCGAGCAATGGGCGCGGGTCTGCAACAACCTGATCCACCGCTGCGTTTCGCTCTATCCGGAGAACTTCATCGGCGTCTGCCAGCTGCCGCAGGTGCCCGGCGTATCGCCGAAGAACTGCATCCCCGAGCTCGAACGCTGCGTGAACGAGCTCGGCTTCGTCGGCTGCAACCTGAACCCCGATCCTTCCGGCGGCTGGTGGCGCGATCCGCCGCTCACCGACCGCTACTGGTATCCGATCTACGAGAAGATGGTGGAGCTCGACGTGCCGGCGATGATCCACGTCAGTTCGTCCTGCAACCCGAACTTCCACGCCACCGGCGCCCACTACATCAACGCCGACACCACGGCGTTCATGCAGCTCATCACCGGCAACCTGTTCAAGGACTTCCCGACGCTGAAATTCATCATCCCGCACGGCGGCGGCGCCGTCCCCTATCACTGGGGCCGCTACCGCGGGCTGGCGCAGGACCTGAAGCGCCCGCTGCTCACCGAATATCTCCTGAAGAACGTCTTCTTCGACACCTGCGTCTATCACCAGCCCGGCATCGACCTGCTCACGAAAGTGATCCCGCTGGAGAACATCCTGTTCGCTTCCGAGATGGTCGGCGCGGTCAAGGGCATCGACCCGGAGACCGGGCACAACTTCGACGACACCAAGCGCTACATCGACCACCTCAAGCTCGACGACGCGCAGCGCAAGCTGCTGTTCGAGGGCAACGCGCTGAAGGTCTATCCGCGCCTCGGCGCCGCACTGAAGCGCCAGCGCAAGTCCGCGGCCTGACGCAAGCAAGAAAAGACGGGGGAAACCATGAGCGAACTTCCGCGCCTCAACGGCGTCATCCGCGCGCTGGAGCAGGGCCAGGCCACCTTCACCTGCTTCTCTCCGGCCGAGGTGGATTCCGCGCTCGCGATCAGCGTATCGAAATACGACGGCGTCGTGTTCGAGATGGAGCACCAGTTCTGGGACGGCCGGGCGTTGCGCGACTGCCTGCAATACATGCTGAACCGCCGGCAGATCGTCACCGGCGGCACGCTCGCCCCGGCGGTCACGCCGTTCGTGCGCGTGCCGGTGAACGGCGTCGAGAAGGGCCAGTGGCACGCGAAGCAGGCGCTCGACCTCGGCTGCTACGGCATCATCTGGCCGCACATCAGCACCGTCGACGAGGCGTATAACGCCGTCGCCGCCTGCCGCTATCCGCGCCTGAAGACCGCGCCGCGCTACGAGCCCGCCGGCATCCGCGGCGACGGCCCGACCCAAGCCGTGCGCTACTGGGGCCTGACGCAACCGGAATATTACAGCCGCGCCGATGTCTGGCCGCTCGACCCCAAGGGCGAAATTTTCGTCATCATCCAGATCGAGGACACCAAGGGCGTCGAGAACCTCGACGACATCCTGCAAAAAGTGCCGGGCATCGGCGCCGTCCTGATCGGCGAAGGCGACCTCTCGCAGGAGCTCGGCTTCCCGCGCCAGTACGAGCACCCGAAGGTGCTGGAAGCGATGGCGCACGTGGTCAAGACCTGCAAGGCGAGGAACGTCGTCGTCGGCCACCCGCACGTTGAGGCCGGCAACGCCGAGCGCATCATCAAGGAAGGCTACCGCTTCCTCATGGCCGCACCGGTGCGCTCCTACGCCCACCTCGACAAGGCGCGCGAGCTCGCGGGCCGCAAATGAATGCGGGGCGATCACATCTCATTGTCATCCCGGGCAAGCCGCGCGTAGCGCGGCGCGACCCGGGATCCAGGAACACAGCGGGGCAGCATCTCGCTCGCACGGTGTTCCTGGATCCCGGCTCTCGCTCGCCCGCTAACAGGCTCGCTCGGCCGGGATGACAGGTGACTTGGTATGCGAATGAGCGGATGCACACGATGAGCGAGTTTCCCGCAACCGGCCCCGTCACGCTGAAGACCAACCTCGCCGACTACCCGGTCACGCGCGCCGTCAAGGCGGGCGAGGTCTCCTCGCCGCTCATCCGCTTCGATTTCTGCGGGCCGAAGGTGGCGAACCAGGGCTTCAAGCCCATGGTGCGCGAGGGCAAGTTCGACGTCGGCGAGCTCGCGATCTGCACCTACCTGCAGGCGAAGATCTACAACAAGCCCTTCATCATCCTGCCCGCGGTCGTGATGGCGCGCTTCCAGCACCACACGATCATGTACAACGCCGCGCGCGGCGAGCTCGCACCCAAGGACCTCGAAGGTCGCCGCGTCGCCGTCCGCTCCTACACGCAGACCACCGGCGTCTGGGTGCGCGGGATTTTGCAGCACGAGTACGGCGTCGACCTCCGCCGCGTGCGCTGGGCCTGCATGGACGACGCGCACCTCGCCGAATACCGGGACCCCGCCTTCGTCGAGCGCCTCGACCCCAAGGGCAAGCCCATCGACCAGATGCTGATCGCCGGCGACGTGGACGCGGCGATCATCCCCACCGATCTCACGAAAGACCACGCACACATCCGCCACCTGTTCCCCAACCCGAACGAGACGGCAAAAGCCTGGGCGCAGAAGCACGGCGTCGTGCCGATCAACCACGTGTTCGCGGTGAAGAGCGCGCTCGCCGACGCGCGGCCGGACGTCCTGCCCGAGCTGTTCCGCGTGCTGCTCGAAAGCAAGAAGGCGGTGCCGCCGGGCGCGGACGGCATCGACTTCCACCCCTTCGGGCTCGAGGCCTGCCGCGCCGCCTTCGACATGGCGATCCGCTTCTCGGTGGAGCAGGAAATCATCCCGCACGGCTTCACGGTCGACGAGCTGTTCGACGCCCGCACGCGCAACCTCAAAGCCTGAAGCGCACTCCGCTCATTCCCGCGTAAGCGGGAATCCAGAAGCAAGAAATCCAGTCCGTGCAATTGGTCCCTGGGTCCCCGCTTTCGCGGGGACGGGCGGACGGAACACGGCCCGCAATGACGGTTCGGATTCGACTTTCAAACAGCCTTATGCGTTCTCGCAGCGCGTGTGCGCCCGAGGCATCGGCAGTTTCCCCTCGTGAAAGCGAGGGGCGTGGAGCGCCGCGCGGCGCCACACTTCGATCGCGCTCCTCGCGGAGCGCGCTGCGGCCATTGACGCAGGCCGCTGCGCCTTGCGGCGCTCCACCGTGGCGTCTTCAACTGCGGGCCGCGCTTCTCGGGAAACTGTTGCCAGCTTCCGTCTCAGCGAGCTTCTCGCGGGCGGTCTGACACTCCCGGAGGCAGGTGCTCCCTCCTTCGAGGGCCCCCTCCGGGCAGCGGTGCAACGAGTTGCACTGCCGCCGAGCGGTACTCCGCAGCTCCCGGTGCCGCGTTTGCGAGACGCGGCAGCGGGCGCCACTCCCGCTCCACTTCAAGAACGCCTCTAGAAGCGCCCCCGCCAAAGTCGGGCTTGCCCGACTTTGGCTACTTACGATCCGAAGCCGCATAAATGCGACTTCGGCGAGCGGGATGTCGAACAGTTTAAGGGCGGTTGGAAGGGGTGGGCGTAACTTTTCTCACCACTGCAGAATGCTGCGTGCATTCAGACGCTTGCCCGGAAACAGACGGGGAAACTCCGTTCTCGTCATCACCGGGCCATCCGCTCGTCCCCGCGGAAGCGGGGACCCAGCATCAATTTCTCTTCCCCTTTGAGGAGAGGGAACGAGTGCTTTGCCGATCGCTCGTCATTGCGAGGCGGCGAAGCCGCCGAAGCAATCTAGAAGGCACCGAAAAGCGCTTGGATTGCTTCGCCCCTCCCCCGGATCAAGTCCGGGGTCGGGGCTCGCAATGACGGATCGGCAAGGGACCTGCTAATCTGCCCCGCACCTTGCCTGCCCCGCCGGGCGGCCTTAAGTCGATGCCATTGCAGCGGTCCCGTAGCTCAGCCGGATAGAGCAGCGGTTTCCTAAACCGAAGGTCGGGGGTTCGACTCCCTCCGGGACCGCCAATTCATTGAGGTAGAACTATTTTCTACTTCGCTGGCCTCCGTCGATCTCATGGAGCATCGGTTTAATTTCTCGCGCACATGAAGTAACATTGTAATGTTACAAGTCTTTCCGCGGTCTATTTGATGACTGCCAAAAAGTTTCAGCTTGAGCGGGTGCGGGCGCGCCGGTCACCAAGGACGAATTATTGCTGGACATTCGTCGCGTCGCCGAGCTCGTGCAAACAAGCATTGTCACGATGGCCGCGTACGCCCAACACGGCAAATACCACCCAGCAACTTTTCAGCGCCGCTTTGGCTCTTGGAACAAAGCAGTCGTCGCAGCTGGATTGCAGGTTGCAGCCGAGCAGAACTACGACGATGAACGTTTATTCGCGAACATGATGCGCGTGTGGGAGCACTACGGCCGTCAGCCCCGCCTTTCGGAGCTTGCACGTCCGCCATCTGTAATTTCCGGTGACACCTATAAGCGGCGTTTCCATTCGTGGACAAGGGCCCTCCAGCATTTTGTTGACTATGCAAACTCGCTGGACAAGGTACCGCCGGCCGCAAGCGAACTTGCCAAAGGCGACCAACCGCGTCGAAAAGCATCATTGCGACTACGCTTTCGCATTCTTAAGCGCGACAACTTCTCATGCCGAGCATGTGGAGCAAGCCCTGCCTTTAAGCCGGGGTTGAACCTGCACATCGACCACATCAAGCCTTGGAGTCTCGGCGGAGAGACGACCGAAGATAATCTTCAGACGCTATGCGATGCATGCAATCTCGGAAAGAGCAACGTGCTTTAGCGCCACATCTCACTCGAGAAGGTTCGATTCCTGCCAGGACCAGCCGATCGCTAGACTAGAGTCGAGACTCAGTCGCGATCCTGTATCACCCTCCAAACCCTCCCCGGCGTCGCGGGCATATCGAGGTGCTCGATGCCCAAGGGCGAGAGCGCATCGCAGACCGCGTTCATCACCGCGGCGAGGCAGGGCGTGATCCCGCTCTCGCCGCCGCCTTTCACGCGCAAGGGGTTGCCGTGCGTCGGGTGCTCGGCCAGCTCCACGTCGAAGAACGGCAGCATGTCGGCGCGCGGCATGCCGTAATCCATGAAGCTCGCGGTCAGCATCTCGCCCGTGTCCGGCGCGTAAACGACCGCCTCGAGCAGCGCCTGGCCCGCGCCCTGCGCGATGCCGCCGTGCACCTGCCCGTGCAGGATCATCGGGTTGATCGGCTGGCCCGCGTCGTCGATCGAGCTGTGCCGCACGATCTCGACCACGCCCGTCTCCGGGTCGATCTCCACCTCGCACACGGCGCAGCCGGTCGGATGCGCGGGGATGCGGCCCGAATAGCTCGCCGAGCCCGCGAGCAAGCCTTCGGCTGAAGCGCGCGCCACGTCGAAGATCGAAAGCCGCCGGTTGCTCGCGGGCGTCGCGAAGAAGCCGTCGCACCATTCCACCGCGGCTTCGTCGGCTTGCAGGAGTTCGGCGGCGAGCGCGCGGGCCTTGCCCACGATCTCCGCGCTCGCCTCCACCATCAGCCGGCCGGCAAAGCGCATGGAGCGGTCCGAATGCGAGCCCCCGCCGCTCACGACCTTCTCGGTGTCGCCGCCGACGAAGCGCACCTGGTCCGGATGCACGCCGAGCTGGTCCGCCATCACCTGCGCGAACGTGGTCTCGTGCCCCTGCCCGGTCGATTGCGTGCCGATCACGAGCTCCACCGTGTCGTCGGTGCGCACGCGCACGTCCACGCGCTCGTGCGGAAAGCCCACGGGCGATTCCACGTAGTTCGCGATGCCGATCCCGCGCAGCCGCCCCCGCGCCTTGGCCTCCGCGCGCCGCGTCTCGAAATCCCGCCAGCCGGCGAGTTCGAGCGCGCGCTCCATGTTGGCGAGAAAATCGCCGCTGTCGAAGGTGAGCCCGAACGCGGTTTTGTATGGGAGTTGATCGAGCCGCACGAGATTGCGGCGGCGGATTTCCGCGCGGTCGAGACCGAGCCGATGCGCGGCGATGTCAAGCAGCCGCTCGATCGCGAGCGTCGCCTCCGGCCGCCCCGCGCCGCGGAACGGGCCGGTGGAGACCGTGTTGGTCATCGCCGCGCGCACGCGCGCCGTGGCCGCCGGCACGGCATAGACCGTGGTGGAGACGCGGTAGCCGTTGTTCAGCGGCACGTAGGAGACCGTGTGCGCGCCCGCGTTGCCCAAGAGCTCGAACGCATAGGCGCGGATGCGGCCGTCGGCGGCGAGCGCCATGCGCGCCTTCGTCACGAGGTCACGGCCCTGATAGTCGGTGAGGAAGGCTTCCGTGCGGTCGCTCGTCCATTTCACCGGCCGGCCGAGCCGCCGCGCGGCCCACACGACGACCACCTGCTCGGGATTGAGATAGGTGCGCGAGCCGAAGCCGCCGCCCGTGTCCGGGCACACGACGCGCACCTTTTCCGGCGGCACGCCGAGCGCGCCCGCGAGCGCGCGCCGCTGCTGGTGCACGCCCTGGCTGCCGGCAATGGAAATATATTGGCCGCTCGCCGCGTCGTAGTCGCCGATCGCCGCCCGCGGCTCCATCTGCGCGGTGGCGATCCTTTGATTGCGAAAGGTCTGCTCGACGACGAGATCGGCGCCGGCGAACGCTTCGCGCACGGCTTCCGGGTCGCCGAACGTGCAATCGAGCGCGACGTTGTCCGGCGCCGACGGCCAGAGCGCCTGCGCGCCGGACGTGATAGCCGCTTCTGCATCGACCACCGCCGGCAGCACTTCGTAATCGACCTCGACGGCTTCCGCCGCGTCGCGCGCCGCGTGCGCGCTCTCCGCGATCGCGACCGCCACCGGCTCGCCCACGTAACGCGCGCGCTCGGCGGCGAGCGGCAGGTGCGGCTCGTCCAGCACCTTGCGCTCGCCGTTCGCATGGAACGCAAGCTGCTTGTATTCGATCACGTCGGTCGGGTTCGGCACCTGCGGAATGGGTTTGCACCCGTCGCCGAGATAATCCTGCGCCGTCAGCACCGCGACCACGCCGGGCAGCGCGCGTGCGCGCGCCGCGTCGATCTTGCGAATATTCGCGTGCGCATGCGGCGAGCGCACGAAAATCGCATACGTCTGGTTCGGCAGGGAAATATCGTCGGTGTAGCGCCCCGCCCCGCGCACGAGCCGCAGGTCCTCGTAGCGCAGCATCGGCCGGCCGATGAACGGTCCCGCGGTCCGCTCGTGCTCCGCCGCCATGCTGCGCCCTTTTTCCTTCGCACAAACTTATGCAGCGCCGGAAGCACTGAAACAATATCCGCTCATTCCCGCGTAAGCGGGAATCCAGGGCCGCGTGCGCAGTCGGTATGGCTCTGGGTCCCCGCTTTCGCGGGGACGAACGGAGATGTCGTATGGTTCTCCCTTCGCACCGACTCGCATCCGCCGCAATTCTTGGCTAGAACGCAGCGACTCGCATGCGCCGCTCCCCCGCCATTCCGCTGATCGCATTGCTTGCCGCGCTGCTCGCCGGCTGCGCTGCCTATGAGCTCGACAAGTCGCCGCCCTTCTACGAAAGCATGGCGCGGCCCGACGCCGAGGTGAACGTGAACGCGGCGGCGTCGATGCTCTCCGATTATCGCCGCACGTTCGGCCTGCCGGCGGTGCAGGTCGATTCCGCGCTCGTGGCGATCGCCCGCGATCAGGCCAAGCGCATGGCCGCCGCCGACAAGCTGACCCACGACCCCGGCGGCCGCGGCTTCACCCAGCGTCTCGCCGCCGGCAGCTACGACGCCGCCCGCGCCGCGGAAAACATCGGCGCCGGCTATCACACGCTGGCCGAAGCCTTCTCCGGCTGGCGCGATTCGCCCTCGCACAACAAGAACATGCTGCTGCCCGGCGCGACGCGCGTCGGCATCGCCACCGCCTATGCCCCGCATTCCAAGTACAAGGTATTCTGGGCGCTGATCCTCGCCGAGCCCGCCAACTGAGCGCGGGCGCGCGGGAGAGGGAGCGCCCATGCTGCCGCCGATCCGCGACTACGACGAGCTCTGCCGGCAATTCCGCTGGCAGATTCCCGCCCGCTACAACATCGGCGTCGACGCCTGCGACAAGTGGGCGGCAGAGGACCCCGCCCGCGTCGCCATCTTCGTGCAGGGCGCAAAGGGCCTCGAGCCCGTCACCTACGGCACACTGCGCGGGCAGTCGAACCGGCTCGCCAACGCACTCACCGCCCACGGCTTCGCCCGCGGCGACCGCGTTGCGATCCTCCTGCCGCAGACGCCGGAGACCGCGGTCACGCATCTCGCGGTCTATAAGCTCGGCGCCGTCGCCGTGCCGATCGCCGCCCTGTTCGGCATCGACGCACTCTCCTATCGGCTGGAGAATTCCGGCGCGCGCGCCGTCGTCACCAACGCGGCGGGGCTCACCAAGGTCGCACAGATCCGCGATGCGCTGCCGGAGCTGCAGCTCGTGCTCTCGATCGACGGCGCCGACGACGACACGCTCGACTTTCATGAAACGCTCGCCCGCGCGTCGGACGAGTTCACGCCGGCCGGCACAACGCCGGACGACCCGGCGCTGATGATCTATACCTCCGGCACCACCGGCGCGCCCAAGGGTGCGCTGCACGGCCATCGCGTGCTGCCGGGGCATCTCCCCGGCGTCGAGCTTCCCCACGAGTTCCTGCCGCAGCCGGGCGACCGCATGTGGACGCCCGCCGACTGGGCCTGGGCCGGCGGGCTCCTCGACGTCCTGCTGCCGGCGCTTTCGCTCGGCGTGCCGGTGGTGGCGAAGAAGTTCGAGAAGTTCGATCCCGAGGAAGCCTTCGCGCTGATGGCGGGCGCCGGGGTGCGCAACACCTTCATCCCGCCGACCGCGCTCCGCATGCTGCGCGGCGCCGGCCGGCCCAAGCACAAGCTCGCGCTGCGCACCCTCGGCTCCGGCGGCGAGTCGCTCGGCGTCGAGACCTACGAATGGGGCCGCTCCGTCCTCGGGCTGACGATCAACGAGTTCTACGGCCAGACCGAATGCAACCTCGTGCTGTCGTCCTGCGCCGCGATCGGCGTCTCGCGCCCCGGCGCGATCGGCAAGCCGGTGCCCGGCCACGAGGTCGCCGTGATCCGCGACGACGGCACGCTTTGCAAGCCGGGCGAGCTCGGGCAGATCGCGGTGAAGCGGCCGGACCCCGTGATGTTCCTCGAATACTGGAAACGGCCTGACGCCACGCGCGACAAGTTCATCGGCGACTGGATGACCACCGGCGATCAGGGCGTTGCCGACGACGACGGCTATATCCGTTTCGTCGGCCGCGACGACGACGTGATCACGTCGGCGGGCTACCGCATCGGCCCCGGCGAAATCGAGGATTGCCTGCTCCGCCATCCCGCGGTGGCGCTCGCCGCCGCCGTCGGCAAGCCCGACGAGCTGCGCACGGAGATCGTCAAGGCCTTCGTGGTGCTGAAGCCGGGCAACGCCCCCTCGCCTGCGCTCGCCAAGGAGATTCAGGATTTCGTCAAGACGAAATTATCCGCGCATGAATATCCGCGCGAGGTCGCCTTCATCGACGAGATGCCGATGACCACGACCGGTAAGGTGATCCGCCGGCTGTTGCGGGAGCGGGCCTGAGGACCCCTTACGATCCGCAGGCGGGCGCGATTCAGGAGAGCGGCTTGTTGCCGGCGCCGAGCAGAACCACGCGCGGCTGGTGGCTGGCGGTCTCCTCGGGCGTCATGTGCGCATAGGCGCAGATGATGACGAGATCGCCGGGAAGCGCCTTGCGCGCCGCTGCACCGTTGAGCCCGACGGTGCCGGAGCCGGCAGGCGCAGCGATGGCGTAGGTCGTCAGCCGCTCGCCGTTCGACAGATTGTAGACGTCGACCTGCTCGTTCACGAGGATGCCGGCCGCCGCGAGAAGAGCAGTATCGATCGAGATCGAGCCTTCGTAATCGGGATCGCAGGCCGTGATCGTGGCACGGTGGAGCTTTGCCTTGAGGAGGGTGAGGAGCATCGGAGTATGGGGTGCTGGTGCGGCGGACGGTGCAGGAGGCTGTTAGCCGCCCGCAGCGCGTTTGTCCAAGGGCTTGTTCTTCACGAGCCCTCGCAGCGCCTTCGCCGCGGAAATCGCCGCACGCCGCGCCCGCTCGGCGGCAAGCGCAACCTGGAACGAAAAGCCATCTTCGAGCGGCACGAGCCAGTCGGCCATCGCCATCCGCCCCGGCCACATGTGATCGACGATGCCGCCGCCCGGCGCCGCGCAGGAATCGACGAGCGCAAGCTGCGCGTCCGCGCCGAGCTTCTGCGACAGATCGAACGCGAGCTGCATCCCTGGCGAGAAGCGCGCGAAGGATTCATCGTAGGCCGTCTTCCAGCCCCACGCCCGGTCGCCGGAGAAGAGCGTAATCGAGGCGGCGATGGCGCAGCCGTTCAGGCGCAAAAGATCAATCTGCGCCTTGCGCTCGGCGGCAAGCGCCAGCACCGCTTCGCGGAAGAATGCGGCACTTTCCGCATCGGCTTTCGCCGCACTCCCCGCGCGCCCCTTCCAGCCCGCGGCTTCGAGCTCGAGATAGGCGCCGAGCGCCGGCTCGATTTCTCTTAGAGATTTCGCCGTGACCCGCCCGACGGCCCCGGCCTCCGCCAGCCGCCGCTGCTGCCGCCGCAATTCCGCAAGCCGCTTGGCGGAGAGCTCCGCCTTTCCCCCTTCACTCGCGGGAAAAAGCGCCGCGCGCGCATAAGGCGCGAGACGCGTGGCGCTGCGCTGCTTGCGTGCAAGCTCGCCGTGGATCAGTTGCGCAACCGGGCCGCTCTCCGCCACCAGCGGCAACAACGCAAGCTTCGGCGCTCCGGGGACCTGCCGCAGCGCCTTCAGCATCGTGCGGACGACCTCCGCCGGAGCGCTGCGGTCGACGAGCGGCGTCGACAACGGCGCAAACGCATGCGTCCAGACGGCGAAGGTCGGAAACGGCCGGCCCGACCGCACGCCTTCGAGACGCCCGGGCAACAGGCCCGCGAGCCGCCTGCCCGACCACACGGCGACCGCGCCGATGTCGCCCGCTTCGAGATGCCGCGCGGCGGCCATCGCGAAGCCGGGATCGAGAAAGACATTCGGCTCGATCGCCCGCCGGGCAAGCTCCGCCCATTCCTTGGCCGCGCGGGCATAGAGCGCTTCCAGCGAGAGCCATTCCGCCGAGAACCGCGCCCGCACCGGGCGCCGCTTCTTCGGCTTGGGCGCCGCCGCCGCGCGCGTGCGGCGCGTGGCGGGCGACAGCCGCGAACGGGCGCGCGTGCGCGGCATGCTCATCGGCCCCAGAAGAAGAGGTGCAGGCCGAGCCGCCGCTTCGCCGCGACGAACAGCAGGACCGACTCGACGACGACCGCCGTCGCCGTCGACGCCGCCGCCCCCATCAGCCCGAAGTGCGGCACCAGCACGAGGCAGAGCGCGAGATTGGTGAAGAAGGCCGCCGCATAGATCGCTGCGCACAGCCGCTGCTGGCCGACCATGATCAGGAGCCGTTCGCCCGGCCCCATGCTCGCCCGCGCGAGCAGCCCGACCGCCAGTACGAACATGAGCGGATAGCCGTCGGCGAACCCTTCGCCGAACAGCATGAGGATCGGCTTGCCGAGCGCGAGCAGGACGAGCGCAAACGCGAGCGCGGGCCAGAAGGTCCAGCGGCTCGCGTCGGCGACGAAGGATTCCAGCTTCTCCCGCTCGCCGGAGAAATGCGCTTCGCTGAAGCGGTGCGCATAGGACGCCGACACCGCGTAATAGACGAAGGAGATCAGCACGAGCGTCTTCGTCGCCGCGTAATAGGTGCCGATCTCTTCCGGATCGACGAACGCCTTCAGGACGAGGATGTCGACATAGGTGAGCAGGAAATAGAACCCGTCGACGAGCAGGATCGGCAGCGCCGTCCGGAACCAGTGCCCGACCTCGTAGCGCCGCGGACCGGGCTCGATGTGCGCGCCGAGCCGGCGCTCCAGCACCGCGGTCTGCAGGACGACGCTCGACCAGATCGCGATTGCGGTCGCCGCCATCGCGAACGCCGCGTCGATCTCGGTGCCGAGGAAATGCTCGGTGACGACGATCGCCAGCACGATCAGAGGCTGCGCGACGAACCCCGGAACGAGCGCCGCCAGCACCCAGTTGTAGGAGCGCGCGATCCCGTCCTGCGCGCTCGACAGCGCGAACGCGGGCAGGCACGCGAGCGCGATCAGGAACGGAACGAGATAGTGGGCGTCGATCCGCCCGCGCAGCAGCAGAAGGAGCGCAAGTCCGGCGATCGCCGCAAGCGCGCCGAGACCGAAGCTGAGCGCGCGGCTGCCGAGCAGAAATCCGCGCAGTCGGTCGCGGTCCTTCGCTGCCGTGTATTCGGGGATGAAGCGCTGCGTCGAATAGGCGATGCCGAGCGGCGCAAGCCCTCCCATCAGGATCAGCCAGGTCCAGACATAGACATAGACGCCGAACTCGTGCGCCCCCATCCAGCGCGCGAGCAGGATTTGCGAGAGATAGACGATCGCCGCGCTGAACACGCGGATGCTGAAGGCCGTGCCGGCCATGCGCCGGGCGATCGAATGATCGCCGCGGTCGAGCAGGAGATGCTTGATCTGCCCGGCCAACGCATCCGCGCGCTCGCGCCAATGCATGCGTGCGCTCTGCCGGGAGCCAGCGATGGACAAGTCTTCTTCTCCGGTCGAGGTTGGCCGCGTGGCTAGCCTGTAGCAGGGCGCCTTTAAGAAACCGTTCGGCAAGGAAATGACGCAGCTCGAACGTCGGCGCTATCGTATCGGTCGCCGCGCGGCGCGATAGATTCGATTAAGGTTAAACGCTGGCGCGGTCAGCCGCGGAAGCCGCCGTCTTCGAGATAGGCGATCTCGTCGTCGCTCGATTCCCGCCCGAGAATCTTGTTCCGGTGTGGAAAGCGCCCGAAGCGCCGGATCGCGTCGTGGTGGATCTCCGCGTACTTAATCCCGTTCGCATCGCCGAGCTCGCGATAGAGCCGCAGGCAGATCTCCTGATCCGCCAGTTCCTCGCTATGCATGAACGGCAGATAGAAGAAGCCGCGGAGCTCGGGATCGGCCTGCCGGTCGAAGCCGCGCGCGAGCGCGCGCTGCGCAACCTCGCGCGCCTGCGCGTCGGTCGCGAACGCCCGCGGCGTGCCGCGGAACATGTTGCGCGGGAACTGATCGAGCAGCAGGAGCAGCGCGAGTGCACTCTCCGGCGAGGCTTCCCAGTCCGCGAGCTTGCCGGCCACCGCCGCTTCATGGGTCGCGAGAAAACGCTCGCGCACCTCCACGTCGAAATCGGCGTTCGCCTCGAACCAGCGATCTTTGCCGGCGGCGCGCCAGAACGCGATGACATCGGCTGGGGATGCAATCGAAGCCATTTCAGCGCCCGAGCGACAGCGGATCCTCGGTGATCGCCGCCTTGTCCGGCGTGTCGATCATCGGCGTCCCGAGGAAGGCCGCAAGCAGCCGCCGCACCACCGAGGGATCGAGGTCGTGCGTCACGAACACGAGCCGCGAGCGCCGGTCCTCGCTCGGCCAGGCCGCAAGCCGCGCCGGCGGGTGCAGCACATGCTGCACGAGATGCAGCACCACGGGCTCATCGGGCTCTTCCGCGAGCTGCACGATGCCCTTCATGCGCAAAAGCTTCGGCCCGTGCGCCGAGCGCAGGAGCTCGAGAAAGAGCTCGAGCGTCCCGGCCGGGATCGGCGTCTCCGTCGCGATGCTGAACATGCGGACCCTGCTGTCGTGGCGGTGCGCGTGCGCGTCACCGTGGTCGTGGCCGTGCGCGTGATCGTGGCCGTGGTCCGCTTCGCCCTCGGCCACCGTCACCGCCTCGTCGGCAAGCCACCGCGCCACGTCAGGAATCTTCTTCGCCGGATCATAGAGCCCGAGGCCCGTCAGCGCCGCAACACCCGCCTCCCCCGCCGCGGCGTCGAGAATCTTCGCCGCCGGATTGAGCCGGTGCAGCCGCTCGCGCAAGGCGGAGGCATCGTCCGCGAGATCGGTCTTCGTCAGCACGAGGCGGTCGGCGACCGCCGCCTGCTTCACCGCTTCCTCGTGCGCGTCGAGGGTCGCCGCGCCGTTCACCGCATCGACGACCGTGACGACGCCGTCGAGCCGGTAATGCTCGAGCAGAAACGGCTGCGTCATGACGACGTGCAGCACCGACGCCGGATCGGCGAGCCCCGTCGTCTCAACCACCACGCGGCGCACCGGCGTCAGCGTGCCTGCCTTCAGGGTGTAAACGAGATTTTCCAAAGACGTCACGAGATCGCCGCGCATGGAGCAGCAGAGGCAGCCGCTCGACAGCAGCACCACGTTGTCGTCGAGGACCTCGAACAGCAGATGGTCGATGCCGATCTCGCCCACCTCGTTGACGAGCACCATCGAGTCCTTCATCGCCGGATCGCGCAGCAGCCGGTTGAGGAGCGTCGTCTTGCCGGCGCCGAGAAAGCCGGTGATGACCGTGAGCGGCAGCGGCTCGAACGGCCCGGTCGGCAGCGGCGGATACGGCTGATCCATGCTCATTGCTTCGGCGCCGCCGGCGTGACCTTTCCCGCTCCCGCTGCCGGCGCGCCGGTCACGGCGCCGCTCACGCCGGTCTTTTTCGCCGCGCTGGCCGAGCCGGTGCCGGCGGTCTGTGTATTCTTGCTCTGATCCTTCACCGGGGCGGCCGTCTTTTCCGCTTTTGCCGGGGCAGCCTTTTCCGTTTTCGTCGGGGCCTTCTTTTCGGTCTTTGCCGCCGGCTTGTCGGGCTTGGCCGGCGCCGCTTTCACGGGCTTTTCGTCCTTGTCGGGCCGCGCGGCGATGTTTCCCTCCGGCGTCTTCGACGGCAGCCCGGTGAACACCCGGATCGGCGGCATCGATTGCACGAGCGGTCCCAGCAGGCTTGCCGATTTCGTCTGCTTCGCCTTGTCCTTCGCGCCGGACTTGCTGTCGGCCGCAGCAACCTCGTCGTCGTCATCATCCACGTCGGACTCGGCGGCGGGCCGCTTGCGCTTCGGATTGCACATCTGCTCGCGCAGGTCGGCCGCCGTGCCGCCGGCATTGCGGATCGCTTCCACGTTGCCGGTCTCGCTGTCGAAGAGCGTCGCCAGCGTGGTATCGCGGTTGAACCCGCGCTCGAACAGCTTCGCCGCGTCTTCCGCCCGCTGCGCGGCCGAATAGGAGCCGAACACCACGGCGATCAGCCGCTTGCCGTTGCGGGTCGCGCCGGCGACCACGTTGAAGCCCGACGCGCAGATGAAGCCGGTCTTCATGCCGTCGGCGCCCGGATAGCGGTCGATCAGCCGGTTGTGGTTGCGGATGATGCGCTTGCCGATCTGGATCGCCGGGATGCGGAAATAAAGCTCGTACTCGGGAAACTCGCGCATGATCGTGCGCGCGAGAATCGCCATGTCGCGCGCGGTCGTGACCTGGCTGTCGTCCGGCAGCCCGTGCGGGTTGGCGAAATGCGTGCCGTCCATGCCGAGCTCGGCGGCGGTGCGGTTCATCTTCTCGACGAAGGCGTCGACGGTGCCGCTCAGTCCTTCGGCGATCACGACGGCGATGTCGTTGGCCGAGCGCACCATCAGCATCTTGATCGCGTTGTCGACGGTGATCTGCGTGCCGGCCTTGAAGCCCATCTTCGACGGCGGCTGCGCCACCGCCCGATCCGACACCTCGAACAGCGTGTTCGCCTCGATCACGCCGTCGCGCATGGCGCGAAAGGCGAGATAGGTCGTCATCAGCTTGGTGACCGAGGCCGGATGCCACGGCTTGCCGGCGTCCGACTGCGCGATCACGCGGCCGCTTTGCGCATCGACGAGAAGATAGGGGCCCGCCAGCGCCGGCGCGGCAAGCATCGCGCACGCGGCGATCGCCAGCGCGCGCACAAAGCCAATCGACCGATGGTCCTTCCGGTTCGGCAATGAAGAATTCCGTCGTTCAGTACGGCGTCCGGCGCGACGATGGCGGAATTTGGACAGCCCCTGCGAGCCTGCCGGGGCAATTCCTAGCCCGTTCGCGAGGCTACCGCAAAGTCCCTCGCCGCGCGCATCACGAGCCCCTATATTGCGGCAATGGAACCCGCATCCCCGATGCGCTGAGGAGCCGCATATGACCGCCTGCATCGTTGGCATCGCCCACACGCCGTTCGGCAAGCTCGACACGGAATCGGTCGAAAGTCTGATCGTGCGGGTGGCGCGCGAGGCGATCGCCGACGCGGGCATCTCCCCGGCCGACGTCGACGAGATCGTGCTCGGGCATTTCAACGGCGGCTTCAGCGCCCAGGATTTCACCGCCGCCCTCGTCCTGCAGGCCGACCCGGCCTTCCGCTTCAAGCCGGCGACGCGCGTGGAGAACGCCTGCGCTACCGGTTCGGCCGCCGTGCAGCAGGGATTAAAGTCGATCGCTGCGCGCAATGCGCGCATCGTCCTCGTGGTCGGCGTCGAGCAGATGACGAAGACGCCCGGCCCGGAGATCGGCGGCATTCTCCTCAAGGCGTCGTACCTGCCGGAGGACGGCGGAACGCCCGCGGGCTTTGCCGGCGTGTTCGGCAAGATCGCCGATTCCTATTTCCAGCGCTATGGCGACCAGTCCGACGCGCTCGCCAAGATCGCCGCCAAGAACCACAAGAACGGCGTCGCCAATCCCTACGCGCAATTGCGCAAGGACTTCGGCTACGAGTTCTGCCGCACCGAGAGCGACAAGAACCCGCGCGTCGCCGGCCCACTGAAGCGCACGGATTGCTCGCTCGTGTCCGACGGCGCCGCCGCCATCGTCCTCGCCGACGTGCCGACCGCCCTGAAGCTCGGCAAGCCGGTGGTCGCCTTCCGCGCCACCGCGCACGCGCAGGATTTCCTGCCCATGTCGAAGCGCGACATTCTGAAATTTGAGGGCTGCACCGAGGCGTGGCAGCGGGCACTCGCAGACGCCGGGATTGCGATCGGCGATCTCTCCTTCGTGGAGACGCACGACTGCTTCACCATCGCCGAGCTGATCGAGTACGAGGCGATGGGCCTCGCCAAGCCGGGCGAAGGCGCGCGCGTGCTCGGCGAAGGCATCGTCGAGAAGGACGGCAAGCTGCCGGTGAACCCTTCCGGCGGCCTCAAGGCCAAGGGCCACCCGATCGGCGCCACCGGCGTCTCCATGCACGCCATCTCCACCATGCAATTGCGCGGCGAAGCCGGCGGCATGCAGGTGAAGGACGCCTGCCTCGGCGGCATCTTCAACATGGGCGGCGCCGCCGTCGCCAACTACGTGTCGATCCTCGAACGGATTCGCTAGCTCGTCATCCCGGCCGACACCGCGCAGCGAACTTTTTTATACTCCTCATGGCCGGGCTTGACCCGGCCATCCAGTGCCACTCGCTCTAGATCACCGGGTCACGGCGCGGAGCCTGTCATCGGGCCGCGCTTCGCGCGGACCCGTTGGCGCCGGCCCGGTGATGAGGCAGATAAAATTATTTCGCCGCCGGAGCAACCGCCGGCACCATGAATTGCGCGCGCCCGCGTGGCGAGCGAAGCGAGCACCCACGCGGGCAACGAAAAACGCGCGCGCAGGCTGAGAACTACAGGGCCTGCTCAACCAGCCTGCTTCTTGGCAGACTCTCCTGAAATCATGAATTGCGCGCGCGCAAGCTCGGCAAACCGGCCGCCGAGCTTCACCAGTTCGTCGAACGTGCCGCGCTCGACGATGTGCCCGTCGTGAAACACGAAGATGCGGTCGGCGTTGCGCACGGTCGCCAGCCGATGCGCAATCACGAACGTCGTGCGCCCCTTCATCACCTCGTCGAGCGCGGCCTTGACCTTGGTTTCGGTGGCGGCGTCGAGCGCGCTCGTCGCCTCGTCGAGGATCAGAATCGGCGGATCCTTCAAGAGCGCGCGGGCGATGGCGAGCCGCTGGCGCTCGCCGCCCGACAGCGACCGCCCGCGCTCGCCCACATTGGCGGCGAGCCCGAGCGGCGTGCGCTCGATGAAGTCGCTCGCCTGCGCCCGCTCGATGGCCTTGTTCAGTTCCTCGGGCGTCGCGTCCTGCTTGCCGACGCGCAGGTTCTCCTCGATCGTGCGGTTGAAGAGGAGCGCCTCCTGGAACACGACGCCGATGTTGCGGCGGAGCGAGGCGAGCGTCACGTCGCGGATGTCCCTGCCGTCCACGCGCACGACGCCGGTCTGCGGATCGAACGCGCGGTGGATGAGCGACAGCGCCGTCGACTTGCCCGCCCCCGTCTCGCCGACGATGGCGATGGTTTCCCCGGGCATCACCTTGAAATTGAGGTCGGCGACGGCCGCGCGCTTGCCGTCGTAGGAGAGCGACACGTTCTCGAACTCGACCTCGCCGCGGGCGCGGCCGAGATCGGCGGCCTCCGGCCTGTCGCGCACGTCCGGCGCCGAATCGAGCACCTCGAAGAACTCGCGCAGCCGCGGCGCATCGAGCACGAGCGTATTGGAGAACGCGACCGCCTGCTCGAGCTTGCCGATGAACATCGTAGCGATGCTGACGAACATCACGATCTCGCCGATGCTCGCTAGCCCCTGAATGTGCAGCCAGGTGCCGACGATGAAGATCGCGATGATGGTGATGGTGGTGGCCGAGCGCGTGAGCACCGACACCACCGCCCACCAGGTCAGCACCGGGATCTGCGCCCCGATCACGCGGTTCGCGACGTCGCGCAGCGTGGTCACTTCCGCCTCGATGCGGGTGAAGCTCTGGATCAGCGCGATGTTGCCGAGCGCGTCCGACGCCCGCTCGGCGAGATCGGAATGGAATTTCTCCACCCCGCGCTGCAGCGCCTCCGTCTGCCGCCACACATACATGATGATCAGCGCGAACACGCAGAGCAGCGCGACGAGCAGGAGCCCGAGCCGCCAGTTCATCCAGACGGCGATCGGCAACAGCACGATGAGCGAGACGAACGCCGCGAAGTGATCGCGGAAGAAGGACAGCCACAGGCCCCACAGCGAATCGGCGCCCTGCAGCATCACCTTCATCAGCCGGCCGGAATGCGTGCCGCCGTGATAGGCGAGCGGCAAATGCAGCACGTGCTCGAAGTAGCTCGTGATGACCGCGAGCCGGCGCCGGTGCGCGAGCCGGTCGGCGTGCAGCGAGACCGTGACGCCCGACAGGATCGTGAACAGGCCGAACCCCGCCCACAGCCCGAGCAGGAAGAGCAGATCGCTCATCGCCGGCGCGCGGTTCGCCGCCTGCGCGCTCACCAGCGAATCGACGATGCGGCCGAACAGCACCGGCTCGACGAACTGCGCGACCGCGAGCGCCACGTTCGCGAAAGCGAGGAAGGCGCCGAGCGGCGCCTCGGGGCCGAGCATCGCGAACACGCGGGAATACAGGCGGATGAACCACATGGGACGTTTCAGGGATGGGTCGCGGCGCGCACTCTAGCTGGAACCGGAAGACCGGCAATCGTGGCGAAATTGGCCCGGAATTTCAGGCTTGCGCGAAACCGGAACGGTGCGCCCAGCCGGTCATCCGCCGCTCCAGCACGGCCATCAGCCAATACATGACGATGCCCTCGACCGCGAGCGCCACGAGCCCGGCAAAGATCAGGGGCACCACGAACTGCGCCTGCGCCTGCAGCATGAGATTGCCGATGCCGTTGTTGGAGGCGACGCTTTCCGAAACCACCGTGCCGACGAAGGCGAGCGTGATCGCCACCTTCAGCGAGCCGAAGAAATAGGGCAGCGAGCGGGGAATGCCGACCTTGCGCATGATGTCGAGCTTCGAGGCGCCAAGCGCCTTCAGCACGTCCTCCAGCTCCGGCTCGATCGTCGCCAGCCCAGTCGCCACATTCACGACGATCGGGAAGAAGGAAATGAGGAAAGCGGTCAGCATCGCCGGCATGAAGCCGATGCCGAACCAGAGCACGAGAATCGGAACCACCGCGACCTTCGGGATCGCGTTGAAGCCGATCATGAGCGGGTAGAGCCCGGCATAGATCGAACGCGACCAGCCGACCAGCAATCCGAGTGCAAGGCCGAACGCGACCGCGAGCAGAAAGCCGACCAGCGTGCTCCATAGCGTCACCAGCGAGTTCCGGTAGATCGCCGGCCAGTACTCGTAGATCGCGCGGGCGACGGAGGTGGGCGGCGGCAGGAAGAATTCCGGGATCTGGAAGACCACCACCACGATTTCCCAGATGACGAGCAGCGCCAGCGTATAGAGCCAGGGCGCAAGCCGCACCGCGAGCGCGTCGCTCATTGCCGCGCCCTCACGATATAGCCGCGCAGCTCGTGCACGATGTCCTGGAACTCCGACGTGAACGTCACCTCGAGGTCGCGCGGACGCGGCAGACCGACCACACGCTCCTCGATCACCCGCCCCGGCCGCGCCGACATCACGAACACGCGGTCGGCGAGGAACACCGCCTCGCGCAGGTCGTGGGTGACGAGAACGACCGTGATCCCGCTTGCCGCGTGCAGGTCGCGGATCACGCCCCACAATTCCTCGCGCGTGAACGCGTCGAGCGCCCCGAACGGCTCGTCGAGCATCAGGAGCTGCGGCTCGTGGATGAGCGCGCGGCAGAGCGAGGCGCGCATCTGCATGCCGCCGGAAAGCTGCCACGGGAACTTGTCGCCCTGCCCGCCGAGCCCCACGGAAGCGAGCAGCGCCTCCGCGCGGGCGACGTACTCGGCCTTCTTGCGCCGCATCTGGCTGCGGTAGGGCTCGACGATCTCCAGCGGCAACAGCAGGTTTTCCAGCGTCGTCCGCCACGGCAAGAGCGTCGGCGCCTGGAACGCCATGCCGGCGATCTTGACCGGCTTGGTGACGTGTTGGCCCGCCACCATCACCGTGCCGTGATAGGGAAACTGCAGCCCGGTCGCGAGCTTCATCAGCGTGGACTTGCCGCAGCCCGACGGGCCGACGACGGCGGCGAACTCGCCGCGGTTGACGGAGAGCGTCAGGCTCTCGACGGCGGGAGGACCGCCCGCCACGCCATAGGCGTGGCTGACTTCGTGCAGCGAGACGAACCCCGACACGAGCGGCTCCCCGCGCCGCCGCCGTGCTCAGTTCGCCTTGCGCGCGGCCGCGTCCGGCAGGAACGAGGCGTCGAAGATGTCGGCGGCCTTCGGCTTCGCCTTGAAGGCGAAGGTGAGCGCGATCTGGTCGATCGCCCCGTCGAGCCGCGCGAGGTCCACGCCGCCGAACCCGTTCTTCTTCACCTCGTCGGTGAGGATGTTGTCCTTGATCGCCATGTTCAGGCGCTCGAGCTCGACGTCCTTCTTCGCCACGTCGTTGCGCTTGATCACGGATTCCACGGAGGTCGCCGGCGACTTGACCGTCTCCTGCATGCCCTTCGTGAACGCGCGCAGGAAGGCTTTCACCGCGTCCGGCTTCTCGGCGGCGAACTTCGGATTCACGATGATCGCATTGCCGTAGAGATTGACGCCGTAGTCCGCCATCAAGAGCACGGTGATGTCGTCCGCCGGCACGCCGCGGTCCTTGAGGTTGATGTAGGACGAGAACGAGAAGCCGGTGATGGCGTCGACTTGGCCGGCCGCGAGCATCGGCTCGCGCACCGGGAAGCCCACGTTCTCGATCGTGACCTTGGAGGCGTCGATGCCGTTCGCCTTCACGAAGATCGGCCATTGCGCATAGGCGCCGTCCGGCGCCGGCGCGCCGAGCTTCTTGCCCTCGAGATCCTTCGGCTTCACGACGCCGCGGCTCTTGCGGCCGACGATCGAGAACGGCGGCTTGTTATAGACCATGTAGATCGCCTTGATCGGCACGTTCGGATTGGCGTCGCGGAATTTGATCAGCGAGTTGATGTCGCCGAAGCCGATGTCGTAGGTGCCCGATGCAATGCGGTTCAAGGGCTCCAGCGAGCCGCCCGCCGTGTCGATGGTGACGTCGAGCCCTTCGGCCTTGTAATAGCCCTTGTCGATCGCCACCACGAACGGGGCGGCGGGTCCTTCGAACTTCCAGTCGAGGGTGAACTTGATCGACTGCTGCGCGTCGGCGGCCGTCGCCGCCAGCGCCACGGCCAGACTGGCGACCGCCGTGCCGATGAATCTCGAAAACGTCATTCTCGTCTCCCTGATTTTCCCACGGCGAGGAGCGGCCGCATGCACCCCCCGGCAAACCTGATTATGGTTAGCAAAGACCATGCCGCATTTGAGGGCAAGGCAAATTGGGCGGAATGCTCCGGTTCTGCTCAACCGGAGGGCACGGCAGCCCAATCGGTGACCCGGCGGGGATCGAAGCCGCCCTCCGGCCAAGGCATTCACGCGAGGTATTCACCTGGCGTTGGGGGATTCGCGCTAGGACCCCGCCGGGATATGTTGCCGTATGAGCGATTCGATCCGCCGGCTTTATGAAGGCGTGCGCGCCGCCGAGGGGCAGGACCCGGGCGTTTCGCGCACGGCCCGGCTGCTGCGCGCCGGCCCCCTCAAGATCGCCAAAAAGGTCGCCGAAGAGGCGGCCGAGGTCGCCCTCGAGACCGCCGTCCGCAACCGCGACGAGGTGGTCCGCGAAAGCGCCGATCTGCTGTACCACCTTGTCGTATTGTGGTTTGAAGCCGGCGTGGACCCCAAGGAAATCTGGGCGGAAATGGACCGGCGCGAGCGCCTTTATGGGATTGCCGAAAAGATATCGAAGGGTCCGGTGCTCCAGCCCAAGCTTGCGCCGCAGACGACTGCCCGTCTCGATCGCGCTCGCCGCCGCCGGGTCCGCTAAACCCTCCCGGTCCGGCCCGTTTTGCCGCAACTGCTCCCGCTGATAGAGAGCCCGGATGCTTCGCCGCCTCTATCGATGGGTGCTGTCGCTCGCCGAACGCCCTTCCGCGCCGAAGGCGCTCGTCGCGATCTCCTTCGCCGAGAGCTCCTTCTTCCCCATCCCGCCCGACGCCATGCTCATTCCGATGTGCCTGGCGCGGCCCGACCGCGCGTTCTGGTACGCGACGCTCTGCACCATCGCGTCCGTGCTCGGCGGGCTGCTCGGCTACGCGATCGGCTATCTCCTGTACGATACGGTCGGCCAGTTCCTCATCCAGCTGTACGGCTACAGCGAGCAGGCCGAGGAATTCCGCACGGCCTATGCCGAATGGGGCCACTGGATCATCCTCATCAAGGGCCTGACGCCGATCCCCTACAAGATCGTCACCATCACGTCCGGCTTCGCGGCCTATGACCTGTTCTGGTTCACCGTGCTTTCCGTCATCACCCGCGGCGCGCGCTTCTTCATTGTTGCAACGCTCCTGCATTTCTTCGGCGAGCCCGCGCGCGAATTCATCGAGCGCCGCCTTGAGTGGGTGACGCTCGGCGCGCTAGTCCTGTTCGTCGGCGGATTTGCCGCCGCCTATTACTTCATCTAGCGGCTTATTTCACGCGCGCCGGCGCGCTTGTTCGCTTCCGCCAGCAGCGACCATTTCCGATAGGTGTAGTCGCTGTTGTAGCGCGCGACGCGGAAGCCCGTCGCGCCGTCGAGGAAGCCCGCGCGCCAGATGAAAGTGCGCAGGAACGCGGCCATGGCGCGGACAATCGCCTTCAGTCTGCTCGAACGCCTGCCTTGCGCGGAAAGCTCGGTGGCGGCGGCGGCCGCGTAGCGGCTCGCCTTGTCGTTCGCATCCGCCAGATCGACGATCGCCTCGTGCTCGATCGGAAGACGCAGACGCCCGACCCGCCCCTCGACGATCACACGTTCGTGCACCGGCACGTCGGCGAAGCGGCCGCGCCCGCGCCGCCACAGCCGCGTGACGTAATCCGGCCACCAGCCGCTGTGCCGCACGACCTCGCCGCAGAAACGCGAGCGCCGCGGCATTTCATAGCCGTCGGCCGCGCCGGGATCGGCAATGGTTTTCCGGATCAGGTCGGCGAGCGGCGGCTCGATCCACTCGTCGGCATCGAGCGACAACACCCAGTCGCCGGCCGCCGCATCGAGCGCCCGGTTCTTCTGCGGCCCGAAGCCGGGCCAGTCGGGCGTTTGCACCACATTGGCGCCGAGCGAACGGGCGATCTCGACCGTCTTGTCGGTGCTGCCATTGTCGACTACCACCATCTCGTCGGCAAAGTAGGCGGAGCGCAGGCATCGCCCGATCGATGCTTCCTCGTTGCGGGCGATGACGATCAGCGAAAGACGCGGCACGGCTGCTCCGGAAAACCGACCAGAATGAACGCCGCGACCATGCCGCACCGCCCCGATCCCGTAAAGCCGCGCCCGTTCCCGCGGCGGATCATCTTCGTGCGGCAGCACTTCACCCGCTTCGGCGGCGCCGAGCTCATCCTCGACCGCACGATCTCGGCGATGCACCGGCGCGGCGTGCCGCTCGCGCTGCTCGGCCGATCCTGGCGCGCACGCGACGACATCGAGTTCATCCGCTGCGATCCGCCGCGTTTCCCGCGCTTCCTGCGCGAGCGAAAATTCGCGGATGCAGCCTGCCGGCGCATCGCCGGCGAACGCGACGCGCTCGTGCAGTCGCACGAGCGCATTCCCTGCTGCGATATCTTCCGCGCCGGCGACGGCGTGCATGCGGCATATCTGGAGCGCCGCATGCAGGGCGCCTCGGCCGTCGCCCGTGCAGCGCTCGCGCTGCACCCGTTCCACCGCTCCGTGCTCGCGCTCGAACGCGAGCTGTTCGCCAGCCCGCGCCTCAAGGCGGTGATCGTCAATTCGCAGATGGTGGCTGACGAAGTGGAGCGGCACTTCGGATTTCCCGCCGCCCGCATTCACCTCATCCCGAACGGAATCGAGCTTGCGCGCTTTCATCCCGACGCACGCTCGCGCTTGCGCAATGCAACGCGCGCGCGGCTCGGCACGGACAGGCAACGGCCCGCGATCCTGTTCGTCGGCTCCGGCTACAAGCGCAAAGGGCTCGACGCCGCGATCGCGGCGCTGGCGGCCGGCAGGTCCGATGCGGAACTCTGGGTCGTCGGCAGCGACAGCCGCCCCGCCGCCTATGCCGCCAAGGCCGGGCGCCTTGGCATCCCCGCTTCGCGGTTGCGGCTGATCGGCCCGGTCGACGATCCGCTGCCTTACTATGCCGCGGCCGACGCGCTGATCCTGCCTTCGATCTACGACCCCTTCCCGTCGACGGTCATCGAGGCGCTTGCCTGCGGCCTTCCCGTTGTCACCAGCACCGGCTGCGGCGCACGCGATACGGTTGCGCAACTCGATCCGCGCCTGGTGCGCGACACCGCCGACGTCGCCGGCTTCTCCGAGGCGATCGGCATCGCCCTCGATCTCGCGGCCCGGCCCGATACGATCGGCCGCACGCACTCCATCGCCGGCGGCTACGACGTCGAGCAAATGGCCGAACGCATGCTCATGCTTTATTCCGAACTGACGGTGGGAGCGACCGCTTGAACGCCGACAACCGCCGCCCGCTGCGTATCCTGCACACCGAAGCGTCGACCGGCTGGGGCGGACAGGAGATCCGCATCCTCGACGAAAGCGCGGGCCTGCGCGCCCGCGGACATGACGTGCGGATCGCCGCCGTCGGCGGCGCGCCGATCATCGAGGCCGCAGACAAGCGTGGAATTCCGTTCTTCGAAATTCCGATCGATCACCGAAATCTGTCGGCCCTTCTTGCACTCAAGCGCGTCGTCACGCAATTCAAGCCGGATGTGATCGTCACCCACAGCTCGACCGATAGCTGGTTGACCGCCCTCCTGTTCGGCTTCCGCCGGCGGCGTCCCGGCATTGTTCGCGTCCGCCACCTCGGCGCGCAGATCGCCAGCGGCACGCTCAATCGCTGGCTCTATGGCCGGGTGCCCGACCATGTGGTCACGACCGGCGAAGCGACGCGCAGCATGATCGTCAATACGCTCGGTCTCGATCCGTCGCACCTCACGTCGGTGCCCACCGGAATCGATCCCGCGCGGTTCCGCCCGGGCGACCGCGCCGACGCCCGCACAAAGACAGGGCTTGCAGACGCGGGGTTTATCATCGGCATCGTAGCAACGCTCCGCAGCGGCAAGGGAATTCGCTTCCTCTTGCCCGTGCTCCAGGCTCCGGGCCTGCACGATGCGACGCTCGCGGTCGTCGGCGACGGGCCGCAGGAGCAGGCCCTGCGCGCGCAGGCGGCAGAGCTCGGGATCGCGGACCGCGTCGTATTCGCCGGCCGCCAGCAGGACGTGGTCCCTTGGCTGCAGTCCTTCGACGTATTTGCATTGCCTTCGATCGCAATTGAAGGCGCCCCACAGGCCGTGATGCAGGCGATGGCGGCCGGCGTACCCGTCGTGGCCACACCGGTAGGCGCCATCCCCGAACTGGTGGAAGACGGCAAGACCGGGGTTTTCGTGCCTGTCGGCGACACCGAGGCCATGGCCCACGCGTTTGAACGACTGAAAGCCGATCCTGCGATGCGCCAAGGGCTTGCCGACGCCGCGCGCCGCTTCGCCGAAGCGAACTGCACGATTGCAGTTATGATCGATTTGATGGAAGACATTCTCCGCAAGACCGCTCAAAGGCACCCCTGACGGCGAAACCCGCCGCACACCACCCCCGATCTATGATGTCACACGGACGTTCCATCGCGGTAATCGGTCTCGGCTATGTCGGCCTGCCGGTTGCCGTCGCTTTCGCCAGGAACGGCTCGAGGGTGATCGGATTCGACATCGACGAGAACCGCATCGGCGAGCTCAGATCGGGCCACGACCGCACCCGCGAAATCGAACGCAGCGAGCTTGCAGGCGCCCCGCTCGACCTCGTGACGGAGCCCGCCGAGTTGAAGCGCGCGGATTTCTTCATCGTCACCGTGCCGACGCCGATCGACCGCGCCAACCGTCCCGACCTCTCCGCGCTGCTGGCGGCATCCGCCACGGTCGGCAGCGCGCTGAAGCGCGGCGACATCGTCGTTTATGAATCGACCGTGTATCCGGGCGCGACCGAGGAAGATTGCGTCCCGGTGCTCGAAAAGAACTCTCGCTTGAAGGCGGGACAAGATTTCACCGTGGCCTACTCGCCGGAGCGTATCAATCCGGGCGACAAGGCCCATCGCTTTGAATCGATTCAGAAAGTCGTGGCCGGCCAAGACGCGCGCACGCTCGACATCGTCGCGCAAGTCTATGGGTCGGTGGTCCGCGCCGGCATCCACCGGGCACCCTCGATCAAGGTGGCCGAAGCGGCGAAGGTGATCGAGAACGCGCAACGCGATCTCAACATCGCGTTCATGAACGAGCTGTCGTCGATCTTTCAGCTGCTGAACATCGATACGCAGGACGTGTTGGCCGCGGCGGCGACCAAGTGGAACTTCCTGCCGTTCAAGCCCGGCCTCGTCGGCGGACATTGCATCGGCGTCGATCCGTTTTATCTCACCTACCGCGCGGAGCGCGCCGGTCATCGACCCGAGGTCATCCTAGCGGGACGGCGCATCAACGACGATACCGGCCGCCGTGTCGCCCGCGAAACCATCCGTCATCTTCTTCGCCGCGGCATCGCATCACCGAAGGTCGCAGTGCTCGGCCTGACGTTCAAGGAGAACGTCCCCGACATCCGCAATTCGAAATCGCTCGACATCCTCCGCGAACTGGAGAGCTTCGGCATCGACGTGAAGCTGCACGATCCGATCGCGCTCGCGGATGACGTCGAGCGTGAATTCGACCGCACGATGACGCCGCTCGAGGATATCGTGTCGGTCGACGGGATCGTTCTCGCCGTCGCACACGAAGAATACGCGCGGCTCGGCTGGCCGATGATCGCCAGCTGCCTGCGCAATGGCGCGGGTGTCGTCTTCGACGTGAAGGCCATGCTCGATCGGGCACAGCAGCCGCAAAATATTGATTTGCTCAGGATGTAGCAAAATCGGCGGCTTCTCGGGCACCGAGCGCCGACATCATGGCCGCTGCGCGGAAAAGACCAGACTGCGCGAGGCGAGCGCCGGCCAACTGTTGGCCGCACGCGCCACGTCCGCCGTCTCTTCATAGAGCGGCAACTCGCGGCGCCGGAGCGCACGCAGATGCAACGCCGTCGAGAGTTTGAGCGCCGGCCAGAAAAGCACCGCAAGACCCGCGGCACTTTTCTTGATCCGGTCCTGCCGCAACACGATGTTGGAGAAGCCCGCCGACCGCAGCCCGTAGTGCCAGTATTGCACCGGCAAGGGCGCCACGTGACCGCACAGGCGCCCCGCATTTTCCGGCTTGGTGCTCGGGCTCGGGAACATGTGGTAGTGGCCGCTCGCGGCAAAGGAGAACCGCGACAGCATGTGCCCGACGTTCGGCACCGAAAAAATCAGCATGCCGCCCGGCTTCAGCACCCGCGCGATCTCACCGAGCACGCGATAGGACGAGCGCGTGTGCTCCATCACTTCGATCGCAGCCACGGCGTCGAACGACGCATCGGGATAGGGGAGCCCTTCGTCCACGTTGCAGCGCGTGAACGGCACGCCATCGCCGGAAAACGGCTTCTCGTCGATGTCGCAGGCGGCGAGCCCCGCCGTGCTGCGCGCTCGCGACTTCACCAGGAGCCGCGTGAGGAAGCCGCTCCCCGCCCCCATGTCGAGGATGTCGCCGTCGAGCTTGCCGGCGTCGCGCAGCAGCGCGACGACAAGTTCGTTCGTGACGCGGTGGGAGGCCGGCCCGGCGGACATGCTGCTACCTCGGAAAGGCGGCGCGGGCCGCGCAAGAATCGTTGGTGCCCCCGGCCCGAGTCGAACGGGCACTGCCTTGCGGCAACCTGATTTTGAGTCAGGCGCGTCTACCGGTTCCGCCACGGGGGCATGCGGCCGGGATCATAGCCAGCGCCGCGGGCGCGGCAAGAACTTCCGCGCCGTAGCGGGCGCATTCCGTTCTGCGATCGGCGTCCGGCTGACCGAATCGGGAGGCCCGCCGCGCTCGCGGTCAGCGCACGACCTGAATGTCCACCATCGCCACGCCGCGCCCGATCATGCCGAGCTGCCGCGCGGCACCCCGCGACACGTCGATGATGCGGCCCTTGATGAAGGGCCCGCGGTCGTTGATGCGCACGACCGCCGAGCGGCGCGTTCTCGTATCGGTCACGCGCACGCGCGTGCCGAACGGCAGCGTCCGGTGCGCCGCCGTCATGCCGTTGGGATCGTAGCGTTCGCCGCTCGCTGTCTTGCTGCCGTGACTGTAGAAAGATGCCTTGCCGCGCGTGACGGTCTCGGCCGCCGCAAGCTGGGTGCCCGCGGCGAAGATCGCCGCGGCAATGGCGGATAGAATTGTCGGTCGCATGTCCCCTCCGCTGTCCGCGGCGCGCCATTGCCCGCGAATGGGCCGATCCTGTGGCGTGCGCGGACTCGCGACCATCCGCCGCGCTCGCGCGCCAGCGAAACCGTGGCTTCGGAGAAAGGTTCCCGTGATTGGACAGCCGCAGCGCGCCGCGTTATTCGGCGGCATGGCCACAGCCGCGACCCTTTCCGAGCGCATCCGCGCCAATCCGCTGTCCGCGGCGGCGCTCGCGGTCGCGCTCGCCGCCGCGCTGACGCTCGCGGGCGCCTGGTTCTTCGAGCTCGTGATCGGGCTCGAGCCCTGCCCGCTCTGCCTCGACCAGCGCGTGCCCTATTACATCGCGGTGCCGCTCGGTCTCGCGCTCGCCCGGCTCGCAAGCGCGCCGGCACGCGCGCACTACGCCCGCATCGGCCTCGCGCTCCTCGGCATTGTCATGCTCGTCGGCGCGGGCTATGGCGTCTATCACGCCGGCGTTGAATGGGGCTTCTGGCAGGGCCCGACGGCCTGTGCCGGCACGACTGCCACACCCGGCGACATCCTCTCCCAGCTCAAGACCACGACGCGCGTCGTCTCCTGCAGCGAGGCGCCCTGGCGCTTCCTCGGGCTCTCGCTCGCCGGCTACAATGTGCTGATCGCGGGCGCGCTCGCCGCTCTCTCCTTCTGGGCGGCGTTCGCGCAGCCGCGGTCGACCTGAAACAGAGTCCAACTTATACCCGCTCATTCCCGCGCAAGCGGGAATCCAGAGCTAAAAGCTGAAGTCTTCTTTTTTGCCCTGGGTCCCCGCTTTCGCGGGGACGAACGGAAAGAGAAAAGTTTCGGCCACCCCTCGAAGAGGTCACCCATGAAGATCCGCGCCGCCGTGCTGCACAAGATGGGTGTGCCGCCGCCCTGGTCCGAGACCAAGCCGGTCTCCGTCGAGACGATCGACCTCGACGGTCCCGGCCCCGGCGAGGTGCTGGTGAAGGTCGCGGCCGCCGGCCTCTGCCATTCCGACCTTTCCATCATCAACGGCAGCCGCCCGCGCCCGATGCCCATGGTGATCGGCCACGAGGCAGCGGGCGTCGTCGAGGAGCCCGGCCCCGGCGTCGGCGACCTGCAGAAAGGCGACCACGTCATCTTCGTCTTCATGCCGAGCTGCGGCCATTGCGTGCCCTGCTCCGAGGGACGCCCGGCGCTGTGCGATCCCGGCCTTGCCGCCAACATCGCCGGCACGCTCATTTCCGGCGCGCGCCGGCTCAAGCGCAACGGCGAATACATCAGTCATCAGGTCGGCGTCTCTTCGTTCGCGGAGTACGCCGTCGTCTCGCGCAATTCGCTGGTGAAGGTCGACGCGGCATTGCCGCTCGACGTCGCAGCACTCTTCGGCTGCGCGGTGCTGACCGGCATGGGCGCGGTGGTAAACGCCGCCGGCGTCACCGCCGGCAGCACGGTCGGCATCGTCGGTCTCGGCGGCGTGGGCCTGAGCGCGCTGCTCGGCGCGCTCGCCGCCGGCGCCTCGCGCGTGGTCGCGGTCGACCTTCTCGACAACAAGCTCGCCCTCGCGCGCCAGCTCGGCGCGAGCGACGCCTTCAGCGCGCAGCGCGAGCGCGTCGTCGATGAAATCCGCGAAGCAACGAAAGGCGGCCTCGAATACGTGGTGGAGACCGCGGGCGAAGCCGCGGCCATGGACATCGCCTACAGGATCACCCGCCGCGGCGGGACGACGGTGACGATCGGCCTGCCGCCGCCGGACGCCGCGCTCTCCGTGCCGCTCGTGCAGATGGTCGCCGAGGAACGCACGGTGAAGGGCAGCTACATCGGCTCGTCCGTGCCCGTGCGCGACCTGCCGCGCTATATCGCGCTCTATCAGCAGGGCCGCCTGCCGATCGACCGGCTGCTCACCGACCGCCTCACGCTCGACGACATCAATCTCGGCTTCGAGCGCCTGCGCCGCGGCGACGCGGTGCGGCAGGTGGTGGTGTTTTGAAATGTGATCCCGCCCGTCATTGCGAGCCCGAGCGCAGCGAAGGGCGAAGCAATCCAGATTTTTGTGTGCCGTCTGGATTGCTTCGGCGGCTTCGCCGCCTCGCAATGACGGAGGATTACGGATCCAGCTCCGTATCCCAGTAGAGATAGTCGAGCCAGCTCTCGTGCAGGTAGTTCGGCGGGAACAGCCGGCCGTTGCGGTGCAGGTCGTTCACCGTCGGCTGGAACGGCATCTGCGCCGGCCACATGCCGGCCTGCCGCGGCGTCATTCCGCCCTTGCGGAGATTGCATTCGGAGCAGGCGGCGACGACGTTCTCCCACGTGGTCTGCCCGCCGAGCGAGCGCGGCACGAGGTGATCGAACGTGAGGTCCTGCCTCGAGCCGCAATACTGGCAGGAGAAACGGTCGCGCAGGAAAACGTTGAACCGCGTGAAGGCCGGATGCTTCGCCGGCCGCACATAGGTCTTCAGCGAGACCACACTCGGCAGCTTGATCTCGATGCTCGGGCTGTGCACCGCCTTGTCGTAGAGCGCGACGATGTTCACGCGATCGAGAAAGACAGCCTTGATCGCGTCCTGCCACGACCAGATCGACAGCGGGTAATAGCTCAGCGGCCGGTAATCGGCATTCAGTACCAGCGCCGGCCAGCCCCCGGATGATACAATTGCATTCACGAACGACTCCCTGAACCGCCGTTGGCAATTCGGGGAGAGGGAAACGCCCGCGCCTCCGGTGGATTCTTGTTGCCGGTACTATATCGGGTGCATGTCGGTCTTGTGAAGCGCACCGCTTGTCTCACCGGCGGCGCGCAAATGCGCGGTCCAGGAACAGGCCCCCGTGGCGCAGCCCCTCGCCGTCGATCCCGTGCCCGATGCCGGGCGATAAGTGCCATTCCACGGGCACTTCTGCCATGGCCAGTAATTGCGCGGAAACGAACAGGCCCTGCACCGGAATGAGATTGTCCTCGGTTCCATGCACGAGCAGGATCGGCGGGCGGACGCGGATCTCGGCCTGCGCGCGCTCCGGGCCGCCCTCCTCTTCCGGCGTCACGTAGAGGCCGGAATAGCCGACGATCGCCGCCGGCGCCGTGGCGCGGCGCAGCCCCGTGTGCAGCGACATCATCGTGCCCTGGCTGAACCCGACCAGCGCCAGCGCCTCCCCCGGCAACCCGTGACGCGCGAGTTCCGCGTCGAGAAACGCATCGAGCAGCGGCCGCGCCTGGTTGACGCCGCGCCAGCGCTCGTCCGGATCGCGGAACGTGAGCTCGAACCATTGCCGGCCCATCGGCGCGCCGGGGCACGGCTCCGGCGCGTGCGGCGAAACGAACGCCGCATCGGGCAGCAGCGATTGCCACTCCTGCCCGAGCGCGATGAGATCATTGCCGTCGGCGCCGTAGCCGTGCAGGAACACGACGAGCTGCCTGGCTTTTCCCGAACGCGGTGCGAGACGCGGCCCGTCGAGTGCAACGGCCATGTTTCTTTCCTTCAGGCTGATTGTTGGATGGGCACGGCGTCGCGCCACTTGACCGCGCGATAATAGGACCACAGCACGCACGCCGCCACGCCGCGATAGGGCCGCCAGGCTTCCGCGAGCCTGACGAGCTGCTTCGCCTCGGGCCGCTTGCGCTTCTTGAAGCCGATCCGCGCCGCCTCCTGCAAGGCGAGATCGCCGGCCGGAAACGCGTCGGCATGGCCGATGCAGAACAGGAGATAGATGTCGGCCGTCCACGGCCCGATGCCCTTGATCGAGACGAGCGAAGCGTGCGCTTCGTCCGCCGGCATCCCGCCGAGCGCGTCGAGATCGATCGCGCCGTCGCGCACCGCCCGCGCCACCTCGCGGAAGGTTCGGATCTTCGGCATCGACAGCCCCGCGCGCTGCAGCTTCGGCGTGCGCGCCGAAAGGATCGCATGATGATCGAACGGGTCGAATGCGGCCTCCAGCCGCTTCCAGATCGCCGCGGCACTCGCCGTGGAAAGCTGCTGCGAGCAGACGATCGAGACGAGCCCCGCGAACCCGCCCGGACGCCGCCGCAAGGGCGGCGGCCCGCCAACCGCCACAAGGTCGGCGATACGCGGATCGCGTTCGACCAGCCGCGCCAGCGCGAGGGCAAGGTCTGCCTCGGTTTCGAGATGGGTGCGCATCGGGTCGTTCCTATGCATTGCGGGCGGCGCAGCGGCAATCCATAAAGCTGCGGCGAAATCCGGCCCACCCGAATGCCCGTCTTCCGCTTCGCCCCCTCGCCCAACGGCTACCTGCATCTCGGCCATGCGCTGTCGGCGCTGCTCAATGCCGACATGGCGAAGGCGGCCGGCGGGCGCCTGCTCCTGCGCATCGAGGACATCGATCCGGCGCGCTGCCGGCCGGAATTCGAGGCGGCGATCTATGAAGATTTGGCATGGCTCGGGATCGAATGGGAACAGCCGGTGCGCCGCCAATCCGAGCATTTCGACGAGTACCGCAAGGCACTCGATCGGCTCGAAGCGGACGGCCTCGTCTATCCGGCGTTCGAAAGCCGCGCCGAGATCGCCCGCCTGATCGCCGCGCGTGAAGCCGAAACCGGCACGCCCTGGCCCAAGGACCCCGACGGCGCGCCGCTCTATCCCGGCAATGCAAAGAGCCTGTCTGCTGACAAACGCACGCGCCGCCGCGCGGCGGAGCCCTTCGCCTTGCGCCTCGACATGCAGGCGGCGCTTGTCCGGATCGGCCGCCCGCTCGTTTGGACCGAAACCGGCGGCGGCGAGAGTCGCGAGGCAGAAGCAAAGCCCGAACGCTGGGGCGACGTCATTCTCGGCCGCAAGGAGATGCCGGCGAGCTATCACCTCGCCGTCGTGCTCGACGACGCCTTGCAGGGCGTCACCCATGTCGTGCGCGGCAAAGATCTCTACGAATCGACCGCCGTGCACCGGCTCCTGCAGGAACTGCTCGGCCTGCCCGCGCCGGTCTATCATCACCACCGGCTCGTGCTCGATGCCGAGGGAAAGAAGCTCGCCAAGCGCGACCCGGCGACGACGCTGCGTGACCTGCGCGCCGCCGGCTGGACGCCGACCGATGTACGGCACACCGTTGGGCTCTGATACGGCGTCATCGCGAGGAGCGCAGCGACGAAGCGATCCAGCGAACAGGCGACGGCCCTAGATTGCTTCGCTTCGCTCGCAATGACAGCGCGCGAGAGCGGGCTCTAGCCGACGCCCACGCCGATCATCCACAGCCAGAACGAGATCGACAGCACCGAGAGCGTGGTCGACAGCGAGACTGCGCCCGCCGCCGCGGCAACGCCGGTCTGATAGCGCTCGGCCAGGAGATACGCGTTGATCCCGCACGGCATCGACGCAAACAGCACGGCGACCGCGGCAAACACCGGCGGCAGCGGCACGACGAAGGTGGCGAGCAGCCACACCACGAGCGGGTGCACGAACAACTTGAGCGCCGTGACCACCGAAGTCATCGAGATGTCGCCGAACACGCCGTAGCGCCGCAGCGCGAGCCCCATCGCGAACAGCGCGCACGGCACCGACGACTGCGCGATCAGGTCGATCACCGCTTTCGGCGGCCCCGACGCGCGGATGCCGAGGAACTGCGCGGCGAGCCCGGCGGCAAAGCCGATCAGGATGAGATTGGTCGCAAGCGTACGCACGAGCCGGAACAGCGATGCGCGCGACAGCCCCGCGCCCGTCGCCTCCATCATCAGCGACGCCACCGCCATCACGATCGGCAGATTGACGGCGACGAGCAGGAAGAGCGGCACCGCGCCCGCCTCGCCGACGGCCGCGAGCACCAGCGGAATGCCGACCAGCACGATGTTCGATTGCGCGGACGTGAGCCCATGCACGATCGCCTCGCGCCTGTCGCGCCGGAACACGAAAAGCGAGATCGTCTGCGCCAGCGTCCAGGAGACCGCCGCCCCCGCGAAATAGACGCCCCAGTAACCCCACGGCGAAACCTCCGGCAGCTTCGCCTCCGACAGCGTGCGGAAGATCAGCAGCGGAATCGCGATCGTATAGACATAATCGGAGACGCCTTCCGCCACGCGCTCGCGCAGCAGGCCGGTCCACGCGCACACATAGCCGAACGCGATCACCCCGAAGACGGGGAGGACAATGTCGGCGATGTGGAGGATTTGCTGCACTCGAAATTCTCGCCGCGATGCGGCCGCGCGCGACGCGCGTACAGGAAACGGCCGGGCACATCAGCGCCCGGCCGCAAATTCGTTCAGCGCTTCACCAGGCCGATCACGAACAGCAGGATGATCGCGCCGATCGTCGCATTGATGATATCGCCGATGATGTTGCCGCCGATATAAACGCCAATGCTCCGCAGCAGCCATCCGCCGACGAAGGCGCCGACGATGCCGACTGCGATGTTGCCGATCAGACCGAACCCGTAACCCTTCATGATCACGCCGGCGAGCCAGCCGGCGATCGCACCCACGATGAGCAAGATGATCAGGCTTTCAATCGCCATGATTCCATTCCTCCTGAACTTTGATGAGCTCTACCTCGCGGAGCGCCTGCCGATTCTGTTCGGGCCGACCGGCACGAATCAGCGCCGTCATGCGCGCTTTTCAGAATAGCGCAACCCCGCAGCCGTGCCGATGACATTCTTGCAGGTATTCCGCAGCGATTCAGGTCTGTTGCTGCACTGCCGCTTTGCGTGAACGGGTGATCGCCGCGTTCACTTCCGCGCCATAAATGAAGATCATCGCGACCAGATAAAGAAAGACGAGCGCGGCCATCACCGAAGCGAGGCCCGCGTAGTAAGTGACGTATGCATAAGCGAAATTCGCGAGGTAGCGCCCGAACACGATGCCCGCGGCGAGCCACAGCGCAAGCGTCACCAGAATGCCGGGCCAGATCTGCGAGAACGTTCGCCGTCCCGCCGGCAGCCACCAGTGCGCAACCAGGAGGGCGCCGACGAGCACGACGGCGGCCGCGACGATCCGGACAAGGTCGAGAAAATAGCCGAGGCGCGCGAGCCACTGCACGTACTGGATCGCGCTCGCCCACATCAGCGGATAGAGCACGACGAGAAACGACAGCGCGAGCAGAGCGGCCGCCCCGATGATGACATAGCCGATCGACTCCAGCCGCAGCAGCCACCACGGCCGCCGGTCGCGAACGCCGTAGGCACGGTTGAGCCCGATCCGCAGGCTCTCGATGCCGCTGGAAGAGAAGTACAGCGCGAGCGCCACCGCGAAGGTCAGCACGTCGCCGCGCAGCCCCCGCATCACGTTGCGGATTTCGGCCGCGATCGGCGCCGCCACCGGCTCGGGCCAGGCCTCGAGCAGAATGCGCGCCGTCTCGTCGGCGAGCTCGCGCGAGCCGAGCAGCGCCGCCGCCACCGCCGTGACGAAGATCAGGAACGGAAACAGCGCCATCAGCGCCGACAGCGCGATGTGACTGGCGATCGCCCAGCCCTCGTTCTCATTCAGGCGATCGAACGCGCCGATCGCAATCCGCCAAGCCTTCTGCATGCAATTCCTGACCGCCGCCGACGCGGGAGGGCAGAGTGTCATACCGGAAATTGGGAAGGAACTGTGGCATCGCATGCACGGCATGCGGCGGCCACTCAGGCGGCTTTTACCTCTGCCAGGAATTGGCGGATGGCGCCGTCCAGCCGCTCCGCCTCGTTGCGCAGAAGCGTCGACAGCCCGGCAACGTCGCCCGCCGTCTTCAGCGCGCCCGACGCCGCGGATTCCACCGAACGCATCGCGCTGGCGCCGGCTTCCGCGTCATCCGATGCCAGCGCCACGTTGCGCGCGATCAGCACGACGGCGGTCGTCTGCTCTTCCACCGCCGATGCGACCGACGCGGCCATGCCCGACATTTCCTCGATCACGGTGCTCACGTTCGCAATCGTCTTGGCCGCGTCCGCTGACGCTTCCTGAATCGAGGCGATCTGCTGCGCGATCTCCTCGGTCGCACGCGCCGTCTGCGCGGCAAGCGATTTGACCTCCTGCGCCACCACGGCAAAGCCGCGCCCGGCTTCGCCCGCGCGCGCCGCTTCGATGGTCGCATTGAGCGCAAGCAGGTTGGTCTGCCCGGCGATCGACTGGATCAGCCCGATCACTTCGCCGATGCGCGTTGCGGCGTTGCCGAGCGTCCCCATGATCTGCACCGAGCGCCGCGTCTCCGCGACCGCGCGGCCCGCGACGGCATTGGAGTTCGACGTCTGCTTGGCGACTTCCGACACCGAGCCGGAGAGCTGCTCCGCGGCCGCCGCTGCTTGCGAGACGTTGGAGGAAGCGGCGCTCGCCGCGTGCCCCGCCCGCTCCGCCTCGGAGCCGACCCGGCCTGCGGTGTCGCCGAGGCGATCGGCAGATTCCGCCAGTCTCTGCGCGGCCTCGCGCACCGAAGCAAGCCCCGCGTCGGCGGTCTCTGCGAATGCGCGCACCAGCCGGTCGACCTCGGCCGAATGCCGCTCGCGCTCCGCCACCGTCTGCGACTGCTCGGCTTCCAGCCGGTCCCGCTCGCGCGCATTGTCGCGAAACACGACCACCGCGCGCGCCATTGCGCCGATCTCGTCCCGCGCATCGACCGCCGGGATCTGTGCCGCCACGTTTCCCTCGGCGAGCTGGCGCATCACGGCGGCCAGCCCGGTCAGCGGCTGCGAAATGCTGCGGCCGATGAGCCAGCTCAGCACGAGTCCTCCGAACAGCGCCGCAGCGCCGGCCCAGATGATGATCGAGCGCGTCCGGTCCTGCGACGCGTGCAGCGCGGCGATCGCCGCGCCTTCCTGCGCGCGCGCATAGTCGATGATCTCGTCGGACACCGGCATCATGTTCTTGCTGTCGATCTCGATCAGCGCAAACAAAGGCCGCGTCCGGTCGGAAATCTCGATCCACTTGCGGAATGCGCCGACGTAGGCGCCCACCTGTCCGCCGAGATCGTTCTTGACGGTCTCGTCGCCGCTGATCCGCTGCAGGATCGTCTTGAAGTTCTCGTGCTCGTTGAAGAACCAGATCTGCAGATAGGTCGTGCGGGACAGCCGATACTCCGCCTCATAGCGGCGCATCATCAGGAGCGACCCGAGCAGGCTCTTCGCATCGAGTTCGCCGAGCCACGACATATCCTGATTGATGATGCGTTCGACCGCGGCGGCGCTGACGCTCATCGCCCCCTCGACGCCGCCGGTCGCGGACAGGCCGAGCATCTCCTGTTCGGCAATGAGCGCGTCGAAACGGCCCTTGATGACGGACAGGCCCTCCCGCAACTGAGCGACATGGATCTTGTCCGTCCGCACCGCGCGTTCGATGACGTCGAGGCTCTCCTGGGCGGAGGCGTAGGCGGTCTTGAAATCGTCGATCAGCGCGTGGCTCGGCCGCGCCCCGAACAGCTGCGCCGCCACCCGCATGTCGACGAGCGCGATGCGGAAATCGTTGCTCGCGCCGGCGAGCGCCGAAGAGTTGCGCACGCTCTGAAATGCGCGGTCGATCTCGCGCTCGCTGACAAGGTAGGCCGCGCCCATCAGGGCGAGCGCAATGACGGGAATGAGCACGAGCGCCGCAACCCGCGCACGCACGGAAACGGCCGTACCGATCAGTGAAATGCGGCGGCCGATCCTCGACACGATCTCGCCGAGGCCCCCGATGTGCATCATGCCCTCCGGCAATCGCGTCCCGACCTGCCGCATCCGCGGCATCGGGGCGCGTCCCTGCACGAGATAGTTCCCCTGTTGGGATGGAATCCCGGAATGATTAACATTGGATGAGTGGGTGGTTATGCGGAGGCGTCCTGCTATGGTGCATCGCACGCAGACAGCCGCAACCGAACCCGAGTCTTCTTTGATGTCCCGCGCGTCCTCTCCTGCCGGTCGATCCGGAACAGAAGTCCTTGACCTTGCAGACGAATGCGCGGCCGCAGCGGCCGCCGTTCTGGCCGATGCCGCGGCGGCCCTGCGCGGGCGCCTCGTCCGGGACGGAGAGTTGTCGGCAACCCGGCTCGATGCCGACCAGCACGCGGTGCACGGCCTCGCCTGGCTCGCGACCTACGCCGAAAGCATCCGCCAGCTTGCTGCCTACGGCCAGCGGCTGCGGGCCGCCGGCCGCCTGACCGAGATCGAGACGCTGCTGATCCAGATCGGCATCGGCGAATATCTGGCGCAGATCTTCGGCGGCATTCCCATGAGCCAGACCGAGATCGTGCGGCTCGCAGCCCTCGGCCTCGGCGAGGACCGCATCGCCGCGCGCCGGACGCCCGCAGTCCGGCAGGCGATTGCGGCGGGCACCAGCCCCGAAGCGCGCGCCCGCTTGATCGAGCTGATCGTCGCCCGCGACGGTGCCACGATCGCCGGCGACAGCGGCCTCGACGAGACGCTCGAAGCCATGCGCGCCGAGATGCGCCGCTTCTCCGAAGAGCAGGTGGCGCCGCACGCGCACGAATGGCACCTCGCCAACGAATACGTGCCGCTCGACATCATCCGGAAGATGTCGGGCCTCGGCGTATTCGCGCTGACGATTCCCGAAGCCTATGGCGGTCTCGGGCTCGGCAAGGAATCGATGTGCGTCGTCTCCGAGGAACTGTCGCGCGGCTGGATCGCCGTCGGCTCCATCGGCACGCGTTCGGAGATCGCCGCCGAGCTCATCCTGCAGGGCGGCACCGACGCACAGAAGGAAAAATGGCTGCCGAAGATCGCCTCCGGCGAAGTGCTGCCGACCGCCGTGTTCACCGAGCCGAACACCGGCTCCGACCTCGCTTCGCTGCGTACGCGCGCCGTGCGCGAGGGAAACGTTTACAAGGTTTTCGGCAACAAGACCTGGATCACGCATCCGGTGCGCGCCGACCTGATGACGCTGCTCGTCCGCACCGATCCGAGCGAGCCCGGCTACAGGGGACTCTCCATGCTGCTCGCGGAAAAGCCGCGCGGCACCGACGCCGATCCGTTTCCCGCCGCCGGCATGTCCGGCACCGAGATCGAGGTCCTCGGCTATCGCGGCATGAAGGAATACGAGATCGCCTTCGACGGCTTCGAAGTGCCCGCCGAAAACCTGCTCGGCGGCGTCGAGAAGGAGGGCTTCAAGCAGCTGATGCGCACCTTCGAATCCGCGCGCATCCAGACCGCCGCCCGCGCCGTCGGCGTCGCCCAGTCGGCGATGGATCTCGCGCTGCGCTACGCCCGCGAGCGAAACCAGTTTGGCAAGCCGATCATTTCCTTCCCGCGCGTCGCCGACAAGATCGCCCTGATGGCGGTCGAGATCGCGATCGCCCGCCAGCTCACCTACCACGCGGCGCGCGAGAAGGATTCCGGCCGCCGTTGCGATATGGAGGCCGGCATGGCCAAGCTCCTCGCCGCGCGCGTCGCCTGGGCCGCCGCCGACAACGCCGTGCAGATCCACGGCGGCAACGGCTTCGCGCTCGAATACCCTGTCTCGCGCGTCCTGAACGACGCCCGCATTCTCTCGATCTTCGAGGGTGCCGCGGAAATTCAGGCGCAGGTCATCGCCCGCCGCCTCTTGGACGGCAGCAACTGAACGCCATATCGTAGAATTCGACTGCAATCATCTCGCAAGGAGCAAATCGTTCATGCAGGAACTGTGGATCGCCCATGACACCTGGGTCCTCGTCGGAGACGGCCGCAAGGCGCTGATGCTGCGCAACGCCGGCACGCCGCAGAAGCCGTCGCTCGAAGTGCTGCACGTTCTGCAGGATGACCCCAACCCGCCGACGCGAGAGCAGGGCACCGACCGCCCCGGCCGCGCCATGCAAAGCAATCTCGGCATACGCAGCGCCGTCGGGCAGACCGACTGGCACGAGATCGCCGAGGAGAAATTCGCCGCGAGCGTAGCCGCCCGCCTCAACGCGGCCGCGCGCGACAAGCGCTTCGAGCAGCTCGTCCTGGTGGCGCCGCCGGCAGCGCTCGCTTCCCTGCGCAAGGAGCTCGACGCCCACGCGCAAGGCCGCATCGTCGCCGAAGTCGCGAAGGACCTGACCAAGCATCCCGTGCCGGAGATCGCGCGCCTTCTGACCGGCGGCTGAAGAACGCACTGCCGCCCGCATCGCAGGGCAGGATCGTGCGCATGTGGGATTTCTCGTTCGCGGCGACGGCAACGCTCCTGCGCGGCACGGCTTCGTTCATGCTGATCCGCGCCGCGGTCTATTTTGGCGCGGCGGCCGCGTTCGTGGTGGCCGCGGGCGGCGGCGCCGGCATCGGCTTCGCGCTCGGCGCACTCGCCGCATCGGGCGGCCGCGCGCCCGGCGCGTTCTGGGGCGCGCTCGCCGGCATCGCCTGCGTCGCACTCATGCTGGCGTGGCTGCACGAATATCTTCTTTATCTGGTGCGAGCGAGCCACGTCGCCGCGCTGACGCTCGCGCATGACCGCAAGCGTCCGCGCGGCACCGGCCCGCTCGGCCATGCGCTCGATCTCGTGCAGCAGCGGTTTCGCACCACGGAGAACCTCGGCGAAGTCGACCGGCTGACCCGCGGCGCGCTCGCCGACATGCTGCGCATTCCGCAGTTTGCCGACGCGCTGCTGCCGGCGGGAACGCAGATTTCCGCCGCGACGCTGCGCCTTCCCTTTCGCGTTGCGTTTGCATTCCTTGCCGAAGTGGTGCTTGCGCGGCAGTTCCGTGGCACGGCCCGGGATCCCTGGCCCGGCACGCGCGACGCGCTCGTTCTGTTCCTGCAGAACCATCGCGCCTTGATGCGGAACGCGCTCGCCGTTGCCGCATTGACATATGCAACGACGATCGCCGTCTTCCTGCTCGGACTGATCCCGGCCGCGATGATTGCGCGCGCTTTGCCCGGCAGCGTCGCGGCGATGGCGGTGCCGCTCGCCGCGATCTTCGCCTGGAGCGTCAAGCAGGCGCTGCTCGATCCCGCCGCCGTCGCATCAATGCTGCAAGTCTGGTTCCGCGCGATCGACAGCGCACGGCCCGACACCGATTGGGAGTCCGAGCTCACACGCGCCTCCGCACACTTCCGCGAGATCAAGGCGCGCGCCGCGGCCGCCCCGCAGGGAATGCGCCGGTCGGTCGTCGCCTGAAGCCCGCCGCCGGCGTGGCAAATCGCCGGCCTTTCCACTCGCGATCCGTGCTAACAGTCCGCCATGGCATCGTTCCTGCAAAGCATCATCGTTCCCATCGCCCTCGCGGCGGTGGCGGTCGTGCTCATCCTCGGCCTCTGGAACATGGCGCGCGCCGGCTCGCCCAATATCTCGCAGTCGCTGATGCGGATGCGCGTGCTGCTGCAGTTCGTGGCGCTCATCATCGTCATGATCACGATCTGGGCGCTCGGACGCTGACGCAGCCCGGGAAGCGCCTGTAAATCACCGCGTGCGCACGCAGACTGATCGGCTAAACTGCGGGCATCGATTCCGAACCGGGAGTTGGGCCCGATGGTGGTCCTGAACCGCATCTACACGCGCACCGGCGACAGCGGCACCACCGCGCTCGGCTCCGGCGAGCGCCGCCCGAAATACGACCTGCGCGTTGCCGCCTACGGCACGGTCGACGAGACGAACGCCGTCATCGGCCTCGCGCAACTGCATCTTGCGAAGGAGCCGGAAGTCGCCGCGATCCTTACCCGCGTGCAGAACGACCTGTTCGATCTCGGCGCCGACCTCGCCAACCCCGAACCGGAGGGCGGCGACAAGCGGGAGCGGCTGCGCGTCGTCGACAAGCAGGTCGAGCGCCTCGAGGCGGACATCGACAAGCTGAACGCCGCGCTCTCGCCGCTGACATCCTTCGTGCTGCCCGGCGGCGATCCCGCCGCCGCGCATCTGCATCTCGCGCGCACCGTCTGCCGCCGCGCCGAGCGGCTCGTCGTCGAGCTCGCAGCGCGCCCCGACGAGCGCGTCGGCGCGCCCGCGATCCGCTACCTCAACCGGCTGTCCGACCTTCTCTTCGTCGCCGCGCGCTACGTGAACGGCCGCGGCGCCAAGGACGTGCTGTGGGTGCCCGGCGCCAACCGCTAGCATAAGACGATGTTCATCCCGCTCTACGACGACAACCCGAACGACCCGCTCTTCTATCCGTGGGTCACGCGGGCGCTCGTCGCGATCAACGTGCTGATCTTCGTCGTGCTGCAATCCATCCTGTACGTGGACGATCCCAACGCGCCGGTGACCACGTTCGGCGTGACGCCGGCATCGGTGACCCTGCAGATTCCCGTCTCGGCGATCGCCGTCCCGAGCGGGCTCACCTTCATCACCTACATGTTCCTGCACGGCGGCTGGATGCACCTGATCGGCAACATGCTGTTCCTCTGGGTGTTCGGCGACAACGTCGAGCACGCCATGGGCCACGTCCGCTTCGCGGTCTTCTATCTCGCCTGCGGCGTGGCCGGCGCCGTTGCGCACTATCTGTCGGTGCCCGACTCGACCCAGCCGCTGATCGGCGCATCGGCGGCGATCGCCGGCATCGTCGCCGCCTATCTGATGCTCTTCCCGCACGCCAAGGTCTGGATCCTGCTGCTGGCGCGCATCCCGGTGAAGCTCTCGGCCAAGTGGGTGCTCGGCGCCTGGGTGCTTTTCCAGTTCGTGAACGTCATCGTCAGCACCGACCCGCAGACCGCCTGGTGGGCGCACGTCGGCGGTATTCTGGCCGGCGCGGTGCTCGTGGTCTTCCTGCGGCGTCCTGACATCCCGCTGTTCGCGCGAGACGTGCGTACCATCACCGACGTGCGTTGACTCCGAAAGGATCGAGCCATAGCTTGCGCCGCGCCTCGCCGCGGAGACACTGAATGAAGCTGCTTGTGGCCGTAAAAAGGGTCATCGATTACAACGTCAAGGCACGCGTGAAACCCGACGGCTCGGGCGTCGACCTCGCCAACGTGAAGATGGCCATGAACCCCTTCGACGAGATCGCCGTCGAGGAAGCCATCCGCCTGAAGGAAAAAGGCACCGCCACGGAAATCGTCGCCGTCTCCATCGGCCCGGCGCAGGCGTCGGAGACCATCCGCACCGCGCTCGCCATGGGCGCCGACCGCGGCATCCTCATCAAGCACGAAGGCACGGTCGAGCCGCTCGCGGTCGCCAAGCTCCTCAAGGCCGTCGTCGAGGCGGAGAAGCCCGGCCTCGTCATTCTCGGCAAGCAGGCGATCGACGACGACAGCAACCAGACCGGCCAGATGCTCGCCGCCCTCCTCGGCTGGCCGCAGGGCACCTTCGCCTCGAAGCTCGCCATCGAAGGGGAGCAGGCGCTCGTCACCCGTGAGGTCGACGGCGGCCTGCAGACCGTGAAGCTCAAGATGCCGGCGATCGTCACCACCGACCTCCGCCTCAACGAACCGCGCTATGCGTCGCTCCCGAACATCATGAAAGCGAAGAAGAAGCCGATCGACGAGAAGTCTCCCGCCGATTTCGGCGTCGATGTGTCGCCGCGGCTCAAGGTCGTGAAGACGAGCGAGCCCGCCGGCCGCAAGGGCGGCGTCAAGGTCGCTTCCGTCGACGAGCTTCTCGACAAGCTGCGCAACGAAGCGGGGGTGCTGTGATGGCGACGCTGCTCGTGGCCGAACACGACAACAAGGAGCTGAACGGCGCGACCGCGAAGAGCCTGACCGCCGCCAGGGCGCTCGGCTCCGAGGTTCACGTCCTCGTCGCCGGCGCCGGCTGCCGCGCCGTCGCCGAGGCCGCCGCCAAACTCGACGGCGTCGCCAAGGTGCTGCTCGCCGACGACGCGCGCTATCAGCACGCGCTCGCCGAGCCGCTGGCCGCGCTCGTCGTTTCGCTCGCGCCGAACTACGACGCGATCGTCGCCCCGGCGACCACCTCGGGCAAGAACTTCATGCCGCGTGCGGCGGCGCTGCTCGACGTCATGCAGGTGTCCGAGGTCATCAAGGTCGTTTCGCCCGACACCTTCGAGCGTCCGATCTATGCCGGCAACGCCATCGAGACCGTGCAGAGCACCGACAAGAAGAAGCTCGTCACCGTGCGCAGCGCCTCCTTCCAGGCGGCCGGCGGCGGCGGCAACGCGCCGGTCGAGCCCGCCGCCGCGGCGGACGATCCCGGCGTTTCCAGCTTCGTCTCCGAGGAAATGTCGAAATCCGACCGCCCCGAGCTCACCGCGGCCCGCGTCATCGTCTCCGGCGGCCGCGCCATGCAGAGCAAGGAAAACTTCGCGAAGTACATCGAGCCGGTCGCCGACAAGCTCGGCGCCGCGATCGGCGCCTCGCGCGCCGCGGTCGATGCCGGCTACGCGCCGAACGACTGGCAGGTCGGCCAGACCGGCAAGGTGGTCGCGCCCGAGCTCTATGTCGCCGTCGGCATTTCCGGCGCCATCCAGCATCTCGCCGGCATGAAGGATTCCAAGGTCATCGTCGCCATCAACAAGGACGAGGAGGCGCCGATCTTCCAGGTCGCCGACTACGGCCTTGTCGGCGATCTCTTCCAGGTCCTGCCGGAGCTGGAGAAGGCGCTGAGCAAATAGGCCGGCCGCGGGCTTGGATTCGGTCATGGCGGAAAAATCCTGTTCGTCGTAGAAAGCGGCTTTCGCGAAAGCGCCAGGATCGGGGTCATGGCAAGCAAACTGAAGAAGATCGGGGTGATCGGCGCCGGCCAGATGGGCAACGGCATCGCCCATGTCTGCGCGCTCGCGGGCTTCGACATCGCGCTCTACGACGTCAACGCCGAGCGCCTGAAGTCCGCGCTCGCGACGATCAACGGCAACATGGCGAAGCAGATCGCCAAGAAGACGATCACCGAGGACCAGCGCAAGGCGGCGCTCGCCCGCATTACACCGGCGGAGAACATGCAGGCGCTCGCCGACTGCGATCTCGTGATCGAGTCGGCGACCGAGAAGGAAGACGTCAAGCGCAAGATCTTCGCCGAGCTGTCGCCGCTCTTGAAGCCCGACGCGACCATCGCCACCAACACCTCGTCGATCTCGATCACGCGGCTCGCCGCCGCGACCGACCGGCCCGAGCAGTTCATCGGCATCCATTTCATGAACCCGGTGCCGCTCATGGAGCTCGTCGAGCTCGTGCGCGGCATCGCCACCGGCGATCCGACCTTCGAGATGGCGAAGGAGTTCGTCACCAAGCTCGGCAAGACCTACACGGTCGCCGAGGACTTCCCCGCCTTCATCGTCAACCGCATCCTGCTGCCGATGATCAACGAGGCGATCTACACGCTCTATGAGGGCGTGGGCTCGGTGGAAGCGATCGACACGGCGATGCGCCTCGGCGCGCATCACCCGATGGGCCCGCTCGAGCTCGCCGACTTCATCGGCCTCGACACCGTGCTCTCGGTGATGCAGGTGCTCTATGAAGGGCTCGCGGATTCCAAGTACCGCCCGTGCCCGCTGCTCGTGAAGTACGTCGAGGCCGGCTGGCTCGGCCGCAAGACCGGCCGCGGCTTCTACGACTACCGCGGCGAGAAGCCGGTGCCGACGCGCTGAGCGCGGCCGGCAAACCCTTCACGCTCCCCCCAGCAACATCCGCCGCAGCGCGCGCTCCAGCCGCCCGTCGATGATGGCGAGGCCGATCGCGATCAGCGCCATGCCGGCGAAATGCCGCCACTCAAGCGTCTCCCCGAGAAAGCCGACGCCGAGCAGGATCGCGCTTACCGGAATGAGGAAGGCGACGAGCTGCAGATTGGTGGCGCCGGCGCGCGCCAGCACGTGGAAATAGATCAGGAAGGCGAGCGCCGTGGAAACGACCGCAAGCCCGATCATGCTGGCGACCGCGCCGGCGCTCGGTGCCGGCAACCGCCACGGCTGCTCGACGATCGCGACCAGCGGAAGCAGCATCAGGCTGCCGAGCAGGAGAACCGACGCCGCGATCACCGCGGACGGCAGCGTCTTGAAGCGCCGCCCATAGACGCCCGCCGACGCATAGAAGAACGCCGCCAGCACGACCGCGAGCTGCGCCAGCACGTTGACGCCGAGCGCAAGCAGGGCATTGATGCCGATGACGATGATGACGCCCACGAATCCGATCGCGACGCCGATCGCGCGCCGCATCGTGAGCTTCTCGTCGGAAGTGGCGAAGTGCGCGAGCAGGATGGAAAACAGCGGCGCCGTCGCATTGAGGATCGACGCAAGCCCGCTCGGAATATGCGTCTGTCCCCAGAAGATCAGCGTGAACGGCAGCACGCTATTGAGGAGGGAAAGAAAGACGAGGCTCCGCCAGATCGCGAATTCCCTCGGCAAGCCGTGGCCCTTTACCCGGACATAGAGAAGCAGGACCGCCGCCGCGATCGCGCAGCGTCCGAGCGCGAGCGTCAGCGGCGGGATCTCGCGCACCGCGATGTCGGCGAAGAAAAACGAGCCGCCCCAGAAGGTGGAGAGGACCAGGAGCAGGAGCCAGTCGCTCAGGCTCATCGTGAGTTTTTGGGTCAAGGGATTCTCGCGTCCGGCGGGCAGCCAGCAATGCCAATTCCCGGCGCAAAAAGCCACTCGCACGGCGGCAGGCGCCGTCCTAAGGCCCAAACACGAAATCTTAACCGGAACCCAACACCCTCAAGCCGCCATGGAAGCCGCCACCCTCGCTTCGGCGCTGATTGCCACCCGCATCGGGCAGGCGCAGCTCGCCGTTGCCGCGCGCCTGCTGCGGCAGGCCGAATCCGCTGATCTTGCGGCAGTCCGGCAGCTTGTCGCCGCCGCCGATCAGAGCGGCGAGCAGCTCGCCGCCGCCGTGCAAAAGGGCATCGGCGAGCTCGTCGACATTGCCGCATGAGCATCGGCGCGACATCGCGGTTCGGGGCCGGCTACACGCCCGGCTCGTTCTACAAACGTCATAAGAACATCGGCTATGCGCCGGGCTCGCTCTACAAGCGCTTCGGCAATCTCGGCTTCACGCAGGCGCGCAACATGAGCGCGATGAACCGGGCGGCCGCGGAAAGCGTGAACGCCGCATTCCAGAATGCCGGCCCGCAGATGTTCGAAGCCAAGGCCGCCGAGAGCATGGGTCTCTCGGAGCTCGCGGCCAGGCAGGTGCTGGAGCGCGTCAAGGCGGCGATGAACGCACTGGCGGACCAAGGCCAGAGTCTCAGCCTCGCCAATGGCGGCAGCGGCGGCGCCGTCAACAAGATCGCCTAGCCGCCGATCGCCGCCCGCACGAGCGCGAGCGCATCCTCGCTCGCCCATTCCGCCGGGCCTGCCAGCACGCCGAGCTCGCAGCCGTTGCGGTCGACGAGCACGGTCGAAGGCAGCCCGATGATGGAGCGCCCGTACCGCTTCAATTCCTGAAACACGTTGGTGCTCGGGTCCTCGTAATAGGCGAGATGCCGGATGCCGATCTCGTCGAGGAACTTGCGCGGCTTGGCACGGTCGCCGGTGTCGAGGTTGATGGCGACCACGGCGAACGCCGGTCCGCCGAGCTTCGCCTCCAGTTCGTCGAGCGCCGGCATCTCCTTGCGGCAGGGCACGCACCAGGTCGCCCACAGGTTCACGAGTGCGATCCGCCCTTGGAAGTCGGCGAGCCGCACGGGCTTGCCGTCCTTGTCGGTAAACGCAAGCTCCGGCAGCGCCCGCGGCGCGTCGGCCACGGCGAAGGCCGCCACCTCCCCGCGCGCCAGTGGTGCGAGCTTCTTAACCGTCTCCATTGCATCCTTGCAGGCGGCATTGGCGGCCGGCGCGCTTGCATTGCGCGAAAGGCCGCCGATCCCGTATACCGCCGCGAACCCGGCGGCCACGCCCAGGAGCGCCGCCGCCAGGAGCAGCCACAAGGTCTTCCGCCGGCCAGACGGGCCGCTGGGAGGAACGGGGGGCGGCACGATCATCGGGTCGTCGCTCCTGCGGGAATCAGGTCATGAACAAGCGCATGTGGGGCGGCCGGTTCGAGCAGGAGCCCGACGCGGTCCTCGAAGCGATCAATGCCTCGATCGACTTCGACCGTCACCTCTATGCCCAGGACATCGCGGGCTCCAAGGCCCACGCGGCGATGCTCGCCAAGCAGGGCATCATCGGCGCCGACGATGCGAAGAAGATCGCCGAGGGTCTAGACAAGATCCTCGCCGAGATCGAGCGCGGCGAGTTCAAATTCTCGCGTGCGCTGGAGGACATCCATACCCACGTCGAGGCGCGGCTCAAGGAGCTGATCGGCCCGGCGGCGGGCCGCCTGCATACGGCGCGCTCGCGTAACGATCAGGTCGTCACCGACCTGCGGCTTTATGTCCGCGACGCCATCGACCGGCTCGACCCCGCGCTCGCCGGCCTGCAGCAGGCGCTCGCCGAGAAGGCGCTCGAACATGCGGCGACGGTCCTGCCCGGTTTCACGCACTTGCAGCCGGCGCAGCCAGTCACCTTCGGTCACCACCTGCTCGCTTATGTCGAGATGCTGTCGCGCGACCGCGGCCGGCTCACGGATGCGAGGAAGCGCCTGAACGAGAGCCCGCTCGGTGCCGCCGCCCTTGCCGGCACCTCGTTCCCGATCGATCGCGAGGCGACCGCAAGCGCGCTCGGCTTCGACCGGCCCATGGCGAATTCGCTCGACGCCGTCTCCTCGCGCGACTTTCTGCTGGAGACGCTCGCCGCGTCCTCCATTTGCGCCGTGCATCTGTCGCGCTTCGCCGAGGAGATCGTGAACTGGTCGTCGCCGGCCTTCGGCTTCGTCAGGCTCTCCGACCGCTTCACTACCGGCTCCTCGATCATGCCGCAGAAGCGCAACCCCGACGCCGCCGAGCTCGTGCGCGGCAAGGCCGGGCGCATCGTCGGCGCGCTCGTGCAGTTGCTCGTCGTGATGAAGGGCCTGCCGCTCGCCTACGCGAAGGACCTGCAGGAAGACAAGGAAGCGACCTTCGACGCCCTTGCGACGCTTTCGCTCCTCGTCGCCGCGATGACCGGCATGGTGAGGGATCTCGTCGCCGACGAGAAGCGCATGAAGGCCGCGGCCGGCGCCGGCTATTCCACCGCCACCGACCTCGCCGACTGGCTCGTGCAGAAGCTCGCGATCCCCTTCCGCGAGGCGCACGAGATCACCGGCCGGATCGTCAATCGCGCGTCGGAGGCGAACCTTCCGCTGCACCGGTTGCCGCTCGCCGAGATGCAGACCATCGACGGCCGCATCACGGATGACGTCTTTTCCGTTCTTTCCGTCGCCCATTCGGTGAAGAGCCGGACGAGCTATGGCGGCACCGCGCCCGCCAACGTGCGCCGCGAGGCCCGGAAATGGTTGAAAAAGCTGGACCGCGCGCCGCGGCAGGGCTGACGCGCCTCACCCTCGCCTCGTTTGCTGTATCCGTTGGCGCATGTCCCCGAAAAGCTTGCCCTCGGACTTGATCCGAGGGTGGGAACCGGTTTTCGGAAAAGGACATGCGCCGTCGAAACAAGTATATTCCTGCCGCCTGCTGGGGACCGCCCGTGACCGAAAAGTACCGCGTTGGAACCGCTCATTTTGTCGTGCTCGCCTTCGCCGCGGGCGCGCTCGCCGCGTGCGGCGTGAAGGGCGACCTCGAACGTCCCCCGGCGGCGAGCTACAATGAACCGGTTGCGGGACAGAAGACCGCCGGCGCCAGCACGGGCAAGGTCTTCACCGAGGAGAGCCGCGTGCAGCGTGTGCCGGCCTACAGCATTCTGCCCAAGATGCCGCCCGAGGAATGGGAAAAGATGAAGGGCACGGATGCGCAGGCGAAACAGGCGCCGAAGAAATCCCCGGGTGCCGACACCCGCGACCGGCCCTTCATCCTCGACGGACTGCTCTGACCGCCACCTGAACGATGCACCATTTCAACGAGCGTGACGGCGTCCTCTTCGCGGAGGACGTCTCCATACCCGTGCTCGCCGAGCAAGTGGGCACGCCGTTCTATTGCTATTCGACGGCGACGCTCGAGCGGCACTATCGCGTATTCGCTGACGCCTTCGCCGAAGTGCCGACGCTCGTCTGCTACTCGGTCAAGGCGAACTCCAACCAGGCGGTGATCGCCACGCTCGCCCGCCTCGGCGCCGGCGCCGACATCGTCTCCGGCGGCGAGCTCGTCCGCGCGCTGGACGCAGGCGTGCCCGCGGACCGCATCGTCTTCTCCGGCCTCGGCAAGACGCGGGAGGAAATGGCAGCCGCGTTGAAGTCAGGCATTCTCTGCTTCAACGTCGAAAGCGAGCCGGAGCTCGTGGCGCTCTCGGAAGTCGCGACTTCCATCGGCCGCACGGCGCCCGTCTCCGTGCGCGTCAATCCCGACATCGACGCCAGGACCCACAAGAAGATCGCCACCGGCAAGGCGGAGAACAAGTTCGGCATCCCGATTTCCCGCGCGCGCGAGGTTTACGCGCACGCGGCGAAGCTCCCGGGCCTGCGCGTCGCCGGTGTCGACATGCATATCGGCAGCCAGATCACCGAGCTTGCGCCGTTCGACAATGCGGCGGCACTCCTCGCCGAGCTTGCCCGCGAGCTCCTGCGCGAAGGCCACAAGCTCGAGCATCTCGATCTCGGCGGCGGCCTCGGCATCCCCTATCGCCCCGACGATCCGGAACCGCCGCCGCCGTCCGCCTATGCGGAAACGATCCTGCGCCACACGCGCGGTCTCGGCCTCCGGCACATCTTCGAGATCGGCCGCATGATCGTCGGCAATGCCGGGATTCTCGTGACGCGCGTCCTTTATGTGAAGCGCGGCGAAGCGAAGACCTTCGTCGTCGTCGACGCGGCGATGAACGACCTCATCCGCCCGACACTCTATGAGGCGTATCACGACATCCGCCCCGTGCGCGCGCCGGCGTCCCGCGAGACCATCGTCGCCGACGTGGTCGGGCCGGTCTGCGAATCGGGCGACTTCTTCGCGCACGACCGCCGCCTGCCCGTCTGCCAGGCAGGCGACCTGCTGGCCGTCATGACCGCCGGCGCCTACGGCGCCGTGCAGGCTTCCACCTACAACACCCGGGCGCTCGTCCCCGAGGTTCTGGTCCGCGGCAAGGATTTTGCAGTGGTAAGACCGCGGCTTGCGGCCGAGGCGATCGTCGCCCTCGACCGCCTGCCGCCTTGGCTCAACCGCTGACTGGAACCGGTCACGCTCAAGCCATGTTTACCAAGGCCAAGTGGGACTGAACGGTCCCCGTGCTAAGTTATTCAAGATTCCCGGACCGGCAGGAGCCTGCCCTTGAACCCGGCGCCTGAGACGAACGAGCACGCAGAGAGCCTCCGCGACGAGGGCGGCAGCGCGCTCAGGCTGTTGCGCGTGGCGCTCAGCCGCGCGCGCCGCGCGCTGTTCTGGGAGCGTCTGTGGCCGCTGCTCGCGGCGATCGCCGTCGCTGCCGGCCTGTTCCTCGCCGCGTCCTGGGCGGGGCTCTGGCTCATGCTGCCGCCGCTCGGCCGCATCGCCGGGCTCGTTCTCTTCGCGCTCATCCTGATCGCAAGCTTCGTTCCCGCAATCCGCCTGCGCATACCCAATGTCGGCGAAGGTCTGCGCCGGCTCGACCGCGGCTCCGGCCTCGAGCACCGTCCCGCCACCGCCATCACCGACACCCGCGCAACGGGCACGGGCGACCCGGTCGCCGACGCGCTCTGGCGCGCGCACCGCGACCGCACGGCCGAAGCCGCGCGCAAGCTGCGCGCCGGCTGGCCGCGGCCGCATCTTGCCGTGCTCGATCCCTTCGCGCTGCGCGCGCTTGTCCTGCTCGCCGTGATCGCGACCTTCTTCATGGCCGAAGGCGAGCGGCGTTCACGCATTATCGCCGCGTTCGACTGGCGCGGCGTCGTCGCGCCGAAGCTCTATCGCGTGGATGCCTGGGTGACGCCGCCGGCTTACACTGGGCGTGCGCCCGTCCTGCTGCCGGGCATCCGCCATGACGCGCCGGCCCCGGGTGAAACCGCCGCGATCTCTGTCCCCGCCGGCAGCGAAGTCGTCGTCCGCACCAACGGGCTCGATGCGGTCAGTCTCGCCGTCAAAGGCGACCTCGCCGAGCAGGAAAGCGAAGCGCCGCGGATCGCCGCCGACGGCAGCACCGAACGCCATTTCAAGATCGGCGGCGACGGCACGCTCGCGGTGAACGGCCTTCCCGCGGGCGCCGTGACCTGGAGCTTCCGCGCGATTCCCGACCGGGCTCCCTCGATCGCGTTCGCCCGCGACCCGCAGGTCATGGGCCGCGCCATGCTCTCCCTCGCCTACAAGGTGGAGGACGACTACGGCGTCGTCTCCGCCGAGGCCCGCTTCTCCGATCCGCAGGTCAAGCGCCGCGAAGGTGCGCCGGAGCCGCGCCCCTTGATCGGCGCGCCGGAATTTCCGCTCTCCCTGCCGCAGGCGCGCACGCGCACCGGCAGCGGCGAGAGCAGCAAGGATCTCACCGAGCATCCCTGGGCCGGCGTGAAGGCGACCGTGACGCTCGCCGCCCGCGACGAAGGCGGCAACGAGGGATTGAGCGATGCGCGCGAGATCGTGCTGCCGCAGCGCTCGTTCACGAAGCCCCTGGCCCGCGCCTTGATCGAGCAGCGGCGGTTGCTTGCCTTCGACGCCAATGCGCGCCGCGACGTGCGTCGCGCCTTGCTGGCGCTCATGATCGCGCCGGAGAAATTCACGCCGGAGCCCACGGTCTATCTCGGCCTGCGCACCGCCACGACCCGGCTCGAGCTCGCCCGCAACGACGACGAGCTGCGCGGCGTCGTGGATTATCTCTGGGAAATCGCGGTGCTGATCGAGGACGGCACCATGTCCGATGCCGAGCGCGAATTGCGCGCGGCGCAGGACGCGCTGCGGCAGGCGCTCGAGCGCGGCGCAAGCGAAGAGGAAATCCGCAAGCTCACCGAGCAGTTGCGGCAGGCGCTCGACAAGTTCATGCAGGCGCTCGCCGAGCAGCTCCGCCGCGACGGCACCACCGACGCCCGCCCGCTCGACCGCAACACCCAGGTCGTGCGCCCGCAGGACCTGAAGAGCATGCTCGACCGCATCGAGAATCTTGCGCGCAGCGGCTCGCGCGACGCCGCCCGGCGCATGCTCGACGAGCTGCAGGCCATGCTGGAGAACCTCTCGCGCAGCCGCCAGGCCGGCCGCCAGCAGCAAGGCGAGATGGACAGCGCGCTCGACGAGCTCAGCCGCATGATCCAGGAACAGCAGCGGCTGCGCGACCGCACCTACCGCGAAGGCCGCGAAAGCCGCAACGAGCGCCGCAGCCGCGGGCCCGAGCAGGGCCGCAGCGAACGCGAGCAGCGCGCGTTCGGCGACCTGCAGCGCAATCAGGAGGGCCTGCGCCAGCAGCTCGAACGCCTGCTCGAGCAATTGCGCCGCCAGCAGCAGAGCGGCGAGGAAAGCGGCGAAGCGGGCGACCAGGCCGGTGAAGCGCTCGGCCGCGCCGAGCAGGCGATGCGCGATGCCGAGGGCTCGCTTGGCGAGGGCAATGCCGACGGCGCCGTCGACGGTCAGGGCCGCGCGTTGCAGAATCTCCGCCGTGGCGCCCAGAGCATGGCCGAGGCCATGCAGGGCGGCCCCGGCGACGGACCCGGCGAGCCCGGCGGCCCGCAGGCCGAAGCCGCCGAGCGCACCGATCCCCTGGGCCGTCCCGTGCGCAGCCGCGAATATGGCGACGATTTCACCGTGAAGGTGCCGGACGAGATCGACGTGCAGCGCGCCCGCCGTGTGCTCGAGGAGCTACGCCGCCGCTTCGGCGAGCCCTCGCGCCCGCAGATCGAGCTCGACTACATCGAGCGCCTGCTGCGGGATTTCTGATTTCGCTGGACAGCACGCGGCGCTCCGCTCGTCCCCGCGAGAAGAAGCTCCGCTTGAAGTGCTTCCACAATTTAATTGACAAGAGAACAAAAAGAGAACAAATTTCACCAGTCGACCGATGTGACAACCACCGGCGAATCAGATCATCGTCCTGCCGAAAATTCCCAACGTTTTTAGGTGCCTAAATGGCGAAGCGGCTCAGCCACGCTCTCCGCGGCATACAGCAGGGAAAAGATCGCTCCCTAGGGGTCTCCGAAAACGACGGAGTCGATCATGTTAACGGCAAGGGTTGCACGTCAGCAGCAAATAATCTTTTGCACTTTGTCAGTAACCGCGAGTTCGGGACCGTCCTAGCCGACCCACCGTGGCAATTCATGAACAAGACGGGAAAGGTCGCTCCCGAACACAGACGACTCGCGCGATACTCAACCATGCAGCTCGACGAGATCGCAGCACTGCCAGTGGCGCAGATCGTTGCACCAACGGCGCACCTGTATCTCTGGTGTCCGAATGCGCTGTTGCCAGAAGGCTTGGCCGTAATGAAAGCTTGGGGATTCACTTACAAGGCCAATCTGGTTTGGCACAAGATACGGAAGGACGGCGGTTCTGATGGCCGCGGTGTGGGCTTCTATTTTCGCAATGTCACCGAGCTTGTTCTATTCGGCGTGCGCGGCAAGAACGCACGCACACTCCGTCCTGGGCGCAGTCAGGTGAATTTACTAGCCACGCGCAAGCGCGAACATTCGCGCAAACCAGACGAGCAATACGCCATCATCGAGGCCTGCAGCCCCGGTCCTTTCATCGAATTGTTTGCGCGCGGGAAGCGAAAGGGCTGGATCAGTTGGGGGAATCAGGCAGACGAAAGCTATCGACCGACTTGGAAGACATACGCATATAATTCACAAATCATTCCGCTCGCAGCGGAATAAGATTTAGCCTTCTTCATTCTCTTCTTCTGCTAATACTTCCGCGAGAGCTTCTTTTCCCTCGTGGAAGGTAACAATGCTGTCGGGCAGTCCGATCAAAACGAGAGGGCACGGGTTTCCTACACCGCGATGAACGCGATCCTCCAGCTTCCGCCAGTGAGTGGTCGCTTCACCGAACTTGTCCGAAACAAACTTGTCCACGAATGCCTCAGCAAAGCCGACTGGATTCTTCTTTCGCGTTGTCCGCGTTTCGATTGCTTTTCGCTGTTTCGCCGTCGGCTGGTAACCCCACGGCGCGAGATCATTGAATGATTGGATCTGCCTTTCCTCAACGAATTTCCGAACCAATAATCGCATGTTTTCGTGAAGAGAACGCCCACGAGTAATGACAATTCCAACTGAAATGGCTCCGTCTGCGTGGAGGCGTTTAAAGTTTTCAAGATCGCGATCAAAGAATGGATCTTTGTTGTTCCACTCAATTTCAAGGGCCACGGTTCCGTTCGGAAATTCCTTTACATGATCGATTTCGTGCGAAATTGATTCCCGCTCGCGATTGTTGATAGTTTTCTTAATCTCAAATTTGGTTTTTACCCATCCCATCTCGTTCAGCTTCTTCCGAAGCCGTTGCGTTCCCTTGGCTTCTCCGCCGCCACCAGCAATGATCTCTTCGATCGGTATTGTGAGGCTGTTGAGCACTTGCTCCAGTTCCAGCAGCGCCCCAGGAAAATCGATTGTGAGAATAGCTTTCGCATGCGAGTGGAATTCAATCTGATAGCCTTTCTGCTCCGGCTCAGAAAGGTCGACGGTTTGATCTTCGGCCATTCGCGTTAGGTTCTTCTGTCTACATCTTTACGATACGTCGTGATCGCGCGTTGCGCCAGCCCAACGACGGCCTGGGATTTCCAATCCTTTTCGGAAACTGGTCAAAAAGCCGCCGGCTGCGGCGGGCGGTTGGCGAGCGCGGCGCGCAACGCCTGCTTGATTTCCGTGAGTGTGAACGGCTTCAGCACGACGTCATGCACGAGCGCGTCGAGCCCCTTTGCCCGCTCGCGCTCGCCGGCGTAGCCCGTCATCAGCACGATCGACAGCGCCGGATAGTCGCGTGCCGCCGTGAGCGCCAGCGCAATCCCGTCCATGATCGGCATGCGGATGTCGGTGAGCAGGAGATCGAACGGCGCTTCTGCAAGGCGTTCGAGCGCGGCCGCGCCGTCCGGCGCCGCCTCCACCTCGTGGCCGTCCATGGCCAGCGCGCGCGCCAGCAACTGGCGCACCGGCTCTTCATCCTCGGCGATCAATACGCGCGCCATGCTCGTCCCGGCTCAGTTCGCGGTGAGATCCATGCGGTTGAGAAAGCGCACGACCACTTCCTTGCCTTCCGCGGGCGGCGAGGCGAGGCGGCTGCGGAACGGCAGGGTCTCGCCGGCCGGCAGGATCGAATGCGGCAGCAGCGTCGTCCACGAATAGACTTCCTGCCCGTTCGCACCCATCACCGCAAGGCGCAGCCGCGGAACTTCCACCGTCTGCCGCGCGATGTTCACGATCTCGCCTTCAATGATCAGCACCGGAATGCCGTCGTGCATCTCGTGCGCCGTCTTGACGTCCTTGAATTCCACCCCGCGCAGATTCACCGGCAGCCCGATCGCCGCATAAAGGCCGGCAAGATCCGGAACCATGCGCACGATGTTCGCGCGTGAGGTGATGCCGGCGAAGACGATGGCCCCGAGGATCACCGCCACGGCGAGCAGCCGCGCCTGCACGGTTGCCTGCTTGTGCGCCGCGCGGCGCTGGCTCACGGTCCAGTGGTGCACGGTCGCCGATGGCGCGCCTTCCGCCGCCGGGCGGTCGGCCGCGGCCGGCGCAAGCGGCGGGCTGTCCTTCACCTCCACCATCACCGTGTCGTCCCAGGATACGACCTGCGGCAACGGGACGGACGGCGCGGAGTCCGCAACCGTCTCCGCCGCGGCCTCGGTTTCGGCAGCCGCCATTTCCGGCGCCGGCAGCAGGTCGTCCGGCCGGGCGAACCAGGTCGTGCGGCAGCGGGCGCAGCGCACGGTCCGGCCCTCGGCACCGAGCGACCGGGCGTCGATGCGGAAGGCCGTATGGCAGGCGGGACAGGCAAGTTGCATGGGGGCCCTCGATCCGGGCCGGATTGTGGCGCGCACCTCTTAACGATTGGAAAACCATAAACCGATTTGCTGGGGGCCAGCCGGAGCCGTTCGCGCCGCGGGAAGCCGCCCGGGCAGGCCGAAGCGGCCCCGCACCGACCCGCCGGAGGAGCCATGGTTCGATTCGAGAATGTCGGCCTGCGCTACGGCATCGGGCCGGAAGTGCTGCGCGACGTGAGCTTCGAGATCGGCCCGCAGAGCTTCCAGTTCCTCACCGGTCCGTCCGGCGCGGGCAAGACCAGCCTCCTGCGCCTCCTCTTTCTGTCGCTGCGTCCGACGCGCGGGCTGATCACCCTCTTCGGCAACGACGTCCTGCGGCTCGGCCCCGACGATATCGCCGCGCTCCGCCGGCGCATCGGCATCGTCTTTCAGGATTTCCGCCTGCTCGACCACCTGACCACCTACGAGAACGTGGCGCTGCCGCTACGCGTGCAGGGCCGCGACGAGCGAAGCTATCGCGCCGAGGTGATCGAACTCCTGCACTGGGTCGGTCTCGGCGACCGCCTGCACGTGCTGCCGCCGGTTCTTTCCGGCGGCGAGAAGCAGCGCGCGGCGATCGCGCGCGCGCTCATCAGCCGTCCCGAGTTCCTGCTCGCCGACGAGCCGACCGGCAACGTCGACCCGCCGCTCGCCCGCCGGCTCCTGCGTCTCTTCGTCGAGCTGCACCGGTCCGGCACCGCGGTCGTGCTCGCGACCCACGACGCCGCGCTGATGGATCAGCACGACGCCCGCCGCCTCGTTCTTGCCGAAGGGCGCCTGCATGAAGAACGCTGACGGCGGACGAACCGGGAGGGTGCGATGTTCCTGAGACGCAGACGGCGCGATGCCGAATCCTCGCTCGTGCGGCCCGCCGCGGCGATCGTCCCGCGCGACGGCGTGACCAGCCGCGCGCTCCTGATGGTGATCGCGATCATGACCTTCGTCGCCGCGCTGATCGTCGGCGCCGTCGGCCTAGTGCGCGAGACGGCGACGCAGTGGCGCACCGACATGGTGCGCGAAGTGACGATCCAGGTCCGCCCGGTCGAGGGCCGCGACATCGCCGCCGAGATCGGCAAGGCCATCGAGATCGCCCGCAGCACGCGCGGTGTCCTCAATGCGCGTTCGCTCACGCGCGAGGAGACGAGCCGCCTGCTCGAACCGTGGCTCGGCTCCGGCCTCGACCTGAACGAGCTTCCGCTGCCGCGCCTGATCGCGGTGCGGCTCGCCCAGAATGTCGATCCCGACTTCGACAGCCTTCGCGCGGCGCTGAAGAAGGACGCCGCCGGTGCGACGCTCGACGACCACCGCACCTGGTCCGCGCGGCTTGCGGCGGTCTCCGATGCGATCGTGATCGCCGGCTTCGCCGTGCTCGGCCTCGTGCTCGTCGCCACCATGCTTTCGGTCTCCTTCGCGACGCGCGGCGCGGTCGCGACCAATCGCGCCATCGTCGAGGTCCTGCATTTCATCGGCGCGCACGATTCCTTCGTGGCCGGCACGTTCCAGCGCCACTTTCTCGCCGTCGGCCTGAAAGGCGGACTGATCGGCGGCGGTGCGGCGGCGCTGCTCTTTGCCGTCACCGGCATCGTGCCGGGCGTCCTTTCCTGGATGCCGGGCGGCGACGAGGCGGCCTTCCTCACCGGGCAGTTTGCGCTTGACCGCCAAGGCTATCTTGGAATCGCCGGTATCGTAGTGCTGGTGGCGCTGGTGACGACGCTCGCCTCGCGCATCACCGTGCGCTGGACCCTGCGTGAGATCGAATGACCGCCCCGGCTCGCCCTCGGCTCGCGCTTCGCGATAGAATTTCGCCGGGGAGCGTGCCAATGCCGCCGATGGGAAGCGACGACCGGCAGAGCGAAGTCTCGCGCTCGGCATCGCGCCGGGGCGGGCGCCGCTGCGCGCGGCAGCTCGCCGCCGCGGCCGCCGTTCTCGCCGCGCTGTTCGCGGTCGGCTTCCTCCTGTTCGCGGACTCACTGCCCAATTCGGAAAAGCCGCCGGCGCGCAAGGCCGAAGGCATTGTCGTGCTGACCGGCGGCGCCTCGCGCATCGTCGATGCCGTGCAATTGCTCGCGAGCGGCCACGGCCAGCGCCTGCTGATCTCCGGCGTCCATCCGTCCACCACGCCGGGCGAGATTCTTCGCGGCAATCCTGAATTCGAGCGCCTCCTGGCCTGCTGCATCGACCTCGGCCGCGAGGCGACGAACACGGTCGGCAACGCCGTAGAGGCCGGCCGCTGGGCGCGCGAGCGCAAGTTCCGTTCGCTCATCGTCGTGACGTCGGGCTGGCACATGCCGCGGGCGCTGGTCGAAATCGAGCGCGAATTGCCGGACGTGGACCTCGTTCCCTATCCGGTGATCAGCGAGCGCATGCGCGCCGAACCCTGGTGGTCCGATCCGCAGACGATCCGCCTGCTGCTCATCGAATATGTGAAATACATGGCGTCGCTTTTGCACATCCGCATCGACCCGGCACAGGTCGCCGCCTTGGCCGGGGCGGCACATGTGAGCGCCCGCTGAGGGCCTGCCGTGCAGATCTTCCGCGCGCTTCTCCTCAACGTCTGCCTCTACCTCAACACGTTCGGCTACCTGCTCGTCTGCCTGCCGGTGCTCCTGCTGCCGCGCCGCGTGCTGTGGCGCGCCGTCGCCTCCTGGGCGTCGGTCAACAACCGGCTGCTCTATGCGATCTGCGGCGTCGATTTCGAGATCGTCGGCAGGGAGCGCATTCCCGAAGGTCCGCTGCTCGTCGCCGCCAAGCATCAGTCCGCGTGGGAGACCTACGTGCTGCTCGGTCTCTTCCGCGATCCGGCCTACGTGCTCAAGCGCGAGCTCATGTGGGTTCCGATCTTCGGCTGGTACTGCATGAAGGCCGGGCTCATCCCGGTGGCGCGCGGCGGCGGCGCGCACGCGCTTGCGAAGATGACGGAGCGCGCGAAGCGGGAGATTGCGCTGAACCGCCAGATCATCATTTTTCCGGAAGGCACCCGGCGAGCACCCGATGCAGAGCCCGCCTACAAGCGCGGCGTCGCCGCCCTCTATGGCGAGCTCGATGTCCCCTGCCTGCCGATCGCATTGAACTCGGGACTCTACTGGCCGCGCCGAAGCTGGCGCATGCGGCCCGGCACGATCCGCGTGGAGATCCTCGAGCCGATCCCGCCGGGCCTGCACCCCGACGCCTTCCTCGCCCGGCTGCAGAACGAGATCGAGCCGGCCACGACCCGGCTTGTCTCCGCCGGCCGCAGCGAGATCGCCGCCCGCGAGCGCTACGAGGCATTCCGGCGGGCATAACCGCCACCCCTCTTGACGCCTGCAGCGAATGTTCTAGTTTTGTTCTCCAACGAATCAGAGCATCCCAAATGACTATCGAGTTTGTCGAGAACGACTGCGCCCCGGGCTATGCCGGCGCGCTGCAGAGCACCCGTCACCCCTCCCTCGCCGAGCGCTTCCATTTCTGGCGCGGCATGAGCGGCCGCCGCTACGCCTTCACGCGCTTTCCGCTGAACCGGCCGCCCGCCTACGAGAACGCCATTTCGCTGTTCGTCCGCCGCCGCGGTGCGGACGTCGCCGTCCTCGGCGCGAGCAACGCGCCCAGCGCGCCGGTCGTCCCGCTCGGCGCCGACGAGATCCACGTGCATCTCGTGCAGGGCGAGGCGGACGCTATGGAAGCAGCGCTGCAGGACCTCTCCGCGCTCGTCGTGCGCCGCCCCGCCGCGCCTTGCGTGATCGAGCTGCGCGCCGCCTGACCGTCACAGCCGCTCGGCCAGCCACTCCAGCGCGGAATCGGCAATGCCGAGCTCGCGCATGTGCTTCACCGTCTCCAGCACATACTCGGGGTTGGCGCCGGAGCGTCCGTGACCCTGGCGAACGTGGTGCAGTTGCTCCTCGAGCGACAGCCCGCCCGCATATTGCTGATGCGAGCGGTCGACGAGAAAGCAGAGCGCACGCACGCGCTCCTCGTGCCCGTCGAGCAGATCCACCGGTCGCGTGGCATCCTTGTAGACCTTGGTGACGAGCTCGCGCTCCTGCAGGTACGCGAGCGTCTCGTGCGCCTTTTCCGCCGCCACCCGGAACGCGACCCCGCGGCAGGCGCCGCCGCGGTCGAGCCCGAGCACGAGCCCCGGCTTTTCCGGCGTGCCGCGATGAATGAACGAATAGACGCACAGCGCGCGGTGCGCACCGATCAGCCGCGCCTGCCGGCGCTCAAGATAGTCGAACCCGGTCCGCCACATCAGCGAGCCGTAGCCGAACACCCAGAGATCGCCTTCGGCGTGCACGGACATGGATGAGCCCGCGGGTGCTCCGTCCTCAATCGCTCGCGTAGGGTCGCGGCAGCGGCGCCGGCGGCTCCTTCACGCCATGCTTGCGCCCGAAGTCGGGCTCCGCCGTCTCCTGCCCGACCTCGATGATCGAGCGGCGGATCGCGCGCGTGCGGGTGAAGAGATCGAACAGCGTCTTGCCGTCGCCGTAGCGGATCGCCCGCGTCAGCACGGCGAGGTCCTCGCTGAAGCGGCCGAGCATTTCCAGCACCGCTTCCTTGTTGTGCAGGAACACGTCGCGCCACATGGTAGGGTCGCTGGCGGCGATGCGCGTGAAATCGCGGAAGCCGCCGGCCGAGAACTTGATCACCTCGGACTCCGTCACCTGCTGCAGGTGCTCGGCCGTGTGCACGATGTTATAGGCGATCAGATGCGGCACATGGCTCGTAATCGCGAGCACCATATCGTGGTGCTGCGCGTCCATGATCTCCACGTTCGAGCCGAGCGCCTCCCAAAACGCCTTGAGCCGCTCGACCGCCTCCGGGTCTGTGCCGTTCACCGGCGTGAGAATGCACCAACGGTTGTCGAAGAGCTCGGCAAAGCCCGCGTCCGGCCCGGAATGCTCGGTGCCCGCCACCGGATGCGCCGGCACGAAATGCACGCTCTTCGGCAGATGCGGCGCCATGTCGTGGATGATCGCCGCCTTCACCGAGCCCACGTCAGAGACGACGGCGCCGGGCTTCAGGACAGGCCCGATCTCGACGGCGACCGCACCGCAGGCGCCGACCGGCACGCACACGATCACGAGGTCCGCGTCCTTCGCGGCTTCCGCGTTCGTATCGAACACCTGATCCGCGAGCTTGAGCTCGGCGACGCGCCGGCGCGTGGCTTCGCTGCGCGCCGACGCCGCGATCGTCTGCACGAGACCACGCTGGCGCGCGGCGCGGGCGATCGACGAGCCGATCAGGCCGACGCCGATCAGCGCGAGCCGTTCGAAGATCGGCTTGTCCGCTTCAGGCACGGGCCGCCTCGCGACCGAGGAACTCCGAAAGCGCCGATACCACGAGGCGGTTTGCCTCCTCGGTGCCGACCGTCATGCGCAGCGCATCCGGCAGCTTGTAGGGCTCGAGCCGCCGCAGCACGAGGCCGCGCCGGACGAGAAAGTCGTCGGCTTCCTTCGCGGTCTTGCCGCCCTCGCGCGGAAAGTGGATGAGGATGAAATTGCCGACGCTCGGCGTGACCTTGAGGCCGAGCGCCTGCAATTGCTCCGAGAGCCACGGCAGCCAGCGTTCGTTGTGCGCGACCGCGCGCTCCACGTGCGCCGGGTCCGACAGCGCCGCAACGCCCGCCGCGATCGCCGGCGCGCTCACGTTGAACGCCGGGCGGATGCGGTTGATCACGTCGGCCACGTGCGCCGGCGCATACATCCAGCCGATGCGCAGCGCCGCAAGCCCGTGGATCTTCGAGAACGTGCGCAGCATCACGACGTTCTCGCTCGTCGCAACGAGCTCGATCCCGGCCTCGTAGTCGTTCCGCCGCACATATTCCGAATAGGCGGCATCGAGGACGAGCAGCGTCTTCGGCGGCAGGCCCGCCTGCAGCCGCCGCACTTCCGAGAACGGCAGATAGGTGCCCGTCGGATTGTTCGGGTTGGCGAGGAAGACGATCTTCGTCCGCAGCGTCGCCGCGGCGAGGATCGCATCGACGTCGGCCGTGTAGTTGGTTTCCTTCGCGACCACCGGCTTGCCGCCGGCCGCGAGCGTCACGATCCGGTACATGAGAAAGCCGTGCGTCGTGTGGATCGCCTCGTCGCCCGGCGACAGGTACGCCTGCGAGAGCAGGCTCAGGAGCTCGTCCGAGCCGTTCGCGCAGACGATGCGCGCGGGATCGAGCCCGAACTGCTTGCCGATCGCCTCGCGCAACGCGGTCGAGGAGCCGTCGGGGTATTGCTCGAGCGTCGCCGCTGCCGCGCGATAGGCTTCCACCGCCTTCGGGCTCGGCCCGAGCGGCGTCTCGTTCGACGAGAGCTTCCAGACTTTCTTCGCCCCCGGCGCCTCGCTGCGCCCGGGCACATAGGCGGCGATCTCAAGGATCGTCGATCGGGGCGTGGGACGCTCTTGCGCGCTCATGGCTTTCATTCCGTACGCTGAAAAACGAGAACCGCCGGAAACGGCGGGCTAGAGGGTATAGCGAGTCGCGTGCCATCAGGCGAGCGGCATGATACATTGCCGGCCAGAGGATAATCGGGATGAACTACCGGCAGATCATCACCATCGAGTCTGGCAAACGCGGCGGGCGGCCCTGCATCCGCGGCACGCGTATCGCCGTGAGCGATGTGCTCGGCTGGCTGGCTGCCGGCATGTCGCACGCCGAGATTCTGGCCGACTATCCGGAACTCACTGAGGACGACATCCGCGCCTGCCTTGCCTACGCGGCCGACCGTGAGCGGCGCCTGCTCACCGCCCAATGAAGCCCTGTTCGATCAGAACCTGAGCTTCAAACTCTACCGTCAACTCGCCGATCTTTTTCCCGACTCCAGCCAGGTACGGCTCGCGGGCCTCGACAAGGCCGACGATCACGCCGTCTGGGAATACGCACGTACGCATGACTTCGTGCTCGTATCGCTCGATGCCGATTTTGCGGAGATGGCGACGTTGCTTGGAACGCCGCCGAAGGTCATCTGGCTGCGCTGCGGCAATCAGTCCACCGCTGACATCGAGTCGATTCTGCGCAATCATGCCGAGGCGATTGCGGCTTTCGAGAACGACGCGGTTGCATGCCTGGAGATTTACTGACGAGGCGAACGCAGTCGCACCGAGCGCCGCTAACTCGAATGGAATAGACGCTAGACCGTATAGCGGTTCGCGTGGCCGCCGACGAGGGCCGTGCGGCGCACCGTGGCGCCGGCAGCGATCAGCGCCTGTTTCACCTCGTCGAGCTTGCGGCCGGGCGGCAGCGAGACGAGCAGTGCCGCGCCGTCGAACTCCCCGTGCGGCACGGCGATCACCTCGGCGAGCGGCGTCACCGCCCGCGCTGCCGCGGCACTCCAGCCCGCCACCTCGATGCTGTGGGTCTCGACCTCGGTGACGGCCGCATCGGGCACCACCGGCCGCGACACGACGAACAGCGGGAGCGACGCCGGATGATCTTGCCGCTCGACGAACGGCAGCCGCGCGATGATCTTCGGCGCGCCCGCTTCTTCGAGCGCCGTCCACCATGCGCCGGCGCCCGCGAGATTGACGGCAGGCACGAGTCCGAGGTCGCCTTTCGAAGCCGCGACCGCCGCGACCACCGCCGCCGCGCCGAGATGCGTCTTCAAGGGCACCGTGAATCCGAAATGGAACCGCGCCGAGTCGCGCACCAGCGCATCGCCCGCAGAGAAATCCGCGTGCACGGCATAGGGCGCCTGCACATAGGTGAAGGTCGCGATGATGACGCGCCAGATGCTTTCCACCGTGTCGAGGGGCAATATCCCACGGTGCCGCTCGACGAGCTGGCGCATCATCGACGCCTCGCGCGCCGGCCGGAACGCCGCGCCCGACTCCTGCGTGCGCTTGACCTTGATGAGCTCGCCGATGATCTCGCCGCGCTCCATCAGGAGCGCGTGCATCGTCGCGTCGATCCGGTCGATCTCCGCCCGCAGATCGGCGAGCGTGGGCACGGCCCCCGCGGCAGGCTTCGCTTTTTCAGGTCCAGACATGGCTCGGGCCCATCGAAGGACGCTGTGATAGCCTTGCCTTAAGCGCCGCGCAAAGAAAACGTTGACATGCTTATGACAGGCTCTCTAGCTCTAACCTCCCATGCCCGGGAAACGGGCGTCTGAAAGCTTATGAGCGTCGTTCGCGTTGACCTCGAAACACCGGAAAGCCGCGCGCGCGCCATCCGCCGCGAGGCCGATGAACCGCATTCGCAGGTGGTCCGGTTCGGCCCGGACAAGCCGCTGCGGCTCGATGCCGGCGTCGAGCTCACGCCGTTCCAGATCGCCTACGAGACCTACGGCGAGCTGAACGCCGCGCGCTCGAACGCGATCCTGATCTGTCACGCGCTATCCGGCGACCAGTACGTAATCGGCACGCATCCCGCCACCGGCAAGCCCGGCTGGTGGGAGACGATGGTCGGCCCCGGCCTGCCGATCGACACCGACCGCTTTTTCGTGATCTGCGCCAACGTCCCCGGCGGCTGCATGGGCACCACCGGCCCCGCGTCGCGCGATCCGGCGAACGGCGAGCCTTACGGGCTCGCGTTTCCCGTCGTCACCGTGCGCGACATGGTGCGCTCGCAGGCGATGCTGCTCGACCACCTCGGCATCGACACGCTCCTGTGCGTGACCGGCGGCTCCATGGGCGGCATGCAGGTGCTGCAATGGGCGGCGAGCTATCCGGAACGCGTGTTCGCCGCGCTCCCGCTCGCCACCGCCGCGCGCCATTCGGCGCAGAACATCGCCTTCCACGAGGTCGGCCGCCAGGCGATCATGGCCGATCCCGACTGGCGCAACGGCCGCTACCTCATCGAAGGCACCAACCCGCGCCGCGGGCTCGCCGTCGCGCGCATGGCCGCGCACATCACGTATCTGTCCGACGCCGCGCTGCACCGGAAGTTCGGCCGCCGCTACCAGGATCGCGACGCGCCGACCTTCAGCTTCGACGCCGACTTCCAGGTGGAGTCCTATTTGCGCCACCAGGGCTCGAGCTTCGTCGAACGCTTCGATGCCAATTCCTATCTCTACATCACGCGCGCAATGGACTATTTCGACCTCGCCGCCGACTACGGCGGCACGCTCGCCCACGCCTTCAGGGGATCGCGCTCGCGCTTCTGCGTCGTCTCCTTCACCTCCGACTGGCTGTTCCCGACGAGCGACGCGCGGCAGATCGTGCATGCGCTGAACGCTTCGGGCGCTTCGGTCTCCTTCGCCGAGATCGAGAGCGACAAGGGCCACGATGCCTTCCTGCTCGAAGAGCCGGAGCTCTTCGACATCACCCGCGGCTTCATCGAGGCCGCGGCCCGCGCCCGCGGCCTGCCCTCCGCGGGTTCATGAACCACATGCTGAACCGCACCGAGAAGCCGCCTGCCACCTGGCGCGTCGACCATGTGCTCATGGCCGAGATGGTGAAGCCGGGCGCACGCGTGCTCGACGTCGGCTGCGGCGACGGCGAGCTTTTGCGCTTGCTTGCCGAGACCAAGGGCGTCGACGGCCGCGGCATCGAGATTTCCCGCGAGGGCGTCAACGCGGGCGTCGCCAAGGGCCTCGCGGTGATTCAGGGCGACGCCGACATCGACCTCGCCGACTACCCCGACGATGCTTTCGACTACGTGATCCTGTCGCAGACCCTGCAAGCGACCCGCCGCCCGCGCTGGGTGCTGGAGCAGATGCTGCGCATCGGCCGGCACGTCATCGTGTCGTTTCCGAATTTCGGCCACTGGCGCATCCGACTGCAGCTCCTTTCCCGCGGACGCATGCCGATCACCGATCATCTGAACGACACCTGGTACGAGACGCCGAACATCCACTTCTGCACGATCCGCGACTTCGTCGAGCTCGTGCGCGAGATCGACGCCCGCATGGACCGCGGCTTCGCGCTCGACCGCTGGGGCCGGCCCGTACGCCTGCACGCACCCTGGTGGTTCTGGAATCTGTTCGGCGAGCAGGGGCTGTTCCTGCTGTCGCGCGCCCGCCACGCCGGCGAATCAGATCCCGGCCGGCTCCGGTGACGCCGGCGCCGGCGCGAGCACGCGCGCAAGGTTGCGGGCCGGCCTCGTGGCGACCGGCCGCCAGACCTGTTTCGTCGCTTCCACGAGATGCACGCCCGCAAATGGGAGCGAAAGCGTCTTGCCGACCCGCTCCCAGGCGACCGCCGTGCGCAGGAACGATGTGCGCGCGAACGGCGGCACCCACAGCGCCTCGTCCCAGCCGACCGGCGTGAACAGCGCCTCGCGCAGGAGATCGACGAGCTGCCGGCGCGAATAGGGCCGGCCGAAGCCGAACGGCGTCGTATCCATGCGCGCCCACAAGCCCCGGCGGTTCGGCACCACGATGAGAACGCGCCCGCCCGCCGCCAGCACGCGCCAGACCTCGTGCAGCATATCGCGCGCATCCACCGTCATCTCCAGCGCATGCACGGCAAGAACGCGATCGACCGACGCATCGGGCAGCGGCAGCAGCGTCTCATGCACCAGCGCCGTGAGCGACGGCGTCGCCGACGGCCACTTCACCACGCCCTGCGTCGCCGGCATGAAGGCGAAGTTCCGCTCCACCTCTTCGCGGAACACGCCGAGATAGGGCGTCGGATAGCCGAGGCCGAGGATCGCCGTCCCGCGCAGATCGGGCCAGCGCCCGCGGATCGCACGGTTGATCAGCCGCCGCGCCACGTGCCCGAGCGGCTGCGCGTAGAAGCTGCGGAGGTCGACGATGTCGTGGGACATGCAGCAATCCGTTCCGTGCAGGATAGCCTTCCCATATCTCCGTATTCAATGCACGGCCTTCCGCCGGGTTGCGGCGCACGGGTCGCGTGTTAGGTTTTGCGCTCACGGTAAACAATGATGAAATCGGAGCGATGATGCCGGTGGAAATTCGTCTCGTGCCCTGCCTCTCGGACAACTACGCGGTGATCGTGCGCGACCCCGCGAGCGGCGCGGTGCTCGTGGTCGACGCGCCCGAAGCCGAGCCGATCGTCAAGGCGCTCGAGGCGGCGAAGTGGAACCTCACCCACGTGCTCGTCACGCACAAGCACGCCGACCACATCCAGGGCATCCCCGCACTCAAGCAGCGCTACCAGGCCAAGGTAATCGGCCCGCGCAACGAAGGCGACATTCCGGCCCTTGACGAGAAGGTGAGCGAACCCGACGTGGTGAAGGTCGGCAGCCTCAGCGCCCGCGTCTTCGACACCCCCGGCCACACCGCCGGCCACATCTGCTACTGGTTCGAACAGGAGAAGCTGCTGTTTTCGGCGGACACGCTGTTCGCGCTCGGTGCCGGCCGCGCCTTCGAGCGGCCGGCTTCGGTGCTCTGGGAGTCGCTCCTGAAGCTGCGCCGGCTGCCCGGCGACACGGTCGTCTATTGCGGCCACGAATACACGCTGGCGAACGGCCGCTTTGCCGTCACCGTCGACCCGGACAACGCCGCCTTGCAGGCACGTCTCGCCGAGGTCGAGAAGGCGCGTGCCACCGGCAGGCCGACCGTGCCTTCGACGCTCGCCGAAGAGCGCGCCACCAATCCGTTCCTGCGCGCCGACGACCCGGCGATTGCCGCGGCGATCGGCATGCCGGGCGCGGACCCCGCCGCCGTGTTCACCGAGATCCGCGAGCGGAAGAACAACTTCAGAGCATGATCCCGAAAAGTGGAAACCGGTTTTCGGAAAAGATCATGCTCAAGAACAAAGGGCTGACCAGATGCATTCACGCCCAAAGCTCCGCGCCGCCGACGTGATCCACCTGCTCGACCTCAGGCCGCACCCCGAGGGCGGTCATTTCCGCGAGACCATGCGCGACCTGCACCACCTCGCCGACATGCGCGCGCACTCGACGGCGATCTATTTCCTCCTGTGTGCGGGCGAGCGCTCGCATTGGCACAAGGTCGATGCAACGGAAGTCTGGCACTACTACGCCGGCGCCGCGCTCACGCTCGAGATCGCGCCGGACGTCGACGGCCCGATCGAGCGCATCAGGCTCGGACCCGATCTTCCCGCCGGCGAACGGCCGCAGGCCGCGGTGCCCGCACACGCGTGGCAGGCGGCGGAAAGCCAGGGCGACTGGACGCTCGTCGGCTGCACCGTCGCGCCGGGATTCGATTTCACCGGCTTCGAGCTCGCGCCGAAGGGCTTCCGGCCGGGGCAGGATTAAGCTCGCCTCATGGTGAGGAGCCCCCGCGCCTCGTCCTTCGAGACGCCCTCCGCCGGATCAAGTCCGGCGTCGGGCTCCTCAGGATGAGGTGCGGGGGCGTCTCGAACCATGAGGCGAACGCTCAGGCGAGATATTGTCCGCCGTTCACCGTCAGCGTCGAGCCGGTGATGAACCCCGCATCGTCCGACGCGAGGAACACGACGCAGCGCGCGACCTCTTCCGGCTCGCCGAGCCGGCCGACCGGGATCTGCGGCAGGACGTTTTTCTCCAGCACGTCCTTCGGCACGGCCTGCACCATTTCGGTCGCGATATAGCCCGGGCAGATCGCGTTCACCGTGACGCCCTTCCTCGCGTTCTCCTGCGCGAGCGCCTTGGTGAAGCCGATCTCGCCGGCCTTCGCCGCCGAATAGTTCGTCTGACCCATCTGCCCCTTCTGCCCGTTGATCGAGGAGATATTGATGATGCGCCCGAAGTTGCGGTCGCGCATGCCTTCGATCACCGGCCGGCACATGTTGAACAGCGAGCTGAGATTGGTGTTGATGACGGCGCTCCACTGCTCCGCCTTCATCTTGTGGAACATCGAGTCGCGCGTGATGCCGGCATTGTTGACGAGCACCTCGACCGGCCCGAGCTCCGCCTCCACCTTCTTCACGCCGTCGGCACACGCATCGAACGAGCTCACGTCCCATTTGAAGACCGCAATGCCGGTCTCCGCCTTGAACTTGTTTGCCGCTTCGTCGTTGCCGCCGTAGTTGGCGGCGACGCGGTAGCCGGCCTGCTTCAATGCCGTGGAGATGGCGGCCCCGATACCCCGGGTGCCGCCCGTGACGAGCGCAACGCGAGCCATGCTTTACTCCCCTCCCCTTACCGGCGGCCCTTCTGCGTCGGGGCCAACCGAAACGACGACCGAGCTTACCGCTCGACGCACATGGCGATTCCCATGCCGCCGCCGATGCAGAGCGTGGCGAGACCCCGCTTGGCGTTGCGCTTTTCCATCTCTGCGAGCAGCGTCACCAGCACGCGCGCGCCCGATGCGCCGATCGGATGCCCGATCGCGATCGCGCCGCCGTTCACGTTCACCTTGGCCGTGTCCCAGCCCATGTCCTTGTTCACCGCGCACGCCTGCGCGGCGAATGCCTCGTTCGCTTCGATGAGATCAAGATCGTCGGGCTTCCAGCCGGCCTTCTTCAGCGCCGCGCGCGACGCCGGGATCGGCCCGGTGCCCATGATCGCCGGATCGACGCCCGCCTGCGCCCACGACACGATGCGCGCGAGCACTTTCTTTCCTTCCTTGGCGGCATCCGCCGCCTTCATCAGCACGACCGCCGCGGCACCGTCGTTGATGCCCGACGCATTGCCCGCCGTGACCGTGCCGTCCTTCTGGAACGCCGGCTTCAGCTTGGCGACGGTGTCGAGCGTCGTGCCGTGCCGCGGATATTCGTCCGTGTCCACGACGGTCTCGCCCTTGCGCGTCGTGATCTTCACCGGCGTAATCTCGTCCTTGAAGCGTCCCGCCTTCTGCGCGGCTTCCGCCTTCTGCTGCGAGGCGACGGCGAACTCGTCCTGCATCTGCCGCGTGATCTGCCACTGCTTGGCGACGTTCTCCGCGGTGTTGCCCATGTGATAACCGTTGAAGGCGTCCCACAGCCCGTCCTTGATCATGCTGTCGACCATCTCGAGCGGGCCCATCTTGGTGCCGTTGCGCAGGTGCGCGCAGTGCGGCGCCTGGCTCATCGATTCCTGTCCGCCGCTCACCACGATGTCGGAGTCGCCGTTGAGCAGCGCCTGATAGCCGAGCGCCACCGCGCGCAGCCCCGAGCCGCACAATTGGTTGACGCCCCAGGCGGGAATCTCCACCGGAATGCTGGCGGCGATCGACGCCTGCCGCGCCGGATTCTGCCCTTGCCCGGCCGTCAGGATTTGTCCCATGATGACTTCCGACACGCGCTTGTTTTCGATGCCTGCGCGCGCGAGCGCGGCTTCGATCGCGATCTTGCCGAGTTCATGCGCGGGCAGCGCCGACAGGGCGCCGTTGAACGCGCCGACGGGCGTGCGTGCCGCGCCGACAATGACTACATCGTCTTTCATCGGGATCTCCTCCTCGGGCGCTCGTCCGGCGCCGTGGTCGAGGCCATCGTTGTTAGGCATGCAATGCGATGTCAATATGAAAAGGTCACGCACCATAGGCATGACAGGGCTTCATAATTCGGTAGCCCGCACCCGCGAAACGTCCTAAGGTCCTGACCTGCTGGGGAGAAGACGAGAACAACCGGGAACTGCCGTAAGACCATGAGCAAGAGCCAGGAACCCGTCACGATCAAGAAGTACGCCAACCGGCGCCTCTACAACACGGGTACGAGCACCTACGTCACGCTCGAAGACCTGGCTGTCATGGTGAAGGAAGGCGAGGATTTCGTCGTCTATGACGCCAAGACCGGCGAGGACATCACCCGCTCGGTGCTGACGCAGATCATTTTCGAGCAGGAAAACAAGGGCCAGAACCTGCTGCCGATCACGTTCCTGCGGCAGGTGATCCGCTTCTATGGCGACAGCATGCAGATGCTCCTGCCGCGCTACCTGGAAGTGTCGATCGACACCTTCACCAAGGAGCAGGAAAAGTATCGCGAGCAATTAACGAAGACGTTCGGCGTCGGCACCTTCGGCGTGCTGGAGGACCAGGTCCGCCGCAACATGGAAATGTTCGAGCGCGCCTTCTCCATGTTCCTTCCGTTCGCGCAGAAGGAAGGCGCTGGCGAGCCGCCCGCGGGCGGGCAGGACATCGACGAGCTGAAGCGCCAGGTCGCGGAGATGAGCAAGCGGCTCGAGCGGCTCACCGAGAAGTCGGGCGACAAAAACTGACGCCGCGCTACTCGCGCGCCATTCTTCAGCATCGTTAAGGCCGGCGCTGCCGCGCGTGCGGGCGGCTCAGCAATTGCATTGCTGTTGGCATCGACAGGACTCTGTCCCGAATCGAGACGGACGCGATGCGCATTTCTGCAAGTCTCAGCACTGGCGTAGGTCTCCACCGGCGGGACACGGCTGCTGGCGAGGCGCACGAGGCCGCCAACGCGGCAAAGCCGTCCCTGCCCGCCGTTGTGCCGGTTCCGCACGATCGTCGCGCCACGGCGTCCGTCCACCGCGTGCGGCCGGCGGCGGCGCTCATCGCGCAACTCGTGGCAGGGGCCGAGAATCTGCCGGTGGCGCGCACCCGCCGGCGCGCGGATCCGCAATCGACCGCGAAGCTTTACCGGACCATGAGCGAATTGCCGGCTGCCGCCCGCAGGCGCGCCGGACAGGACCTCTGAGCGAGGCCCTCAGGGCATCGCGTCGGGCATGGCCTCAACGGTGAGATCGCGCCGCGCCGCGCGGAACGACACCGACCAGCCGCCGAGCACGTCGATCAGGGCGATCAACAACAGGATCGCGAACACCGACGTCGCGGCCTGCGGCACCAGCAGGAACTCGACAAGCGCCGCGATGAACACGATCGTCGACAGGAGATGATCGAACACCGAATGGTTGGTGGTGCGCGTCGCCTTCAGCACTTCCACGAACAGGAAGATCAGCGACAGCGCGATCAGCGCGTCGCCGAGCGTGATCGCCCACACCGCACCCGACTGCATCGGCACGTTCAGCAACACGTCGCTCCACACCACGCCGGGCGTGAGGAACACGATCATGTTGTAGATCGCGAAGGAGATCAGGAAGAGCGGAAAATTGGCCAGCATGGCAGCCCCCGCGCGGAACGTTGACGCCCTCCGGAACTCCCCGGCCGCCCGATCTTACACCTCGGACTTGGGCTTCAAAATCTGCCGGCCGCGATATTTGCCGGTTTTCAGGTCGATGTGGTGCGGGCGACGCAGTTCGCCCGAATCCTTGTCCTCGACATAGGTCGGCTGCTTCAGGGCGTCCGCCGAGCGGCGCATGCCGCGGCGGGACGGGCTGGTTTTTCGCTTCGGAACGGCCATTTCCGTCTCCCGGAATTCGGGCCCGCGCGCGGGCATGTGGATGGGTCGGCGGGCTTATAGAGGATTGCGGCGGCCTGCGCCAACTCCGGATTTAACGCCGTAAATCGAGACATTCGATGGCGTTGCCGCCGTCGGCGGCGACGCCGGCGAGATTGCGTTCCGCGACCCGCCGCAGGCCGGGCCCCGGCCGGGCGGCGTTGCGCCGCACGGGATTGGGCAGCGAGCTCGCGAGTAGCGCCGCCTCATAGGGCGTGAGGTTGCGCGCGCTCCTGCCGAACGCGCGCCGTGCGGCGGCCTCTGCACCGAACTCGCCGTTCGGGCCCCACTCCACGATGTTGAGATAGACCTCGAGGAGGCGGCGCTGCGGCCACGCAAGCGTCAGGACATAAGCAATTGGCACCTCCATGATCTTCCGCACCACCTGCCGGCTCGGCCAGAGAAACAGGTTGCGCGCCGTCTGCATGGCAATGGTCGACGCGCCGCGTGCGTCCGCGAGCTCGTCCGCATCCGCGATTGCCGCCCGTACCTCGATCCAGTCGACGCCGGAATGATTGCAGAAACGCGCATCCTCGCCGACCACGACCGCACGCACGAGGTTCGGCGAGATCGCTTCAATCGGCCGCCACTGCCGCACCACGCGCTCGCCCGTCGCCCACCGCCATACCATCAGGGTGGAGACGGGCGGGACGAATGAATAGGCCGCGACCAGCACGACGAATGCGAGAGCGATCGTGCCGGCAATCCAGCCGGCGATCCTGAAGAGCCGCCGTAGCATGAGGAAAGCTTAGCTGCGGCCGCTTCGGAGCGAAAATAGGGCGGTCTGTCCCGCTTGACCCGGCGAACCCGCTCGGGCATGCGGCGGCGAACCGGGTAGCCCGATGAAGCCTGTCGCCGCGCCTTCGCAAACCCTGTTGCGCCGTCTCGATGCGGTCGCCGCCGCGACAGAGACTGCGTTGATGGCGGAGCTTGGCGGCGCGCTGAGGCCCGGCGAGATCGGCCGGCCTGCGCGTTTGCTTGCGGCCATGCGCCACGGCGCGACCGGCGGCAAGCGCATTCGTCCGTTCCTGCTCATCGAGTCCGCCGCCCTCTTCGGCGTAGCCGAGGCCACAGCATTGCCCGCCGCGGCGGCATTCGAGTGCGTGCATTGCTATTCGCTCATCCACGACGACCTGCCGGCGATGGACGACGACGATCTGCGCCGCGGCCGGCCGACGACGCACATTGCCTTCGACGAAGCGACCGCGATCCTTGCGGGCGATTCTCTCCTCACTCTCGCCTTCGACCTGCTTGCCAATCTGCAGGCGGATTCCGAAACGCGCGTCGCACTGATCGCGCTGTTGGCGCGCGCGTCCGGCGTCGGCGGCATGGCCGGCGGCCAGATGCTCGATCTCGAGGCGGAAGGACGCTTCGCCGCCGATCGCCGCCCGCTCGCGCTTTCGCTGGCGGAGATCGAAAAATTACAGGCGATGAAGACCGGCGCATTGCTCGCAGCCGTGTGCGAAGGCGGCGCCATGCTCGGCAGGGCGCGCGAACAGGAACGCAGCGCGCTCGCCGATTACGCCCGCGCGCTCGGCCTCGCCTTCCAGATTGCCGACGATCTGCTCGATGCCGAAGGCGATGCCGCAAGCCTCGGCAAGACCACCGCCAAGGACGCCAGCCGCGGCAAGGCCACCCTCGTTTCGGCACTGGGCGTCGACGGCGCACGCAAGCGGCTCGCCGAACTGATCGGTACGGCCGAAGCAGCCCTCACGCCCTTCGGGCCGCGCGCCGACATGCTGCGCGAATGCGCCCGCTACGTCGCCGCCCGTGAAAAATAGGGATCACTCCGCCGCGGGCCGCGCGCTCACGCCGAAGCGCCGCGCCACGTAGTCCTCGACCATCTGCTTGAAATCGGCGGCAAGCGTCGGGCCGCGCAAGGTCGCCGCCTTCTTGCCGTCGATGAAGACTGGCGCCGTCGGCTGCTCGCCGGTGCCGGGCAGCGAAATGCCGATGTCGGCGTGCTTCGACTCGCCCGGCCCGTTGACGATGCAGCCCATCACCGCGACCGACAGCGTCTCCACGCCGGGATACCGCTTCTTCCATTCCGGCATGCGCGCGCGGATGAAGCCCTGCACGTCGCTCGCAAGCTCCTGGAACGTGGTCGAGGTCGTCCGTCCGCAGCCGGGGCACGCGGCGACGAGCGGCACGAACGCGCGGAAGCCCATCGTCTGCAGAAGCTCCTGCGCCACCTGCACTTCGAGCGTCCGGTCGCCGCCCGGTTCCGGGGTGAGCGAAATGCGGACCGTGTCGCCGATCCCCCGCTGCAGCAGCACGCCGAGCGCCGCACTCGAGGCGACGATACCCTTCGAGCCCATACCGGCTTCGGTGAGGCCGAGGTGCAGCGCATAGTCCGAGCGCCGCGCAAGCTCGTCATAGACCGCGATCAGGTCCTGCACGGCGGAAACCTTCGCGGAAAGGATGATGCGGTTGCGCGGCAGGCCGAGGTCCTCCGCGAACGACGCCGAGAGCAACGCCGACAGGACCATGGCCTCGCGCGTGACCTCCCGCGCATCCATCGGCTCGGACAGCCGCGCATTCTCGTCCATGAGCTGCGTGAGTAGCGCCTGGTCGAGCGAGCCCCAGTTCGCGCCGATGCGGATCGGCTTTGCATATTTCAGCGCCGTCTCGACGATTGCGCCGAACTGCTTGTCCTTCTTCTCCTTGAAGCCGACATTGCCGGGGTTGACCCGATACTTGTCGAGCGCCTCGGCGCAGGCCGGGTGGTCGGCGAGCAGTTGGTGGCCGATGTAATGGAAGTCGCCGATGAGCGGCACGTTCACGCCCATCTGCAGGAGCCGCTCTTTAATTTTCGGCACTGCGGCGGCCGCTTCGTTGCGGTCGACCGTGATGCGCACGAGCTCCGAGCCTGCGCGCGCGAGCGCCGCCACCTGCCGCGCCGTCGCCTCCACGTCGGCGGTGTCGGTGTTCGTCATCGACTGCACGACGATCGGCGCATCGCCGCCGACCGTGACGTCGCCGACGCGCACCGCCACCGACCGCCGGCGCGGCGCAAGACTTGTTGAACGCACTTCGGGCTTTTGCAGCATCATCGCTTCAACGCGTCGGCGCGGCGGCAGCTCTCGCACAGGCCCTTGATCTCCAGCACCGGCGTGCGCGTCTCGAAACCGACCGCGCCTGCCGCACGCGCGAGGTCGCGGCCGACCGCGCCCGACGTCACTTCTGCCACCGTTCCACAACGCTCGCACAACAGGAACACGACAACTCCTTCGGTGTCGTGTCCGCGATTGCAGGCGAGAAAGGCATTGCGGCTCTCGATCCGGTGCGCGAGCCCTTCCGACACCAGGAAATCGAGCACGCGATAGACCGACATCGCCGGCGCCTGGTCGCCCGATTGCTTCAGGCGGTCGACTATCTCGTAGGCGCCGAGCGGCGCATGGCTCTCCGCGAGCGCTTCGAGCACCCGCCGCCGCAGCGGCGTCAGCCGGCGGCCGCTCTCCTCGCACGCCTCTTCGGCGCGCGTCAGCGTGTCGGCGACGCACTGCGCATGGTCATGGCCGGGGGCTGGAAATCCTGATTTCATCGATGTTTTCCACGAACATTGTATCGCTCGTATCGCCCTTGAGAAACCGCCGCCCGGGCTTTATGTTGCGCTGCACAATCACCGGAAAGATTCGCACGGAGGACGGCCTTGCTGAAGGGAAAGAGCGCACTCATCACCGGCTCCACGAGCGGCATCGGGGCGGCCATTGCCCGCGCCCTCGCCGGAGCCGGTGCCAACGTCACCCTGAACGGATTCGGCGAAAAGGGCGAGATCGAAGCGCTGCGCGCCGGCATCGCGAAGGAACATAAGGTCGAGGTCGCCTATTCGCCAGCCGACATGACCCGGCCCGACGAAATCGCGGCGATGATCGCCGAAGCGGAGAAGCGCTTCGGCGCCCTCGACGTGCTCGTCAACAACGCCGGCATCCAGCACGTCGCGCCGGTGGAGGAGTTCTCGGTCGAGAAGTGGAACGCCGTCATCGCGATCAACCTTTCCTCCGCCTTCCACGCGACCCGCGCCGCCGTCCCCGGCATGAAGGCGCGCAAATGGGGCCGCATCATCAACATCGCCTCCGCGCACGGACTGGTCGCGAGCGTCCAGAAGGCCGCCTATGTGGCGTCGAAGCACGGCGTGATCGGACTCACGAAGGTCGTCGCGCTGGAAGCCGCCAATACGGGCATCACCTGCAACGCCATCTGCCCCGGCTGGGTGCTGACGCCGCTCGTTGAGCAGCAGATCGTCGCCCGCGCCGCGGCCTCGCACAAGACGATCGATGAGGAGAAGCTCGCGCTCCTCTCGGAAAAGCAGCCGATGCACGCCTTCACGAAGCCCGACAGCATCGGCGGCCTCGCCGTGTTCCTGTGCAGCGACGCGGCCGCCACCATCACCGGCGCCAGCCTGCCGATCGACGGCGGCTGGACCGCCACCTGATGCAGGAGACGCCGCGCAGCCAATGGTCATCCGCAAGCTCCTCCGCCCGCAGAAGATCGTGAACCTCGCGCTGCAAGGCGGCGGCGCGCACGGCGCCTTCACCTGGGGCGTGCTCGACCGCCTGCTCGAGGACGACCGCCTCGCCTTCGACGGCATCTCCGGCACGAGCGCGGGCGCGATGAACGCGGTTGTGTTCGCGTCCGGCTTCGAGCAGGGCGGCAGCGAAGGCGCACGCGAAGCCCTGCAGAAATTCTGGCGCGCGGTCTCCCGCGACGGCCGCATGAGCCCGATCCAGCGCAGCCTGATGGATCGTTTCCTCGGCAACTGGTCGCTCGATCACAATCCGGCGTTTCTCGCGCTCGATGTCGCCAGCCGCTTCCTGTCGCCTTACGATTTCAATCCGTTCAACATCAATCCGCTGCGCGAGATCCTCGAGCGCGAAGTGGACTTCGAGGCGGTCCGCGCCTGCCGCAAGCTCAAGCTGTTCATCTCCGCCACCAACGTCCGCACCGGCAAGGCGCGCATTTTCCGCACCGAGGAGATCACGGCCGACGCGGTAATGGCGTCGGCTTGTCTCCCGTTCCTCTTTCAGGCCGTCGAGATCGACGGCACGCCCTATTGGGACGGCGGCTACGTCGGCAACCCGCCGCTCTATCCGTTCTTCCGTGCGACTAGCACCGACGACGTGATCCTCGTGCAGACCAACCCGATCAAGCGCGCGGGCACCCCGCAGACCGCCCGCGAGATCCTGAACCGCATCAACGAGATCACGTTCAATGCCTCGCTCCTTTCCGAATTCCGAGCGATCGGCTTCGTCCGCCGCCTGATCGAAGGCGGCATGATCCGCCGCTGGACCGGCAAGAGCGGGCAGCACAGCCTGCGGCTCCACCGCATCGCCGGCAGCGAGGAACTCGCGGACCTCAACTCCAGCTCGAAGTTCAACACCGAGTGGCCGTTCTTTCTGCATCTGCGCGATCTCGGCCGCGACGCTGCCGACGCCTTCCTGAAGAAGAACTTCGCCGCGCTCGGCCGCCGCGCCACGCTTGATCCGATGAAAGAGGTCGCCTAGCGACGGGAGCGCGCGGCGGATAAAATCGCGCGCATGCAGCCACGCCCGCATTCCCTCGCCGAGACGCACGGCACGCGCCTCGAGATTGTCGTCGGCGACATCACGCAACTTCGCGTCGACGCGATCGTCAATGCCGCCAACACGTCGCTCTTGGGCGGCGGCGGTGTCGACGGCGCGATCCACCACGCCGCCGGCCCCGAACTGCTGGAAGAATGCAAGACACTCGGCGGCTGCCCGACCGGCTCGGCGAAGATCACCCGCGGCTACCGCTTGCCCGCGCGCCACGTCATCCACGCCGTCGGCCCGGTGTGGAGCGGCGGCGCGCGCGGCGAGGACGATCTCCTTGCCGGCTGCTACCGCACTTCGCTCGCGCTCGCCCGCGAACACGGCCTCGGCTCGATCGCGTTCCCCGCGATCTCCACCGGCATCTATCGCTTCCCCGCCGACCGTGCGGCGCGGCTTGCGGTGTCCACCGTACTCGCCGAAGCCGGCGCCAGCCGCGCCGTCCCGCACGTGATCTATTGCTGCTTCAGCGACGACGCCGCCCGCCACCACGCCGACGCCTTCGCCGAACTCGGCCTCTGAGGTCAGCGGCGCCGGATCGTCCGCGCAATCGCCGCGGCCCCGAGCAGACCCGGCGCCGCGTGCACGATCACATGCGTCGGAATCGCCGCAAGCCGTGCTTCGTAAGGCGGATGTTCCTCGAACGCCGCGCGGAACGGCGACGATGAATAGAACGGCGCAAGCACGCGCCCGACCCCGCCGGCGAGAAACACGCCGCCGCGCGCATCGAAGGCGAGCGCGAGATCGCCGGCAATGCGCCCATAGAGCCGCAGGAAGGCGTGCACCGTTTCCCGGGCCGCGTTCTTGCCGAGCCGCGCCGCCTCGATGATCTGCCTGGTCGTCGCCTGCTCCCCGCTCAGCACGCGGTGCAGCCGCACCAATCCCTGCCCTGACAGCAGGTGTTCGACCGTGACGGCTCCCGCGTCGCGCACGAGATGCGCCACCACCCGCGCCTCGTCGGCGGTCGCCGCACCCAGCCGCATGTGCCCCGCCTCGCTGGCAATGGCGCGCGGCTTGCCGCTCTGCCGCTGCAGCGTGGCGGCGCCGAAGCCGGTGCCCGGCCCGCACACGAGCATGGTCCCGCGCAGCTCGCTGCGCCCGCCGCCCACGCTCACGAGATCCGTCGAGCGCAGCGTGGGCAGCGCATGCGCCGCCGCGACGAAGTCGTTCACGACGACGAGGCGGGTGAGCTTCAGCGCCTTGCGCAAGACGCGCTGGGAGAACGACCATTTCCGATTGGTGAGCGCGACCTCATCGCCTTCCACCGGCCCGGCGACCGCCAGCACGCAGACGGTGGGACGCACGGCACCGCTCGCGTGCAGCGCCGCGTGCATGACTGCGGCCAGGTCTTCCGCCTCGTCGTTGGCGATGGCGCGCACAACATCCAGTGCGCCATCCGAACGCACGAGCGCAAACCGGCTGGTTGTTGCACCGATATCGGCGACGAGCGCGGGCGGTCTCATGTCGGGAAGCTTTCGCGGGACTGGGTTGCTGTACCAGCCGTTGTTTTGACAACCACCGTCGGCTAGAAGACACGCGAATTCATCCAAGCACAAATGCAAGGTCCACGGGAGCGTCCAGCATGAGCGCGAGGCCGACGGCGCAGAAGCACGAGAAGCCGGCGCGTCCGCCGATCGCCGGTGAGCTGTTCCTGTCGGCGCTCGCCGCGCACGGCGTTGACTACTTCTTCTGCAATCCGGGCACCGATTTTCCGCCCGTTGTCGAAGCCTTCACCCGCGCGCAGAAGACCAACAGGCCGGTGCCGCAGCCCGTGCTCGTCACCCACGAGAACCTCGCGGTCGCCATGGCGCATGGCGCCTATCTGATGAACGGCCGCCCGCAAGCGGTGATGGTGCACGTGAACGTCGGCACTGCCAACACGATCAACAATCTTGCCAACCTCTCGCGCGACCGCGCGCCGTTCCTGCTCGCCGCCGGCCGCACGCCGATTACCGAAAGCGGCCAGTTCGGCGGCCGCATGCGCCAGATCCACTGGGGCCAGGAGATGTTCGACCAGGCCGGCATGGTGCGCGAGCTGGTGAAATGGGATTACGAGCTGCGCGTGCCGGGTCAGGTCGGCGACGTGGTCTCCCGCGCGCTAGAAGTCGCGATGACATCGCCGCGCGGCCCGGTCTATCTCGCGCTGCCGCGCGAGCCGCTGTCGGCCGAACTCGACGGCCCGATCGAGCCGGTGCAACCGCGCGCCGTCGCCGCCTCGCCCTATCCCGATCCCGCGTCGATCGAGAAGCTCGCCCGCTGGATCGCGGACGCGGAGAACCCGGTGCTGATCACCGCGGCCGCGGGCCGCGAGCCGCACGCGGTCGAGCTGCTCGCAAAATTCGCCGAGCGCTGGGCCGTGCCGGTCGTCTCCTTCAACACGCGCTACCTGAACCTGCCGAGCACCCACCCGATGCACCAGGGCTTCGATCCGGGCGCGCTACTCGCCGAGGCCGATGTGGCGATCCTGCTCGAATGCGAAGTGCCCTGGTTCCCCATCGACCACACGCCGCGCGCCGGCTGCAAGTTCGCCCATATGGGCGAGGACCCGGCCTTCGTCCGCTATCCGATCCGCAGCTTCCCGAGCGACCTCACGATCACCGCGAGCGCAAGGAACGCGATCGCCGCGCTCGACGCCGCGCTCGCCAAGGCCGCGCCCGATGCGGGCAGGATTTCCGCGCGCTTCCAGCGGCTCAGCGAACAGTCGAATGCGCGCCGCTCGAAGGCGGGGCAGGCGGCGGCAGCACAGAGCGACAAGATCACCGTTCCCTATGCAAGCAAGTGCGTCGGCGACGCCGTTGGGCTCGACGCGGTGATCTTCAACGAATACCCGCTGTCGCTCGAGCACTGCCCGCGCGAGAAGCCGGGCACCTATTTCGGATCGAGCACCGCGGGCGGCCTCGGCTGGGGTCTTGGCGCAGCACTTGGCGCGAAGCTCGCCGCACCCGAGAAGCTCGTCGTCGCCACGCTCGGCGACGGCACCTACATGTTCACCAATCCGACCGTGAGCCACTGGGTCGCCGAGCGCTACAAGCTCCCGGTGCTGACGATCATCTTCAACAACAGCCGCTACGGCGCCGTGCGCCGCGCCACGCTCTCCATGTTCCAGGACGGCGCTGCCGGCGAGGACGACGGCCGCTTCCTCGCCGATCTCGACCCGAGCCCGCCCTACGACGAGTTCGTCAAGGCGCAGGGCGGCTTCGGCGCGCGGGTGGAGAGGCCGCAGGACCTGCCGGAAGTGCTCGCGCGCGCCCGCGACGCGGTGGTGAAGGAAAAGCGCCAGGCGCTCGTCAACGTCATCACGCCGTATTGAAAACGGCGTCATCCTGAGGTGCGAGGCGCGAAGCCCCGAGCCTCGAAGGATGACGCCCGTAATTGACCTGCTATCGATTGTCACCCTTCGACGCTCGCTCGCTGCGCTCGCTCGCACCTCGGGGTGACGACCTTATTTGACGAACTTCTTGCCCGTCAGCTTCTCGATGTTCTTGAAATAGATCTTTTCGCGTTCGTCCTTGCTGAGCGGCAGCGCGTCGAGAATCTTGATCGTCTCGCGAATGTAGGCCGGACCCTTCTCCGGATCGAACGGACTGTCGGACGCGAACACCACGTGATCGACCCCATAGAACGCGAGTCCGCACTCGGTCGCCGCCTTCGAGCCGAACACGGCGCTGTCGGCGTAGAAATCCTTGAAATAGTCGAGTGGCCGCTTCTTCAGGCTCTTGCGCAGCGCGACGTAGTCTTCGTCGGAAGTGCGCGCGCCGAGCTGATCCCAGCCGGGCCCCACGCGCCCCTCGAAGAACGGCACCATCGCGCCGAGATGGTGCGCAATGATTTTCAGGTTCGGATATTTGTCGATCACCTTGGAGAACACGAGCCGTGCCATCGCGACGCTCGTCTCGTACGGCCAGCCGAACGTCCACCAGATTTCGTAAAGCGACTTCTGCTCGTCCTGATAATCGGGATGCGTCGCCGGCCGGTCAGGGTGCATCCAGATCGGCTTGTCGAGTTTGTGCATCGTGGCGAAGAAGGATTCGAACTCGGGCCGGTCGAGCGGCTTGCCGCCGACGTTCGTGTAGATCTGCGCGCCGACGGCGCCGAGCTCCTTGATCGAACGTTCCACTTCCGCGGAGCCCGCATCGCTCGCGACCATCGGCGCCTGCGCGATGAACGCGGGGAAGCGGTCGGGATGCTTGGCGACCAGCTCGGCCAGTCCGTCATTGCCGATCTTCGCGAGCTCAAGCGCGATCTTCGGATCGCCCTTGGCGATCACCTCAAGCCGCGGCGCCGGCAGCGACAGAATCTGCGCGTAATCGGAGAACATGTCCATCACGCGGAAGCGCTCGTCGAGATCGTGAATGCACGGGATCGCACGCGTGCGGTTGAACATGTCCTTCAGGCCGGCGCCGACCTCGCCCATCTTCTCGTAGTATTTCTTTGGGAAGAAGTGATTGAAGGCGTCGATCCGCATGATGTTTCTCCTTGCGTGCGCCGGCGCTCCGTGTGCGCCCGATCATCGTTGGTTTTGCGCACGGCCGAAACAGGGCCGGCAAGTGCGCGGGACAGGAAGGCAATGTTTGATTGCACAGACCGCACAAACCGCGCAACCACGCAGCTTTCGCGTCCGCACGACGAACCCGCCGGCGGGAATCGGAGCGGTTTCGCAGGAGGTCGCTGCCCGCTGACCGCCCAACCCGGCACCCGGAAACTGCAATCAGAACAAAGTCCTAGAAAAGCGCCGCCGCCGTTCATGGATGGTTCATTCGGCCTCGGCGATGACTTCCACCGTTAGCAAATGGCCTCTATGCTTCGCCACGGATAACTGCACGCCCGCTTTCCCGCCTCCTGCCTGGAAAACACAAATGAACGCCATCGGCTTTCGAATTGCGGTTCGATCGACGTCCGACCATGCCTGCAAGAATTTCGGTCCGCGTTCGGCGGCAACTGCGCTTGCGGCCGCGGCCCTGTTCGCGCTCACCGCTCCGGCAGCCGCGCAGCAGCAGCTTCCGCCGCGTCCCGGCGAAGCGTTCGTGACGCGGTTCTCCGGCACGATGGCGGTCCCCGGACCGGGTGGCGCGCCACTGCAGGTGATCAATCCGGGCGGTGTCGTCGGCAGCGTTATTGATCTACGCAATCCGAACCAGCCGCCGCAGGGCCAGCACTGGATCAGCGAGCCGCAGCGCGCGTTCGTGACCGCCGCCGACGTGGGACAGATCTTCGGCGTTGCCTTTGACGATGCCCAGCGGCCGAACATCTATGTCGCCGCGACCGCGGCCTTCGGGCTGCACCGGACACCGGACAACCAGAATTGGCAGCCCGGCATGTGGGGTCCCGGCGGCCCCGGCGCGATCTACCGTCTCAGCGCTTCCAGCAATTATCAGCCGCAGCTATTCGCGCAGATCGCCCTCGGCGGGCGGCAGAATACCGGCGCCTCGCTCGGCAACATCACCTACGACCGCTGGAACCGGCAGCTCTACGTCTCCGATCTCGAAACCGGCATGATCCACCGCATCCGCGCCGCGGACGGTGCCGATCTCGGCGTCTATGATCACGGCGTTCGCGGACGCGCGAACTTCTTCGACGCGGGCGCGAACCGGCAGGGCAGCCTCGCGCCGATCCCGTTCGACCCGGCGAGCCGCGCGCAGGTCGCCGACTGCCCGGCCGGCCGCTTCGAAAATTCGCCGGAGTGCTGGAATCTCGCGCCGTCCGGACGCCGCGTTTGGGGCGTCGGCGTCTGGCGCAACAGGGCGAGCGGCGAAGTCCGCCTCTTCTACGCCGTCTGGAGCGGACCCCAGTTTGATCGCCAGGCGTGGGACGCGGCCAATGACGAGGACAAGCGCAATTCCGTCTGGTCGGTCGGCCTTACCGCCGACGGCGCCTTCAACACGACCAGCGTCCGCCGTGAATTCCTGCTGCCGGATTTCTTCACAAGCCCGGAAGCCATTGCCCGCGCCGGCCATAGCCAGCCGGTGAGCGACATCGCCTTCCCCACCTGCGAGGGCCTGCCCTTGATGCTCGTCGCGGAACGCGGAGGCATGCGCAACTTGGGGCTCGGCGAGCAGAACCCGTTTGCGACGCCGCATGAGGCGCGCACGCTGCGCTACGAGTTGCATCAGGACGGCGTCTGGCGCCCCATCGGCCGTTACGACGTCGGCTCCTACGACCGCGGCAACGAAGGCGAGCCGCGCATGCGCGCAAATTGCGCGGGCGGCGCTTCCTTCGGTCCGGGTTATTCTAATCGCTGGTCGGCGAACCAGAACCAGCCGGACAACTACGTCTGGATTACCGGCGATTCATTGTGCTCCCCGGACGGCCCATGCAACCTGCCCCCGATCAACGGTGAAGAGACCGGTGACGATTCCGAAGTGCACGGCGTACAAGGCCTGCGCGAGGATTTCTATGCCGAAGTGGCGCCGGCGGCCGCGTTCGGCCTTGCGCCGGAACAGATCGACCCCTCCGGACAGACGACGGCAGTCGGCATCGACGAAGCATACCTGATCGACATCAACATCAACCTGACGCCGGCGGGCGTGCCGGTCACCGACGAGTTCGTGCGCAACGACGCGACCCTCGTCGGCGACATCGCAGTCTTCCAGACCTGCGCCGTGGCGCCGGCAGCCGTCACCTACATCCTGCCGCCTCCGCCGCCGGTGCTGATCGCCGAGCCCGGCCACGACCCCGCCTTCAGCCATTCGCGCTATGGCTCGCACGGCCAGCAGCAGAGCCACTACCGCTTTGCGTCGCATTGGCCGGCCATGAGCCACATTCGCTATGGCTCGCACCAGCAATACTGGAGCCATTACCAGTACGCCTCGCACAATCTGAACTGGAGCCACAACAAGTTCGGCTCGCACTCGAGCAAGGCCACGCACAACAAGTTCGGATCGCATCAGCCGGTGGCGAGCCATTTCGCGAAAGCGTCCAAAATCCATCTGCTGCAGAACAGCCACAAGCAGTTCGGCTCGCACAACGCCAAGCAGAGCCTGCTCGACAAGCTCAAGCTCCCGGATCCCAAGCCCGTGCACACGGTCGCGAAGAGCATCATCGACAAGGGCTTCAAGCAGCCCGAGCCGAAACCGGTGCACACGCAGATCAAGAGCGCCGTCGACAAGGGCCTGAAAATTCCGGAGCCGGTTCCGGTCCACACGCTGGTGAAGAGCGCCGCCGAGAAGGGCCTGAAGCAGCCGCTCCCGAAGCCGGTGCACACGCCGCAGATGAGCGTGATCGAAAAGGACGTGAAGCTCCCGGCGCCCAAGCCGGCTCATACGGTGGCGCAGTCCATAGCCGACCAGAAGGTGAAGATCGAACCCAAACCGCCGGTCCACGCGCCCGCCAAGAGCGCTGCCGAGAAGGACATAAAGCTCCCGGCACCGAAGCCGGCTCACACGGTGGCGCAGTCCGCTGCCGACCAGAAGGTGAAGATCCAGCCGAAGCCGCCGGTCCACGCGCCTGCCAAGAGTGCTGCCGAGAAGGACATAAAGCTCCCGGCACCGAAGCCGGCTCACACGGTGGCGCAGTCAGCTGCCGACCAGAAGGTGAAGATCCAACCGAAACCGCCGGTGCACGCACCGGACGTCTCGGCGAAGATCAAGCCGCAGATCACCCAGCCGCCGGCGCCGAAGCTGCAGCAAGCGCCGCAGCCGAAGGTGCAGCCGCAACAGCTCAAGATTCAGCAGCCGCCCAAGGTGCAGCAACCCCCGCAGCCGAAGGTGCAGCCGCAACAGCTCAAGATTCAGCAGCCGCCCAAGGTGCAGCAACCCCCGCAGCCGAAAGTCCAGCAACAGCAGCAGAAAACGCGGCAGCACGACAAGGCCAAGTCGGAAACACTGGAACAGAAGCAGCCGTCAGACGACGAGGACTCCCGGCGGCGCCGATAGCCGCCGGGACGCACGCCGGGAACGTTCCGAAAGCGGGCATGCTTATAGCCGACAGGAACCCGGCGAACCGGACAGATCGAGCATGAGCAGGGTCTGCGTTGCGCTCATCACGCTGCTTGCGGGCAGCTTCGTCATGGCATCCGCCAGCGCGGCGGATCGTCCGCGTCTCTACACCAACGAACAATATATCGAGGACGTCTTGCGCAAGACCGTGCTGCCGCTCGACGATCCGAAGGGGATGCTCGCGTTCGTGCTGGAGAGCCTGCCGGATCGCGTGCGCGTCTATCCAACGGAGAACTATTATTATTTTTATTTCTACCACAACGGAACGCGCTACGCCGGCAACATCCGCCTCGACGCCAAGGACCGCGACGAAGGCAAGCTGCACTTCGCTTATTTTGTCGAGCTGACCGAATGGCAGAAGGACGACGCGGTGAACTACAGCGTGTTCGGCAAGGAGGACGGCATCAACGTCGAGCGCCTCGAGCCGCTGGTCTATCGCGTGACGCTCGGCGCGAAGAGCGTCGTCTTCGCGCTCAACGATCTGTCGAAAGTGACGCCGCCGAAGACCGCGCTCGGCCCCGACGACCAATACCTCGGCCCGGTATTCGACGAGTCGGGCATTCGTTTCTTCCTCGTCTTCAACAAGCGCCTGAAAATCTTTCACTACATTCTCGACGAGACGATCAAGGTCGCCGACGAGCTGTTTCCGTCCCGCATCACCAACCGCATCCTGATCGCGCGGCGCACCGGCTTCGCCTTCTATGACGAGCACCGGCTCAAGCGGAAGATTCTGATCGGCGTGTTCGAGGGCGGCAGCAGCGTGAACAACTATTTCGACGGGCCGTTCGATCAACTGCCCGACAACTTCCTCAAGAGCGATGAGCTGCGCCAGGCCATCCTCCAGGCCGACCCGAGCCTCGAGGGCAAGATCGACCGCTTCGGCGGATCGCCGGACGGCGCGAGCCGCTTCCTGATCGGGCCTTACATGTACTACCGCCTCGAGGAAGATCTGCGGCCGATCCACGATTGCGCGGTGAACAAGGAAATTCCGCGCGAGCTCTATCACGCCTGTTTCGTCGTCGGCGACGCGCCCGATGACCCGGCGGACGACGATGGCGATGCGGCAGACCCCGCAGCCAAGCCGGAGCCGCAACGCGGCACGCCGCAGAAAGCGCCGGCCGGGAAATAGCGCCGGCGCGTCCGTTCTTTCGGTCCGGTTTGCACACGATTCGCCAGCCAACGGCGCAGCCGCAGCCGGTCGGGCCGCCCGGCTCAGGCGTAAGCCGCGGTACTTACGTCGGAATTTTACCTTTCCCGCGGGTGTGGCACGGCTGCATCGGATTTTCTCCTTCGTTACCACCATGTTGGTTTCGACAGGTCGGGAAAGTATGTTGACCCGTCTCGATCGGCGGTCGGCCGTTTAGGGGGTTCGGGTGGCGCGGTTCTTTCGGCTTGCCGTCCTGGCGGTGGTCTTGTCTTCACTTGCGTCGGCGGTGAGCGCCGACGAGCTGAAGCGGCTGTACGCCCAGATCCTCCGCAACCCGACCAACTCCGAGCTCAATTTCCGCTACGCCCAACTCGCCGAACAGCGCGGCGAGCTGCGCAAGGCGCTCTCCGCCTACGAGCGCGTGCTCGTCAACGACCCGAACCACCCGGACGTGCATCGCGCGCTGCAGCGCATCCGCCGCAAGCTCCAGCCCGACACGACGCAAGTGCTCGCCGAGCTTGGCGCCGGCTGGGAATCAAACCCCCGCCGGCTGAACGCCGACGAAAGCGATTCCGGTCTTGTGCTGGCGCGCGTGACGGTCCGCGACGAACGCAAGTTCGGCGACGCCTCCCGCTGGCGTACCTTCGTGCAACTGCTCGGCGACATCTATTTCGACAGCGGCGACCTGAGCTACGGCTATGCGGGCGCCTATACCGGCCCGGTGATCGACGTCACGCCGACCATCGCGATGCATGCGGCACTCGGCGGCGGCTCCGCCTATTTCGATCACCGCCATTTCTTCAACGAGGCGACGGCGAACCTCACCTTCGAGAGCTATCTGGAAGGGGCGTTCTACATGGTGCGCGTGCGCGGCGGCTATCGCGCCTACAATGACTTCTTCCCGTCCAACGACGGCGCGTTTGCCGACATCACCGGCAAGTTCTCGTTTCCGAACGTGCTCGGCGAGGGCGACGTCTTCATCCTGACGCCCTGGCTGCGCTGGAGCGACATCGGCGGCACCGGCTTCTCGCTGCTCACGCCGTCCGAGCAGGTGCAGCCCGGCCGCTTCACCGAATATGGCGGCAAGATCGAATATTATCGCCGCGTGCTGGAGCAGGTGTCGGTCGGCGGCAGCATCGCCGTGAGCCGCCGCAACTACAGACCGACCGCCGACCTAGCCGTCATCCCGCCGGTGGAGGTGAAGCGGCGCGATCTCACGGTCGTCCCCGGTGCAACCGTGATCTTCCATCAGGTGATGGGCTATCAGACCGATCTGCGCGCCGACTACCGCTTCGAGCGCAACAACTCGAACCTCGCGGCGCGCGACTACGACAACCACATCGCGACCCTGATGCTGGTGTCGCGCCACTGAATCCGCTGTCCGCTTCGACGAGTGAGCTACAGGCCCGCGCCCCAGGCGAGCGCCCCCGCCATCGCGAGATACGTCAGTTGATGCAGGACCTGGTCGGCGCCGAATGTCCACCAGAACTCGGCCTGCGGAAAAACCCATTGCTGCCGCTTGACCGTGCCCTCTTTCAGCCAGTCGATGTGGTAGTGCACCACGAGCTCGCAGACGAAGATCGCGAGCCCGAGCCGCAGTGACGGCGTGATGACAAAGAAGGCGAGCAGGCTGCCGATGGCATGGATTCCGGCATGAATGATCCCGCCGGGGTGGCCGTATATTCCCTTGTTGAGAAACTGGTACGGCGTCTGCAGAACGAAATCGGCCACGAAATGCTTGATCTGCAGGATCAAGAGCGCCGCGAGAACGAGCTGGACTTGGGACGACAAGATTGGTTCCTTCATCTGCACGGCGGACGCTTCCGCATCATCCGCATTCGAACATCCGCCGCAACTACTTTTCTTCCGCTGTGAACACGCCGCCCCAGTCCTGCGGCGGCGGACTCACGCGATAGGCCGCGATCCGCTTCTCGAAGACCGAGTAGTAGTACGCAAGACCCGCGATCTCGAAGCTGCGGCACTCCCCGATCGCTCTGCGCGCCTCATCCCAGTGGCCTTCCCGATAGGCGCGCAGGAAGCCTGTATGCGCCTCCTGCAGCCGGGCGATTCGATTCGCGTTGTCCCCCAGCAGGTTGCTGAAGGTATAGATCGGCGCCGGCGCCGCGCGCCCTTTCACGCGCACGAGATCGAGCTCGAGGGCGGGGAATTCTGGCGCCGCCCGGACCGTCCGCTCGCCGACGATCGCGGTCAGCCCATAGACCTTGGCCAGCCCCTCGAAGCGCGAGGCGACGTTCACCTCGTCGCCAATCGCCGAATAGTCGAACCGCTGCACCGACCCGAGATTGCCGACGCAGCAGGCCCCTGTATTGATGCCGATGCCGATCCGCACTTCCTGAAAGGGCCGCCCCGCCGCTTCCGCCTCCTTGCGCCAGCGCTCGTTAAGCTCCCGCATCCGCGCCGCCATGTCGATGGCGGAACGGCACGCCGCAGCGGCGTGCTCGGGCAACGCCAGCGGCGCGTTCCAAAACGCCATGATCGCGTCGCCCATGTATTTGTCGATCGTGCCGCGGTGGCGGAGGATCACGTCGCTCAGCGGCGTCAAGAGCTCGTTGATGAAACGCGTGAGCTCCGTGGCGCTCAGCCGCTCCGAGATCGACGTGAAATTGCGCACGTCGCAGAAAAGGAGCGTTAGCTCCCTGATCTCGCCGCCGAGCTCGAGCTTGTCGGGATTGACGATCAGTTCGTTGACGACATCCGGCGACACGTAGCGGCTGAATGCGCGCCGCACCTCCCCGCGCTGCACCTCCACCTGCCGATAGACATAGAAGGTCGCGATCGCCGTGAGCAGGAGAAGGGCGAGCGCCGGATAGAGCGGATCGAGCAGCAGCCCGAGATAGTCGAAGCTGAGCCAGCCGCCAACGAGCAGGCTGGAGATGGCGAAGAAGCCCATCAGGCCGGCCGCGCGCGCGGACACCTTCGCCAGTACCAGCGCAATGAGAATGCCGAAGGCAATGATGACCGCCTGTTCGAGCGCGAGCGCATAGTCCGGCCGGGTCAGGAACCGGCCGGCGACCACGTGCTCGATCGATTGCGCGATGATTTCGACGCCCGGCACCACCGCGTCGAGCGGCGTCGCGCGCAGGTCGAGGAGGCCCGGCGCGCTCGACCCGATGAGGATGATCCTTCCCTCGATCTCGTCTTGCGAGACCGCGCCGGCAAGCACGTCGGCCGCGGAGATGAATGCCTTCGGCGCGGTCGGGCGAAACTTCAGCCAGATCGCGCCGTCGGCGTCGGTGGGAATTTCAAGATCACCGACGCGGATGTGATTGAGCCCCGAATGCTGTCCGAACGCGCCCTCGCCGCTCGCATTCGACGCCTTCAGCACATAGGTCGACGCACCTTGTGCCACCCGGAGCGCCTCCATGAACAGCGTCGGCACGAACGTGTCGCCGACCCGATAGATCAGCGCCACGCGGCGCAGTACCTGATCGCGGTCCGGAATCCAGTTGATCGAGCCGACGCCGGACGCCGCCTGTTCGAGCATGGGAAGATTACCGGCGCTGCCGCGGAAGTTCGGAATGAACGGACGCGGATCGTCGCCGGCGATGGCGAAGCCCGCTTTCGGCTTGAACGCAAACTCCCCGTTGGGTGAAAGCGCCATCGCCAGCACGCTAGGCGTGGTTCTCAGGGCGGCGGCGAAAAATTCATCGTTGGTCAGGTTGCCGATGATCATGTCCGCGAGCCGCCCCGCCTCTTCCTGCGGCAGCCGGCGGGCGATCTGCTCGAGCGAGGTCCGGTCGGCCTCGGCGAACTGGATGTCGAAGGCGATGGCCGCCGCCCCAAGGCCGCCCAGCCGGTTCACCAGATCGCGCATGACCGTGCGCGGCCAGGGCCATTGGCCGAGCTTCGCCAGCGAAACTTCGTCAATGTCGACTACCCGGACGGGACTGTCGGGGTCGTAGTGTTGGGGGGTGAGGCGCTGGTAGGTGTCGAATGCGATCAGCCGCAGTGCCTGAATGATGAAGGGGTCCGCCATGCGAATGGCCACGGCGGCGGCGATGATACCGCCCACCAGAACGATGAACATGAACCTTGCGCGAACGGGCATGGCACCAACCCCGAACGCAAGATCGTTGGCATTCGGCACGCCCTGTCAAGGCAACGGTGGGCAAGAACGAGTTGAGCGGATGGCCTGAAACGTGCATTGATCCCCGGTCGCGGACGAGGAAAACGGGAGACCCATGCCGCACGAAACACCGCTCTTGGTCACGATCGTGCTCGGCCTGGTCCTGGCTTTCGCGTGCGGCTTCATTGCCAGCCGCCTGCGCCTGCCGCCGCTCGTCGGCTATCTCGTCGCCGGCATCATCGTCGGCCCCTACACGCCCGGGCCTGCCGTCGACGCCCACCTCGCCACCGAACTTTCCGAGGTCGGCGTCATCCTGCTGATGTTCGGTGTCGGCCTGCACTTTTCGACGGCGGATCTTCTGGCCGTGCGCTGGATCGCCATTCCCGGCGCCGTCGGCCAGATCGCGGTCGCCACCGCGATCGGTGTCGTCATCGCCATGAGCTGGGGCTGGACGCTCGGCGGCGGCCTTGTGCTCGGGCTCGCGCTTTCCGTCGCCAGCACCGTCGTGCTGCTGCGCGCGCTCGACGAACGCAATACGCTCGGCACGGCCAACGGACGCATCGCCGTCGGCTGGCTGATCGTCGAGGACCTCGCCATGGTCCTGACGCTCGTCCTGCTGCCGGCGCTGGCCGGCCTGCTCGGCGGCAAGACGCCCGACGGCAGCGCGGGCGGCATCGACGGACAGCTCCTACTGACGGTCGCGATCACGCTCGGCAAGGTCGGCGTCTTCGGCGCCATCATCCTGATGCTCGGACCGCGCATCGTGCCTTGGCTGCTCAGTCAGGCGGCGCGCACCGGCTCGCACGAGCTGTTCACGTTGTCCGTGCTCGCGATCGCGCTCGGCATCGCCTACGGCTCCGCCAAGCTGTTCGACGTCTCGTTCGCGCTCGGTGCGTTCTGCGCCGGCATCGTGCTCGCGAAATCCGAGCTCAGCCATCGTGCCGCCGAAGAATCACTGCCGCTGCAGAACGCCTTCGCCGTTCTGTTCTTCGTCTCGGTCGGCATGCTGTTCGATCCCTCGATCATCGTCCGCGAGCCGATCGAGGTGATTGCCGTCCTTCTGATCATCCTGGTCGGCAAGTCGGTGGCCGCCTTCGCCATCGTTCTCCTGCTGGGATACCCGATCTCCACGGCCACGCTGGTTTCCGCGAGCCTCGCGCAGGTCGGCGAATTTTCCTTTATTCTGGCCGGGCTCGGCATCGCGCTCGGCCTGCTGCCGTCCGAAGGCAAGGACCTGATTCTGGCCGGCGCCCTCTTGTCCATCACGCTCAACCCGCTCGCATTCGCCACCGTGAGACCGCTGACCGACTGGATCAATGCAATGCTCGACCTGCTCGCCCGCGGCGAACCCGCTCGGCGCGCCCGCCTCGCGCGGCTCGACCGCAAGCTCTCCGAGCTGCGGCAGCATGCCGAGCCCGCGGCCAAGCTCGGCCTGCAGCCGACACAACTGATGAGCAAGTTCGCCATATTCGGCGATCTCACCGCCGATCAGCGCGCCGAACTGCTCACGCTGTTCAAGCCGCGCTCGGCGGCTCCCGGCGAGCGCGTCATCCGCGCGGGCGACGTCGGCAACGAGATGTTCTTCATCTCTTCCGGCGCGGTCGAGGTTGCCGTCGGCGGCAAGAAGATCCAGCTCGGCCCCGGCGACTTCTTCGGCGAGATGGCGCTTCTCACCGGCGCCCGCCGCATCGCCGATGTCACGGCCATCGACTATTGCCTGTTCCTGACGCTCGGCAAGGACGACTTCGACAAGTTCATCGGCCGCTACGCCGAACTGCGCCAGCGCCTCGACGAAGTCGCCGCCGAGCGCGCCGAAATGAACCGGCGGGAGGCACAGACGCCCGAGCCCGGATAGCGATCGAGCGAAAGAGGCTCAAGCCGCCCTATTCAGCCACCGCCCCGGCGTTGCATCAGGCGCTGAAGGCGCACGGATTCCGCTACGACGCGAGTGGCTATGAGCGCTAGCGGTCCCGCTCGATCCGTTCGGACTGCACCACCCGGTACTCGCCCTCGATGATCCGCGCCTCCGCCTCGCGTTGCGCCTTGCGCGCGGCGCGCGGCAGGCCGAAGAAATAATAGAGCGCGCCGGCGACCGCGATCACCGGCAGCACGAGCAGGAACACCGTGAGGCTCAGCAGAAACAACGCGATCGCAAACGCGACCGACAGCGCGCCGGCCACGATGGCGAGCCATCGCGGAATCTGTAGGAAGCGAACCTGATATTGCTGCGTCATTGCTGAGCCCCGCGGAAACGATGCTGAGGAAATAGGGACGATGGCCGCGCAAAGTAAGGCGGATGGCGGCCGATCACCGACGATTGAGCGGAACGTGGATGAATTTGTTGTAATGCGCGGCTGGGCGGGAACGGCCCCGGCCGGAGCGATGACGTCGTTCGGCCGGGACCGCCGATGCCGGCCGAGGCCCTGCCCTCTCGGCCAGCCGCCGCAGATTGGCGCCCATCACCGCGAATTTCTTTGATACGAATCAAGAAAGCAGCCCCCGGGGCGGCCCGGTCCGCTTCCCCACCGCCGGTCCGCGCTTCCCTACCGGTGGGCTCCATGCGCGCTGAGCCGCTCGCGCAGCCACGCCAGCAGGGTCGGGCGAATTTGCCGCACCCAGCGGCCGACCGCGTCGGCCCCTTCGTTTCGCGCGGCTTCGTCGAGTTCGCTCGCCTTGGCCTCGAGGCTGTCGCCAAGGCCGCGCAGCTTTCCTGCCACCGTCAGATCGAAACATTCAGTCGACAGGTCGTGACAGGCTCTCGCCACCGCCCGCAGATAGGCTCCGTCCACCTTTCCTTCCTCATAATCTCGCCGTGCATGCGCACGGATAATGTCCTTGCCCAACATTCGTTCCATTCGGGTGCGTGCGAACGCGGAGCGAACGGCAAGGTTCCCGCCCAAATCCGCATGTAGTATTAGCCCGTTTGACCCCTAACGGACCGAGGCGGATTGATGGCTAAGTACCAACCCAAGCTGAACCTGGACGAGATTGTCGCCATCGACGTGCACACCCACGCCGAAGTCTCCTCCCGCGCCCCCCGCGATCCCTGCGCCATCGCCTTCGACCAGGCGATGGAGAAATACTTCAAGGAAATGCACCGGCCCTCGATCGCCGAGGTCGCGCGGTATTACCGCGAGCGGAAGATGGCCGCCGTCATCTTCACGATCGATTCCGAGTGCGAGATGGGCATCACCCGCGTCGCCAACGAGGAGATCGCCGAGACCGCCCACGAGTACAACGACGTGCTGATCCCCTTCGCGTCCGTCGATCCCCACAAGGGCAAGATGGGCGTGCGCGAGGCCGTGCGCATGATCGAGGACTACGGCGTCCTTGGTTTCAAGTTCCACCCGACCACGCAGGGCTTCTATCCCAACGACAAGATCGCCTACCCGCTCTACGAAGTGATCGAGGCGGCGGGGCTGGTCGCGCTCTTCCATACCGGCCAGACCGGCGCCGGCGCCGGCGCGCCCGGCGGCTTCGGCCTTCGCCTGAAGTATTCGAATCCGATGTATCTTGACGACGTCGCCGCCGACTTCCCGAACATGCGGATCGTCATGGCGCATCCCTCCTTCCCCTGGCAGGAGGAGGCGCTCTCCGTCGCCACCCACAAGCCGAACACCTACATCGACCTCTCCGGCTGGTCGCCGAAATACTTCCCGCAGAATCTGGTGCAGTACTCGAACACGCTGCTGAAGAACCGCGTCCTCTTCGGCACCGACTATCCGGCGCTGTCGCCCGACCGCTGGCTCGCCGACTTCGAGAAGCTGCCGATCAAGCCGGAAGTCCGCCCGCTGATCATGAAGGAGAACGCGATCAAGCTCCTCAAGCTCCGGCCGGAGGCGAAGGCGGCAGCGTGATCCCGAACGCGATCGTCACCCCGCCCTTCAACATCACCCGCGCCAGCCACGCGGTGCTCACCGCCCGCGACCTCGGCGCCACCCGCGCCTTCTACTGCGACGTGCTCGGCTTCCTGCCGAGCAATCAGGACCGCGACGCGCTGTATCTGCGCGGCATCGAGGAGCGTTCCCACCACAGCCTCGTTTTTCACCGCACGGACTCAGCCTCGGTTTGCGAGCGCATCGGGCTGCGCGTGTTCACCGACGAGGACCTCGACAAGGCCGCGGACCACTTCACCCGCCTCGGTCATCCGGTGCGCTGGGCGGAAGTCCCGCACCAAGGCCGCACGCTGCACGTCGACGACAACGTGGGCATGCCGCTCGAGCTCTGCGCGGTGATGGATGAGCTGCCGCCCAGCCTGCAGAAATTCGAGCTCTACAAGGGCGCGAGCCCCATGCGGCTCGATCATTTCCAGCTCGTCACCCACGACGTGCAACGCGCGATGGAGTTCTACCTCGCCCTCGGCTTCCGCCTCACCGAGTACACGGCGACCGACGGCAAGGACGAGATCTGGGGCGCCTGGCTGCAGCGCAAGGGCAACCCGCACGACGTCGTCTTTTCCAACGGCCGCGGCCCGCGGCTGCACCACTTCGCCTATACCGTGCCGGAGACGCGCGACATCATCCATGTCTGCGACGTCGCCGGCAGCCTCGGCTTCGGCAGGCACTTCGAGCGCGGCCCCGGCCGCCACGGCATCGGCAACGCGCTGTTCGTCTATTTCCGCGATCCGGACGGGCACCGGATCGAGCTCTTCAATGCGCACTACCAGGCGATCGACGTGAACCACACGCCGCTGCGCTGGGACCTCACCGACACGCGCCGCTCGCAGCTCTGGGGCCTGCCGGCGCACGCCAAGTGGTTCTTCGAGGCGAGCGAGTTTCCCGGCAAGCCGCTGCACGAGCCGCTGCTGCACGCCGAGCCCGTCACGCTCGAAAAGTTTCTCGCGACACATTTCTGACAACCCGCGATCCGCGCCTCGAGTCACGGCGCGAGCGCGAACTCGCGCGCCGCGCAACGCCTGCGAGGCCCTGTGCATAAGTTTCCCGCTCGCGGCCCGCAGCTAAACGCATATCCGCAATCGAATAATCGTTCGACGCAGCGCAGCTAATCCACAGGTTCGCCGCTTCGCACGGCTGGCGCTTGCGGCGCGAATCGGCGAGACGCACGATGTGCGTAGATGTGGCGAGGCGTGAAATGGATGTCGTCGGCGACGAGCAGCACTGGCGTAGCCAGGTGCAGGAAGCGCTGTCCTTAGCGGAATCCCTGCAGGATCACCAAGCGAAACGCGTGACCTTGGAGCTTGCGCTCGTCTATGGGCGCCTCGCCGAATACGCGAAGCGCAGACAGCGTGAGAAGGTCGCGGCGGCAGTCGAGCTGCTGTCGAAAACGCATCCTGCTCCGTTGCCCGCCGGCCTCGCGCGCCCGGCCACGCCGGTCAAACCGTAGCAGGCCGAAACGGGGCGACCCGGCTTCAGTCCGCACGATCGCAGCAGACCGGTCCGGCGCCGGGACCGCCGGCACGGTTTCCGAACGGGAACAAGAATCGCAAAGGATTCGCTTCGGCGGCTTCCTTCGCTTGCGCGGCGCGTGGCGCCGCCCTCGGCCGCACGAGCTGTTCCAGCGATGGCCTGGCAACCGGCAATGGCGCCGACTGCGGCAGCTCGAGCGGGTCTTCTGGCTCGATGGCCGCCGTGATCGTGGTGGCGTCGCCGCCCGCACCTTCGCCGGGCTCGCGTTCGATCTGCATGGGGTTTTCGGCCTGCACCGGCATTACCGCCGGCGCGGCTGCAGCGGGCTCGGTCCTTACCGGGACCTGCGCCGCCTTCGGTGCTTCCTCCACGCTTGCCGCCTTCACCTCCGGCTCGCCCTTTGCGGGCGCGGCTGCCTGCGGCGGCGATACGGGCTTTTCGGGCACCGACACCGCAACGACCGGCGCCGGATCGGCCCCGAACAGTGCGGCGATCGCCTCGCTGCCACCGGCCATGTGGAAGCCGATCGCGCCCGCGGCGACGGCCGCCGCTGCAATCGCGGCCACCCAGCGCGCGCCACCCCTCTTGCCGGACTGGAATTGCCCCGGCAGTTCCTCGGCGCCCGGCTGCCCGCTTTCGGCTGGCGGCGCCGGATCGGCGCTGCCGTCGTCCTCTTCGAGATCGGCTTCTTCGATCTCGCCGTCTTCAGCGAGCGCATCGCCCGGCTCGGGAACGGCGAAGCCCTGCTCCGCGTAGCCGCGGAGCTTTTCCTCGAGCGCACCGGCCGGAATCCCGAGAATGCTGGCGGTCCACAGGCGATTGCCGGAGCAATGCGCGAGCGTGTGCAGGATCAGCTCCCGCTCAACCGACTCGACCGTATGGCCGACCAGCCACGACGCGATCTCGCGGACCGTCGACTGCGGCAGGTTCGGCGGCAGACGCGATGGCGAATGCTCAGGCACGCGGTCGGGCCGTGGTTTGGACAAGGTCGCCTCCCGACCCTCGCGCCGGGGAGCGCGAATCAGTTGAGTCGAGAATGTGGCAGAGAATAGCACGCCGTGCGGATGGGCTGACCGGCGCTGCCGTCGAGCGCCGAGTTTCTCGTCGATTCAATTCTCCAACAGCCGTTCCCGTTCTCGCGGCGGAATTCCGCCCGAGGTTTCGTCAGTTTCCCTCACTTCAAGTGAGGGGATGGAGCGCCGGTTGGCGCTGCATCGTGTTCGCGTCCCTTGCGGGACGCGCCGCGGCCAATGACGCTGACCGCGCGCCTTGCGGCGCTCCATCACGGCGTCTTCAGCTGCGGGCCGCGCTTTTCCCGAGGCCAGTCGGACTTCCGTCCAGTCGGCCCGCTCTCAGCCAGCTCCTGGCAGGCGGTCTTAATGCCGCCGGGCGGAACCCCGCAGCTCCCGGTGCCGTGCTTGCGAGGCACGACAGCGGGCGCCGTTCCCGATCCGCACCACAGGTCGCACCGGTAGCGCCCCTCGCGTGGATCAGGACGCGAGAATTGTAAGCCCGCCGCACAGGAGGGGGCGTAACTTTTTCCTCAGGAAAGAAATCGGTCGCGCATTCAGATGCTTGCACGGGAACAGGCGGGAATAAGCGATTCAACTTTCGTCATTCCGGGACGCCGCGCGCGCCGAATACAAGCGCGGCGGGCCCGGAATGACCATGAAAAGCGTTCAGCGCCCCGCGGACGCTACGGCAACTCGGAAATCAGCTTGTTCATTTCCGACTCGGACCACGCGCGCGCGGTGCGGGTGCGCACGTTGCCGGCCGAGCTCAGGGCGAGCGCGAATTTCGCGACATTGTCGCCGTTCGGCGCATCGACGATGACGAGCAGATCGTCGTCTCCCGACGTGAGAAAAACCTGTTTGATTTCCACGCCAACCTTCTTGGCGAGATCGCGCGCCGCCTGTGCGCGCTTCGGGACGTCCTTCACCGTGCGGATGCCCTGCTCGGTCCAACCCAACGCGCAAATGAATGTCGGCATGCTGTCCTCCCTTGGCCAGCACCGCCCAGTCCTTCCCCGAAGAAAAATGATACCAAGCGCCGGCATGCGCCGGTAGCCGGGCGCAGACCCAGCGGGGATCAAATCCGATCGGCGCCTGTCGGCGTAGCGCTCTCCTGCCGGACAAACCGCGCGATCAGCGTCTCGGCAAGCCGCGTGTCAAGCCTTCCCTCCGAGAACTCGGGGCTGTCCAGCACGAAGGCGGCGAATGCCGCATTGGTGCCGACACCGCCGATCCGGAAGCGGCGCAACGCGCGGCTGGCCCGGGCGAGCGCATCCGGCCGGTCGACGCCGTGGACAATCAGCTTCGCCAGCAGCGAGTCGTAGAATATCGGCACGCTGTAACCGGCGTAGCAGTGGGTATCGAGGCGAATGTTGGGGCCCGCCGGCGGATCCCATTGCGTGATTTTTCCGGCATTGGGGCGGAAGTCGTGCTCGGGTTGCTCGGCGGTCAGCCGGCATTCGACCACGTGGCCGTAAAAGCCGATATCGCGCTGCGAAAAGCGCAGCCCCTCGCCGCCGGCGATGCGCAGCTGCTCGGCGACGAGATCGACCCCGGTCAGCATCTCCGTCACCGGATGCTCGACCTGGATACGGGTATTCATCTCGAGGAAATAGAACTCCCGCGTGTCGCAATCGAAGAGAAATTCGACGGTGCCGGCGCTGAGATAGTTCATATGGCCGACGAGCCTGATCGCGGCGGCATGAATCTGTTCGCGCAGCGCGGCGGGAATGCCCGGCGCCGGCGCCTCTTCGATCAGCTTCTGGTGGCGGCGCTGCAGCGAGCAGTCGCGCTCGCCGAGGTGGATGACATGGCCGGCGCCGTCGCCGAGCACCTGCACCTCGATGTGGCGTGCGTTGGCGACGTAGTGCTCGATATAGAGCGTCGAATCCCCGAACGCGGCGCCCGCCTCGGCCGCAGCCGACACGATTGCCTGCGGCAGATCCTCGGCCCGCGTGATTACCTTCATGCCGCGGCCGCCGCCGCCGGCGGCGGCCTTGATCATCACGGGAAATCCGACCCGCCCGGCGACCTCCATCGCTTCCTGAGCGGACTGGATTCTGTCCGATCCGGGCAGCGTCGGCACGCCGAGGCTGCGCGCCAAGCTACGCGCCTCGATCTTGTTGCCCATGCTGTGCAAGTGCTCCGCGCGCGGCCCGACGAACGTCAGCCCCGCGGCCGCGCAAGCGTCGGCAAGCGAAGGCGATTCCGCCAGAAACCCGTAGCCGGGATGCACGGCGTCGCACTGCGTGCCGAGCGCCGCCGCCACGATGGCCTTCGGATTGAGATAGCTGTCGCTCGAGCGCGCCGGGCCGATGCAGACGGCGCGATCGGCAAGCTGTGCGGGCAGGCTGTCGCGATCCGCCTCCGACACCGCGACCACGGTGGCGAGGCCGAGATCCTGGCAGGCGCGGATCAACCGCACAGCGATCTCGCCGCGGTTTGCGATCAGGACCCGGGACAGCGCCACGTTGCAGCTTTCAACTGGTCAGGAATGCGGCTCACGCGGGCCGCAGCCGAAACAATACCTGGCCGAATTCGACGAGCTGCGCATTCTGCGCGCAGACTTCCGTGATCATGCCGCGGCGCCCGGCCGGCACCGCGTTGAACGTCTTCATGACTTCGACCAGCGCGACGGTGGTGTCTTCGCGCACTTCGGCGCCGACGGTGACGAACGGTGGCGCGCCGGGCTCGGCCTGCGCATAGAACACGCCAAGCAGCGGCGAGGTGATGTCGATGGTTCCCGCTTCCGCGGCCGGCGCCGATGCAGGCTTCGCAGCCGCTGCCGGCGGCGAGGCAGCAGCAACCGGCGCAGCAGCAGGCGCGGCGGCGGCCGGCGCAGCCGGAGGCGTTGCCACAGGCGCGGCAAGCATCGCGGGGTCTCCCTTGCCGACCGTGACCTTGAGGTCGCCGACCTGCACCTGCAGGAAATCGAAGGCCGAACGCTCGAGGCTGTCGATCAGCTGCGTGAGCTGGCGGATGTCGGCCTCGCTGAGCGAGCTGAAGGGGTGACTCATGGACGTTTCCTGAGGTGTTGCTTCACGATTGAGATCAATGGATTGAGGCCGCCGACGCACCGCGCCGCTGCAGCACGACGCTTTCGCTGCCGCGCTGGATGCTGACGTAGCGCACCTTGGACTGTTTGTTCAGTTGATCGAGCAGCGTGACGATCGGCATGTTGCTCGTGAAGTAGCGCTTGGGCGCACCGGCCGCACGCATGGCGTCGATCTCGCGCGTGCCCTGCATGATGGTGCGCATCAGCAGCTCTTCGTCCGACACGCCCGGCCCTGCAAGCGTTGCGCGCAGCTCCTCGATCGAGCGGTCGTCGAGCGGCCGCCGGTCGAGCACGGAAAGCTCTTTGGCGCGGGCGCTGTTCACCAGCCGGTCCTTCAGATTCTCGTCCATCCACCGGTAGCCGGAATCCTCGCCGAAGACGCCCTGCGCGAAGCGGATGAGCTCGTCGATCACCACCTTGTAGCGCTCGCCGGTCGCGACATTGAGCGCCGCTTGCGTGCCGACGAACTGCGAGTACGGCGTGATCATGATCGGGTAGCCGAACTCGCGGTGGATCGTCACGCATTCGTCGATCACCTCCTGCAAACGATGCTGCAGGTGCAGCTCTGCGAGCTGGAACTTCAAGTTCGAGATCACGCCGCCCGGGATCTGATGGACGTACTGCGCGCAGTCGTAGGGCAGAGGACGGCCGATCGGCATGCCGTCCTGCTCCGCGAACGCATGCAGGCGGCCGGAGAGCGACTGCAACAGCGTTTCGTCCACCTTGGGCGTGTAGCCGAGCAGTCGCGCATTGCGCGCGACACTGAGGATCGACGGCTGCGCCGAGCCGTCGGCGAGCGGCGGCACGCCCGTGTGCAGCACGGTCACGCCGAGCTTCAGCGCTTCCATGTAGACCAGCGGCGCGAGGCCCGTCGTGCAGTGCGAATGCAGCTCGAACGGAATGCCGGCGGCATGGTTGACGATCGCCGGGATCAGGGTGCGGATGCGGTCGACGGTGAGCAGCCCGCCCTGATCCTTGAGATAGATGACGTCGGGATTCAGCGCGACCAGCGCCTTGGTCTTTTCGATGTAGCTCTCGTCGGTGTGGCGGGGCGAAATGCTGAACGACAGGGCGCAGGCGACCTTGATTCCCAATCCCTTGATGAACGGAATAAACGTCGGAAACACGCGCGTGATTTGATCGGCCGTGTTCGACGTGAGCTGCAGCCGGTTGACGGCGCCGATCTCGGCCTGCAGCGTCCAGAACAGCTTGCCAAGCGCCGGCGGCGTCGGCGTCCCGAACGGATTGAGATTGAAATTGCTGCCCATGCAGCTCTTCGGCGTGCGCGGCATCTTGCTCGCCAGCATGCGCATCAGATCCCATGGATTTTCCTTGAGATCGCGGATGAGCTTCTTGAAATGAATCGAATTGCCGGGAACCTCGATGACGTCGAAACCGACCTTGTCGAGGTCCTCCGCCATCGCCTCCATCATGCCGCTGCGCATTCCCATGGCCCACAGGCTCTGCGAGCCATCGCGGAACGTGGTGTCCACAAATCCGATCTGCTTGCCGCTCATGCCAGCTTGTCACTCCCCGCCTGTACGCGCCCGCTGCACGGCGGCTTGTCGTCCACCACGTCGCGGCATGCCCGGCTTTGCCGGGCGGTGCACTTTAGGGATTCTCGCTGCGGCTTTGAAGAGACCGGACACCGGAGTCGACTAAGTCGCAGCGGCAGCGCACGTCCGCACTGCGCACAGACGGAAGCTGCAATTTCTTGGCTCATACGATTGCATGCCGTCGGCATGAGCTCGTCGCAGCGGAGAGCGAGAGTCTCGATCACATCCGTCGGACGGCGCAGACTGTCGATGGTGCAGCCGGGATTCTGCGGCGGCTGAATCTATCGGGAGAGAATCGGCCAAGGGAGAACGTTGCTGTCGCTGGCGGAGAGGGTGGGATTCGAACCCACGATACGGTTACCCGTATGCCGCATTTCGAGTGCGGTGCTTTCAACCACTCAGCCACCTCTCCGCACTGCGGCGCGCGGAACTTAGCCAAGCGTCTCCCGCGGCACAAGGAGACGCGGGCGCGTTCCGTTCTGCGATGTACGGCGGGCCGGCGCGAATGCAAGCATTGAAGCGGATTCCGATCGCATCGGGACACGCCGCTCGTTCCCGCGCCGCGCCGACGGGGCGAAGCGCAGGCCACCGGTGCAAGCAGCGCCGGGGCCTCGCCTTGCTTGCTTCGGCCCCGAGACCCCCGCCGGGGCAATGAATAAAGCCCCGCGCCCTTTTCTTGACAGGCTCCGGCCGCGCGGCCATAACCCCTGCAAAAGCGCGGGTCTCACGGCCCGCGCGCTTTGTTGCTGGGCGCGCGGTGCCCGACAAACCCTTGGAAAATCAAGATGTTCGCGGTCATTCAGACGGGCGGGAAGCAATTTCGGGTCGCCGCCGACGAGGTCCTCCGGGTCGGCAAGCTCACGGCCAAGCCCGGCGAGATCGTCACCTTCCCGGTCCTCATGCTGGGCGGCGACAGCCCCGTGGTGGGCGCGCCGACGGTCGCGGGCGCGACGGTCGCCGCCGAGGTCGTGCGCGCGGGCCGCGGCCGCACCGTCATCGCCTTCAAGAAACGGCGCCGCCAGAACTCCAAGCGCAAGCGCGGCTATCGCGACGACTTCACCGTCGTGCGGATCACCGAGATCCTCACCGACGGCAGGCAGCCCTCGCTGACGGCAAAGCCCAAGGCCGCGCCGAAGCCGAAGGCGGAAGCCAAGACCGAGTCCAAGGCCACCGAGGGCGAGGAAGCAGCCGCGAAGCCCAAGGCCGCCAAGACCAAGGCCAAGGCGAAAACGCCGGCAAAAAGCGGGGCGAAAGCAAAGGCTCCGGCCAAGGGCAAGAAAAAGTAAAAAGAAGTGAACGAGCCCGTCACGAATCTGGTGTATAGACTGACGATATTTGGAGTTCGAAATGGCACACAAGAAAGCAGGTGGATCTTCGCGTAACGGCCGCGACTCGGCAGGTCGCCGGCTCGGCGTGAAGTGTTTTGGCGGGGAGCAGGTGATCCCCGGCAACATCATTGTGCGCCAGCGGGGCACCAAATGGCACCCCGGCGCAAATGTCGGCATGGGCAAGGACCATACCCTCTTTGCGCTCGTGGAAGGTGCCGTGGAATTCCGCGCCCATGCGAAAGACCGCGTCACCGTGTCGGTAGTCCCGATGCAGGAGGCTACGGCCAAATAAGCGGTGGAGATCAGCGAAGGATCCCACCGGCACTCGTCGAACCGGGGGACCTTCGAGAAAGCGGGTCCAGATCAAAGGGGAGACGGGTTGCGTCTCCCCTTCGCGTTTGGAGGAGCCCGCCATGACCGCCGTTCCGATCAGTTGCCAGTCGCCGCCCGGCGACCTGTTCGTCCCTACCCTGGAATCCGAACGCCTCGTGCTGCGCGCGCCGGTGCTTGCCGATGCGCCGGCCGTCGCCGCGCTTGCGAACAACCGCAAGATCGCCGAGATGACCACGTCGATCCCGCATCCCTATGGCCTGGCCGATGCCGAGGCCTGGATTGCCGGCACGGCGCGGAACCCGGGCGTCACGTTTGCGGCTTTCGAGCGCAAGGGCGGCGCCTTCGTCGGCGTGTGCAGCTACGAGTGGCGGGGTGAAACCATCCCGGAAATCGGCTATTGGGCGGGCGAACCCTTCTGGGGCCGCGGCTATGCCACGGAGGCCGTGCGCGCGATGATCGACCACGCCTTCACCGCGACCGAGCTTGAGGCCCTCGCCGCCTCCTGCCGCGTCACCAACCTTGCGTCGCGGCGCGTGCTGGAGAAGTGCGGCTTCCAGTGGACCGGCGCCGGCCTCTGCCGCGTGCGTGCGCTCGGCGCCTCGGTGCCGTCCGACCGCTTCCGGCTCGACCGCCGCACCTGGGCAGCACTGCGCGCCTGGGGCAAGACGCGGCTGCCGGTGCGCAGGAAGGCCGTCAGAGCATAAAGTCGAGCGCGATGAAATTTCTCGACGAGGCGAAGGTCTATGTCCGCTCCGGCGACGGCGGCGCGGGCGCGGTCTCGTTTCGCCGCGAGAAATTTATCGAGTTCGGCGGGCCGGACGGCGGCGACGGCGGCCGCGGCGGCGACGTGATCGTCGAATGCGTGGAAGGGCTCAACACGCTGATCGACTATCGCTACCAGCAGCACTTCAAGGCCGGCACCGGCGGCCACGGCATGGGCAAGAACCGCTCGGGCGCCAACGGCAAGGACGTCGTGCTCAAGGTGCCGGTCGGCACGCAGGTGCTCGACGAGGACGGCGAGGACGTGCTCGCCGATCTCACCGAGGTCGGACAGAAGATCGTGTTGCTCGAAGGCGGGAACGGCGGCTTCGGCAACGCGCATTTCAAGTCCTCCACCAATCGCGCGCCGCGCCGCGCCAATCCCGGCCAGCCCGGCGAGGAGCGCACGATCCGCCTTCGCCTGAAGCTGATCGCCGACGCGGGCCTGGTCGGTCTGCCGAACGCCGGCAAGTCCACGTTTCTTGCGGCGGTCTCGGCGGCGAAGCCGAAGATCGCCGACTATCCTTTCACCACGCTGCACCCGCAGCTCGGCGTCGTGCGCATCGACGGCCGCGAATTCGTGCTCGCCGACATCCCCGGCCTGATCGAAGGCGCGCACGAAGGCGCGGGGCTAGGCGACCGCTTCCTCGGCCATGTGGAGCGCACGGGCGTGCTCTTGCATCTCGTCGATGCGACGACCGAGGACCCCGGCCTCGCCTGGCGCACCGTGCGCCATGAGCTTGAGTCTTACGGCGCGGGACTGGCGGAGAAGCCGGAGATCGTCGCGCTGTCGAAGATCGACGCGCTGACGCCGGAGGCGATTGCGGAAGCGAAGAAGAAGCTGAAACGCGCCTGCAAGAAGGAGCCGCTCGCGCTCTCGGCGCACAGCGGCGAAGGCGTCGAAGAAGCGCTCCGCGCCGTGCTCAAGGTGATCGCCAAGTCGCGGCGGGAAGAGGCGAAGGAGAAGGAAGAGGCTTGGAGGCCGTAGTGCTAGCTCGCTCCTGCCCGCCCTTGGGCAAAGAGTTCGCGGAGGCGAGACTTTATTTGATCCGGGGTGTCGGCTGCGCCGAATTCCAAGTATCGGACACCAGCTTTACGTAGGGCTTCCTTTTTTACGGCGTCCCGCGCGGCCGCCGTACCTTGATAGTGACCATCGCCTTGAAACTCGACAGCCAAGAATGGCCAACCGCCGGAATCGATAACGAGAATATCGACGCGCTTGCTGTTGATTGAGCTATAGGCCTCCCGATCGTTCGACGAAAGGATTTCGCCAAGGCTGGTCTGCGCGAAGACACGATAGCCGGCACGTTGCGCCGCGACTTCATCTTCGACGATCTGGAAGACACGATACTCTGAAGGGCTCAACACACGCTGCCTGTTGAACGAACCTGCCATAACGGCGTGCAGTTGTTGCCCAACATCTGTCAGGTCGCGCCCTTGCTGCTGGCCAAGCTGAAGCAGCCGAGAACGCGTCCTTGGAGATGGACCGTAAAAACGCCGTCGCGACTTTCCAGCTAGGGCCAGAAGGAAAAGCAAAATGATCGTTACAGCTATAAATTCCATACCTTGTCCGTTGTTTTACAGACCAATGTACGGCGTCCCTGCAATTATACGGGCAGATTCATAACGATCGGGAGAAAATAGTGGCTAGAGAGCGAGTAGATTGGATTGCCGAAGGTGAGAAGTACGCCTTTGTCGGTCTAGACGTGAAGGTCGAGAATAATCTCCCAAACGGATTAATTGCACCCAGCCTATGGGTTGTGAGTGAACCACATTTTCAGGTGCCATCACATTGGAGGGAATGGCTTGGAACGATACGCACTGAAGAGGTGGAAGCAGCAAATCTTTTCTTACTCAGCAAAATAAAATCAGAGCGACCTGACGTTCTCGACAGTGAGAACCAATTGCTTCAGCGCCTCGTCTCCCTCTTTTATGCAGGCCTATTGCTCGCGAGTACATTTGCCCCCGCGCATAGACCTGTCGTTCTCACTGGTTCGCGGCACAAGGGCGAAATAGACTTTCGACAGCAAGGCGACTTTGAAATCCCGGTACCCTGCGCATTCAGACCCTATCCGGCACTAACCGCAAAGGATTTGGCGACCGGCGCGCGGATCGCGGGCAAGATCAAAATGTTTGGTGATGCGCCAATACCGAACGGCACTTGGCGCTTTTTCCGCGTGCTCCACCTTTATCAGGAAACACGCACCACGCCTGATATTCTTGAAAGGCTCCACCAATATTCCCGGTGCATCGATGGACTCATCTTGCCAAGTCGTGGTGAGACGAAGCGACACTTCAAGAGCCGAAGTGAAGTGTTCATCGGCCCTCGACATCACGATTTGATGGCCGAGATTTATGATGTGCGGAGCGCGGTCGAGCACTTGCACGAAAATAGATATTTGGAAAACTTCGATCGCGAGGTGAGATTGGATCTTCTAAAGAAAGAGGCCATCGTCGAGCATATTGCTCGTACATCTCTCAGCCGGATTATTGAGAACCCAGAACTCTGGCGGCATTTCGCGAATACTACCTCCCTCGGCGCATTTTGGTCCCTGCCGGAAGTCGAGAGACGGAGATTGTGGGGGGATCCGATCGACCCTATGACGGCAATAGATGAATTCGATCCAAAATACATTCACGATGGGCTGCTCGGCGCTCGCAACGTATGAGCAAAGTCCATCAAAGTAACTGAGGGGGCCTGAAGCAGGATAATCGTCCTATCCTTCACCACTTCGTTGACGCTGAGTCAGAGCGCATCCTCGCCACATTCACTCACTATATTTTTGTATAAACGGGCATTCGCTGAAATTCACCGAGAACGATGTTGCGCCCGTTGCATCGATCGTTCCGCGATCGGAGCGAAACACGAAAGGAAATGACCCCGCGCGGAATCCATCGTTGGGTTCCCTCGCGTCTCAATCATGTGTGGCCTAAGCGGCGAAGTCCGATTCGACAGCGGCCATCCGGACCTCGCAACGCACCAGAAGATGGCCGAGCAAATGGAGCCGCGCGGCCCCGACGCCGGCGGCTTCTTCTCCCAGTCCAACGTCGCGCTCGCGCACCGGCGCCTGAGCATCCTCGATCTCAGCCCCGCCGCGCAGCAGCCCATGAGCGACCCCGAGCTCGGCCTCGTGCTCGCCTTCAACGGCTGCATCTACAATTTCCGCGAATTGCAGCGCGAACTGCGCGCCAAGGGCTATCGCTTCTTCTCCGGCGGCGACACCGAGGTGATCCTCAAGGCGTGGCACGCCTGGGGGCCGCGCTGCGTCGAGCGCTTCCGCGGCATGTTCGCCTTTGCCGTCTGGGAGCGCGACACGCGCCGCGTCTTCCTCGTGCGCGACCGGCTCGGCATCAAGCCGCTCTATCTCGCCGAAGTGCCGGGCGGCCTGCGCTTCGCATCCACCTTGCCCGCGCTCTTGGCCGGCGGCGGCGTGGACACGCGCATCGATCCGGCCGGGCTGCACAACTATCTCTCGCTGCACGCCGTGGTCCCCGCGCCGCGGACGATCCTCAAGGGCGTGCAGAAGCTGCCGCCCGCGACGATCCTAACGATCGAGCCCGACGGCCGCCGCAACGAACAGACCTACTGGGACGTTTCCATCGGCCCGCGCCGCGAGGACCGCGGCATGAGCGAGGACGACTGGCGCGACGCCGTACTCGACGCCATGCGCGCGGCGGTCGAACGCCGCCGCATCGCCGACGTGCCGGTGGGCGTCTTGCTCTCCGGCGGGCTCGACTCCTCGCTGATCGTGGCGCTCCTTGCCGAGCGCGGGCACAAGGACCTGAAAACCTTTTCCATCGGCTTTGATAGCGTCGGCGGCGTCGCAGGCGACGAATTCAAATATTCCGACATCGTCGCCAGACGTTTCGGCACCGACCACCAGCAGATCCACATCGATGCCTCGCGCATGCTCGACGCGCTGCCGAAAGCGATCGAAGCCATGAGCGAGCCCATGGTCAGCCACGACACGGTCGCCTTCTATCTACTTTCGGAAGAGGTTTCGAAGCACGTGAAGGTCGCACAGAGCGGCCAGGGCGCCGACGAGGTGTTCGGCGGCTATCACTGGTATCCGGCAATGCTGCGCACCAACGATCCCGCCGGCCAGTATGCCGAGGTCTATTTCGACCGCGGCCACGAAGAGATGGCCGAAGTCGTCGCGCCGGAGCTCATGAACGGCGACGCGAGCCGCGAACTGGTGGATACCTTCTTTGAGCAATCGGCCGCGACAAAGGCGATCGACAAGACGCTCGAGCTCGACCAGAAGATCATGATGGTCGACGACCCGGTGAAGCGCGTCGACAACATGACCATGGCGCACGGGTTGGAAGCGCGCGTCCCCTTCCTCGATCACGAGCTGGTCGAACTGGCCGCCCGCGTGCCCGCGGACCTGAAGGTGAAGCACGGCGGCAAGCACATCCTGAAGGAAGCCGCCCGCAAGGTCGTCCCCGTTGAGGTGATCGACCGGCCGAAGGGCTACTTCCCGGTCCCTGCCCTCAAATACCTGCGCGGGCCCTATCTCGACTTCGTGCGCGGCATGCTGGAGAGCAGCAAGGCGCGCGGGCGCGGCGTCTTCCGCCAGGACTACGTGGACCGGCTGCTCGCCGCGCCCGAGGCGCACCTGACGCCCAAGGGCAATTCCAAGCTCTGGCAGGTGGCCGCGCTCGAAGCCTGGCTGCAGAGCCACGGGGTTTAAGTAGCCCGGCCCGAAAGAATAACCGTCATCCTGAGGTGGCCGCGAAGCGGCCCTCGAAGGATGACGGCGCGGGCCGTTCACCCTTCGAGGCTCGCCGCACGCAAGTCGGCTGTTGCCGACTTGCGCCCGTTTAACTCCGATCGGGGTTACCCGAGATCGGTGCGGCTCGCACCTCAGGGTGACGGTTAACGGGGGTGGCTTGGCTCCGCGCCAAATCCCGCCTATCCCTCCTGCCCTTATGTCCGCGCAAACGCCCAAACTCGCCGATTTCCGGCGCATCGTCGTCAAGGTGGGATCGTCGCTCCTCGTCGACTCCGCCAAGGGCGTGCTGCGCCGCGAATGGCTCGATGCGCTGGTGGACGACGTCGCGGAGCGGGCGAAGGCCGGCGACGAGCTCCTGGTCGTGTCGTCCGGCGCGATCGCCATGGGCCGCAACGTGCTGAAGCTCGCCCGCGGCGCGCTGAAGCTCGAGGAGAGCCAGGCCGCGGCCGCCGTCGGCCAGATCGCGCTCGCCCGCGTGTGGTTCGATGCGCTGGCGAGGCACGGCCTCACCGGCGCGCAGGTGCTGCTGACGCTGGGCGACACCGAAGAGCGCCGCCGCTATCTCAACGCGCGCTCGACGATCGCAAAGCTGCTCGAGCTTCGCGCCGTTCCCATCATCAACGAGAACGACACCGTCGCCACGACGGAAATCCGCTACGGCGACAACGACCGCCTCGGCGCCCGCGTTGCGACGATGATGAGCGCCGATCTCCTCGTGCTGCTCTCCGATGTCGACGGCCTCTATGACGCCCCGCCGAACGAGAACAGGGATGCGAAGCTCGTTCCCGTCGTGCCCCGCGTCACCGCCGAGATCGAACGAATGGCGGGTGCGGCCGGCTCCGAGCTTTCCCGCGGCGGCATGCGCACCAAGATCGAAGCCGCGAAGATCGCCACGGCCGCCGGCGTGCACATGGTGATCGCGGCCGGCCACAAGCTGCATCCGCTCCGCGCGATTGCCGAAGGCGGACCCTGCACCTGGTTTCTCACCGCGGCCAATCCCATCACCGCGCGCAAGAAATGGATCGGCGGCAGCCTCGAGCCCAAGGGCGCGATCCACGTGGACGCGGGCGCGGTCGCCGCCCTTCGCCGCGGCAAGAGCCTCCTGCCTGCGGGTGTCGTCCGCGTCGAAGGCACGTTTGCCAGAGGTGACGCCGTGCTGATCCGCGGCCCCGAAGGGGCCGAGGTCGGCCGCGGCCTCGTCGCCTATGATAAAGAGGACGCCGAGCGGCTGGTCGGCCAGAACAGCGAGCGGATCGAGACGATTCTGGGCTATCGTGGCCGCAGCGAGATGGTTCACCGCGACGACCTCGTGATCGCGGGAGAATGAGCATGAGCGCCAAGCTGGAGAAGGTCGAAGCGAACGGCGACGTGGCCGCGTTGATGCGCGAGATGGGCCGCCGCGCCCGCGCGGCCGAGCGCAGGCTCGCGCTCGCCGATCCGGCGAAGAAGACCGCCGCGCTCAGGGCGGCGGCGCAAGCGATCCGCGACAGCGCCTCGGCGATCCTGCAGGCGAACGCGGAGGATCTTGCATCCGCCGACAAGGAGAAGCTCACGCCCGCGTTCCGCGACCGGCTGTCGCTCGATGCCAAGCGCGTCGAGGCGATGGCCGAAGGCGTGGATGTTGTCGCCGCGCTCCCCGATCCGGTCGGAACGGTGATCGCCTCCTGGGAGCGTCCGAACGGCCTGAAGATCGAGCGCGTGCGCACGCCCTTGGGCGTCATCGCCGTGATCTACGAGAGCCGCCCCAACGTCACCGCCGACGCCGGCGCGCTCTGCGTCAAGGCGGGCAACGCCGTGATCCTGCGCGGGGGCTCCGAAAGCTTCCATTCCTCGCGCGCGATCCACCGTGCGCTCGTCAAGGGCCTCGAAAGCGAGGGCCTGCCCGCCGACGCGATCCAGCTCGTGCCGACGCGCGACCGCGCCGCCGTCGGCGAATTGCTCTCCGGTCTCGGCGGCATGATCGACGTCGTGGTGCCGCGCGGCGGCAAGGCGCTGGTCGGCCGCGTCGAGGCCGAGGCGCGCGTGCCCGTGTTCGCGCACCTCGAAGGCATCTGCCACGTCTATGTGCATGCGCCGGCCGATCTCGACGCCGCGAAGAAGATCGTGCTGAACGCCAAGATGCGCCGCCCCGGCGTCTGCGGCGCAGCCGAGACGCTGCTCGTCGATCGCGCGGCGGCTTCGACGCACTTGCAGCCGCTCGTCGAGATGCTGATCGACGCTGGCTGCGAGATCCGCGGCGACGAGCCGACGCGCGCCGCCGACAGGCGCGTCGTGCCGGCGACGGAGCAGGACTGGTCCACCGAGTATCTCGACGCCATCCTTTCGGTGAAGGTCGTCGACGGCGTAGAGGCCGCGATCGACCACATCGAGCGTTACGGCACGCACCACACCGACTCGATCGTCACCGACGACACGGCGGCCGCCGAGAAATTCCTGCACGAAGTGGATTCCGCCATCGTCCTGCACAACGCCTCGACGCAGTTCGCCGACGGCGGCGAGTTCGGCTTCGGCGCCGAGATCGGCATCGCCACCGGCCGCCTGCACGCGCGCGGCCCCGTCGGCGTCGAGCAGCTCACCTCGTTCAAGTACCGCGTGCGCGGGTCGGGACAGATCAGGCCGTGAGATTTCCGCTCGCGTCGCCCGGCATGCGCATCGGGCTGTTCGGCGGCAGCTTCAATCCGGCCCACGACGCCCACCGCGCGGCCTCGCTCCTTGCCTGCAAGCGGCTCGGCCTCGACCGGGTCTGGTGGCTGGTGAGCCCCGGCAATCCCCTGAAGGACACGCGCGGCCTGCCGCCGCTGGAAGCGCGCATCGCCAGCGCCCGGGAGGTCGCGGCGAGCCCTTTCATCCAAGTGACAGGAATCGAAGCTATGATCGGCACGCGATTCACCTATGACACCGTGTCGCAAATCAAGGCATGCTTTCCTTCGGTGCGCTTCGTGTTGGTGATCGGCGCGGACATCCTCGCCGAGTTCCATCGCTGGAAACGCTGGCGCGAGCTCGCCGGCCTCATTCCCATCGCGGTGATCGACCGCGGCGGCTGGACGGCGAAGGCCGCCGCCTCGCCCGCCGCCCGGACGCTCGCCGCCGCCCGCATTCCGGAGCGCAACGCCGCCGTCCTGCCGCTGCAAAAGCCGCCGGCCTGGGTCTTCCTGCACGGCCTGAAGTCGCCGCAGTCTTCGACCGCATTAAGACTTTCGGCAACCCATGCCCCCGCCGAGGGTTGAATCCATTAAGCGCAAGCCGATATCCTTCACGGGACGCCGCGGCGCTGCTGAGTCGCGAACGTCCAGGCGTAACCAGCACGAGAGGCTAGAAGCCCTGTCACCCACGTTGAACGTAGCGGCCCGCAAGCGGCCCGCCCCCGTTTCCCGGGGACGTCCAAGCCCCGACGAAACGCTCGCCCTGATCCTCGCCCGCCTCGACGACAGCAAGGCGGCAGACACCACCACGATCGACCTCAAAGGGAAGTCCACGCTGGCGGATCACATGGTGATCGCCTCCGGCGGATCGAATCGCCATGTCGCGGCGATCTCCGAACGGTTGATCGAGGCGCTCGACGATGCCGGCATCTCCGGCATCCGGGCGGAAGGTGTGCCGCACTGCGACTGGGTCGTCATCGACGCCGGCGACGTGATCGTCCACGTATTCCGGCCGGAAGTGCGCGCCTTCTACAATCTCGAGAAGATGTGGGCGCGCGCCCGGCCGATCGCGGACTGACCGGTCGAAGGGGAACATGCGGCTGCTGATCGCGGCGGTCGGCCGGCTGAAGGCCGGCCCCGAACGCGAGTTGCTCGACCGCTACGTCGAGCGCGCCAATGCGGCGGGCCGGGCGGTGAGCCTGGCGCCGCTGGAAATCGTGGAAATTCCCGAAAGCGCCGCCCGCCGGCCCGGCGACCGGGTGGCGGAAGAAACCGCCAAGCTCGAAGCCTCCGTTCCCAAAGGCACACGGCGGATCGTCCTCGATTCGCGCGGCCGGAACCTCGCCAGCCAGGAGTTTGCGAACCGCCTCGCCGCCTTCCGCGACCAGGGCACGCCGGCCGCCGCATTCCTGATCGGCGGGGCCGACGGGTTAACCAGTTCCATCCAGAGCGGCGCGGATCTCACAATTTCGTACGGGGCCGCCACGTTTCCGCACCAGATTGTCCGCATTTTGCTGGCTGAACAGATTTACCGCGCCATCACCATCCTGTCGGGACACCCCTATCACCGCGCCTGAGACCACAATCCGCCGCGCAGCACGCGGATTCCACCCGGCCAGAATCGGCCGGGGCGGCGCGCTGGCTTTGGCCGTCGCCCTGACGCCGTTTGCACCGGCGGTCCTGCACGCACAGGAGCCGCCGCAAAGCGCCCGTGAGGTCGAGAAGGCGGAACGCCAGCGCGAGCTGGAAATCCTTCGCAGCGACCTTGAGCGCCGCAAGGCGGCTGAAGCCAAGCTCAAGGCCGAGCTCGAGATCCTCAAGAACGACCGAAAGAAGCTTTCGCAGACGCTGGTCGATGCCGCCGCCCGCACCAAGGCGATCGAAGGCCGCCTGAGCGCCGCCGAAGCGCGCATCCCGCCGCTCGACGCGCGCGAGAAAAGCATCCGCACTTCGCTGGAATCGCGCCGCGCCGTGCTTGCCGAAGTGCTGGCCGCCGTCGCGCGGCTGTCGCGGCAGCCGGCGCCGGCGATCGTCCTGAAGCCGGACGACGCGCTCGCTTCGATCCGTTCGGCGATGCTGCTCGGCGCGGTGGTTCCCGAGCTCCGCGCCGAAGCGGAGACGCTCGTTGCCGATCTGACCGAACTTGCGCGCGTGCGCCGGGAGATCATGACCGAACGGGCCGCCCTTGCCGAGGACCGCGCCGGCCTCGATCTCGAACGCACGCGCCTGACCGCGCTGGTCGAAGAGCGCCAGCGCCGGCAGTCCGACACCGAGAAATCGCTCGACGCCGAGCGCACACGCTCGCAAGCGCTCGCCCGGCAGGTCGAAACCGTCTCGGAACTCGTCGCGCGCATGGAGAAAGAGATCGAGAGCGCGGCCAAGGCCGCCGAAGCCGCGCGCCGCGAGGCGGAAGCCAAAAAGACGGTCGCCGCCATCAGCGACCCCGCGCGGATCACGCCCGCCATCGCCTTCGCGCAGGCCAAGGGCCAGTTGCCGCTGCCCGTCACGGGAACACGCATTCGTGACTTCGGCGCCCCGGACGGCGCCGGCGGCAGCGAGAAGGGCGTTCAGGTCGCGACCCGCGCCGGCGCGCAGGTCACCGCACCCTGCGACGGCTGGGTCGTTTACGCAGGATTGTTCCGCTCCTATGGCCGGCTATTGATCATCAATGGCGGCGGCGGATATCATATTTTATTGGCGGGCATGGAACGGATCACGGTAGAACTCGGGCAGTTCGTGCTCACCGGAGAACCCGTGGCGGTGATGGGAAGCGGACCGAAGGCGGCCTCCGACGCGGAGGTAAGTGCTTCGAAACCCACGCTTTATATCGAGTTCCGCAAGGACGGGAACCCGATCGATCCAACGCCCTGGTGGGCCGAAACCGACAGCGAAAAGGCGCGCGGATGATGAAGAGAACCTCGTTGTTTCTGTTGGGCGTGGCAGCCGGCGCACTCGTCGCCGTCGTCGCCATCCAGCCTCGCATGCTGATCAATGCGACGGCGAATGCGGCAAGCTCCGACGTCTATCGCCAGCTCAACCTGTTCGGCGACGTGTTCGAGCACGTCCGCGCGCAGTACGTCGAGAAGCCCGACGAAGCGAAGATGATCGAAGCGGCCGTCAACGGCATGCTGCAGTCGCTCGATCCGCACTCGGCCTTCCTCGACATCAAGAATTTCCGCGACATGCAGACCCAGACCCGCGGCGAGTTCGGCGGGCTCGGCATCGAGGTCACCATGGAGAACGGCCTCGTCAAGGTCGTGTCGCCGATGGACGGCACGCCGGCGCACCGCGCCGGCATCCAGCCGAACGATCTCATCACCCATCTCGACGACGAGCCGGTCAAAGGCCTCACCCTCGAACAGGCGGTCGACAAGATGCGCGGACCGGTGAACTCCTCGATCCGCCTGCGGATCGACCGCAAGGGCATCGAGAAGCCGGTCGAGGTGACGATCGTCCGCGAGATCATCTCGATCCGCAACGTGCGCACCCGCGTCGAAGGCGACGACATCGCCTATGTCCGCATCACGAGCTTCCAGGGCGAGCGCACGATCGAGCAGTTGCGCACCGGCATCGCCGATCTCAACAAGCAGATCCCCGCCGACAAGCTCAAGGGCTACGTCGTCGACCTGCGCAACAACGGCGGCGGCCTGCTCGATCAGGCGATCTCGGTGACCGACGCCTTCCTCGAGCGCGGCGAGATCGTCTCGACGCGCGGCCGCAACCCCGACGACACGCAGCGCTTCAACGCCCGCACCGGCGACCTGACCAGCGGCAAGCCGCTGATCGTCCTGATCAACGGCGGCTCGGCCTCGGCCTCGGAGATCGTCGCCGGCGCCCTGCAGGACCACAAGCGCGCGACGCTGCTCGGCAGCCGTTCGTTCGGCAAGGGCTCGGTGCAGACGGTGATTCCGGTGAGCTCCTTCGGCGCGCTCAAGCTCACCACCGCGCGCTACTACACGCCATCCGGCCGCTCGATTCAGGCCAAGGGCATCGCCCCCGACATCGAGCTGATCCAGGACCTGCCGGAAGAGCTGAAGGGCAAGATCGAGACCCGCGGCGAATCCTCCCTGCGCGGCCACCTGTCGGCCGGCGACAAGGAGGAGGAGAAGGGCGGCTCGCCCGCCTATGTCCCGCCGGACGCGAAGGACGACAAGCAGCTGCATCTTGCGCTCGACCTCCTGCGCGGCACGCAAAAGCACTCGGCCTTCCCGCCGAATCCGAAGGTGCCGGTTCCGAACTGACCGCCGCAACGCAGCCAAGTCAGACCCCGCCCGCGAATACCGGGCGGGGTTTCGCTTTGGGCCCCGTGGTAAGCTGGCCGCGATTCGCAGCAGGGATCGCACCGTGGCGCCCGACGAACTCTCCACGCCGCTGGCCCCGAGACGATCCGGCGGCCGGTCGGGCCGCTGGACGCAGCCGCTCTTGCTTGCCATATCCGGCGCGTTCGCGCTGGCGATCCTGGTCGCGCTGGCCTGGGTGGTCATCGTCGATGCGCCGCTCGGCGGCGAGCCGGTTGTTCGCGTCGCCATCGAGGCTCCCGCCTCCAGAACCGCTTCCCCGGTCTTGCCCGGGTCCGGCAAGCGGAAAGAGGACGCGGCGGCCGGCGCCGAGAACAGGATCGTCACCGTCATCGACGGCAAGAGCGGCGCGCGCACCGAGGTCGCCGTGCACCCCGGCGCCGACGGCGGCGACGAAGCGGTCGGCGCCGCCCCGCCGATCGATGCGCGCCTCAGCGAAGTGTCCCGTCACGGCGCCATCCCGCGCATCGCCGAAGACGGCACGCGGCCGCTCGACGCCTATTCCCGCGCCGACCCGAACGCGGCGAGCCGCAAGGGTCCGCAAATCGTGATCGTGGTCGGCGGCCTCGGCGTCAGCGCCACCGCGACCGGCGAAGCGATCGCCAAGCTGCCGAAGGGTACAACGTTCGCGTTCGTCCCCTACAGCACGGAACTGCCGCGCTGGGTGGCGCGGGCGCGCGGCGCCGGCCATGAGGTGCTGCTGCAATTGCCGATGGAGCCGTTCGACTATCCCGACAACGACCCCGGCCCGCAGACGCTGCTTTCCAGCCTGCGGCCGGTGGAGAACCTCGACCGCCTGTACTGGTTTCTGAGCCGCGCGCAGGGCTATGCCGGCGTGACCAACTTCATGGGCGCCCGCCTCACCGCCAATGCGGAGGCATTCCGCCCAGTCCTCGCCGAGATTGCCGCACGCGGACTGCTCTATTTCGATGACGGCACGTCGGCGCGCAGCATGACGGCAAAGGTCGCCGCCGAAACCAAGGGCGCCTATCTCAAGGCCGACGTCGTCATCGATGCGAAGCCGAACTGGGCCGATATCGACGCCGCGCTCGAACGGCTCGAGCGGCAGGCCGGCGACAAGGGGTTCGCCATCGGCAGCGCGGGCGTCCTGCCGGTCTCCATCGAGCGCATCGCGCGCTGGGCGAAAGCCGCAGAAGGCCGCGGCGTCCGCATCGTCCCCTTGAGCACGCTGGTCGCGCGGTCTAAGCAGAGCTGAGGCATCCGCTTTCCCCCGCACGAACGCCATGGCCGATTACGAAAATCTCCCCTATCGCCCGTGCGTCGGCATCATGCTGTTCAACCGCAAGGGCCGCGTGTTCATCGGCCGCCGCACGGAAGGGCCGGAGCACGTGGACATGACGCATGCCTGGCAGATGCCGCAGGGCGGCGTCGACAGGGAGGAAGATCCCTGGCCCGCGGCGCTGCGCGAGCTGTACGAAGAGACCAACGTCACCTCGATCGAGAAGCTCGCCGAATCGAAAAGCTGGCTCTCCTACGACATCCCGCGCGACATCGTCAGCCAGGCATGGAAGGGAAAGTTCCGCGGCCAGACGCAGAAATGGTACGCGCTGCGCTTCACCGGCAAGGAATCGGAGATCGACGTGCTGCATCCGGCCGGCGGCCATGAGCCGGAGTTCGTCGAGTGGCGCTGGGAGAAGCTGGAGCGGCTGCCGGAGCTCGTCGTGCCGTTCAAGCGCAAGGTCTATGAGCAGGTGATCGACGAGTTCCGCGCGTTCGCGCGATAGACATCGCTCATACACCGCTCGTCCCCGCGTAAGCGGGGACCCAGGGCAAATTGTGGATTCGATATTTGTGGCACTGGATTCCCGCTTACGCGGGAATGAGCGGAATGGATGCGCTTAATGCGCCGCGGCGCCGCCCGCGCCGACCTGCGCCGCCGCGGCCTTCAACTGCTCGACGGCCGCGACCGCCTGCCAGCGCGCCGCTTCGTCCTTTGCCTCGGTAACCGCCTGCTCCGCTTCCTTGATCGCGGTGGCGAACGCGTCGCGCTCGATCTCCTCGACCGCAACCGCGGTCTCGGCGAGCACCGTCAGCCCCTTCTGGTTCACCTCGGCGAAGCCGTCCTTCACGAACAGCCGCTTCGTCTCACTGCCGTTGCGCACGGTGAGCACGCCGGGCCTAAGCGGCGTGATGAACGGCGCGTGACCCGCAAGCACGCCGAAGTCGCCCTCGGCGCCCGGCACGTCGACCTGCTCCACCTCGCCCGAAAAAACGAGACGCGTGGGCGAAACGAGTTCAAACGCAAAGCTTGCCATTTCCTACCGCCGTTCAACCTTTGAGCTTGCCGCGCTCGGCCGCGTAGCCGAACCCCAGTCCGATGATGCCGCCGATCAGCGTGATCAACGCGATGTGCTGCACCTGGCTCGACGTCAATTCCCCGCCGCTGTCGCGCGCGATGCCTTTGCCCGTCACCTCGATCTGCACCGGCCCGATCCTGATCTCCGCCGACTCGGGCCGCGTCAGGTAACCGGCGAGCGCGCCGATCAGCAGGCCGACGACGAGAAAGGCCAGCATGGCATTCCGTTGTCGGCCGAGAATCTGCATCCGCTGTCCTATGCCGCCTCCGCCGCGAGCTTCTTGCCCTTCTCCACGGCCTCCTCGATGGTTCCTACCATGTAGAAGGCCGCCTCCGGCAGGTGGTCGTACTTGCCTTCGCACAAGCCCTTGAAACCCTTGATGGTATCGGCGAGGTCCACGAACTTGCCGGGCGAGCCGGTGAACACTTCGGCGACGTGGAACGGCTGGCTGAGGAACCGCTCGATCTTGCGCGCGCGGGCGACCGCGAGCTTGTCCTCTTCCGACAGCTCGTCCATGCCGAGAATGGCGATGATGTCCTGCAGTGCCTTGTAGCGCTGCAGAATCTGCTGCACCTGCCGCGCGACGGCATAGTGCTCGTCGCCCACGATCAGCGGCGACAGCATGCGCGACGTGGAGTCGAGCGGGTCGACCGCCGGATAGATGCCCTTCTCGGCGATGCCGCGCGACAGCACCGTGGTGGCGTCGAGATGCGCGAACGAGGTCGCCGGCGCCGGGTCAGTCAGGTCGTCGGCCGGAACGTAAATGGCCTGCACCGAGGTGATCGAGCCCTTCTGCGTCGTGGTGATGCGCTCCTGCAGCGCGCCCATGTCGGTCGCGAGCGTCGGCTGATAGCCCACCGCCGAAGGAATGCGGCCGAGCAGCGCCGACACTTCCGAGCCCGCCTGCGTGAAGCGGAAGATGTTGTCGACGAAGAACAGCACGTCCTGGCCCTCGTCGCGGAAATGCTCGGCGACCGTGAGGCCGGTGAGGCCGACGCGGGCGCGGGCGCCCGGCGGCTCGTTCATCTGCCCGTACACGAGCGCGCATTTCGAGCCCGCGGCCGAGCCGTTGTGCTTCTTCGGGTCCTTGTTCACGCCCGATTCGATCATCTCGTGATAGAGGTCGTTGCCCTCGCGCGTGCGCTCGCCGACGCCGGCGAACACCGAGTAGCCGCCGTGCGCCTTGGCGACGTTGTTGATGAGTTCCATGATCAGCACGGTCTTGCCGACGCCGGCGCCGCCGAACAGGCCGATCTTGCCGCCCTTGGCGTAGGGCGCGAGCAGGTCGACGACCTTGATGCCGGTGACGAGAATTTCCGCTTCCGTCGACTGGTCGGTGTAGGACGGCGCCGGCTGGTGGATCGCCCGCTTCTTCGCGGTCTTGACCGGCCCCGCCTCGTCCACCGCCTCGCCGATCACGTTGATGATGCGGCCGAGCGTTTCGTCGCCGACCGGCACCGCGATCGGCTGGCCGCTGTCGGTGACTTCCTGCCCGCGCACCAGACCTTCGGTGGAGTCCATCGCGATCGTGCGCACGGTCGATTCGCCGAGATGCTGCGCCACCTCCAGCACCAGCCGCTGGCCCTGGTTCTTCGTTTCCAGCGCGTTCAGGATCTCCGGCAGTCCGCCTTCGAACTGCACGTCGACGACGGCGCCGATCACCTGTGTGACGTGTCCAACCTTGTTTGCTACAGCCATCTCAGTCCTCGTGCCCGATTAGAGCGCTTCCGCGCCGGAGATGATCTCGATCAGTTCCTTGGTGATCATCGCCTGACGGGTGCGGTTGTAAATGATCGTTTGTCTGCGGATCATGTCGCCGGCGTTGCGCGTGGCGTTGTCCATGGCGCTCATGCGCGCGCCTTGCTCGCTCGCGGCGTTCTCCAGCAGCGCGCGGAAGACTTGCGTCGCCAGATTGCGCGGCAGCAGCTCGCCGAGAATCTCTTCCTCGTCCGGCTCGTACTCATAGACCGCGCCGCCGCTGCCCGTGTCCTTCTGCTCGAACACCGGCGGAATGATCTGCTGTGCCGTCGGAATCTGCGAGATCACCGACTTGAAGCGCGAATAGAACAGCGTGCAGATGTCGAACTCGCCGGCCTCGAAGCGCGCGACGACCTTCTGCGCGATGTCGGCCGCGTGCTCGTAGCCGAGCGTGCGCGCGGCGCGCAGGTCCACCACTTCGAGAATCTGCTTCTCGTACTGGCGCCGCAGTTGCTCGAAGCCCTTGCGGCCGACGCACAGGAACTTGACCGTCTTGCCCTCGGCCTGCAGCGCGTTCGCCCGCTCGCGGGCGAGGCGGACGATCTGCGAGTTGAACGCGCCGCAAAGCCCACGCTCGGCGGTGCAGACAAGCAGGAGATGCACGTCGCTCTTGCCGGTGCCGACGAGCAGCTTCGGCGATTCCGGCGTCGGCGTGACGCTCGCCGCGATATTACCGAGCATCCGCTCCATCCGCTCGGCATAGGGCCGCGCGGATTCCGCGGCCGCCTGCGCGCGCCTGAGCTTCGCCGCGGCGACCATCTGCATCGCCTTGGTGATCTTCTGCGTCGCCTTCACCGAGGCGATGCGGTTGCGCAATTCCTTCAGACTGGCCATTCGATCTTACCGTCGCAGCCGAAACCGGCCTTTCCCTTTTCCCGTCATGCCCGCGCTTGTCGCGGGCATCCACGTCTTCTTTTTCTGCTTCAAGGCGTGGATGGCCGGGACAAGCCCGGCCATGACGCCTCGAAAATCAGGCGAACGACTTGGCGAAGGCTTCCACCGCCGCCTTGACCTTGCCCGCCGTGTCGTCGCTGAGGTCGCCCGACTTGCGGATCGCCTCCAGCACGTCGGCGTGCTTGGAGCGGAAGTGCGCGAGCAGCCCTTCCTCGAACGCCTTGATCCGGTTCAGCGGCAGCGGATCGAGGAAACCGTTAGTGCCGGCCCAGATCACCACCACCTGCTCCTCCATCTTCAGCGGCGAGAACTGCGCCTGCTTGAGGAGCTCGGTGAGCCGCGCGCCGCGGTTGAGCAGGCGCTGGGTCGTGGCGTCGAGGTCGGAGCCGAACTGCGCGAACGCCGCCATTTCGCGGTACTGCGCAAGCTCGCCCTTGATGCGGCCGGCGACCTTCTTCATCGCCTTGGTCTGCGCCGAGGAGCCGACGCGCGACACCGAGAGGCCGACATTCACCGCCGGACGGATGCCCTGATAGAACAGGTCCGTCTCCAGAAAGATTTGCCCGTCGGTGATGGAAATGACGTTGGTCGGGATGTAGGCCGACACGTCGTTCGCCTGCGTCTCGATCACCGGCAGCGCCGTGAGCGAGCCCGCCCCGTTGTCGTCGTTCAGCTTCGCCGCGCGCTCCAAGAGCCGCGAGTGCAGGTAGAACACGTCGCCCGGATACGCTTCGCGTCCGGGCGGACGGCGGAGCAAGAGCGACATCTGGCGGTAGGCCACGGCCTGCTTGGAGAGATCGTCATAGACGATCACGGCATGCATGCCGTTGTCGCGGAAGAACTCGCCCATGGCGCAGCCGGCGAACGGCGCCAGGAACTGCATCGGCGCCGGGTCGGAGGCGGTTGCCGCGATCACGATCGAGTATTCGAGCGCGCCCTGCTCCTCCAGCACCTTCACGAACTGCGCGACCGTCGAGCGCTTCTGCCCGACCGCGACGTAAACGCAGTAGAGTTTGATCTTTTCGTCGCCGGAAGCGTTGAGCGGCTTCTGGTTCAGGATCGTGTCGAGCGCGACCGCGGTCTTGCCGGTCTGCCGGTCGCCGATGATCAGTTCGCGCTGGCCGCGGCCGATCGGGATCAGCGCGTCGATCGCCTTGAGGCCGGTGGCCATCGGCTCGTGCACGGATTTCCGCGGGATGATGCCGGGCGCCTTCACGTCGACGCGGCGGCGCTCCTTCGCCTTGATCGGGCCCTTGCCGTCGATCGGCTCGCCGAGCGCGTCGACCACGCGGCCGAGCAGTTCCTTGCCGACCGGCACGTCGACGATCGCGCGCGTGCGCTTGACCGTCTGACCTTCCATGATCTCGCGGTCGGAGCCGAAGATCACGATGCCGACATTGTCGATTTCGAGGTTGAGGGCCATGCCCTTGACGCCGTTCTCGAACTCGACGAGCTCGCCGGCCTGCACGTTGTCGAGGCCGAACACGCGGGCGATGCCGTCGCCGACCGACAGCACCTGCCCGATTTCGGTGACCTCGGCCTCTTCGCCGAAGTTCTTGATCTGGTCCTTCAGGATCGCGGAGATTTCCGCGGCGCGGATATCCATCACCGTGCCTCTTTCATCGCTAGGCGGATCGAATTGAGTTTGGTCTTCAGGGATGCGTCGACCATGCGGCTGCCGAGCTTGACCTTGAGGCCGCCGAGGATCGAGGGATCGATTTTCACGTCGAGCTGCACGTTCTTGCCGGCGGTCTCGGCGATCGCCGCCTTCAGCGCTTCGAGATGCGCGTCCTTGAGCGGCTCGGCGACCACGACCTCGGCGCGGGTCTCACCCTTGTGCTTGGAAACAAGCGCGCGAAAGGCGCGGATCATCTCGCGCACGGCGAACAGCCGCCGCTTCTGCGTGATCAGCCGCAGGAACTTGCCGGCGAGCCCGCCGATCTTCGCCTTGTCGAGGATCGCCGCGAGCGCCTTTTCCTGCTCTTCGGCGCCGAACACCGGACTGCGCACGAGCCGCACGAGGTCGGCGCTGCCTTCCAGCAATTCGTCGAACCGGTCGAGGTCGGATTTCACGGAGTCGAGCGCGCGCTCTTCGAGTGCCAGCTCGAACAGGGCGGTTGCATAACGGCCCGCCATGCCGGAGACGATCGGTTCGTCGGCCACGATTCTTCCCTGAGGGTTGGCTCCACGCGTCGCCCGCGGCGGAGGCCCGGTTATGCCGTACGGACGGTCGTTTTGGAGAAGGACGCGCGCTTCCTCGCGCCCCCCGAAAGCGCGCGGTTCGTAACATAGCCGTTTCCGTGGCGCAACACGGAGAATGCCGGAAAAGATGGCGAAAAGCCCTGCGGGACGCGGGTTTTCAAGGGTGCGACCAACTGGCGGCCGCGCCGATTTTTCAGGCAATTACAGGAAGCTTTGCGGGTCCACGTCGACCGTCACCTGCAGGCTTCCCGTCACCTTCGGGCCGGCCGCGAGCCAGGCGCGCAGGTAGCCGGAAAGGTCGAAATTGCGCGGAGATTTGGCGAGCAACCGCCAGCGCCGCCGCCCGCGCACGAGCGCAAGCGGTGCTTCCGCCGGCCCGAGGATGCGCACCTCTTCATTGCGGGGGGCCGTGGCCGCAAGCCGCCGCGCATGGCCCTCCGCCGCCGGGCCGTCCTTCGCGGAAACGATCAGGCTCGCGAGCCGGAAGAACGGCGGCAGGCCCGCCTCCTCGCGCTCGGCGATTTCCCGGCTGTAGAAGGCGTTGCGGTCGCCCGCAATCAGCGCCTGCATCACCGGATGCTCCGGCTGGTGCGTCTGCAGGAGCCCGCGCCCCGCCGCCGCCTCGCGGCCCGCGCGGCCCACCACCTGATGCAGGAGCTGGAACGTGCGCTCCGCCGCGCGCGGGTCGCCGTAGCCGAGCCCGAGATCGGCGTCCACGACGCCCACGAGCGCCAGCGACGGAAAGTGATGGCCCTTGGCGACGAGCTGGGTGCCGATCACGATGTCCACCTCGCCGCGCGTGATCGCCGCAAGCTCCGCCTGCAGCCGCTCGACGCCGCCGGACAGGTCGCTCGACAGCACCTGCGTGCGCGCCTCGGGGAAGAGCTTGCGCGCTTCTTCTTCCAGCCGCTCGACGCCCGGCCCGCACGCGACGAAGGAATCTTTCGTCTCGCATTTCGGGCAGGCCGCCGGCGGCGGCATGGTGAAGCCGCAATGGTGGCAGCTGAGCTGCTGCCGGTAGCGGTGCTCCACGAGCCACGCCTCGCAGTTCGGGCAGCGCATCCGGTGCCCGCAGGTGCGGCAGAGCGTGAGCGGCGCGTAGCCGCGCCGGTTGAGGAACAGCAGCGCCTGCTCGCCGCGCGCGAGCGTTTCCCGCACGGCCGCTTCCAGCCGCGGCGCGATCCAGCGCCCGCGCGGCGGGCCTTCCGTGCGCAGATCGATGGCCTCAAGCGGCGGCACGGCGCTGCCGCTGAACCGCTCCGGCAATTCGAGCCGCTGGTAGCGCCCGCGCCGCGCATTGACTTCGGTTTCGATCGACGGCGTCGCCGACGACAGCACGACGGGCAAGCCGGCGAGCGAGCCGCGCACCACCGCCATGTCGCGCGCGTGATAGTGCACGCCGTCTTCCTGCTTGTAGGCGGGATCGTGCTCCTCATCGACCACGATGAGGCCGAGCCGCTGGAACGGCAGGAACAGCGCCGAGCGCGCGCCGGCGACCACGGCGACCTCGCCCTTCGCCACCGCCTCCCACGTCCGCGCCCGTTTGCGCGGCGACACCTGCGAATGCCATTCCGCCGGCCGCACGCCGAAACGTTCTGCGAAGCGGTCGAGAAATGCCGTGGTCAGCGCGATTTCCGGCAGGAGAATGAGCGCCTGCCTGCCGCGCCGGATCGCCTCGGCGACGGCTTCGAAATAGACCTCGGTCTTGCCCGAGCCGGTGACACCGTCGAGGAGATGTACGGAAAAGCCGCCAGCGGCGGCCGCTTCGCGCAAGGTGCTCGCAGCACTTGCCTGCGCTTCCGTCAATTCCGGCTGCGCGTAATCGGGATCGGGCGGCCGCGCCACCGGCTCCGGCGGCAGTTCCACGATCTCCAAGGCACCTTCGTCGACAAGACCCGAGATCACCGTGGGCGTGACCCCCGCTTCGCGCGCGGCGTCGGCCTTCGCGCGTACGAGCCCGTCGGCCATGAGCGCGAGCACGCGCTCGCGGGCGGCGGTCTTGCGCTTCGGCACCCCGCCTGCGATCCGCACGCCGACGCGCGCCGCTTCCCCGCGCTCGTCGAAGCGCAGCGCCATGCGCAGCACCATGCCGCGCGGGGCGAGCGTGTAGTCGGCGACCCAGTCGATGAAGCGCACGAATTCCGCCGGGAACGGCGGCACGTCGAGCGGCGCGGAGACCGCCTTGAGCCTCGCGCCCGCCGGCACCCGCGCCCGGCCCGCCGGCCACACGCAGCCGATCACCCGCCGGTTCCCGAGGGGCGCGGCCACGATCGCGCCCGGCAAGAGCGCCAAGCCTTCGGGAATGCGGTAGGTATAGGGCGCATCGACCGCCACCGGCACGAGAACATCGACGGTGCGCTCGGTCATGCGCTGCGGCTCCGGAATCAATCGTTCCGAAAGGATCGGCTGACATCCTGCCTGCCATGTCAAGAGAAGCGGCAAAGGACGACAAGGACCACGATCCGCTCACGATCGCAGCGGCGTCGATCGCCGCAGTCGCGGCAAAGGATGTCGCCGCCGAGGCGCGCCGCTGGCTCGGCTTCATCGCCCACGAGCGCCGGCTCTCGCCGAAGACGCTCGAAGCCTACGGCCGCGACGTCGCGGGCTTCCTCGGCTTCCTCGCCGAGCATCTCGGCGGCAGGCCGAAGCTCGCCGGTCTCTCCCGCCTCGAGCCCGCCGACGTGCGCGCCTATCTCGCGGAGCGCCGCAGCAATGGCATCGAGCCGCGCACGCTGATACGCTCGCTCGCCGCCGCCCGCTCCTTCGCGCGCTTTCTCGAGCGCGAGGGCAGCGGCAAGGTGGCGGCGCTCGCCGCCGTGCGCGCGCCGAAGATCGCACGCACGCTACCGAAGCCGCTTTCCGTTTCCGCCGCCCGCAACGTCGCCGATCCCGCAAGCCGCGCCGGCGAGGAACGCGCGCCCTGGGTGCTCGCGCGCGACGCGGCGGTGCTGGCGCTCCTCTACGGCTCGGGTCTGCGCATCTCCGAAGCGCTCGGCCTCAAGCGCCGCGACGCGCCGGCGCCCGGCTCCGGCGACACCATCACCGTGCTCGGCAAGGGCGCGAAGAAGCGCATGGTGCCGGTGCTGCCGCAGGTGGCGCAGGCGATCGCCGAATACATCTCGCTCTGCCCGTTCGATCTCGTATCGGACGGCCCGCTCTTCCGCGGCGAGAAGGGCGGCCCGCTCTCGCCGCGCGTGGTGCAGCTTGCCATGGAGCGCCTGCGCGGCGCGCTCGGCCTGCCCGACACGGCGACGCCACACGCGCTGCGCCATTCCTTCGCCACGCACCTGCTCGCCCGCGGCGGCGACCTGCGCTCGATCCAGGAACTGCTCGGCCACGCCTCGCTCGCGACGACGCAGATCTACACCGCCGTCGATGCCACCAGTTTGATCGAGGCCTATCGCGCGGCGCACCCCCGCGCCCGCGGCTGAAACACGTTTCCGTTACGAACGTCCATCCAGCCTTCTGCCGGTCGCCACGCGCGGTTAGACTTTCATCGGCAAAGCGGTATGTGCCGCTTCTGCTGCAACAGGAGACGATCCGATGCGCAAGCTGACGACGATTCTTGCAGCAACGGCCTTCGTGGCGTTTGCCGGTGCGGCCTATGCCTGCCCGGGCGCCAAGTCGGTCGACATGTCCAAGCCGACGACGACGGCGGAAGCGCCGATCTCGAAGCCGGCGCAGAACTGAGCTGCCAGAAGCCTGTTCGGCCCGGGGCAAACGCCCCGGGCCTTATTTTGATCACATGTGAATCGGCCGTCCGTCGACGGCGAGCGCGGCTTCCTTCACCGCCTCCGACGTCGTCGGATGCGCGTGGCAGGTGCGCGCGATGTCCTCGGCCGAAGCGCCGATCTCGATCGCGAGCGTCACCTCGCCGATCAGCGTGCCGGCGTCCGCGCCGATGATGTGCACGCCATAGACGCGGTCGGTCTCTGCGTCTGCAAGAATCTTCACGAAGCCCTCGGTCGTCCGGTTGACCTTGGCGCGGCCGTTCGCGGTGAACGGGAACTTGCCGGCGCGGTACTGGATGCCCGCGGCCTTCAGTTCTTCCTCGGTCTTGCCGACCGACGCCACCTCGGGGAAGGTGTAGATCACGTTCGGGATCGCGTCGTAGTTCACGTGGCCCGCGTGGCCCGCGAGGATTTCCGCGACCGCGACGCCCTCGTCCTCCGCCTTGTGCGCGAGCATCGGCCCCGCGATCACGTCGCCGATGGCGAAGATGCCCGCCACGTTCGTCTGGTAGTGCGCGTCGACCACGACGCGCTTCCTGTTGTCGAGCGCAACGCCCGCTTCCGCGAGCCCGAGCCCGTCCGTGTAGGGCACGCGGCCGATGGCGACGAGCACGGCGTCGGCTTCGAGCGTCTCCGCCTTGCCGCCGTTCGCAGGCTCGACCGACGCCTTCAGCGTCTTGCCCTTGCCGTCGATGCCGGTGATCTTGGCGCCGAGGCGGAACTTGATCCCCTGCTTCTCCTGGACGCGCTGGAACTGCCGCGCGATCTCGCCATCCATGCCCGGCAGGATGCGGTCGAGGAATTCCACCACCTCGACCTTCGCGCCGAGCCGCCGCCACACCGAGCCGAGCTCGAGCCCGATCACGCCCGCGCCGACCACCAGGAGCCGCTCCGGCACCTTCGGCAGCGCCAGCGCGCCGGTGGACGACACCACCCGCTTCTCGTCGATCTCGATGCCGGAGAGCCGCGCCACGTCGGAGCCGGTGGCGATCACGATCGCCTTCGTTTCGATCGTCTCGTTCTTGCCGTTGCCGGTCGCAACTTCCACTTTGCCCGGCGCCGCGATGCGGCCCTTGCCGCGGAACGCGTCGATCTTGTTCTTGCGGAACAGGAAATCGACGCCCTTGACGTTGCCGTCGACGCCCTCGTCCTTGAACTTCATCATCTGCGCGAGATCGAGTTTCGGCTTCGACACGCCGATGCCCATGCCGGCGAACGCGTGGCCCGCGTCCTCGAAGAGATGCGAGGCGTAGAGCAGCGCCTTCGACGGGATGCAGCCGACGTTGAGGCACGTCCCGCCGAAGGTCTTGTCCTTCTCGACCACGGCGACTTTCATCCCGAGCTGCGCCGCGCGGATCGCGCACACATAGCCGCCGGGTCCGGTGCCGATCACGACAAGGTCGTAGGCCATAACAATGCTCCGTCAGACTTTCCCCTCTCCCCGCTTGCGGGGAGAGGGTGGCGAGCATCGAACGACGTGAGATGCGAGCCGGGAGAGGGGCATGGAAAGCCGCGAAGGCCCCTCTCCCGCCTCGCTCGCTGTCGCTCGCTCGGCACCCTCTCCCCGTAAACGGGGAGAGGGGAAGAATCACAAATCCAGCACCAGCCGCGCCGGGTCTTCCAGATTCTCTTTCACCCGCACCAGGAACGTCACAGCCTCGCGGCCGTCGACGATGCGGTGGTCATAGGACAGCGCGAGGTACATCATCGGCTTGATCACCACCTGCCCCTTCACCGCCACCGGCCGCTCCTCGATGCGGTGCATGCCGAGGATGCCCGACTGCGGCGCGTTCAGGATCGGCGTCGACAGCAGCGATCCGTAGATGCCGCCGTTGGTGATCGTGAAGGTGCCGCCCTGCATCTCGTCGATCGAAAGCTTGCCCTCGCGCGCGCGCTTGGCGGAATCGGCGATCTTCTTCTCGATCTCGGCGATGGAGATCTGGTCGGCGTCGCGCACCACCGGCACCACCAGTCCGCGCTCGGTGCCGACCGCGACGCCGACATGGTAATAATTCTTGTAGACGAGATCCTCGCCGTCGATCTCCGCGTTCACCGCGGGGATTTCCTTCAGCGCAGCGATCACCGCCTTCACGAAGAAGCCCATGAATCCGAGCTTGACGCCGTGCTTCTTCTCGAACGGCTCCTTGTATTGCGAGCGCATGTGCATGACCGCGCTCATGTCCACGTCGTTGAACGTGGTGAGCATCGCCGCCGTGTTCTGCGCTTCCTTGAGGCGCGTGGCGATGGTCTGCCTGAGCCGCGTCATGCGCACGCGTTCCTCACGCGCGGCGTCCGGCGCGGGCGACGGCGCGCGCGCAACAGCGGGCGCAGGCGCGGGCTTTGCCGCACCGGCAATCGCCGCCAGCATGTCGCCCTTGGTCACGCGGCCGTCCTTGCCGCTGCCGGGGACACCGGCCGGTGAGACGCCCGATTCCGCCGCGAGCCGCCGCACCGACGGCATGAGCGGAAGATCGGCCGGGCGCGCGGCGGCAGGCGCTGCGGCCGGGGCCAGTGCGGGCTTCGGCGCTTCTGCTTTGGCGGGCGCCGGTGCCGCCTTGGCCGGCGCGGCCTTGGCGCCGCCGGCACCTTCCTTGATCGAGCCGAGCACGGCGCCGACGCCGACCGTCTCGCCGTCCTTGACGCGGATTTCCTCCAAGACACCGGCCGCGGGCGCCGGCACCTCGACCGTCACCTTGTCCGTCTCAAGCTCCACCAGCGGCTCGTCGGCGGCCACCGCATCGCCCGCCTTCTTGAACCAGCGCGCGATCGTCGCCTCCGTCACGGACTCGCCGAGTGTCGGAACCCGGATTTCGGTCGCCATCGTTTCAGTCTCCGCTCGTCCGGCCGTTCAGGCCAGCGCCTCGTCGAGGAAGGCTTTGAGTTGCTTCAGGTGGCTCGACATGAGCCCGGTCGCCGTCGCCGCCGAAGCCGGCCGGCCGACGTAGCGCGCCCGCTTGCTGACGCCACCCGTCTGCTCGAGCACCCATTCCAGATAGGGCTGCACGAACGCCCAGGCGCCCTGGTTGCGCGGCTCCTCCTGGCACCAGATGAGCTCCGCCTGCTTGAAGCGCGAAAGCTCGGCAACCAGCGTCTTCAGCGGGAACGGGTAGAGCTGCTCGATCCGCATGAGGTAGATGTCGTCGACGCCGCGCTTCTCGCGCTCCTCGAGCAGGTCGTAATAGACCTTGCCCGAGCACAGCACGACGCGGCGGATCTTCTCGTCGGCGACGAGCTTCACCCCGCCGTTCGGATGCAGCTGCGCGTCGTCCCACAGAATCCGGTGGAACGTGGTGTCCGGCCCGAGCTCGCCGATCTTCGACACCGCCCGCTTGTGGCGCAGCAGCGACTTCGGCGTCATCAGGATCAGCGGCTTGCGGAAGTCGCGCTTCATCTGCCGCCGCAGGATGTGGAAATAGTTGGCCGGCGTCGTGCAGTTCGCGACCTGCATATTGTCCTCGCCGCACAATTGCAGGAACCGTTCGAGCCGCGCCGACGAGTGCTCCGGCCCCTGTCCCTCGTAGCCGTGCGGCAAGAGCATCACGAGGCCCGACATGCGCAGCCACTTGCGCTCGCCCGACACGATGAACTGGTCGATCACCACCTGCGCGCCGTTCACGAAGTCGCCGAACTGCGCTTCCCACAGCGTCAGCGCGTCGGGCTCGGCCAGCGAATAGCCGTACTCGAAGCCGAGCACCGCCTCTTCCGAGAGCATCGAGTTGATGACCTCGTAGCGCGCCTGTCCGTCGCGGATATGGTTGAACGGCGTGTAGCGCTCGTCCGTGTTCTGGTCGTGCAGCACCGAATGCCGCTGCGAGAAGGTGCCGCGCTCCGAATCCTGGCCGGACAGCCGCACCGGATGACCGTCGAGCAGGAGCGTGCAGAAGGCGAGCGCCTCGCCGGTCGCCCAGTCGATCCCGGTGTCCTCCAGAATGGACTTGCGGCGGTTCTCCAGGAAGCGGACGATGGTGCGGTGGGCGTTGTAGCCCGCCGGCACTTCCGTGATCTTCCGTCCGATCTCCTGCAGCGTTTCGATGGCGACGCCGGTGATGCCGCGCCGCGGATCGTCGATCTCCTTCTGCGCCTTCATGCGGGCCCAGCGGCCGTCGAGCCAGTCGGCCTTGTTCGGCCGGTAGCTCTGGACCGCCTCGAACTCGGCGTCGAGGTGCGCGCGCCAGTCGGCCCGCATCTTGTCGACCTCGCCGGCCTCGACCACGCCCTCCTGCTCGAGCTTCTTGCCGTAGAGCTCGAGCGTCGACGGATGCGAGCGGATCTTCTTATACATCAGCGGCTGCGTGAACGACGGCTCGTCGCCCTCGTTGTGGCCGTACCGCCGGTAGCAGAACATGTCGATAACGACCGGCTTGTGGAAGCGCTGGCGGAACTCGGTCGCGACCTTGGCGCAGAACACCACCGCTTCCGGATCGTCGCCGTTCACGTGCAGGATCGGCGCCTCGATCATCTTGGCGACGTCCGACGGGTAGGGAGACGAGCGCGCGTAACGCGGGTTGGTCGTGAAGCCGATCTGGTTGTTGATGATGAAGTGCAGCGAGCCCGCGACGCGATGCCCGCGCAGGCCGGAGAGCCCGAAGCATTCCGCCACCACGCCCTGTCCCGCGAAGGCGGCGTCGCCGTGGATCAGCAGCGGGATCACGCGGGCGCGCTGGTCGAGCGGCACGATGTCGTGGCGCGGCTGGTTGGCGAGCTGGTCCTGCTTTGCGCGCGCCTTGCCGAGCACCACCGGATTGACGATCTCGAGATGCGAGGGGTTCGCCGTGAGCGACAGGTGCACGCGATTGCCGTCGAACTCGCGGTCGGACGACGCGCCGAGATGGTACTTCACGTCGCCGGAGCCTTCGACCTCGTCCGGCGTCGCCGAGCCGCCTTTGAACTCGTGGAAGATCGCCCGGTGCGGCTTGCCCATCACCTGCGCGAGCACGTTGAGCCGCCCGCGGTGCGCCATGCCGAGCACGATCTCGCGCACGCCGAGCGCGCCGCCGCGCTTGATGATCTGTTCGAGCGCCGGCACCATCGCCTCGGCGCCGTCGAGCCCGAACCGCTTGGTGCCGGTGAAGCGCACGTCGCAGAACTTCTCGAAGCCTTCCGCCTCGACGAGCTTGTTCAGGATCGCGCGCTTGCCCTCGCGCGTGAAGGAGATCTCCTTGTCGGGACCTTCGATGCGCTCCTGCAGCCACGCCTTTTCGTCCGGCGAGGAGATGTGCATGAACTCGACGCCGATCGTCTGGCAGTAGGTGCGGCGCAGGATTGCCAGCATCTCGCGCACGGTCGCGAACTCGAGCCCGAGCACGTGGTCGATGAAGATCCTGCGATCGAGATCGCCCTCCTCGAAGCCGTAGGACTTCGGATTGAGCTCGTCATGGACGACGGTCGGCTCGAGCTCCAGCGGATCGAGCTTGGCTTCCAGATGGCCGCGCGCCCGGTAGGCGCGGATCATCATCAGCGCGCGCACGGAATCGCGCGTCGCCTGCATGACGTCGGCCGCCGACAGGTCGACGCCCGCCTTCTGCGCCTTCGCCTGGATCTTCTCGCCGACGCCCTTCTCGACCTGAATCCAGTTGCCGTCGAGCGCCGCGACCAGCTCGCCGTTCAGCGGCACCGGCCAGTGCGGCTGCTTCCACGAGGCGCCGCGCGCGCTTTTCAGCACGTCGCCGCGGTCTTCCTTCAGGCCCGCGAAAAACGCCTGCCACTCGGCGTCGACCGAATTGGGATCCTGTTCAAACCGCGCCTGCAGATCTTCGAGATAGGCGGCATTGGCGCCGTGCAGGAAGGACGTACGCAAAAAGATTTCGTTCTTGCTCTCTCTGGCCATGGCTGCATCCCCGCAGGGACGTCCGGTTCACGTGGTTGCGGTCAGCGAACCTCGATGGCGTCGGCCGGTTTCGGCCGCGTGATTCGCGCTGGTCGGCGTCGTCGAAGAATGCCGTTCTTATCAGCCTTTTAGAACCTCGACGAGTGTCTTACCCAGTCGTGCCGGCGATGCCGACACGCGGATGCCGGCCGCCTCCATGGCGGCGATCTTCGACTCCGCGCCCCCTTTTCCGCCCGAAATGATGGCGCCCGCATGACCCATGCGGCGGCCGGGAGGAGCCGTCCGCCCCGCAATGAAGCCGACCGCCGGCTTGCTGCGGCCCCGCTTCGCCTCGTCGCGCAAAAACTGTGCAGCATCTTCCTCTGCCGACCCGCCGATTTCGCCGATCATGATGATCGCCTCGGTCTCCTTGTCGGCGAGGAACATTTCCAACACGTCAACGAACTCGGTCCCCTTCACCGGATCGCCGCCGATGCCGACGCAGGTGCTCTGCCCAAGCCCTTCCGCCGTGGTCTGGAAGACCGCCTCATAGGTAAGCGTGCCCGAGCGGGAGACAATCCCCACCTTGCCGCGCCGGTGGATGTGCCCCGGCATGATGCCGATCTTGCAGGCATCCGGCGTGATCACCCCCGGGCAGTTCGGCCCGATCAGCCGCGACTTCGACCCGCACAGCGACCGCTTCACCTTCACCATGTCGACCACCGGGATGCCCTCGGTGATGCAGACGATGAGCGGGATTTCCGCGTCGATCGCCTCGGCGATGGCGTCGGCCGCGCCCGCCGGCGGCACATAGATCACCGTCGCGTCGCAGCCGGTCGCCTTGCGCGCTTCGGCGACCGTGTCGAACACCGGCAGCCCGAGATGCGTCGAGCCGCCTTTGCCCGGCGACACGCCGCCGACCATCCTGGTGCCGTACTTGATCGCCTGCTCCGAATGGAACGTGCCGTTCTTCCCCGTGAAGCCCTGGGTGATGACCTTGGTGTCCTTGTCGACCAGCACCGACATCAGTGCGCCCCCTTCACGGCCTTGACGATCTTCTGCGCGGCATCGTCGAGATCCATCGCCGGCACCACGTCGAGGCCGGAGTCGGAAAGGATCTTTCGGCCGAGCTCGACGTTCGTGCCCTCGAGCCGCACGACGAGCGGCACCTCGAGGCCGACTTCCCGCACCGCGGCGACCACGCCCTCGGCGATCACGTCGCAACGCATGATGCCGCCGAAGATGTTGACGAGGATGCCCTTCACGTTCGGGTCGGCGGTAATGATCTTGAACGCGGCCGCCACCTTCTCCTTGGTCGCGCCGCCGCCCACGTCCAAAAAGTTCGCCGGCGCCTCGCCGTAGAGCTTGATGATGTCCATGGTCGCCATGGCGAGACCGGCGCCGTTCACCATGCAACCGATCGAGCCGTCGAGCGTGATGTAGTTGAGATCGTACTTCGACGCCTCGATCTCCTTCGGGTCCTCCTCCGTCTCGTCGCGCAGCTTCAGCGACTCCGGATGCCGGAACAGCGCATTGTCGTCGAACGAGACCTTGGCGTCGAGGCAGATGAGATCGCCGCTCTTCGTGAGAATCAGCGGGTTGATCTCGAGGAGGCTCATGTCCCGCTCGGTGAACGCGCGGTAGAGATTGGTGAGGAGCGCGGAGAGCTGCTTCGGCTGCGCTTCGGGAAGACCGAGCGCCTTCGCCACCTTGCGCACATGGAAGGGACAGATATTGGCGACCGGATCGACCGAGAAGGTGAGGATCTTCTCCGGCGTCTCCGCCGCCACTTCCTCGATGTTCATGCCGCCTTCGGTCGAGACCACGAAGGCGACGCGCGAGCTTTCCCGGTCGACGAGGAGCGAGAGATAGAATTCGCGGTCGATCGCCGCGCCCTCTTCGATATAGAGCCGGTTCACTTCCTTGCCGGCAGGTCCCGTCTGGTGCGTGACGAGCGTCGAGCCGAGCAGGCGCTTGGCTTCCTTCTTCACGTCGTCGATCGACTTCACCACCTTGACGCCGCCGGCCTTGCCGCGCCCGCCCGCGTGGATCTGCGCCTTCACCACCCACACTGGGCCGCCGAGCTTCTTTGCCGCCGCCTCGGCTTCATCCACGGAGAACGCGGGCTCCCCCCGCGGCACCGGCACGCCGAACTCCCGCAGGACCTGCTTCGCCTGATATTCGTGGATATTCATAGACTTATCCTCGTCCGGGCTGGCTGGCCAAGATTAAATATACATTATACCAGATGTTTCGCCGCGTTTTTTGCGGCAACCCTTGTGCAGGACAGCTGCTGCAGAGACCGGGAAGGCGGGACGGCACGGCAACGGACGCTCCGGCTCCTGAACTGCTGGAAGGCTATTTTCCAAGGTCCGGCGCGATCTTGAGGCAGGCATCGACGAGGCCCCGCACCGCGGCGACCGACTTGTCGAACATCGCCCGCTCGGCGCGGTCGAGCTCGATCTCGACGATCCGCTCGACGCCCTTGGCGCCGATCACGACCGGCGCGCCGACGTACAGGTCCTTCACGCCGTACTCGCCGTTGAGATAGGTGGCGCACGGCATCACGCGTTTCTTGTCGAGGAGATAGCTCTCCGCCATCGCGATCGCCGAGGAAGCCGGCGCATAGAAGGCCGAGCCGGTCTTCAAGAGGTTGACGATCTCCGCGCCGCCGTCGCGCGTGCGTTGCACGATCGCGTCGATGCGCTCCTGGGTCGACCAGCCCATCTTGATGAGATCGGGCAGCGGAATGCCGGCGACCGTCGAGTAGCGCACGAGCGGCACCATGGTGTCGCCGTGGCCGCCGAGCACGAACGCCGTCACGTCCTCGACCGAAACCGCGAACTCGTCCGCCAGGAAATAGCGGAAACGGGCGGAATCGAGCACGCCCGCCATGCCGACCACCTTGTTCTTCGGCAACCCGGACGCCTTCTGGATCGCCCACACCATCGCGTCGAGCGGGTTGGTGATGCAGATGACGAACGCCTTGGGCGCGTACTTCTTGATGCCCGCCCCGGCCTGCTCCATCACCTTCAGGTTGATGCTGAGGAGATCGTCGCGGCTCATGCCGGGTTTGCGCGGGACGCCGGCGGTGACGATCACCACGTCGGCCCCTTCGATCGTCTCGTAGGACTGGGTGCCGGAATACTTGGCGTCGAAGCCCTCGACCGGCGTCGCCTCGGCAAGGTCGAGCGCCTTGCCCTGCGGAATGCCTTCCGCGATGTCGAACAGCACGACGTCGCCGAGTTGTTTCATGCCGGCAAGAAGTGCGAGCGTGCCGCCGATCTGACCGGCGCCGATGAGTGCGATCTTGGCTCTAGCCATGGCTTTCTGACGTTTTGAGAAATGAGGAACGGGCGGGATGGATGGCGGGTTGACTAGACCTTTTGGCCCACCCGTTCAAGGCGCGGGGCGATTGCGCTTTGGTCGCTGTTCGTCCGCCCCGCGGGTCGGCCCGCGGTGTTGATCTCGGTCAACGCCGTGCCTGCGGGCCGGTTCAGTTTGCCGCGCGCTGCCGGAGATGGTCATGAATCTGCGCGCTTCGTCCCCCGCCACGGTCCTGCTTGCCGTCTTCCTGGCGGCCATCGGCGGCCTCTATGCCTGGTATCGGATCGATCTTGCCGCCGCCGAACGCGGCATCGCCACCGGTTCGGCAATCGCCGACACAACGGCGGGCCCGGTTGAATACGCGGACACATCGGCGGGCCGGCCGTTGCTCGTTCTTCACGGCGCCGGCGGCGGTTTCGACCAGGGGCTGCTGGTCGCCGGCCAGGCACTGCCGGCGGGCTTTCGCCTGCTTGCGCCGTCGCGCTTCGGCTATCTCCGCACGCCCTTGCCCGGCGATGCAAGCGCCGAAAGGCAGGCGGCCGCCCATGCGGCGCTGCTTGACGCCCTTGCGGTCAAGCGAGCGGTGGTCGTCGGCATTTGCGCCGGCACGCCCTCAGCCGTCGCATTTGCGCGTGCCTATCCGGAACGCACGGCCGCGCTGATCATGATCTCGCCCGCCGCCTTCTCCACCGAGCGGCCCGCGGCCGAGCCCACCTGGGGCAATCGGCTGCTGCTTGGCGTCGTCATGCAGGGCTCCGATCTCGCTTTCTGGATGCTCAAGCGCTTTGCCTATTCGATGGTCGTCCGCTTCGTGGGCGTCGAGCCCGCGCTCTATGAATCCGCGCCGGCGGCCGAGCGCGCCAAGATCGACGCGATCATCGAGGCCGTGATGCCGCTCCGGCGCCGCCTCCCCGGCATGCTCAACGACGGGGCGGTGATCGAAGCGACCGGCCGCTATCGCCTGCACGAATTGACGGTGCCTGTGTTGCTGCTGTGCGCGCGCGACGACCTGCTTGCGGACTGCAATGAAGCCGAGCGCTGGGCCGAAGCGGTCCCCGCCGTCCGGCGCACGGTGTTTGCGAGCGGCGGACACCTCCTGCTCGGCCGCGGGCAGGAAACGCAAGCGGCGATCGCGCAATTCCTGGCGGAGACCGGCCAGGAGCATCCGCTCACGTCTCCACAAGCCCGGTGACGTCGTCGGACGCCCGCGAATCCCGCCGGCCGTGCGGCAGCGCGAGATAGTCGGCCGACTGCATCTCGATCAGCCGCGACACGGTGCGGCGAAATTCGAACGCCTCGAAGCTGCCGTCGTCGGCTTCGTAGAGCGCGGCGGGCGCCGCCGCCGCCGTGGCCAGGAGCTTCACCGCGTTGTCGTAGAGCGTATCGATGAGCAGGATGAACCGCTTGATCTCGTTGCGGTGCTGGCCGGTCATGACCGGAATCCCGTCGACCACGACCGTATGGAAGCTGCGCGCGATCTGCAGGAAATCGGCGGCGCCAAGCGGCGCAATGCAGAGATCGGCATAGCGGAAGCGCGCGGCACCCCCGCCCGCCCGCGGCACATGAATGTGCCGCCCCTTGATCGGCAGCTCGATCGGCGAACCGCCCTCGGCGCCGGCGAGGCGATGCCAAGCGTGGTTGACCGCCTGCCGTGCGCGCTCGCTCGCCGGCGCATGCCAGACCGCGACGCCGTTGAGCTTCTCCAGGCGAAAGTCCGTGCGGGCGTCGAGGCGGATAATATCGAGCCGCTCCTGCAGCATGCGGATGAACGGGACGAACAGCGCCCGGTTCAGCCCGCCGCGATAGAGCTCCGCCGGCGGCACGTTCGAGGTTGCGACGAGCACGATGCCCCGCTCGAACAGCCGCTCGAACAGCCGGCCGAGGATCATGGCGTCGGCGATGTCCGTGACATGAAACTCGTCGAAGCAGAGCAGCGTCGTCTCGTCCGCGATCTCGTTCGCGGTGAGCCGGATCGCATCCTGCTCCACGATCGCCCCGGACTTGATCCGCTCGCGGAAGCGCCGCACCCGCTCGTGCACGTCGGCCATGAACTCGTGGAAATGCGCCCGCCGCTTGCGCGCGACGGACGCCGCCGCAAAAAAGAGATCCATCAGCATGGTCTTGCCGCGGCCGACGTCGCCCCAGAGATAGAGCCCGCGCGGCGGCACGGCCTGGCGCCGCGCCATCAGCCACCCGAGCGCGCCGGATTTCGCCGGCGGATGGAATTCGGCGAGCGCAGCCTCCAGCCGCGCGAGCCGGGCAACGACCCGCGTCTGCTCCGCGTCCGGTTCGATTTCGCCCGCCGCGACCTGCGCAGCGTAGCGTTCGCCGATGGCCGACATCGCCGTCTTTCCCCGTGCGGGCGCGTCTATAGCCGTTCCCGGTTAAGTGAACACGGACCGGCCGAGGCGCGCCCTCTTCACGACGTGGTTAATCGGTCCCTCGCACGCAAAGCGCGGAAACCGGACGCGGCGAGGCGTCGCGCAAGCGCAGACAGGCCCCGAACCTGGCCCTTGCCATGCCTATGCTGCATAGCAGCAATGTGCAAGTTAGGCCCAAATAACGGGCGTTTTGCACAAAGGACGCCTATCTGTGGGCCATGAGTGATTCGAACCGAAACAGGACCTTGTTCGCGAATGCCGGCGGCCATGCCGCTGCGCCGGCGGACCACCCGTCCGGGACGATCCGCAAGCTTTGGCTCGGCGAGAGCGCCGCGCTGCGCGAGCACCTGCTGCGCCTCGATCCCGAGAGCCGGCGCTACCGCTTCGGCTCGGCGGTCAATACCTATTTCATCGATCAATATGCATCCCGCGCGCTGACGCCCGACACCGTCGTGCACGGATACTTCGTCGACGGCGTGTTGCGCGCGGTGGCGGAGCTGCGTCCCTACGGCAAACCGTTCGCGCGCGAAGCGGAAGCCGCGTTCAGCGTCGAGCGCGAGTGGCAGAGTCACGGCGTCGGCAACGATCTGATGGAGCGCATGATCCTCGCCGCTCGCAATTGCGGAATTCGCGCTATCCATTTGAATTGCCTTACGGAAAATCACCGCATGCAGGCGATCGCCCGGAAGCATGACGCGCACCTGCACTTCCATGCGGACGATGTCGTCGGCGAGCTCGTCAATCCGGGAGCGACGCCGCTCTCCGTCGTGCGCGAATTCATCGCCGACGGTCACGGCATCGCCAACGCGATCCTCGATCTGCAGTCGCGGATGCTGCGCGCCGCCTGAGACGGCGGGCATCTTCTCGCGACCGCGATCGCCGACACACCCGCCTTCGTTCGCCGACATGGACTGCCGCTCGCACCGACCTTCCGCGAATCAAAAAGGCGGTCCTTTTGTCAAAAATTGTCCCTGAACGGCGCTCGACCGGTGTCGCGCGCCGAAAAAATCCGGTGCCTGTGGATGACGAATCCGATGCGCGCGCAAATCGTGCAGCGATGTCGCGCGCATACGCGTGCAAGCGCACGCCGTATCCGGCGCGCAAACGCAGACCGTTGTAACCGCTTGAGCGGAAAAATTTATTTGCGCTCTGAAATTTGCGCGCGTGCAACGATCCGAGACAAAGAACGCGCGTGTTGCGACGCAAAGTTTGCGCAAAGCGAGTCGCGAGCGCTCGGTTAAGAAATACTTGTCAAGTTACAATTACGATTTCGCTTGGCAACTTGTGCATTGTTGCGCGATGTTGCGCATGCCGGCTCCTTGATTCGGAGGAACGGATGTCAAGTACCAACATCGACGGCCCCATGCGTTGCTGTGGGTCTGTCCGGGATCAAACCGAAGGGCTCGACATCGAAAAATGCATCGACGCTACCGAGTCCTTCGCCGTTGATGCCGACATCTTCTTCAACCTCATCACCACCGGCCGCCATGAAGACTTCTTCAGCGCTGGCCGATCCTGAAGCGCAGCATCCGCGGCGCAAAGCAATCTGAAAGAGGCGAACTATGGCAAAGAGAGCGAAACGTAAGGCGAAAGCGAAAGCGGCACCGAAGCGTCGTAAGCGGAGAAAGGCGAAGAAGTAAGCGCGAGACCGCGCTGCTCTAAATTCTCCGAATCTGCCGGAAGGTCGCGCGTCAGCTCTGATGCGCGACCTTTGCCTTTTGCGCAGGCGGAAAGGCGCCGGCCGCCGTCATTCGGGCCGGTGACACACCGCCTCGATATTGTGCCCGTCCGGATCGAGCACGAAGGCGCCGTAATAGTTCGGGTGATAATGCGGGCGCAGGCCCGGCGCGCCGTTGTCCTTGCCGCCCGCCGCGAGCGCCGCCCGGTGGAATGCATCGACCGCCGCCCGGTTGTCGGCCACGAAGGCGACGTGCAGGCCGGGCGCCGCCTGCTTGCCGCTGCCGATCCAGAACGACGGCTTGCCGTTCCGCCCGAACCCCGCGCCCTCGTAGCGGCCGCCCGATTGCTCGGCCGTCACCTGCATCACCAGCGAGATTCCGAGCGGCGCGAGCGCCTGCCTGTAGAACGCGAGCGCGCGCTGATAGTCGCTCGTCTGCAAGCCCATGTGGTCGATGACGTTCATGGGCGCCTCCTGCCAATGCAGGGGTTGCCGGCTCAGACCTGCCGCTCGACCATCTTCTTCTTGATCTCGGCGATCGCTTTCGCCGGATTCAGCCCCTTCGGGCAGGTCTTCGAGCAGTTCATGATCGTGTGGCAGCGATAGAGCCGGAACGGATCCTCGAGGTTGTCGAGCCGGTCGCCCGTCCCCTCGTCCCGCGAGTCCACGATCCAGCGGTACGCCTGCAGCAGCACGGCCGGGCCGAGATAGCGGTCGGCGTTCCACCAGTAGCTCGGGCACGAGGTCGTGCAGCAGGCGCACAGGATGCATTCATAGAGCCCGTCGAGCTTCGCCCGGTCCTCGTGGCTCTGCCGCCATTCGCGCTCCGGCGGCGGCGAGTCGGTCTGCAGCCACGGCTCGATCGACGCGTATTGCTCGTAGAACAGCGTCAGGTCCGGCACCAGGTCCTTCACCACGTCCGCATGCGGCAACGGATAGACTTTTATGGGCGCCGCCACGTCATCCATCGCCAGCGTGCACGCGAGCGTGTTCAGGCCGTCGATGTTCATGGCGCACGAGCCGCATACGCCCTCGCGGCAGGAGCGGCGGAAGGTGAGCGTCGAATCGACCTTGTTCTTGATCCAGATGATCGCGTCGAGCACCATCGGCCCGCAGTCGTCGCGGTCGACGAAATAGGTGTCGATCCGCGGGTTCTGCCCGTCCTCCGGATTCCAGCGATAGATGCGGAATTCCGTCGTGCGCTTGGCGCCCGCCGGCGCCGGCCAGGTCTTGCCCTTGGTGATCTTCGAGTTCTTCGGAAGCGTGAACTGAACCATGATGTGTGTTTCTTTGCCGTCGCGCGATCGGGCCCGCCCCGATCAGTAAACCCGCTTCACCGGCTCGATGTATTGCACTTCGTTGGTGAGCGTATAGGTGTGCACCGGCCGGTAGTCGATCCTCACGTTGCCTTTCGGATCGAGCCACGAGAGCGTGTGCTTCATCCAGTTCTTGTCGTCGCGCTCCGGATAATCCTCGCGCGCGTGCGCGCCGCGCGATTCCGTGCGGTTTGCCGCCGAATCCATGGTGACGACCGCCTGCTCGATCAGGTTGTCGAATTCGAGCGCCTCCACGAGGTCGGAATTCCAGATCAGCGAGCGGTCGGTGATGCGGATGTCCGAGGCGCCGGCAAGGACATCGTGAATGAGCTTGTGGCCTTCCTGCAGCACCTCGCCGGTGCGGAACACCGCGCAGTTCGCCTGCATCACCTTCTGCATGCGCACCCGGAGCTCCGCCGTCGGCGTCGACCCGTTCGCGTAGCGGAAACGGTCGAGCCGCGCCAGCGCCAGCTCCGCGGCATCGGCCGGAAGCTCCGCGTGTTTCTCGCCGGCGGTGATGATGTCGGCGCAGCGCTGCGCCGCTGCGCGGCCGAACACTACGAGATCGATCAGCGAATTCGACCCGAGCCGGTTGGCGCCGTGCACCGACACGCTCGCCGCCTCGCCGATCGCCATCAGGCCCGGCACCACCTTGTCGCCCTGCCCGTTCCCCGCGGTCAGCGCCTCGCCGTGATAATTCGAGGGAATCCCGCCCATGTTGTAGTGCGCCGTCGGGATCACTGGGATCGGATCGCGCGTCACGTCCACGTCGGCGAAAATGCGCGCGCTCTCGGAAATCCCCGGCAGCCGCTCGTGGATCACCGCCGGGTCGAGATGATCGAGGTGCAGGTAGATGTGGTCCTTGTTCTTGCCGACGCCGCGCCCCTCGCGGATCTCGATGGTCATCGAGCGGGAAACCACGTCGCGCGAGGCGAGATCCTTGGCCGACGGCGCATAGCGCTCCATGAAGCGCTCGCCCTCGGAATTGACGAGATAGCCGCCCTCGCCCCGCACCCCTTCGGTGATGAGGCAGCCCGCGCCGTAGATGCCGGTCGGGTGGAACTGCACGAACTCCATGTCCTGCAGCGGCAGCCCCGCGCGCAGCACCATGCCGTTGCCGTCGCCCGTCTGCGTGTGCGCGCCCGTGCAGGAATAGTAGATGCGGCCGTAGCCGCCGGTGGCGATGACCGTCACGTGCGCGCGGAACCGGTGCACGGTTCCGTCTTCGAGATTGAGCGCGATCACGCCGCGGCAGCGCCCGTCCTCGTCCATGATCAGGTCGAGCGCGAAATACTCGACGAAGAAATTCGCCGCATGCTTCAGCGCCTGGCCGTATAGCGTATGCAGCATGGCGTGGCCGGTGCGGTCGGCGGCGGCGCAGGTACGCTGTGCGGTGCCCTTGCCGAAGTGCGTGGTCATGCCGCCGAACGGCCGCTGATAGATCTTGCCTTCCTCGGTGCGCGAGAACGGCACGCCCCAGTGCTCGAGCTCGACCACCGCCGCCGGCGCATGGCGGCAGAGATATTCGATCGCGTCCTGATCGCCGAGCCAGTCCGACCCCTTCACGGTGTCGTACATGTGCCAGCGCCAGTCGTCCTCGCCCATGTTGCCGAGCGCCGCCGAGATGCCGCCCTGCGCCGCCACCGTATGCGAGCGGGTCGGAAACACCTTGCTCACGCAGGCCGTGCGCAGGCCGGCTTCCGCGCAGCCGATCACCGCCCGCAGGCCCGCGCCGCCCGCCCCCACCACGACGACGTCGAAGGTATGATCGGTGATCGGATAGGCCCGGCCGTTGATTGCCGGAGCGCCGTTTTTGCTGCCGCCGTTACCTGCCATTGCTCACAATCCGAAACTGATCCGAAGCACGGCGAACGCCGCCGCCAGGCCGACGGCAATCGCAAAGAATGTGTTTGCCAGCAGCAGCGTGACCTTCGCCGCTTCGCCATGCACATAATCTTCGATGATGACCTGCATGCCCACGCGCATGTGGACTACGATCGAAAGGATCGCGGCGAGCAGCAGGATCGCCACCACCGGCTGCCCGATCGTCGCCACCACGGCGGCATGGCTGCGGCCGGCCAGCGTGACGAACAGAAACACGAAATAGATCACGAGCGCCGCATTGGCGATGGCGGTCGTGCGCTGCAGCCAGAAATGCCCGGTGCCCGAATGCGCGGGTCCCAGTCCACGGACGCGGTGGCGCAGCGTGCGCATCGTTCAACCTCTCAGCATCAGCGCGAGCAGCCAGACGAGGACCGTGAGCGTCCCCGAGCCGATCAGCGTCGCCCAGGCCAGGAATTCGCGTTCGCCCGGCTCCATCCCGCGCCCGGTGTCCCAGATCAGATGGCGCACGCCGCCGAGCAGGTGGTGCAAGAGCGCCCACGTGTAGCCGAACAGGATCAGGCGGCCGAACCACGACCCGAGGAATGCATTGATGGTCTCGAACCGGCGCGGATTGCCCGCCGCGAACAGCCACCAGACGAACAGGATCGTTCCGGCATAGAGCGCCGCGCCGGTCGCGCGGTGCACGATCGACATGACCATCGTGATGGTCAGCCGATAAATCTGCAAATGCGGCGAAAGGGGCCGCTCGACGTGGGATTTCGGCTCGATCATGGGCGATCCTGGGCGGGCTTTTGGAGTAGCGGAAAGCCCGTCGGGTCGCAATGATTCGATGGCCGCATCTCGGCAAATTACGCGCAATGCGCAGCGCTCCGCTGCGACATTGCGGCTCGCTTGCGCTTCCGTGGTATGCCACGGTGACGACAACGATGTGGAATTGTTAAACTACCACGGCGAACGCGACGCAAAATCGTCGCGATGCGCCGCCACCTTGGTTCGAGTCGGGGGAGGGTCCGGACGCATGCAACTGACCGGCGCAGGCTCGCGCGGTCTCCTGACCGCGCCGGCGGGCGGCAATGTTTGGTTTTTCCTGCTGGCCGCGCTCGTCCTTGTTGCGACGGCCGGCCGCGCCGCGGCCACCGAAGTTCGCCAGATCGTCGTCAGCGGAGAGCAACGCAGCTACCGCCTCTACGTTCCCCCCGACCTGCGGACGAAGCCGGTTCCGGTCGTCATCGCCCTGCACGGCGCCGTGCAATCCGCCGCCGAGTTCGAGCGCGATCTCGGCCTCAACCGCATCGCGCGCCGGGAGAAGTTTGCGGTGGCGTATCCGGAGGGGATCAATCGCGTCTGGGACGACGCGCGGCCGCCGATGATGCGGCTCGGCTATGTCGTGCCGCCGGGCGACGACGTGGCGTTCATCACGGCGATGGTCCGCCGCCTCGTCAATGAGGGGATCGCCGACCCCAAACGTGTGTACATGGCCGGCCTCTCCATGGGCGGCTTCATGGCGGCGCGGCTCGCCTGCGAGCGCGCCGAGCTGTTCGCTGCGGTCGCCATGATGGCGGCGACCGTCCCCGAGCAATACCGCCAGACCTGCAATCCCCGCCGGCCGCTTCCCGCCATGCTGATCCACGGCACCTTCGATCCGATCATTCCCTATTTCGGCGTGCCCATGGGCGGCTCCGGCATTCTCTCGGCGGCAGACACGGCGCAGTTCTTCGCCGATCTTTCCGGCTGCATGGCCTACGCCGACAGCGCGCGGCCGAGCCTCGACCGTTCCGGCAACGTGGAGATCCGCCGCTGGTCGATCTGCCGCAACAATGCTTCGGTGATGCTGTACAAGATTCCGGGCGGCGGACACCTGCCGCCCTCGGCCGAAGCCGGGCGCGGCGATACGTTCGTGTCGATGTTCCTGCTCGAGCGCAGCCACGCGATCGACACCGCCGAAGAGATGTGGGGTTTCTTCAGCCAGTTCCGCGCCGCCGGCGTTCAGCGCGGCACGAGCGCCCAGTAATCGAGGTCGAGGACGACGGACGGGTCGTACTCCTCGCCGCGCTTCCACGGAAAATCGGTGCAGGGCAGGTTCTTCGTCGCCACCGTCCGCAGGCGCAATGCGCCGACGTCGTTCCGCCCGGTGATCGGCTGCGCGTCGATGACCTCGCTCCAGGCAAACACCGTGTCGCCGGCGAACAGCGGGGCGACATGCCGGCCCGAATTGATGCCGGCGAAATGGAAGGCGTTCGCGAGGCCGTTGAACGTCAGGGCCCGCGCGACCGAAATGACGTGGCCGCCGTAGATGAGCCGCCGCTTGAAGCGGCTCGACGACGCCCGCCACTGGTCGAAGTGCACCCGCGCCGGATTCTGGTAGAGCCGCGTCGCCAGCTGATGCTCCGCCTCTTCCACGGTGACGCCGTCCACGTGGTCGAAGCGCGCGCCGACCTCGTAGTCCTCGAACCGGAGCGGGCTGCCGGCCAGCGCGAAATCATAGGCGCGGATGTCGAGCGGCGGCACGGCGTCGCCCAGCGCATCCGCGTGCAGATGCGACGGCAGCTTCGGCACGTGCGGCTCCCGCAGATCGCGCTCGTCGGTGCGCTTGCGCACCATCACCCAGCGCACGTAGTCAATGACCTCGGTGCCGTCCTGCTTCATGCCGGTCGAGCGCACATAGACCACGCCGCCCTTGCGGTCGGAGTTTTCCCGCAGGCCGATCACCTCCGAAACCGCGTGCAGCGTGTCGCCCGGATAGACCGGCGCGAGCAGGCGACCCGCGGCGTAGCCGAGATTAGCGATCGCATTGAGCGAGACGTCCGGCACCGTCTTGCCGAACACGATGTTGAAGACGAGAAGATCGTCGACCGGCGCGCGCCGGTAGCCGAGAGAGCGCGCGAACTCGTCCGACGACTGCACCGCCGTGCGGGACCCGTAGAGCGCGGTATGGAGCGCCACGTCGCCGGCCGTCACCGTCCGCGGCGTCGGGTGGCGGATCACCTGCCCGACGTGAAAATCCTCGAAGAAATTGCCCGCGCTCGCTGCCATCCTGCCCCCATGCGGCAAAACCTAGCCGCCGCCCTGCCCGCTTGCCAAGGTTCCCCGGCCCGCCGCCCGCGATGCCGCGGGGCGGCATGAGCCTGCTTGACCGGGACAACACGCTCCTTTCTATCGGACGAACGGAAACGGGGGGAGCGATGCATTTTCCACAGCGTCTGATCGAGGGCTATCGAGCATTCCGCTTTTATCGGTTGCCCGCCGAGCAGCAGCGTTTCGTGGACCTGGCCGATCGCGGGCAGAGCCCGGAAACCATGGTGATCGGCTGCTGCGACAGCCGCGTCTCTCCGGAGGTCATCTTCGACGCGAGCCCGGGCGAGCTCTTCGTCGTGCGCAACGTGGCGAACCTCGTGCCGCCCTACACGCCCGACGGCGCGCAACGCGCCGTGTCCTCCGCCCTCGAGTTCGCCGTGCAGGCGCTGCACGTGAAGCACATCGTGCTGCTCGGTCACGCACGCTGCGGCGGCATCCGCGCCTACGCCGATCCCGGGGAACCGCTGTCGCCGGGCGATTTCATCGGCCGCTGGATGGAGCTCGTGAAGCCGGCCGCGGCGAAGCTCGGCGCGCGGGGCGACGAGCCGCTGGAAAAATATCTCACGCGCCTCGAGCACGCCTCGCTCGTCACCGGTCTCGACAACCTGATGACGTTCCCCTACGTGCGCGAACGCGTCGAACGCCGGCAGCTGACGCTCCACGCCGCCTACTTCGACGTCGCCACCGGCCAGCTGTCGCTGCTCGACCGCAACCGCAGGCGCTTTGAAGAGCTGAACGTCGCCTGACGCGGCCGCTCAGGCCGCCTTGCGCTTCGGCGCGAGCAGCTTGCGGTTGAGCAGGCACTCGGCGATCTGTATGGCGTTCAACGCCGCGCCCTTGCGCAGGTTGTCGGACACGCACCAGAACGCCAGCCCGTGCGGCACGGTCTTGTCCTCGCGGATGCGCGAGATGTAGGTCGCGTCCTCGCCCACGGACTCATACGGCGTGATGTAGCCGCCGTTCTCGCGCCGGTCGACAACGAGAATGCCCGGCGCGTTGCGCAGGAGATCGTGCGCCTCGTCCGCCGTGATCGGCTTCTCGAACTCGACGTGCACCGCTTCGGAATGGCCGATGAAGACCGGCACCCGCACGCAGGTCGCGACCAGGTCGATCTTCGGATCGAGGATCTTCCGGGTCTCGGTCGTCATCTTCCATTCTTCCTTCGTGAACCCGTCCTCCATGAACACGTCGATGTGCGGGATCACGTTGAAGGCGATGCGCTTGGTGAACTTCTGCGCTTCCGGCGTCTCCGCCGAGAAGATCGCCCGCGTCTGCGAGAACAACTCGTCCATCGCCTCCTTGCCAGCGCCGGACACCGACTGGTAGGTGGCGACGACGACGCGCTTGATCGTCGCGCGCTCGTGCAGGGGCTTCAGCGCGACGACGAGCTGCGCCGTCGAGCAGTTCGGATTGGCGATGATGTTCTTCTTCTTGAAGTCGTCGACCGCCGCGGCGTTCACCTCGGGCACCACCAGCGGCACGTCCGGGTCGTAGCGCCAGCACGATGAGTTGTCGATCACGACGCAGCCTTGCGCGGCGATCTTCGGCGACCATTCCTTGGACACGGCCGAGCCCGCCGACATCAGGCAGATGTCGGTGTCGGCGAAATCGTAATGTTCGAGGGCTTTGACCTTCAGCGTTCGGTTACCATACGAGACTTCGACGCCGACCGAGCGGCGCGATGCGAGCGCCACCACCTCGTCGGCGGGGAATCCGCGCTCTGCGAGAATCTCGAACATCTCGCGGCCCACATTGCCGGTCGCCCCCACGACCGCGACCTTGTAACCCATCATTCACTCTCCGCCGAAAATCCGCGCTGCGGCCGGCTGCAAGGAAACCGAATTGGAGCGGCTTCTACGCGAGAAAGCCCCCATTCGCAACGCCATCCGGCTGGGAGGGGAGCGGCGTGTCTTTCAAGCCTGTCGCGCCCGTTCGCGCCGCGCGAGCCCTTGCCGGCGCCCGGCCGCTCGCCGCCTTCGACGGGAGGCCGGGAGCCGCCGCTTCGCTCTGGCGGGACGTCCGCGCCTTTGCGGCCGCCTCGTCCGCCTGGACGGCGCGCGCTTCGTTCCGCGCGCTGCGCGGTCTTTTCCTCCTCCGCGACCTCGCGGTCGCCCTCAACGATCGATTGCCGAACCCGCGCGACGTCGCCCCTTCGACCCGCCTCGCCTATGGCGCCGTCGCCATCATGGCGGTGATCCTCGTCAACGATCTGGTCGAATCTCCGCCCGCGCTCCCTTCCCTTGCACCGGCTGCCGAACGCCGGCCCGAATGGATCGAAAGCGCGCGGGCGCACGGCGCCTTTGCACTGGAATCGTCCGCGCTCGACGGCCTCGACGCGCGCTATCAGGTGCGCCGCCATCGGTTCGGCGGCGGCCGCAAGGATGAGCTCACGTTCGGCAACGCCGAATCGCCCGGCGCCTATGTCCGCCTCTCGTTCTACCGGCCCGGCGACGAAGGCATGGCCGAGCCCGACGCCCTGGAAGCCGTGACCGCGCTCGCCGCCGAGTCGGACATCGATGCCGACCTGCAGGAGACGAGCGGCAAGGTGCGCACGAAGTTCGGCGATCTCCCCGCCGTGAACATGCGCATCCATGTCAGGAGCGGATGGCGCAACTGCCTCGCCGTCGCCGGCGCCTGGAGCGATCCGCGCTTTGGCCTCGTTGGCTGGTGGTGCAATTCCGGCCCGGAAATGGTTGCGCTCGGCGAATTCGCCTGCCTCCTCGACCGCGCGACGCTCATGAGCGCCGGCGGCGACGACCAGCTCGCGGAATTCTTCGCCCGCGCCGAACTGAAGCGGAACTTCTGCAACGCGCACGGCTCCTTCGTCAGCGCGACGCCGAAGCTCGTGAATGACTGGCTGCACGCCAAGCGCAATCCGCAGCTGCGCGGGCGCATCGTCGGCCGCTAGGCCGCCCGCCGCCCGATCCTTCGCTCATCGCTTGAGAAACGGATTCTGCCAGCCCGGCGTCGCCGTCGTTTCGGGAAACGCCTGCTCCAGATAATCGAGGATCACGTCGCGGTCCTTGCCCTCGAGCTTCGGCATCCCGTGCCGCTCCGTCATGAAATCGAGCGTACCGTCCCAGCGCGGCCGGCTCATGCCCTGCTGCGCCACAAGCTTGAAGTTGTGGCACGCCGTGCAGAAGTAGAAGGTTTCCTCGCGCCCCGGCGCGTCGGGAAACTCCTCCGGCTCCTCTTCACGCGGCGTGAAGGTTTGCTGCGCGCTTGCCGCGCCGGGCGGCAGCGAGAGCGCGGACGTTGTCATCGCGAGAACCAGAAGACGGGCGGCGACAGCCGCCCGTCCCTTGCGTATTGCGGTCATGTGCACTCGCTCAGCCGACCAGCACCGCGATCCGGTGGAAGGGATTGCCGCCGTAACCGCTCGGATTCCAGTTCGGCGCCACATGCGGCTGCATCTTGCCCTTGCTGTCCGTCGCCCGCGACCAGATCTCGAAATAGCCGTCCGACGGCAGCTTGAGGGTCGCCGTCCAGCGCTGCCAGTCGAACTTGTTCTTCGGCTTTTCGAGTTTCGCCGCCTGCCACGACTGGCCGTAGTCGATCGAGATGTCGACCCGCTGAACCGAGAGATCGCCGGCCCACGATGCCCCGCGCAGCGCAACATCGCGGGTACCGGCGGCGAGCTTCGCGCCGTTCGCCGGCGCCGTGATGATCGATCGCACCGGCATCGATTCCAGAATCCGGAAGTTCTTCGGGTCGGCCTTGTCGCCCGGCACCATCGGCTTGATGGCGAGGCGGTACGACGTGCCGGTCATGCCGGGACCGTCGTGTTCCTTGTCGCGGATCGAGATGCGCGTCAGCCACTTCTGCGACGCGGAGCCCGCCCATCCCGGAATGAGCAGCCGGACCGGCCCGCCGTGGATGTTCGGCAGCGGCTTGCCGTTCATCCCCCACACGATCATCGATTCCGGCTCCATCGCCTTCGCGATGCGCACGCCGCGCGACAGCGTCGGGCGGTTCGGATCGCCGGACAGATGCACATCGGCCGCGTAATGCGCGGTGTAGATGCCGGACGGCTTCACGCCGGCCGCTTTCAGAACGTCGGCGAGCCGCACGCCCGTCCACTCGGCACAGCCGGCGCCGCCGTTCGTCCACTGGTTGCCGCTCGCGCGCGGCGTGAAGAACGAGCGCCCGTTGCCGCCGCATTCCAGCACCATGCGCAGCGTCTGCGCTTTGTATTTCGACTTCAGCTCCCCGAGCGTGATCTCGAACGGCTTGTTCACCTCGCCGTCGATCTTGATGACCCACTTGTCCGGGTCCTTCGCTTCGTCCGGAATCTGTCCGTTGTTGCGGATGTAGAATTTGTCGATCGGCGTCGTGTCGTCGTTGAGCAGATGCTCGGGCGTCTCGGCAACGAGCGGCTTCTCGCCGATCACGACAAGACCTTTGTCCTTGCCGGGGAAGTCGAGATGGATCGGCCCTTTCGGCGCGGCGGGTGCCGCTGCCGGGGCGGGTGCCGCACCCTTGTCCTGGGCAAATGCAGCAGGGATGAGCCCCGCCGGCATGTTCTGGCTGAATGGAATGGCGCCGCCGACCGCGGCACCCACCGCCGCGAGGCCCGCGCTTTCCAGAAATCCGCGGCGGTTCGTTCCCGCTTTCCGCCCGAATATCCTGGCGTCGGCGCGTTCGGGGTCTTCGAGATAGAGTTCCTCGATGGATCGTTCGATCTTCCCAGACATGGTTCCCTCCCGTTGTCTCCTCGCCGGAATGGCGGGGTCTGTCGCGATCGCGTCACGACAGCGGTCGGGAAGAAACGAACGAGGAGGAAAATTTATTCCCTGTCAGGCGAGACAGGGCGGCGCGGAAATCCGCGCCTCCCGCAGCCGCCGGCCGGGGGCAACCGGCGAACCGCCGGCACGGGTGGCGCGTTCGGCCGCTTCGGCAACGGCGATGAAACGCTCCGCCGGCATGCCGTAGGCAACCAGCTGATAGACCAGGTCGCCGACTTGCCAGTTTCGGCGGTCGGTCCCGTCTGCCGTGACCACGGCGCCTTCAGCGCGCTGCACGCGCAGTTCGAGCCTGCAGCCGCGCGGGCCGAGATACGTGGCGATCAATACTTCACCGTTGGTGCCGCGCTGCGTCGCGGTGGCCGTGAGCTTAAGGCCGGCCGGAACGAGATCGGGAAGCACGGCCGGCTGCGTGAAGGAAACGAGCTTCACCGTTTGCGTCGCAATTTCCGCCTGTGGTGCCTCTCGCTCCACCAGCCAATCCATCGCGCCGCCGGCGATGAGCGCCACCAGGACCGCCGCCACACCGGCGGCAACGGCGATCCGCCGGTCGCGCTGCCGCGGCAGCCGCACGGCGACCGTTCCCGCTTCCTCCGCGCCTTCCACCACCGAAGCCTTCAGTCGCATGAGCACCGCATAGGCGCGCGCGAACTCCCGGTCGCTCGCCAGACGCGATGCCGCCGCCGCGCGCTCGCGCGGCGACAGCTCGCCGTCGACAAGCGCATTCAGCAGAAGTTCGTCTTGCGATGCTCGGTCAGTGGCCATGGCTCGATTTCAACGGTCTGACGCTGCTTTCCTCGATCGCCTGTAGCAGCGCCGCCCGCGCCCGGGCAATGCGACTCATGATGGTCCCGATCGGCACCCCGATCATGTCCGCGGTCTCCGCGTAGCTGAAGCCGCCGATGTCGATCAGCGCGATGATCTCCCGGTGCGCCGGCGCGATCGCGGCCAACCCCTGCTCGACCGTGATCTTGGCGATATACGCGTCGTCATAGCGCCACAGGTCCACGGCCGGCGCCGGCGGCTGCTGCCTGCGCTGCGCCCGCGCGCGCAACTCATCGAAAGCGGCGTTGCGGACGATTTTGAACACCCATGCGCGATAGGCGCGCGGCGCGTCGGGCACTTGCCGGGCAGCGAGCGCCCGCGCCGCCGCCGCCTGCACGAGGTCGCGCGCCGAATCCGCGTCCCCGATGATCGTGCGCGCGAACGCCACGAGCCGGGGCAGCAGGGACGGCAAATCCGCGTGTGACTTGCAGGACACAATTCGCTCGATTTATCGGCCGCAACCAAACCGTCGCGAAAGTATTGAATGGAAAGATGCCGGAGGCAATCGGCGGGTGGCAATCCGCGGACTTCGGCTTTGCTGCATCGCCGAATCCCGACTAGAATGCACGCGTCAACAATCGAGGTTCACATGCGTTCGAAACTGCTCGTCCTCGGCGCCGCCACGGCAGCGATCGGTCTGCTCGCCGCCAGCATTCCCGTTGATGCGCAGGAGCGCGCGCGCACCCGCATCACCATTCAGAAGCGGAGCTACCTCGACGCCGGCACGGTGGTGAAGCCGGGCACCGCCCGCTATCACGAGTATGCGTTCCCGGTGGAATCGCGCTTCCCGAGCTACGGCCCGTTCTCGCAGGGCAGCATCGAAGGCTCGCGCCTGCCGCTGTTGCGGCCGTTCGAAGGCGCCTCGGGCTTCTGACAACACACTCCACTCATGCTCGCGCCGCGCTGGCGAGCGCGAAAGCGCGAGCAGCCAGCGCGGCTACTATACATTCGCGGGCAGGCGGAGTCGCCGTCATTGCGAGACGCGAAGCGCCGAAGCAATCCAGTTTTCCGTCCGCTGGATTGCTTCGCTTCGCTCGCAATGACGCCGGGAAGACTCTACTTCTGACGACCGCGGATTAGGCCCGCGCCGCGAGCGTGTCGAGCTCCGCGACGATCGCCTCGCCCATCTCGCCCGTGCCGACCGCCTTCGCCCCGGCGGCGATGTCCGCCGTGCGCAGACCCTTGGCGAGCACGTTGGAGATCGCCTGCTCGATCATGTCGGCCGCCTGCGAGAGCCCGAAGCTGTAGCGCAGCGCCATGCTGAGCGAGCCGATCATGGCGATCGGATTGGCGAGCCCTTTTCCGGCGATGTCGGGCGCGGAGCCGTGCACCGGCTCATAGAGCGCGCGGCGCTTCTTCGTTTTCGCGTCCACTTCGCCGAGCGAGGCCGACGGCAGCATGCCGAGCGAGCCGGTGAGCATGGCGGCAACGTCCGACAGCATGTCGCCGAACAGATTGTCCGTGACGATCACGTCGAACTGCTTGGGGTTGCGCACGAGCTGCATGCCGCCCGCGTCCGCGAGCTGGTGCTCGAGCTCGACGTCCTTGTATTCGCGCGCATGCACCTGCGTGACGACCTCGTTCCACAGCACGCCCGTCTTCATCACGTTGCGCTTTTCCATCGACGTGACCTTGTTCCGGCGCGTCCGCGCCAGCTCGAAGGCGACGCGCGCGATGCGCTCGATCTCGTAGGTGTCGTAGACCTGCGTGTCGACCGCCCGCTTCTGCCCGTTGCCGAGGTCGGTGATGGTCTTCGGCTCGCCGAAATAGACGCCGCCCGTGAGCTCGCGCACGATCACGATGTCGAGCCCGTCGACGAGTTCGCGCTTCAGGCTCGATGCGTCCGCGAGCGCCGGATAGCAGATCGCCGGCCGCAGGTTCGCGAACAGCACGAGATCCTTGCGCAGCCGCAGGAGCCCCGCCTCCGGCCGCACGTCGTAGGGCACCTTGTCCCACTTCGGCCCGCCGACCGCGCCGAACAGCACGGCGTCCGCCGCGAGCGCCTTGTCCATCGCCGCTTCCGAGATCGCCTTGCCGTGCGCCTCGTAGGCGCCGCCGCCGACGAGGTCTTCGTCCAGCTCGAACTTCGCGACGCCCGCCTTCTCCAGCCAGGCGATCACGTTCCTCGCCTGCGCCATGACTTCCGGGCCGATGCCGTCGCCCGGCAGGAGCAGAACCTTGAATGCCGCCATGATCAGAGCCACGGGCGCGATTGCGCCGCCTTCTGCTCGAAGCCTTCGATCTTCGGCGCCTTCTCCATCGTCAGCCCGATGTCGTCGAGGCCGTTGAGCAGGCAACGCTTGCGGAACGGATCGATGTCGAACTTGATTACGCCGCCGTCCGGCCCGCGGATTTCCTGTTTCTCGAGATCGATCGTCAGCTTCGCGTTCGCACCGCGCTCGGCGTCGTCGAACAGCTTCTCCAGCTCTTCCGGCTTCACCTGGATCGGCAGGATGCCGTTCTTGAAGCAGTTGTTGTAGAAGATGTCGGCGAACGACGTGGAGATCACGCAGCGGATGCCGAAGTCGAGGAGCGCCCACGGCGCGTGCTCGCGCGAGGAGCCGCAGCCGAAATTGTCGGCGGCGACGAGGATCTTCGCCTGACGGTAGGCCGGCTTGTTCAGCACGAAGTCCGGGTTCTCGCTGCCGTCGTCCTTGTAGCGCAGCTCGGAGAACAGGCCCTTGCCGAGCCCCGTGCGCTTGATCGTCTTCAGGTACTGCTTGGGGATGATCATGTCGGTGTCGACATTCATCAGCTTCAAGGGTGCGGCGACGCCTTCGAGAGTGGTGAACTTTTCCATGCGCGAGAACTCGTTTCCTGGCCGGTTGCGGCCCCTGTTCTAGCGACAGGGCGCGCAGGATCAAAGCCCCAAAGCGGGGCTTCGATCCTGCAAAACGGCCCGGAAAACGAGGGTTCGCCGGCTACTTCCGGCGCTTGGCGAGCCGGCGCGTCGGCAGCGCCGCCGCGCTGTTGCCGGAGGCCCGGAAATACGGCTGGTCCTTGAGCTTCAACAGCACGACCGGCCACAGGATCACCGCCGCCCCGATCGCGACCGACCACAGCACCATGCTCTGCGGCAGCCCGCTGCCGGCATAGGCATAGTAGCCGACCGGGTAGAACAAGAGCACGCCGGAGATCGCGCCGGGCGAGAAGGTGCCGCCCGAGATCACCATCGGCAGCAGATGGAAGAAGGTCACGTTGATGACGAGGAGGGCTGCGAACGCGAGCGCCAGCACCGGCAGCGCCGGCGCGAGCATCGCCGCAATCGCTCCGACGATCAGGAACACGACCTCGATCGCCGTATAGGTGTTCCAGTCCATCGACAGGTTCATGGTCTTTTTCGCCCAGTCGAACCAGCCGAGGATGCGTTCTTCGAGGATGTGCAGCGCGTACGCACCGACTGCAAGCCACGCGAGTACGGTGAGCGACATGGGCGTTCTCCCTGCGGGTGAGAATGAACGCACGAATCAACGCACGCGCGAAGCTATCACGCGCGAATCGGGGCCACTAGCTGGACGGAGGAGGGCGGAATAAAAAGCGTCAACGCTCAGGCAGCCGCCAACTCTCCGGACATCGCCATCTCGAGATGCTCCGCGAGCCGGGTCGCAAGCGCCATCACCGTCAGCGACGGATTGACGGAGAGCGTCCGTGGAACGAGCGACGCGTCTCCGACGAACAGGCCCTTCACCTCGTGCGTTTCGCAGTTCCGGTCGACTACGGATCGCGCCGGATCGTCTCCCATCCGGCAGCTCCCCTGAACGTGGGTGGCGATCACGCCGGTCCAGCAGACCTTCTTCGCACCTGCCGCTTCCAGAACCTCCCGGCTGAAGCGCATCGCGGCCGCCAGACGCTCCTGCTCGCGCGGCTGGAAGTCGACCTCGAACCTCTCGCGTCCGTCGGCATCGACGATCACCGAAGCGTTGTTCTCGTCGTTGACCATCGCGAGCAGCCCGTTCCAGTGTCTGTACGCCCGCATGGCCTCGACGAGTTGCGGCCCCCAAAACGGCCCGTTCTCGTCGCGGATTGTCGTCGCGAAAGCGATCGGGTCCATGACCGTCGAAGCTTCGATCACGAAGCCGCCGTCCTCGTCGTGCCGGTACTTCATGCAGTGCGCAGAGATCGGGTAGACCCTGTGCGCGTCCTGCGGCTCGTCGAACAGGCCGTACACGAGGCGCAGCGGGTGCAGGCCGAGATGCCGTCCGATCGAAGGGTTTGCCAGGCCGGAGCGGAGCAGGAGTTGCGGCGTATTCAGCGCCCCGGCAGCCACGACCACGAAAGATGCGCGCACGGTATGCAGCTTTCCGGTGGCGTCCGCATACTCTATTCCGACCGCCCGCGGACCTCCGCCGGAGTCCTCGATGATCACGCGCTCGACGCGCGCGCCGGTGCGCAGGTCGAGCGCGGCGCTATCGATCGCCCTGGCAATGTAGGTGTTCATCGTCGACTTGCCGGCACCCGTGGGACACCCCTGGATGCAGGAGCCATAGCGCATGCAGTCTGCATCCGTGTACGAACGGACGGGCTTGAGCTCCGCTCCCAGGGCGCGGAAGCCGGCCTGCGCGGTATAGACACACTTGTCCCAGTCGTCGCGTTCCCGCACGCCAAGCAGGTGCTCCACCCGATCGTAGTACGGTTCGAGTTCCTCGACCGGGAACGGCTCCCCCTGGTTGTTCGTCAGGCCTGTCGCGGCGTGCCACTTGGCGACATCGCGAGCGTGCGCGCGCAGCCCGACCTTCGTGTTGATCGTCGTGGTCCCGCCGACGCATCGTCCCGACAGCAGCGTCAGCACGTCGCCATCCGGCAGCGGCGCGAAACGCACCGGCCAGAACAGATCCCGTGTGGCCTTCACCTCCCACCGCCGGAAGCTCTCGGTGGGATGGTGGTCCCCAATCTCGAGAAGCAGCACCTCGCGGCCGCCGTACGCGAGCTCGCCCGCGACGACGCCGCCCCCGGCACCCGATCCCACCACGATGACGTCGAACTGGTTCTGCTTCATCGTTCGATCTCCAGGTACGACCAGTCGCGATCGAGGTCGGCCGCACGCGGCGGCTGGAAATCAATCTCCGTCCACGCCCCGGGTCCCGCTTTGCCCGGAGCAACGAAGTCGCTGTAGAAGGCCTCGATGGCGAGCGCGCGCAAAAACCCGAATTCGGGAGTGCGTTGCTGTCGCGCAAGCGCCTCGTCCGACGGATCGGTGGCGAGCGCGTCGATCGCGCCGAGAGCTGCGGTTTGCGCCTCGGCCGGCATCGTTGCCAGCACTGCATCGATATAGATGACCGGGCCGACCCGCGAGGACCCGGGTACGATCAGCTCGCAAAGCGCTTCCAGCGCCTCGGCACGGTGTTTATCGAGAACTCTCAGCGCCACGTCTTCGCCCCGACTGCTGAGCGCAACGGAAGGGCGCAGCGTAGCATGGAGGATGCCGTAGCCGTAAACCAGTCTTCCGGTACCAGCCGGCGGCGCGACGACCCGCGCTTGGCCCGGCCGTAGAATGGGCCATTCGCGCTCGAAAAAGCGCCAGACCGTCAGGTCCGCTCTAGCGCCGGTCTTTTGTGTCCGGCAGCGCCTCGTCGGCCGCGGCTTCGATCGCTTCCATGTCTTCGTCCGACAGCCCGAAATGATGGCCGATCTCGTGCACGAGCACGTGCGTGATGATCGTGCCGAGCGCCTCGTCGTGCTCGGCCCAGTAGTCGAGGATCGGCCTGCGGTAGAGATGCACGGTGTTCGGCAGCCTCCCCGTCTCGGGAACCGCGCCGTCCTGCGAAAGCCCGACGCCGGTGAAAAGGCCGAGGATCTCGAACGGACTCTCGAGTTCCATCTCGGCGATCACATCCTCGTCGGGGAAATCCTCGATACGGATCACGACGCCGTCGCACAGTTTGCGGAAGGGTTTTGGCAGCCGCGCATAGGCCGCTTCCGCCATCGCCTCGAACGCGTCGAGCGACGGCGCTTTGGCGCGTTGCCAGAAATCACCGCCGCTCATGTGATGCAACGCTGCAACAGGAACGAAAAATCGTCATCGCTTGATCGCCCGGAACAGTGACCGAACCATCCTAGAATTTCGCATCGCTCGCCGGAAGCGGCATCGCGCTCGCCGCAAAAAAAAGAATGAACCGCGGATGAACATGGAAATCAGCGGTCGTTCACGCGCGAGCGCCAGACTGCCGAGCGGCTGGGAGCACGACTTCGATCGCACGCGCTTTCAACCGCGCGCCGATCGCATTGAGGAGAGAGTCGAAAATGTTCAGAAGTGCCCTGCTGATCGCTGCTACTGCGACGTTGTTCGTGGCCGCGACGGCCGCAAGTCCCGCCGCCGCGCATTGGGCCGCCGCACCCGCGGCGGCAACGCACGCCGGTCAGGCAACGCTGTCCGATGTCACGGATGTGCGCTGGCGCAGACACCACCGGCACCATTGGCGGTGGGGCGCGCCCTACGGCTACGGCTATCACTTCTACCGTCCGTACCGTCCGCATCGTTGCGGTTATGTGTGGAGTCCGCGCCACTACCGCTACGTGTGGCGTTGCTGGTAGAATGTCGCAATCGCCAACACTCGAGTCCCGACAAAGGCAACGGGCGCGTCGCTGACGCGCCCGTTGATTCTTCCTGCCGGCGAATTTTTCAGTGCTGCGGCCAGTTGCGGATGTCGACGAAACGTCCGGCCACCGCCGCCGCTGCCGCCATCGCCGGCGACACGAGATGCGTGCGTCCCTTGTAGCCCTGCCGGCCCTCGAAGTTGCGGTTCGAGGTCGACGCGCAGCGCTCGCCCGGCGCGAGCTTGTCCGGATTCATGGCAAGGCACATGGAGCAGCCCGGCTCGCGCCAGTCGAAGCCCGCCGCCTTGAAGATCTTGTCAAGGCCCTCGGCCTCGGCCTGCGCCTTCACAAGTCCCGAGCCCGGCACGATCATCGCCCGCACGTCCGCGTGCACCTTGCGGCCGCCGACCATCTTGGCGACGAGCCGCAGGTCCTCGATGCGGCCGTTGGTGCAGGAGCCGATGAACACGCGGTCGAGCTTGATGTCGGTGATCTTCGTGCCCGGCGTGAGGCCCATATAGTCGAGCGCGCGCGCCTTGGCGGCGCGCTTGTGCTCGTCGGCGATGTCGTTCGGGTCCGGCACGATCCCGGTCACCGAGACCACGTCCTCCGGGCTCGTGCCCCAGCTCACGATCGGCGGCAGCGCCGCGGCGTCGAGCCGGATTTCGCGGTCGAACGCGGCGCCCTCGTCGGAGGAAAGCGTCTCCCAGTAGCGCATGGCCTCGTCCCACGCCTTGCCCTTCGGCGCACGCGGTCGATCCTTGAGATAGGCGTAGGTCTTCTCGTCCGGCGCCACCATGCCGGCCCGCGCGCCGCCCTCGATCGACATGTTGCAGACCGTCATGCGGCCTTCCATCGTGAGCGCGCGGATTGCATCGCCCGCGTACTCGATGACGTGGCCGGTGCCCCCCGCCGTGCCGATCTCGCCGATGATGGCGAGGATGATGTCTTTCGCGCCGACGCCGTCCGGCAGCTTCCCGTCGACGGTGATGCGCATGTTCTTCGCCTTCGACTGGATCAGCGTCTGCGTCGCCAGCACGTGCTCGACCTCGCTCGTGCCGATGCCGTGCGCGAGCGCGCCGAACGCGCCATGCGTCGAGGTATGGCTGTCGCCGCACACGATCGTCGTGCCGGGCAGCGTGAAGCCCTGCTCCGGCCCGATCACATGCACGATGCCCTGCCGCTTGTCGTGCTCGTTGTAATATTCGATGCCGAACTCACGCGCGTTCTCGGCGAGCGCCTCGATCTGCGTGGCGGATTCCGGATCGGGGTTGGGGAGCGAGCGGTCCGACGTCGGCACGTTGTGATCCACGACCGCGAGCGTCTTCTCCGGCGCATGGACGCGGCGCTTCGCCATGCGCAGACCCTCGAAGGCCTGCGGGCTCGTCACCTCGTGCACGAGGTGGCGGTCGATATAGAGGAGACAGGTGCCGTCGGCCTGTTCGTCGACCAGGTGATCGTCCCAGATCTTGTCGTAGAGCGTGCGCGGTTTCATGGCTGTGACTCGGTGAGAGGAACGGACGGTACGGAAACCGGCATCCGGATCGGATGCCGAGAGAGCCGGCCTTGCCGGCTGTCCGCCTTCAGAGGCCCGCCTGAACCGCCGCCGTCAGCCGTCCGAAGAAGCGCCACGGCAGCCGCACGTGATCCTGCAGCACGACGCGCTGCAGGCGAACGCCTTCGCTCGCCCGCAATCCATGCTGCATCGGCTGCCGCTGTGAACGCATGGCCGTCAATATAGGCTTCGCGGCTGCGACCGGCAACGAACGCCGGGCCGCGATCACTCGGCCTTGGCTTCCGCGGCTTCCGCTCCGGCGCTCTCGCCGAAATCCTGCCGCTCGGTGATGCGCGCCTTCTTCCCGCGCCGCTCGCGCAGGTAATAGAGCTTGGCGCGGCGCACCTTGCCGCGGCGCACGACCTCGATCGAGTCGAGCATCGGCGAGTAGAGCGGAAACACGCGCTCGACGCCTTCGCCGTAGGAAATCTTGCGGACGGTGAAGCTCTCGTGCAGGCCCGAGCCGTGGCGACCGATGCACACGCCCTCGTAGGCCTGGATGCGGGTGCGGTCGCCTTCGACGACCTTCACGTTCACCTTCAAGGTGTCGCCCGGGCCGAAATCGGGGATCTGTTTGCCCTGGGTGACGCGCGCGATCTCTTCGCGCTCGATGGTCTCGATAATGTTCATGGCAACCTCTGCGCCCCGAGCGGGCGTGACGGCTTCTTGTCCGTATGGGATCGGCGCCGCCTATACGACATGTCGGGGGCCTTGTCATTCGCTTTTGGGCCCGTCCCCCTTGCGCCGGGCCCAGAGATCGGGCCGCCGCTCGCGGGTCAGCCGCTCGGCCTCCGCCTGCCGCCAGGCCCGAATCCGCTTGTGGTCCCCGGAAAGCAGGACTTCGGGGATGGGACGGCCCTCGAACTCCTGCGGCCTCGTGAATTGCGGGTATTCGAGGAGCCCCGCCTCGAAGCTCTCCTCGGCCCCGGACGCCTCCTTGCCCATGACCCCGGGGAGCAGCCGGACGCAGGCGTCGATCAGGGCGTAAGCCGCAATCTCGCCCCCCGACAGCACGTAATCGCCGATCGAGACCTCCTCGAGCGCCCTCGCCTCGATCAGGCGCTCGTCCACCCCCTCGAAGCGGGCGGCGAGCACGATCACCCCCTCGCCTGCCGCGAGCGCCCGCACGCGGGCCTGCTCGAGCGGCTTGCCGCGCGGCGACATCAGGAGTTTCGGACGCGAATCGCTGGGTTTCGCAACCGAATCGACGGCCCGCGCCAGCACGTCGGCCCGCATCACCATGCCCGGCCCGCCGCCCGCCGGCGTATCGTCCACCGAGCGGTGCCTGCCCTCGCCGAACTCGCGGATGTCGACCGCCTCGCACGACCAGATGCCGGCCGCGAGCGCCTTGCCCGCAAGGCTCGTCCCGAGCGGCCCCGGAAACAGCTCCGGGAAGATCGTCAGCACCGTCGCGCGCCAGGTCATGTTTCATCTCGCGAGCGTTGCACCGGCTCGAAGAAGTCAGCCGGCAACTCGAGCACGACCTTGCCGCCCTCGATATCGACCGCCGGCACGAACGGATCGCGGAACGGGATCATGAAGCTCTCGCCGCCGCCCGGCGGCGAAATCTCCAGAATGTCCCCGGCGCCGAAATTCTGCACCGCTAGCAACGTCCCGAGCCTTTCGCCGTCCGCGCTTTCGACCCGCAGTCCGACGAGGTCCGCCTGATAGAACGTGTCCTTGTCCTTCTGCTGCGGCAGCCGATCGCGCGGAACGTAAAGTTCGAGATTGGTGAGCCGCTCCGCCGCCGTGCGGTCATCAACGCCCTCGAGGCGCGCGATCAGATGGCCCTTGCCTTGGCGCAGCGCGACGATCCGGAAGCAGCGCGCGCCCGCTTCGTCCTCGAGCGCGCCGAGCTTCTTCACGTCGAGCGGATCGTCGGCATCGACGAACAGCCGCACCTCGCCGCGGATGCCGTGCGCGGCGCCGATCCTGCCGACCCGGACCCGCTGCGCGGCGTTCAAGAAGCTCAGCTCGCCGCCGCTTCGCCGGCCGGGGCTGCCGGGGCCTCAGCCGGCTTCGCCGCCGGCGCGGGAGCACCGCCGCCCGCCGCTGCCGCTTCGGCCTGCGCCTTGCGCTCCTTGCGCGGCACCGCGCGCTGCGGATTGTTGCGCGGCTCGCGCTTGCGGATGCCGGCGGCGTCGAGGAAGCGCAGCACGCGGTCGGTCGGCTGCGCGCCCTTCGACAGCCAGTGCTGCACGCGCTCGAGGTCGAGGTTCACGCGCTCCTTCGAGTCCTTCGGCAGCATCGGATTGTAGGTGCCGAGCTTCTCGATGAAGCGGCCGTCGCGCGGATAGCGCGAATCGGCAACGACGACTCGGAACTGCGGCCGCTTCTTGGTGCCCACCCGGGCCAAACGGATCTTGAGAGACATTCGGGTTTTCCTTTCGTTGAATGCTGTCACTTTTTCTTTTCGAAATTCTTCGGGCCGCCCAATCCCGGCAGTCCGCCGAGGCCGGGCAATTTTCCGCCGAGACCCGGCAATTGCCCCGGCGCGCCGGGGAAATTCGGCGGCAGCCCGCCCGCGCCGCCGGGCAGCCCGCCCGGCATCTTGCTTGCGAGCTGCTTCATCGCTTCCGGGCTCGGCGCGCCGCCGCCGAAACCGAGCATCTGCCCGAGCCCGCCGAGCGCGCCACGCTTGCCCGAGCCCATGGCCTTCATCACGTCGGCCATCTGCCGGTGCATCTTCAGCAGCCGGTTGATCTCCTCGACCTTGGTGCCGGAGCCCGCCGCGATGCGCCGCTTGCGCGAGGCTTTGAGAATGTCCGGGTTGCGCCGCTCCTTCGGCGTCATCGAATCGATGATCGCCTTCTGCCGCTTCAACACTTTCTCGTCGAGATTGGCGGCGGCGATCTGGTTCTTCATCTTGGCGACGCCCGGCATCATGCCCATGAGCCCGCCGATGCCGCCCATCTTCTCCATCTGCGAAAGCTGCTCGCGCAGGTCCGAGAGATCGAACGCGCCCTTGCGCATTTTCTCGGCGACCGCGCGCGCCTTCTCGGCGTCGATGTTCTCCGCCGCCTTCTCGACGAGCGCCACCACGTCGCCCATGCCGAGGATGCGGCCGGCAATGCGGTGCGGATCGAAATCCTCCAGCGCGTCGAGCTTTTCGCCGGTACCGATCAGCTTGATCGGCTTGCCGGTGACCGCGCGCATCGAGAGCGCGGCACCCCCGCGCCCGTCGCCGTCGACGCGCGTGAGCACGATGCCGGTGAGCGAGAGCCGCGCATCGAAGGCGCGCGCCGTCGCCACCGCGTCCTGGCCGGTGAGCGCGTCGGCAACAAGCAGGATTTCATGCGGCTTGGTGTTGCGCGCGACCTCGGCCACTTCCGCCATCAGCGCCTCGTCGACGGTGACGCGGCCGGCGCTGTCGAGCAGCACCACGTCGTGCCCGCCGAGCTTCGCCGCCTGCAGCGCGCGGTTCGCGATCTGCACCGCCGACTGTCCTTCGACGATCGGCAGCACGTCGACGTTGATCTGCTGGCCCAGCACGGCGAGCTGTTCCATCGCCGCCGGCCGCCGCGTGTCGAGCGACGCCATCAAGACCTTGCGCTTCATGCGCTCGCTGAGGCGGCGCGCGAGTTTCGCCGTCGTCGTGGTCTTGCCCGAGCCCTGCAGGCCGACCATCAGGATCGGCACCGGCGCCGGCGCGTTGAGATCGACCGTCTGCGCATCGGAGCCGAGCGTCGCCACCAGTTCGTCGTGCACGATCTTGACGACCATCTGCCCCGGCGTGACCGAGCGGATCACCTCGACGCCGACCGCCCGCTCGCGCACGCGCTCGGTGAAGCCGCGCACGACTTCCAGCGCCACGTCGGCTTCGAGCAGCGCGCGGCGCACCTCGCGCAGGACTTCCGCGACATCGCCCTCCGACAGCGCGCCGCGCCGCGTCAGGCGGTCGAGAATCTCGCCGAGCCGGTTGGTCAGGTTATCGAACATCGTCTCTCTTTCGACTTCATCCTGAGGAGCCCGGCGCAGCCGGGCGTCTCAAAGGATGAGCCGCGCAACGCCGAACGCGCCCGAGGGCGCAACGCGCTGTCGGGCGGTGACCTCCGGGCTCTTCAGGGGCTTTCAGCCTGGCCCGGGCGGCCGCGAGAAAATCTCGTCGGTCGTAATGGCGGGACGACTACGCCCGGGGGTCGGGCAAGTCAAGAAGCGCCCGTTCCACCGAAGGAATCATCCGATTATTCACGGCCCGGTCGCAATTCCGCTGGATCATCCGGCCGCCCGTCCTACATAGCACCCGATGAAGCTCAACCGCCGCCGCTTCCTTACGCTCGCGCCCGCCGCCGGCCTGGTCGGCGGCGCCGGCTTCTACGCCTACACGGAGCAGAGCCGCTATTACAACGGCCCGCCCTCCGACCATTTCGACGGCGCCCGCTTCTTCGAGCCGGGATGGTCGACGAAGCAGGGCCGCCTCGATTTCCTCCGCTGGCAGTTCACCCGCGATCAGGGCGAATGGCCCGAGCAGGTGCCGAGCCCGTTTGCCGACCGGCCCCCGCGCCGCGTCGACGGCAACAATCTGCGCGTCTCCTTCGTCGGCCACGCCTCGATCCTGCTGCAGGCAGGCGGCGCGAACTTGCTGCTCGATCCGGTCTGGTCCGAGCGCGCCTCGCCGGTGAGCTTCGCCGGCCCGCGCCGCCGCAACGCGCCGGGCATCGCCTTCGATGACCTGCCGCCCATCGACGCGGTGCTTGTCTCGCACAATCATTACGACCATCTCGACGCCACGACGCTGTCGGCGCTGGTGACGCCGCACCGCCCGCGCGTGATCACGCCGCTCGGCAACGATGCGATCATCCACGGTCACGACGAATCGATCGCCACCGAGGCGCACGACTGGGGCGCAAAGATTTGGCTCTCGAAACAGGTCTCGGTCACGCTCGCGCCTATGCGCCACTGGTCGGCGCGCGGCCTCACCGACCGCAACAAGGCGCTCTGGGCCGCCTTCGTGACCGACACGCCCGCGGGCCGCATCTACCACGTCGCCGACACCGGCTACGACGGCGGCCGCTATTTCCGCGAAGCGCGCGAGCAATACGGACCATTCCGCCTCGCCATCCTGCCGATCGGCGCCTATGAGCCGCGCTGGTTCATGCAGGAGGTCCACATGAACCCGGAGGAGGCGGTGCAGGCGTTCCTCGACTGCGGCGCCGACTATGCGCTCGCTCACCACTTCGACACCTTCCCGATGGGCGACGACGGCTATGGCGCCGCCGGCCGCGCCCATGAAGCCGCGCTGAAAGCCGCGAACATCCCGGCCGAACGCTTCCGCCGCCTGCGGCCCGGCGAGGTGTGGGATTTGTAACCATGTTTGGGGCGCGGGACCGCCGACTCGCAAACCCCCGCCGCTTCGCCATATAAGTCCCCCAAGAGACAGTCCCAAAAGCCAGTCGTATGAGCGCCCTTGAAAATCGTCCGTTCGTCAAGATGAACGGCCTCGGCAACGAAATCCTCGTGCTCGACCTGCGCAAGGATTCCACCCGGGTCACGCCGGAGGAGGCACGCGCGCTCGCGCGCCCCGCCGCCGTGCCGTTCGATCAGATCATGGCGCTCTATCCGCCGAAGACGCCGGGCACCGACGCCTTCGTCCGCATCTACAACAACGACGGCTCCGAATCCGGCGCGTGCGGCAACGGCATGCGCTGCATCGCCGCCATCGTCGCCAGGGACAGCGGCAAGGACGTGGTGAACTTCGAGACTTCGTCGGGGCTCTCGTCCTGCAGGATCGAGCCGCAGCCGAACACGGTGACGGTCGACATGGGCGCGCCGCGCTTCGGATGGCAGGACATTCCGCTCGCCGAGGAGTTCCGCGACACGCGCCACATCGAATTGCAGGTCGGCCCGATCGACAACCCGGTGCTGCATTCGCCGTCGGCGGTGAACGTCGGCAATCCGCACGCGATCTTCTGGGTCGACGACGACGTGAACGCCTACGACCTCGCCCGCTTCGGCCCGCTGCTGGAAAACCATCCGATCTTCCCCGAGCGCGCCAACATCTCGCTCTGCAAGGTCGCGGCGCGCGATCACCTGATCGTCCGCACCTGGGAGCGCGGCGCCGGCCTCACCCGCGCCTGCGGCTCCGCCGCCTGCGCCGCCGCCGTCGCCGCCGCGCGCCTGAAGCTTGCCGACCGCAAGGTGCGTGTGACGCTGCCGGGCGGCGACCTCTTCGTCGAGTGGCGCGAGCGCGACGACCATATTCTTATGACCGGCCCGGTGGAGCTCGAGTTCGAAGGCCGCATCAGCGCCGAGATGCTCGCGGCGACCGCGGCATAAGGAGTCGTCTGTGGGCATCGAGGTCGTCACTTTCGGCTGCCGGCTGAATGCCGCCGAATCCGAACTGATCCGCCGGAACGCCGAAGCCGCGGGCCTGAAGAACGCGATCATCGTCAATAGCTGCGCCGTCACCGCCGAGGCCGTGGCGCAAGCGCGCCAGACCATCCGCCGCCTGAAGCGCGAGCGTCCCGGCGCCCGCGTGCTGGTGACCGGCTGCGCCGCACAAACCGAGCCCGGCACGTTCGCCGAAATGGACGAAGTCGACCGCGTGATCGGCAATCATGCCAAGCTCGGCGCTAGCGCATGGCAGCAGGCGAGAAGCGCGCTCGATTTCGGCATCGGCGCGGAGGAGAAGGTCGTCATCGACGATCTTGATTCCGTGCGCGAGACCGCCGCACATCTCGTCGACGCATTTGAGGGGCACGTGCGCGCCTTCGTGCAGGTGCAGAACGGCTGTGACCACCGCTGCACCTTCTGCATTATCCCCTTTGGCCGCGGGCCGTCGCGCTCCGTGCCGATGGGCGAGGTCGTTGCGCAGGTGCGCCGCCTCGTCGAGCGCGGCTACCGCGAAGTGGTACTCACCGGCGTCGATCTCACCGCCTGGGGCCTCGATTTGCCGGGCGCGCCGAAACTCGGCGCGCTCGTGCGCGCGATCCTGCGCCACGTGCCGGACCTGCCGCGCCTGCGCGTCTCCTCCATCGATCCGGTGGAAGCCGACGCCGACCTCCTGCGCGCGCTCGGCGACGAAGAGCGGCTGATGCCGCACCTGCACCTTTCCCTGCAGCATGGCGACGATCTTATCCTGAAGCGCATGAAGCGCCGTCACCTGCGCGGCGACGCCATCCGCTTCTGCGCCGAGGCGCGGCGGCTGCGCCCGGACATCGTGTTCGGCGCCGACCTGATTGCCGGCTTCCCCACCGAAACGGAAGCGCATTTCCGCAACACGCTCGCGCTCACCGACGACTGCGGCCTCACCTTCCTGCACGTCTTCCCGTTCTCGCCGCGCAACGGAACGCCCGCCGCGCGCATGCCGCAGTTCGCCCGCGCGCTGGTGAAGGAACGCGCCCGGCGGCTGCGCGAGAAGGGCGACAGCGCGCTTCGCCGCCATCTCGCGGGCGAGATCGGCCGCCGCCGTCGCGTGCTCGCGGAAGGCGGGGGAGCCGACGGCCATACCGAGCATTTCAGCCGCGTGCGCCTCGCCAAGCCCGCGCAACGCGGCGAGATCATCGAAGCCGTCATTGCCGGCCATGACGGCCGCCGGCTGCTCGCCGCATGACCGACGCCCCCCGCACCGGTTTCTGGCGCCGGCTCACCAGCGGCCTTGCCCGCAGCGCGTCGAAGCTCGGCGACGGCATCGCCGGCCTCGCGCGCAGGAAGCTCGACGCCGCGACGCTCGAATCGCTGGAAGACCTGCTGATCCAGTCCGATCTCGGCCTCGAAACGTCGGCGGAGATCGTCGAAGCCTTGCGCAAGTCGCGCCACGACCGCGAAGTCTCCGGCGACGAACTGAAGACGCTGCTTGCCGCCGAGGTCGAGCGCGTGCTCGCGCCCGTCGCGAGACCGCTTGAAATCAACCCCGCGCACAAGCCGTTCGTCATTCTGATGGCCGGCGTGAACGGCTCGGGGAAGACCACGACGATCGGCAAGCTCGCCGCTCGCTTCACCAGCGAAGGAAAAAAAGTGGTGCTCGCCGCCGCCGACACCTTCCGCGCCGCCGCCATCGAGCAGTTGCAGAAATGGGGCGAGCGCACGGGCACGAGCGTCGTCGCCCGCGCCCAGGGCGCCGATCCCGCCGGCGTCGCCTTCGAGGCCATCGAGCACGCCCGCGCCGAGAACGCCGACATTCTCCTCGTCGACACCGCCGGCCGCCTGCAGAACCGCGCCGAGCTGATGGCGGAGCTGGAAAAAATCCTCCGCGTGATCCGGAAGCTCGATCCGGGCGCGCCGCACGCGGTGCTGCTCGTGCTCGACGCCACCGTGGGCCAGAACGCGATCAATCAGGTCGAAGCGTTCGCAAAAATCGCGGGCGTCACCGGCCTCGTCATGACCAAGCTCGACGGCACGGCGAAGGGCGGCATCCTCGTCGCCGTTGCCGCGAAGTTCGGCCTGCCCGTGCACTTCATCGGCGTCGGCGAAGGCGTCGACGACCTCGCGCCGTTCGCGCCGGCCGACTTCGCCCGCGCGCTGGTGGGGCTCGGCGACAATTAACGTCGTCATGCCCGGGCTCGTCCCGGGCATCCACGCCTTCCTTGCCGCCCGCAAAGACGTGGATCACCGGGACTCGCCGCGCCAAGGCCGCGCTTTGCGCGGGGCGCGGCGGCCCGGTGATGACGAAGAGAACGCGACTTGAATTAGCCCGAACGAAAGCGCATCAGAGCGCCATGACCGCCCCCGCCGCGCCGAAACCGGCCGAGATCAACCCCCTCCTCAAGCTCGCGCTCGATCTCGGGCCGCTGCTCCTGTTCTTCTTCGCCAACGCGCGCTGGGGCATCTTCGCAGCGACGGGCGCCTTCATGGCCGCGACCCTCGTCTCCATCGCCGTCACCTACGCGCTCGCGCGCCGCGTGCCAATGATGCCGCTCGTCTCCGCCGCCGTCGTGATGGTGTTCGGCGGCCTCACGCTCTACTTGCAGGACGAAGTCTTCATCAAGCTGAAGCCGACGATCATCTACGCGCTGTTTGCCGCTGTCCTGCTCGGCGGCCTCGCCTTCGGCCGCTCGCTGCTCGCCGTCGTCCTCGACAGCGTGTTCCAGCTCACCGACGCCGGCTGGAAGCAGCTCACCGTGCGCTGGGGTGTCTTTTTCGTCATGATGGCGGTGCTGAACGAGATCGTCTGGCGCTCGGTCTCCACTGACGCCTGGGTCGCCTTCAAGACCTTCGGCTTCCTGCCGCTCACGATCGCTTTCGCGCTGGCGCAGACGCCCCTGATGATGCGCCACGCGGCGGACAAGAAAGAATCCTGATACCGCTCGTCCCCGCGAAAGCGGGGACCCAAGGCAAACGGCATGGCTCGGGATTTCGGCCCTGGATACCCGCTTGCGCGGGTATGAGCGGAAAGTTCAGCGCGCGAGCGCCTTTTCCACCTCGGCCATGAACGCCTGGAACGTGCGCTCCGCGTCGATCGGCCCGATCTGCTTGAACGCGATCCTGCCGTCGCGGCCGACGATGAACGTCTCCGGCACGCCATAGACGCCCCATTCGATCGCCGCGCGCCCGCCCGGATCGACGCCGACCGCCGCGAACGGATTGCCGTAGCGCCCGAGAAAGCGCCGCGCGTTCTCCGCGCCGTCCTTGTAGTTGATGCCGACGAGCCGCACGCGCGCGTCCGCCGCGATCTTCTCGAGATAGGGATGCTCCTCGCGGCACGGCGCGCACCACGACGCCCACACGTTCACCACCGTCACGTTGCCGGCGAACGCCGCAGGATCGAGCCCCGGCACCGGCGCGCCCTCCCGCAGCAATCCCTCGAGCGGCGGCAGCACGAGCGTCGGCGCCGGCTTGCCGATCAGCGCGGACGGCAGCTTCGACGGATCGCCCGCGCCGAGCCGGAAGAACAGGAGCGCCAGCAGCGCGAGAAAGATGACGAGCGGCAGCGCGACGAGCCACCACCGCCGCGGCGACGCGCCCGAAGCTTCGCTCAACCGACGTCCTCCACGCCCGGCCGCGCCGAACGCCGCGTGATCCCCTGCGCTTCCAGTTTCGCGATCGCCTGCCGCTGCATGCGGTGGTCGACGATCACCCAGACGACCAGGAGCGCAAGCACGATGAGCGCCGCCACATAGGCGGCGACGATGAACCCCGCATGCTGGCCGAGCTCCATCAGCGCGCCTCGGCCGCCGCGAGCAGCCGCAGCGTGCGTACGCGCCGCCGCAGGATCTCGTTGCGCATGGCCGCGAGATGCAGCGCGACGAACAGCGCCGCGAATCCGAGCGTGGTGACGAGGAGCGGCGCCAGAATCGCCGGGTGGATCGTCGGCCCGTCGATGCGGAACACCGACGCCGGCTGATGCAGCGTATTCCACCAGTCCACGGAGAACTTCACGATCGGCACATTGATGAAGCCGACGAGCGTGAGGATCGCCACCGCGCGCCCCGCCTGCCCCGGCTCCTCGATTGCGCGCCACAGCGCGAGGATGCCGAGATAGAGCAGGAATAGCACGAGCATCGAGGTCAACCGCGCGTCCCACACCCAATAGGCGCCCCACATCGGCCGTCCCCACAAGGCGCCGGTGAGGAGGCAGATCAGCGTGAAGCCCGCGCCGATCGGCGCCGCCGCCTTCGCCGCGACGTCGGCGAGCGGATGCCGCCATACGAGCGTCCCGAGCGCCGAAATCGCCATCAGCGTATAGATGCCGAGCCCGAGCCACGCCGCCGGCACGTGGATGTACATGATCCGCACTGTCTCGCCCTGCTGATAGTCCGCAGGCGCCCGGAAGCCGAGCACGAACCCGACGGCGAGCAGGACGACCGCGGCCACGGCGCACGCCGGCGTGAGGCAGCGCGCGAGCGTCATGAACCGGTGCGGATTGGCAAGCTCATAGAAGGCCATGGCGCGGGTTCTAGTCCCGCCGCGCGGCCCCGGCAATGCGGCCCGCTTTCGCTCCTCCGCGCCTCGCCGCGATCAATTTTTCGTGCCACGCGGCTCGCGCCCAAGCAGATAGACGTCCCAGATCACCGCTTCCTCGCCGCCGCGCAGGAAGCCGTTCTGCTAGTGCCGCGATTCCACGGTCACGAGCTGGCCGATGCGTCCGATCTTGACCGTCTGCGTGGAACCGTAGCGATAGACCTCCGTCTTCCCGATCGGCTCGCCGTTCACCTTCACCACGAGCTCCGCGCGGCGGGTGGGGCCGACGCCGTCGTGCGCATAGAGTTGGATCGCCGACAGATAGGCGGGACGGTCGAGCTTCAGGACATAGGCCGGCTTCGCCTCGCAGCCGCCCGCCTCCACCTTGCATTGCTCCTCGCACAGCATGCCGCCGATGCAAACCTTGCGCCCGAGATCCTCGAAGATGATCCCGGGCTTTGCCGGCAAGGCGGCGAGCTTCGCCTCGGTCGGCGCCGCCGGCGCATGGCCCGCGCCGCCGATCACCGCCTGCACCGATTTCGGTTTCTCGACCGCGGGCGCCGCGCGTTCCGCCGGTGCCGGCCGTTCCGCAGGAACCGGCGGCTCTGCGGGAACCGCGCGTTTCTTCTCCTCTCCCGCCGCCACTCGGATGACCGGCGTGGAAGCCGCTTCCGGCGCGGGGATCGAATTCATGACCGCCAAGGCAAGCGGCACACTTGCCGCATCGCCTGCCTCCGTTCCCGTTTCGGAAATCCGCTCCTCGCTTTTCATAACGCCGCTGCCGTCGAGCGCCTGCGAGCGCAGCTCCATCGACGCCGCGGTCACGAGCGCCACGAGGCTCGCGGCAAGCACGATATTCAGAATCTGATTGGCGGAAGACATGGAGAACATCGCCCCGACTCCTGCTGCTTGCGCGCTGCACGCGCATCGCCCTCCGCACCCGGCGCGGAAGGTCGGAGTCCAATGTGGCCGGCGATGGGCGCGCTTCAGTCGCGAATCTGACGAATTGCGGCCGCTGCCGCGACGGGACCGATCACGAATGTGGCGAGCGAAAGCGCGCCGACGAGGCGCAGCGGCATGTCGAACGGCACCGGTCCGCCCGCCGCGCCCACCGTTGCGGCGACGCCGAAGATGAGCACCGGGATCGTCAGCGGCAGAATGAGCACGGCGACGAGCAGCCCGCCGCGCGGCAAGGCGACCGCAAGCGCCGCACCGACGAGACCGAAAAACGTCAACGCCGGCGTTCCCAAGAGCAACGTGAGCGCAATCGCCCCGAGCATCCTCGGCTCGAGCCCGAGCAGCAGGCCGAGCAGTGGTGCCGCAATCACCAGCGGCAGCCCGGTCGCGACCCAGTGCGCCGCGCCCTTGGCCGCGGCGATCAGTTCGAGCGGCACCGGCGCGAGCAGGAGCACGTCGAGGCTGCCGTCGTCGTGGTCGGCGGAGAAGATCCGGTCGAGGCCGAGGAGGGAAGCGAGCAGCGCGCCGATCCACAGCACCGCGGGCCCGATGCGCGCCAGGAGCGGCAGGTCGGGCCCGATGGCGAACGGGATCACCGTCACCAGCGCGAGAAAGAAGACGACGCCGATGCCCGCGCCGCCGCCGACGCGGAACGCGATCATCAGGTCGCGTACGAACACGGCGCGCAGCGCGGCGATCATGCAGCACCTCCCGCCCCGAGCCGGATTTCCTGCGCGGAAATCTTCAGCGGCGCATGCGTGGCCGCGACGACGATGCCGCCGCCGGCAAGGTGCTTCGCCGCCAGCGCCGCGAACGTCTCCTGCCCTTCGGCGTCGAGCGCCGTCGTCGGCTCGTCGAGCAGCCAGAGCGGGCGCGGCGCGACGATGAGCCGCGCGAGCGCAAGCCGGCGCCGCTGGCCGGCTGAGAACATGCGCACCGGCACCTCGGCGAGCCCGTCGAGCCCGACCGCGCGCAGGGCCTCGGCGACCGTCCGCCCGCCCCCGCCAAGCAGCGCCTGCATGAAGGCGAGGTTTTCCGCCGCGCGCAGCGCCCCCTTCGCCGCATCGAGATGCCCGATGAAATGCGCCGAAACGCCGGCCGGCTGCCCCGGCTCGCTGCCTTCCAGCGCGATTCGCCCCGCCGCCGGCCGCAGCAGGCCCGCAAGCAGCCGCAACAGCGAGGACTTCCCCGCCCCGTTCGGCCCGGTGACGAGAAGAGCCCTGCCCGCCGCGACCTCGAAGTCCAGATTCCGGAATAGAGTCCGCCCGCCGCGCACGCAGGTAAGATTCTCCGCGATCAGCCGCATCGGCGGCCCCCACGCAAGCGTGACAATCCGAAAGTCCAAGGCCGGCCGCGCTCCTTTCGCGGCAGGCGGAAAAGCGAAGGACTGGCAAGAGCTTGCTTAAAAATACCGCTCATTCGGATCGGCAATTCATTCCCCATGCCCGCCGTGACCGCGGTTTTGAATCCATCTATAAAGCGCGCATTCAACGCGCCGCCCTGGCCGAGTCGCCGTGCCGTAGTGGCGGTGTAAGTCCTTCTGCGCCTTTGGGGAATGACACCCGTGACCTCGCTCGACAGCTTCAAATCCCGCAAGACCCTGAAAGTGGGTTCCAAGTCCTATCAATATTACAGCCTGAAAGCTGCCGAACAGCAGGGCCTGAAAGGGGCGGAGAGATTGCCCTTCTCCCTCAAGGTCCTCCTCGAGAATCTCATCCGCCACGAGGACGGCCGCACCGTCTCCAAGGCCGACATCAAGGCGACCGTCGACTGGCTGAACAAGCGCCGCAGCGACCGCGAGATCGCCTTCCGCCCCGCGCGCGTGCTGATGCAGGACTTCACCGGCGTGCCGGCGGTCGTCGATCTCGCCGCGATGCGCGACGCGATGAAATCGCTCGGCGGCGATCCGAACAGGATCAATCCGCTCGTCCCGGTGGATCTCGTCATCGACCACTCGGTGATCGTCGATTTCTTTGGCACCGGCAGCGCGTTCAAGCGCAACGTCGACATGGAATACAAGCGCAACGGCGAGCGCTACCGCTTCCTCAAGTGGGGCCAGGCCGCGTTCGACAATTTCCGCGTCGTGCCGCCGGGCACCGGCATCTGCCACCAGGTCAACCTCGAATATCTCTCGCGCACCGTCTGGAGCCGCAAGGAGAAGACGAAGTCCGGCGAGGTGGAGACGATCTATCCCGACACGCTCGTCGGCACCGACAGCCACACGACGATGGTGAACGGCCTTGCCGTGCTCGGCTGGGGCGTCGGCGGCATCGAGGCCGAGGCCGCGATGCTCGGCCAGCCGATCTCCATGCTCATTCCCGAAGTCGTCGGCTTCAAGCTCACCGGCAAGCTGCGCGAGGGCGTCACCGCCACCGATCTCGTGCTCACCGTCACCGAGATGCTGCGCAGGCACGGCGTCGTCGGCAAGTTCGTGGAGTTCTTCGGCCAAGGCGTCGGCGCGCTCTCGCTCGAGGATCGCGCCACGATCGGCAACATGGCGCCGGAATACGGCGCCACTTGCGGCTTCTTCCCGATCGACAGCGAGACCCTGCGCTACCTCGCCGATACCGGCCGTCCGGCCGATCAGGTCAAGCTCGTCGAAGCCTATGCGAAGGCGCAAGGGTTGTTCCGCACGGCCTCGACCCCCGATCCGGAATTCACCGACACGCTCTCGCTCGACCTGCGTGCGGTGGAGCCGTCGCTCGCCGGCCCCAAGCGGCCGCAGGACCGCGTACCGCTCTCGGGCGTCAAGGCGGGCTTTGCCGAATCGCTCGACAAGGAATTCCACAAGAGCGCCGAGGCCGACAAGCGCTTCAAGGTGAAGGGCAAGAAGTTCGATCTCGGCCACGGCGACGTGGTGATCGCCGCAATCACGTCCTGCACCAACACCTCGAACCCGAGCGTGATGATCGGCGCCGGCATCCTCGCCCGCAAGGCGCACAAGAAGGGCCTCAAGGTGAAGCCGTGGGTGAAGACCTCGCTCGCGCCCGGCTCGCAGGTCGTCGGCGAATACCTGAAGAAATCCGGGCTGCAGAAGGATCTCGACGCGCTCGGCTTCAATCTCGTCGGCTTCGGCTGCACCACCTGCATCGGCAATTCCGGCCCGCTCCCCGAAGAGATTTCCAGGGCCGTGCAGGCGAACGACCTCGTCGCCGCCGCCGTCCTCTCCGGCAACCGCAACTTCGAGGGCCGCGTGAACCCCGACGTGCGCGCGAACTATCTCGCCTCGCCGCCGCTCGTCGTCGCCTACGCGCTCGCCGGCTCCATGCAGGTCGATCTCGCCAACGACCCGATCGGCAAGGACAAGAACGGCCGCAAGGTCTATCTCAAGGACATCTGGCCGAGCTCGAAGGAGATCGCGAGCTTCATCCGCAAGTCGATCTCCAAGCGGCTGTTCCAGAAGAAATACGCCGACGTGTTCAAGGGCGACCTGCACTGGCGGAAGATCAAGGTCCCGAAGGGCGAAACCTACACCTGGGACGCCAAATCCACCTACGTGCAGAACCCGCCCTACTTCGTGCGCATGGGCAAGCAGCCCGAGCCGATCGCCGACGTCGTCAATGCGCGCATTCTCGGCTTGTTCCTCGATTCGATCACGACCGACCACATCTCGCCGGCGGGTTCGATCAAGGCCGCGTCGCCGGCGGGAAAATATCTCGTCGATCACGGCGTCAAGGTCATCGACTTCAACCAGTACGGAACGCGCCGCGGCAATCACGAAGTGATGATGCGCGGCACCTTCGCCAACATCCGCATCAAGAACCAGATGGTGCCGGGCGTCGAAGGCGGCGTCACCGTCCACTATCCGTCCGGCGAGCGCCTGCCGATCTACGACGCCGCCATGCGCTACGTCTCCGAACGCGTGCCGCTCGTCGTGTTCGCCGGCAAGGAGTACGGCACCGGCTCGTCGCGCGACTGGGCGGCAAAGGGCACAAAGCTCCTCGGCATCCGCGCCGTGGTTGCGCAGAGCTTCGAGCGCATCCATCGCTCGAACCTCGTCGGCATGGGCGTCGTACCGCTCACCTTTGAGAACGGAACGTCGTGGCAATCGCTCGGTCTCAAGGGCAACGAGACGGTGACAATCCGCGGGCTGTCCGGTCCGCTGAAGCCGCGCCAGACCCTGATCGCGGAGATCACATTCGCTGACGGAAGTGTGAAGAAGGTGCCGCTGCTGTCGCGCATCGACACCCTCGACGAGCTCGACTACTTCAAGAACGGCGGCATCCTGCCTTACGTGCTGCGGCATCTCGCTGCCTGATGCCGGCGAATTCCTTAACCTACGGTCCGCTTTCACCGCGAATTGACTTGGCGGTGAGCGGAGAAAGGTTCTATTCGTCGCTGTCCCCACTGGAGTAGCGCATGCGTTTTCGGCCGCGCCCGCTGCTGCATCTGCTGGCCGCCTTGGCGACTCTGGCCGGGCCCACAGCGGTGTCTGCGGGCGAGTTGAAGGCGGTGCTTGAGCTGTTCACAAGCCAGGCCTGCTCTTCATGTCCCAAGGCCGACAAGCTGCTCGGTGAGTATGCTGCCGATCCGCGCGTTGTCGCGCTGAGTCTTCCCGTCGACTACTGGGACTATCTCGGCTGGCGCGACACGCTCGCGCTGCATGCCCACTCGACGCGGCAAAAAGCCTACGCGATCCATCGCGGCGATCGTCAGGTGTACACGCCGCAGATTATCATCAACGGAGCGGCCGAAGCGGTCGGCAGCGACCGCTGGACGATCGAGCGCATCGTCGGCAGCATCGATCAGAAGAGCAAACTCGTCGTGCCCGTGTCGTTGAAGCGGGGCGACGGCAAGCTGGACATCGAGATCGGCTCGGCCGCGGCGCCGTCCGCGACGATCTGGGTCGTCGGCGTGACGAAGAAATCGCCGGTCGCGATCGAGCGCGGCGAGAATCGCGGCAAGACCATCACCTATCACAACGTCATCCGCGTCTGGCAGCAGCTCGGCGAATGGAAGGGAAATGTCGTGCGCGCGTCCGTGCCGGTGGCCGAGCTGGCCCAGTCGGGCGCGGACAGCGCGGCGGTGCTGGTGCAGGCGGGAACGGTCGAATCGCCGGGACCGATCTGCGGCGCCGCTATGACCGCTCTCCGCTAGGGTCCGATCGCTTCCGGCGGAAGCGTTCTCGCCTCGCGAATCGCACCCCTCAACCCAAGGCGATCCGACGCTCGCGGCAATCCCCGGGCACGAAAAGAAAACGGGCCGGCAGACCGGCCCGGAAAACCTTGGGGGATCAAATCTACGCAGAAATGAGAAGGGTCGGCCCGCGAAAGCCCGGGGGGCTGGGGGGCTGGGATTAACCGGCGCTTCGCGCGGACCGACCCGGAGGCTACAGTCAAGAACTTCCTCGATCGCTTTGGCGCGTGCGGGGCTGAATTCGGGCGAGATTATGATTTCTTCTCCGCCAGCACGGCCATCCACAAGTCGCGGCGCTTCCGCAACTGGTTGCGAGCGCGGCGATTCGGGGCTTGCCCGTCCGCCGATGCGGCGCGATCATGATATTTGGATGACATGCCGGATGCCGAGGGAGGCGCCATGAGCGATCTCGATCCGATATCTTTTCCGGGAGGCCGCGCGCGCAGCGCGTCCTCCCAGCCCTCCGCCCCCCGAGTCACCTTCGAGCGGCGGGAACTCGAGCGAATTCTCCATCTTTACGGCCGCAAGGTCGCCGCCGGCGAATGGCGCGATTACGCGATTCAGTTCCTGAAGGACCGGGCCGTCTTCGCCGTCTTTCGCCGCGCCGCCGAAACGCCGCTCTACCGCATCGTCAAGGATCCGAATCCGGCGCGCCGCCAGGGCGCGTTCGCAGTGGTCAACGCTTCCGGCCACACGCTGAAGCGCGGCCACGACCTCGACCGCGTGCTGCGCGTGATCGAACCGTTGCGCCTCGTCCGCTGATTCGCATTCGCATAACACAAAAATAAAAAGGCCCCGGCGGTTTGCCGGGGCCTTATCGCTTGCGATGCGGAACCCGTTATTCGCGGTTTCCGAACAGATGCAGCAGCATCATGAAGAGGTTGATAAAGTCGAGGTAGAGGCGCAGCGCGCCCATCACCGACTTGCGGCCGGCGACGGTGCCGTCGTCGCCGACATAGTACATTTCCTTGATCTGCTGCGTGTCGTAGGCGGTGAGGCCCGCGAACACGAGCACGCCCGCCACCGACGCGATCCACTGCAGCATCGACGACGCAAGCCAGATGTTCACGAGGAAGGCGATGATGATGCCGATCAGGCCCATGAACAGGAACGTGCCGAAGCCGGAGAGATCACGCTTCGTCGTGTAGCCATAGAGGCTGAGCGCACCGAAGGACGCGGCGGTAATGAAGAACACGCGGGTAATGCTCTGCCCCGTGAAGACGAGGAAGATCACCGAGAGCGACAGGCCGACGAGCGCGGCATACGTCCAGAACAGGGCCTGCGCGGCGCCGACGCTCAGCCGGTCGATGCGGAAGCTCAGGAAGAACACGAGCGCCAGCGGCGCAAAGATCACCACCCATTTTAGCGGGCTGGCGTAGAGGAGCTGGCCGACGCTGGTCAGCGAACGAGCGCCGGTCGCCGGATCGGTGGCTACGGCCAGCATGAATGCGCCGAGCGCGACCGCGCCCGTGATGGCGAGGCCGATCGTCATGTAGTTGTAGACCTGCAGCATATACGCGCGCAGGCCCTCGTCCACCGCGACCCGGTCGCGGGCGACGGTCGTGCCGTAACGGGCAGCCGGATTGGGGTTGTAGTCGGACATCGTTGGACCTCTCTTCCCTAGCGGGCGCGGCCCCGGCAGGTTGCCGGGACCATTCCTCGGATCGAGCTTGAATATGGTGATCACGAAATATGGCGACAAGTAAATAGACTGTAAGATGCCGTGAATGCTTAAAACCGGCGGTTTTCGGGCACCTGTCTACAAGTTTCGCAGGATTTGCGCGGGTTTTTCGCCCAGCGCCCGCCAGGTGCCCAAGAGCCCGAACGCCACCGTGAGCAGGATGGCAACAATTACCGCCATCGCCGCCGCCGACGGCTCGAACACGAATCGGAGCCGCATGACCTGCTCGACCACGTACCCCCCCGCGACCGCGCCGGCGACCGTGGCAACCGCGGCCGTCGCGAGCCCAAGGATCGCGTATTCGAGGCCATAGGCGAGAATGAGACGCCCGCGCGTCGCGCCGAGCGTCTTCAGGATCACCGCGTCATAGACCCGGCTGTGATGGCCGGCGGCGAGCGCCCCGGCCAGCACCAGCACGCTCGCGACCAGCGTGATCACGCTCGCCCCGCGGATCGCCAGCGCAAGATCGGAGACGAGCGCATTGATCGCCTCCAGTGCCTCCTTCACGCGCACCGTCGTCACCGCCGGAAACTCGGCAGCGGTGTCTTTCAGCAGCGCGATCTCCGTCGCCGTATCCGCCCCATGATCGAAGGTGAGCGTCGCCAGCACCGTGTGCGGCGCTCCGCGGAAGGTGTTCGGCGAGAACACCATGACGAAATTGATCCCCAGCGTCTCCCACTCGATCTTGCGCAGGTTCGCAATCCTCGCCTCGATGGTGCGGCCGAGCACATTGACGGCGATCATGTCGCCGACACCGAGTCCGAGCCCTTCGGCGAGCCGCTGATCGAAGGAGACGAGCGGCGGGCCGTCATAGTCGATCGGCCACCAGGAGCCCGCCGTGATCGTCGAGCCTTCCGGCACGGTACTCGAAAACGTGACGCCGCGATCCGAGCGCAGCACCCAGGCGGCATCGGGATCTGGCTTCACCTGATCGGCCGGCACGCCCTTCAGGCGGATGATGCGGCCGCGCAGGAGCGGCACCTCGTCAAGCCGCGCGCCGTTCGCCCGTTGCAGCACGAAGTTCGAGAACCGACCCGCGTCCGCCGACGGCACGTCGATGAAGAAGAAGCTCGGCGCCCGCGCCGGCAGGGTGCCGGTGAGCTGCCGCTGCAGATTGTCCTCGATCAGGACGAGCGTGACGAGGAGCGAGAGACCGAGCCCGAGCGAGAGCACGACCGTCGGCGTGAGTGCGCCGGGCCGGTGCACGTTCGCGATCGCCAGCCGCAACGGGATCGAACGCACCCGCGGCAGCCGCCGCGCCAGCGCCATCAATCCGATCGCCAGCACCCGCAGGAGCACGAACACGGCCGCCGCCGCGACCACATAGATGATCGCGACCCGCTGCACTTCGGCGGTCAGGATGGTCAGCGCGACGAGCGCAATCGCCGCCGCCGCCGCAAACAGCATGTAGCGCCGCCGCGGCAGCCGCCGGTCGGGATCGATCTCGTCGCGAAACAGCGCCGACACCGGCACGTCGTGTGCGCGCCCGAGCGGCCAGACCGCGAACACGAGCACGACGAGGATGCCGTAGGCCGACGCGAGCAGCAGCGCCCGCGGATAAACCGACGCCTCGAACGGAATCGGGATCATCTGCCCGAATCCCCAGGCGGCGACATAGGGCAGGCTCGCGCCCACCGCGAGACCGATCGCGATGCCAGCGAGCGCGATCAGCAGGACTTCCGCGAGATAGATGGAGAACACGGCCCCGCCGGTCGCGCCGACGGCCTTCATGGTGGCGAGCGACCGCCGCTTCCGTTCGACGTAGTACTTCACGGCGTTGGCAACGCCGACCCCGCCGACCAGAAGCGCCGTCAGCCCGACGAGTGTCAGGAACTCGGCGAAGCGCCGCACATTGTCCTCGAGCCGCGGCGAGGCGCCGGCGCGCGTGCGCACTTCCCATCCGGCTTCCGGGAAATCCGCGCGCGCCTTCGCCATCACCGCCGCGAGCGACGGATCGCTCGGATCGGCAAGCCGCACGCGATAGGTCCAGCGCACCACGCTGCCCGGCTGCAACAGGCCGCTCGCTTCCAGCGATTGCTGCGACAGCAGCAGCCGCGGCGCCAGTCCCATGCCCACCGAAAGCTTGTCCGGCTCCGTCACCAGCACGCCAGCAATGCGCACCCGCGTATTGCCGATCAGGATGATCGCCCCGGGCTTGATGCCGAGCCGCACCATCAGCGCCTCGTCGGCGAGCGCGCCGAAGGCGCCGTTGCGTTGCATGAGCGCCCCGGCGAGCGGCATCGCCGGCTCGATCTCCACCTTTCCGGTCAGCGGGTAGAGATCGTCCACCGCCTTCAATTCGACGAGCGAGGCTTCGCCGTCGGCGACCCGCACCATCGCCCGCATGGTGGCGACGCGCGACACCCGGCCCTGGCTCGCGATGAACGCCTGCTCCTCCGCGCTTGCCTCGCGCAGCGCCAGCGAGAACGCGATGTCGCCGCCGAGGATCACCGCGCCTTCGTGCGCAAGCCCGTCGGCGAGCCCGCGAGCGAGCGAGCCCACGCCGGCGATCGCCGCAACGCCGAGCGCGAGGCAGGCGAGGAAAACGCCGAAGCCGCGCAGGCCGCCGCGCAGGTCGCGCATGGCGATCCGCAGCATCGCCAGCACGCGGTGCCAGAACATGGAGCGCGAGGGCGCAAACGCTGTCATCGTCCGCTCGCGCCCGCGGTCTCTTGCACGCCGACTTCCTCCAGCACGCCGGAATGCATGCGCACCGAGCGGTCGCAGCGGCGCACCAGCGCCGGATCGTGGGTGACGATCACGAGCGTCGCCCCGCGCTCGGCGCGCTTGGCGAACAGGAGATCCATGATCTCTCTGCCGGTCGTCTCGTCGAGATTGCCGGTCGGCTCGTCGGCAAGGAGAATCGCCGGGTCCGGCGCAAGCGCGCGGGCGAGCGCCACCCGCTGCTGCTCGCCGCCGGAAAGCTGCGCCGGGTAATGCTCGAGCCGCTCGCCGAGCCCGACGCTCTCGAGCTCCGCCTTCGCCCGCGCGAGCGCGTCGTCGCGTCCAGCGAGCTCGAGCGGGATCGCCACGTTCTCCAGCGCCGTCATCGTCGGAATGAGGTGAAACGACTGGAACACGATCCCCACCGCACGGCCGCGGAAACGCGCCAGCGCATCCTCGTTGAGACCGGTCAGGTCCTGCCCGGCAATGACCACGCGGCCCTTGTTCGGCCGCTCGACCCCGGCCATCACCATCAGGAGCGTCGACTTGCCCGATCCCGACGGGCCGACCAGCCCGACCGCCTCGCCGCGCGCGATTTGAAGCGACACGTTCTTGAGGATATGTACGCGGGCGGCGCCGGTTCCGAGCGAGAGATCGACGCCTTCAATGCGGACGGCGGGCTGGTCGTGGCGGCGTTCGATCGAGGTTTGGTCCATGCATTCGACCCGTTCGGCGCATGACAGTGAGATGACGGGCTCCGGCAAAATTGCGGCACTGTCGCGGCGCGGAACCCTCCTAGCACTGCTGGCGCTTCTGTGCGCCCCTGCCGCTATTGCCGCCGAGCCGCTGCGCATCGTCGCCCTCGGCGACAGCCTGACGGCGGGCCTCGGTCTCGCCGACGGCGAGGCATTCCCCGTCAAGCTGCAGGCGGCGCTGCGGAAGCGAGGCCATAACATTGAAGTGATCAATGCCGGCGTCTCCGGCGACACGGCGTCGGGCGGCCTCGCGCGCCTCGACTGGTCGGTGCCGGACGGCGCGGCCGCGGTCATCTTGGAGCTCGGCGCGAACGATGCGCTGCGCGGCGTCGATCCCGCCGTCACCCGCAAGGCACTCGAAGCCATGATCCGACGCCTCAAGGAGCGGAAGATTCCGGTGCTGCTCGCCGGCATGCAGGCGCCGCGCAATCTCGGCCCCGATTACGCCGCCGCGTTCGACCGCATCTATCCGGAACTGGCGCAAGCGCACGACCTGATCTTCTTTCCGTTCTTCCTGGAAGGGGTGGCGACCGACCAGAAGCTCAATCAGGGCGACGGCATCCACCCCAATGCCGCGGGCGTCGACGTGATCGTGGCGCGCATCTTGCCTGCGGTCGAAGCATTGATCGCCCGCGCGAAGAAAGCATAGAAAGTCCCGGCCATGCCCCGCCTGTTCACCGGCATCGAGATTCCGCCGGACGTCGCCCAGCATCTTTCGCTCCTGCGCGGCGGCGTGCCCGGCGCCCGCTGGATCGATCCGGACAATTATCACATGACGCTCCGCTTCATCGGCGACGTGGAAGGCCACATCGGCCGCGAGGTCATGCAGATACTCGGCGGCGTGCGCCGCCGCCCCTTCGACATCGCGTTCGACCGGCTCGACCAGTTCGGCGGCCGCAAACCGCGCGCCGTCTTTGCCGCCGCGAGCCCGAACCCGGCGCTCATGGAACTGCAGGCCGAGCACGAGCGGCTGCTGCAGCGCATCGGCCTGCCGCCGGAGCAGCGCAAGTACGCGCCGCACGTGACGCTGGCGCGGCTGCGCGATTCCACTGCGCACCAGGTAGCCGACTATCTCGCCAGCCGCGGGCCGGTGCGGCTGCCGCCTTTCCACGTCTCCCGCTTCGTGCTGTTCTCGTCGAAGGCGTCGAGCGGCGGCGGGCCCTACGTCATCGAGGCCGCCTATCCGCTGCTCGGCTAGCGCGCGAGCCCGAAAAGTGGGAACCGGTTTTCGGAAAAGCATGCCCTCGGGCTCGACCCGAGGGATCGCGCGCAAACAATTAAGGAGCGGCTCATGCGCGAGAAGCTCACCGGCGAAGCGCGCAAACAGGCGCTCGCAAAACTGACCGGCTGGCGCGAGGTGGAAGGCCGCGACGCCATCACCAGGAAATTCGAGTTCCGGAACTTCAACGAAGCCTTCGGCTTCATGAGCCGCGCGGCGCTGATGGCCGAGAAGCTCGACCACCATCCCGAATGGTTCAACGTCTATAAGACCGTCGAGGTGACGCTCGCCACCCACAGCGCCGGCGGCGTGACCGAGCTCGACGTGAAGCTCGCCGAGGCGATGAACCGCTTCGCCGGTTCCTGAGCCACTTGCGAACAGGCCATGAAAGGGCCATCTGCTGCCCGACAGGATAGCCGCGGATTAAGCGAATCATGACTGCAGCCGCCGAACAGACCGGGACTTTCACGCGCCGCACCCGCGCGGAAAGCGCGCGTGTCGCCAAAGACTTCTGGCAAAAGCTGCGTCGCGTCGCGCCGCACGTCCCGTTCGCGGAGGATGCGCTGACCGCCTATTACTGCGCGCTCGACCGCGCGACGCCGACGCGCGTGCGCGCGGCGATCTTCGGCGCGCTCGCCTATTTCGTCGTGCCGGCGGACGCGATGCCCGACATCCTTCCAGTGCTCGGCTTCACCGACGACGCGGCGGTGATCGCCGCGACAATCCAGTTGATTGCGGCCTACGTCCTGCCTGAGCACCGCGAGGCCGCGCGCCGCGCGCTGGAAAAGATCGCCGGCAGCTCCGCGCGCTGAGGAAGCCACACCGCAGCGGAATCGCCGCACACAGCAAGGCTTCCACGCCATTATCCCCGCCGCCGTTTGCACTCCCGCCGTCTTTGCGTCATTTTTGTTTGCGTCCACAGCCGCCGCAATGGCGGCTCCGGCGATTGCCGCAGGCGGGTTGAAATCGGGGGACGGCGGCAGGTATTCAGAACCATAGTCTGCAATCGCGGATTCGTTCCGTGGATCGTGGGAGGCAACGACCATGACCGATCGCTCGAACATCGCCACCCGCTTCGGCCTCATTGCCGCAGCGGTCCTTCTGTTCCCGCTGCATGCGCTGGCGCAGGGCGCGCCCAATCCGACGCTCATCGGCCAGTACGGCGACTGGGGCGTCTATGTGAGCAAGACGCCGCGCGTCTGCTTTGCGCTGAGCCAGCCGAAGGAGCGCCTGCCGACGGGCCTCAACCGCGATCCCGGCTACATCTTCATCAGCACCCGCCCGGCCGACAACGTGAAGCAGGAATTCAGCGTCATCGCCGGCTTTCCGCTGAAGGAGGACGCCGATCCCTCGGTGCAGATCGGAAACGATACCTTCACCCTCTACGCGCGCCAGGCCGGCGCCTGGCTCCGCAACGTCGCCGAGGAAGCGCGCCTGATCGAGGCCATGCGCAAGGGCCGCGACCTCGTGCTGAAGAGCACCTCGGCGCGCGGCAATGTCACCACCGACCGCTATTCGCTCTCCGGCATTGCCCAGGCGCTCGACCGCGCGGCGCAGGAATGTAAATAGCACCTCGGTGCTTGCTTTTTGCCGGCCATTGACCCGGAGCCCAAGCGGACCGATGTATCCGGCGAAATGACCGCTTTTCCCGAAACAGCCACCCTGCCCGCCGAAGCGGCCGAGCGCCGCTCACTCGCGGGCCTCGGCCGCGCGGAACTTTCCGCTGCGCTCGCAGAAATGGACGTGCCCGAGCGCGAGCGGAAGATGCGCGTCGCCCAGCTCTGGCACTGGATCTATTTCCGCGGCGTCCGCGACTTCGCGGCGATGAGCAGCGTCTCCAAGCACCTGCGCGCCAGGCTCGCCGAGCATTTCACGCTGGAGCGGCCGGAGGTCGTGGTCGAGCAGGTCTCCGCCGACGGCACCCGCAAGTGGCTGATCCGCCTGCCCGCCGACAATCCCGGCGAGCGCCCGCACGAGGTCGAGGCCGTTTACATCCCCGAAAGCGACCGCGGCACGCTCTGCGTCTCCAGCCAGGTCGGCTGCACGCTGTCGTGCACTTTCTGCCACACCGGCACCCAGCGCCTCGTGCGCAATCTCACCGCCGCCGAGATCGTCGCCCAGGTCCTGATCGCCCGCGACCGCCTCGGCGAATGGCCGGGCGCAACGCCGCCACGCAAGTCGGGCTCGCCCGACTTGCGCACTGAAAAATCGAACTCGGGCAAGCCCGAGTTCGAAGGTTCGATCGTCCCCACAGGCGAGCGCTACGTCACCAACATCGTCTTCATGGGCATGGGCGAGCCGCTCTACAATTTCGACAGCGTCAAGACCGCAATCGAAACGATCACCGACGGCGAGGGGCTCTCCATCGGCAAGCGCCGCATCACCGTCTCCACCTCCGGCGTCGTGCCGGAGATTACCCGGCTCGGCGAGGAAGTCGGCACGCTGCTGGCGATTTCGCTGCACGCCACGCGCGACGAACTGCGCAATGAGCTCGTTCCGCTCAACAAAAAATACCCGATCAAGAAACTGCTCGACGCCTGCCGCCATTATCCGGGCGCCTCCAACGCGCGCCGCATCACCTTCGAGTATGTGATGCTGAAGGATGTGAACGACACGCCCGCCGACGCCCGCGCGCTCGTGAAGCTCCTCAAGGGCATCCCCGCCAAGATCAATCTCATCCCGTTCAATCCCTGGCCCGGCACCAAGTACGAATGCTCGGACTGGGAGACGATCGAGCAATTCTCCGAGATCGTGTTCAACGCGGGCTATGCGAGCCCGGTGCGCAAGCCGCGCGGCCGCGATATCCTCGCCGCCTGCGGCCAGCTCAAATCCGAGACGCAAAAGCTCTCCGCCCGCGAGCGCATGGCGCTGCGCGCCATGGCCATGACGGACTGAACGGCGTGGCCATCATCTTCCGCTTCTTCGTCGCCCTCTTTGCGTTCTGGATCGCGAGCATCGCCGCCGCCGCGGTCCTCGTGCTCGGCGCCGGCGCGCCGGACCTGCCGCGGCCCGACGACTGGCCCCTCGTCGCCATTCTCATCGTCACCACGAGCGCCTTTGTCGCGGCGTTCGCGTTTGCGCCGGGCGTGATCGTGATCCTGCTCGCGGAAAGCTTCGCCTGGCGTTCGGCCCTGCTCTATGCGGTCGCCGGCGGCGCGGTCGGCCTCTTCTGCGGCTATACGCTCGGCTTCGTCGAATACGCCCCGCAGTTCCGCTTCGACGTGCCGTTCGGCACCAACTTCGAGCTGATGGCGGCGGCCGGCATCGCCGGCGGCCTCGTCTATTGGCTCATGGCCGGCCGCACCGCCGGCAACTGGCGCAGCGAAACCACGACGGACATCGCGCAACCTTAATGCGCCGGCCGGTGGCCGCGCGCCCACTCGACCGCCTGCTCCAGCCGGTCATTGCCCCAGAACAGCTCGCCGTCCTCGGCGACGAAATTCGGCGCGCCGAAGATCCCCTGCTTCGCCGCCGCTTCCGTTTCCGTCCGCAGCTTGTCCTTGACCGCCGCATCGCCGGTCTTTGCCAGCACCGCCCCGGCGTCATGGCCGAGCTTCGCAAGCACCTCGCCGATCACTGCGCGGTCGCCGATGTCGCGGCCCTCGGCAAACTCGGCGCGATAGACCGCGCGGGAGAATACCGGCCGCTCGCCGTCAGAAAGCGCCAGCGCAGTGCGCGCGGCGAGCAGGGAGTTCGCGGGAAACGGCACCGGCAGCAAGAATTTCGGCAGGCCTTGGCGGGCCGCCAGCCGCTCCATGTCACGCCACGAATAGCGGCCCTTCATCGGATAGATGTTGAAGGGAGACGACTCGAGCCCGTGTGACTTGAAGATCGGCCCGAGCAGGAACGGCCGCCAGTGCAGCGTGACGCCGGCCGCGCTCGCCACCGCCTCCGCCCGCATCGCGGCGAGGTAGGAATAGGTCGAGGCGAAGTCGTACCAGAAGTCGAGCTTTGCCATTGAGAAAGCATGCCACGCCGCACCGGATGCGTCGACTTGCGCGCCTGCCCGGTCCGCCTATAAGTGCCCCGTTCCGCGGGGTATTCCGATGCAGAAAGACGTGAAGAAGGTGGTGCTCGCCTATTCCGGCGGGCTCGACACCTCGGTGATCCTGAAGTGGCTGCAGGCGACCTACAACTGCGAGGTCGTCACCTTCACCGCCGACCTCGGCCAGGGCGAGGAGGTCGAGCCCGCGCGCAAGAAGGCGGAGCTCCTCGGCATCAAGCCGGGCAACATCTTCATCGAGGACCTGCGCGAGGAATTCGTCCGCGACTACGTCTTTCCGATGTTCCGCGCCAACGCGCTCTATGAGGGGCAGTATCTGCTCGGCACCTCCATCGCACGGCCCTTGATCGCCAAGAAGCAGATCGAGATTGCGCAGAAGACCGGCGCCGACGCCGTCGCCCATGGCGCCACCGGCAAGGGCAACGACCAGGTGCGCTTCGAACTCACCTACTATGCGCTGGAGCCGAACATCCGCGTGATCGCGCCCTGGCGCGAATGGGATCTGTCGTCGCGCACGAAGCTCCTGCAGTTCGCCGAGCAGCACCAGATTCCCATCGCCAAGGACAAGCGCGGCGAAGCGCCGTTCTCGGTCGACGCCAACCTCCTGCACTCTTCGTCCGAAGGCAAAGTGCTGGAGGACCCGAACGCCGAAGCGCCCGAATACGTCTATCAGCGCACGATCTCGGCCGAGCAGGCACCCAACCAGCCGACCGAGATCGCGATCGACTTCGAGCAGGGCGACCCGGTTGCAATCGACGGCAAGAAGCTCTCGCCGGCGGCGCTCCTCACCAGGCTCAACGAACTGGGCAAGGCGAATGGCATCGGCCGCCTCGATCTCGTCGAGAACCGCTTCGTCGGCATGAAGTCGCGCGGCGTCTACGAGACGCCAGGCGGCACCATCCTGCTCGCCGCCCACCGCGGCATCGAATCGATCACGCTCGACCGCGAGGCCGCGCACCTGAAGGATTCGCTCATGCCGCGCTATGCGGAGCTCGTCTATTACGGCTTCTGGTTCACGCCCGAGCGCGAGATGCTGCAGGCGCTGGTCGACAAGAGCCAGGAGTTCGCCACCGGCCGCGTGCGCCTCAAGCTCTACAAGGGCAACGTGACGGTTACCGGCCGCGAGAGCCCCTTCTCGCTCTACGACCCCGAGCTTGTCACCTTCGAGGAGGGCGCGGTCGCCTACGACCACCGCGACGCGCAGGGCTTCATCAAGCTCAATGCGCTGCGGCTCCGCACCTGGGCCATGCGCAAGCGGAAGCTCGAGCAGCGCTAGCGATACCCTCCCGTCACCACCGGGCCGCCTTTCTTTCCCCTCTCCCCGCTTGCGGGGAGAGGGTGGCGAGCATGGAGCGGAGCGACATGCGAGCCGGGAGAGGGGTCGGCGCAAAGCCCCTCTCCCGCCTCGCCGCTACGCGGCTCGGCACCCTCTCCCCACCGAAGTCGGGCAAGCCCGACTTCGGTGGGGAGAGGGGAAGCGTAATGGCAACGCTCGTTAGTGGCGCTTCGCTATATCAGTGCCTATGTTGTCGGGGTTCACGCCCTCGCGGGAGAATTGCATGCCCTGGTCGATCACGATCGGACGCGTCGCCGGCACGGCGGTTCGCATCCACGTCACGTTTCTGCTGCTGCTGGTCTGGATCTGGGTCGCCTATTACCGGCAGGGAGGCACGCAGGCGGCGTGGGAAGGAACCGCCTTCATCGTCCTCCTCTTCCTCTGCGTCGTGCTGCACGAGTTCGGCCATGTGTTCGCCGCCAAGCGCTATGGCGTGAACACCAAGGACGTGACGCTCTGGCCGTTTGGCGGCATCGCCAGCCTCGAGCGCATCCCCGAGAAGCCGAGCGAGGAGCTCGTCGTCGCGATTGCCGGCCCGGCGGTGAACGTCGTGATCGCCGCGGTGCTCATCTTCGTGCTCGGCGCCACGGTGGACCCCGAAAATCTCGCCCGCATTGACGATCCCGCCGTCTCCATGATGGCGAAGATCGCCGCCGCCAACATCTTCCTCGTGGTCTTCAACCTGATTCCGGCGTTTCCCATGGACGGCGGCCGCGTGCTGCGCGCGTTGCTCGCAATCCGGCTCGGCCATTCCCGCGCGACGCAGCTGGCTGCCTCGATCGGCCAAGGCTTCGCCATCGCGTTCGGCATCCTCGGCATCTTCACCAACCCAATGCTGATCGTGATCGCGATCTTCGTCTTCCTCGCCGCCTCCGGCGAGGCGAGCCATGCGCAGCTTCGCGCGGTGACGCGCGGCGCGCTCGTTTCCGACGCCATGATCACCAAGTTCGAATCGCTCGGCACGCAATCGACCGTCAACGACGCGGTCGACGCGCTGATCCGCACGACGCAACGCGAGTTTCCCGTGGTCGACGGCGGCGGGCGCCTGCGCGGCGTGCTCACCCGCGACGCCATGATTCGCGCGCTGAAGGACTACGGTCCGACCGCGCCCGTGCTCGAAGTCATGGAAGCCGACGTGCCGACCATCCCCGCCCGTGCCAGCCTCGATACCGCCGTGCAGGCGCTGACGCAGATGGGCAAGCCCGTGGTCGGCGTCACCGACACGCAGGGGCGGCTCGTCGGCATCCTGACCGCGGAGAACCTCGGCGAGATGATGATGGTGCAGGCCGCAAGCGGCGACCGCCGCGGACCATGGCAGCGCCCGGCCGGCGCCTGAGCCGATCAGAAGTAGGGCTCTTTCCACTCCAGCTCTTTCGCCAAGATCTTCTTCTCGACGCAGCGCGCGGCGGCGAAGCCCGCGATCTCGCCCGTCTGCGTGCACCACGGGAAATTGCGCATCACCATGAAGATCGTGTCGTAGGTGAACGACATCGATGCGCCGGTCAGGATCAGATTGTCGATCCGCTTCGGCAGGAAGCTGCGGAACGGCACGTCGAATGTGTATTTCGCGTACTCGTCCCAGTAGAAGGTCTTGGTCATCGGCTTGGAGATCGCGTCGCGGAAGCGGCGGCCCTGCCGCGCATCCTCGATCGAGAAGACGTATTCGCCGACCGGATGCCGCCCGTCGCGGATGCCGACGAAGCGGCCGATGTTGGAGAGAAACGCGTTCGCGAATCCCGGCACGTATTTCTTCAGGAACTTCACCTCGGCGTCGATGAAGAAGCGCAGCGCGCGTTTCGCCCTTGCCTCGTCGTCGGCGCGCTCGTCCATGTGCAGCGCCCATTCATAGGGCACGTTCTGCCAGAAGATAAACGTGCCGTCGGCCTGCATCGGACTCATGTCGATGGTCGGATGGCCGATATAGAGATCGCCATAAACCCCCTTGCCGCCCATGCGCGGGCGATAGAGCCCCGGCGGAATGTCGCCGCCCGCCGCCGCCTCGGCGATCAATTTTTCCAGCCTCGGGTCCTTCGCATCGCGCTGATGCCGAGCAACCGTCTGGAAATCGACGCCGGTCATGATCCACAGAAGCCCGCCCGGGATCGGCCGCTCGACGCCGTCCCATTCCGCCGTCGCCGGCTGCCCGCCGCCGCCCGAGACGAACGGCACGCCCGCGCGTGCCGCAAGCTGCGCCGTGCCCGAGCCTTCGATGAAGATTTTCCCCGTGACCGCCTGCCGGCCCGAAGCGTTCTCGACGATGATCGCTTCGATACGGTTGTCGCCGATCCCGTCCTTCACCACCGCATCGACGAACGACGTGCCATAGAGCGCGGTGACGCCGGCCTCCTGCAGCATCGCCGCCATCACGCTGCCCGCGCCCTCCGGATTGAAGCTCATGCGCGTGAACGGCGCATCCGGCGCGTGATGGCGCTCATAGTGCGAGAGCGGATTGCCGGCCCAGTTCGGCAGCCGGTCCTGCGTGACCGTGTAGATGTAGCCCTCGCGCGCGAAGCGCTGCATCAACTCGGTGTGGATGCCGCCGACGCCCTGCCCCGCGTGTCCCTGCAGGCCCGACGTATGCACGCCGCCCGGCATGTCGAAGCGCTCGACGAGCACCACGCGCGCCCCCATGCGCGCGGCCTGCAGCGCCGCCGCGAATCCGCCCGGCCCGGCGCCGACCACCACGACATCGGCGTCATAGGCGACCGGCACGCGCTGCGACGGTTCGGGAAATACTCGCTGCGTGCCTGACGTTTCGGTCGCCGCGTCCATCGATTCGTTTCCTTCCACGTGCGCGTTGCGAACGGCCGCGCGTCTTTTGTCGCACGATGAAACACGCAGCAGCGGAGCGGCGCAAGCGCGAGTCACGCGACCGTCGCCGAACTGTCGAGCCGCTGTCAGCAACGACGCCCATGCTGCGCGCTGATTCGACAGCGGAGGCCCGATGGCTGTCACAGCGTCCGCCGCGCGGCGGCTCACGCGGCGGCGATTCCTGGCCGGCGCAGGCGCGGTGCTCGGCTCGGCCACCACTGGAATCGCCAAGCCCTATCTCAGCTTCGCCGCCGACCGCCCGCTGATCACCCACGGCGTACAATCCGGCGACGTCTCCAGCGACTCCGCCGTCGTCTGGGCGCGCGCCGACCGGCCGTCGCGCATGTTTGTCGAGTTCGCGACCACCGAAAGTTTCCGCAATGCAGAGGCGCTGGCGCCCGTCGACGCGCTCTCCGAATCCGACTGCACGGCGAAGCTGCTCTTGGAAGAACTGCCGCCCGGACAGGACATCTTCTATCGCATCCGCTTCCAGGCGCTGTCCGCGCCCAATGCGCTGAGCGAGCCGCTGATCGGCCGCTTCCGCACCCCGCCGCAAGAAGGCCGCCCGGTTTCCTTCGTCTGGTCCGGCGATGTCGCCGGCCAGGGCTGGGGCATCGACGACGCGCACGGCGGCATGCGCACCTTCGCCACCATGCGCAAGAACCGTCCCGACTTCTTCATCCATTGCGGCGACAGCGTCTATGCCGACTGCCCGATCGAATCCGAAGTGAAGCTGCCGGGCGGCGAGCTCTGGCGCAACATCGTCACCGAGGAGAAATCGAAAGTCGCCGAAACGCTCGCCGACTATCGCGGCAACTACAAATACAATCTGCTCGATCGCAACGTGCGCGCCTTCAATGCCGAGGTGCCGATCCTCGCCGTGTGGGACGACCACGAGGTGATCGACAACTGGTGGCCGGATCGCTTGCTCACGGACAAAGCATCCGGCGAGAAGAGTCTGCTCGCGCTTTCCGCCCGCGCGCGGCGCGCCTTCCACGAGTTCATGCCGACGCGCGAGACCCTGCGCGAGCGCGGCCGTCTCTATCGCAGGCTCTCCTATGGCCCGCTGCTCGACGTGTTCATGGTCGATCTGCGCAGCTATCGCGGGCCGGTGCAGGGGAGGAACTCGCCCGCCTATGGGCCCGACTCCTACCTGCTCGCGCCCACGCAGATCGCCTGGCTCAAGCGCGCGCTCGTTTCCTCGCGGGCGACCTGGAAGGTGATCGTCTCGAGCCTGCCGCTCGCCCTCCTCACCGACGACGGCATCGCCCAGGGCGACGGCCCTCCGCTCGGACGCGAGCTCGAGCTCGCCGATCTCCTCGCCTTCATCCAGCGCGCCGGGGTGCGCAACACGGTCTGGCTTACCGCCGACATGCACTACACCGCCGCCCACTACTACGATCCGAACCGCGCGCAGTTTCAGGATTTCGAGCCGTTCTGGGAATTCGTCTCCGGCCCGCTGCATGCCGGCACCTGGAGCCCCGGCAAACTCGACGACACCTTCGGCCCCCGCGTCGTCTTCGCCAAAGGCTGCACCCCCGAGCAGGGCGACAACCTCGCCCCCTGCTTCGGGCTGCAGTTCTTCGGCCACGTCGCCATCGACGACCGCACCGAGGTCATGACCGTCAGCCTGAAGGATGTCGAAGATCGCGTGCTCTGGGCCACCGATATCGAGCCGTCGCCCGAAGGCTGCCGCGCTTGCGGGCACGACGCGCGCACCTAACTGTGCGTTAAGAGAGGGCAATGGCCGCCCCTTGGGCGGCTTGAGGCCGGTCCCGCGCCCTGCTAGACCCGCCGCCGAATCCAGCACCTCAAGGCTCGCGTGCCGGCATCGGCCGGGCCGGAAACCCATTGACCATGCCGCTTCGGAATATCGCCATCATCGCCCACGTCGACCACGGCAAGACCACGCTGGTCGACCGCCTCCTTCAGCAATCCGGGACTTTTCGCTCGAACGAAAAAGTCGCCGAGCGCGCGATGGACAGTAACGACCTCGAGCGCGAGCGCGGCATTACCATCCTTGCCAAGGCCACATCCGTGCTCTGGAACGACGTGCGCATCAACATTGTCGACACCCCCGGCCACGCCGATTTCGGCGGCGAGGTCGAGCGCATCCTCAACATGGTCGACGGCGCCCTCGTCCTCGTCGACGCCGCCGAAGGCCCACTGCCGCAGACCAAGTTCGTCGTGCAGAAGGCGCTCAAGCGCGGCCTCAAGCCCATCGTCGTCATTAACAAGGTCGACCGCTCCGACGCGCGCCCGACGCAGGTGGTGAACGAGGTGTTCGATCTCTTTGCGGCGCTCGACGCCACCGACGAGCAGCTCGACTTTCCGATCCTCTACGGCTCCGCCAAGCAGGGCTGGATGGCGGACAGCCTCGACGGCCCGAAGGACCGGGGCATGCAGCCGCTCTTTGAGCTCGTGCTGCGCCATGTGCCGGCGCCGCAGGTGGAGGACGGCCCGTTCCGCCTGCTCGCCACGATCCTCGAAGCCGATCCCTATCTCGGACGCATCCTCACGGGCCGCATCACGTCAGGCACCGTGAAGCCGAACCAGAGCGTGAAGGTGCTCTCGCGCGAGGGCAAGCTCGTCGAGCAGGGCCGCATCACGAAAATTCTCGCCTTCCGCGGGCTGGAGCGCACGAGCATCGACGAGGCGCAGGCGGGCGACATCGTCGCCATCGCCGGACTCGAGAAGGCGAACGTCTCCGACACCATCGCCGCGCCCGAGGCCGAGGCGCCGATCGCCGCCCAGCCCATCGACCCGCCGACTCTCGCCATGACCTTCCGCGTCAACGATTCCCCGCTGGCGGGAACGGAAGGCGACAAGGTCACGAGCCGCATGATCCGCGACCGCCTGTTCCGCGAAGCCGAGGGCAACATCGCGCTGCGCATCAAGGAGAGCGAAGAGAAGGACGCCTACGAAGTCGCCGGCCGCGGCGAGCTGCAGCTCGGCATCCTGATCGAGACCATGCGCCGCGAAGGCTTCGAGCTTTCCGTGTCCCGGCCCAAGGTCGTGCTGTCGCGCGACGATCGCGGCGAGCTGCTCGAGCCGATCGAGGAAGTCGTCATCGACGTCGACGAGGAGCACTCCGGCGTCGTCGTGCAGAAGCTCTCCGAGCGCCGCGGCGACATGGTCGAGATGCGTCCCTCCGGCGGCGGCCGCCTGCGCCTCGTCTTCCACGTGCCGACGCGCGGCCTCCTCGGCTACCAGAGCGAACTGCTCACCGACACGCGCGGCACCGCGGTGATGAACCGCCTGTTCCATGCCTACGCGCCGTTCAAGGGCGAGATCCCCGGCCGCCGCAACGGCGTGCTCATCTCCACCGATCAGGGCGAAGCGGTCGCCTACGCGCTGTGGAATCTGGAAGCGCGCGGCCCGATGATGATCGAGCCCGGCTGGAAGGTGTATCGCGGCATGATCGTCGGCGAGCATACGCGCGGCAACGACCTCGAAGTGAATGTGCTGAAGGGCAAGAAGCTCACGAACATCCGCACCACCGCGAAGGACGAGGCCGTTCGCCTCACGCCGCCGATCCGGATGACGCTCGAAAAGGCGCTCGCCTATATCGAGGACGACGAGCTGGTCGAGGTGACGCCCAAGTCCATCCGGCTGCGCAAGAAGCAGCTCGATCCGAACGAGCGCAAGAAGGAAGAGCGCGCCCGCGAGGCCGCGGCGGTCTGATACCGCCGGCGCGAATTTCACTTCGATCGATCCAATCCGCTCATTCCGGCGGAAGCGGGAATCCAAGACGGCTTGCGCTTTCGATTGTGGCCCTGGGTCCCCGCTGCCTGTCCCCGCGAAAGCGGGGATCGCGGGGGACGAGCGGGAATTGGAGACCGCCCCAAAAGTGTTACCGAAAGGCCGCACTTCCCCACTGGATTAACTGTCCATTAACGAAAGTCTTGAAGCGGCGGGAGGCGTTTGCTTCGATCAGGGCCATGGAAACGGTCCTTATCGAGATCCGCAAAGCCCGCCCGGACGACGCCGTGGCGCTGGCCGACGCCCATGATGAGGCGTGGCGGAACGCGTATATGGGCCTGATTCCCGGCCCCGAGTTGGAGAAGCTCGTTTCCCGGCGCGGGCCGACCTGGTGGGACGCCGCGATCCGCCGCGGCTCCCGCATCGTGCTGTTGATGTTCGGCGATACCATCGCCGGCTACGCGAATTTTGGCCGTAATCGCGCAAAAAGCCTGCCTTATGGCGGCGAGGTCTATGAGCTTTATCTGCGGCCGGAATACCAGGGGCTGGGTTTCGGCCGCAGACTCTTCGGCATGGTCAAGCGCGAGCTCGGCCAGTCCGGCCACACCGGGCTTGTCGTCTGGGCGCTTTCCGACAATGAGCCTGCGGTGAATTTCTACCGCGCCCTCGGCGGCCGCGCAGTCGCCCGCTCCACCGAGCGTTTCGGCCAGAAGGTGCTCGACAAGGTCGCCTTCGCTTGGCCGCGCTGACGCCCGCCATCTCTGCACTTCATCTTTTTGCGGCTCGTCTCGTCAGCGAATCGTTTTGTTAACCTTTCGTTAACCATAGGCGGCCACCCTGTGCCGGTTGGGGGAGGCCGCCATTCTCAACCTATCCGTCGCACGGGCAGATGAGCCGGAATTTGCGGTCGTTTCGGAACCGTTACGCGCTCCGCGAATCGCCAACAGCCTGCGCCCCGTCCCGGACGAGCCGGCGTTATCCACAGTCAGCGAGATCACGTCCTGCCTCGTCGGCCACACGCTCGAGACGGTCGAGCGCGAGCTGATCCTTCACACGCTCCAGCACTGCGCCGGCAACCGCGCTTGGGCCGCCGGCCTTCTCGGAATTTCCGTTCCCGCATTGGAAGCCAAGCTCCGCCGCCATGTCGGCCCGCGGATCGTCGCGCCCCACCGCGGCGACAACGAGAACGCGCCGGTCGATCTGCCGGACGATCTTCCGCCGCCGCGGCCCGCGCCGCGTCGAACCCCCGCTCGTCGCAGCGCAAGCGGCGATATCGGACTGCGCTGGGTGATCGGCTCCGTGCTCACGGTGCTCGCGATCATCGCGGCCGCCTTCCGCTTCTTCGGCGACAACACGGCCGTTGCATCGCTCGTCCGCGCGGAGCCGCCGCGGATCGAGCTGGCGATCATGGAGCGGCGGCTGCCCCCGCAACCGGCCGCGCTGCCGCTGCTCGTCGCGCCGCCGGCAGCGCCGGCCGTCGAGCCTGTCGTGGCGGCCGACATCGAGCAGGACACCCGGATGGATTCCGCGCCTACCGCCGACGCCGCAACCATTCCAGACGTCGCCTCCCGCGAAACGCTCGCCGAAGCAGCCGCCGGTTTCGAGGAGAACGTGGTGACGGTGACGGCTTTCGAAAGCCAATTGCCGCAACTCGAGAAGCTGGACCTCGAAGCCTCGGCTGCAATCATCGTTGTGGCGCTGAGCGAGCCCGACCCCGCGCCCGAGCCGACACCCGTGCGAGCTCCGCGTCCCGCGCTGACGGATCAGCCGAAGCGCGAAGCGCGCGCGGAACGTCCGGCCCCGCGCCCTGCGCCGGTCGCGACGGAGCCCAAGGCCAAGGCCGAGTTCAATCCGCTGCACCTCTTGTTCCCGTTCGCCATCCTCCTTCACGCGACCGCCAAGCAGGCTGGCGGCCCGGCCACCGCCGCGCAGCCGCTCTGCTGCAGCAACAACTGATTGCCGGCACCTGAACGCGCTAGATCGCGGGGGGCTCGAGCCCGGCCCGCGCGCACGCCGCACGCAACGTGTTCACCAGGAGGCACGCAATCGTCATCGGCCCGACCCCGCCCGGCACCGGCGTGATCGCGCCGGCAACCTTTGCCGCCTCTCCGTAGGCCACGTCGCCGACGATCTTCGTCTTGCCGGGCGCGGAACCCGGAACGCGATTGATGCCGACGTCGATCACGGTCGCGCCGGGCTTGATCCAGTCGCCGCGCACCAGCTCCGGCTTGCCGATCGCTACGCACAGAAGATCCGCACGCCGCGACACGGCCGCCGCATTTTTTGTATGCGAGTGCGCGATCGTCACCGTCGCGTTCTCCTGCAGCAGGAGCTGCGCGAGCGGCCGGCCGACGATGTTGGAGCGGCCGAACACAACCGCTTCCAGCCCGGCGAGCGACGCATGCACCTGCTTCGCCAGGATGATGCACCCGATCGGCGTGCACGGCGCGAGCGCCGGCAGCCCGGTCGCGAGCCGGCCCGCGTTCACCGGATGGAATCCATCCACATCCTTGGCCGGATCGATCGCATCCAGCACGCGCCGCGCGTCGATCTGCGCCGGCAGCGGCAACTGCACGAGGATCCCGTCCACCGCCGGATCGGCATTCAGCTCCCGCACGAGCGCCAGCAGCTCCGCTTCCGCCGTATCCGCCTGGAGCTGGTGCTGGAACGAGGCGAGGCCGGCCTCGACCGTCGCCCGCGCCTTGCTGCGCACATAGACTTCGCTCGCCGGGTCCTCGCCGACGAGCACCGTGGCAAGCCCCGGAACGCGGTCGAGCTTTGGCGCGATGCGCTTCGCTTCGTCGGCGACTTTGGCGCGCACGTCGGCGGCGATCGCCTTGCCGTCGAGAATCTTCGCGGTCATGGCTTCCGTCCTTGCCCCGCGACGGCCTGCTCCAGGGCGGCGGCCAACCTGGCCGGATCGCCTGCTATGCGAAAGGTCTTCAGCCGTCCCGCAGCACCTTGCAGCAATTCGACTGCCGACGGCGGCGCGCCTGCGGCTTTCGCAAGCACGCGCGCGAGCGCGTCGTTCGCTTCCCCGTCCGCGGGTGCTGCGCGCACGCGCACCTTCAGGGCGCAGGCGCCCTCGCCGGTCGGCACGATCCGGTCAATGGCGTCGCGCCCGCCTTTCGGCGTCGCGCGCACGCTCACCGTCACGCCGCCGGGCACGAGTTTCCACGGCCGGGCGGAAGGCGTCGCCACTTAGTAGAAGATCCAGAACAGGAACCGTTGGACGAACAGCAGAATGATGATCAGGATCACCGGCGAGATGTCGAGCCCGCCGAGGCTCGGCAGGACGTTGCGGATCGGCCTGAGCGCCGGTTCGGTGAGCCGGTAGAGCGCCTCGCCGATCGTGCGCACCACGTTGTTGTGCGGGTTCACGACGTTGAAGGCCACGAGCCACGAGAGCACCGCGGACGCGATCAGGATCCAGATGTAGAGCTGGATCAGCGTGCTGATGAGCCAGAGAAAAGGGTTCATTCGGTGCTCCCCGCAAAAATCTCGGACCCGATGAATAGCCGCGCCCGCCGCCCGGGGGAAGTCCGCAAAGAAGGCCAGTGAATCACCGCGAACCGCAGAATTCGTGACAAACGCATCGCGGGGGCGCTCTCCTTGACACCCCGGAGAGGGGCAGCCTACATGCCTCCCGTTCTGGACCGGGGCCGTAGCTCAGCTGGGAGAGCGCCGCGTTCGCAATGCGGAGGTCAGGGGTTCGATCCCCCTCGGCTCCACCAGGTCTCAACCGCCATTTCCGAAATCGAGCCGCCCGCGTGCGGACGCTTCCGCGCGCCAGCGTCACCCGCAAAGCAAAACGGGAGACCGCCGGAGGGGTCACTACCGGCTGTCTCCCGTCGATTGATTGGCCGGCTACGCAGAACCTGACGCCGGCTTGCCCGTCCCTGAGCAAGCCCGCTGCCAGCCGGCACAGCCAAAAAAAAAACAATATCTGGGGTGCTACATCAACCAGATGACTATTCGTTGACAGCCGCCGGAACAGCGTCCCGCAGGCGGCGTCTCATTTTGCGACCGCTTTCGCATTTTGCGACGCCGGAACCTTCTCCGCTTCCGCGCCGTCCATCATCCCCGTCCACAGGTCGAGGAACCGGTCGAGCCAGATTTGCGTCTTGCGGTCGTGCAGGGCCCGGCCCTCGAAATGCTCGCGCCGTGGCTTCGCTCCCGGCAGCGTCAGCCGCTCGTGCCCGCGCGTGGTCCAGCGATAGACCATCTGCGTCGTCAGCTCCGGATGGAACTGCACGCCGAACGCCGAGCGCCCGTACTGGATCGCCTGGTTTGCGAACGTGTCGCTCTCCGCGAGCCGCACCGCCCCGTGCGGCAGATCGAACCCCTCGCGGTGCCACTGGTAGATGTGATCGGGCCACTCGAGCAGCTTCGCGCCTTCCGGCGTCGCCCGCAGCGGGTAATAGCCGACCTCGACCAGCCCCTCGGGATGGAAATCGACCTTCGCGCCGAGCTTGCGCGCGAGCATCTGCGCGCCGAGGCAGATGCCGAAGAACGGCTTGTCCTCCTTCAGCGGCACTTCGATCCAGTCCGTTTCCACCCGCACGTACTCGTCGGCGTCGTTGGCGCTCATCGGCCCGCCGAAGATGATGACGCCCGCGTGCTCCTCGAGCGTCTGCGGCAGCGGATCGCCGAAGCGCGGCCGCCGCGCGTCGAGCGCAAAGCCGCGCTCGATCAGCCGGTGCGCGATGCGGCCCGGGCTCGAGTGTTCCTGATGCAGGATGCAGAGGATTTTTCTGGTCATTGCCGATTCGATTGCTGTCGCGGCCGCGGTCGCATGCGATTTCGTCGGAATGGTGGTCTCAGTTCTCCTCGCCCGCACGCTCGTCGCGGATCTGCTTGCGGATCGTCACCCGGTCGCGCGATGGCACATGCATGAGATCGGCTGCGCGCCACACGAGGTTGTCCTCGAACTCGCTCAGTTCGCCGTCCGCATAGGCGATCTCGAACATCATCTCGACCACGCGCCGCCGCCCCTCGTCGTCGAAGGCACGGTTCAGTACGGTCGTGAACTGGTAGAGATCGACCGCCTCGCGGTCGGCCGCGACCGCCGCATCGATCAGCCGGTCCACGTCCTCCATTCCGAGCTCGAACCGGTGCGCCAGCACATCGCGCAGCTTGGCCCGCTCGTGCTCATCGAAGTCGTTGTCACTCGTCGCCACATGCACGAGCAGCGCCGCCGCCGCGAGCCGGAAGTCCGTCTCTTCGAACGTCTCGGGCGGCCGCCCGCCGCCCGTGATCTCGTTGATGAATTCGCCGATTGAGCGCAGCATTCCGTCGATCCCGGCAGAGGCCTATGACAAGGCTAGCAAATTTCGCCCTGCACCGGCCATGGCATATAGTCCCCCGCCGCGCCCGATGCCACCCGTTCCGCCGCAGGAGAAAGCCGCATGCTGCACTGTGCCGTGCTCGATGATTACCAGGACGTTGCGCGGCGCTTCGGCGATTGGGGGAAGCTCGCAGGCCAGGTCGAGCCGCAGGTCTTCACCGACCACATCGACGACCGCGCGGCGCTGGCCGCCGCGCTCGCCGATGCCGGGATCGTGATCGCCATGCGCGAGCGCACGCCGTTCGACCGCGCGCTGTTCGAGCGGCTGCCCAAGCTCAGGCTCCTCGTCACCACGGGGATGAAAAACGCCTCCATCGACCTGAAGGCTGCCGCCGATCGCGGCGTCACCGTCTGCGGCACCGGCGCCTCGCCGGGCCCGACGGCCGAGCTGACATGGGGACTCATTCACGCCCTCATGCGGCAGATCCCGCGGGAGTTCGCGAATTTTCAGCATGCCGGCAAATGGCAGCTGACGGTGGGCCGCGAGCTCGCCGGCCGCCGCCTCGGCGTCATCGGCCTCGGCCGGCTCGGATCGCGCGTCGCCCGCGTCGGCCTCGCCTTCGACATGCAGGTTTCGGCCTGGAGCAAGAACCTCACGCCCGAGCGCTGTGCGGAGATCGGCGTCGCGCACGCGGGCTCCCTCGACGAGCTGCTGCGCACGTCGGACATCGCCAGCATCCATCTCGTGCTGAGCGACCGCACCCGCGGACTCATCGGCGCCCGCGAGCTCGGCCTGATGCAGCCGCACGCGTTGCTCATCAACACCTCGCGTGGGCCGATCGTCGACGAAGCGGCGCTCATTGCCGCGCTGAAGGAGAAGCGCATCGCCGGCGCCGGCATCGACGTCTTCGACCGGGAGCCGCTGCCGCGCGACCACCCCTTCCGCAGCCTCGACAACATCGTCGCGACGCCGCACCTCGGCTACGTCACCGAGGAGACCTATCGCATCTATTTTCAGGAAGCGGTCGAGGACATCGCCGCGTGGCTGGCCGGCAAGCCTGTCCGCGTGATCGGGGCTTAGTGCTCTTTCCCCGCGACGCCCAAGAGCTTCGCCTGCGTCGCCTCGTCGGCCTTCAGCGCCGCACTCGTGCCGCGCCACACGATCTGCCCGCGGTCGAGCACGATCGCCTGCTGCGTGAGCGAGAGCGCAAGCTCCGCCTTCTGCTCCACAAGCAGCATGGTGACGTGCGACTCCTTCTGAATGCGCGCAAGCGCGTCCATCAGCGATTCGATCACGACCGGCGCGAGCCCTTCGAGCGGCTCGTCGAGCAGCAACACCTTCGGCGCGCCGACGAGCGCGCGGCCGATCGCCAGCATCTGCTGCTCACCGCCGGAAAGCCGGTTGCCGGTGTTACGCGCCCGCGCCTTGAGCGAGGGGAAGAGATCGAACACCGCTTCCGCCGGCCAGCCGCCCGGGTGCGCCGAGACGGCGAGATTCTCCTCGACCGTGAGCGAGGGAAAAATCTCCCGCTCCTGCGGCACATAGCCGAGCCCGAGCAGGTTGCGTTGGTGCGTCGGCTGACCCGTCACGTCCTGCCCGCCGAGCGCGATCGATCCCGCATGCAGCGTCGTCAGGCCCATCAAGGTCGCCAACAGCGTCGTCTTGCCGACACCGTTCCGCCCCAGCACGGCAAGCGTCTCGCCCGCGCGGACCGACAGCGAAATGCCGTCGAGCACCACGGTAGGCCCATAGCCCGCGCGCAGGTCCTTCACCTCGAGCGCCACGTTCATACGACGCTCCGGCCGAGATAGACCGCCCGCACTTCGGGATTGGCCGCGATCACCGCAGGTTCCCCCCGCGTGAGAATGCGGCCCTGCACCAGCACCGTGATCTCCCGCGCAAAGCGAAAGACCACGTCCATGTCGTGCTCGATGATGAGGATCGCGATGTCGGCCGGTAATTGCTCCAGCACGTCATGGATCACATGCGATTCCGCCGACGGCACCCCCGCCGCCGGCTCGTCGAGCAGGAGCACGCGCGGCTTCAGCGCCAGCGCAATCGCAATCTCCAGGAGACGCTGCTGGCCGTAAGGCAGCTCCGACACGCGGCGGTCGGCGACCTCGGCGATCCCGATCTGCCGCAGCCGGTCCTGCGCTTCGTCGAGGCAGGCGCGCCATTGCGGCCCGAAGCGCAGCGTCCGCCAGGCGATGCGGTCGCGCTCGGCGATGGCGATCGCCACATTCTCGCACACGCTCGTTTCGTTGAGCAGCGTGTTGATCTGGTGCGTCCGCGCGAGCCCGCGCCGCACGCGGTCTTCCGGCTTCAGCCGGTCGATCGGCTCGCCGCCGAGCGAGATCGAGCCCGCGTCCGGCCGCAGCATGCCGGTCAAGAGATTGACGAACGTGGTCTTGCCCGCGCCGTTCGGGCCGATCAGCCCCATGCGCGCGCCCGGCACGAGATCGAGGTCGATCGACTGCGCAACCGCGAGCGCGCCGAAATTCTTGCTGAGTCCGCTGACGGAAAGCGCCGGCGTCGCTGTCATGGCTTCTTCACCGGCGCGCGCCGCCAATATTTCCGTACCGTGGCGCCGAGATCCATCAGGCCGCCCTCGAGGAAGAGGACGGTCGCCATCAGCAGCGCGCCGATGAAGAACATCCAGTAGAACGGGTTCACCTTGGCGGCATAGTCCTGCACGATCACGTAAACGGTCGCGCCGAGGAACGCGCCGTAGATGCGCCGCGTGCCGCCGAGCATCAGCATCACCAGCGCGGTGCCGGAGACCAGCACCGACAGCGTGGTCAGCCCGACGAACCGCGTCGTCTGCGCCGACAGCGCCCCGGCCGTCCCCGCCATCGCCGCCGAGATCGTGTAGATCGCGACGAGCCGCCACCACACCGGCGTCCCGATCGCGCGCATGCGCGCCGGGTTCTGGCGGATGCCGTCGAGCGAGCGGCCGAACGGCGAGACGATGATGCGCCACACCACCACGAACCAGACGAACAGGACGGCGAGCGAATAGAGATAGGCGGTCTTGCCGTAGAGATCGAAGCGGAACAGGCCGAGCACCGGCCCCATGCGCACGCCCTGCAGCCCGTCGTCGCCGCCCGTGATCTCGTAGGCGCGGTTCGCCCACTCCGCGAGCAGGCCGGCAACCGCGAGCGTCAGCATCAAGAGCGTGACGCCCTGCGTGTGCAGAATGAGAATTCCCGTCACGAAGCCGAACAGCCCCGAGAGTGCCGTCGCCGTCACCAGCCCAATCAGCGGATCGTTATGGACGTGGATCGCGAACAGGCCCGCGGCATAGGCGCCGAAGCCGAAGAAGGCCGCCTGCCCGAGCGTCACGATCCCCGCGTAGCCGAGCGCGAGATCAAGCGACAGTGTCAGCAGAATCATGATCAGCGCGTTCGTCCACAGGCTCAGATACCCCTCCGCCATGTAGAACACGACGAAGGCGAGCACCCACGGCAGCGCATGCCAGGCGAGGCCGAGCCTTCCCTGCGCGGAGAGCTCGGCGAGACCGGATCGCGTGGGCAGCGTCGTCATGCGGCGGACTTCGCGGGCATCAGCCCGTTCGGCCGCCACAGGAGCAGCACGAACACGAGCGAGAAGAAGAAATAGGCGGAGATGTTCGGAAAGAAGAACTTGCCCGCGGTGTCGATGATGCCGATGGCGAGCGCGGCCACGAACGATCCCTTGAAGTTGCCGAGCCCGCCGACCACGACGACGACGAGGAACACCACGAGATATTTCAGCGCGTAGAACGGCTCGAGCATCAGCAGCTCCGCGCCGACGACGCCGCCGAAGCCCGCGAGCCCGCAGCCGGCGATGAACGTGCCGGTGAACAGCCGATTGACGTTGATGCCGACCGCGCGCGCGATGCGCGGATTGTCCACCGCCGCCCGAAGCTTCGCGCCGTAGAGCGAGCGGTCGACGACAAGCCACAGGAACACCGCCAGCACGAGCCCGGTCGCGATCAGGAACAGCCGGTACGCCGGATAGTCGCGGAAACCGATATGCACGGAACCGCTGAGATAGTCAGGCAGCGGCACCGCCTGGCTGTTGGTGCCGAACAGCAGCGTCAGCCCGGCGATGAAGACGAAGGTGAGACCGAACGTCAGCAGCACCTGCGCAAGCTCGCCCTTGCGGTAGAGCGGCCGCAGCACCGTCATCTCGACGGCGCCGCCGACGAGCCCCGCCGCCACCGACGCAAGAATGGCCGCCGGAAAGAACGGCACGCCCGCACGGATCATCATGGCGGCGAGATAGCCGCCGACCATCGCGAAGCCGCCGTGCGCGACATTGGTGATACGCATCAGGCCCATGGTGACGGTCAGGCCCACGGAGATGATGAACAGCACCATCCCGTAGGCAAGGCCGTCGAGCAACACGGTGATGAAGGAGCTCATGGCTTGTCCGCGAACCGCATCATGCTGGGAGGCGACTGGTTAGGGATCGCAGGCGCGCACTTGCGCGCCTGCGCGGTTTCGTCCGGCAGGAGAGGCAATCACTTCGCCGGATTCGCCTCTTTCCAGGGGTCCTTGACCGACGGCACCTTGTCGAACGCCACGTTCGTCACCCGGCCGCCGCTCTCGTCGACCTTGCGGATGTCCACGTCGTTGACGACGTCGCGCTCCTTCGGATCGATGACCAGCCGGCCGCGCGGGCTCGGAAACGACATGTTCGACATCATCTGCATGATGTCTTCCGGCTTGGCGCGTGGGCCGAGCTTCTCGACCACACGGTAGATCATCTCCATGCCGTCATAGGTCGCCACCATGGCAATATCGGCGATCGCCTTCTCGCCGTACATCGCCTTCATGTCCGCCCACATCCGCTTGTTCAGCTCGTTGTCGTTGGTCTCCGTATAGTGGCCGGTCGAGATCGCGCCGATGCCGTTCTTGCCCACGCCCACGAGATCGATCTCCTGGATCTCGTTGGTGGCGAGCAGCTTGATGCCCGCCGGCCGCAGACGCGACGCCCAGGTGGCGATAATGCCCTGCGACGAAGGTCCGCCCGGACCGAACATGAACAGCGCGTCTGGCTTCGCGTTCAGTATTCGCTCGAAGAACGGCGAGAAATCCGTGGTCGAAAGCGGCATGCGGATGCTCTCCAGCACCTGTCCGCCGTTCTCCTTGAAGGCTTTGATGAAGAACGTCTCGGCATCGACGCCCGGCGCAAACTCGGTGATCGCCGTGATCGCCGTCTTGACGCCGTTCTTGCCGGCCCACACGCCCATCGGATAGGCGACCTGCGGCAGCGTGAAGCTCGTGCGCACGAAGTAGGGCGAGCGCCGCGTGATCACGCCGGTCGCCGCGTTCCAGATGATCGTCGGCACTTTCGCTTCGGTGACGACGTCGGCGACGGCAAGCGCGTTCGGCGACCACGGGAAGCCGGCGATGAACTGCACCTTCTCGCGCAGGATCAGTTCTTCGGCGAGCTGGCGCGCCTTGTCGGGCACCGGGCCGGTGTCGTCGCGATAGACGATCTCGATCTTGTTGCCCTTGACGCTGTCGCCATGATGTTTCTGATAAATCTCGATGCCGCGCTTCATCTGCTCGCCCCAGCGCGCGAAGCCGCCGGAGAACGTGCTGATCACGCCGACCTTGACGGTCTCGGCGCTTGCGATGCCGGTCGCGGCAAGCAAGGCGCCGACGGCACAAAAGCCAACAAGCTGCTTCCTCATTGCGTTCCTCCCCTTCGCCGCATGCGGAATGCATGTGACGCTTGTTCTTGATTGGTTGGCCGGCTTCACGATTGGCCGTTTGCGGCGAATGCGTCCGGCTTCTGGTCTGCCGACTATGACAGCCCGTCGATTCCGCTAAAGACCTTAATTCGATAAAGCAGCTTTTGCGATTCGGGCGGTAATTTGCAGCGATAAATTTTTCGGCGAGCCGTACCGCCGCACCGCACACAGGGAATTCAATATTCGTTATTGCGCAACGTTATTACGCCGCGCAGGCGGCGCCGCCGATCACCCAATGCGCTCCTCAGCGCGCCGTCTATCGGCGCGGATTGCGCAAAGAAGAGCGTTTGGGAAGGAGCGATGGTGCCGGCAGAGGGATTTGAACCCCCGACCCCCCGCTTACGAAGCGGATGCTCTACCGCTGAGCTATGCCGGCGCTGATCGGGCCCTGATAGCGGGGCGCCGCCCCGAGTTCAAGGACTGGCGCGTGATCCCGAAAAGTGGGAACCGGTTTTCGGAAAAGATCACGCGCAAAAACAATAACCTGGAGCGGGATGACGATTCGAAGAAACGTCATCCCGCTCTAGAAAATACGGAACCGCGGCCCTTCCGAAGCGGCGTCGGCTTCGGGCTCCGGGCCCGGATCGTCCGGCAGGGGCGGCTCCGCCACCACCGGCTCGACCGCGGGCTTTCTCCGCGGAGCCCGCCGCTGCTCGATAACTTCGGCTTTTGTCGGCTCGGGCGGCGGCTCGACAATGGTCTCCAGGCGGGCCGGCGGCGCGGACGGCGGTGCCTTGGCCGAAGCGGCGGCAATCGCCTGCTGCGCCACCTGCTCCAGCACCGGGCCGGCCATCGATTCCGGCGGCACCGTCCACACGAAGGCATCGAGCTTGCCGGAGAGCGGCGAGATCGGCAGCCAGCGCTCCGACACGTAGCCGTCCGCGACCCACGCCGGATCGCGCCGCGCCCGCACCGCGCGCGCCGTCCACTCGCGCGCCTTGCCGTGATCGCCGTGCTCGACCGACTCGATCTCCGCCATCAGAAGACACACGCGCTGCGTCGGCTCGGCGACGAGCGGCGAGAGAACGTCACGCGCCTTGCCGAAATCCTGTGCGTCGATCGCCGCCCGCGCCACCGCGATCAGCGCCTCCGGATTGCCGGGCGTCTTCATCGCGAGCGATTGCATGCGTTCGAGCCGGTCGCGCGCCGTGTCGCTTGCGCGCAGATCCATATAGGTCTCCGCCAGTTCCGGGTGCGGGTGCGCGGCGAATGCGCGCTCAAGCATGCGCGACGCGCGCCGCACGCTGCCTGCTGCCGCTTCGAGCCGCGCCGAGAGCGCCACTGCCGGCACGAGATCGGGCGCGAGCTTCACCGCGGCAGCCGCGGCTTCGCGCGCCCGCTCCCCATCCGTCTCTTCCAGCGCCATCGCCTGCGCCGTGAGCAACACCGCGCGCCGCCGCTTGCCCGCGGGCTTTGCGACTGCCTTCGCCGCGATCTGCCGGTCGAGCGCCTCCAAGGCACCTGCCCAGTCGCCGGCGCGGCAGCGGAATTCGATCACCGCGTCGCCCGCCCAGCCGAGCCCCGGATCGGCGCGCGCGGCCTCTTCCGCGTAGCCCAATGCCGCAACCGGATCGGCGCGCCGCCGCGCCTCGATGAAGAGCCCGTGCAGGCCGAGCAGCTTGGTCTCGTCGTGCGCGAGCATGTCGCGGAAATTCGTCTCCGCGCCCGTGGCGTCGCCGCTGAGCTGCGCCGCCTGCGCGGCGAGGAGCAGCGTCAACGGCTCGCCGCCGAGGAGCTTCTGCGCCTCGCCCGCCGAGCGACGCGCGAGTGCGGCGTTGCCGCTGCCGACCGCGATCAGGCCGCGCGACACCGCCCGCCAGCCACGGAGCTGCTTGCGTTCGTGCATGAAGTCGCCCACGCGCTGCGGCGTCCGCAGCACGAAGCGGAGCAATGACCAGACGAAGATTGCCGCCGCGATCACCGCAAGCAGCGCGACCCCCGCCACCATGAGCGAGGTGGAGATGCGCCAGCCCTGCCAGGTCAGCACGACTTCGCCGGGCCGGTCCGCGAACCACGCGGCGCCAAGCGCAATGACGGCAAGAAGCGCAAAGAAGATGGCAACGCGGATCACGGCTTTTCACGCTCCGCATTGCCGGTGAGCACCGACTCTGAAAGCTTTTTCACGATTGCTTCCGCGTCCTGCCGTTCACGCGCGGCGGCAAGCCAGGAAGCCGCGGTCGATTTCGCCGGCTCCGGCAGCGCGTCGCTTTCGGCGAGCGCCCCGGCCAGGTCTCCGCGTGCAAGCTTCGTTTCCATGCGCGCAACAATCGCGCCGGCGCTCGTTCCCTCCGGCTCGCCCACGGGACGCACTTCCACGAGCCGCACGGCGTTCGTGTAGAGCCGCGAGAAGAAACCGCCTGCCGGATCGGGCCCGCGCAGGAGCTGCGGCACGAGCGCGTCGAACCGTTCCGCCAGCGTGGCGACCGTCGGCAGCCCCTTTTCCGCCTGCGCGTCGAGCGCCGCGAGCGGTGCTGCGCGATCCCCGAGCCGCGCCCGCGCGGCTTCCAGTTCCTTGACGAACGGCTTGCCGGATCGGATGGCGTCCGTCAGCGCGTTCAATGCGACGATCTCCGCCGAGATTGACGCGCTCGTCGCTGCCGTGCGCGCGGCGGCCAGCGACGCGATGCGCTGCTCGAGACCGCCGATCCGGTTCGCGAGCGAATCGATCGCCGCCGGCGTCACGGCGGGCGGCGCCTGCTCGGCCAGCTTGCGCAGGTCGGCGAGCGTGCCGCGCAGATCCTTCACGGCGCTTTCGATCGCTGCCGTCCGTTCGGTCACGCCCGACAGATCGGGCGCTTTCGGCTCCGGCCGTTGCTCGACCGCGGCGAGCCGCTTTTCCGCCTCGCCGATCGCCGCCGTCAGCCGGTCGATGCGCGTGCCAAGCGCGCTCATATCGGGCGCCGCCGGGGGCCGCGCCGCAAGCTCTTCGATGCGCGCGGACAAGGTGGCGATCTCGTTCCTGAGCGCGCCTGCCTGCGGATCGACGATCTGGGCGCGCGGCATCAGCGCATAGACGGCCGCCGCGCCGGCGATGAGCCCGACGCTCGCCGCCACCAGCGGATTGGTGGCAAGCGCGCGCCAATCGAACCCCGCCGCGGCTTCGGCCGGTGAATGCGCACGAGCCTGCTCTTCTTTCCGTTCTTCCGCCTGCGGCCGTTCCGTGGCCCCGCCGATCTCCTTCGCTTTGAGATCGAGCACGGGCGGTTTCCGCCGCCGCTTGCGCGGCGGGGGCGGCGGGGCGTCGTCAGGGCGGTCGCCTTCGGCCATCTCTTCCTCTTGGGTGCGGCGAGAATCGGCCGCCGGCAAGCGGATGGACGCCCTACTAGGCCCGCAAACGATTAGGATTTCAACAACGAGAGCAACGCCGCTTCGTTCGGCCGCGCCGCGACTTCCACCCGCGCGCCCAAGGCCGCAAGCGGCTCCGCGACCGCCGCGGACAGGCAAAGATGCCGGACCGTGCACGCGACCTTAACCAAGCCGGCCTGTTTCGCCAGCGCGGTGAAGGTCGCCGCGCTGCGCGGCGAGAAATGCAACGCCGCGTCGAGCTTGCCCGACGCAAGCAGCTCCGCCGCCGCGCCGAACGCGGTCGCCGCGCGCATGCGGTAGAGCACGAGGAGATCGACCGCGATGCCGGCGGGCGCAAGCAGCTCGCCGAGATCGCGCGCCCGCTCCTCCCCGGCAAGATGCAGCACGCGCGCGCCGCGCGCGAGTTCGCCTGCGAGCTTCTGCGCGAGCGAGCCCGCGTCGCCGTCGGCGGCGACCACATCGACAAATCCCGATGCCCGCGCCGCTTCGGCGGTCGCGCTGCCGACCGCATAAAGCGGGAGCCTGCGAAACCGCTCCAGCTCAACCATCGCGCCCGCGATCCGCACGGCGTTGGCGCTGGTGGCCGTGAGCGCCGCGAACGGTCCCGCCGGGATTCTGCTGACCGCCAGCGGCTCGATGCTGAGGAGAGAATCGATCACCGCCTCGTGCCCCAGCTCGGCGAGCCGCGCCGCCGTGCGGGCGGCGCCGGGCTGCGGACGGGTGACGAGAATGCGCATGCGCTCACGCAAGCGCCGCCAGCACCGAGGCCGGCGCCCGCCGCTTCAGTTCGCGCCCGGCATCGGCGCCGAGTGCCGCCGCATCCGCCGGCAAGCCCTCCCGACGCGTCTCCACCACGTCGCGCCCGTCCGGCGAGATCAAGAGCCCGTAGAAATACAGCCGCCCGCCTTCGAGCCACGCATGTCCCGCGATCGGCGTGCGGCAGGTCCCGTCGAGCTCGGCGAGAAACGCGCGCTCGGCCGCAAGCGCGGTGGAGGTCGCCGCATCGTCGATCGCCGCGACGAAGCGCGCGGTCTCGCTGTCGCCTGCGCGGATTTCGATCGCAATCGCACCCTGCCCGACCGGCGGCGGAAACGTCGCCGGGTCGAGCAATTCCCGCACGCGGTCCGCAAGTCCGAGCCGCTGCAATCCGGCGAGCGCCATCACCGTCGCATCGAAGCTGCCGTTCGCCACCTTGTCGAGCCGCGTCTGCACGTTGCCGCGCAGGAGCTTCACGTCGAGGTCGGGCCGCAGCCGCCGCACCAACGCCTCCCGCCGCATCGACGCCGTGCCGACGAGGCTGCCGGCCGGGAGCGCCGCAAGGCTTTCCGCCTTGTGGCTGATGAAGACGTCGCGCGGATCGGCGCGCTCGGGGAAGGCCGCGAGTGCAAGCCCGCGCGGGAGAAAGGTCGGCACGTCCTTCGCCGAATGCACGGCGAGATCGACCGTGCCGGCGAGCAGCGCCTCTTCGATCTCTTTGGTGAACAGGCCCTTGCCGCCCACATCCGCGAGCGGCCGGTCGCGCACGGCGTCCCCCGTGGTCTTGATCACCACCACCTCGAGCGCCGCCGGGTCGAGCCCGTGCGCGGCGGCAAGGCGCGCCCGCACGCGCTCGGTTTGCGCCAGCGCCAGCGGGCTTCCCCGCGTTCCGATGCGAAATTTCGTCCGGTTCGTCATGAAGCCTGTCTAACACTTTCGCGGCATGGATGGGCGCCGGACCCGATTCCTGCTATGGCCTCAGCATGCTCATTCTGGGGATCGAAACCACCTGCGACGAGACCGCCGCCGCGGTCGTCCATCGCAGGGAGGACGGCGAGGGCGAGATCCGCTCGAACGTCATCCATTCCCAGCTCCTTGAGCACCGCGACTATGGCGGCGTGGTGCCGGAAATCGCCGCCCGCGCCCATGTCGAGCTCCTCGACACCGTGATCCGCCGCGCCATGGACCGGGCCGGCGCCCGCTTTTCCCAGCTCGACGCAATCGCCGCCGCGGCCGGTCCCGGCCTCATCGGCGGCGTGATCGTCGGTCTCACCACCGCCAAGGCGATCGCCCTCGTCGCCCGCAAGCCGCTGATCGCGGTCAATCATCTCGAAGCCCACGCGCTCACCATCCGCCTCACCCACCGCATCGGCTTTCCCTACCTGCTGCTGCTCGTCTCCGGCGGCCATACGCAACTGATCTCCGTCGAGGACGTCGGCCGCTACCGCTACATCGGCGGCACCGTCGACGACGCGATCGGCGAGGCTTACGACAAGACCGCGAAGATGCTGAGCCTGCCCTATCCGGGCGGCCCCGAAGTGGAGCGCCGCGCCGCCTTCGGCGATCCGCGCCGCTTCAGCCTGCCGCGGCCGATGATCGGCCGGCCCGAGCCGAACTTCTCGCTCTCCGGCCTGAAGACAGCGATACGGATCGAGGCGGAGAAGCTTGGCGCGCTCACCGACGACAACATCGCCGACTTGTGTGCGAGCTTCCAGGCGGCAGTCGTCGACATCGTCGTCGACCGCGTGCGCGTGGCGCTCGGCCTTCTCCGTAACAGTGCATGGAAACCGCGCGCGCTCGTGGTGGCCGGCGGCGTCGGCGCCAACCGCACGATCCGCAGCGCGCTGCAGACGGTGACTTCCGACGCCGGAACGCCGCTCATGCTGCCGCCGCCGGAGCTGTGCACCGACAACGGCGCGATGATCGCCTGGGCCGGCGCCGAGCGCCTCGTGCGCGGCATGGTGGACAGCCTCGACACCAGTCCGCGCTCGCGCTGGCCGCTCGGGCAGGACGCCGCGGCCTGAATCCGGCGCGCATGGCAACGCAGCAGCGCATCAGCGTTCTCGGTGCCGGCGCCTGGGGCACCGCGCTCGCCAACGCACTCGCGCGGCTGCATCCGGCAGTCACGCTCTATGCGCGCGATCCCGCGGTCGTCGCCGAGATTGCGAAAGAAGGCACCAACGCCAGATATCTTCCGGGCGTCGCCGTCGCGCCCGGGATCACGCCGACGGCGTCACTCGAAAAGGCCGCCGACGCCGATCTCCTGCTCCTCGTGGTGCCGGCGCAATCGCTGCGCGCGCTCGCGCGCGAGCTCGCGCCGCACCTTCGCGCGGCAACGCCGCTCATCGCCTGCGCCAAGGGCATCGAGCGCGGCACCGGCCGCTTCGTCACGGAAATTCTCGTCGAGGAAACGCCACAGGCGCAGCCCGCGATCCTGTCGGGGCCAAGCTTCGCGCTCGACGTTGCGCGCGGGTTGCCCACCGCCGTGACGCTCGCGGCCGCCGACGAACGCTTCGCCGCCGCACTCGCCGAGGCGCTGCGCTCGCTCACCTTCCGCGTCTATCATTCCACCGACGTGCGCGGCGTCGAGATCGGCGGCGCCGCCAAGAACGTACTGGCGATCGCCGCCGGCATCGTCGTCGGCCGGCACCTCGGCGCCAGCGCCCAAGCCGCGCTGACCACCCGCGGCTTTGCCGAGTTGCTCCGCTTCGGCCGCGCCTATGGCGCGCGCCCCGAGACCATCACCGGCCTTTCCGGCCTCGGCGACCTGATCCTCACTTGCACGTCGCCGCAATCGCGCAACTATGCGTTCGGTGTCGCATTGGGGGCGGGCAAGCCGCTCACTGAGGCGGGCGGCGGCAAGCTCGCCGAGGGCGCCTTCACGGCCTCGGTCTTGGTCGAGATGGCGCGCAAGAAGGGGGTGGAAATGCCGATCGCGGAAGCGGTCGACGATCTGCTTTCCGGCCGTGTCGGCGTCGAGGAGGCGATCGGCCGACTGCTCGCGCGGCCCATGGGCTCGGAGGTGTAGCGATGGCCTACTGGCTCCTGAAATCCGAACCGGGCACCTGGTCGTGGGACGATCAGGTGAAGGCCGGCGCCAAGGGCACCGCCTGGGACGGCGTGCGCAACCATCAGGCCAAGCAGAACCTGATGCAGATGAAGAAGGGCGACCGCGCCTTCTTCTATCATTCCGGCGAGGAGAAGGCCGTCGTCGGCGTGGTCGAGATCACGGGCGAGCACCGCCCCGACCCCTCCGACAAGACCGGGACCTTCGTCGTGGTCGATGTGAAAGCCGTGGCGCCGATGCCAGAGCCCGTCACCCTGAAGATGTGCAAGGCGGAAAAGGCCCTCGCCAAAATGGTGCTCCTCAACAACTCGCGTCTTTCCGTGCAGCCGGTGACCGCCGCGGAATGGGCTATCGTGTGCCGGCTGGGCGGCTATAAAGCAGGCTGAGTCTCCGCCGCCGCGGGGGTGTCCATGAGCTTTGCCGGCATCAACTATCTTGCGGTCGTGATCGCGGCGCTCGCCGGCTTCGGCTTCGGCGCCGTCTATTACATGGCGCTCGCGACCCCCTGGATGAACGCGGTCGGCTGGTCGCCCGAGCAGCAGGCGGCGCACCTGAAAGGCCAGCTCAATCCAAGCAAGCTGCCGTTTCTGATCACCATCGTCGCGAACCTCGTCATGGCCTGGCTGCTCGCGGGCGTGATCGGTCATCTCGGGCCGGGCCAGGTGACGATCCGCAACGGCATCGTCTCCGCCGCCTTCCTCTGGCTCGGCTTCGTCGCCACCACGCTCTCGGTCAACTACGCGTTCGGCATGCGCAAGCCGATGCTGGCCCTGATCGACGGCGGCCACTGGCTCGGCGTGCTGCTGATCATGGGCGCCGTGATCGGCGCCTTCGGCATCTAGGCCGCGACAAAACGCGCTTTCGCGCAGAAACCAAAGTCGAACGGCGGCTCGCCTTGTCCCCATCGGCTCGGCTTCGCATAATGGGTTGCAGCAAAAGATCGTGGCCGGCGCAGTCCGGCCCGACGGGGAATTGAGGGAGGTACCGGATGTCGGACAAGCTCTATGAGGTTCCGGCTGAGTGGAAGAAGCGCGCCTTCATCGACGACGCCAAGTACCGGGAGATGTACGCGCGGTCGGTGAAGGACCCCAACGGCTTCTGGGCCGAACAGGCCAAGCGCCTGCACTGGTACAAGGCGCCGACGAAGATCAAGAACACCTCCTACGACCTGCACAACGTCTCGATCAAATGGTTCGAGGACGGCACGACGAACTGTTCCTACAACTGCATCGACCGCCACCTCGCGACGCGCGGCGACCAGGTGGCGATCATCTGGGAAGGCGACGATCCGAAAGAAGACAAGAAGATCACCTACAAACAGTTGCACGCCGAGGTCTGCCGCTTCGCCAACGTCCTCAAGGCTCAGGGCGTCAAGAAGGGCGACCGCGTCACCATCTACATGCCGATGATTCCCGAGACGGCGTTCGCCATGCTCGCCTGCGCGCGCATCGGCGCCATCCACTCGGTGATCTTCGGCGGCTTCTCGCCGGACTCGATCGCCGGCCGCATCGAGGACTGCAAGTCCTCCGTCGTGATCACGGCCGACGAGGGCCTGCGCGGCGGCCGCAAGATCCCGCTGAAGGCGAACGTGGACGCCGCCTGCGAAAAGGCGCCGGGCGTCACCAGCATCGTCGTCGTCAAGCGCACCGGCGCGCCCGTGAATATGAAGGCGGGCCGCGACGTCTATTACGACGAGGTGGCAAAGGGCGTCGCCGCCGATTGCCCGTGCGAGGAGATGAACGCCGAGGACCCGCTGTTCATCCTCTACACCTCGGGCTCCACCGGCAAGCCGAAGGGCGTGCTGCACACGACCGGCGGCTATCACCTGTTCGTCACCATGACGCACCAGTACGTCTTCGACTATCACGACGGCGACATCTACTGGTGCACGGCGGACGTCGGCTGGGTCACCGGCCACAGCTACATCGTCTATGGCCCGCTCGCGAACGGCGCCACCACGCTTATGTTCGAGGGCGTGCCGAACTATCCGAGCATGTCGCGCTTCTGGGAAGTCTGCGACAAGCACCAGGTCAACATCATCTACACCGCGCCGACCGCGATCCGCGCCCTCATGCAGGCGGGCGACGAGCCGGTGAAGAAGACGAGCCGCAAGTCGCTCCGCCTCCTCGGCACCGTCGGCGAGCCGATCAATCCCGAAGCGTGGGAGTGGTACTACCGCGTGGTCGGCGAGGGCCGCTGCCCGATCGTCGACACCTGGTGGCAGACCGAGACCGGCGGCATTCTCATCACGCCGCTCCCCGGCGCCATCGGCCTCAAGCCCGGTTCGGCTACACGGCCCTTCTTCGGCGTGATCCCGGAGATCGTCGACGCCAACGGCAAGGTGCTGGAGGGAGCCGCCACCGGCAATCTCTGCATCGCCGATTCCTGGCCCGGCCAGATGCGCACGGTCTATGGCGACCACCAGCGCTTCGTGGACACCTATTTCAAGACCTACCCGGGCAAGTACTTCACCGGCGACGGCTGCCGCCGCGACGAGGACGGCTATTACTGGATCACCGGCCGCGTCGACGACGTGATCAACGTCTCCGGCCACCGCCTCGGCACCGCCGAGGTGGAGAGCGCGCTCGTCGCCCACGCCAAAGTCTCCGAAGCCGCGGTCGTCGGCTATCCGCACAACATCAAGGGTCAAGGCATCTACGCCTATGTCACGCTCATGGCGGGCGAAGCCCCAACCGAGGACCTGCGCAAGGAGCTGGTCGCCTGGGTGCGCAAGGAGATCGGCGCGATCGCCTCGCCCGATCTCATCCAGTTTGCGCCCGGCCTGCCGAAGACGCGCTCGGGCAAGATCATGCGCCGCATCCTGCGCAAGATCGCCGAGGACGACTTCAGCAATCTCGGCGACACGACGACCCTGGCCGACCCGGCGGTCGTCGACGATCTTGTCAACAACCGGCAGAATCGGAAATCAGCCTGAACGAAGGATCGTAACGAGGCCGAATCGGACTTGTGCATGACGGTGAGGTTCTAGCGGCGGAGTGCGTCACGCCATGCGCTACGGGGGAGTAGCGTCGTGCGTGTCTGTGTTGCGTACAGGATCGCGCTGGCGGTCCTGCTTGCGTTCCTTGCCGTCTCGCCGGTTCGCGCCCGGGAAACCGTCCGCTTCGAGGGCTATTCGGCCGGCACCGTCGTGATCAAGACCGGCGAACGCCGCCTCTATTACGTGCTCGGCGACGGGCGCGCCGTGCGTTACGCCGTCGGCGTCGGCCGCGCCGGCAAGCAATGGTTCGGCCGCTCCTACATCAACGGCAAATACCTGAAGCCCGCCTGGTCGCCGCCCGACGAGGTGAAGCGCGACAATCCGCGGCTGCCGAACGTGATCGCCGGCGGCACACCGGGCAACCCGATGGGCGCGGCCGCGCTCACGCTTTCCGGCGGCGAATACGCCATCCACGGCACCAACGTGCCCGGCTCCGTCGGCGGCTTCGTCTCCTACGGCTGCTTCCGCATGTACAATCACGACGTCATCGACCTCTACGGCCGCGTCGGCGTCGGCACGCCCGTGGTCGTCGTGCAGTAGCCGCTAGATCGCGCCGAGCAGAATCTCCGTCGTCCGCTCCGGCATGTCCATCATCACCTCGTGCCCGCAGGCAAGCGCGTACGTCTCCCACGCCGGATCGGCGCGGCACTTCTCGTAGAACGGCTGGAACGGGCTCGGACGGCCGAGCTCCGTCGCCCACACGTAGATTTTCTTCTTCACCGTCGCGTGCGCGCCGGTGAGCTTGACCCGCTCGGCGAGGCACGCAAGCGGATGCGGGCCGGTGAGCTTGTCGTAGAGCGGCACGTCGGCCGCGTTCAGATTCCAGTAGCTCGCGGGCGGCGACGGAATGACGGTCCCGCCGTGATCGCCCGCAAGCGCGATGAAGCGCGCCGTGTTCCCCGGCAGGTTGACGTCGAACAGCGATTGGCCGTTTTCCGGCAGGAAGGCGTCGAGATAGACGAGCGCGGAGATCTTGCCGGCGAGCCGGTCGGCGGCGCCCGTGATCACCATGCCGCCGTAGGAATGGCCCGCGAGCACCGCCCGCTCGATGCTCTCGTATTTGAATACGTTCACCACATCCTGGATGTGCGTCGAGAGATTCACGGTGCCGTCGAGGAGATGCGAACGCTCGCCGCAGCCCGTCAGGCTCGGCGCATAGACGATATGGCCCTTCGCACGCAAAGCCTCCGCCACGCGCTGGTAGTTCCACCCGCCGCCCCACGCGCCGTGGATCAGCACAAACGTTGTTTTGGTGTTTGCCATTGTCCCCTCCCTGTCGGGAGAGGACTATACGGAACCGCGCCCGCCGCGCCACGGCGTCCGGCGAGCCGATGGAAATGCCGTCGCGGCGGCAATCGCTCAGAAGTCGCTGGCGATGCCCTTCACTTCCCAGTCGCCGTAGCGCACGGGCTCGAGCCCGTCGCGCCCGCCCTGCTCCTTCGGCTTGTCCCTGCTGCGCGCATCGATCTCGGCGCGGCGCGCCGCGGCTTCGGCAAGCGCGCGCTCGGCAGCCGGTGAGAGCTTCTTCGCGACCGGAGAATCGCCGCCCGGTCCCTGTGTCTCAGGCGTCTTTCCCATGCCGCCTTCGAACACCCGGATGTTGGCTGCGTCAAGGCAATAACCCGCGACTTGCGACGGAACCCGCCGCTACCCATCTTTTGCCGTGGAGACGGCGTTAGTTCCGCCGTCGCGGAGAAAACGATGAATTATTTCAAGACTGCCATCCTGCTCGCGGGCCTCACCGCGCTGTTCATGGCCGTCGGCTTCATGATCGGCGGCGAGGCGGGCATGCTGATCGCCCTGCTGGTCGCGGGCGGCATGAACGTCTTCGCCTACTGGAACTCGGACAAGATGGTCCTGCGCATGCACGGCGCGCAGGAGGTGGACGAACGCACGGCGCCGGAATTCGTCGGCCTCGTGCGCGAGCTCGCCGGCCGCGCCGGCCTGCCGATGCCGCGCGTCTATCTCATGGACAATCCGCAGCCGAACGCCTTCGCCACCGGCCGCAACCCGCAGAATGCCGCGGTCGCCGCGACCACCGGACTCCTTCGCTCGCTCTCGCGCGAGGAGATCGCCGGCGTGATGGCGCACGAGCTCGCGCACATCAAGAACCACGACACGCTCACCATGACGGTCACGGCGCCGCTCGCCGGCGCGATCTCCATGCTGGCGCAGTTCGGCATGTTCTTCGGCGGCAACCGCAACAACAACCCGCTCGGCATCGTCGGCCTTCTGCTGATGGTCATTCTCGCGCCGCTCGCGGCGATGCTCGTGCAGATGGCGATCAGCCGCTCGCGCGAATACGCCGCCGACCGTATGGGCGCCGAGATCTGCGGCCGCCCGCGCTGGCTCGCGACGGCGCTCGGCAAGATCTCCAGCGCCGCCCACCGCATTCCGAACGAGGCGGCGGAGGCGAACCCCGCCACCGCGCATCTCTTCATCATCAACCCGCTCTCCGGCGAGCGCATGGACAGCCTGTTCTCCACGCATCCGGCGACCGAGAACCGCATCGCCGCGCTCGAGGCGATGGAGCGCGAGATGGGCGGCGTCAGCGCCGTCAATCTCGGCACGGCCGGCAACGCAGGCCCCTGGGGCTCGCGCGGTCCCTGGGGCTGAGAGAAAGAAACTCTGCGTTTTGACCGGAAGGATGCGCTCGCGTAGCAACGCCGCGCCATGACGAAGCGCGCAAAGCGGACGCCTGCCGAAACGCCGGGGCTTGCGAGCCGCCGGCTTGCGGCCGAGGCCCTCTTTGCCGTTCTTCATCGCCGCCGCCCGCTCGACGAAGTGCTCGATCCCGCGACCGGCCTCGACGGCCTGCGCGAGCTCGCCGACCGCGACCGCGCGCTCGTGCGCATGCTGACCGCGACCGTCCTGCGCCGCCTCGGCACGCTGCGCGCGCTGATCGCGGGCTTCACGGAAAAAGGTCTGCCGCCGGACGTACCGCAGGTGGAGATCGCGCTGCTCTTAGGCGCCGCGCAGATTCTCTTTCTCGACGTGCCGGACCACGCCGCCGTCGATCTTTCCGTGCAGCTCGCCGCCGCACGCCGCAACAAGCGCTACGCGGGCCTCGCCAACGCCGTGCTCCGCCGCATCGCGCGGGAAGGCCGCGCGCGCCACGCGGCGCTCGATCCGCTCCTCGACACGCCGCCCTGGCTGCTCGAACGCTGGCAGAACCATTACGGCACGGAGACCGCCGCAGCGATCGCCGCCGCGCACAGGCTCGAACCGCCGCTCGATCTCACGGCGAAGCGCGACGCGGCGCACTGGGCGGAGCGTCTTGGCGGGCTGCTGTTGCCGAACGGCACGATCCGCCTCGCCAGTGCCGGCCCGATTGCCGCGCTGCCCGGCTACAACGAAGGCGCGTGGTGGGTGCAGGACGTGGCCGCGAGCCTGCCGGCGCGGCTCCTCGGCGACGTGCGGGACCGCGCGGTCGCCGATCTTTGCGCGGCACCCGGCGGCAAGACCGCGCAACTTGCCGCCGCCGGCGCCCGCGTGACCGCGGTCGACCGCTCCGAGAACCGCCTGAAGCGCCTGCGGGAAAATCTCGCACGCCTCGGATTATCCGCGGAAGTCGTCGCCGCCGACGCCGCCGCATGGAAAGGCGGCCCCTTCGACGCCGTGCTCCTCGACGCGCCGTGCTCGGCAACCGGCACCATCCGCCGCCATCCGGACATCCCGTGGCAGAAAGCGCCGGACGATCTCGCCGCACTTACCGCCCTGCAATCGCGGCTTCTCGACAATGCAGCCATGCTGACGAAGCCCGGCGGCGTCCTCGTCTATGCCACCTGCTCGCTCGAACCCGAGGAAGGCGAGCAGCAGGTCGAATCGTTCCTCGCCCGCGAGCAGGGTTTCGTCCGCGAGCCGGTCGAACCGGCGGAACTCGGCGGCCTCGCCGGCCTGATCTCGCCTGCCGGCGACCTGCGCAGCCTGCCCTGCCACTTGCCCCACGCCGACATCCGGTTCGCCGGCTGCGATGGCTTTTTCGCCACACGTTTGCGCCGCATGGCCTAGGTCTTTCCCCGTGATTGGACAGGCGAATCCGCTTCGATATGGTGTCGCACCGAACGGGCGCGTGCGCGCCGGCGGCACGGAAAGGCATTCGACTCGATGAGTCGCGAGGGACTTGCGGAGCGGTTGCGGCTCGCGCGTTTCGTCGCCGGGCACGGCTGGCGCAAGCTCATGGCCGGCGTCACCGCCAATCCGCGCATCCGCTGGCGCGTCGGCCTCTCCGTTCCCGAGCGTCTCTTGATCGCGCCGCAGGACCTGCGCACCGCCGATCCGACGCTCGCGAGCGAGTTCTACGCCGGCCGCTTCGTCTTCGCCGGCAAGGTCGTCGCCACCGACGGCCGCTCGCCCTTCGAGATGCCGCCGCCTTCGCGTGAATGGGAGGAGACGCTGCTCGGCTTTGGCTGGCTGCGCCACCTGCGCGCCGCCGGCACCTCGATCGCCCAGGCCAACGCCCGCGCCCTCGTCGCCGACTGGATCGCCATGCAGGGCGCCTCGCACCCGGTCGCCTGGCAGCCCGAGATCGTCGCCCGCCGCGTGATCTCCTGGCTGACCCAGGCGCCGCTCATCCTCGAAGGCGCCGATCACAAATTCTATCATGCGTTCCTGAAGAGCCTCGCGCGCCAGGTGCGGTATCTCCGCCGCACGCTCGGCGACACGCGCGACGGCTATCCGCGCCTGCTCGTGACGATCGCACTCACCTTCGCCGGGCTCTGCATGCAGGGCGAGACGCGGCTCCTCAAGGCGAGCGCGCGGCGGCTGGCGCAGGAGCTGAACCGCCAGATCCTGCCCGACGGCGGCCACATCAGCCGCAACCCGGGCGTGCTGATCGAGCTGCTCATCGATTTGCTGCCGCTGCGGCAATCGTTCGAGGCGCGCAGCGTCCCGCCGCCCTCGGCGTTGCTCAACGCCATCGACCGCATGATGCCGATGCTGCGCTTCTTCCGGCACCGCGACGGCGCCTTTGCGCAGTTCAACGGCATGGGCGCGACACCGTCCGATCTCCTCGCCACCGCCCTCGCCTACGACGACGCCCGCGGTGCGCCCGTCGCCAACGCGCCGCATTCCGGCTACCAGCGCGTCGAGTGCGGCGAGAGCATCATCATCATCGACACCGGCGCCCCGCCTCCCCTGCTCCTCAGCCACGAGGCGCATGCAGGCTGCCTGTCGTTCGAGTTTTCCAACGGGCGCAACCGCATCGTCATCAATTGCGGCATGCCCGCCGCGAACCGCGACGCCTGGCGGCCGGCGGCGCGGGCGACGGCGGCGCACTCCACCGTCACGCTCAACGAAGCCTCGTCCTGCCGCTTCCTGACCAACCCCACCTATAACCGCCTGATCGGCGTCCCCATCGTCGAAGGGCCGGTCGAGGTGCGCGCCACCCGCGGCGAGCGCGAGGGCGCCCAGCTCATACGCGCGAGCCACGACGGCTATGCCTCGCGCTTCGGCCTCCTGCACCAGCGCTCCTGGCGGCTGTCGGCGGACGGCACCCGCCTCGACGGCGAGGATGTCTTCTTCACCCTCGATGGCGAGCCCGCCCCGGCCGATGCGCCGGATACCTTCGTGATCCGCTTCCACCTGCATCCAAACGTGAAAGCCAGCCGCCGCACCGACGGCTCGAGCGTCCTGCTGGTGCTTCCCGGCAAGGAAAGCTGGCTGTTCAGCGCACCCAACATGGAGGTTGAGGTGGAAGAAAGCGTCTTCCTGTCGGCCACCGACGGGCCGCGGCGGACGAGCCAGATCATCATCGCCGACGAGGTGCGCGCCCTTCCGCGCATCGTCTGGACCTTCATTCGCGCGCCGCAAGGCACGCGCGAGAAGGAACGCGAGCAGGCCGAGACCGCCGGCCCCAAATTGCCGCTCTGACATTTTGCGGCGTTCCCCTGCCGCACCGAGCATGCTATCGGCGCGGCGCATGCACTCCAGCGATTGAGCGCCAGATGTCGAACCGCATCCGCCCGGTGACCCGGGCTCTCCTCTCCGTTTCCGACAAGACCGGCCTCGTCGAGTTCGCCCGCGCGCTCGCCGCCAGCGGCACGGAGCTGGTCTCCACCGGCGGCACCGCCCGCGCCCTCTCCGAAGCGGGCCTGAAGGTCACGGACGTATCGGCGCTCACCGGCTTTCCCGAGATGATGGACGGCCGCGTGAAGACCCTGCACCCGAAGGTGCACGGCGGCATTCTGGCGATCCGCGACGACAAGGCGCACGCGGAAGCGATGCATGCGCACGGCATTCCGCCGATCGACCTGGTGGTCGTGAACCTCTATCCGTTTGAGGCCACCGTCGCCAAAGGCGCGAGCGCCGAGGATTGCATTGAGAACATCGACATCGGCGGCCCGGCGCTCATCCGCGCCGCCGCCAAGAACCACGGCGACGTCGCGGTCGTCGTCGATGCCGCTGACTATGAAACGGTGCTGAAGGAGATCGCCGCTCACGGCGGCACCACGCTTGCCCTGCGGCGGCTCCTTGCCGCCAAGGCGTTCGCCCGCACCTCGGCCTACGACTCCGCGATCGCCAACTGGTTCGCCGAGCAGACGAGCGTCGAGTCGCCCGTCTGGCGCACCTTCGCCGGCAAGCTCAGCGAGCGGCTGCGCTACGGCGAAAACCCGCACCAGAGCGCGAGCTTCTACCGCGGCGGCGAGCCGCGGCCGGGCGTCGCCACCGCCCGCCAGCTCCAGGGCAAGGAGCTCTCCTACAACAACATCGCCGACACCGACGCCGCCTTCGAGTGCGTGGCCGAGTTCGAGCCCAAGCGCGCGGCAGCCGTGGTCATCGTCAAGCACGCCAATCCCTGCGGCGTGGCCGAAGGCAAAACCTTGCTCGACGCCTACCGGAAGGCGCTCGCCTGCGACCCGGTCTCCGCCTTCGGCGGCATCGTGGCGCTGAACCGCACGCTCGACGCCGAAGCCGCCGCCGCGATCGTCGAGATCTTCACCGAAGTGATCGTCGCCCCCGATGCCTCCGAGGAGGCGATCCGGATCGTCGGCGAGAAGAAGAATCTCCGCCTCCTGCTCACGGGCGGCCTGCCCGATCCGCGCGCGCGCGGGCTCACCTTCCGTTCGGTTGCCGGCGGCATGCTGGTGCAGACGCGCGACAGCGCCGTGGTCGACGACTTCGACCTCAAGGTGGTGACGAAACGCAAGCCCACGGCCGAGGAAATGGCCGACCTCCGGTTCGCCTTCCGCGTGGCCAAGCACGTGAAATCGAACGCGATCGTCTATGCGAAGGACGGCGCTACCGTCGGCATCGGCGCCGGGCAGATGAGCCGCGTCGATTCCGCCCGCATCGCCGCACAGAAAGCGCGCGACGCGGCCGCCGCGGCGGGGCTCAAGGAGCCGCTCACCAAGGGCTCAAGCGTCGCGTCCGACGCGTTCTTCCCGTTCCCCGACGGCCTGCTCGCGACCATCGAAGCGGGCGCCACTGCCGTCATCCAGCCCGGCGGCTCGATCCGCGACGACGAGGTGATCGCCGCGGCGAACGAACGCAACATCGCCATGGTCTTCACCGGCGTCCGTCACTTCCGGCACTAACCCGCACGAATAACAGCAGCAGCGCACCGGTCGCGAAGAATGCGACCAGCACTGAAATTCCCGCGCGCTGGCTCGCGGCCATAGCCGTCACCGTGGCGACCGCAAACGGCCCCGCGAACGACGTGAGCTTCCCGGAAAGCGCAAACAGCCCGTAGAACTGCCCGAGCTGGTCCCGCGGCGCGAGCCGCGCGAGCAACGTGCGCGAAGACGCCTGCAGCGGTCCTGCCGCGATGCCGATGACGGCGCCGAAAGCGACATAGAGCTGTTCGGGCAGCGTCGTGAACAGGCCGGCGCCCGGCTCCGCCGGCTGCACCGGAACGACGAAGAACACCGTGCTGCGGTCGACGGACAGGATCGACACCGACATGACGATCAAGAGAATCAGCGAGCCGAGAATGACGGTCTTCGATCCGAGCGCGTCGTCGGCGCGGCCGCCGAGCAATGCACCGATGCTCGCCGCGATCGTGATCAGGATGCCGAACACGCCGATCTCGATGGTGCCCCAACCGAGCATGCCGGCCGCATAGATGCCGCCGAACGCAAACAGCGCGCCGAGCCCGTTGGCGTAGATCATGTTGGCAAGAAGGAAGATCAGGCTGTTGGCATGGCCGCGGATGCCGCGCACGGTCTCGACGAACGTCTGCAAGCCGACCCGCGCCGCCGATCCGAGATTCATCGCCTTCCTGCCGTCCGGCGTGAACAGGAGCAGCGGCAGCACGAACACGACGAACCACAGCGTCGACAATGGTCCGCTCGCGCGGTCGCCTTCGTGCTGCGCCGGATCGAGACCGAACAACGGCTCGAAACCGAGAAGCGTGCGCCCCGTTTCCGGACTTGCCGCCAGGAACCCAAGGGTGAGCACGAGCGACACGAGCCCGCCCACGTAGCCCATGCCCCAGCCAAGTCCGGACAGCCGCCCGAGCCGCTCCGGCGGAACGAGGGTCGGCATCATCGAATTGTTGAAGACGGTGGCGAACTCGACCCCGACCGACGCGACCACGAACGCCACGAGCACGATGGAGACCGTCTCCGCGTCGCCCGGCCGCCCGTACCAGAGCGCCCAGGAGCCGACGATCAGCAATATCCCGAACGAGGCGATCCACGGCTTTCGCCGGCCGGTGGCGTCGGCGACGGCGCCCAGCACCGGCGAAAACAGGGCGATCAGCAGCCCCGCGAACCCCGCGGCGAAGCCCCACAGCGCCTGCCCGCGCGCGGGGTCTCCCACCACGACCGAGGCGAAATACGGCGCATAGACGAACGTCGTCACCAGCGTGAAGAACGGCTGGCACGCCCAGTCGAACATCACCCAGCCCCAGATGCCGAGCTTCGTGACCGGGCGTGTCAGGGGCTTGTCGGCTTGCATGCAATTGGCCTGTTTCGGTGCAGCCTGCCCGCGGCTGCGCCGCGCCGGCGATCCATCATTTCCTGCTGACTATGCTTTGGCGAGATCGGCGAGCAGGCCGACGGCGACCGCAAGCCGGGAAAGGGTGAGCCCGCCGCCCGCGATGTCGTGAATGCTCTTGCGCACGCGTTCGATCTCCCTGCCCCGCTCGGCGATCCAGGACTGCACCGCCGCCTCTCCGCTTTCCCCGGTTTTGAGCGCGGCGGCGGCCAGGCGCCGCTGGCTGGCGGCGATCTCCACGAGGCCGCGGTCGAGCGCCAGCCGGTCGAAATGGTCGGCGAGCTCGATCGCGTTCGCCGCGTCGACGATCCGGTCCAGCCGGAAATAGGCACCGACGGCGAAATAGACGCCGGTCGCCCGCTCGATCGGCTGCCTCGTCTCCTCGGCAACCCGCACGATATCCGGCGCCGCCGCAAGCTCGGGGAGGCTCGCAAGCGTTCGCGCAAGCGGCTCCGGCACGCTGGCGCCGACGAGCGCCGACATGCGCGCGCCGCGCGCGGCATGCTGCTCGTCCGGCAGCGCTTTCTCGACCGCAGCGGCGACCGCGTCGATCCCCGCGCGATAACGGGCGACGATGTCGGCAAGGCCCTGCGAAAGGTCGACATTGCGCAGGAACCAGTTGATGCGGTCGAGCAGGAGATCCTGCACGGCGGCGTAAAGCGAAAGCTGCAGGTCGCCGCCGACCCGCCCGTCCAGCCGGTCGATCCCGGCGTTCAGATCGGTCATGCCGTAGGCGTCGCGCACCGCCGCGAACGCCTTGGCGATCGCCGGCGCATCGGCGCCGGTCTCGTCGCCGACGCGCGCAATGAGCGACGGCCCGCCCCGGTTGATCATCGAATTGGAGAGCATCGTCGCGATGATTTCGCGCCGCAATCGGTGCTCCTGCACCGCGTCGGGGAAACGCTCCGCCACCGCTTTCGGGAAATAGCGGACGAGCTCGCGGGCGAGATAAGGATCGTCCGGCACCTCCGACTCCAGGAGCGCACCGAACAGGGAGAGCTTCGCGTAGGCGAGCAGGACGGCCAGCTCCGGCCGCGTCAGCGCCTGCCCGCGCAGCCGCCGTTCGCCGATCTCGATATCCGAAGGCAGGAACTCCACGGAACGGTCGAGCGCGCCGTCCGCCTCCAGCGCGTGCATGAGCCCGACCTGAAAGCCGAGGTCCTCCGTCCCGCGCCGCTCCGCAAGCGAAAGCGCGAGCGGCTGCAGATAGTTGTTCCGCAGCACGAGGGCGGCGACGTCGTCCGTCATCCCCGCGAGCAACTGGTTGCGCTCCTCGAGCTGCAGCCGCTGCTCGCGCATGGGGACGCTCAGCGCGATCTTGAGATTCACTTCGACATCCGAGGAATTCACGCCAGCGGAGTTGTCGATCGCGTCGGTGTTCAGGCGGATGCGGCGGCGCGCCGCCTCGACGCGGCCGAGCTGCGTCATGCCGAGATTGGCGCCTTCGCCGATCACCCTGCAGCGCAGATCGGCGCCGGTCACGCGGATCGGATCGTTGGCGCGGTCGCCGACCCGGTCGTCCGATTCGATCGAAGCCCGCACATAGGTGCCGATGCCGCCGAACCACAGGAGATCGACCCGCGCCTTCAGGATCGCCTGCATCACCTGCGCGGGCGTCGCTTCCGCCATATCGAGATCGAGCAATGCGCGCATTTCCGGCGACAGCGGAATGCTCTTCGCCTTGCGCGGGAATACGCCGCCGCCCTCGGAGATCAGCGACTTGTCGTAGTCGGCCCAGCTCGAGCGCGGCAGCTCGAACAGGCGCTTGCGCTCCGCCCACGACCGCGCCGGATCGGGCGCCGGATCAATGAAGATGTCGCGGTGATCGAACGCAGCGACGAGCTTGATCGTCTTTTCGAGCAACATGCCGTTGCCGAACACGTCGCCGGACATGTCGCCGACGCCCGCCACCATGAACGGCGTCTTATGGATGTCGAAATCCATCTCGCGGAAATGCCGCTTCACCGCCTCCCAGGCGCCGCGGGCGGTGATGCCCATCTTCTTGTGGTCGTAGCCGGCCGAACCGCCGCTCGCGAACGCGTCGCCGAGCCAGAAGCCGTGCCGTTCCGCAATCCCGTTGGCGGTGTCGGAGAAGGTCGCCGTCCCCTTGTCGGCGGCGACTACGAGATAGGGATCGTCGCCGTCGTGCCGCACGATGTCCGGCGGCGGCACGATGCCCTGCGGCCCGAGATTGTCGGTAATCTCCAGCAGACTCGAGATGAAGAGCTCGTAGGCGGCCGTCCCCTCCGCCAGCACCGCCTCGCGTCCGCCGCCCGCCGGCAGGCGCTTCGGCACGAACCCGCCCTTGGCGCCGAACGGCACGATCACGGCGTTCTTCACCTGCTGCGCCTTGACCAGCCCGAGCACCTCGGTGCGGAAATCCTGCGGCCGGTCCGACCAGCGGATGCCGCCGCGCGCCACCTTGCCGAAGCGCAGGTGGATGCCTTCGACGCGCGGCGAATACACGAAGATTTCGTAGAGCGGCTTCGGCAGCGGCAGCTCCTCGATCTTCCGGCTCTCGAACTTGATCGAGATGATCGGCTTCGCCTGCCCGTCGGCGCCGGCCTGGTAGAAATTGGTGCGCAGCGCCGCCTTCACGAGGTTCACGAACCGACGCAGGATCTGGTCGTCGTCGAGGCTCTCCACCGCGCCGAGCGCCTGCTCGATCTCCTGCACGATCGCGGCCTCGCGCTCGCTCCGTTCCTCGCCGCTCACCTCGACGCGCGGGTCGAAGCGCATGTGAAAGAGCGTGACGATCTTCGCCGCGACCGCCGGATACCGGTTCAACGTGCTCCAGAGATAGTCCTGGCTGTAGGCGATGCGCGCCTGCCGCAGGTAGCGCGAGAGCGTGCGGATCAGCGCCACGTCCCGCCACGGCAGGCCGGCGCCGAGCACCAGCGCATTGAAGCCGTCGTTCTCCGCGCGCCCGCGCGCGACCGCCATCAGGCAGCTTTCCAGCCGGCCGCCGAGCGATTCCACATCGATCTCGCCGCCGCCCGACCGGCGAAGCAGCATGTCGTGCAGCCAGCACGCGCCCCGGCCGTCGCGCGGCTCCACCGTGTAGGTCTGCTCGTCGATGACGGTAAAGCCCATGTTCTCCAGCACCGGCACCCGCTCCGAAAGCGGGAGCGGCCGGCCGTGGCTGAAGAGCTTGAGGTTCACCTGCGTCTTGTCGGCCGGATCGCTGCGATGGAAGTCCACCGCCATCTCGTTTTCCGGCGAGAGGGTCTCCAGAACGCGGATGTCGCCGACGGCGGCGCGCGGCGTGTAGGCTTCCTGATAGCCGGCCGAGAATGCGTCGCGGTAGCGCCGCTCCAGCGCCCGCGCCTTGGAAAGTTCGTGCGCCGTCTCCAGTTCGCGCGCGAGCCGGTCGCTCCAGTTGCGCACCAACCGCTCGACCGCAAACTCGAGCATTGCCTGGTCGGGCTCCGGCGTCGGCCCGTCGTCGCGGCCGATGATGAAATGCACGCGCGTCAGCGGCCCGTCGAGGAAGAACGGATAGAATGCGGAAACGCGCCCCTGGAGGGTCTCGGCGAGGAAGTTGCCGATCTTCACGCGCATCGCGCTGTCGTAGCGTTCGCGCGGGATATAGACGAGCACGGAGACATAGCGGTCGAACTTGTCGGGCCGCACCAGCACGCGCACGCGCGGCCGCTCTTCGAGCTGCAGGATCTCCAGCGCGAAGCGATAGAGAAGATCGACGTCGATCTGGAACAGCTCGTCGCGCGGATAGTTTTCCAGCACGTTGACGAGCGCCTTGCCCGAATGGCTCGCCGGGTCGAAGCGCGCCCGCGCCAGCACCTGCTCCACCTTGCGCCGCAGATAGGGAATGCCGCTCGCACGCCGCGTGTACGCCGTCGACGTGAACAGCCCGACAATGCGGAATTCGCCGGTGATTTTTCCCTGCGCGTCGAACCGCTTGACGCCGATGTAATCGAGATGGACGCGCCGGTGCACGCGCGAGCGCACGTTCGCCTTGGTCACGACCAGCGGCACCGGCTCGCGCATGAACGCGCGCAATGCCGGCGTCGTGGTCACGAGCTTGCCGGCGCGGCGCAGCACGTGCAGGTCGGGGTTGCGCAGGATGCCGCGGCCGGTTGCCGCGATCGGCTCCAGCATCTCCCGGTCCGGCGCGTCGGTGTAGGCATAGTCGCGGCAGCCGAGAAACGTGAAGTTGTCGGCGGCAAGCCACTCCAGGAACGCGACCGCCTCGTGCACTTCACCCTGCGGCAGCGGCGGCGGGTTCGATTTCAATGCCTCGATCACGGCATCGACGCGCCCGCGCATTTCCTGCCAGTCGGAGACGGCGAGCCGCACTTCGGCCAGCACGCTCGCCAGCGCGTCCGCGATGCGTTCCGCATGCTCCGGATCGATGCGCTCGACGTGGATCTGGATGACGCTTTCGCGCAATCCTTCCTTCGCCGCTCCCGCCTCGCCGTGCCAGACGACGAGCTTGCCCTCGCGGTCGCGCTCCACGCTGAAGATCGGATGCGCGACGAGACAGACGGAAACGCCCTGCTCGTTCAACTCGCCCATCACCGAGTCGAGCAGGAACGGCATGTTGTCGTTGACGATCTCGATGACCGTCACCGCGTCGAGCCGCCGCGCCCCGGCGGCCGGCGGCAGGTTTTCAATGCGGATTTTCGGCTTGCCCGGCAGCCGCTCCTGCAGGTGCGCGTAGCTCGCCTTGCCGAGCAGCGCGAGCTCGCTCGCCGAATACGCGACGAGGTCTTCCGGCGCAGCCCGCCCGAACAGCGACGACAGGTAATCACGCGGAATGTCCGCTGCCCCGGCCAGCTCGCGCGCGACGCTGCGCAACACGTCGCTTTCCGGCTCGTGCGTCTCCTGATCGGCCAGCGCGCGTTTGCCGTTCATCGCCGCCTCTCCTCCGGCCGCGCCCCGCGAATCGCGCCGGTCTGGAACTGCCGTTTTTCCGCCCGCACGCGCGCCCTGTCGAGAGCCGGCATTCCCGCAGTGCTCCCAAACTGTTAGCCTAGCGGACGATTGTTACAGGGAGCCGAAAGTGAACGAGCCGACCGCAAGACCGCACCCGCCCGCCGCTGCCGGAAAGCAAGACGATCCGGCCGCGGTGATCGCGCTCGACCTGCCGACCGCCGAACTCGACGCGGAGATGCAGGCCTATTTCGGCAAATGCATGGAGAAGCTCGGCTTCGTTCCGAACGTCCTGCAGGCCTATGCGTTCGATCTCGCCAAGCTGAAGGCGTTCGTCGCCATGTCCGACAACCTGATGCTGGCGCCCTCGGGGCTCTCCAAGCTCGAGCGCGAGATGATCGCGGTCACCGTCTCGTGCGCCAATTTCTGTCACTACTGCATCATCGCGCACGGGGCCGCCGTGCGGAAGCTCTCCGGCGATGCCATGCTCGGCGACATCCTCGCCGCCAATTATCGCGCCGCGTCCCTCGATGCGCGCACGCGCGCCATGCTCGACTTCGTCTGGAAGCTCACGCTTGAGCCGTGGGCGATCGAGGAGGAAGACCGCGCACGCCTGCGCGAGACGGGCTTCAAGGATCGCGACATCTGGGACATCGCTGCGGTCGCCGGCTTCTTCGCCATGTCGAACCGCATCGCCAGCGCGACCGAGATGCGCCCGAACGGCGAGTACTACACGCTGGGCCGCTGAGGCGGCCCCCGGTGATTTTCCGGCAGATGGCGGCTGGGAAGTCGACTGGAGCGGGCGATGGGATTCGAACCCACGACCCCAACCTTGGCAAGGTTGTGCTCTACCCCTGAGCTACACCCGCATCCGTCGAGAGAGGGCAACGATATAGCGTCGGCACCCGCCAATGCCAATAGCGGCGTGGGCACCGCCAAAGCGACTGTTCCCCGCCTTGCCGAAGCGGCTTGCCGCCCCTAGAAGGCCGGAAATCTCAGCACATCGCCTCATGCCGGCCTCCCCCGAAGACCTCCTCGCCCACCTCGAACGGCTCGGCATCCCGTCGAAGACGGTGAGCCACGAGCCGCTGTTCACCGTCGAGCAGTCGCGCGGCCTGCACGACGAGCTCGAAGGCGCCCACACGAAAAACCTCTTCCTGATCGACAAGAAGAGCCGGCTCTTCCTCGTGGTCGCCGAGAAGGACACCGGGATCGACCTCAAGCACCTGCACCGCCGGATCGGCGCGAGCGGCCGCCTCTCCTTCGGCAAGGCCGAGCGCCTGCGCGAGACCCTCGGCGTCGAGCCGGGCTCGGTGACGCCCTTCGGCGCGATCAACGACCGCGAAGGCCAAGTGCAGGTCTTCCTCGACGCAACCCTGGCAGCTCACGAATTCATCAACTGCCATCCGCTCGTGAATACCCGCACCACCCAGCTCGCGACCGCCGACCTCATCCGCTTCCTGCGCGAGACCGGCCACGAGCCCCAAATCGTCGACCTTTCCGGGCCGGAACCGGGCGGCGAATAGCCAAGCCGGCTAGTGTCCCGAATCCGAAGTTCGCTTGACTTTGCGACAAGCTCGGGAGCGAACTTCGGATTCGACGGACACTAGCAACTCTTTGATTCCAGTGTCGTTTGGTTCAGAAATTCGCTTGAACGACTCGCTGCAGGAATGAAGCGAATTTCTGAACCACGACACTGGGCGCCGATTGCATTCCGCGCCCAAACCTCCCATCTATCGGGGGATTTTGGATCAAGAGGAGCGGAGCGCCGCATGCTGCTCAATCAGGGACAGGCCGCACCCGCGGCGGGTGACAACCTCGTCTCCGACACCACCACCCAGACCTTCATGCAGGACGTGGTGGAGGAGTCGCGCAAGCGGCCGGTACTGGTCGATTTCTGGGCGCCCTGGTGCGGCCCCTGCAAGACGCTGAGCCCGGTCATCGAAAAGGTGATCCGCGCCGCCAAGGGCAAGGTGAAGCTCGTCAAGATGAACATCGACGAGCACCCCGCGGTCGCCCAGCAGCTCGGCATCCAATCGATCCCGACCGTGTATGCGTTCGTCAACGGCCAGCCGGTCGACGGCTTCATGGGCGCGCTGCCGGAGAGCCAGGTCGCCGCCTTTGTCGAGCGCCTCGCCGGCAAGATCGAGGGCGGCGTCGGCGACATCCTGAAGGAAGCGGACGCGCTGCTGATGGCCGGCGACGCCGCCGGCGCAGCCGAGCTCTACGCACAAGTGCTCGCCGAGGAATCCGACAACGTCCACGCGCTGGGCGGCCTCGCCCGCAGCCATGTCGAAGGCGGCAACCTCGCCGCCGCGCAGCAGACCTTGTCACTGGTGCCGAAGGGAAAAGAGAACGACCCCGCCGTCGCCACGGCACGCGCCGCACTCGAGCTCGCCGAGCGCGCGGCCTCGGTCGGCGATCTTGCGGACCTCGAAGCGAAGGTTGCGACCAACGCCGCCGATCATCAGGCGCGCTTCGATCTCGCGGTTGCGCTCAACGCCAAGGGCATGCGCGAGCAGGCGCTCGATCATCTGCTGGAGATCATCCGCCGGCAGCGCAACTGGAACGAAGACGCCGCGCGCAAGCAGCTCCTGCAATTCTTCGAGGCCTGGGGCCCGGCCGACGAGATGACGGTGGAAGGCCGCCGCCGGCTCTCTTCGCTTCTGTTCTCCTGAACGCACCTCCATCCGGAGGCGATCATGGCGTCGAACGTCAATTATCGCGGCCCCGCGGATCTGCCGGACACGATCCCGGTGTTTCCGCTGACCGGCGCGCTCCTGCTGCCGCGCGGCAACCTGCCGCTCAATATTTTCGAGCCGCGCTATCTCGCGATGATCGACGACGCGCTCAGGGGCGCGCGCCTCATCGGCATGATCCAGCCGGACGAAACGGCGCCGGGCGCCGCGCCGAATCCGCCCCTTTATGACGTCGGCTGCGTCGGCCGCATCACGCAATTCCAGGAGACCGGCGACGGCCGCTACCTGATCGCGCTGAGCGGCGTCGCGCGCTTCCGCGTGCGCGAGGAACTGACGGTGATCACGCCGTATCGCCAGTGCCGCGTCGCCTACAGTGATTTCGAGGTCGATTTCACGCCGAACGCCGGCACGGATGTCGACCGCGACGCGCTCTTGAAAACGCTGGCCGAATATCTCGAGGCCAACAGCATCGAGGCCGACTGGGCCGGCATCCGCGAGGCGCCGATCGAGGCGCTCGTCAACGGCCTCTCCATGATGTCGCCCTACGGACCGAAGGAAAAGCAGGCGCTGCTCGAGGCCGCCGACCTCAAGTCGCGCGCGGAGCTGCTCATTGCCGTCACCGAATTCGCCCTTGCCGAACAGGGCGAAGGCGGCGAAAAGCCGTTGCAATAGCGCGTGATCCCGAAAAAGCCTGCCCTCGGGCTTGATCCGAGGGTGGGAACCGGTTTTCGGAAGAGATCGCGCGCAAATCAATAACGGAGGGCAGGATGCCCGAAGGCCGCTCGCAGATCGATCCGAAGCTTCTGGAAATTCTCGTCTGCCCGCTCACCAAGAGCACGCTGGAATATGACCGCGAGCGCCAGGAGCTGATCTCCCGCGCCGCCAGGCTCGCCTACCCGATCCGCGACGGCATCCCCATCATGCTGCCGGAGGAAGCGCGCAAGCTCGACGAAGCCGAGCTGGCGAAGCGCTAGGCCGCTCCATCGAATTCATATCCCGCTCGTCCCCGCACAAGCGGGGACCCAGAGCAACTCGCACGACCGATGCTTGTAACACTGGATTCCCGCTGGAGCCTGCCCTCGGGCGAGCCGAAGGCAAGACCCGAGGGCGGGAATGAGCGGAGTATGCCGATCCAAACCGGATTCGGCTAAAGCGCCTCGCCGCGCAGGAGCCGCGGCACCTTGCCGGCGGCCCCCGCCGCCTCCGCCGCGAAAAACTGTTTCAGCCGCGGCGCGCGCTCGACGATGCCGAGCCCGAGATCGCGCAGGAGCCGCAGCGCATCGGAGCGGTTCGAGAACAGGCGGTTCAGCGTGTCCATCGAGAAGCCCATCGCCGTCGTGTCGAACCGCCGCCAGCGTTCGTAGCGCGCGAGGACGTCCGGCGCGCCGATGTCGAGCCCGAGCCGCGCCGCCTCGGCGACGCACTCGGCGAGCGCCGCCACGTCGCGCAGGCCGAGATTGAGCCCCTGCCCGGCGATCGGATGCACGAGATGCGCGGCGTCGCCGACGAGCGCGAGCCGGTCGGCGACGAAGCTGCGCGCGATGCTGAACCCGAGCGGATAGGCGCGCGGAGGCGACAGCACCTCGATCTCGCCGAGCTTCAGCCCGAACCGTTTTTCCAATTCCGCGTGAAACGCGTCCGCCGGCAGCGCCACCAACCGCGCGGCCTCTTCCGGCGGCTCGTTCCATACGATCGACGAGCGCCGGCCCGATAGCGGCAGGATCGCGAACGGCCCGCTCGCCAGGAAATGCTGCGTCGCCCGCCCTTCGTGATCGCGCTCGTGCCCGATCGTCGCGACGATGCCCGACTGCCCGTAGGACCAGTTGACGGTCTTGATCCCGGCAAGCGTTCGCAACTTCGAGCGCGAACCATCCGCCGCCACCAAGAGCCGCGCATGGATGGCGTCGCCGCCCGCAAGCTGCACGTCGATGCCGTCGTCATCGGCGGTGAAATTCTCCACCGCCGCAGTCTCGAAGCGCACGCCCGCTTCCTGCGCCACCGCCCGCAGCGCGATGAGCACCGCGCGGTTCTCCGCCATGTGCGCGAGCGGCTCGCCTTCGCCGGCACCCTCCCCGAACGAGAGAAACGTCGGCCGCATCACGTCGTCGAGCCGGCTGTCGGTGATCTCCATCGCCACGATCGGCTGCGGCGGCTCGGAGAGCCGCTCCCACGCGCCGATGGCCGTGAGCAGCCGCCGCGCCGCCGGCGCGATCGCCGACACGCGGTCGTCCTGCGCCGGCTCGCGCGCCAGCGCCGGATCGGAAACGACGACTACGAAACCGGGCCGCAACGCCTGCGCCAGCGCCGCCGCGAGCGAAAGCCCCGCCGCGCCGGCGCCGGCGATCGCCACGTCGGCTCGATCGGTGCGCGATTTCTGACCCATGCCGCATCCTACTCCACGCGACCGGGGGCGCCCATGCGGCCCGCCGCCCTTGACGGGCCGCCTTTCCGGGCGCAATCCGCTTCGCCGCGTCTCTTTTCCCGCACAGGTGCCGACCGAATGACGAGCGCCGTCAAGACTCTCCTCGAGGTGCTCGATCTCGAGCGGCTGGAAGTGAACCTCTATCGCGGCATGAGTCCGCAGGTCGGCTGGCAGCGCGTGTTCGGCGGCCAGGTGATCGGGCAGGCGCTCGTCGCCGCGACGCGCACGGTCGATGACCGCGCCGCCCATTCGCTGCACGCCTATTTCATCCTGCCCGGCGACCCCAAGGTGCCGATCATCTACGAGGTCGACCGCATCCGCGACGGCGGCAGCTTCACCACGCGCGGCGTCAAGGCGATCCAGCACGGCAAGGCGATCTTCTCCATGATCGCCTCGTTCCATCGCGAGGAGACCGGCTTCTCGCATCAGGCCGAGATGCCGAAGGTCCCGCCGCCCGAAGAGCTGCCCGGCGAAGACGAGATGAAGGCGCGCGTGCTGCCGATGATGCCGGACCCGGTGCGCCGCTATTACGAGCGCGAGCGGCCGATCGAGATGCGGCCCGTGCAGTTCGCGCGCTATCTGTCGCGCGATCATCGCGAGCCGCGTTTTCATGTCTGGATGCGCACGACCGCACCGTTGCCGGAGGATCCGGCGATCCATCAGTGCGTGCTGGCCTATGCCTCCGACATGATGCTGCTCGATTCCGCGCTCATCCCGCACGGCCGCACCGTGTTCGAGAAATCCATTCAGGGCGCGAGCATCGACCACGCGCTCTGGTTTCACCGCCCCTTCCGCGCCGACGAATGGCTGCTCTACGCGCAGGACACCCCGAACGCCGACGGTGCGCGCGGCTTCGCCCGCGGGCTCATTTTCAAGCGGGACGGGACGCTGATCGCCTCGGTAGCGCAGGAGGGTCTGATCCGGGACCGCCGGGAATAGAAGAGCGGGCTGTTCGCCCGGCCCGGGACGGCCCCCCAATCTGCCCATTCTTTATGCTGAATGCTTCCCGCCGGAGCAGCGGGGCAGCTTAATTTTCGATCACATTGCCGATATGTTTTCCAGCCGGCGGAGTCCGCCTTGGGCCTCGGCAATTAAGGAACCCGTTCCATGAAGCTCGTCATCGCCGTCATCAAGCCGTTCAAACTCGAGGACGTCCGCGACGCCCTCATGGCGCTCGGCATTCAGGGTCTCACCGTCACCGAGGTCAAAGGCTACGGCCGCCAGAAGGGCCACACCGAAATCTACCGCGGCGCCGAGTACGCCGTGAACTTCCTCCCCAAGGTCCGGGTCGAGGTCGTCGTGCCGAGCGACCGCGCCGCCAAGGTGGTCGACACCATCGCCGCCGCCGCCAAGACCGGACAGATCGGCGACGGGAAAATCTTCGTTACGCCGATCGAGCACGCCGTGCGCATCCGCACCGGCGAGACCGACGCCAACGCGCTCTGACCGCGCGAATTCTTCAGGGGGGAGCATCCATGAAAACCGCATCGGCCTCGCGCCGCATTCTCGGCTGGACGGCGGCAACGCTCGCCGGCCTCGCCGCCTCGCCCGCGCTCGCGCAAGGACCCACCATCGACGGCGCCGATACCGCCTGGATCACGACGGCCACCGCGCTCGTTCTGTTGATGACGCTGCCCGGCCTCGCGCTTCTCTATGCCGGCATGGTGCGCAAGAAGCACCTGCTCGCCGTCATGGCCCAGTGCTTTGCCGCCGCCATGCTCGTCTCCGTGCTGTGGATGATCGCGGGCTACAGCCTCACCTTCGTCGGCGGCGGCTCTGTCATCGGCTCGCTCGACCGGTTCTTCCTGGCGGGCATGAGCCTCGAATCCGTGAACGATCTCGCCGCCAACCTGCCGGAGAGCCTGTTCGCCGCGTTCCAGATGACCTTCGCCATCATCACCGTGGCGCTCGTCGCGGGCTCGGTGGCCGACCGCATGCGCTTCTCCGCGTTCGTGCTGTTCGCAGCACTCTGGCTCTTCATCGTCTATGTCCCCATCGCCCACTGGGTCTGGGGCGGCGGCTTCCTCGGCGAGTGGGGACTGCTCGACTTTGCCGGCGGCACCGTCGTCCACATCAATGCCGGCGTCGCCGGGCTCGTCGCCTGCCTCGTGCTTGGCGCGCGCCACGGCTACGGCAGCGAGAACCTTTCGCCGTTCGACCTTTCGCTCGCCGTGATCGGCACGAGCCTGCTCTGGGTCGGCTGGTTCGGCTTCAACGGTGGCTCCGCACTCGGCGCGGGCTCCCGCGCCACCATGGCGATCCTGGTCACGCACCTCGGCGCATCCATGGGCGCGATCGGCTGGATGGCGGCCGAATGGTGGACGCGCGGCAAGCCTTCGGTGCTCGGGATTCTCTCCGGGGCAATCGCCGGCCTCGGCACGATCACGCCCGCGTCGGGCTTCGTGCTGCCGTGGCACGCCCTCATCATCGGCGGCGTCGCTGGGATCGTCTGCTTCTGGGCGTGCACCTGGCTCAAACAGCGCCTGCGCTACGACGACTCGCTCGACGTCTTCGGCATTCACGGCGTGGGCGGCGTGATCGGCACGCTCGCCACCGGCGTCTTTGCGGTCGGCGCCCTGTCGGCCTCGCCCGCCAATCCCACGGGCTCGCCCGGCCTGCTCGAAGGGAATGCCGCGCAGCTGCAGACCCAAGCGATCGGCGTCGTCGTGACGATCGTCTGGTGCGCCGTGGCGACCTTTGTCGTCCTGAAGGTCGTCGATCTGCTGGTCGGGCTGCGCGTCAGCCCGGAAGCCGAGCGCATGGGCCTCGACGTCACCCAGCACGGCGAAGCGCTGCAATAACGGCTAGCCGCCGCGCGCCGGCAGGACGCCGGCCTCCGTCGCCTTGCGCACGGCTTCCGCCCGGTTGCGGCAGTCGAGCGCTGTCAGAACGTGCGCGACGTGCATTTCAACCGTGCGCGGGCTGAGGCGAAGCGCGCGGGCGATCTCCTTGTCGGTGAGGCCCCGGGCGATCGACGCGAGGATTTCCCGTTGCCGGACAGTGAGGCCACCCTGCGCGGCGCGGCGTGCGCCGCGCGCGCCGTCGAGCGGCTGACCGAGCGCGCGGAGCTGCGCGCGGGCGGCCTGCACCAGTGGGCGCGCGCCCAGCCGCTCCGCTCCCCGCGCCGCGGCGCGCGCGAAATCGGCGGCGGCCGCAGGCTTGTCGAGCGCCGCACAGGCCGCCGCGGCCCGAAGCTGGCTCTCGATCCGCTCGCGCGGCAGATCCCAGTCCTCGATCAGGGATACAGCGCGCTCGAACTGTCCCGCGGCGCGCTCGACGTCTCCATCGAGCCAGGCGATCTCGCCGAGCATGTGTGCAAGCGCCGAGAGCGGCTCGGGATTGCTGAAGGCTGCCGCGCTCTGGCCGAGCACCTCGCCGCAGACCTGCAATCCTTTCTTGTCGCCGGCATGGGCGAGGCACGTGGCTGCCGAGCGCAAGACCGGAATGAACGCATGATCCACGTCGATCGCATCGAGCCGCGCAAGGATGCTGCGGAAGCGCTGGGTGGCTGAATCGAGATTGCCGATGATGGCTGCATGGACAGCCAGGCCCCAGGACGAATGAATCGTCCCGAGCGCATGGTCGACGCGCCGGGCGATGGCCTCGGCTTCGAGCAGGCTTCCTTCGCCGTTCTTCAGGTCGCCGCGGAACACCTGGACGAGGCCGATGAAGAGGAGGGCGCCGAGGCGCGCCGGCGGAACGCAGGCGGGCGAAGCGAGAATCTGCCGCGACGCATCGAGCGCCTCCTCCCAGTCGCCGCTGCGCACGAGAATCCAGCCCATGCAGGTGAGGCAGGCGACCTCGGGGCCGGCCAGACCGTGATCGTTGCAGAATGAAATGCCGGTCTGGCCGACCGAGGCGGCCTGCTTGTGCCTGCTCGACCGCTCGATCGCGTCGGCGAGGCGCTGATAGACCTCGCCCGCGAGCGCCGGGTTCTCCAGCGCCAGCGCCTTCTCCAGCGCCGCGCGGGTCGCTGCCACGCCTTCGTCGACGAGGCCCGAGCGCGCCTCGATATTGCCCTTGAGCGCCTCGATGCGCACCTTCAGGTCCGCGCGCACGGCGGCCTCGGCGTCGGCGCTCGCGCGGACGAGGATTTCCAGCGCCGCGCCATAGCGCGCTGACATGCGCAGCCGGATCGCCGCGGTGATGCCCTCAAGGGCCGCCTCCGCCGGCTCGCCGGCCGCGGCAAAGGCGACGATCGCCTCCTGGCGCGCCTCGATGGCGCGGCTCCAGTCACAGTTCAGCTCGTGCAGGTTCGCGAGCTTGCGCAGCGCGCGGCCGGCGGCGGCGAAGCTCTGCGCGCCCGCCGCCGAGTCGGCGACCTCGCGCCACGCCTGCGCCGCTTCGGCGAGACGCCCCGCAAGCTGGGCGCAATCGCCGAGCTGATCGAGGGCGGCGAGACGCTCCTGCTCGTCGAACCCCTGCGGCCAGATGTCGAGCGCGCAGCGCAGAAGCTGAACCGCGTCGCGGTGGGCATGCAGCGTGCGCGAGCGCGCGGCGCCTTCCAGCAAGGCGCGGCACGCTTTGGCGCCTTCACCCGCCTTGAGCCAGTGGTCGGCGAGCGAGCTTGCGTCGCTGTCGCGCCGCGCCAATGCTTCAGCGTAGCGCCGGTGCAGCGCGCGCCGCCGCGTCCAGGGTATCGCGGAGTAAACGGCCTCGCGTGCGAGCTGCGTGCGGAATCCGGCCAGGCCGCCGTCCTGCTCCACCAGCACGTTCGCTTCCAGAAGCTCCTCGATCCCGCTTTCTTCACCGCTGATTTCGGCGAGCAGGCGCAGATCGAGGGCCGAGCCGCCGGCTGCTGCGGTTTCCGCCGCCTGCCGCCCGGCCGGCGACAAGAGATCGACGCGCATCAACACCGCGTCGCGGATCGTGTCCGGCAGAGGCAGGGACGCAAGCGCGGCCCCGGCATTGATGCCGTCATGCTGTTTCAGGATGCCGACCAGCGCTTCGACGAAGAGGGGAATGCCGCCACTGCGCCCGGCGACCGTCTCGACAAGGTCGGGCGGCGAGGCACCCGCGAGAGCGAGGACCAGCTCGGCGGTCTCGGCTCCGTTCAGAGGCCGGAGCTCAATCTCCTCCAGCCGGCCCGCACGGCGTACGGCCTCGCGCGCGGCGCGCATCGGATGCCCGCGCGGCACCTCATCGTCGCGGAAGGCGACCGCCACGAGCATCGGCTCGCTGCGGGCAATCTCCGCGAGATGGGGCAGGAACTCCAACGTGGCGTGATCCGCCCAGTGCGCGTCGTCGATCACAACCGCCAGCGGCTGCTTGTGCGCCGCCGCGGCGAAGACTCCGCCGATCTCGCTGAACTGCGCGGCGCGATTGGCGGGAGTCCCCGGCTGTCCGCCGCTTGCGGCAAGGACACGCAGGACAGCTTCCGCCTTGTCGGCGGGCGCGCCCTTCATGTTTCGTTTCAGCGCGTGCAGGAGCGAGGCAACCGGCGCAAGCGGTCCGCCGCCGACGGCACTGGCGGCGGCGCGGATCTCGACGAGTCCGGCTCCGGCCAGCGCGGCATCGAGTAACGCCGTTTTGCCGATGCCAGCCTCGCCGCAAATGAAGACCGTCGCTCCGCGTCCCGCGGCAGCGTTACGGATGAGCTTGCCGAGCATGGCCGCTTCCCGCGCGCGGCCGATCAGGCCGGAATCGCGGCGGCTGCGTTTGCGCTGCCTGGTCATGCGGCGCCCCTGTCAAGGCAACGTCTATTCAACCTTAGCACGGCCGGCGGCGATCGCCGCCGGCCGTGCCGGTCAGGCTTGTGCGAGCAGATAGCGGAATTTGTTGTTCAGCCGGTAGCGGCCGTCCGCGGTCCGATAAGGGGCAATCGCCTCCGTCACGGCGCTGCGAACGGCCTCTTCACTCGATGCCCGGATCGCGCGCTGGACCGGTCCCGCCGAAAGCATGCCGCGCAACGCTGTAGCGAGGTTCGGATAAATCCAGGGGCAATCAACGTCGACGACGGCGAGGGGCGCGAGTCCCGCTTCCGCAGCGAGGGCCCGCAGCTTTTCTTCGTCGGACAGGGCGAAAGGTCCCGGTGCGCCGGGTGGCGGGGGTGGCATCAAGGCGCCGAGCGCCTTGAGATGACCGGCCGCGTCGCAATCTTGCGGCAAGCCCCAGACCGCGATCACGATCAGGCCCGCGGGAGATGCGACGCGCCGGGCCTCACGCAGCGCATTGATCGGCGATGCCGCGTACTGGAACGCGTTGAACCCCGTCACGAGATCGAACGCCTCGTCGGGATGCGGCAGCGATTCCACTTCAGCGACGCGAAAGTCCGCGTACGGCAGCCGCCCGCGCGCGATCTCGATGAACGGAGCACAGGCATCCACACCGGCGACCCGCCCGACTTTCTTGGCAAGGACCTGCGCGGCGAGGCCGGGACCGCATCCGATATCGAGCAGCGAATGGCAGCCGCCGATCTCGGACCGCTGCAGGACGTTTTCATAGAGCGGGCGGAAGGTGGCCTCCTGGATTTCCGCGTAGTCGGCTGCACGGACTCCCCAAAGGTCGCCCTGTTGCTGCGCCGAACCAGTGACGCGGACGGCTGCCGTATTCATGGCGTCCTCCCCGCTCAGACGTACCAGTTGTGCCGCAGCAGCGGGGAGCGGCGCGGATCGGTCTCTCCGAGCGCCGGCACATTCCAGAAGTCCACGAACGCACGGGCGGCGACAAGGACGGCGCGGCCGATTTTCCGAATTGCTTGCCCGAACACTCCCTGCCGCCGCTTGGCGGTCGAAGAAGCGATGTCGGCTTGCATGGTGAGGAGGGAGTTCATGACGGGTCTCCTTCGATCGAGAAATTTCTTGATCTCAGGGTGTCCAGAACCGTCGAACACTCCAATCGTAGAACTACGGTAGTTTCCGCTTCCGGCTACGGTAGGACCGCGTCCGCCCTTCCTAAGTCACCGCGCCGTTCTTGTCCGACCCCCTGCAATTCCGGTCGCGCGAGGCCAGAGCTGCCCAATCCTGAGTCAGCCCAAAGTCGATTGCTTATTGTTTGAGCAAACCTGCCACCCGCTTGGGCGACGGGGGCGTTCTCGGCTGGTTCTCCTGGAAAAAGCTCTGCGCCCTCAATGCTCTGGGCTATTGGCACGCCAATTGAATCCTCTCCGCGCAGGCTTTGGTCCGGGGGCTGGATTTTCCGACTTCCCGCGGCTTTGGCCCCATTGGAACCCCGGTGGCGCCGAGGCCGTACCGGGCATTTGCGGGGACAGGAACCACATGAAAATTGTCATGGCCATCATCAAGCCGTTCAAGCTGGAGGAGGTGCGCGACGCCCTCACCGGCATCGGCGTACACGGACTGACCGTCACCGAGGTCAAAGGCTACGGCCGGCAGAAAGGCCACACGGAAATCTATCGCGGCGCCGAGTACGCCGTGAACTTTCTGCCGAAGCTGAAGATCGAGGTCGCCGTTGCTGCGGACCTCGTGAAGAAGGTGATCGCTGCAATCTCCGGAGCCGCGAAAACCGGCCAGATCGGTGACGGCAAGATCTTCGTCTATCCGATCGAGCACGCCGTGCGCATCCGCACCGGCGAGACCGACGCCGATGCTCTCTAAAATCCATAACAACCTCAGACTTGCGACGGAGTGTTCTCCCATGACGAGTAGAAACCTTCGCGCGGGGCTTCCCGCGCTCATTGCGGCGATGCTCGCCGCGGTTCCTGCGTTCGCGCAGGACGAGCCGAAACTCGACACCGGCGATACGGCGTGGATGCTCACCTCCACCGTGCTCGTCCTGGCGATGACCATTCCCGGCCTCGCGCTCTTCTACGGCGGCATGGTGCGCAAGAAGAACGTGCTGGCCACCGTCATGCAGTCGTTCGCGGTAACCTGCCTGATGAGCGTGCTCTGGTTCCTCGTCGCCTACTCGATCGCGTTCGATGAAAATCCGAGCGAGGGGCTGAACGCCTATTTCGGCGGTTTCGGCAAGGCGCTGTTTGGCGGCGTCAACATGGAATCCCTCACCGGCACGATCCCGGAATGGGTGTTCGCGACGTTCCAAATGACCTTCGCGATCATCACGCCGGCCCTCATCCTCGGCGCGATCGCCGAGCGCATGAAGTTTTCGGCGGTGCTCTGGTTCACCGGCCTGTGGCTGATCTTCGTCTATGCGCCGATCTGCCACTGGGTCTGGGGCGGCGGCTTCCTCGGCGGCGCGGGCGTCCTCGACTTCGCCGGCGGCACCGTCGTGCACATCAACTCGGGCATCGCGGCCCTCGTCGCCTGTCTGATCCTCGGGCCGCGCAAGGGCTACGGCACCACCTCCATGGCGCCGCATAACCTCACGTTCTCGCTCATCGGCGCCTCGCTGCTGTGGGTCGGCTGGTTCGGCTTCAATGCCGGCTCGGCGGCCGCTGCAAACGCGCTTGCCGGCGTCGCCATGGCGAACACGCAGGTCGCCACCGCCGCCGCGGCGCTCACCTGGATGTTCGCCGAATGGATCGTGATCAAGAAGCCGAGCCTCCTCGGCATTCTCTCCGGCGCGATCGCCGGCCTCGTCGCCATCACGCCGGCAGCCGGTTTCGTCGCCCCGTCGGGCGCGCTCGTCATCGGCATTGTTGCGGGCGTCGGCTGCTACCTCGCCTCCGTCCACATCAAGAAGGCGCTGAAGTACGACGATTCCCTCGACGTGTTCGGCATCCATGGTGTCGGCGGCATCATCGGCGCCCTGCTGACCGGCGCATTCGCCTCCTCGATGGTGAACGCCGAGGCCGCAGAGGGTGCGAGCGTCGCGACCCAGTTCTACGGCATCATCGCCACGATCATCTATTGCGCCATCGCCAGCGCGATCATCCTCTTCATCATCAAGGCGGTGATTGGCCTGCGGCCGACCGCCGCCGAGGAAGAGGAAGGGCTGGACATCGTCCTGCACGGCGAGTCGGTGCAGTAAGCGATCCCCCTCGGGATCTTCGCAAGACCGCCCGGGCGGAGCGATCCGCCCGGGCTTTTCATTGTCTGCCGCCTATCCGGCGCCCCGATGGTTAATCGCCCCTTAACCCGCGTTTTCTAAGGTCCCGGCGAGTTCTAGTGTCCCGAATCCGAAGTTCGCTCGATTTTGCAGCACCCTCGAGAGCGAACTTCGGATTCGAAGGACACTAGCAAGTTCATGATTCTAGTGTCGTTTGGTTCAGAAATTCGCTTGCAGGACTCGCGGCACCAATGAGGCGAATTTCTGAACCACGACACTAGTGGGGTACGCGGGTAACAAGGCATGCAGGGTGGCGATCGCGCCGCGCGACGGAGCCCGGGGGCGAGCGCCGCCGGCCGCTCCGGATTCGTCCGGCTCACCGAGCTGCTCACGGGCATCGAACCGCAGAAGCCCCCGATCAATCTGTCCGTCGGCGAGCCGCATCACCCCATGCCGGATTTCGTCGGGCCCGTGCTTACGCAGCACCTGAACGAGTTCGGCCGCTATCCGATGACGAAGGGCATCGAGCCGTTCCGCGTCGCCGTCGCCGACTGGCTCGGTCGCCGCTACCGGCTGCCGCGCGCGGTCGATCCCGACCGCGAAGTGATCGTGCTGAACGGCAGCCGCGAAGGGCTCTTTCTCGCCGCGCTTGCCGCGCGCCGCTACGTCGGCGACCGGGGCAGGCATCCGGCCGTGCTGCTGCCGAACCCCTTTTACATGGCGTATTACGCCGGCGCTGAAGCCGCAGGCTGTGAGCCCGTGGCGCTGCCGGCAAAGCGGGAGACCGGATTTCTGCCCGACTACGATGCGCTGCCGGACGATCTCCTTCGGCGCGCGGTCGCGATCTACATCTGCTCGCCCGCCAATCCGCAGGGTGCGGTGCTGCCGCGCGATGCGCTCGCGCACCTCGTCGCCCGCGCCCGTCGGCATGGTGCGCTCGTTTTTGCCGATGAATGTTATTCCGAGGTCTGGCTGAAGGACGCGCCGCCCACGGGCGTGCTCGAGGTCGCCGGCGAGAACTTCGAGGGCGTCGTCGCCTTCAATTCGCTCTCCAAGCGATCGAGCCTGCCCGGGCTGCGTTGCGGTTTTGCCGCGGGCGATCCCGATTTCCTCGCGGCCTTTCTCGAGCTGCGCAACGTGGCGGCGCCGCAAGTGCCGCAGCCGTTGCAGCACGTCGCTGCGGCGGCCTATGGCGACGAGGCCCACGTCGAGAAGAGCCGGCAGCTCTATCGCGCGAAATTCGACCTCGCCGACCGCGTGCTCGCGGGTCATCGTGGTTATCGGCGGCCCGACGGCGGGTTTTTCCTCTGGCTTGATGTCGCCAACTTCGCGAGCGACGAAGAAGCCACGCTCAGGCTGTGGCGTGACGAAGGGCTTCGCGTCGTGCCCGGCTCCTATCTCGGACACACCGCAACCGACGGCAGCAACCCGGGCGCGGGCTACGTGCGCGTCGCCCTGGTCGACGACCTGAAGACCACCGAGGAAGCCCTGCATCGTCTCGCCGGCTGTCTCGGCTGACGGAGTTTCGGAACCGATTGCCATGCGAATGTTATCGACCGCCCTTCATCTACTTCCAGACGATCTCATCGCCATGCTGCGCCGCCGCTTCGCGGAGCTCGGCGGCCTTGCCGTCATTGCCGTGGCCATGGCCTTCATCGTCGCGCTCGCGACCTGGTCGGTGCAGGACCCGAGCCTCAGCCACGCCGTCGACCGGCCGGTCCGCAACTGGCTCGGCTATCCGGGCGCCATCGCCGCCGACTTCCTCATGCAGCTGTTCGGCATTGCCGCCCTCGTCGTGGTCATGCCGCTCGCGATCTGGGGCTGGCAGATCGTCACGCACCGCCCCATGCACCGCCTGCGCTGGCGCACGGTCGCCTGGGCGATGGCTGCAATCCTGGCGACGGGCTTTGCCGCCGCCCTCCCGGTGACGAAGGGCTGGCCGCTCCCCGCCGGGCTCGGCGGCGTGATGGGCGACGCGCTCATGCGCGCGCCCGCTTTCGTCCTCGGCAGCCTGTTCACGTTCGAGATCAAGCTCGTCTGCGGCGCCATCTATGCGGTGCTGGCGCTCGTGACCCTCGCACTCGCCTGCGGCATCGGCGTGCCGCCCGCGCCGGAATACGACGAGGACGAAGCCGAACGGCCCGGCCGTATTGCCGTGGCGGTCGGCGCACTCTTCCACGGGCTGTTCGCGCTCAAGGCCAAGTTCTCCGGCCGCAGCGCCGGCGGCGCCACCACACTGCGCATGATTCTGCGCGATCTCTTCGGCCGCGACGAAGAAGCAACGCCCGCCGCGCCGCGCCGCGAGCCGGTGCTCGCGGGCGACGCCAGTGCTGCCGATGAGGAATACGAAGAGGAAGAAGAATACGAGGACGAAGAAGAGGAAGAGGACGAGCCCGCGCCGCGCACACGGTCGGCGCCGCGCCGGCGCGTTCGCCGCGGCCGCTGGGAATTCCCGGCGCTCGAGCTCCTCGCCGCCGCGCCGCGCGAGCGGGCGCCCGCAATGTCGCAGGCCGCGCTCGAGGAAAATGCGCGGCGGCTCGAAGGCGTGCTCAAGGACTTCGGCGTGCAGGGCGAGATCGTCAATGTGCGCCCCGGCCCCGTGGTGACGCTCTACGAGCTTGAGCCTGCGCCCGGCATCAAGTCGTCGCGCGTGATCGGCCTCGCTGACGACATCGCCCGCTCCATGAGCGCGGTCTCCGCCCGCGTCGCCGTTGTGCCGGGCAGGAACGCCATCGGCATCGAGCTGCCCAACCCGCGCCGCGAGAAGGTCGTGCTGCGCGAACTGCTGTCGCAGCCCGCCTTCGACCGCTCCGAGGCGCGCCTGCCGCTCTGCCTGGGGAAAACCATCGGCGGCGAGCCGGTGATCGTCGATCTTGCCCGCATGCCGCATCTCCTGATCGCGGGCACCACCGGCTCCGGCAAGTCCGTCGCCATCAACACCATGATCCTCTCGCTGCTCTATCACCACCGGCCGGAGGAGTGCCGCCTCATCCTGATCGATCCGAAGATGCTTGAGCTCTCCGTCTATGACGGCATCCCGCATCTCCTGTCGCCAGTCGTCACCGATCCGCGCAAGGCGATCATCGCGCTCAAATGGACCGTGCGCGAGATGGAGGAGCGCTACAAGCGCATGTCGAAGCTCGGCGTCCGCAACATCGACGGCTTCAATGCGCGCGTTGCCGAAGCCCGCGAGAAGGACGAGGTGATCACCCGCACAGTGCAGACCGGCTTCGACAAGGAGACGGGCGAAGCGATCTATGAGAAGCAGGAGATGGATCTCGAGCCGCTGCCCTTCATCGTCGTCGTGGTCGACGAGATGGCCGACCTCATGATGGTCGCCGGCAAGGACATCGAAGGCGCGATCCAGCGCCTCGCACAGATGGCGCGTGCCGCCGGCATCCACCTCGTCATGGCCACGCAGCGCCCGTCGGTCGATGTCATCACCGGCACCATCAAGGCGAACTTCCCGACCCGCGTCTCCTTCCAGGTGACGTCCAAGATCGACAGCCGCACCATCCTGGGTGAACAGGGTGCTGAACAGCTCCTCGGCCAGGGCGACATGCTCTACATGGCCGGCGGCGGCCGCATCGTCCGCGTGCACGGCCCGTTCGTGTCGGACCGCGAAGTCGAGCGCGTCGTCGAGCACCTGAAGGACCAGGGCGCGCCGGAATATCTCGAGGCCGTCACCGCCGAGCCCGACGAGGACGAGGAAGGCGGCGCGATCTTCGACAAGGGCGCTTTCGGCGAAGAGGGCGGCGATCTCTATCAGAAGGCCGTGCAGATCGTGCTGCGCGACCGCAAGGCGTCGACGAGCTACGTCCAGCGCCGGCTGCAGATCGGCTACAACCGGGCGGCTTCCATCATCGAACGCATGGAGAAGGAAGGGATCGTCAGTCCCGCCAACCATGCCGGCAAGCGCGAAATCCTCGTCGAAGGCCGCGAAGACGCCTATTGACGGGCTTTACCTCGGTCGCCAAATCGCCATAGCTTCGGTCTACCGGGCTGCGGAACTTCGCGGATTCCTCGGAGGAAAAGATGCACCGGAACAATGCGGGGGGGTGGGCCGTCCGTGCAGGTCTTGCGGGCCTGATCGCGCTTCTTGGCGCGGCAAACGGTTTCGCGCAGTCCGGCGCCGCCCCCTCGCCGCTGCCGTCCGTGGCGCCCCTGCCGCCCGTGCCGCCCAAGGAAGGCCCGGCGACGACGCAATCCGCCGCGCCCCGTAGCGACAATTCGCCGGCGTCCAATTTCTCGCTGTCGCAGCTCTTCGGCCAGACGCGGCAGGGCACGACGATCGCGCTGACGGATGCGCAGCGCAGCGCCGTCCAGCGCGTCAACACCTATTTCAATTCGATCACCACGCTGGTCGGCAATTTCGTGCAGATCGGCCCCGACCGTCAGCGCCTCGAGGGCGAGTTCTATATGCAGAAGCCCGGCAAGGTGCGCTTCGACTACGATCCGCCGAGTCCCGTCGAGCTCATTTCCGACGGCAGCTCCATCGTCGTGCGTGACCGCAAGCTCGCGACCCAGGACCTCTATCCGCTATCACAGACGCCGTTGCGCTTCCTGCTCGCCGAGAAGCTCGACCTCTTGAAGGATACGAACGTCGTCGCCGTCCACCAGGACGATCTCTTCGTCAGCGTCGTGATCGAGGAGAAGCATCCCGTCGTCGGCACGCACCGGCTGATGATCATGTTCGGCGCCAAGGATTCCGAGCTGAAGCAGTGGACGATCACCGATCCGCAGGGCTACGACACGACCGTCGCCGTCTTCAATCTCGATCAGAAATCCAAGCCCGATCCGGGCCTGTTCCGGATCGAATACACGCGCATGGAATAGTCCGCGGCCCTCGCGTTCATGCGCCTCACCGTCGCCACCTGGAACATCAATTCCGTGCGCCTGCGCATCCGGCAGGTGACGCGCTTTCTGTCCCGGCACGCGCCGGACGTCCTGTGCCTGCAGGAGACCAAGTGCCCGGATGAGAATTTTCCGCGCCGCGATTTCGAACGGGCGGGTTATGCGCACATCGCGCTGCACGGCCCAGAAGGGCTGGCACGGCGTCGCCATCGTCTCCCGGCTGCCGATCGCCGACATCGCCCGCGACCGCTTTTGCGGCAAGAACGATGCGCGCCACGTCGCCGTCACCTTCGACGAGCAGGCGACGCACTCCAAACCATTGACGATCCACAATTTTTATATTCCCGCCGGCGGCGACGAGCCCGATCCTGCAATCAACGAGAAGTTTGCGCACAAGCTCGCCTTCCTTGACGAGCTCACGACGTGCTCGGCGCACCGCGCCGCCACAGCCGGCGACCGCGCGATCCTCGTCGGCGATCTCAACGTCGCGCCGCTCGAGCACGACGTCTGGAGTCACAAGCAGCTCCTCGACGTAGTGAGCCACACGCCGATCGAGTGCGAGAAGCTTACGCATGCGCAGCGCGCCCGGGGGCTGGATCGACGTGATGCGCGGCTTCGTGCCGGAGACGGAAAAGCTCTACACGTGGTGGAGCTATCGCGCGCCCGACTGGGCCAAGGCCAACAAGGGCCGCCGCCTCGACCATATCTGGGCAAGCCCGGCGCTGGCGGGCACCGCGAGGAAGATGACCGTCCTGCGCGATGCGCGCGGGTGGCAGCGGCCGTCCGACCACGTGCCGGTGCTCGCGAGCTTCGACGTCTAGTTCTCGGGCTCGGTTTCTTCGCCCGCTTCTTCCTTCGCCTCGAACAGCGGCGCGACCAGATCGAGGTCGTGGAGCGTCGAGATCAGGCGTTTGGCCATCATGTCGCGCAGCGCGGCCGCCGCCCCCGGCTCGCCCTCGAGCGTGCGCAGAAAGATGTTGCGCGGAATGCGAAGGAGCAGGGTGGTCTCCGTCGCCGTCGCCGTCGCCGGCCGCAACGTATTGACGACCAGCGCGGTTTCTCCGATCAGCGTTCCGGAGCGTGCGATCGCCCGCTCGCCCGGCTCGCGATCGTGCATTCCCTTGAGCTCGATCGAGCCATAAACGACGACATAGCCTCCGTCCGCGGGCTCGCCTTCCTCGAACAATTGATCGCCGCCCTGCAATTGCACCGGCTGCGCGCTGATCGCGATGATGCGCATCGCTTCCCGGCCCAGTACGCGGAACGTGGGAATGCGGCCGAGAAAGACGATATCGTCGTCGACTGCCATCGCTAGTGTCCCGAACCCGAAGTTCGCCTGATCTTGCAGCACCCTCGAGAGCGAACTTCGGATTCGAAGGACACTAGCAAACCTAACGTTCTAGTGTCGTTTGGTTCAGAAATTCGCTTGCATGACTCGCGGTAATCAATCTAGCGAATTTTTGAAACACGACACTAGGGAACAAGCTTATAGCCGCCGGCCTCGGTGACAAGCAGCGTGGCGTTCGCCGGATCGACTTCGATCTTCTGCCGCAGCCGGTAGATGTGCGTCTCCAGCGTGTGCGTCGTGACGCCGGAATTATAACCCCACACCTCCTGCAGGAGCACTTCGCGCGAAACCGGCCGCTGCCCCGCCCGGTAGAGATAGCGGAGGATCGCCGTCTCCTTGTCGGTGAGCCGGATCTTCGAGCCCTTCTCGTTGACGAGGAGCTTCGCGCCCGGCCGGAAGCTATAGGGCCCGATCGGAAAGATCGCGTCCTCGCTCGCCTCGTGGCTGCGGAGCTGCGCGCGAATGCGCGCGAGCAGCACGGCGAACCGAAACGGCTTCGGCACGTAGTCGTTGGCGCCGGCCTCGAGGCCGAGGATCGTGTCGGAGTCCGTGTCCGCGCCGGTGAGCATGATGACCGGCGCCTTGAAGCCGTTCTTGCGCAGCACGCGCACGGCGTCGCGCCCATCCATGTCGGGCAGCCCCACGTCCATCAGCACAAGGTCGAGGTGGCCGCCTTTGGCCTCCTGCAGCGCCGCCTGTGCCGTGTCGACGGCCTTGCTCTCGAATTCCTCGTGCAGCGCGAGCTGCTCCATGAGCGCCTCGCGGAGCTCAGGATCATCGTCGACAATCAGGATTTTTCGCGCGTTGGGCATTGATTCCCCTGCATTGCGGGACGAGTGTACAACACAATCCGGGCCGGCAAGCCCGCCTAGGACGGCCGCTCCCCGCTTTCGGACGCGCGGAACTAGACCACGAAATGGGGCGAAACAAGTGCGCCGGCCATATTCTGTCCGAAACGTGAAGAAATCCGGCAGCGCGCGAAAGACCTCGATTCTGCGGGTAAATCGAGCGCCGGGAAACGGTGCGCGCGGCATCTTACGCTACGCCGGCTTTACCTTGCCGGTCGCGCTGGGACGCGCCGGCATCAAGGCGAACAAGCGCGAGGGCGACGGCGCAACACCCCGCGGCCGCTTTCGGCTATTGCGGCTTTGGTGGCGTGCCGATCACCTGCGGCGGCCGGCGACGCTGCTTCCCGTCCGGCCGATCCGCTGGAATGACGGCTGGTGCGAGGACCCGGACGACCGTCGCTACAATCGCCCGGTCACGCTTCCGCCCGCGAGCAATGCCGACCGGCTGTGGCGCGACGACCGTCTCTATGATCTCGTGATCGAGCTCGACCACAACACGCGCCCGCGCATCAGGAACCGCGGCAGCGCCGTGTTCATCCACGTCGCCCGCCCCGGCCTCGCGCCGACGGCAGGCTGCGTCGCCATGCCGGCAATACGCTTGCGCGACTTGCTCGCGCGCGTGCATCGACGCGCCTACATCGACATTCGCTGATCGTAGTGACGCTCGCCGAAGATCGCCGTGCCGACGCGCACATGCGTCGCGCCGAAGGCGATGGCGCTCGCAAAGTCCGCGCTCATGCCCATCGAGAGCAACGCGAGTCCGCTACGCCCGGCGATCTTCGCCGCCAGCGCGAAGTGCGGCGCCGGCGCCTCGTCGAGCGGCGGAATGCACATCAACCCTTCAATTGCGAGTCCGTACTTCTCTCTGCATTCGGCAATGAAGGCGTCCGCGTTCTCCGGCAGGACGCCCGCCTTCTGCGGCTCGGCGCCCGTGTTCACCTCGACGAACAGCCGCAGCCGCCGGCCCTGCTTTGCGATCTCCGCCGCGAGCACCTCCGCGATCTTCGGCCGGTCGACCGTATGAATGACGTCGAACAGTGCAACCGCCTCCTTCGCCTTGTTCGACTGCAGCGGGCCGACGAGATGCAGCTCCACGCCGGGAAATTCCTCCCGCAGCGCCGGCCATTTGGCCTTGGCTTCCTGCACGCGGTTCTCCCCGAACACGCGCTGCCCGGCCGCGAGCACCGGCTGGATCGCGTCCGCGCCGAAGGTCTTGCTGACGGCGACCAGCGTCACCGATGCGGGATCGCGCCCCGCCTCGCGGCAGGCTTTCTCGATCTCCGCCCGCACCGCGGCCAGCCGTTCGACGGCACCTTGCCCTTCCGCCACAATCAACTCCTAGAAACGCCTTGAACTTTCGCCGCGCCATCGCCGCAGCCGCAAGCCGTTGACCGGTGAAGCTTTTTCATGTCCTAGTCAAATCGAGCCGCCAATCCAGCCAGATTCCATGAAATCCGAACGCTACAACGCCCGTGAAGCCGAGCCGCGCTGGCAGCGCGTCTGGGAAGAGCGCGAGATCTTCAGGACCGCGAACGACGACCCGCGCCCGAAATACTACGTGCTCGAGATGTTCCCCTATCCCTCGGGACGCATCCACATGGGCCACGTGCGAAACTATACGATGGGTGACGTGGTCGCCCGCTACATGCGCGCCAGGGGCCACAACGTCCTGCACCCCATGGGCTGGGACGCCTTCGGCATGCCGGCCGAGAACGCGGCGATCGAGCGCAAGGTCCACCCCAAGGCCTGGACCTACGACAACATCGCCACCATGAAATCGCAGCTCAAGTCCATGGGCCTGTCGCTCGACTGGAGCCGCGAGGTCGCCACCTGCGATCCGAGCTATTACCGCCACCAGCAGAAGATGTTCCTCGACTTCTGGAAGGCGGGGCTCGTCGAGCGCAAGACCTCGAAGGTGAATTGGGACCCGGTCGACCAGACCGTGCTCGCCAATGAGCAGGTGATCGACGGCCGCGGCTGGCGCTCCGGCGCCGAGGTCGAGATCCGCGAGCTGACGCAGTGGTTCTTCAAGATCACCAAGTATTCCGACGAGCTTCTCACGGCGCTCGACACCCTCGACCGCTGGCCCGAGAAGGTCCGCATCATGCAGAAGAACTGGATCGGCAAGTCGGAAGGCTTGCTCGTCCGCTTCATGCTGGCGGCGAAGAACGCACTTTCAGGCTTCGACGAGGTCGAAGTCTTCACGACGCGGCATGACACCTTGTTCGGCGCGTCGTTCATCGCGATCGCGCCCGACCATCCGCTCGCCCGCGCGATCGGCGAGCGCGATCCGAAGGCTGCCGCCTTCATCGAGGAGTGCCGCCGCACCGGCACCGCGCAGGAGCTGATCGACAAGGCCGAGAAGAAGGGATTCGACACCGGGCTCCGCGCCATTCACCCGTTCGATCCCGGCTGGGAATTGCCGGTCTATATCGCGAACTTCATCCTGATGGACTACGGCACCGGCGCGATCTTTGGCTGCCCGGCGCACGACCAGCGCGACCTCGACTTCGCGCGCAAGTACGGCCTGCCCGTCGTGCCCGTTGTCGTGCCCGAAGGCGCCGACTCCAAGACGTTTGCGGTCGGCGACGAAGCCTATGTCGAGGACGGCAGGCTCGCGAACTCGCGCTTCCTCGACGACATGACCGTCGAAGCTGCCAAGGAAGAAGTGGCGAAGCGCCTGGAAAGCGAGACGCGCGGCAACCGCCCGGTCGCCCAGCGCCGCATCCAGTTCCGCCTGCGCGACTGGGGCATCTCGCGCCAGCGCTACTGGGGCTGTCCGATTCCGGTCATTCACTGCGAAGAGCACGGCGCCGTGCCGGTGCCCGACAAGGATCTGCCGGTGCAGTTGCCCGACGACGTGGCGTTCGACCGCCCGGGCAATCCGCTCGACCGTCACCCGACCTGGAAGCACGTCCCCTGTCCGAAATGCGGCAAGCCCGCACGGCGCGAGACGGACACCATGGACACCTTCGTGGATTCGTCCTGGTACTTCCTGCGCTTCACCAATCCGTGGATCGAAAGCGCGCCGACCGATGCCAAGGCCGCGCAATACTGGATGCCCGTCGATCAGTATATCGGCGGCGTCGAGCACGCGATCCTGCACCTGCTGTATTCGCGCTTCTTCACCCGCGCCATGAAGGCGACCGGCCACGCCAACATCGAAGAGCCGTTCGCCGGCCTGTTCACGCAAGGCATGGTCGTCCACGAGACTTACGAAAAGAAAGACGGAACCTACGCGAGCCCGGCCGAGATCAGGATCGAGGCCGACGGCGACCGCCGCCGCGCCTTTCTCCTCAAGGGCGGCGAGGAAGTCGCCATCGGCGCCATCGAAAAGATGTCGAAATCGAAGCGGAATACCGTCGATCCCGACGACATACTTTCGTCCTACGGCGCCGATACAGCACGCTGGTTCATGTTGTCGGACAGTCCGCCGGAGCGTGACGTGATCTGGAGCGAAGAAGGCGTGCAGGGGGCGCACCGGTTCGTGCAGCGTCTCTATCGCCTGGCGAACGACCTCGCCGAGATGGCCGCGCCCGCCGGCACGCCGCACCTGGCGAGCTACGGTCCAGCGGCGCTCGCGGTCCGCAAGAGCGCGCACGGCGCGCTCGCCCGCGTCAGCGAAGACATCGAGCGCCTGCGCTTCAATCGCGGCGTCGCGCAGATCTACGAGCTCGCCAACACCCTCGGCGCCGCCGTGAACGAAGCGCGCACCGCAGGCGGCAAGGCGGCGAGCGATCTTGCTGCCGCATTGCGCGAGGCCGCCGACATCCTCATCCGCCTGGTCGAACCGATGATGCCGCACCTCGCGGAAGAATGCTGGGCCGCGCTCGGCCACAAGACGCTGATCGCTGAGGAGCCGTGGCCCGCGCTCGAGCGCGAGCTCCTGGTCGAGGACACGATCACGCTGCCGGTGCAGATCAACGGCAAGAAGCGCGCCGACGTCACCGTCGCCCGCGATGCCGCGGCACCGGAAGTGGAAGCTGCCGTGCTTGCGCTCGAGCCCGTGCGCCGTGCGCTTGAAGGCCGCGTGCCCAAGCGTATCATTGTCGTGCCGCAGAGGATCGTGAATGTCGTGGCTTGACCGCATCGCCGAAGCAGCGCGCCCGCAAGTGCTTGCCGCCGCGCTCATCGCCGTCGGTCTCGGCGGCTGCACGTTCCAGCCGATGTATGCGCAGACGCCGCTCTACGGCGCCGGCCCGTCGCTGCGCGACGCCTTGCGCGACGTCGACGTCGCCTCGATCGACGGCCGTATCGGCAATGAGCTGCGCAACGATCTCATCTATGAACTGACCGGCGGCGAAGGCAACCGCAAGGACGCGCCCTACCGGCTCACGCTGCTAGCGAACGTGAGCTCCTTCAACCCAATCATCGACACGCAATCCGGCCAGCCGGTGGCGCAGATGGTCTCCTTCGACATCACCTACAAGCTGCATGATGTTGTCAACGACCGCGTCGTGCTCACCGAGCAGGCGATCGCCCGCGTTTCCATCGACCGCAGCCAGCAGCGCTTTGCGAATCTGCGCGCCGTGCGCGACGCCGAGAACCGCGCCGCCAAGGTCGCAGCCGAGCAGATTCGCGCCCGCCTCGCCTCCTTCTTCCTGACGCGAACCTGACGGCCCCCGCGTGGTCGCGATCCGCAATCAGGACATCGACAGCTTCGTAGCCCGTCCCGATCCGCGCCGTCCCGTCGTACTTGTTTATGGACCCGACGCCGGCCTCGTGCGCGAGCGCATCGAGGGCCTCTTGAAAGCGGGCGGCGCCGATACCGCCGATCCATTCTCCATTGTCACGCTCGAAGGCGATCTCCTGGCGAGCGATCCCGGCCGTCTCGCCGACGAGGCGCGCACCATCGGCCTGTTCGGCGGTCGCCGGCTCGTGCACGTGCGCGCGGGCTCCCGCAACTTCGCGCCGTCGCTCGAAGCGCTGCTCGCCGACCCGCCGCAGGAAGCGCTCGTCGTGATCGAGGCCGGCGACCTCCGCAAGGGCGCGCCGCTCCGCAAGCTCGCGGAGTCGTCGCAGGCTGCGGCCGCATTGCCCTGCTATGCCGACGACGAGCGCAGCGTCGCCCGCCTCGTCGACCGCACCTTCAAGGACGCCGGAATCGCGATCGAGGCCGATGCCCGCGAGACGCTTGTCCGCCTGCTCGGCGCCGACCGGCTCGCCACCCGCTCCGAGCTCGAGAAGCTCGTGCTGCATGCCGGCGACAAGAAGCGCATCGGCTTCGACGACGTGCACGCCGTGATCGCCGACAGCTCCGCGCTGGCGCTCGACGACGTGGTCGACGCCGCGGCCGCCGGCGAAGCCGAGGTCGCGCTCGCGGCCTACACGAAAGCACGCGCCGCCGGCATTCCGGCGAGCGTCGCGCTCGGCGCCGCGATCCGCCACGTGTCGAGCCTGCACCGCCTGAGTCTGCGCGTGGCCGCCGGCGAGCCGGCGAGCCGCGTCCTCGACGACCCCGCGCTGCGCATCCATTTCCGCCGCCGGCCGCGGTTCGAGCGGGCACTGAACCGCCTCAGCTCGGGTGTGCTGGAACGCTCGCTGGTCGCGCTCGGCGACGCCGCCCTCGCCGCCCGTCGCAATGCCGCGCTTGCCGATCCGATCGCCGAGCGCGAATTGCTTGCCCTCGCCAAAGGCGCCCGCCGCCGCGCCTAGCGCTAATATCCCGCTCGTCCCCGCGAAAGCGGGGACCCAGAGCAACAACGTAAAACGCAAGCCGCCCTGGCCTTGGATTCCCGCTTACGCGGGAATGAGCAGAGTAAATCGATTCAGGTGAGATAGCCGCTAGTGCCGCACGCCGAGCCGCCGGCACAGCCCGTCGAGCTGCTCGAGCGTCTTGTAGCGGATGCGCATGTCGCCGCCTGAGACGCGGTGGTTGATCTCCACCACCAGCCCGAGAATGTCGCTGAGCTTGCGCTCGAGCGCGCGCACGTCCGCGCTCTTCGAGCCGCGCGGCCGGCGCTTCGCCGCCTTGCCGCGCGCCTCCGCCTGCGCGCCGGCAAGCGCCTCGACGTCGCGCACATTCAGCCCCTTCTCGATGATCGCCTTGGCAAGCGCCTCCGGATTGTCGCTTGCGAGCAACGCCCGCGCGTGGCCGGCCGTCAGCCGTCCGTCCGACAGGAATTTTTTCACACTATCGGGGAGCTTCAAGAGTCGCAGCGTATTGGCGATGTGGCTGCGGCTCTTGCCGACGATGCGCGCAAGCTCCGCCTGCGGATAGGAGAACTGCTCGATCAGCGCCCCATAACCCATCGCCTCTTCCAGCGGGTTGAGGTCGCTGCGCTGCACGTTCTCGATGATGGCGATCTCGAGCGCTTCCTTGTCGCCGATCTCCAGCAGGATGACGGGAACGTCGTGCAGGCCCGCCCGCTGCGCCGCGCGCCAGCGCCGCTCGCCGGCGATGATCTCGTAGGCGTCGGCCGCGCCCGGCAGCGAGCGCACGAGGATCGGCTGCAGGATTCCCTTCGCGCGGATCGACGACGCGAGCTCTTCGAGCTCCTCCTCGTTGAACTGCCGGCGCGGATTGCGGGGATTGGGCTTGAGAAACTCGATCGGCACGCGCCGCTGTCCGCGCGCGCGCTCGATCGCGGCGTTCTCGTCGCCCACGTCGCCGATCAGTGCCGCAAGCCCTCGTCCCAGTCGCGAGCGGGGCGCGTCTTCCGCCATGGTCACCATTGAACTCCGTTCGCGGTTGTTGCCCGGGCGCATGCGCGGTCAGGTCTCATGCCGCCGCCAAGGTGCGCTCGCGCTGCACGATCTCCGACGCGAGCTTGAGGTACGCTTGGCTGCCGACGCACTTGAAATCGTAGAGCAGCACAGGCTTGCCGTACGACGGCGCCTCCGACACGCGCACGTTGCGCGGAATGATCGTCTCATAGACCTTGTCGCCGAGGAACTGGCGCACGTCGGCGACGACCTGGTCGGAGAGATTGTTGCGGGCGTCGTACATGGTCAGCACGATGCCGTGGATCGTCAGGCCCGGGTTCAACGTGCTCTTCACCTGCTCGACCGTCTTGAGAAGTTGCGACAGACCTTCGAGCGCGAAGAACTCGCACTGCAGCGGAACGAGGATCGCGTCGGCCGCCGCCATCGCGTTGACCGTCAGCAGATTGAGCGACGGCGGGCAATCGACGAGCACGTAGCTATAGCCCTCGCCTTCCAGCTTCCCTTCCGCGTTGCGCGCCGGTGTGCCGAGCGCCGCGATCGCCTTGCGCAGCCGGAACGCGCGGTCGGACGCCGTCGAGATTTCCAGATCGAAACCCGAGAGGTCGATCGTTGACGGCGCGATGTGCAGATGCGGCACCGCCGTCTCGCGCACGGTCGCCGCGAGCGGCGCGTCGCCCATCAGCGCGTCATAGGTGGAGACGGTGCGGGTCTTGTATTCGATCCCGAGCCCGGTCGAGGCATTGCCCTGCGGGTCGAGGTCGACGATCAGCACCCGCTCGTCGATGGCGGCGAGCGCGGTGCCGAGGTTGATGGCGGTGGTAGTCTTGCCGACACCGCCCTTCTGGTTGGCGATGGCGAGGACGCGGGGGCGATGGGCGGTCATGGCATTTGCAATCGTGGTTAACGCAGGGTTAACGGGGGGTGGCGCTCTCGATGATCAGGATTTTGCCGGAGGGGTCGGTCAGGCTCGGCAAAATTCGTGATTGAATCATCCAAGATTTAGCGGCCTCGGTCAATTCCTCATCTAGATGTTGTCCCTTGGGGAAGACCGCTCTCGCCCCTGCCCGCAAGAACGGCTGCGCCAACTCTAGCAGGCGCGGGAGCGGCGCCAAGGCGCGAGCGGTGACGATATCCACTGCTCCGATCTGTTCCGCCGCCGACTCGATCCGCGCCGCATGCACCTTGACCGGCGCATGCGTGAGCCGCGCCGCTTCCCGCAGGAACGCTGCCTTGCGCGCATCGCTCTCCACGAGATGCACGAGCGCCCCTGCCCGCTCCGTCAACGCGATCGCAATCACGAGCCCCGGGAATCCGCCACCCGACCCAAGATCGACCCAGATCTTCGCATCGGGCGCGTGCGCGATCAGTTGCAGGCTGTCGGCGATGTGCCGCGTCCACAGTTTCGGCAGCGTCGACGGCGCCACGAGCTGCACCGCGCGCTGCCACCGCAGAAGCAGCTCCGCGAATTGATCGAGCCGCGCCGCCGTTTCATGTGAAACCGGCACGAGCTCGAGCGCGCGCGCGCGATCCGCTTCGAGACTGCGAGTATTCATCCGGCGCGCCGCGCATGCAGCGCGACGAGCGCAAGCGCCGCCGGCGTCATGCCGTCGATGCGGTCGGCCTGGCCGAGCGTGCGCGGCCGCACCAGGCCGAGCTTCTGCCGCAGCTCCATCGAGAGCCCGGGGATCGCCTGGTAGTCGAGGTCGTCCGGTAGCGCGAGCGCCTCGTCGCGGCGGAAGCGCTCGACGTCCTGCGCCTGGCGCTCGAGATAGACCTCGTACTTGGCGTCGGTCTCAAGCTGCGCCGCGATCTTCGCATCGAGCGCCGCGGCCCCGGGCCAGATCTTCGCGATATCGGCGATGCCGAGGTGCGGGTAGGAGAGGAGCTGGTACGCGGTCCGCCGCTGCCCGTCGCGATTCAAAACGAAACCGAATCGATCGGCCTCGCTCGGCGTGATCGAAACCGCGCGAGCCCACGCGCGAGCCGATTCCAGCGCGGTCATTTTGGTAACGAATCGTTCACCACGTTCGCACCCGACGCAGCCAAGATCGAGCCCCCGCCGGGTAAGGCGCTGGTCGGCGTTGTCCGCGCGCAAGGTAAGGCGGAATTCCGCGCGCGAGGTGAACATGCGGTACGGCTCGCTCACCCCGCGCGTCACGAGATCGTCGATCATCACGCCGAGATAGGCTTCGGCACGGTCGAACACGGCGCCGTCAGCACCGCCCGCACGCCGCGCCGCGTTCAGTCCGGCGACCAGGCCCTGGGCGGCCGCTTCCTCGTAGCCGGTCGTGCCGTTGATCTGGCCGGCGAGGAAGAGACCCGGCATGCGCTTCGTCTCCAGCGTCGGCTCGAGCTCGCGCGGGTCCACGTAGTCGTACTCGATCGCGTAGCCGGGCCGGAGCATCCTCGCGCGTTCGAGCCCCGGGATTGTTGCGATCAGCGCGAGCTGCACGTCCTCCGGCAGCGAGGTGGAAATCCCGTTCGGATAGACCGTGTCGTCGTCGAGGCCCTCGGGCTCCAAAAAAATCTGGTGCCCGTCGCGGTCACCGAAGCGGACGATCTTGTCCTCGATCGACGGGCAGTAACGCGGCCCGCGGCTTTCGATCTGCCCAGAATACATCGGCGAGCGGTGCACGTTCGCTCGGATCACGTCGTGCGTGGCCACGGTCGTGCGGGTGATGCCGCAGCCGATCTGCGGATTCTCGATGCGGTCAGTGAGGGTGGAGAAGGGCTCCGGCGGCTCGTCGCCCGGCTGCATCTCTACGGCACCCCAGTCGATCGTGCGGCCGTCGAGACGCGGGGGCGTGCCGGTCTTCAGCCGGCCGAGCGTGAACGCGTGCGCGGCGAGCGTGCGCGACAAGCCGAGGGCAGGGGCCTCGCCGACGCGGCCGGCGGGAAGCTTCTGCTCGCCGATGTGAATCAGCCCGCGGAGAAATGTCCCCGTAGTCAACACCACCGCGCCGGCATCGAGCACGCGGCCGTCCGCAACCGAAACGCCCACAGCTTTTCCATCGCGCACGATGAGATCGTCGGCCTCGCCCTCGATCACCGTGAGGGTCGGCGTCGCGCGGATCGCCGCCTGTATCGCCGCCGCATAGAGCTTGCGGTCAGCTTGGGCGCGCGGCCCGCGCACCGCCGGTCCCTTGCGGCGGTTGAGCACACGAAACTGAATCCCGCCGCGGTCGGCGACGCGGCCCATGAGGCCGTCGAGCGCATCGACCTCGCGCACGAGATGTCCCTTGCCAAGCCCGCCGATCGCCGGATTGCACGACATCGCGCCCACCGTCGCGAAACGGTGGGTGACGAGCGCCGTGTTGGCGCCGAGCCGCGCGGCCGCAGCCGCGGCCTCACAGCCGGCATGGCCTCCGCCGACGACGATCACGTCAAATCGCATGCGATGCTCCGAAGGCGCCCCTGTAGCCGAGCACCGGGCCCGCCGTCAAAAGCGGCGCGGGGAGGGTGTGTTTCACGTGAAACGCAGGCGTAACGATTGAATCAGGCGCTGGCTTTTCGGGTGTTTCACGTGAGTCACGCCGCCGGTGCCGGCGGGGTAAGGCCCAGGCCGCCGGCCGTTAAGAATTCATTTACCAATACAGAAGTTTCTGAACACGAGATCGAGCACGTCTTCGACGTCGACGCGCCCCGTCACCCGGCCGAGCGCCCGCGCGGCAAGCCGGAATTCCTCCGCGACAAGCTCCTCCTGCCCGGGCTTTGCGATGGCGATCCCGGCCTCGATGCGTTCCGCTGCTTCTGTCAAAGCGTGCCGCTGCCGCGCGTGCGTCACCACCGCGGGCTCGCCCGCAAGTGCCTCCGCCTCCGCCGTCAGAAATTTCAGAAGCGAATCGATCCCCGTGTTTTCTGTGGCTGAAACGCAAATCGAATCAGACGCTGATAACCGTCGTTGCGTCTCCGAATCGACAAGGTCGGCCTTCGTCCGGACGGCCTGGACGCGGCGCGTACTCGGCGCGGGCTGCGGATTCGGATCGCTCGCCTCGGTGAGCCACAGCACAAGGTCGGCATGCGCCGCCCGATCGAGCGCGCGCCGCACGCCTTCCGCCTCCACGCGGTCGCTCGTCTCCCGCACGCCCGCCGTATCGACGAGCGCCACCGGCACTCCGCCGAGATCGAGCGCCACCTCGATCGGGTCGCGCGTGGTGCCGGGAATGTCGGTGACGATCGCCACGTCTCGCTGCGCGAGCCGGTTAAGCAACGTCGACTTGCCGACATTCGGCGGACCGGCAAGCGCGACGACGAAGCCCTCGCGCAACCGCTCGCCCCGCTCCGCGTCGAGGAGCGCCGTCCGGATTTCCTTGGCGAGCTCCCGCGCCGCCGCCACCGCCGGCGTCAGCAAGTCCTCCGGCACGTCGCCTTCATCAACGAAGTCGATCGCCGCTTCGAGCTTGGCGAGCACGGCGACCAGCCGTTCGCGCCACGCCTCCACCCGCGCCGACAGCGCACCGCGAAACTGCGCGAGCGCCTGCCGCCGCTGCGCCTCCGTCTCCGCGGCCACGAGATCGCCAAGGCCCTCGACGGCCGCAAGATCGAGCTTGCCGTGACGGAGCGCGCGCCGCGTGAACTCGCCCGCCACCGCCGGCCGAAATCCGTCGAGCCGCGCAAGCACCCCGAACACGGCCGCAACGATCGCCCGGCCGCCGTGCAGGTGAAGCTCCACGGTATCCTCGCCGGTCTCGCTCTTCGGCCCGGGAAACCAGAGCGCCAAGGCGTCGTCGATCAGTTCGCCCGTCTTTGGATCGCGAACCATCGCGTACGCCGCCCGCCGCGGCTCCGGCACTTTGCCGGTCAACGTTTCGAGCCCGATTCGAGCCTTCGGTCCCGAGATACGCACGACCGCGATTGCTGCCGGCAGCCGGCCGCTCGAAAGCGCATAGATCGTGTCTTCGCTCGCAGTCATGTCAGCCTGAACCGGCGCCGTGCGTGTTAGTTTGCCTTGAAGGGAAGGAGGCACCATGCCCGAGAACCGGCTCGCGCGCGAGACCAGTCCCTATCTCCTCCAGCACAAGGACAACCCCGTCGCCTGGTGGCCCTGGGGTCCGGACGCGCTCGCCGAAGCAGCGCGCACCGGCAAGCCGATTCTCCTCTCGATCGGCTACGCCGCCTGCCATTGGTGTCACGTCATGGCGCACGAAAGCTTCGAGGACGCCGCCACCGCCGCCGTCATGAACGACCTCTTCGTCAACATCAAAGTCGATCGCGAGGAGCGCCCAGACATCGACGAGATCTACATGAACGCACTCCTCCTGCTCGGCGAGCACGGCGGCTGGCCGCTCACCATGTTCCTGACGCCGAAGGGGGAGCCGTTCTGGGGCGGCACCTATTTCCCGAAGGACGCCGGGTACGGTCGGCCTGCCTTCGTCGATGTTCTCCGCGAGGTCGCCCGTGTCTTCCGCGAGGAGCCGGCGAAGATCGAGAACAACCGCACGGCGATCGCGGCCCGCCTCCGTGAGCGCGTGGAGGCGAGTGGGCGCGTGAGCTTCGGCCGCGCCGAGCTCGACCAGGTCGCCCCGCGCTTCGCCAATCTGTTCGACCCGGTGCATGGCGGCCTACGCGGCGCGCCGAAATTCCCCCAGTGCACGATCCTCGAATTCCTCTGGCGCGCCGGCGAGCGCACCGGCGACGTCCGTTTCTTCGAGACCGTCGAGCACGCGCTCATACGCATGAGCGAAGGCGGCATCTACGACCATCTCGGCGGCGGCTATGCCCGTTACTCGGTCGACGAGCGCTGGCTCGTCCCGCACTTCGAGAAGATGCTCTACGACAATGCGCAGCTCCTCGAGCTGCTCGCGCTGGCCCACGCCCGCACCGGCAATCCGCTCTTCCGCGCCCGCGCCGAAGAGACGGTCGGCTGGCTCGCCCGGGAGATGACGATCGAGGGCGGCGCCTTCGCCTCGAGCCTCGATGCCGATTCGGAAGGGGAGGAGGGCAAATTCTATGTGTGGTCGCGTGCTGAAGTCGAGCGCGTGCTCGGCCCCGACGATGCCGCCTACTTCGCCGGCCACTACGACGTATCAGGGCAAGGCAACTTCGAAGGGCACAATATTCTGAATCGCCTGCACGGCCTGCCGCGCAGCGAAAACGATGAACGCCGCCTCGCTGCGCTGCGCGCGAAGCTTCTCGACGTGCGCGCCGCCCGCGTCCGCCCCGGCCTCGACGACAAGGTGCTCGCCGACTGGAATGGCCTGATGATCGCGGCGCTGGCCAATGCCGGCGCGCCCCTGAACGAGCCGGCGTGGATCGAGCGCGCCGCGCGCGCCTTCCACTGCATAACCGGTAACATGACCCGCGGCGACCGCCTCGGCCATAGCTGGCGTAACGACCGCCTTGTCTTCCCCGGCCTCTCCTCCGACTACGCGGCGATGATCCGCGCAGCGATCGCCCTGCATCAGGCGACCGCCCAGAATGAATTCCTAGAGCGTGCCATCGCCTGGACCGCCGGGCTGGAGCGGCACCACAATGACCGGAGCAGCGGAACCTACTTCCTCACCGCCGACGACGCGGAGGGTCTGATTGTCCGCCTCGCGCTCACGCGCGACGACGCCCTCCCCAACCCGCAGGCGCTGATCGCGCAGAACCTGATCCGGCTCGCGTTGCTTGCCGGCGATGACCGCTACCGCGAGCGCGCCGACCGCCTGTTCGATGCCGTGCTGCCGACCGCCGCCGAAAACCTGTTCGGCCACGCCGCCTTCCTGAATGCCCTCGATCTAAGGCTACGCCACAAGGAGATCGTCGCGACCGGCGAGCGCGCCGCCGACTTCGCTGCTGCCGCGCTTCGGCTCCCGTTTCTCGATCGCACGGTCCTGCGCGCCCCGGCCGCGGAAGCCTTGTCCGCCACGCATCCGGCGCGGGAGCAGATCGCGGCCGCGCCCAGAGAAGGTGCCGCCTTTATCTGCATTGGCGAAAGCTGTTCGCTGCCCATCACGGACCCGAATCAACTGGCAACTTCGGTGAGCTAGCCTGAAACGAAACCGCCGTGCCCAGGCACGGCGGTCTCAGTCCCGCATGTCCTTCCGGATCAGGCGTTCATCGACTCGAAGAACTCGCCGTTCGACTTCGTCTGCCGCAGCTTGTCGAGCAGGAATTCGATCGCATCCATCGTCCCCATCGGGTTCAGGATGCGGCGGAGCACGTACATCTTCTTCAGCACGTCCGGCGGCACCAAGAGCTCTTCCTTGCGGGTGCCCGAGCGCGTGATGTCGATTGCTGGGAACACACGCTTGTCCGCCACCTTGCGGTCGAGGATGAGCTCCGAGTTGCCGGTGCCCTTGAACTCTTCGAAGATCACTTCGTCCATACGGCTGCCGGTATCGATCAGCGCCGTCGCGATGATCGTCAGCGACCCGCCTTCCTCGATGTTGCGCGCAGCGCCGAAGAACCGCTTCGGCCGCTGCAGGGCGTTGGCGTCGACGCCGCCCGTCAGCACCTTGCCCGAGCTCGGCACCACCGTGTTGTAGGCGCGTCCCAGGCGCGTGATCGAATCGAGCAAGATGACTACGTCGCGGCCGTGCTCGACGAGCCGCTTCGCCTTCTCGATCACCATCTCTGCGACCTGCACGTGGCGCGAGGCCGGCTCGTCGAAGGTCGAGGATACGACCTCGCCCTTCACCGAGCGTTGCATGTCGGTGACTTCCTCCGGCCGCTCGTCGATCAAGAGCACGATCAGATAGCACTCGGGATGATTGGCCGTGATCGAGTGGGCGATGTTCTGCAGCAGCACCGTCTTGCCGGTGCGGGGCGGGGAGACGATCAGCGCGCGCTGGCCCTTGCCGAGCGGCGAAACGATGTCAATCACGCGCGCCGAGAGATCCTTCTTGGTCGGGTCGTCGATTTCCATCTTGATCCGCTCGTCCGGGTAGAGCGGCGTCAGGTTGTCGAAGTGAATCTTGTGGCGCGCTTTCTCCGGGTCCTCGAAATTGATCGAGTTCACCTTGAGCAGCGCGAAATACCGCTCACCGTCCTTTGGGCTGCGGATCGGTCCCTCGACCGTATCGCCCGAGCGCAAGGAAAAGCGCCGGATCTGCGAGGGCGAAATGTAGATGTCATCCGGCCCCGCGAGGTAGTTCGCATCCGGCGAGCGCAGAAAACCGAAGCCGTCCGACAATACCTCGACGACGCCTTCGCCGATAATGTCCACCTCTTTCGAGGCCATTTGCTTCAGGATCGCGAACATGAGCTCCTGCTTGCGCATCGTGCTCGCGTTCTCGACCTGGTGTTCTTCGGCGAGCACAAGGAGTTCGGCCGGAGTCTTCGTCTTCAAATCGTGTAGTTTGATTTCCCGCATGGGAATTGCACCTTGACGGACGAATCGAAAGCATCGTCCGCATGAGATCAGGGAATGAAGCCGCAGGTCTGGATGGCGGGGCCTGGAGCCCCGGTCCGGCGCACCGGCCGATCCGTCAGCCGGATCGACGAACGAGCGCGCGTGCGCCTGCGTTAGGGAAGGTAACTCAACATAAGCAAGGCTGGAGTCGCGCGCAAGTCCCGCCGATCAAAACGGCTTTACGATGACGAGGATAACGATGCCGATCATGAGCAACGTCGGCACCTCGTTCATGAAACGGTAAAATCGCGCCGGCCTGCGGTTTCGGTCCGCCGCGAAGTCCTTGACCCACTTGGCATTTATCCCGTGCAGCGCGCTGAGCCCAAGCACCAGCGCGAGCTTCCCGTGCAGCCAGCCCGCGCGGAGCACCCCCGCCTCGTAGATCAGCCAGAGCCCGGTGAGCCACGCCACCGCCATCGCCGGCGTGGCGATGAACCGCAGAAGCCGCCGCTCCATCACCTTGAAGGTCTCGGATTGCCCCGAGCCCGTTTCGGCCTCGCAATGATAGACCATCAGCCGCGGGAGATAGAGCAGCGCCGCCATCCACGAGATGACGGCGATCACGTGCAGCGCCTTGATCCAGAGATAGAGCATCACCCGCTCCGGCGAACCCGCGCGATCATCTGTTCCACGTGCGCGATCGGCGTCTCTTTAAAGATACCGTGGCCGAGATTGAAGATGTGACGCGCGCCCGAAAAATCTTCGAGGACTGCATCAATCTCCCGATCCAATCGCTCGCCGCCGGCTAATAACGCCTCCGGATCGAGATTTCCCTGCAACGCACAGCGACCTCCCAGTACCGCTCGGAGGCGCCGGCGGTCCGCCTTCGGGTCGAGACTGACCGCATCCGCTCCGCACGCCAAAACCAATGCCTCGATGCCCGCCGCGCTCGCGCCGCGCGGAAACACGATCACCCGCGCGCCCGGTCTTGCGCGCCGGACCGCCTCGACGATCCTCGCCGTCGGCGCGACACACCAGCGCGCGAACTCGTCCGCATCGAGCGATCCCGCCCAAGTATCGAAAATCTGCACGAGGTCCGCGCCCGCTTCCAATTGCCCCGCCAGATGCTCTGCCGTCGCATCCACGAGCCGCTCGATGATCTCTGCAAACAGTTGCGGATCGCCCCGCATCAGATCTTTCGCCGGTGCCTGATCCTCCGTTCCCCGCCCGGCAATGAGATACGTCGCCAGGGTCCAGGGAGCGCCGCAGAAGCCGATCAGCGTCTTCTCGCCCGACAATGAGGCCCGCACCGCTGCCACTGCCTCGTACACGCGCCCGGTGACCGATCGGTCAAGCGCGCCGTCAAGCCGTTTGGCAGACTCCCGATCACGGACGGGCTGCAGGCGCGGTCCTTCCCCGTCCTCAAACCAAAGCGGCACGCCCAGGGCATACGGCACGATCAGGATGTCGGAAAAAATGATCGCCGCGTCGAGGTCGAAGCGCCGCACCGGCTGCAGCGTCACCTCCGCCGCCCTTTTCGGATCGAGGCAGAGCTCCACAAATCCGCCCGCCTTCGCCCGTACCTCCCGGTACTCCGGCAGATACCGGCCGGCCTGCCGCATGAACCAGATCGGCGGCGGCGTCATTGCAGCGCCATCCAGCACCGCCAGCAGCCTTCCGCCAGCAATCCGTCCTGCTTCCTTCTTCACTTCAAAACCTATCTAGATTCTTGTTTGTAGTTACTTGGTAGCCTGAATGCGTCGACGAATGGCTTCCACATTTCATCCCCGCCGGTTCGCCATAGCACACTAGCGAAGAAGCCGCGTCTTAGACGGGCAATTGACCTTCGGCGGTTCATTCCCCGATTCCCACGGACCTGCCGTGCAAGTTTTCCTGCCGCGTCACAATGTGGAAGAATTGCGGCCTGCCTTCGCGCCGTGCTTGCGCGCGGCCATAACCCGTGCCCTTCTCCCCTCCAATTCACAGGCCGGTGGACAGCAACGATGAAGAAATCGGCGGGCGCCGCGAATTACTTCCATCTGCACCTCGTATCCGACGCGACCGGCGAGACGCTGCTCGCGGTCGGCCGCGCGGCCGCCGCCCAATACTCGACCGTATCGGCGATCGAGCACGTCTATCCGCTCGTCCGCAACCAGAAGCAGCTCGATGTCGCCCTGGCCAGGATCGAAGAGAACCCGGGGATCGTGCTCTATACGCTCGTCGACCGCGAGCTGAGCGAGCGGATCGAGACCCGCTGCCGCGAATTCGGCGTGCCATGCCTGTCCGTGCTCGCATCGGTGCTCGCGCTCTTTCAGAGTTATCTCGGCGCCGAAACGACGCCGCGGGTCGGCGGTCAGCACACGTTGAACGCCGACTATTTCCGCCGTATCGACGCGCTGAACTTCACCATGCTGCACGACGACGGCCAGCACACGGACAATCTTGAAGAAGCCGACGTGGTGCTGATCGGCGTGTCACGCACTTCGAAGACGCCCACTAGCATCTACCTCGCCAACCGCGGCATCCGCACCGCGAACGTCCCGCTCGTGCCGGGCATTCCGGCGCCGTCCGCGCTTGAGACCTTGAAGAAGCCGCTCGTCGTCGGACTCTATGCGACCCCCGAGCGCATCGTGCAGATCCGGCAGAACCGCCTGCTCGGCATCAACGCGGCGCGGCCCGACACCGCCTATGTGGACCGCCAGGCCGTCTCCGAGGAAATCGCGTTCTCCCGTCAGCTCTGCGCCAAGCACGGTTGGCCGGTGATCGACGTGACCCGCCGCTCGATCGAGGAGACGGCGGCGGCTGTCATCGCCCTCCTGCAGGAGCGCCGCGGCGCGGTGGCGGACGCGCAATGACGCTCTGGCGCGGCGAACCGCTCGTGCTCGCATCGAAGAGCGCCGTGCGCCGCACGATGCTCGAGGCCGCCGGCATTCCGATCGCGATCGATCCGGCGGACATCGACGAACGCACGGCCGAAGCAAAAAATCCGGCCGTGAAATCCGATCCGGTCGCCGCCGCACTCCTACTCGCGCGGGAGAAGGCGCTCGAAGTCTCCCGCCGCCGCGCCGGCCTCGTGCTCGGCGCCGACCAGACGCTTGCGCTGGGCGACCGGCGTTTCTCCAAGCCCGTCGATGCCGCTGCCGCACGCGAGCAACTGAAGGCGCTTGCCGGGCGCACGCACGCGCTGCATTCGGCCGCCGCTGTCGCACGCGCGGGCAGGATCGAATTTGAAGCCGCAAGCTCGGCGCACCTCACCGTGCGACCGCTCTCCGACGAATTTCTCGACGCCTATCTTGCGGCGGCTGGCGACCGCGTCACCAAGAGCGTCGGCGCCTATCAGTTGGAAGGGCTCGGCGTGCACCTGTTCGAGAAGATCGACGGCGATCACTTCACCGTGCTCGGTCTGCCGCTCCTGAAGCTGCTCGCCCATTTCCGCGCCACGGGGAATCTGCCGTGAGCATCCGTCGCGCCTGCATCATCGGCCATCCCATCGCGCACTCGCGCTCGCCGGTGATTCATCGCTTCTGGCTCGCCGAGCACAAGATCGACGGCGACTATGCGCGCGAGGACGTGCTGCCGGAGCAATTGCCGGAATTTCTCACGAACCTCGCGCAGCGCGGCTATGTCGGCGGCAACATCACCGTGCCGCACAAGGAGACCGCCTATCGCCTGCTTGCGCGCGCGGACGCAACGGCCGAGGCGCTGCAGGCCGTGAACACCATCTGGCTCGAGAACGGCAAGCTCGTCGGCATGAACACCGACGTGCACGGCTTCCTCGCCAACCTCGATGAGGCCGTGCCCGATTGGCAGTTGCAGCCCGAGCAGGCGGTGGTGTTCGGCGCCGGCGGCGGCGCCCGCGCGGTCGTCTATGGGCTGCTGCAGCGCGGACTGAAGCGCGTCGTCGTTGTCAACCGCACGCCGGGCCGTGCTGAGGCGATCGCGACCCGGTTCGGGCTCCGCGTCACCATCGCCTCCTACGACGATCTGCCGGAATGGCTGCAAGATGCCGATCTCTTCGTGAACACGACGACGCTCGGCATGGCCGGCCAGCCGCCGCTCGAGATCGACCTTGCGCCGATGCAATCATCCGGCATCGTCTGCGACATCGTCTATGTGCCGCTGGAGACCCCGCTCCTGGCGGCGGCCCGCGCTCGCGGCCTTCGCGCGGTGGAGGGGCTCGGCATGCTGCTGCACCAGGCGACCCTCGGCTTCGAGCGCTGGTTCGGCGTGCGGCCCAAGGTGACGCCGGAACTGCGCGCGGCAGTCCTCGCCGATCTTGCGAAGGGCGGCCAATGATCGTGCTCGGCCTCACCGGATCGGTCGCGATGGGGAAATCGGCCACCGCGAAGATGTTCGCCGACGAGGGCGTGCCGGTCTTCGACGCCGACGCCGAGGTGCACAAGCTCTATGAAGGTGAGGCGGTCGCGCCGCTCGAAGCGGCATTCCCCGGCGTTGCCGTCAACGGGCGTATCGACAGGGAGCGGCTGGCCGCGAAAGTCCTCGGCGATCCGAAGGCGTTGCGCAGGCTGGAAGCGATCGTCCATCCGCTCGTGCGCAAGGCCGAGGAGAAATTTCGCGAGATGGCAAAGAAAGCGGGGGCGGAAGTCGCGGTGTTGGATATCCCGCTCCTGTTCGAAACCGGCGGCGACCGGCGCGTCGATGCCGTCGTCGTGGTCAGTGCGCCGCCGGAAGTTCAGCGCGCTCGTTTACTGGAACGCCCGAACATGACAGAAGAGAAAATCAGCGCCATGCTCGCACGGCAGATGCCCGATTCGGAGAAGCGCGCCCGCGCCGACTTCGTGATCGACACGAGCCGCGGCTTCGACGCGGCGCGCGCCGAGGTGCGGGCCATCCTGCGGAAGCTCGAAGAAGCCGGGCCAAAAAGGAAACGGAACTAGCGAACATGCGGGAGATCGTCCTCGACACCGAAACCACCGGGCTCGATCCCTACCAGGGCCACCGCATCGTCGAGATCGGCTGCGTCGAGATCGTGAACCGTATTCCGAGCGGCGCCATCTATCACGCCTACGTCAATCCCGAGCGCGACATGCCGGCGGAGGCCGAAGCGGTACATGGCCTGACGGCGGCGTTTCTCGCCGACAAGCCGCTCTTCGCCGACGTCGTCGACGACTTCGTGAGCTTCGTCGGCGATGCGACGCTCGTCATTCACAATGCCGGTTTCGATCTCGCCTTTCTCAACGCCGAGTTCGACCGCATCAAGCGGCCGGCGTTTCCGCGCGAGCGCGCCGTCGATACGCTGACGCTTGCGCGCCGCCGCCATCCCGGCGGGCCGAACCGGCTCGACGATCTTTGCGCGCGCTACGGCATCGACAACAGCCGCCGCACCAAGCACGGCGCCCTGCTCGACGCGGAGCTGCTCGCCGAAGTCTATGCGGAGCTGGTGGGCGGACGGCAGGCGCGGCTCGGGCTGATCGCCGAGGCTGTCGCCGTCCGCGCGGTCGTCAACGGCGTGCGCATGCGCCCGGCACCGCTGCCATCATTGCTGTCCGCAGCGGAAGCGGCTGCGCATCGCCAGTTCATTGCCGGGCTCGGCGCCGATGCGCTCTGGCGCGGCTATCTCGCCGACGAGGCGGACCCGGCCGCAAAATCCTGAGCCTGATTTCAATTGGCTTGCGGTGCTGCCTGCATCTGCGCGGCCCGCTGGCGATAGAGCGCCGCAAAATCGACCGGGTCGAGCATGAGCGGTGGAAAGCCGCCGTCGCGGACGGTATCGGCGACGATCGCCCGCGCGAACGGGAACAGGAGCCGCGGGCATTCGATCAGCACGACCGGGTGCAGGCTCTCCTGCGGCACGTTCTGCACGCGGAAAACCCCCGCATAGACGAGCTCGATGGCGAACAACACGTTTTTGTTATGTTCGGCCTTGCCCTCGATCGCGAGCTCGACTTCGAAATCCGTGCTGGAAAGCGGCCTCGCATTGACGTTGATCTGCACGTTCAGCGCCGGGGCCTGATTCGGCGCCATGCCGAAGTTCGGCGCGTTCGGGCTCTCGAACGACAGGTCCTTGATGTACTGAGCAAGCACGTTGAGCGAGGGAAGCTTGCCGTCGCCGGCCCCTTCGGTGGGCGTGTTCATATCGGTCTCCGCGGCCGGATCGGTGAGGAAATCCGCCGGAACTGCGGCGGGCGCGGCGTCGCTATCACGGTTGCCACCCCCGAACAAGAATGCGGCCGGCGGGAATTTGCGGTCGATTCCGGCGGCTGTTGGCCAAATGGGCAGGATCGTTTAGTTTTGCGGTGCAGGGTCGCGTGGTTCGCCTTGGAATGGGCCACATCGCCCCCATATGACCTATCATATTGCCTGCGGCGGTTGGCCGCCTGTCGCAGGCGCCGGAATTCCGACCGGCCGGGCAATGAGTTCAGTGTTCGACATCTACACGATCATCTTTCTTGCGCTCGCGATCTTCATCTTCGCGCGCTTGCGGAGCGTCCTGGGTCAAAGGACCGGCCGGGAACGGCCGCCCTATGACCCTTATTCCGCGCGCGATGCAAAGCCCGCGCCGGCGCGCGAAAAGGTCGTCTCGCTCCCCGGCCGCGGAGCGGAGAGCACGCCGCGCGCCGATGTCGAGGGCGGAAACGGCTCGGCCGAGCGCTGGGCGGGCATTGCCGAGCCCGGCTCGCCGCTTGCCGCCGGCTTGGAGGCGGTCGCCAAGGCGGATCCGGATTTCGACGCCAAGCATTTCCTTTCCGGCGCCAAGAGTGCCTATGAGATGATCGTGACCGCGTTCGCCGAAGGCGACCGGCGTGCGCTGAAGAACCTGCTCGCGCGCGACGTGTTCGACGGCTTCGCGGCGGCGATCGCCGATCGCGAAAGCCGCGGCGAGACTCTCGAATCCCGCTTCGTCGCCATCGACGAGGCGGAGATCATCGGCGCCGAGCTGAAGGGCCGCAACGCCCAGGTCACCGTCCGTTTCGTTTCGCAACTGATTTCGGTCACGCGCAACCGCGTCGGCGAGCCGATCGACGGCAGCCCCGACCGCGTGACCGACGTGACAGACATCTGGACCTTCGCGCGCGAGGCGGGCTCGCGCGATCCCAACTGGAAGCTCGTCGCCACCGAGGCGGCCTCATCCTGATCCGGACGACATGATCGCACGCACCGCCGCGTTGTGCGTAGCCCTGCTGATTCTGCCTTCGTCCTCGTTCGCGGCGAAGAGTCCGCTTCGCATCCCCGGCACGACGCTGGAGCCGGTCGCGTTCGGCGATCTCAAGGGATGGAACGACGACGATCAGTCCGCGGCGTTCGCGGCGTTCCGCAAGAGCTGCGAGCCGATCCTGCTGCGCCGGCGCGCGAAAGTCGCGGTCAAGCCGTTCGAGCGCTCGTTGCGCGATGCCTGCGACCGCGCCGCCTCCCTGCGCGACCCGGTGGATAAGGAAGCGGCGCGGAACTTCTTCGAGCAGAGCTTCCGGCCGGTCCGCATTTCCAAGGTCAGCGAGAAGGAAGGCTTCATCACCGGCTACTACGAGCCGGTGGTCGAAGGCAGCCTCACGCCCGGCAACGGCTATACGGTGCCGATCTATCGCCGGCCCGACGAGCTCGTGATGAAGTCGCCGGGATCGCAGAAGATCCGGAAGCCCGCGCGCAGCGCTTCGGTCAAACGGACCCGCGCCGGCACCCACAAGGCCGGCCGGATCGTTCCCTTCTATGATCGTGCGGCGATCGAGAACGGTGCGCTCGCCGGCCGCAATCTGGAGATCGTCTGGCTCAAGGACGAGATCGAAGCCTTCTTCACGCACATTCAGGGATCGGCTCGGGTCCGTCTGCCCGACGGAAAGATTCTCCGCATCAATTACGACGCGCAGAACGGCCATCCCTATTTCGCCGTCGGCCGCACGCTGATCGAGCGCGGCATCGTGCCGGCGGACGAAATGTCGATGGACAAGATCCGCCTGTTCATAGCCGAGCACGCAGAAGAAGGCCGCGAGCTCATGCGGCTGAACAAGTCGTACATCTTCTTCCGTGTGGTCGAAGCGCTCGATCATGACGCCGAGCCGATCGGCGCGCAGGGCGTCGAGCTCACTCGCGACCGCTCCATCGCGGTCGACCGTTCGCTGCACGTTTACGGCACGCCGTTCTGGATCGAAGCGGAGCTGCCGCTCGAGACCGTCAATTCTTCATCGCCGTTTCGCCGCCTGATGGTGGCGCAGGACACCGGCGGCGCGATCGTCGGCCCGGCGCGCGCGGACCTTTATCTCGGTGCCGGCATCGAGGCGGGAACGGCCGCCGGCCGTTTGCGGCATCCCGGCATGTTCTACATGCTCGTGCCGCGCGCGGCGGATCCCGGCCCCGCCGTCGCGGTGCCGCTGCCGCCAAGGCGGCCGGTCGAGATACCGATGCCTCCGGCAAGGCCGAAGAAGTCATGAGCGAGCGCCGCCCGCCGCGCAATCTGAGCGCGGGCGACCGCGCGCTCTGGGAAGAAATCAAGAAATCGATCAAGCCGCTGCGCGGCAGGAAGACGAAGATCCCCGCTGTCGAATCGGAGGAGGAGCCTCCAGCTCCGAAGCCGAAGTCCGGGCGGGCAGCCGCACCGGCATCCGCTCCGGTCGCCCCTAAAGACCCGCCGCCACTGGCGAATCTGGACCGCCGCACCCGCCAGCGCATCGCCCGCGGCCGCGTCGAGATCGACGCCCGGCTTGACCTGCACGGCATGACGCTGGAGCGCGCCCGCACCCGCCTCGCGACTTTTCTCGCCACGGCGCAGGCGCGCGGCGACGCACTCGTGCTCGTCATCACCGGCAAGGGAAGCGGCGGCGGGCAGGGCGCCTTGCGGCGGGAAGTGCCGCACTGGCTGGCGCTGCCGGAGTTCCGCGCGCTGGTGATCGGCTTTGAGGAAGCAACAGCTTCGCACGGCGGCGCTGGCGCGCTTTACGTGCGCGTGCGCCGCGCCCGCCTCTAGAGGATGTAGCGCGAAAGGTCCGCGTTCTTGGCCAGATCTGCGACCCGCTCCCGCACATACGTGCCGTCGATCACGAATTGCTCGCCCGAACGGTCCGTCGCGGAGAAGCTGATCTCGTCGAGCACGCGCTCGATCACCGTCTGCAGCCGCCGTGCGCCGATGTTCTCCAGGTTCGTGTTCACCTCGACCGCGACATCGGCAATCGCGTCGATGGCGTCGTCGGTAAACACGAGGTCGACCTTTTCCGTGGCAAGCAGCGCCACCGACTGCTTGATGAGACTCGCCTCGGTTTCCGTCAGAATCCGGCGGAAGTCGTCGCGCGTGAGCGGCTGCAGCTCGACGCGGATCGGCAGCCGCCCTTGCAGCTCCGGCAGCAGGTCGGACGGCTTCGCCACATGGAACGCGCCCGACGCGATGAAGAGCACGTGGTCCGTCTTCACCGGGCCGTGCTTGGTCGCGACCGTCGTTCCCTCGATCAGCGGCAAGAGATCGCGCTGCACGCCCTCGCGGCTCACGTCGCCGCCAATGCGAGCGCCTTCCCGCGCGGAGATCTTGTCGATCTCGTCGAGGAACACGATGCCGTTGTTTTCGACCGTGCGGATCGCCTCGCGCACCACCGCATCTTGATCGAGCAGCTTGTCGGATTCTTCGGCAAGCAACAGCGGGTGCGCTTCGCTCACGGTCACGCGCCGTGTGCGCTTCTGCCCGCCGAACGCCTTGCCGAGCATGTCGCCGAGCGAGATGGCGCCGACCTGCGCGCCGGGCATCCCCGGGATCTCGAACATCGGCAATCCGCCGCCGCCGCTCTGCACCTCGACCTCGATTTCCTTGCCGTCGAGCTCGCCGCTGCGCAGCTTGCGCCGGAAGCTGTCGCGCGTCGCGACGCTTGCCGCCGGCCCCACCAGCGCATCCAGCACGCGCTCCTCGGCGGCGAGGTGCGCCTTCGCCTGCACGTCGCGCCGCTTCTGCTCGCGCACGAGCGCGATCCCGATCTCCACGAGGTCGCGCACGATCGATTCCACGTCGCGGCCCACATAGCCGACCTCGGTGAACTTCGTCGCTTCCACCTTGAGGAACGGCGCACCGGCGAGCTTCGCGAGCCGCCGCGAGATTTCCGTCTTGCCGATGCCGGTCGGGCCGATCATCAGGATGTTCTTCGGCAGCACTTCCTCGCGCAGCTTCTCGTCGAGTTGCAGCCGCCGCCAGCGGTTGCGCAGCGCGATCGCGACCGCGCGCTTGGCGTCCTTCTGGCCGACGATGTAGCGGTCGAGCTCGGAGACGATCTCGCGCGGGGAAAAATTGCTCATGTCAGCTTCCGATCGTCTCCACGACGACGTTGCGGTTGGTGTAGATGCAGATATCGGCGGCGATATCGAGGCTCTTGCGCACGATCGCCTCGGCGTCGTGCTCCGTCTCGATGAGGGCGCGCGCGGCGGCAAGCGCATAGGGCCCGCCCGAGCCGATGCCGGCGATGCCGTTCTCCGGTTCGAGCACGTCGCCGGTTCCCGCGAGCAGCAGGCTCACGTCCTTGTCGGCGACGAGCATCATGGCGTCGAGCCGGCGCAGGTAGCGGTCCGTCCGCCAGTCCTTGGCGAGCTCGACGCAGGCCCGCGCGAGCTGCCCGCGGTGCTCCTCGAGCTTCTTCTCCAGCCGGTCGAACAGGGTGAGCGCGTCGGCTGTCGCCCCGGCAAAGCCGCCGATCACGTCGCCCGCACCGATCCGGCGCACCTTCTTGGCGTTGGCCTTGACCACGGTGTTGCCGAGCGTGACCTGGCCATCGCCGCCGATCGTAACCTTGCCGCCCTTGCGGACGGAGACGATGGTGGTGCCGTGGAAGACGTCGTTCTGGGAGGGGCTCATGCGGGGCTCCGGCAAGTGGTCCGTTATCTAGGCATTCACCGCGTTGATGCAAACCATAAGGCAACGGTGCGGTCCGGGCGTGTGGCGTGGGCGGGTCGTTGCTGCTAGAAGGCGCGCCATCCAAGGAGATTGCCATGCGCACGGGCGAGATTTCCCGCGCCACCAAGGAGACCGACGTGTCGGTTTTCGTGAACCTCGACGGGACCGGCCGGGCCGATGTTTCGACCGGCATCGGCTTCCTCGACCATATGCTCGATCTGCTGGCACGCCACTCGCGGATCGACATTACGGTTAAGGCCAAAGGCGATCTGCACGTCGATCATCACCACACGACGGAAGACGTCGGCATCGTGCTCGGCCAGGCGGTCAAGCAGGCGCTCGGCGACCTGCGCGGCATCACCCGCTATGCCGATGTGCACCTTCCCATGGACGAGGCGCTCTCGCGCGTGGCGATCGACATCTCCGGCCGCCCGGTGCTCGTGTTCCGCGTGCAGTTTCCGCGCGACAAGATCGGCGAATTCGATGTCGATCTCGTGCGCGAGTTCTTTCATGCGTTCGCGTCGAACGCCGGCGTCACGCTGCATGTCGAGACATTCTACGGCGAGAACTCGCACCACGTCGCGGAGTCCTGTTTCAAGGGGCTCGCGCGCGCCTTGCGCGCGGCCGTCGCCATCGACGCCGCCGCCAAGGGCGAGGTGCCGTCGACCAAGGGCAGCCTCGGCTGACCGGAGACCGCGGTGAGGACGTATCTCGTATTCGAGCCCGCGGACGGCGTCCGCGACGAGGAGGCGGCCGAGCGCGTGCGCTTCGTCCGTGAGAAATTCTCGTGGGCGGCGCTCTTCTTCGCGCCGCTCTGGCTGTTGTGGCACGCGCTCTGGCTCGGATTTTTTGGCTGGCTTTCGGCGACGATGCTGATTTCCGGCGTCGCCTATGCGCTTGATCTGAATCCGAGCGCGACGGCGATCATCCTCTGGCTGCCATCGCTGGTCATCGCCTTCGAGGGTACGGAATTGCGCCGCCGCAAGCTCCTGCGCCGCGGCTATCGCGACGCCCGCATTGCGATGGGCCGAAACCTCGAGGACGCCGAGCGCCGCTTCTTCGCGGAGTGGAGCGCTTTCCCGCGCGTGCGGGTCGAACGTCGCGCCGTGGATTCAAACGGGCCTCGTATGCCGCAAACACAGCCGATTATCGGCCTCTTCCCCGAGCCGGGAGGCGGCCGATGACCGTCGCCGTGATCAACTATGGCTCCGGCAATCTGCACTCGGCGGCGAAGGCGCTGGAGCGCGCTTCGCGCGAGAGCGGCATAAACGAAAAGATTCTGGTGACCAACGATCCCGACGCGGTGCGCCGCGCTGATCGCGTGGTGCTGCCCGGCGTCGGCGCCTTCGCCGACTGCAAGCACGGTCTCGAAGCGGTGCCCGGCATGATCGACGCCATGAGCGAAGCCGCGCGCGAACGCGGCCGGCCGTTCCTCGGTATCTGCGTCGGCATGCAGTTGCTCGCCGAACGCGGACTTGAGCACGGTGTCACGGCGGGGCTCGGCTGGATCCGTGGCGACGTCGACCGCATCGCACCGTCCGACCCCGCCCTCAAGATCCCGCACATGGGCTGGAACACCTTGATTTCGCGGAAGGATCACGCACTGCTCGACGGCATCGCGCTCGGGCCCACGGGCCTGCACGCCTATTTCGTGCACTCCTATCAGCTCGCGCCCGCGGACGCCGGCGACCTCGTCGCCGACACCGAATACGGCGGGCCGATCACCGCCATCGTCGCGCGCGGCAACGTCGCCGGCACGCAATTTCACCCCGAGAAGAGCCAGCGCCTCGGCCTTGCGCTGCTCGCTAACTTTCTGCGCTGGGCGCCGTGATCCTCTTTCCCGCGATCGACCTGAAGAACGGCGAAGCCGTGCGCCTGCAGCAGGGCGACATGGCGCGCGCGACCGTATTCAACCGCGATCCGGCGGCGCAGGCGCGCGACTTCGAGACGCTCGGATTCGAATGGTTGCACCTCGTCGATCTCGACGGCGCCTTTGCCGGGAAGCCGGTGAATGCGCTGGCAGTGGCGGCGATCCTCAAGGCCGTGAAGATTCCCGTGCAGCTCGGCGGCGGCATCCGCAATCTGGCGACCGTGGAATCGTGGCTGCGCGAGGGCGTCACCCGCGTGATCATCGGCACCGCCGCCGTGCGCGACCCGCAGTTCGTGAAAGACGCCGCGCGGAAATTTCCCAACCGGATCGCCGTCGGCATCGACGCCCGCCGCGGCAAGGTCGCGGTCTCGGGCTGGGCCGAGGAGACGGAGCTTGGCGCGCTCGAGCTGGCGCGCCTGTTCGAAGATGCCGGTGTTGCGGCGATCATCCACACCGATGTCGAGCGTGACGGCATGTTGCAGGGCCTGAACCTTGATGCGACGATTGCGTTTGCCGATGCCATCCGCATTCCCGTGATTGCCTCCGGCGGCCTTGCCTCGATCGACGACGTGAAGAAGCTGCTGGAGCCGCGCGCCCATAAACTCGAAGGCGCCATCGCCGGCCGCGCGCTCTATGATGGCCGCCTCGACGCGAGAGCCGCGCTCGATCTCATCCACAGCGCGAAGGCGGCCTGAATGTTCAAGGTCCGCATCATCCCCTGTCTCGACGTCAAGGACGGTCGCGTGGTGAAAGGCGTCCGCTTCGTCGATCTTGTCGACGCAGGCGATCCGGTCGAGGCGGCGAAAACCTATGACGCGGCCGGCGCCGACGAGCTGTGCTTCCTCGACATCACCGCGAGCCATGAGGACCGCGGCATTCTCCTCGATGCCGTGCAGCGCACGGCGGAAGCCTGCTTTATGCCGCTCACGGTGGGCGGCGGCGTCCGCACCGTGGAGGACGTGCGCACGCTGCTCGCGTCCGGCGCCGACAAGGTTTCGATCAACACGGCCGCCGTGCAGCGTCGGATCTTCGTGAAAGAGGCGGCGGAAAAGGTCGGCGAGCAATGCATCGTCGTCGCGATCGATGCGAAGAAAGTTTCAAAGCCGGGCGAGCCCGACCGCTGGGAAGTCTTCACCCACGGCGGCCGCAACCCGACCGGCCTCGATGCGGTCGCCTACGCGCGCGAGGTCGTCGGCCTCGGCGCCGGCGAAATCCTTCTCACCTCCATGGACCGTGACGGCACCAGGCTGGGCTACGACATCCCGCTGACCCGCGCGATCGCCGACGCTGTCCCCGTCCCCGTGATCGCCTCGGGCGGCGTCGGCGCGCTGGAGCATCTCGTCGCAGGCATCCGCGACGGCGGCGCGACCGCGGTGCTGGCCGCCTCCATCTTCCATTTCGGCGAATTCACCATCCGGCAAGCCAAGGAATACATGGCGAAATCGGGCCTGCCGGTCCGCCTCGATCCGTGATACGCCGACCGCGGAGAGAGCAGCCCGTGCCCCCGTTCACTTTGGAGTCCCTCGCCGAGATCATCGCCGAGCGCGCCCGCGCCGGCGGCGAGCGCTCCTATACCCGCAAGCTCCTGGACCAGGGCCCGAAGAAGGCCGCAAAGAAGCTCGCGGAGGAGGGTGCGGAAGCGGCGCTCGCCGCCGTTTCCGGCGAGAAGGACGAGCTCGTCGCCGAGGCCGCCGATGTCCTTTATCATTTGCTGGTCGTGCTGGAAGCGCGCGGCGTGCCGCTGAGCGACGTCTATGCGGAGCTTGAGCGGCGCACTGCGCGCTCAGGCATCGACGAGAAGGAATCGCGCCGCCGCGACTGAGCGGCGGCGGGACGGTAGCGATGGAACAACGCGTCGAAGACGGTCTGTCGCCCTACCACGTCTTTACCCGGGCGGAATGGGCGGCGCGGCGCGAAGACACGCCGATGACGCTGACGCCGGAGGAGGTCGCCCATCTCCAGGCGTTCAACGACCGACTGTCCATGCGCGAAGTGGAGGAAATCTATCTTCCGCTCTCGCGCCTCCTGTCGATGTACGTCGGCGCCGCGCAGCGGCTGTTTCGCGCGATGCAGCGCTTTCTCCGCACCGAGGACGCCAAGGTCCCCTATGTGATTGGCATCGGCGGCTCGGTCGCCGTCGGCAAATCCACCACCGCCCGCGTGCTGCAGGCGTTGCTTGCCCGCTGGCCCAACGTGCCGAAGGTCGATCTGATCACCACCGACGGTTTCCTCTTTCCCAACGCCGTGCTCGAGCGCGAAGGGCTGATGCAGAAGAAGGGCTTTCCCGAGAGCTACGACCTGCAGGCGCTCCTGCACTTCCTCACCGGGGTGAAGGCCGGCCGCCGCCCGGTGCGCGCGCCCGTCTATAGCCATCTCGTTTACGATATCGTGCCCGGCGACTACGTCGAGATCGACCGTCCCGACATCCTCATCGTCGAGGGCCTGAACGTCCTGCAGGCCGGCCGCCCGCCCAGGGACGGCAAGGCGATTCCGTTCGTGTCGGACTTCTTCGATTTCTCGGTCTATATCGACGCCGATGAGGCCGTGCTCGAAACCTGGTACGTCGACCGGTTCCTGCGCCTGCGCAATACGGCGTTCCGCGATCCCATGTCCTACTTTCATCGCTACTCGAAAGTGAGCGAGCAGGAATCGCGCGAGACCGCGCTCTCGCTTTGGCGCAACATCAATCTCGTGAACCTGCACGAGAACATTCTGCCGACGCGGCAGCGTGCAAGCCTCATCCTGCAGAAAGGCGCCGACCACCTGATCGAGCAGGTGGCGCTGCGGCGGCTCTGATCTCGGCTATTGCGCGAGCGCGATCGGCTCGGCGCCGCGCGCCACGTAGGCGGTTTCGATCGCTTCTTCCAGCCGCTCGCGATCCATCGGCTTGACGACGAACCCGTCCATGCCCGCTTCGCGGGCGGCGGCGCGGTCCTCGGCAAACGCATTCGCGGTGAGCGCGATGATCGGGATCTTTCCCGCGTCGCCGCCGAGCGCGCGGATGCGCCGCGTCGCTTCGAGCCCGTCCATCCCCGGCAGATGCAGGTCCATGAGCACGAGGTCGTAGGGTGCGCCCATCGCCTGCGCCGTTGAGACGGCGGCTACGGCCGCAATGCCGTTGCCGACGACCGTGGTCGTATGCCCGAGCTTGCCGAGCATCGCCTGGATCAGGAGCGCGTTGATCTCGTTGTCTTCAGCGACCAGCACCATCTGCGAACGGTGGCGCAATGGCCGCCCTTCCTGCGGTTCTTCCTCGAACTCCGGAACGAGCGGCGGCGCGGCACCTGGTGCGGCGAGCCGCACCGCGAGCGACGTCGAGCGCACGGGCTTGACGAGATAGCCGTCGAATCCCGCGGCCTTGAGGTTGTCGAGCTCGCCGCGATCGGCTGGCGACAACAGCACGAGCCGGTGGCTTGCGAACCGCGACGCCTGCGACACCAGACTACGCACGGTTTCGGGGCCGAACGCCCGGTCGATGATCGCGTGCGTCCAGTCGCGTTCCGGCAGCAGGGTCTTCGTCAGTGTGACATCGCTCGCGAGCGAGACATTGGCGCCCCAGGCAGACAGCCGCCGCACGATCAGCGGGCCGACGACCGGCGACGGCGAAGCGACGAGAATATGTGCGCCTGCCACTTCGGGGCGCGGCGCCGACGCGCCGTCGCCGCTCACTTCGGGCAGTTCGATGACGAAGCTGAAGCGCGATCCGCGCTCGGTGTTATCGAGCGCGATCATCCCGCCCATGCGCTCGACGATGCGGCCGGCAATGGCGAGCCCGAGGCCGGTGCCGCCATGCCGCCGCGCCATCGTTGCGTCGCCCTGCTCGAACTCGTGGAAGATGCGTTGCCGCACCTCCGGCTCGATGCCCGGGCCCGTGTCGGACACCTCGAAACGGATGCGGCCGTCTTTCGCGCGCTCCACGATGACGGAGACGCCGCCCTCGTCGGTGAACTTGACCGCGTTGCCCGCAAGATTGAGCAGCACCTGCCGAAGCCGCGCGGCATCGCCGGCAACGCGGTGCGGGATATGGTCATCGATGTCGGCGGCGATCTCGATCCCCTTCGACTGCGCCCGCGGCGCGCTCAGCTCGACGACGTCGGTCACCAGCTCGCGCAGATCGAACGGCACCGATTCGAGGTCGAGGCGTCCCGCCTCGATCTTCGAGAAATCGAGCACTTCCTCAATGAGGCCGAGCAGCGCCGTGCCCGACGACTTCACCGCCCGTGCATAGGTCTTCTGTTCGGGCGTGAGCGAAGTATCGAGCAGGAGATCCGCCATGCCGAGAATGCCGTTGAGCGGCGTGCGCACTTCGTGGCTCACCACGGCAAGGAAGCGCGATTTGGCCCGGCTTGCAGCCTCCGCTTTCTCGCGCGCATCGGCAAGCGCCCGTTCGGCTGCGACGCGAAGCGTGACGTCGCGCCCGACCCACTGGGTCTCAACAGTGTGTCCCTCCGCGTCGCGCACCGGGGCCACCTTCCATGCGATGAAGCGGCGGCCCTCTCCCACGGCGATTTCCTGGTCGAAGCTGGTGGAGCCGTCCGGCAAGGTCGTCCGCTCGCTTTCGTAGCGGACGTCGAACGGCAGCCCGCGGCCGGCGAGCTGGTCGGGACGCATGTTCAGGAGCGCGCAGACGGCGGCGCTCGCATGCGTGACCCGGCCGTGTTCGTCCTCGCGCAACACGAGGTCGCCCTGGATGTCGACGAGGCCCGAGACCCGCGCGAGCTGTTCCTCAAGCGACCAGATCCGGTCGTCGCGGGCTTCGATGGCGGCCTCGAGTTGCGCGATCTTGGCGGTGAAATCGCGCGCGCGGCGGTGGTGATTGTAGATTGCGACAAGCGCGAAAAGGAGCAGTCCGGAGAGCATGCCCGCAAGCCCGACCGGGCCGCTGTCGACCGCGTCGACGTCCACCTGCTGCGCATGCGCGGCATAAAGTACGGAGGCGAGGATGCAGGCGGCAAAGCCGGTGCGCGTGACGATTGCCTGCACGCGACCCTCGCCGTTGGCGGCGGCTTGCGCCCGCGACTCGCTGGTTCCGGTTCCGGCCATCTTTGCTCCCCGCAAATATCCGGCAAGGATTGCGCGGGAGGCCTTAACGCGGCGCTGGCAGGGCGGCGATCCGCACCGGCAAATCGTTGTATTGGTTGATTAGTGGAAACGGCGTTCCGTCGAAATTGATCGATCTGCGGCGCATTCGGCGACGTCGAGGAGATTTCGCGCCCGAAGTTACTGCGTTCGACGATCGTGGCGCGGGTTGGCGAGGCCGAATACCGGGCGGCAACTCGGGTTCCAAAGTATTCAGAAATATAATCCAAGTAGAAATACAATAATCTGCGCTACTTTAACTTATATAAATAACGCAAGTTATGAGTTTTACAGTAAAATGGTGCTGCACTTAGGCTGTTTTTAACCAATTGGACTTAACTTCGTTCGCAATTTGACGGTCCGGGCGCGGGAAAACCCACTTCTGACGGTCATTTCTTCGGGTCGCTGCGAGGCTGCCGAGGCTCGCCGATCCAGCGCAAGGCCGGCGCCGGGAGCGAACGAAAGGCAGAGACGATGAGCAACTCCACCGCAATGGCGCCGGACGCGGGCATGCGCACCCCGGCCGACTGGGCGACGGCCGCGACGGCACCCGGCGCCAACGAGCTTACCCAGTTCATCAGCTTCGCCATCGGCGACGACCAGTACGGCGTCGACATCATGGCGGTGCGCGAGATCAAGGGGTGGTCCGAGGTCTCCAATCTGCCGAAGCAGCCCGAATATGTGCGCGGCGTCCTCAACCTGCGCGGCGTGATCGTCCCGATCATCGACCTGCGCCGGCGCTTCGGGCAGGGCCACACGGAAGCGACGCCGAGCCACATCGTTATCATCGTGCAGATCGGCGCGCGTCTCATCGGCCTCTTGGCCGATCGCGTGCTCGACATTGTTTCGCTGGATGCATCGAAGATCCAGCCGGTCCCGAGGATCTCCAACTCCTCGCGCATCGACTTCCTCTCCGGTCTGGTGACGGTCGACGGCGCGCTGATCGCGCTGATCGATCTGCAGAATCTTCTCGCGCTGCCTGGCGACGGCGTCGAGGGCGCCATCGCCGGACCGATGAGCCACTGACGGGAGCGAGAACCGCGACGGGGGACGCGCGATTCGAGGGACTGACGATGAAAAGCTTCGAAAGACGGTTCACACCGGAACACGGCGATTCTGCAACTAGGTTCTCCGCTGATTCTCCGTCCTTCAGCAAAGCCGACTCCGTAGCGGCGGTCTTCGTGCGCCGGCGGAGCCGGGTCCGGTCAGGATTCAAGGGGCGGCCGGCGTTCACGAGCCGCCCGCAAACCTAAGACACTGAAAAACACACGCTCTGCAACAAGATCAACGCACCAAGGAAACACCGCCGTGCTCCGCCTCAAAAACATCAACATCGCCACGCGCATTGCGATTGCATGCCTGTTGCCCATGCTGGCTTTCACCGGCTTTGCGGCCATCGAACTGCTGGCAAGCCGAACGGCCCTCAACAGGGCATCGACCATAGCGACGCTGTTGGAAGTCGCGCCGGCAACGGCCAGCCTCGAAGATAATCTGCAGGCCGAGCGCGGCACGACGATCGGCTACGTGAACTCGAACGGCCGCGACTTTGCGGAAGCGATGCGCAATCAGCGCTCGCAAACCGACAAATCTCTGGCCGCCTGGCTGCAACAGGCGAACCAGCTGGACAAGTCGCTGCTGTCCGCCAACGGACGCAAGTTCCTCGAAAGCGCCCAGTCCGAGCTCGCCGCATTGAACGGCCTTCGATCCGACGTTGATGGATCGCGCGCCGACGCCGAGCTGGTGAAGTCAAAGCTCACCGCCACGATCGGCCACCTGCTCGATTTCGTGGCGTCCATCGGGGCGGCGGCGCAGGACGCCCGGGTTATCCATCAGGTGGAGGCGCTGACGGCCACCTCGCGGCGCAAGGAGTTCGCGGGTCAGGAGCGCGCGCTCGGCACTGCCGGGTTCGCCGCCCAGGAGTTCGCCGCCGCGGTACACCGCGCATTCGTCGAAGTCGGCGCATTTCAGACGGCGCAAACCCACATCTTCGAGGGGAACGCGACGGCGGAACAGCTCGCGTTCATGAGGTCCAAGCTCACCGACGCGATCGTCTCCGAGGTCTCCCGTATGCGCGCGATTGCTGCGGCAGCACCTTACGAGCCGCAGGCGGTGCGCTCCGTGACCGGCGCGCAATGGTTTGCCGCCTCAACGAGGTTGATTGAAGCGCTTAAGGCGGTCGAGGAAAAGGTCGCCCACGACCTGGTTCAAGCGGTCCAATCCGTGGCGAGCGAAGCCGGCCAGAGCTTCTGGACCATTGTCGGCGTCTTTGTCGTTCTTCTCGCCGCGGTAAGCGGTCTCTCCTACTTCATTGCGCGTTCCATCACACGGCCGCTCTCCGGGCTCGGCACGACGATGGCGGAGCTCGCGGCGAACAACAACGAAGTGGAGGTCGCCGGTACGGATCGCGGCGACGAGATCGGCGCGATGGCGCGCGCGGTCCTGGTGTTCCGCGATGCCGCGGTCGCCAAGGTGCGGCTCGAGGCCGAGACCGAGAAGCAGCGGCAGTTGACCGAGGCCGAGCGTAATCGCAACGCCGAAGCGCAGGCCCGCGCCGCCGAGGAACAGGCGGGCGTCGTGCGGGCGCTCGCCGAAGGTCTGAAGAAGCTCTCCGAGGGCGATCTCACCTATCGCCTCACCGACGGCTTCACCGACGCCTATCTGCAGATCAAGGAAGACTTCAACGCCACCATGGACCGGCTGCAGGAAACCATGGGTGCGATCGCCGCCTCCATGCAGGAAGTGACGAACGCTTCCGCCGAAATCTCCGCGAGCACGACCGACCTGTCGCAGCGGACCGAGGAGCAGGCAGCGAGCCTGGAAGAAACGTCGGCCTCCATGGAGGAGATGTCGGCGACCGTGAAGAAAAACGCCGAGAACGCCCAGCAGGCCAATCAGTTCGCCGGCGGCACGCGCGAGATCGCCGACCGCGGCGGCGAGGTGGTGAGCGCGGCCGTGGCCTCCATGGCCAAGATCGAGCAGTCCTCCAAGAAGATCTCCGACATCATCGGCGTGATCGACGAGATCGCCTTCCAGACCAACCTCCTGGCCCTCAACGCCGCGGTGGAAGCGGCGCGGGCGGGTGAGGCGGGACGGGGCTTCGCGGTCGTCGCGGCGGAAGTCCGCAGCCTGGCGCAACGCTCGTCGCAGGCGGCGAAGGACATCAAGGAGCTGATCAACAACAGTTCGGGTCAGGTGCAGGAGGGCGTGGAGTTGGTCAATCGTGCCGGCTCGGCGCTGACCGAGATCGTCGGCTCGATCAAGAAGGTGGCCGACATCGTCTCGGAAATCGCGGCGGCGAGCGCCGAACAATCGACCGGCATCGACCAGATCAACACCGCGCTCTCGCAGATGGACGAGGTGACGCAGCAGAACTCGGCGCTGGTCGAGGAGAACGCCGCCTCCGTCAAGACCCTCGAGCAGCAGGCGAAAGCCATGGAGGAGCAGGTCGGATTCTTCCGCATCGGCGAGCAGCGGCCGGCGGCCTCCGCCTCCGCGCACCGTCCGGTCGAAGTCTCTTCGCCGGAACAGCCTGCCGCCGCGCCGAAGCCGCAGGCGCCCGCCGCCGTCAAGGCGAAGAAGGCCGCCAAGGCCAACGGCCGCGGCCTCGTCGGCCGCATGCAGCAGGCAGTCGCGGCCGCGTTCAAAAAGGATCCGACGTGGGATGAATTCTGAGGAGTGCGTGTAGTGGCGTGATGGGCCTCGATACGTAGTGCGACGCGGCAGGTTGCAAGAGGTCGGTAGTGAAAACGATCAGGGCGAAGTTGCGCACGGTGCTTGCGGTCTTGTTTGCGTCGCCGGTCACTGTTGGTGGCGTTGGTTGGCAAGCAGCAAGAATTGCAAACGATGGATTGAACACGGTCTTCGTTGATTGCGTGCGGCTGCATCGCTTCCTGAAGACATTGTCCGCTCTCCATGCTTTCGACATCGCAGGGGCCGCCAAGGCCCGCGATAACAACGTTGGTTGGAGCGTCTGTCACGATCCGGTTAGCCGGATGCAGACGACGCTCGCGACGGCATGAAAAGTAGCTCCCGCCCGGAATGAACTTTGATCGTTGAAGGGAAGCGTTGCATGTTTCGATTTCAAACCCGCCTTCTCCTGACTCACAAGATTGCCGCAATCGCCGTCATCGGCGTCGTGGGGATCGCCTTGATCGGCGCCATCTATTTGGTTGGCGATGCGAAGCAGGAGCAATATCGGCAGATCGCCGCCCGTGCCCGCAGCATGTTCGAGCAGGCGCAGTCGCTTCAGGCGCACCTTTTGCAGATGCGGCGGGTCGAGGCCGACTTTCTGCTGCGTAACAATATGGGGTACGCAAATCGCTTTCGTTCCATTGAGAAGGAAGTTCGGGCGGATATCGAGCGGGTCGACGAAATCGTGAAGTCCGCGAAGCTGGACGAAGTCGGAATCCAACTCGACTTGATCCGCAACGGGTTCGACAAATATGCGGCCCAATTCATTTCCGTGACGCAGACGCGGCAGGAACTGGGTCTCGATGCGAATTCCGGCCTGCAGGGATCGCTCGGCAACTCCGCGCGCGTCATCGAGGAGAAGGTCAGGGAGATCGACGATCCCCGTCTGCTCTCCATCGTCCTGATGCTCCGGCGGCATGAGAAGAATTTCATGCTGCGCAACGATCGTGTCTATGGCGTAGAGATGGAGAGGACGATCGAGGAAATGCAGGGGTTGCTGGCCGAAGCCCGCATGCTCCCCGAACTCAAGAGCGATATTCAGAACAAGCTCGCCGTCTACCAGAAAGATTTTGCGTCATGGATGAACGCCTCGGAGCGGCTCGCGCACGATCAGCTCGTCATGTCCGAAGGCTATTCGGAGATTGATCCCGCGCTTCGGTGGCTGATCAGCGCCGCCAACGAAACATATGAGCAGGCGAATCAGGCCGATCAGGTTTCTCGCACGGACATCAAGCGGCAGATGCAGATCGCGCTGCTGCTGATCGCGTTGGCCGTTTGCGGGCTGGCGTTCTGGATCGGACGCATGATCTCGCGGCCGATCACCGCCGTGACCAGGTCGATGGGAGAGCTCGCGGAGGGACGCAACGACATTGAAATCGCCGGGGCGGACCGCGGCGACGAGATCGGCGCGATGGCGCGTGCGGTCCTGGTGTTCCGCGATGCCGCCGTCGCCAAGGTGCAGCTGGAGAGCGAAACCGCCGAGCGGCGAAGGCAGTCCGACGACGAGCGGCGCCGGAACGCGGAGATTCAGGCGAAGGCGGCCGACGAGCAGAATCGGGCCATGCGCTCGCTCGCCGAAGGCTTGAACCGGCTGGCGCAGGGGGACCTGACGTTCCATCTCGAAGACGGCTTCACCGACGCCTATCGGCAGATCAAGGAAGATTTCAACGCGACCGTCGACCAGTTGCGCGAAACCGTCAGGGCGATCGCGCTTTCGACGCGGGAGGTCGCGAACACGTCTGCGGAAATCTCCGCGAGCACGACGGACCTGTCGCAGCGGACGGAAGAGCAGGCGGCGAGCCTGGAACAGACATCGGCTTCGATGGAAGAGATGTCAGCGATCGTGAAGAAGAATGCCGAGAACGCCCAGGAAGCCAATCAGTTCGCCACGGCTACCCGCAAGATCGCCGATCAGGGCGGCGAGATCGTCGGCGACGCCGTCTCCTCCATGGCGAGGATCGAGGGCTCGTCGAAGAAGATTTCCGACATCATCGGAGTCATCGACGAGATCGCGTTCCAGACCAATCTGCTGGCGCTGAATGCGGCCGTCGAGGCCGCCCGCGCCGGCGATGCAGGACGGGGCTTTGCCGTCGTCGCGGCGGAAGTCCGCAACTTAGCGCAACGTTCGTCGCAGGCGGCGAAGGATATCAAGGAGCTCATCGGCAATAGCTCGGATCAGGTGCAGGAGGGCGTCGAGCTCGTCAATCGCGCGGGGACTGCGCTCACCGACATCGTCGAGTCGGTCAAGAAGGTGGCGGACATCGTTTCCGAAATCGCGTCCGCCAGCGCCGAGCAGGCAACCGGCATCGATCAGATCAACACGGCGCTCTCGCAAATGGACGAGGTGACGCAGCAGAACTCGGCGCTCGTCGAGCAGAACGCCGCTTCGGCCAAGTCGCTCGAACGGCAGGCGGCGGCCATGGACGAGCACGTCCGCACATTCCGCATTGACGATGCTGAGGAAACACCGTTGCGGCGGCCTGTTGCTGCCGAGGCGGAGACGCCGGCCGTGGCAAAGCCGCAGGCGCCTGCGCCGATCCCGCCAAAGGCAAGAGCCAACGGCCGCGGGCCGGTTGGCCGGATGCAGACGGCAGTCGCGGCCGCCTTCGCCGAAGATCCGGAGTGGAAAGAGTTCTGACATGACGCTTCCACGCCGCGCGGAGGCGCCGGCCGCCCTTGCGCTTCCCGAGACCGAAGCGAAGCGGGAGTTTGCGTTCTCGGACGCCGACTTTCGCAAGCTCGCCGAGCTCGCGTACCGGCATACGGGCATCTCGTTGTCCGCGAGCAAGCGCGATCTCGTTTACAACCGGCTGTCGCGGCGGCTGCGCGCGCTCGAGCTCACGACATTCCGCGAATATCACGAGTACCTAGAAGGGCCGCAGGGACACCAGGAAACGGAGCGGTTCATCAACTCGGTTTCGACGAACCACACCCGTTTCTTCCGGGAATCGCATCACTTCGTTCACTTTCGCACGCACGTTGCCGCGCGCTTTGCCCACACCAATCACGGGTCGGGCGGCGGCCGCCTGCGCATCTGGTCGGCCGGCTGCTCGACCGGCGAAGAGCCGTACACGATTGCGATGGTGTTGAAGAAGGAGATCGCCGCCGTCGCGCGCCATAACGTCCGCATTCTGGCGACCGACATCGATACCGAGGTCCTCGCCAAGAGCCAGCGCGGCGAATATGCCGCCAGCTCGCTGCAGGAAATTCCGCCCGAGTACCGCGATTTCTTCGCGGCCAAGCCGCGCGCCAGCGGCGGGGAGGCGGTCGTCGTCGACGATGCGCTTCGATCCTTGATCACGTTCCGCCAGCTCAATCTGATCGAGCCGCAATGGCCGATGAAAGGGCCGTTCGACGCGGTCTTCTGCCGTAACGTCATGATCTATTTCGACAATCCCACGAAGAAGGATCTCGTCGAGCGCCTGACCAAACTCGTGCGGTCGGGCGGCTGGCTCTACATCGGTCATTCCGAATCCCTCATCGGTACGCATCCCGGGCTCGAACTTGTCGGCCGCACGATCTACCGGAGAGAGCCGTGACGCACCTCGGCGAGCTGCAGCGGATTCCCGCCGATGCGGATGGCGACAACGGGCGTAATGGCTCGCGACGTTTCTACGATGCCGTCAACGCCGTCTGGATGGTGAAGGTCCTGCCCGGTGAATTCTATGTCAGTGCGAGCCCCGATGAGCTGTTGGTCACCGTGCTCGGCTCGTGTGTTTCGGCTTGCATCCGCGATCCCCGCACCGGCATCGGCGGCATGAATCACTTCATGCTCCCGAAGGGAGACACCGGAAGTTGGGGCGACGAGCAGCAGTCGGCTCGCTACGGCAATTTTGCGATGGAAAAGCTTATCAACGAGATGCTGAAAAAGGGGTGCTCGCGCGCCGGGCTGGAGATCAAGGTCTTTGGCGGCGGCAACGTCATCGAAAGTGCCAGCGCGATCGGTTCAAAGAACGTCGAGTTCGTGTTGCATTTCCTGGCCAGCGAAGGGCTGAGCTGCGCCGCACAGGATCTCGGCGGCCAGTTTCCGCGCCGCATCCAGTATTCGCCAGCGACCGGGAAAGTGATCCGGAAGTTCCTGGGCAGCGGCGATCGCGACAGCGTCATCAACGGCGAGCTCGAGTATGCGCGCAGCCTCACGGCCAAGCCGGTCGCCGGTGAAATCCAGTTGTTTGGAGATACGTGATGCCAGGCAGAACCTCGCCCGTGCGCGTACTCATCGTCGACGATTCGGCGCTCATCCGCAATTTGCTGACGGCCGTCCTGTCCGAGGACCCGGCGATCGAGGTGGTCGGCACCGCGTCCGATCCGTTCATCGCGCGCGATCGCATCAAGGCGCTCAATCCCGACGTGATCACGCTCGACGTCGAGATGCCGAAGATGGACGGCGTGACGTTCCTCAGGAAGATCATGTCGCTCAGGCCGACGCCGGTCGTCATGGTGTCGACGCTGACCCAGTCGGGCGCGGACGTGACGCTGGAAGCGCTCGAGATCGGCGCGGTCGATTTCGTCGCCAAGCCCACCACCAATATCGCCAACGCGATGAGCGAGCTCGCCGCGGAGCTGCAGGCGAAAATCAAGGCGGCGGCAAGAACCAAGGTCCGTGCCCATCGTACCGAAGCGCGCCGGTCGAAGCCGGCGCGGCTGCGGATCATGAATCCGTCGGCGAAGATTGTCGCGATCGGCGCGTCGACGGGCGGCGTCGAAGCATTGAAGGCGGTGCTGATGGATTTCGTGCCGGACGGTCCGCCGATCCTGATTGCGCAGCACATGCCGGATCGATTCACCGCGGCTTTCGCGCGCCGGCTCGATCGGGAATGCCCGATGCGGGTGTTCGAAGCGGAGAACGGGCAACGGGTGGAGCCGGGCTCCGTCTATATTGCGCCCGGCCGAGCGCATCTGAAGCTCGCCCGCGACGGCACGCATTTCGTCTGTCGCCTGACCGACGAGCCTCCGGTTTCCGGCCATCGCCCGTCGGTCGACGTGCTGTTCCGTTCGGCGGCGCGCACCGCCGGGCCGCGCGTCATCGGCGTGATCCTGACGGGGATGGGGAAGGACGGCGCCGAAGGCTTGCTTGAGCTCCGCAACGCCCGGGGGATCACCCTCGGGCAGGATGAAGCGACGTCGCTGGTCTACGGCATGCCGAGAGTCGCGTTCGAGCGCGGCGCGGTGATGCGGCAAATCCCCCTGCACGAAATGGCAGACGCGATCCTCGATGCCTGTGGGGTCGAGGCGTGGGCGAACGCGTGAGCGGAAGGGACAGGGATTGAAGATGGGTCAAGTAGCTGACGATAGGGAATGCACGATCATGCTGCCCGCCGTGCTCGATCAGGCTGCGGCGGAAGGCTTTCTCGGCGCGCTTTTGCGCGTCGTCGAAGCCAACGATCCCGTGCGGCTCGACGGATCGGGCGTGGAATCGATCACGACCCCCTGCATCCAGATCATTCTCGCGGCGGCGAAGGCGGACAATCGCCTGACGATCGTGAATCCATCGGACGCGCTGCGCAGCGCATTCGACGATCTCGCGCTGCCGCTGCCGGCCGCTTCGGGGAGCGACCCCGAGCAAGAGCCCGACGCCATCGTTACGGAAGCCGGCGAGAAAGTTTCAACAGCAGCGGATACCGAGACCATGGCGAAACGAATTTTGACGATCGACGATTCGAAGACGATGCGCGACATGCTCATGCTGACGTTGAGCGATGCGGGATACGAAGTGCTGCAGGCCGTCGACGGCCAGGACGGAATCAGCGTCCTCGGCGACAAGCGCGTGGACGTCGTCATCACCGACATCAACATGCCGAAGATGGACGGGTACGAAGTGATCCGCAATCTTCGCGCCAATTCCGTTCACAAGACGACGCCCATTCTCGTGCTGACGACCGAAAGCGACACGGAAAAGAAGAATCTCGCGCGCAACGCGGGAGCAACAGGGTGGATGGTCAAGCCGTTCGATCCGGATCAGCTGGTTGCAACGATTCGCAAGGTTTCACCCTGACGCGCTGCGTCGAACCGAAGAAGCGGGATCATGTCGAAAGTTGACGAACTGAGAAATACCTTCTTCGAGGAATGCAGCGAGTTGCTGCAGGAGATCGAGGTCGGCCTCACGGACATTCGCGACGGGCGCGGCACCGACGACACGGTGCATGCGGTGTTCCGGGCTGCCCATTCCGTCAAGGGCGGCGCGGGCATTTTCGGCTTCGAGACGCTGGTGGAATTCGCCCACGTCTTCGAGACCGTCCTCGATGCGCTCCGGCACGGCACGCTGGCCGCGAGCGACGAGGTGCTCGTGGTGCTGCTCGGCGCGAGCGACATCCTGTCCGATCTTGTCACGATGGCTCGCTCCGGCAAGCCGGTGCCGCCGGGCTATGACAACGAATGCCGCTCCGCGCTCAACCGGCTGATCGACGCCAACGGCGATGGCGCCGCCGCATCGAACGGTGCCGGCTCGGAAGCCGCCGGCGATTTCGATGGGATCGACTTCATGCCGGTGCGCGCCGACGACTTCGGCGAAGCCGAGGCATCGGGCGAACGCGTGTTCAAGATCGCATTCCGGCCGCGCGCCGAAATGCTGAAGAAGGCAAACGAGCCGCTCTATATCCTGCGGGAGCTGGCGAAGCTCGGCTCGCTCGAGTTGACGGCCGACACCGGCGCGCTTCCGCGGCTTTCGGAACTGCAGCCGGACAACGCTTACATCAATTGGACCGGCACGCTGCGGACCGCGAAAGGGCGTCAGAAGATCGAGGAAGTCTTCGAATTCGTGGTCGACGATTGCGATCTCGAGATCGTCGAGGAATTGCCGGAGGGCACCGCCGCTCCGATCGCGGAAACTGCTCTTGCGGAATCCTGCGATGCGATCGCCGACAGCACGCCGCCAGTCCCACCGGCGAATCCGGCCGCCAACGGCTCCACAAAGGCCGCTGCCGAAATGCCCGCGCGTCCCGCCGAAGCCGCCGACGCGCCCAAGGACGGCGCGGCCGCCGCGGCCAAGCCCGCGGCCATGACGACCCGCGTCGATCTCGAAAAGATCGATCGCGTCGTCAACATGGTCGGCGAGCTCGTCATCGCCCAGGCAATGCTCGGACAGGTCGTCCGCGAGCTGCCGGAGAAAATGACGTCCCGCCTCCAGCATTGCCTCGATGAGGTCATCCATCATACGCGCGAGCTCAAGGACAGCGTCATGTCCATGCGCGCGCAGCAGGTGCGCACGGTGTTCCAGCGGATGCCGCGGCTCGTGCGCGAGCTTTCGGCCAAGACGTCGAAGAACGTGCGGCTGGAGATGTCCGGCGAGGCGACGGAGATCGACAAGACGATCATCGAGCGGCTGAGCGACCCGCTGACGCACATCATCCGCAACTCCGTCGATCACGGAATCGAATCGCCGCAGGACCGCCGCGCGGCCGGCAAGAGCGAACAGGGCGTCATTCACCTGTCGGCCGGTCATCGCGGCGGCCGCATCGTCATCGAGGTCAGCGACGACGGCGCCGGCATCAACGGCGAACGCGTGCTGAAGAAGGCGAAGGAGCGCGGCCTCATCGACGCCAACGCGGCGCTCACCGAGGACGAGATCAGCAATCTGGTCTTCCTCCCCGGCTTTTCCACCGCCGAGACGGTTTCCGACATCTCCGGCCGCGGCGTCGGCATGGACGTCGTTCGCCGCAACATCATGGACATCGGCGGCCGGATCACACTGAAATCGGAACCGGGTCGCGGAACAACGATCCAGCTGTCGCTACCGCTCACGCTCGCCGTCATGGACGGCATGGTCGTGGAGATCGGCCAGGACAACTACGTCGTGCCGATCTCGGCGATCGTCGAGTGCATGCGGCCGACGCGGGCGGACGTGCGTAATCTGCTCGGCACTGCCGGAACGCTGCAGCTTCGCGGCGCCATCGTCCCGCTCGTCCATCTCGGCGATCTCTTCGGCATTCGCGGGGCCGTCCGCGACGTGGTCGACGGCGTCGTCATCATCGTCGAAGCGGGCGAGGGCGCCCGCCTCGGCATCGTCGTGGACGAGCTGCGCGGCCATCAGCAGGTCGTCATCAAGAGCATCGAGGAGAACTACGGCGTGGTCCCCGGCATCGCCGGCGCCACCATTCTTGGCAACGGCCGGGTTGCGTTCATCCTCGACGTGGACCGCCTTTCCAACGTCGCCGGTGCCGAAATGGAAAATGCGGCGTTGCCGCGCGCCGAGCCGGCGATCATGGCGCGGCCGAGCTAGGGGAGATTTCGAGCGGACTTCCTGCAGCCGGAATGGGCCGAAGAAGCCGCGAGTTAGGAGTGAGAGAATGGCGCATGCAGCAGCACTCAAGGTTCTGATCGTCGACGATCAATTCAGCGTCCGGCAGATGATCCGCCTCGCGCTGGAGGAGATCGGCGTCCGCAACATTCTCGAGTCGGAGAACGGCCGCGATGCATTCGACAAGGCGGTGTCGCAGCCGCTCAACCTGATCATCTCCGACTTCAACATGCCGGAGATGGATGGCCTGTCGCTGCTTCGCGCGGTCCGTTCGCACCAGACGGTGCGCAAGCTCCCCTTCATTCTGCTGACCGGCCGCGGCGATCGCGACCTGGTCGTCAAGGCGGCGCAGAACGGCGTGAACAATTATGTCGTCAAGCCGTTCACGAATGCCGTGCTGCGGGAAAAAATCGAACAGGTCATGGGGAAGCTTTCGTGAAGGCGGCAATTGCGGAGTCGGAGGCGTCGGAAGACGGCGAGAAGCAGGAGGCGCAATCGGCAGGCACCGGATCGCCCGGCTCGTTCCTCACCGGCATTGCCATGCTGCTCCGCGAGTCGGTGCAGCAGTTCGAATCGATCAGCGGCGGCATCTCCGACGCCGTCATGTCCCGGCCCGGCATGGTCGATCGGAATCTCGTGGTCACCTTGCAGGCGTTCGACCGGCTGCAGCAGGAGTTCGTCGCCGTCGCGGATATTCTGACCCGCTATTCGGGCACGATGGCGGATGTGCCCGCTTCCGGCGCGGCTCTTCCGAACGAGGAAGAAGCGATCGCGGCAATCGCGATGTCCGATCTGAAGGAGCGGCTGTTGCGTCATTTGCAGGCCAGCCGGTCCGAACCTGTCGGATCGCCGCCCGATGGTGAGGAAGAGTTCTAGTGTCGTGGTTCAGAAATTCGCTTCATTCTTGCAGCGAGTCATTCAAGCGAATTTCTGAACCAAACGACACTAGGATCAAAGAGTTGCTAGTGTCCTTCGAAACCGAAGTTCGCTCTCGAGCCCGCCGCAAAGTCAAGCGAACTTCGGATTCGGGACACTAGCGCTACTTTGAAGGCGTGCGGCGCGCGGCCGGCGGGAGCGCGGCGGATGGATTTTCCATGCGCCGGATCAGCTCCTGCAGTCGCGTGCGGTCGGCGCTGTCCGCTTCCTGACGCGCGAGCAGCAAGGTCTTGAAATCGCGGTCGATGGCGTCCAGCGGATATTCGATGCCGGACCGGATCGTATCGAACGCCTCGCACAGATTGTTGGCGGCGAACGTAACCAGATAGAACCCCATCGTCGCCGCCGTGTCCCGCACGGCCTGGCAGCGAGCATGGGCCGCTTCGACCCAGGGATCGTCGCTCGTGACCTCGTCGGCCGATTGCGGAAGGATCTTCGCGATCTCCGCGAGTTCCTGGTCCAGCCATTCCTTGAATTCGTGATGCAGCTCGTGCAGATGCGATTCCGCCGCCTCAATCGCCTGCTCGCGCGGAATGCCGCCCGGCCGTCGCGCCATCGCATGAAAATGGGTGCGGACCGGAAAGACGAAGGCATCGTCGTCCGAACCCGAGCCGGCCATCGGTCATGCCTTGCGCGCAAGGTTCAGGAGCGAATCGATGTCGTCCTGCGCGAGCGCCGGCCCGTCCTCCTCGCCGACGCTGAATTCCTTGTCGCCCTTGCGACGGCCGACGCCGGTCGGAAAGCCTTCGATCTTGAAACGCCGGTCGGGGCCGAAATAGGTCGGCGAATCGACGAAGCTTCGCGGATGAAACGCGACCCAAGCGATCCGGTTATAGAGTCCCGACACCGACACCGGCTTGGCAACGACCATGTTGGCACCGCTGTCACGCGCCATCGCGATCGTGTTGAGGCGTGTGTCGCTGGTCAGGATGAGGATCGGGATCGTCCGGTATTCGCTGTTGGCGCTCCAGCGGATAGTGCGGGTGAGTTCCAGTCCGCCGCTCGGCGGCAGCATCGAATCGCAGAGCAGGAAGTCGATCCGTTGCTCGACGAGCGCGCGGCGCACGTCCATGGCGTTGCGCGCTTCGTAGATCTTGGTCGCACCGAAGCTGCGCAGGATGCTCTGGCTGATCATGCAGAAATACGCGTTCGCGTCGGCGACCAGAAAATTGATCCCGTGCAGGTTCAGGTTCTCGCGCGTCATCGCCGTCTCAGGCTGCCGATGGAGACGCGCCGAACCGGAAACGACGTGCGCGGCGAAGGGCGGACATGCAGTCAGCGCGGCGGCAGCAGCTGTCGGCGAGGACGTGTATTTGCATGGATGAGGCTCTGGCGCTCCCCCGCGCGCTCAGCGTTTCATCAATCGACCGCGGCCGGCTCGGTGCGACGGATCGAATCATCACCGCAATCAAATAATACCTGAGCTTGCAATATTCGAAGAAAAGAATACCGATAGAAGGTGCAGAAGTTGTAGAAGTGATGGAATACGTTGCGTCATAATCGATGTACTGTTCGCATTATTAACCTATGTTATTTACAATATAGATAGTCACTATTTATCCATTGATGTGAGCGTACTTCGAAGATCATTCCCAGCAAAAAATAAATCTAGCAGATTCATGCGGACTGATTCGCGAGCGCGAATCGCGGCCACAGGAGTCCGCACTTGGGGCTACCGAATATTCAGCTGATCGAATCGAAGAAGGCAGAGCGGGCCGAGGCGAAATCCGCGGCAATCGCGCGCTGGCCTTGCGAGACTTGCGAGGTCCGCGAAGCAGGCATTTGCAGCGTGCTTCTGAAGATCGGCGCTGCGGGCGCCGGCATTCAGTGCGGCCGGCCGCAGCAGGATTTTCAGAAAAGTCCGCCGCGGCGAAATATCTATGACGCGGACCGGCCGACCGAGAACGTTTTCATCATTTGCTCGGGTTGGGCGTTCCGTTTCGTTCAGCTTCCCGATGGCCGCCGGCAAACGCTGTCGATCCTTCTTCCCGGCGATCTCGTCTCCGGCATGGCGCTGTTCGCGCGCAAGCTGCGCTATTCGGTGCAGGCGCTGACGAAAGTGACCTATTGTCGGCTCAACCGCGCGGAACTGATCGGCTCGCTCGCCGCAAAGCCAGAGTTGCTGAACGCCCTGACCGGCATCTTCGTTGCCGAGCAGGAGCGCGCCGACGAAGCCATCACCGATCTCGGCCGGCGGTCGGCCAGCGAGCGTATCAGCCGGTTCATTCTTCATCTCATGAACAGGCTGGCGGAGCGCGACATGGTGCACGACCAGTCGTTCGACTTTCCGTTGCGGCAACAGCACATCGCCGATGCCGTCGGCCTGACCACGGTGCATGTCAGCCGGGTGATGGGCGCCTTGCGGCAGATGGGCCTGGTGGAGATCGGGGGCGGCCGGTTGAAGATCCACAATCTTGCCGAGCTGCGCCGCATTGCCGATCTGAAGTGACCGGCCGCATCGGCCTGCGGCCGGTCGCGATCCGCGGGTTTCCGGTTGGCCGGGATTTTTCAGCGCAACGCTAAGCCGCCGCCGCCATGCGGTCGTTGAGCGCGCGATAGGCGAGCGCCTCCGCGAGGTGCGGCCGGCCGATCCTTTCGGCGCCGTCGAGATCGGCGATGGTGCGCGCGACCTTCAGCACGCGATGATAGCCGCGCGCCGAAAGGCGCATGGCGTCGGCCGCATCGCGCAGGAGCTTAAGGCCGGCGCTGTCCGGCGCTGCGATCTGCTCGATCAGGCTTGACTGCGCTTCCGCGTTCAAGCGCAGGTCGTCGCGCCCGAGCGCGGCGAACCGCGCGCGCTGAATTTCGCGTGCGCTAGCAACCCGTGCCGCCACTTCACGGCTACCCTCCGATGGTGGCGGCAGCACGAGGTCGGCCGCCGAAACTGCCGGCACTTCGATGTGCAGATCGATGCGGTCGAGCAGCGGGCCGGAAAGCCGCGCCTGGTAGTCCGCGGCGCAACGCAGGTTCGGTCCGCGCCGGCAGGTGAAGCCCGGATCGTAGGCCCGCCCGCAGCGGCAGGGATTCATCGCCGCCACCAGCTGGAAGCGCGCGGGATAGGTGATGCGGTGGTTCGCGCGCGCGATTACCGCTTCGCCGGCCTCGATCGGCTGCCGCAGGGAATCGAGCACCTGCGGCTGGAACTCGGCAAACTCGTCGAGGAAGAGAACGCCGAGATGCGCAAGCGACACTTCGCCGGGCCGCGCCCGCAAGCCCCCGCCCACCATCGCCGCCATGCTCGCCGAATGATGCGGATGCCGGAACGGGCGCTGCGCCGTGAGCGCGCCGCCTTCGATCGCGCCCGCGACCGACGCGATCATGGAGACCTCGAGCAGCTCGGGCGGCGTGAGCGGCGGCAGGATCGTCGGCAGGCGCGCAGCGAGCATGGATTTGCCCGCGCCCGGCGGCCCGATGAACAGGAGATTGTGTCCGCCCGCCGCCGCGATCTCGAGCGCGCGCTTCGCGCTTTCCTGGCCGCGGATGTCGGAGAGGTCGAGCGTGCTTTCCGCCGGCGCCTGCATCTTCGGCTCCGGCCGTGACAGCACCTGCGTGCCGCGCAGGTGGTTGGCGAGCTGGATGAGCGACGCCGGCGCAAGGATTTCCATGTCCGGGCTCGCCCAGGCCGCCTCCGCGCCGCACGCCTTCGGGCAGATCAGCCCGTGCCCGAGTGCGTTGGCGGCGACCGCCGCCGGCAAGACGCCCGCGACCGGCGCGAGCGAGCCGTCGAGGCCGAGCTCGCCGACGACTGTGAAGCCCGCGAGCGCGTCGGAGGGAATTGCGCCGATCGCCGCCATCAGGCCGAGCGCGATCGGCAGGTCATAGTGGCTGCCCTCCTTCGGCAGATCGGCCGGCGCGAGATTGATAGTGATGCGTCTCGCCGGCAGCGCGAGGCCGGAGGCGATCAGCGCCGCCCGTACCCGGTCGCGTGCCTCGGAAACCGCCTTGTCGGCGAGCCCGACCAGATTGAAGGCGGGCAGTCCCGGCGCCACCTGCACCTGTACGTCCACCGGCCGTGCTTCGACCCCCACGAAAGCAACGGTCGCGACGTGCTGAACCATCCCCGCCACCTTTTAGTGATAAAAAATTATCGCAGAAAAGCCGCAAAATCAAGAACAATACATGAACAAAGTTCCACAATTTGGACAAATGTTCTTATTTGGCGGCCTCGCGGAGAACAGGCGCATCGAGCGCCTTCAGGAGCTGGTTCAGGCTGCGGGCGAAGGCGTCGAGTTCGAAGTTCTGCGGGTCGTCGTGCTTGTTGCGGATGCCCTCGTCGAGCACCGCGTGGAACGCCGGGATCATCCAGAAGCCGGCCCGGACGCTCGCCACCACGTAGGTCAAGGCGAGCGCGTCGTATTGGGCGGGCGTGAATCCTGGCACCGGCGCGAGGAAGTCGTTGCGGCGGCCGAACTTCGGGTCGCGGCGCCGCGGCTGGATGAGTTCCACGTGCAGGAACAGGCCCTTCAGTGCGCCGTCGAAATTGGTCGCCATCTCGAACTTGGTCGCCCGCCACGGCACCTCGAAATCGTGCGCGAGCAGGATCGCGCCGCCGCGGTTGATGAAGACGTGCGCGCGTTCGATGTCGTTGGCGCAGCGATAGCGGTTGAGATTGTTGATCTTGGCGTCGGCGTCGATGTTCCGCGGCCACGGCAGGCTGCCGAAGTTCGGCGAGCTCGTGTCGTGAATGACGAAATACGTGGCGGGGCGCGAGAGAGAATCGTTGTCGCGCGCATAAGCGACGGTCCGCTCGAGCGATGCGCCGATGGGGTCGTCGAGGTTCCGCTCGGCGAGCCAGCGCCGGAGGTTTGCCCGTTCCGGTAATCCCGCCGGCTGTCCGACGCGCGCGGCGAGGACTTCCGGCAGTTCGCTGAGCGGCGGGCCGAGCCGTCCAACCGGCTTGACCGGGTTGAGCAGGCATTTTGCCTGCTGTTCCGGATCGCCCGCGAAGCTCAGGCGTTCCGGATCGAACGCGCACGGTCCCATGTCCTTGAGCGTCACCGGCGGCGGCGGCTTGAAAGAACAGTTGCCGATCGCTCGCGCCGCCGTCGGCGCGAGCACCAGCGCGATCGAGAGACCGCAAAGAGCCAGTCGAAGCCGTTGCGAACCTGCCATCGGCTCGATGATACCGGCTGCCGTCCCGCGCACCAAATCACGCGCGGGGGAAGTCCGTCTCAGACAAGATCGGGAACGGAGTGCGGATTGCCCGTTGAAGGGCGCGCGCCGCGCGCTTCTGGGCCGCCGACCACGCGGTTGCGGCCGGCGGACTTTGCCGCGTAGAGCCGTGCATCGGCGCTGGCGAACAACTCCGACAGGCTCGTCGCCTCGCCCGGGCAGGTGGCGATGCCGATGCTGATCGTCACCGGAATGCGCTCCTCGGCGGACAACGTCTCGACGGCGCGCCGCACGCGTTCGGCCGCGGCCAGTGCCGCATCGTGTGCGAGCCCTTCGCTCAGCACGACGAACTCGTCTCCGCCGTAGCGGTAGATGCTGTCCGTGCTGCGCATCGTGTCGCTGAGTTTCGTGCCGACAAGGCGCAGGATCTGGTCGCCGGCCGCATGCCCGTGGCGGTCGTTGATGTCCTTGAAGCCGTCGATGTCGACGAGGATGAGGCTGAGCGACCGCCCGGCGGCAAGCGCGTCGGCGACGCGCAGCGGCCCCTGCCGCTCGAGCCGCCCGCGATCATAGAGGCCGGTGAGCCCGTCGCGTCCGGTCTGTTCCAGCAACGCCTGATACCGTTCCCGGTAGGTCAGCGCATCGAACACGTCGGCGAGCCGCGGCCTGAGCTCGAGCTTGCCGCCTTCGCTCTCGAACCAGCGGAGATAGGCGCCGGTGAACAGCGCGAAGATCGCGGCCGCCACCATCTTGCCGATCCAGCCGCCGTAGAAGACCTCGATCGGAGAGCCGACGAACGTGTAGAGCGCGAGATAAAAGCCGACCTGATCGAGCGTGAGCACGGCCGATGCGCTCAGCCAGATGCGCGCCGTGACGTTCCGTCCGAGCCATGCCGCCGAGCGCTCGTAGAGCAGGATCAGCAGGATGCTGTCGACGAACAGGAGGACGGTGCCCCAGATCATCAGCCCGCCCATCTGATCGAGGAACGGAAAATCCGGAAATTGCCCCGGCACCGGCGTCACCATATTGTGCTGGCGCATCACCATGACGAGGGCGACGATGAGGAAATTGCCGAACAAGAGGCCGTAGATCGGTTGCCGCACCGCCTCGGCGTCCTCGCGAATGTAGAGGAGCAACAACATCACCAGCTTGCCGGAGAACAGCACGATCGATCCCGGCGACAACGCGGTGCCAAACGGCGCTTGGATGTAGAAGATCGCCGCGAGATAGGTTTCCAGGAAATGCAGGCTGCCGAGCGCGCACACGAACACGCCGAGCCCGAACTGCCGCCGCAGCCGGAACAGCGTCGCCATCACGCCGAAATAAAGCGCGGCCTCGGCGAGCAGCAGAATCAAACTGGAAATCGCCAAACGACGGCCCCTATCCCAGCGTCCCTTGTCCCACATGCACTATAGACAGGGAAATGTTGAAAACACAGTTTATGGTCGCGCAGATTTTGAGCCACCCCACGCGGCTTGCTGAAAGGGTTCCAGTTGGAAGGGGTGTCACAATTGGCGGTCCCGGCTGCCCCGCCGGACCCCTTCGTCGGGGATACTCCATGAGGATTGCCGCCGCGGCCTTGATGATGACGGTGGGTGTCCACGCCGCCTTCGCCGTCGAAACGCCCACCAGCGCCTATAGCCGTTTCGACTACGAGACATGCACCCGCATGGGCGACGACGATCCGATCATGGAGCGCCGCTGCGAGGGGCACGACGGCATCCCGGTTCATTGGGTGAACGAGCCGGATTCCTCGTCGGTGAGCTTCGGCACCGAAGGCAATCTCGGCGGCGAATACGATCCGCGCTTCACCTTTGCGGTGGCGGGCGATGTCGTCGAATGGCGCGGCGTTGTCGTGCGCGGCAAGCTCGTGCCCTATGCGGCGATCGTCCGCTATCAGCTCTGCCGCACGATCAATGGGCCCTGCGCGCCGGAGCTTGCGGTCTATCGCCTGATCGGGAAGCGCGCCTCCTGCATCGCCGCGACGGTGAACGGCCGCCGGCCGGACGCAAATCTCCGCGCCAGCGAGATCGCCGACGATTTTGCGCGCAGCTTCGATTGCGAAAAGGACAAGCGCCGCGCGCCGGAATGATCAGCGCCGCTTCGCCTCGATGCGCTTCCAGATCATCGCCGCGATGTCCGGCCCGCCCACGTTCTTGATCGCGCGGATGCCGGTCGGCGAGGTGACGTTGATCTCGGTGAGGAACCCGTCGATCACATCGATGCCGACGAACAGGAGCCCGCGCTCCCGGAGCGCAGGCCCGAGCCGCGCGCAGATTTCCTGCTCGCGCTTCGAAAGGTCCGTGGCCTTCGGTGAGCCGCCCCGCACCATGTTGGAGCGCAGATCGCCCTCCGCCGGCACGCGGTTGATCGCGCCGGCGAACTCGCCGTCGACCAGGATGATGCGCTTGTCGCCGTGCTTCACCTCGGGGAGGAATTTCTGCACCACCCATTGCTCGCGGAACGTCGTGGAGAAGAGGTCATAGAGCGAGCCGAAATTGAGATCGTCGCGGCGCAACAGGAACACCGCCTCACCGCCCTTGCCGTAGAGCGGCTTCATCACGATGTCGCCGTGCTTGGCGCGGAACGCCTTGATCTCCTCGATGTCGCGCGTCAGCAGCGTCGGCGGCATCAGGTCGGTGAATTCCGTGACATACATTTTCTCCGGCGCGTTGCGCACGGAGGCGGGATCGTTCACCACGAACGTCTTCGGATGCACGCGCTCGAGCAGGTGCGTCGTCGTGATATAGGCGAGATCGAACGGCGGATCCTGCCGCAGCAGCACCACGTCGAATTCCGCAACGCCCGCCCGCTTCGCTTCCCCGAGCGTGAAATGATCGCCCTGCTTGTCGCGTACCGCGAGCGGCTGCACGCTTGCCGCCACCTCGCCGTCGAGCATCGAGAGCCGGTCGGGCGTATAGTAGAAGAGCTTGTGCCCGCGCGCCTGCGCTTCCAGCAGTATGGCGAAGGTGGAATCGCCCGCGATCTTGATCCGCTCGATCGGGTCCATCTGCACGGCGACAGTCAGGGCCAAGTTTCCCTCCAGGCTCAGGCTTCGGCTTCGAACGCCGCGACGAGGTGTTGCGGCAGCCGCCCCGGTGCGACCAGGACGGCGTCGAACCGGATGTCGTATCCCGCATGTTCGGGGTGCGCCGCAAGCCAGGCCTCGGCGGCCGCCACGATCCGGCGCTGCTGCCGCGGCAGCACGGCCCACGCCGCATCGTCGAGCCGCGCTCGCGCCTTGACCTCGACGAACACGAGCGTCCGCCCCCGCCGGACCACGAGATCGACCTCGCCGACCGGGCTTTTCCAGCGCCGCGCCAGCTCCCGGTAGCCCTTGGCCGCGAGCAGGAACGCCGCCCGCCCTTCGGCGGAGACGCCGAGCCTGAAGGCGGCCTTTCTCCGTGCGTCGCCGGTCCGCCCGTCGGTCATTTCTTCCGCCCCGACGTCAGCGCGAGCGCGCGTTGATAGACATCGCGCCGCTTCAGGCCGGTCTCCCCGGCGACCGCATCGACCGCATCCTTGAGCGAGAATCGCAAGAGCGCGGCATTCAGCTTTGCATCGAGCGTGTCCGTCGAAACGGTCGGCGCCTCGCCGCCCGGCGGGCCGACGACGATCACGATCTCGCCCTTCGGCGGGCCGGCCTCCTCGTAGTGGGCGGCGAGCGCATCGAGCGTGCCGCGGCGCACTTCCTCGAACGTCTTGGTGAGCTCGCGGCAGACCGCAGCGGGCCGCTCGCCGAGCGCCGCCGCAAGATCGGCAAGGCTCGCGGCAAGCCGCGGCCCGCTCTCGTAGAGGATGAGTGTCGCGGGAATCGTCGTGAGCTCCGCGATGCGCGTCTTGCGCTGCCCGGCCTTGGCCGGAAGGAACCCGTCGAACAGAAACCGGTCCGTCGGCAGGCCCGCGGCCACGAGTGCCGCGAGCAGCGCCGACGCGCCCGGAATCGGAAAAATGCGGTGGCCCGCGGCGATCGCCGCTTCGACCAGCTTGTAGCCGGGATCAGAGATCAGCGGCGTGCCGGCATCCGACACGAGCGCGACGGCGGCACCCGTCTCCAGCCGCGCCAGCACGCGCGGCCGCACCGCTGCCGCGTTATGTTCGTGATAGGCGAGAAGCGAGGGCCGCAGCCCGTAATGATCGAGCAGCCTGCGCGTGACGCGCGTGTCCTCGCACAGTACGAGATCGGCGCTCGCGAGCACCGACAGCGCGCGCAGCGTGACGTCGCTGAGATTGCCGATCGGCGTCGCCACCACATGGAGACCGGGCTCAAGCTCGACCTTCTCCGCGCGCAGTCCTTGCGCGGTCGGCGTTTCCTTCGGCTTTGCCCGATGCTGCATGGAGAAATGGCGGTTCGTTCGGAGTGCGGCACAGAGTCTAGCCGCCGCAAGCGAACGGAAACAGCGGCGAAAACTCCGGAAAAACGCACAGGCAACAAAGCCGTAACTTTGACATAGGCATGCTGCTGCCCCAAATTCCGCCGAACGGGGCCTGCCCGCGTATGGGGCAGGGCGAGGAAGTGGGGATGGGTTGGCATAGGTTCCTGCCGGCAAGCGAACCGAGGTCGGCAGTCACCCGCCGCGCGGCGGGTGTTTTCGCAATGCTTGCGCTCGTCCTTGCCGGCTGCGCCGGCCAATCCGGCCCGTCGTTCGGGCCGATGTTCGGCGATCCCGCGCAAGAGCCTGCGGCCGCCCCGCAGGCGCCGATCGGCAATCCCGCCGGCGTGCGCGTGGCGCTCATCCTTCCGTTAAGCGCGTCCGGCAATGCGGGCGCCGCGGCGCAATCGATGCGCAACGCGGCCGAGCTTGCGCTCGCCGAATTCGCCAATCCGAACATTCAGCTGATCGTCAAGGACGACGGTGGCACCGCGCACGGCGCGCAACAGGCCGCCGAACAGGCGCTGACCGAGGGCGCAGAGATCGTGCTCGGCCCGCTCTTCAGTCATGGCGTTGCGACCGCGGGGCAGACGACGCGCAATCGCGGCGTGCCGATGATCGCCTTCTCCACCGATGCCAACGTCGCCGCGCGCGGCGTGTATCTCCTGAGCTTCCTGCCCGAGACCGACGTCGAGCGCATCGCCGAGTACGCGATTGCGAACGGCAGAAAATCCTTTATCGCGCTCCTGCCCGACAACGCTTACGGCACGGTGGTCGAGGGACACCTGAAGCAGACCGTCGCGCAGCGCGGCGGCCGCATCGTCGCGCTCGAGCATTACCCCAACGATCCGGCACGCATGGCCGATGCCGTGCGCCGCATCGCCAATGCCGCGCGTCAGGCGGACACGGTGTTGATCGCCGACAGCGCCGACACGACGCCGCAGCTCGTGCAATTGCTGGCGAGCAACAATGTCTCGCCGCGCCGGCTGAAGTTCGTCGGCACCGGCCTGTGGGATGATCCGAAGCTCTTCAACGATCCGAACCTCGCCGGCGCCTGGTTCGCGGCGCCCGACAGCGCCGGCTTCCGCGCGCTCGCGCAGCGCTATCGCGCGCGCTTCGGCTCCGATCCGGCGCGCACGGCGAGCCTTGCCTATGACGCGGTCTCGCTCGTCGCCGCGCTGGTGAAGACGCAGGGACCCGCCCGCTTTTCCGAGCAGGTCCTGACCAACCCGTCCGGCTTTCAGGGCATCGACGGCATCTTCCGCTTCCGTTCCGACGGCACCTCCGAGCGTGGCCTGACCGTGATGGAAGTTCAGCGTGGCTCCGCCCGCGTCATCAGCCCGGCGCCGAAGAGCTTTGCCAGCGCCGCCTTCTCCAACTAGAGCAAGATAAAGTCGGGTCGAGTCGTCTGTTGCCGTCATTGCGAGGCGCGCAGCGCCGAAGCAATCCAGTTTCTTGTCGGCTGGATTGCTTCGCTTCGCTTGCAATGACGCCGATGCGCCAACTTCAAATCATCGCGCTGTAGGAAAATTAAGCCGCGAGATCGGCGACGATCGCGTCGAGCACCGGGAACCCGCCGGCCGTCACGCGCAGGCGGCCGTCGTCGGTCGTCTCGATCAACCCTTGTTCGGTGAGAAGGCTCAGGCGCTCCGGATCGAAATCGCGCCCGGCGAGCGTGCGGAACCGCCCGCGCTCGATTCCCTCGCGCAGCCGCAGGCCCATGAGCAGGAATTCGTCGGCGCGCTCGATCGCGCCGAGCGGCTCGTCGACGACGAGGCCGTGTCCCTGCTCCTCCACGAGCGCGAGCCAGCGCTCCGGATGCTTCTCGGTGGCGGTCGCCATGCGGCCTTCCGCCGTCTCGATGCGGCCGTGCGCGCCGGGCCCGACGCCCACATATTCGCCGGAGCGCCAGTAGACGAGATTGTGTTGGCTCTCCGCGCCGGGCCGCGCATGATTGGAGATCTCGTAGGCGAAATAGCCGGCGGCCTCGCAGGTTTCCTGCGTCACGTCCCAGAGCGCGCGCGCCGTGTCGGCATCCGGCACCTTCAGCTTGCCCGCGCGGTAGAGCGCGGCGAACGGCGTGCCGTCCTCAATGGTAAGTTGATAGAGCGAGTGATGCTCGATGTCCTCGGCGAGCGCACGCGTGAGCTCCTCGCGCCATGCTGCCGGCGTCTGGCCGGGCCGCGCGTAAATCAGATCGAACGAGACGCGCGGGAATGCGCTCTTGGCGATGGCCACGGCCTTGAGCGCCTCATCCGCCGTGTGCATGCGGCCGAGCGCCTTGAGCGAAGCGTCGTCGAGCGCCTGCACGCCGAGCGATACGCGGTTCACGCCCGCCGCGCGATAGCCGCGGAAGCGTTCGGCTTCCACGCTGGTCGGATTCGCCTCCAGGGTGATTTCGATGTCGTTCTTGAGCGTCCAGTGCCGCGCGATCGCTTCGAGAATGCTCGCGACCGTCTGCGGCTGCATCAGCGACGGCGTGCCGCCGCCGAAGAAGATGCTCGTCACGTCGCGCGGCCCGATGCGGGCGGCGGCATGCGCGAGTTCCGCGGCGATGGTGCGCGCGAAGCGCGCCTCGTCCGGCGGCTCGTGCCGCACGTGGCTGTTGAAGTCGCAATAGGGGCATTTGGCCAGGCAGAACGGCCAATGCACATAGACCCCGAAGCCGGAATCAGCGGCGCTCATGGCGCCGATATGGCACCTTCGCGCCCGCATGGCGAGCGCCGCGAGCACCCATGCGGGGCAAACAAAAATCCCCGCGTCACGAGAATACCGCCTCATGGGGCATCCTTCGAGACGCCGCCGCTTCGCGGCGGCTCCTCAGGATGAGGTGCAGGGGCTCCTCACATGAGGCGACTAATACCCCGCTTTCGTGAGCGCCCTGAGGTCGTCGGTTCCGAGCGTGAGCCGCGCCCCGCGCGCGAGGCTTTCCACCTGCTTGACCGAGGTTGCCGACGCGATCGGCGCCGTCACACCGGGCTGCGCCGCGAGCCAGGCGAGCGCGATCTCGGCGTGCGCGGCGCCCGTGCGTGCGGCGATCCTGTCCATCGCCGCCAGGATGCTGAGGCCCTTCTCGTCGAGATACTTGAGCGCGCCCTTGCCGCGAGGGCTTTTGCCGGCGTCCTCCGCGGAACGGTACTTGCCGGTGAGGAAGCCGGAGGCGAGGCCGTAATAGGGAATGCTGCCGAGCTCCTCGCGGATCACGATCTCCTGCACCGCGCCCTCGAACTTCCCGCGGCTGTAGAGATTGTATTCGTTCTGCACCACCTCGTAGCGCGGCCAGCCCTTTGCCGCGGAAATCTTCAATGCTTCGGCGAGGAGCTTCTCGTCATGGTTCGAGCAGCCGATCGCGCGCACTTTTCCTGCGGCGACGAGCTTCGCAAAGGCGCCGAGCGTTTCTTCCTGCGTCACCGTCTCGTCGGGCCAGTGCGCGAAATAGACATCGAGATAGTCGGTCTGCAGGCGGCGCAGCGAATCCTCGACGGCCTGCGCGATGTGCGCAGCACTCAGGTCCTTCTTCCCCTGGCCCATGTCGCTGCCGACTTTCGTGATGATGTGCAGCCTGTCGCGATTGCCGCGCGCCTTCAGCCAGTTGCCGATGATCGTCTCCGACTCGCCGCCGACATGCCCCGGCACCCAGCGCGAATAGGAGTTCGCCGTGTCGATCGCGGTGAAGCCTTCCGCCGTGAAGGCGTCGAGGACGGCGAACGAGGTTTTCTCGTCGGCGGTCCAGCCGAACACGTTGCCGCCGAGCACGAGCGGCGCGATTTCGATTCCCGAGCGGCCGAGCTTGCGTTTCTGCATGGATCGCCTCCTCTATTGCAGGCACGCAGCCGCGAGCGCGAGGAACGCGCGTGCCCGGTGCGACAGACCTTTGCCGCGCGGCGGCAGGCCGTGCTTTTCCTCCGCGCTCATCTCTCCGAAGGTTCGTGCGTGCCCGTCCGGCAGGAACATCGGATCATAGCCGAAGCCCTGCGTGCCGCGCGGCGGCCAGACGAGCGTGCCGTCGACGCGGCCCTCGAACTGCTCTTCGTGTCCGTCGGGCCAGGCGAGCGCAAGCGCCGAGACGAACGCCGCCCGCCGCTGTTCCGGCTTCATTGCTCCGGCGGCGGCGAGCTTTTCCTCGATCACGCGCATGGTGCGGGCGAAATCCTTGTCCGGCCCGGCGAGCCGCGCGGAGTGGATGCCCGGCGCGCCGCCGAGCACCTCGACCGTCAAGCCCGAGTCGTCCGCGAACGCCGGGAGCTGCGCCGCTTGCGCCGCGGCGCGCGCCTTGATCCTCGCGTTCTCGGCGAACGTCGTGCCGGTCTCCTCCGGCTCCGGCAGGTTCAGTTCGCCGGCGGAAACCGCCTCGACGCCATACGGCGAAAGCAGCTCGCGCAATTCGCGCAACTTGCCGGGATTGTGGGTGGCAACGACGACGCGGCCGCTGAGCTTGCGCGCCATACGCTTACGCGACCGCAAGCTTCTGCAGTTCGATCAGCCGCGCCACACCCTTGCGCGCGAGCCCGATCAGCACGCCGAGCTCCGCCTCGGAGAACGGAATCTTCTCCGCGGTGCCCTGGATTTCGACGATGCCGCCCTTGCCCGTCATGACGATGTTCATGTCGGTGTCCGCTTCCGAGTCTTCCGGATAGTCGAGATCGAGCACCGGCTCGCCCTGATAGACGCCGCAGGAAACGGCCGCCACCTGATCGAGCAGCGGCTCCTTCGTCACCATCTTGCGCGTCTTCATCCACGCGATGCAGTCATAGAGCGCGATCCAGGCGCCGGTGATCGCCGCCGTGCGCGTGCCGCCGTCCGCTTGCAGGACGTCGCAGTCGATCGTGATCTGCCGCTCGCCGAGCGCCACGAGATCGGTGACCGTGCGCAGCGACCGGCCGACCAGCCGCTGGATTTCCAGCGTCCGTCCCGATTGCTTGCCGGCGGCCGCCTCGCGCCGTGTGCGGTCGCCGGTGGCGCGCGGCAGCATGCCGTATTCGGCCGTCACCCAGCCGCGGCCCTGCCCCTTGAGCCAAGGCGGCAGCTTCTCTTCGAGCGTCGCCGCCACCAGCACGTGCGTGTCGCCGAACTTGACGAGGCAGGAACCCTCCGCGTGGCGCAGCAGGCCGCGCTCGAAACTCACCTTCCGCATTTCATCTGGCGCACGCCGGCTCGGCCGCATGATGTTCTCCTGAAAACGCGCCCTTGTAGGGGCGGTATTCACTCCCGACAAGAGCGTTAGCCCTGCTGCGCGGAAGCCCTTGCGGCGGCGCGTTGCGGCGGCCCATATTGCATCGACGAATGGAGTTCGGAGCCAGCCTTGTCCGTTGACGTTCCGATCGGCGCGACTTCGGTCAGCCTTGCCCAGCTCGACGAGCGCTCGCGCGAGATCTTCCGCCGCATCGTCGAGAGCTATCTCGCGACCGGCGATCCCGTGGGTTCGCGCAACATCTCGCGCGTCCTGCCCATCGCCTTGTCGCCTGCCTCCGTGCGCAACGTCATGGCGGACCTGGAGGCGCTCGGCCTCATCTACGCGCCGCACACGAGCGCCGGCCGCCTGCCGACCGAGTTCGGCCTGCGCTTCTATGTCGATGCGCTCCTGGAGTTCGGCGATCTCTCCGGCGAGGAGCGCCGCCAGATCGAGGCGCAGGTGCGCGCCGCCCGCGGCGACAACCTTGACCACGTGCTGAACGAGGCCTCGGCGCTGCTGTCCGGCCTCACCCGCGGCGCCGGCGTCGTCACTGCGACGAAAACCAATCCGCGTCTCCGCCATCTCGAATTCATCGGTCTCGATCACAGCCGCGCGCTGATGGTGCTCGTGTCCGACGACGGGCAGGTGGAGAACCGCCTGCTTGCGCTGCCGCCGGGCCTGCCGGCGTCCGCGCTCGTGGAAGCCACGAATTTCCTCAACGCGCGCATCCGCGGCAAAACGATCGCCGAATTGAAGACGGAAATGGAGGCAGCGCACGCCGCCGCGCGCCAAGAGCTCGACGATCTCACGCAGAAGATCGTAGCTGAAGGCCTCGCCAGTTGGTCCGGGGGGGATTCCGGCGAGCGCAAGCTGATCGTGCGCGGTCAGGCGAAGCTGCTGGAAGACCTCAAGGCCATGCAGGACCTCGAGCGCGTGCGGCTCCTGTTCGACGACCTCGAGACCAAGCGAGAGGTGATCGAGCTCCTGGGCAAGGCCGAGGAAGGCGAGGGGCTCCGCATCTTCATCGGCTCGGAGAACAAGCTGTTCTCGCTTTCGGGCTCCTCGACGATCGTCGCGCCCTACCACGACGGCGCGGGCCGCATCCTGGGGGTGCTTGGCGTGATCGGCCCGACCCGCCTGAACTATGCGCGGGTCGTCCCCATGGTCGATTACACCGCCCGCGTGGTGAGCAAGATTCTCGGGGGTTGAAGCAGGCTTCCATTAGCTATCTGCAAATGCCGCCTTGATTTTTGCCGCTGGCCACCTGATATCCCGCCTGCATTTTCCGATCCGCGAGCCATGATGTCGAATTCTGACGAGCAGAAACGCGCGGCCGAGACCGACGCTTCCGAATCCGCAGGCCCCGACGCAGCGGCGTCCGCCTCTCCCGAGGAGCAGATCGCCAAGCTCACCGCCGCGGTGGACGAGCTGCGCGACCGGTTTTTGCGCGCCGCCGCCGAGGCCGACAACGTGCGCAAGCGCGCCGAGCGCGAGGTCGCCGAAACCCGCAGCTACGCCATTGCCGGGTTCGCGCGCGACATGCTCGGCGTGGCCGACAATCTCGCGCGCGCGATTGAGGCGGTCGATCCGGAAGCGCGCGCGGCCGCCGACGGCACCCTCAAGGCGCTGCTCGACGGCATCGAGCTCACCAGCCGGGAACTGCAGAAAGCGTTGCAGAAGCACGGTGTCCGCCCGGTCGATCCCAAGGGCGAGAAGTTCGACCCCAATTTCCATCAGGCGATGTATGAGGTGCCGAACGCCGAAGTCCCGAGCGGCACCGTCGTCGATGTGATGCAGACCGGCTACGCGATCGGGGAGCGCGTCCTGCGTCCGGCGCTCGTTGCGGTCGCCAAGGGTAGTGGCCGGCAGCGGCCTGCGGAACCGGCGCCGGCGTCCGATCCCGAAGAGAGCGACTGAAGCTGCCGGCCGGCCGGTATCGTGTCGGTTAACGTTCGCTGACGGCGTTCGAACAGGCTTTCCCGCTTGCGGCCTCGAACCCCCCCTCCTATATCAACCGCGAACGCCGTATAGCCGCGGCGGAATCCCCAAGCGTGGGGCCGTGGAGGGGACTGAGCGGGGCCGAAGCACCGCCATCCTCTCTATGCCGGGTGCCGGTTCGGGCCCGGGCGGCCTGCCGGAAAGATGAGGTACAGACATGTCCAAGGTCATCGGTATCGACCTCGGCACCACCAATTCGTGCGTCGCCGTCATGGAAGGCAAGACGCCGAAGGTGATCGAGAATGCCGAGGGTATGCGCACCACGCCCTCGATCGTCGCCTTCACCGACGACGGCGAACGGCTCGTCGGCCAGCCCGCCAAACGCCAGGCCGTCACCAATCCCGAGAAAACCTTCTTCGCCATCAAGCGGCTGATCGGCCGCCGCTTCGACGATCCGATGACGGAGAAGGACAAGAAGCTCGTTCCCTATTCCATTATGCGCGCCTCCAATGGCGACGCCTGGGTTTCCGACGGCAAGAACCAATATTCCCCTTCGCAGATTTCCGCCTTCATCCTGCAGAAGATGAAGGAGACGGCGGAAGCCTATCTCGGCCAGAAGGTCGAGAAGGCGGTCATCACCGTTCCCGCCTATTTCAACGACGCGCAGCGTCAGGCGACCAAGGATGCCGGCAAGATCGCTGGCCTCGAAGTGCTCCGTATCATCAACGAGCCGACCGCGGCCGCGCTCGCCTATGGTCTCGACAAGAAGACCGCCGGCACGATCGCCGTCTATGACCTTGGCGGCGGCACCTTCGACATTTCCATTCTCGAGATCGGCGACGGCGTGTTCGAGGTGAAGTCCACGAACGGCGACACGTTCCTGGGCGGCGAAGACTTCGACATGCGCCTCGTCAGTTATCTCGCCGACGAGTTCCAGAAAGAGCAGGGCATCGACCTGCGCAAGGACAAGCTCGCCCTCCAGCGCCTGAAGGAGGCCGCGGAGAAGGCGAAGATCGAGCTCTCTTCCACGACGCAGACCGAGATCAACCTGCCCTTCATCACCGCCGATCAGTCCGGCCCTAAGCACCTGACGATGAAGCTGACGCGGGCGAAGTTCGAGGCCCTCGTCGACGACCTCGTCCAGAAGACCGTCGAGCCGTGCAAGCGCGCGCTCAAGGACGCGGGGCTCTCGGCGGCCGAGATCAACGAGGTCGTCCTCGTCGGCGGCATGACCCGCATGCCGAAGGTGCAGGAGGCCGTGAAGCAGCTCTTCGGCAAGGAGCCGCACAAGGGCGTCAACCCCGATGAAGTGGTGGCGATCGGCGCCGCCATTCAGGCCGGCGTCCTGCAGGGCGACGTTAAGGACGTGCTGCTGCTCGACGTGACGCCGCTCTCGCTCGGCATCGAGACGCTCGGCGGCGTGTTCACGCGGCTGATCGACCGCAACACCACGATTCCCACGAAGAAGAGCCAGGTCTTCTCGACCGCCGAGGACAATCAGGGCGCGGTCACGATCCGCGTCTTCCAGGGCGAGCGCGAGATGGCGGCCGACAACAAGCTCCTGGGCCAGTTCGATCTCGTCGGCCTGCCGCCTGCGCCGCGCGGCGTGCCGCAGATCGAGGTCACCTTCGACATCGACGCGAACGGCATCGTCAACGTGTCCGCCAAGGACAAGGGTACCGGCAAGGAGCAGCAGATTCGCATCCAGGCCTCGGGCGGCTTGAGCGAAGCCGACATCGAGAAGATGGTGAAGGACGCTGAAGCCCACGCCGCCGAGGACAAGAAGCGCCGCGAGGCGGTGGAAGCGAAGAACCATGCCGACGCGCTCGTGCACACGACCGAGAAGGCGCTAGCCGAGCACGGCTCCAAGGTGAGCGATGCCGACCGCTCGGCGATCGAGAACGCGCTGTCCGACCTCAAGGAAGCCCTCAAGGGCGACGACGCCGACGCGATCAAGCAGAAGGCACAGACGCTCGCGCAGGTCTCCATGAAGCTGGGCGAGGCGATGTATGCCGCGCAGCAGCAGGGTGGCGACGGCGGCGATTCGGCCCCCGGCGGCGATGCTGACAAGAAAGAGGACGTGGTCGACGCCGAGTTCACGGAGGTCGACGACGACAAGAAGAAATCTGCCTGAGCGGCCTCGATGGGCCGTGAAACAATGAGGACCGCAAGCCTCGCCCTCCCGATCGCATTTTACGCATCTGAGGGCGGGGCTTCTTCGTAGTGCGAAGCTGAACCATGTCGAAGCGGGACTACTACGAAGTGCTGGGCGTTTCCCGCGGCTGCGGGGACGACGAGATCAAGTCTGCCTTCCGCAAGCTCGCGATGCAGTGGCATCCCGATCGCAATCAGGGCGACGAAAGCTGCGAGCACCGCTTCAAGGAGATCAACGAAGCCTACGACGTCCTCAAGGACGAGCAGAAGCGCGCGGCGTATGACCGCTTCGGCCACGCCGCCTTCGACGGCGGCGGCAATTCGCACGCCCATGGCTTCAGCAGCGACTTCGCCGCGACCTTCTCCGACATCTTCGACGATCTGTTCGGCATGGGCCGCCGCGGCCGCAGCTCGGGCCGCGAGCGCGGCGCCGATCTCCGTTACAATCTGGAAATCACCCTCGAGGAAGCGTTCAGCGGCAAGACCGCGCAGATTCGTCTGCCCACGAACGTCACCTGCGAAGTTTGCTCCGGCACGGGTGCCGCTCCCGGCACCGAGCCGATCCAGTGCCGCGCCTGCAGCGGCTCGGGGCGCATCCGCCACGCCCAGGGTTTCTTCACCATCGAGCGCACCTGCCCGACCTGCCAGGGCCGCGGCTCCGTGATCGAGACGCCGTGCAGCAGTTGCGGCGGCGCCGGACGCGTCACGCGCGAGCGCACGCTCGAGGTGAACATCCCGGCGGGCGTCGAGGACGGCACGCGCATCCGGCTGGCCGGCGAAGGCGAGGCAGGCATGCGCGGCGGCCCGGCCGGCGACCTTTACATTTTCCTGTCGCTCAAGCCGCACGAGATCTTCCAGCGCGAGGGTGCCGACCTCTATTGCCGCGTGCCGATCAGCATGGTGACGGCGGCGCTGGGCGGCGAGTTCGAGGTGCCGACGCTGGAGGGCGGCCGCACGGCCGTGAAGGTCCCGGAGGGCACGCAGACCGGCAAGCGCCTCCGGTTGGCGAGCAAGGGCATGCCGGTCCTGCGCTCCAAGAGCCGCGGCGACATGTATGTGCAGGTTGTGGTGGAAACGCCGCAGAAGCTGACCAAGCGCCAGCGCGAGCTGCTGCGGGAGTTCGACAAGCAGAGCTCGACCGATACCCAGCCGGAAACCACGGGATTTTTCGCAAAAATGCGCGAACTTTTCGAGTAGGGATTGAGCACGGAACTCTGCCTCCAAACCGCCGCACCTGTGGCGCGATTATCATGGTGCGGCGGCGTTGAACCATGTAAATTACCGCTCCGTTTGGAGTTTCCCGTGCTCTCCACCCAGCGCGCGTCCGCCAAGAGGCAGCCGAAGCTTCGGCTCGACAAGCTTCGTCTCGAAAAGCTCAGGCTGGACAAGATTCGGCTGAACGACGAAGCCCGCTTTATCGCTTCCTGGCTCCAGCATCCGTTGAAGGTCGGTGCCGTATCGCCATCCGGCCGCGCGCTTGCGCGCGCGCTGGCGGCCGAGGTCGATCCCGCGGTACCGGGGCCGGTAATCGAGCTTGGACCGGGAACCGGCCCAGTCACGGAAGCGCTGGTTGCGCGCGGCATTGCGCCGGAGCGACTCGTGCTCGTCGAGTACGACCCGGAATTCTGCACCCTGCTCCGCCGCAAGTTCCCCGGCGCCACCGTGGTCGAGGGCGACGCCTATGCGCTTGGCGATACGCTCGCCGGCGTCGTCAAGGAACCGGCCGCGGCCGTAGTCTCCAGCCTGCCCTTGATGACGCGGCCGCTTACCGTGCGCATGCGGCTCCTGAATGCTGCGATGCGGGTACTCAGCCCCGGTGCGCCCTATGTGCAGTTCACTTATGCGATGACCGCACCGATTCCTTCGCGCCGCTATCGCGTCAGCGCCTCGCCGCGCATCTGGAAGAACCTGCCGCCGGCCCGCGTCTGGGTCTATCGCGCCGGCGACTAGGCGAATGATGCCCGTGCCGCGCATTCTGGTGTTCGGGGGCTCGATCCGCACCGGCTCCTTCAGCGCGCAGCTTGCCGGCCTCGCCACCAAGGAGCTCGCGCTGCTCGATGCCGAGGTCACGCTGATCTCGCTCGCCGATTACCCGCTGCCGATCTACGACGGCGATCTCGAAGCGCAGAAGGGCGTGCCGGAGAACGCGAAGAAGCTCCGCGCGCTCATGAACGCGCACCGCGGCATCTACATCGCCACCCCCGAATACAACGCCTCCGTTCCCCCGCTCCTGAAGAACACGCTCGACTGGGTCTCCCGCAGCGGCGCCGGCGGCGAGGACCCGTACAAGCGCTGCATCTTCGCGATCGGCGCCACCTCCAACGGCCGCTTCGGCGGCATGCGCGCGCTCCTCGCCCTGCGTTACATCCTCGAGGCCGGCCTGCATGCCCTCGTGATCCCCGAGCAGGTGGCGCTCAGCCACGTCGGCCAGGCGTTTGACGAATCCGGCAACTTGAAGGATGAAGCGGTGGCGAAGCTCCTGCGTGCGTCACTCAACCGGCTGATCGCCGTCTGCCAAGCGGAAATCTGAGGCGCTCTTGCATATCCCTGCGCGCGACCGCCTGATCGTCGGGCTCGATCTCGCGAGCCTCAAGGAGGCCGAGCGCATGGTGGCCCGCCTCGGCGACGCGGTCTCCTTCTACAAGATCGGCTTCGAGCTTGCGCTCTCCGGCGGCATTCCCTTCGCCGCCGATCTCGCGCGCTCGGGCAAGAAGGTCTTTCTCGATCTCAAGCTGCACGACATCGGCAACACGGTGGCGCGCGCCGCTGAACGCGCGGCCGCGCTCGGCATGACCTTTCTCACCGTGCACGCCTTCCCGCAGACCATGCGTGCCGCTGCCGAGGGCCGCGGCCAAAGCGGGCTGAAGATTCTCGGCGTCACCGTGCTCACCTCCTGGGACGAGAACGACGTGAAGGAGGCAGGCTATGCGGTCGGCTTGCGCGAGCTTGTCGGAAGGCGCGCGGACCAGGCGAAGCAGGCGGGCATCGACGGCCTGATTGCCTCGCCCGTGGAAGCGGCAGGCTTGCGCGCGCAGGTCGGCCGCTCGCTCCTGATCGTGACACCCGGCGTGCGCCCCGCCGGCGCGGCCGCCGGCGACCAGAAGCGGGTGATGACGCCGGCCGAGGCCATCAAGTCCGGCGCCGACCATATCGTCGTCGCCCGCCCGGTGATCGCGGCACCCGAGCCGCGCGCGGCGGCGGAAGCGATTGTCGCGGAGATCGGATCATTATCGAAATCAAAATAGGGGGAGGCAGCTTTGGCAAAGGGATATTGGATCTATCGCGCGGAGGTCAGCGATCCCGATAAATACAAGGAGTACATTGCAGCCAATGCCGCAGCCTTCAAAAAGTACGGCGCCCGTTTCCTCGTCCGCGGCGGTAAGTTTGAGAACCCGGAAGGCACCAGCCGCAGCCGCAACGTATTGATCGAGTTTCCAAGCTATCAGGCGGCCCTCGATTGCTGGCATTCGCCCGAATACAAGAGCGCGCTGGCGATTCGGGCCCCGATTTCGAACGCCGACATCGTGATCATCGAGGGCTACGAAGGGCCGCAACCATAAACCGCGCCTTCGCTTCCCCGCGCCTGCCGCCCGCGATATACCCGCCCGGACCTGCGCGTGATCCCGAACGGTGGGAACCGGCTTTCGGAAAAGATCACGCGCAAAAACAATGACTTAGAGCCCGTCATGGCTGAAATCCGCCTTCTCATCGCCGGTGCCGGCGGCCGCATGGGCCGCGCGCTCGTCCGTGCCGCGACGGAGGCGAAGGGCTTCGCCGTTGCCGGCGCGTTCGAGACCGCGGGTTCTGCCGCGGTCGGCAAGGATGCGGGCGAGCTTGCGGGCGTCGGCCCGCTCGGCGTGAAGATCGCCGCCGATCCGGCGCCTCTCGTGAAGAACGCCGACGCGATCCTCGATTTCACCGTGCCCGCCGCGACCGTCGCCCTTGCCGCGCTCGCGGCCAAGGCGAAGCTCGTGCATGTGATCGGCACCACGGGCCTCGCCGCCGCCGACGAGCAGAAGATCGCCGCCGCCGCGCGCGAGACCGTTGTCGTCAAGTCCGGCAACATGAGCCTCGGCGTCAATCTGCTGGCGGCGCTGACGAAGCGCGTGGCGAAGACGCTCGGCGAGGAATTCGACATCGAAATCCTTGAGATGCATCACAACAAGAAGATCGACGCGCCCTCCGGCACGGCGCTGTTGCTCGGCCGCGCGGCCGCCGAAGGCCGCGGCGTCGATCTGGAAAAGCGCAAGGTCGCGGCGCGCGAGGGTCACACCGGCGCGCGCAAGCCCGGCGACATCGGCTTCGCGACGCTGCGCGGCGGCACCGTGGTCGGCGAGCATTCCGTGATCTTCGCCGGCCCCGCCGAGCGCATCGAGCTCGTGCACAGGGCCGAGGACCGCACGATCTTCGCGAACGGCGCGCTCGCCGCTGCGCGCTGGGGCAAGGGGCAGAAGCCCGGCCTCTATTCCATGGCCGACGTGCTTGGCCTCGCCGATTTCTGAACCGGGAAGAAGAAAATGACCGAACGCCTGCTTGTCCTCGTCCGCCATGGCCAGAGTGAATGGAACCTGAAGAACCTGTTCACCGGCTGGAAGGACGTGGACCTCACCGAAGCCGGCGTCGCCGAGGCGCGTGCCGCGGGGAAGAAGCTCAAGGCGCAGGGTCTGAAGTTCGACGTCGCCTTCACCTCCGACCTCAAGCGCGCGCAGCGCACGCTCGATCTCATTCTCGAGGAGATGGGCCAGACCGGCATTCCCATCTTCCGCAATCTCGCGCTCAACGAGCGCGACTACGGCGATCTCGTCGGCATGAACAAGGACGACGCGCGCAAGCAATGGGGCGACGAGCAGGTGCTGAAATGGCGCCGCTCCTACGACATCCCGCCGCCCGGCGGCGAAAGCCTGAAGGACACCGTCGCCCGCGCGCTGCCCTATTTCGTGCAGGAGATTCTGCCCCGCGTCCTGCGCGGCGAGCGCGTGCTGGTGTCGGCGCACGGCAACAGCTTGCGTGCGCTCGTCATGGTGCTGGAGCGGCTCACGCCTGAGGGCATCCTGAAGCGCGAGCTCGGCACCGGCGTGCCGATCATCTACCGCCTCGCTGCCGATTCGACGGTGCTAGAGAAGCTTGACCTTGCTGCTTGAGAATGAAGCGCGGCCGGGCTTGCACCCGGTCGCGCTTCTTCTATTGCGTCCCGTCAGCGCGATGCGATGACGCGGCAGACCGCAACCGATTCCTTCGGCAAGCGCGCGGGATTCGCCAGTACCTCGACGCAGCGCCGCCGCAGCGCCACGCGCTCGACGAGATTGAGCTCCGAGAGCGCGGCGTTGATTCCGGCGGGGCTCAGGCCGGCGAACCCGCCGAGACCTCCGGGGCCTGTCGGGCCGCCCGGCCCCGTCGGCGCACCCAGTCCAAGCCCGAGTCCGAGCGAGAGCCCGCCGAACAGGCCGCTGGCGAGCGAGGCGCCCGCGGTCGTGCTGGTGTCGCCGATGCTGGCGCCGACTCCGGCAGTCGTCCCGCCAAGCGCGCTCGAACCGATGCCGAGACCGGCGTTCGTGCCGGTGCCGCCGATGCTGGCGCCGAAGCCGACGCTCGTTCCGCCGAAGCCAATGCCGCCTCCGGCGCTCACGCCGTCGCCGCCGACGCTGGCGCCGACGCCGGCATCCGCGCCGCCGGCGCTCGCACCGACGCCCGCGTCGGCTCCGCCGACCGCGCCGCCGACGGCGCCTGCGGCATCACCCACGGCACCGGCGACAGCGCCGACGGCGCCGCCCAGTCCGCCTTCCTGCGCAAAGCCTGGAGTCGCAAGGACGAGACAGCCGGCAGACAGGAGCGCAACCGGCCACAAGCGCGTTCTTGCGGATCGTTGCTTCGAGTGTTGCATTTCCGCTCTCCTCACGTTGCACCGTCCCGAAAAGTCGTGGAGAGCGAACGCGGCCGCCGCTGGCCGGTTCGGGGCGTTCTGCTTGAATGCCTGAAGCGGCCTTACGCCGGCCGCGCAACGTTTCGGAAAATTCTTCGCAATCTCAGACGGCCAGTCGTCCGGCTTCCCAGCCGAGCATCGCGCGCTTGCGCGTGAGGCCCCAGTGATAGCCGGTGAGCGTGCCGTTCTTGCCGAGCACGCGATGGCACGGCACGACGAACGCGACCGGGTTCTTGCCGACGGCCGCACCGACGGCGCGCGCCGCCTTTTCGCTGCAGACCTTGCGCGCGATGTCGGAGTAGGTCGTCGCCCGACCGAGCGGGATCGCGAGCAGCGTCTCCCACACCTTTACCTCGAAGTCGGTGCCGATCAGCACCACGCGCAGCGGCGCGTCCTTCTTCCACTGCGAAGGATCGAAAATCCGCCGCGCATAGGCTTTAGTGCGCGCCGTGTCCTCGACATAGCGCGCGTTCGGCCAGTATGCCCGCAACTCGTCGAGCACCGCCGCTTCCTCGCCCGCGTCGGCGAAGGCGAGCCGGCACAGCCCGCGCTCCGTCGCCATGATGAGCGCGGTGCCGAACGGCGAAGCGTGAAAACCAAAATAAATGGTGAGGCCCTGTCCGCCGCTTTTCCATTCGCCGGGCGACATCGCCTCGTGCGTGACGAAGAGGTCGTGCAGCCGGCCGGGGCCGGAAAGCCCGAGCTCGTAGCTCGCGTCGAGGATGCTGTGCGAGTCACGCAAGAGGGACCGCGCGTGCTCGACCGTGACCGCGGCGAGAAAATCCTTCGGCGTCAGGCCGCACCAGCGGCGGAACAGCTCGTTGAGCGCGCGCGGCGTGGTGCCCGCGGCTTTCGCCATCGCCTCGATGTCGGGCTGATCGCGGTAGTTCTCGGAGACGAAGGCGATCGCGCGCTGCACGGTTTCATAGTCGGCATTGGCGGGGCCGCGCTGCGGCCGCGCCAACTGCCTGGATGCAAGGGTTTGATGCAGGTTCATGGGGCAAGCAAATCAGAAGCGGGCCGGCCGCACCACCCGATTCCACGGTTCCCCGCCCTCATGGTTCGAGACGCCCTTTCGCCCTCATCCTGAGGAGCCGCGCTCCGATCTCGGGTTTACCCGAGATCGGCAGTATACAATTCGCAAGTCGGCTAAAGCCGACTTGCGTGCGCGGCGTCTCGAAGGATGGGCGAAAGGGCTCCTCACCATGAGGGGACGAATTACCGCTTCGCCGTCGCCAGCGCCGCCGTGAGCCCGTCGGCGACCTCTTCTCGCTGCCGCGGCCCGAGGAACGCGCCGATCACCAGCGGCACCCCGCGCGAGATCAGCGCGAGCCGGGTCATGCCGTAATCCTCGTCACGCTCTGTCTCGACCCGAACCCAGCGCGGATTGCTGACGTTCTCCCGCGCCTCGCCGTGCGCGGAGACCTGCCGCACCAGGAGCCGGCTCGGCGTCACATGGATGTCCTCGTAGGCGCGCGCCGCACGGAAGCTCGCCCGGAACGCGAAATAAACGAGTGCCACGTCGAGCCCGAAGAAGCCGAAGATCGGCCACGCCCCCATCAGCAGGAACGCGATCCCCGCGGCGAAGCTCACGCCGGCTACGACCGCCATCACCGCAACGAAGCCCGCCGGCGACAGCGAGCGGTGCGGCCGCAGCGTCGCCGCATAGAGCGTCGGCTCCGTGGATTGCGCGGGGAAATGGGTGGTCTCAGCCATGCCGCGTCAATATAGGAGAAGAATGGGGAGAAGGCAGGCGGTTTCCGCGAAAAAGCCGGGGCGGGCGATGCCGAAAAAACCGGCAGCACGCGCGAAGCGCGTGAAACCCTGGAGTTCCGCCGAGGTGGCGGAGGCGTTCCGCCGCTTCGCCAAGGCCAATCCCCAGCCCAAAGGCGAGCTCGAGCACGTCAACCCTTACACGCTACTCGTGGCGGTTGTCCTGTCCGCGCAGGCGACCGACGCCGGCGTGAACAAGGCGACGCGGCCGCTCTTCGCCAGGGTCGACACGCCGCAGAAGATGCTCGCGCTCGGCGAGAACAAGCTGCGCGAGGCGATCAAGACCATCGGTCTCTACCGCAACAAGGCGAAGAACGTGATCGCGCTCACCGAGCGCCTCGTCGCCGAGCATGGCGGGCAGGTGCCGCGCTCGCGCGAGGCGCTGGAAGCGCTGCCCGGCGTCGGCCGCAAGACCGCGAACGTCGTCCTCAACATCGCCTTCGGCGAGCCGACGATCGCCGTCGACACGCACCTGTTCCGCGTCGCCAACCGCACCGGCTTGGCGCCCGGCAAGACGCCGCGCGAGGTGGAGGACGGGCTGCAGGCGGTCGTCCCCGACCGCTACAAGCATCACGCCCACCATTGGCTGATCCTGCACGGCCGCTATGTGTGCAAGGCCCGCGCGCCCGACTGCCCGAAGTGCTTGATCAACGACCTCTGCCGCTGGCCGGAGAAGCGGGTGTGAAAATCAACAACGTCGTCCCGGCCGAGCGAAGCGAGAGCCGGGACCCATGAACACCGCGTGGGACCGTGCGGCACGGGATGTGTTCATGGGTCCCCGCTTCCACGGGGACGACCGAAATCAGAGCAGCTATCTCCCCGCCGGCTCGATCAATTCCCGTGTCGGCGACAGCCGCTTGTGCACACGCACCATGAGCGCGGTGGCGAAGATCGGCGTGATGAGGTTCAAGACCGGCACCACGACGACGCTCGCGATCGCAAGCCCGGCGAGGAAGACGCGCACGGCGTTCTCCCGCCGCAGCGCCTTTGCCTCTTCCGCCGGGCGATAGCGCATCGCCGCAAGCTCGAAATATTCGCGGCCGAGGAGATAGCCGTTGGCGACGAAGAATGCCGCGATATTGATGCCGGGAACCAGCAGCATCAAGAGCGCGAGGAAGTTCACCAAAAGCACCACGCCGAAGAACTTTACCGACAGCACGAGCGACTGCGCGATCGGCAGCGGCCGCCCCACCGGGTCGGCGGGGAAATTCGTCCGTTCCACTTCCTCGGCGACGTCGTCGAGAAAGAGCGCGCCGATCAGCGAGCTGATCGGCCCCATCAGGTAGATTGCGCCGGCGATCATGCCGAGCCCGGTGGCGATCGCGAGCGCCGTCTCGAACGGCTGCGGCAGCGACACGAAATTCGCGAGCACCGCCTGCAGGATCACGCCGAGCACGAGAAAGAGGAGCACGGCCGCCGCGATGGCCTTCAGGAGGATCCGGCGCAGCGGCGGGGAGAACGTCTGCGCGAAGGCCTGGATGATGTCGTCGATCATGGAGACGGAATTCCGGTGGGCGCGGCACCCATAGATAGGATGCCATTCGCCGCCTGAAAGAGCGATTATTCGCGGCGGAATTGCGCCCAACGTCCCCGATGCGGCTCAGGTGCGCAGCATTGCCTCGACGGCGCTTTCCTTGGCCGCTGCCGGCAGTTCGGGAGCGGTCGGCGGCGATTTCGCGTCCGCGGGCTGCCGCGGATCGGGCCGCGGCTCCGGCCGCGGCCGTTTCGGCAGGTGCGCCCAGCGCATCTTCTTGTAGTCGAAGCCGGCCCTGATCGTCGGCTTCACCACCTCGAAGAACGGCGAGATGTCGAAATCGCGCGGGGTGTAGAGCGAGTGGTGGCGGATGTGCAGGATCTCGCGCCGCGTCTCGCGGCTCTCGATCAGCTCGATCTTCGGCAGGATCGGGTAGCGCACCTGCTCGAACGCCTGCGCGATCAGGGTCGAGCAGATCGCCTTCGTCGGATCGCCGGAACCGAGCGCGATCATGCGGCGGCGCAGCCGCGCGGGAATGGGCATCGGCACGAGATAGCGGATGAGATCGAGGATATTCTTCACGTCGTAGTCGCAGCCGAGCCGCTCGATCATATAGCTCACGACCGTGTCGCGGTCGTATTCGGTGAGCCCGAGCGGCCGGCACACGCGCGTGTGATAGATCGCGTATTTCGACAGCGGTGCCGAGATCACGCCCTCGCCGAGCATCGCTTCGACGAGCACGTGCGGCTCGCCGTCCTCGGTTTTGCTGCCGAGCCGGTCGCCGACGTAAAGCGCCGAGTGCGACCAGGTGGACTGCGTGAGGTACTTGATGACGCCGGCAACGCGGCTGTTGCCTTCGACCAGCAGCACGTCGCCCGGCTGCAGGCAGTTGCTGAGCGCCGCGGGGTCGCTCGCCGTGAACGGCTCGTAGCCCGGCGACGGCGTCTCGAGATAGCGGACGATCCGCTGCCCCAGCAGACCGAGGAACCGGTCACCCATTACAACGACCCGGACCCGCTTGTGGTCCCCTCCGCGTTTTACTCTTCCGGCGAGGATAGGGCGGGGCTAGTTTCCCCGAGGTTTCGCTTGCCGGGCTCGCCCGGCGAATCCCGCTGAAAGTCTTTGCGGAAACTTGCTCTCGTGGTTAACGCCCGATGAAAAATTTTAGTCGCCGAGGTTTCCTTGCGGGCGTTGCCGCGTTTTCTGCGGCGCCCGTACTCTCCCAGCCGGCGGTGCAGCTCTCCGTTTCCGGCGATGTCGATGTCGCCATCGTCGGCGCGGGCGCTGCTGGAATCGCGGCCGCGCGCCGCGTCGCCTCGGCCGGGCGGAGCTACGCGGTGTTCGAAGCGGGCAACCGCATCGGCGGGCGCATCTGGACCGACCGCGGCCGCCTCGGCATCGCCCATGATCGCGGCGCCCAGCGCATCTCGGCGTCCGGCCGCAATCCGCTGGTGGCGCTCGGGCGTCTCGCCGGGGTCGATTTCTACGAGCCGGCGCCGTTCCGCCGCCTCTATGTCGGGCAGCGCGAGGCGCGCGACCATGAATACGACAGCTTCACCGCAGCACTCCATCGCGCGAGCCGCGCGATCACCGCGGCCGGCGAGGCCGGTCTCGATCTCGCCGCCGCCCGCACCTTGCCCGACCTCGGCGAATGGCAGGCGACCGTCGCCTTCGTGCTCGGGCCGCTCATGACCTCGAAGGACCTCGAAGAAGTCTCGACGGTCGATTTCGCCCGTGCCGAGGAGCAGCGCGACGAGTTCGCCTGCCGCGGCGGGCTCGGGCAGCTGCTTGCGGCCGCGGCGAAACCGGTCAAGGTCGAGCTCGACGCGCCGGTGGTCCGCATCGACACGCGCGGCCGCGGCTCGATCACCGTCGAGACATCGCGCGGCAGCGTGCGCGCGAACGCCGTGATCGTCACCGTCTCCACGAACGCGCTGAACGCCGGCCTGATCCGCTTCGAGCCGGCCTTGCCGAAGCGCACGGCCGATGCGCTCGCCGGCCTCGCGCTCGGCACGCGCGACCGGCTGGTGTTTCAGTTGCCGGGCAATCCGTTCAACTTCGGCGCCGACCAGCGGATCGTCTTCAAGGCTGCGGATGCCCGCACGGTTTCACTCGTCGGCCGTGTCGGCAGCGCCGATTTCGCCTATGCCGAGTTCACCGGCCGCTTCGGCCGCGAGATGGCCGATGCCGGCGAGGCGGCGATGCTCGCCTTCGTGGGCGATCTCCTCGCTTCCCACTTCGGCGCCGACGCGCGCAAGGAGATCGGCCGCGCCGAAGCCGTGCGCTGGTCGCGCGAGCCGTGGATTCTCGGCGGTACCTCGGTGGCCGCGCCCGGCAGCAGCGCGAACCGCCGGCTGCTCGCCGAGCCCGCGCACGATCGCATCTTCTTCGCCGGCGAGGCGCTGCATGAATCCTGGTACGGCACCGTCGCGGGGGCCTGGATTTCTGGCGAGCGCGCGGCCGACGCGGCGATCCGCCGGCTCACGGCGGCAAGCACGGCGCAGCGCGCCGTCCCCGCGCAGAAAAAGCGTTGATTTCGAATGGCGGGAAAGCCGCGCGCGCTGATCGCCTGGTCGAGCGGCAAGGACAGCGCCTGGGCGCTGCATGCGGTGCGCTTGGCCGGCGAGTTCGAGATCGTCGGCGCGCTGACCACCGTCACCGAGAACTTTGCGCGCGTCAGCATGCACGGCGTGCGCGAAGCACTGCTCCTCGCGCAACTCGAATCCACTGGGCTCGCGGCGCAGGTCGTGCGGATTCCGTTTCCCTGTCCCAACGAAACCTACGAGGCGAGAATGGCTGCCGCGATGGCGCAGGCGAAGGCGGCGGGCGTCACCCACGTCGTCTTCGGCGATCTCTTCCTCGAGGACATCCGCGCCTATCGTGAGGCGCAGTTGGCGAAGATCGGCATGCAGGCGGTCTTCCCACTCTGGCAGCGTCCCACGCTGGCGCTTGCCCGCGAAATGCTAGCCGCGGGCGTAGAGGGGCATCTGGTCAGCGTCGACCTGGGCAAGCTGCCGGCGTCGTTCGCGGGCCGCCGCTTCGACGCGAGCCTGCTCGGCGAATTGCCGGACGGCATCGATCCCTGCGGCGAGAACGGCGAATTCCACACTTTCGTCACCGCCGGGCCGATGCTGCGCAAGCCGATTGCCGTCACGGTCGGCGAGACCGTCGAACGCGACAGCTTCGCCTATGCCGATCTGCTGCCGGCTTAGGCCCGCAGCACGGCACTCGTGCGCTTCGTCACTTCCGCGACGATCTTCGCCGCGACCGCGTCGATCTCCGCGTCGGTCAGCGTCTTCTCGCGCGGCTGCAGCGTGACGGCGATCGCGATCGACTTCTTGCCCGCTTCGATGCCCTTGCCCTCGTAGAGGTCGAACACATCGACGGCGACGATCAGAGCCTTGTCCGCGCTTTCCGCCGCGCGCACGACCGCATCGGCCGTGACACCGCGATCCACCACGAACGCGAAGTCGCGCGAGACCGGCTGGAACGGCGACAGCTCGAGCTTCGGCTTGGTCCGCGTCGGCCGCGCTTTCGGCTCGGGGATGCGTTCGAGGATCACCTCGCTCACCGCGATCGGTCCCTCCACGTCGAGCGCTTCCAGCGTCGCCGGATGCAATTCGCCGAACCAGCCCAATATAAGCTTGGGACCGAGCTGGATCTTCCCCGAGCGCCCCGGATGCAGGAATTCCGGCCCGCCCGGCACGATCTGCAGTTTCTCCACCGGCGCGCCGGCGGCCGCGAGCACCGCGAGGGCATCGGCCTTGGCGTCGAACGCGTCCACGGCGCCGGCCGAGCCGGACCAATGCCGGCCCGTTGCCGCGGCCTTCGCAGCCCCGCGCCGGACGGTGGTCGCCGCCGTGAGCTGATCCTCGGGCCGGTCGCCCGCGAAAATCTGCCCGACTTCGAACAGCGCCACGTCCGCGAAGCCGCGGTCGGCGTTCTTCTGCGCCGCGAGCGCGAGCCCGGGCACGAGGCTCGGCCGCATGTCGGAAAGCTCCGCCGCGATCGGATTGGCGAGCGCGAGCGCGGCATTGCCGCCGCCGAACAGCTCCGTCTGCGGCTTGCTGATGAAGGACCAGGTCACGGCCTCGACGAGGCCGTTCGCCGCGAGCGCCCGCTTCGCCGCCCGCGTCCGCTTCTGGATCGTCGTGAGCACGGGCTTGCGCGCGGCCTCGCCGCGCTCGAACGGCGTCGACGGCACGCGCTCGACGCCGAGGATGCGCACCACTTCTTCCACAAGGTCGGCCTTGCCCTCGATGTCCGCGCGCCACGACGGTGGCGAGACCTTGACCGTCTCGCCTGCACCCGCGACGACGCAGCCGAGCGCCTCCAGCGCACGCCGTGTCTCGGTGGCGCTGGCTTCAAGCCCCGAGAGCTTCTTCACGTGGCCGAGCGGAAAATCGATCACCCGGCTGCTGTCGGGAATCTCGCCCGCCAGCACCACTTCCGACGGCTCGCCGCCGCACATTTCGAGGATGAGCTGGGTGGCGAGCTCCAGCCCCGGCAGCGTGAACTGCGGATCGACGCCGCGCTCAAAGCGGAAGCGCGCATCCGAGACGATGCCGAGCTTGCGCCCGGTCTGCGCGATGTTCGCCGGCTCCCACAGCGCGGATTCGACGAGCACGTCGGTGGTCGACTCCGAAACGCCGCTCTCCTCGCCGCCCATGATGCCGGCGAGCGATTCAACGCCCCGCCCGTCCGCGATCACGCAGATGTCGGGATCGAGCTCGTAGGTGCGGCCGTCGAGCGCGAGCAACTTCTCGCCCGGCTTCGCCCGCCGCACCACGAGGTCGCCCTTCACTTTCGCCGCATCGAACACGTGCAGCGGCCGTGCGCGGTCGTAGGTGAGCAGGTTGGTGATGTCGACGAGCGCATTGATCGGCCGGAGCCCGATCGCGCGCAGCTTCTGCTGCGCCCAATCGGGCGACGGCCCGTTCTTCACGCCGCGGATCAGCCGCAGCGCGAACGCCGGACACAGCGACGGCGTCGCGCCGAACTCGAGCTTCACCTTGACCGGGCAGGGGAACTTGCCGGGGATCGGTTTGATCGGCTTGTCCTTGAGGTCGCCGAGACGCGCCGCCGCGAGATCGCGGGCGATCCCGCTCACACCGAGGCAGTCGGCGCGGTTCGGCGTCACCGCGACGTCGAGCACGGCATCGTCGAGCCCCATGAGCGCGGCGAACGGCTTGCCGACCGGCGCGTCCTCGCCGAGCTCGATGATGCCGTCGTGGTTGTCGGACAGCATGAGCTCCGCTTCCGACACCAGCATGCCGCGGCTTTCCACGTCGCGGATCTTGCCGACGCCGAGCGTGATCTTCTTGCCGGGGATGTAGGTGCCGGGTGCGGCGAACACGCTCTTCAGGCCGGCGCGCGCATTCGGCGCGCCGCACACGACCTGCACCGGCGCGCCGGCGCCCGTATCGACCATGCAGACCTTGAGCCGGTCGGCGTTGGGGTGCTTCTCCGCGGAGATCACCTTCGCCACCGTGAACGGCGCAAGCGCCTTCGCCCGGTCCTCGACCGATTCCACTTCGAGGCCGATCATCGTCAGCTTGTCGACGATCTCCTCGAGCGAGGCGCCCGTGTCGAGATGCTTCTTCAGCCAGGAGAGGGTGAACTTCATGGGCGCCGTCCGAATCCGGTCTGTCGTGTTCTCATTCAGAGTTCCGGCTGCCACAGCAGCATGACCGGCATGCTGATGAAGGCGGTCAGTGTGAAGATAATCGCGGCGCGATGGCAGATGCGGTAGAGCTCCTGGCGGATGATGAGTTCGCGCTCGAGCTGCTGCAGCGTCTCCTTCGCTCCCGGAGCGACGCCGGGCCGCCCGAAGACGGAAAGACACCGCAGGCAGCCGATCGCGATCAGCAGGAATGCCGAGATCTGCGCGATCACGATCGCCTCTTCGTAGGGATGCTTGGCCACCAGCGGCGCACAGATGCCGAGCCCCGCGATCATCATCGCCACATAGGTGACGAGCGCGGTGCCCTTCGCATCGACGCGCTGGAACACGTCGTTGATATAGGCAGGGACCGACTCCTCGCTTTTCTGCAACGCGTCGAGATAGTTCTTTGCCAGCCGCTCTTCCCAATTGCGGGTGAGGGCGGCGTGCAAGGTCTCGTCGATCCGGTTTCTCATGGCGCTCGCCGTCAAATGCTGAGTCCGCCCGCAAGTGTGGGGAAGTCGAGCGGCCGGAAGCCGTAGTGCCGAAGCCAGCGGACGTCCGCTTCGAAGAACGCGCGCAGGTCCGGCATCCCGTATTTCAGCATGGCGATGCGGTCGATCCCCATGCCCCAGGCAAAGCCCTGGTACTCGTCCGGATCGAGCCCGACGTTCCTGAGTACGTTCGGATGCACCATCCCGCAGCCGAGAATCTCCAGCCAGTCATTGCCCTCGCCGAAGCGCACCTCGCCGCCTGAGCGGTCGCACTGGATGTCCACTTCCATCGACGGCTCGGTGAACGGGAAGAACGACGGCCGAAAGCGCATCTTCACGTCGTCCACCTCGAAGAACGCCTTGCAGAACTCGGCGAGAATCCATTTCAGGTGGCCGAGGTGCGAGGACTTGTCGATCACGAGTCCCTCGACCTGATGGAACATCGGCGTGTGCGTCTGGTCCGAGTCGCAGCGGTAGGTGCGGCCGGGGATGACCACTTTGATCGGGGGCTTCTGCGCCTGCATCGTGCGGATCTGCACCGGCGAGGTGTGCGTGCGCAGCAGGAGCCGCTCGCCGTCGGGCTTCGGATTGAAGAAGAAGGTATCGTGCATGTCCCGTGCCGGATGATCCGGCGGGAAGTTGAGCGCGGTAAAATTGTAGAAGTCGGTCTCGATGTCCGGCCCTTCGGCGACGGCGAAGCCCATGTCGGCGAAGATCGCCGTGATCTCGTCGATCACCTGGCTCACCGGATGAATGCGCCCGCGCTCCGCCGGTGCCGCCCGCACCGGCAAGGTGACGTCCACCGTGTCAGCGGCAAGCTGCTGGCGCATCGCCGCCTTGCGCAACGCGTCGCGCCTGGCCGTGATCGCCTCCGTCACCTTGTCCTTGAGGCCGTTGATGAGGGGGCCTTTCTCCTTGCGCTCCACCGGCGTCATTGCGCCCAGCGTCTTCAGGAGTTCGGATACCGAGCCCTTCTTGCCGAGCGCGGCGACGCGCACGGCTTCCAGCGCCGCCTCGTCGCCGGCGGCGGCGACGGCCCCCAAGAGTTCGGCTTCCAGTTTCTTCAGGTCGGACATGGTCGAATCCTTTGCCCTTCTATACCCGAACGCGAGCGGCGCGGCGCCCAAGGGCGCCCCGCTCCAGCTCGGCCTCGGCAGGCCACACTCAGACGAGTGCGGCGCGGGCCTTGTCGACCAGAACCTTGAAGGCTTGCGGTTCGCGCAGCGCGATGTCCGCGAGCACCTTGCGGTCGACCGCGACCCCGGCCTTGCCGAGGCCGTTGATAAATCGACCGTAGGTCAGCCCTTCCTGGCGGACCGCCGCGTTGATGCGCTGGATCCAGAGCGCGCGGAACGTGCGCTTCTTCACCTTGCGGTCGCGGTAGGCGTACTGGTTGGCGCGGTCGACCGCGGCCTTGGCGGCGCGGACCGTGTTCTTGCGCCGGCCGTAAAAGCCTTTGGCGGCCTTGAAAACCTTCTTGTGCTTGGCGTGAGACGTCACGCCGCGTTTTACGCGGGCCATTGCTCGGACTCCTCGAATGCGTCAGGTCTGGTTCAGCCGTACGGCAGATAGTATTTCCGTACAGCCACGCTGTCGGATTCCGAGACGGCTCGCGTCCCGCGCAGATTGCGGATCTGCTTGTTGGTGCGCTTGATCATGCCGTGGCGCTTGCCCGCCTGTCCGGCGATCACCTTGCCCGACGCGGAGAGCTTGAAGCGCTTCTTCGCACCGGACTTCGTCTTCAGCTTGGGCATTTTGCTCTTCCTTTGAATGTTGAAGGCCGCATATGCGGCCGGGTTTCTCGAGCGGTCGGATCGCCACGGCATGCCCTTTCGAGCCGGGCCATCCGGAGAAACGCGGGTGATAGGGCGAGCCCGCACAATTTTCAACAGCGGAATCGCCCCTGCTGCCCGATTAGATTGCGGCCGAAGGTTGTCTCGGCCGGCCTCGGATAGTATAATTTTTCGCACTGCACAAAAATCGATCACCCCGCCTGACGGAGTCATTAGACGGACGGCAATCCGGAGGAATTTCCATGCGTTCTGAGCGAAGCTATTCTGATCTCAACGAAATTAAGTACGATTTCAGTCAGATATATCTCGACAAGGACCCCCGCGAATACTTCCGGGTACTTGGTCAGCTCGACTACATCATCCCCCACGTCGCCCAGCCGGTCTTCGAACAACTGATTCGAGCCCGCGCAGAAACCCAGGACGAGCCCGTCACCGTCCTCGACCTCGGCTGTTCCTACGGCCTGAACGGCGCGCTGATGAAATACGCGCTCCGCTACGACGCCCTGCGCGAGCGCTATACCGACCCCGCCATGAAGCCGCTTTCGAGCGACGCGATGCTGGAGCTCGACCGGCACTTCTACCAGGCATGGCCGAAGCACCCGCGCGTGCGCGTCATCGGCCTCGATCCCTCCGAGAGCGCCGTTCGCTACGGCGAGCAGGCGGGAACCATGGATCTCGCCCTGCCGCTCGACCTCGAAGCGAACGACCCGAGCCCGGAACAGGCGAACGCGCTGGCCGCCGTGGACCTCGTCGTCTCCACCGGCTGCGTCGGCTACGTCACCAGCAAGACCTTCAAGCGGCTGACGAAGCTGGCCCGCCTCGGGCGGCCGGCCTGGGTCGCCTCCTTTGTGCTGCGCATGTTTCCCTACGACGACATCGCGGCAACGCTCGCGACCCTCGGGCTGGAGACCGAGCGCTTCGAGGCGGCAACCTTCGTGCAGCGCCGGTTTGCGAACTTCGACGAGATGGAGGCCACGATCAAAGCCGTCGAAGCGCGCGGGCTCGACCCGCGCGGCCGCGAATCCGACGGCCTGTTCCATGCCGACCTTTTCGTTTCGCGGCCGCCCGCGGAAATCGCGCGCCGGCGGGTCCAGAAGCTGGTTTCCGTGGTGAGCGGCGTCAATAAGCCGTGGCCCGTCGGCACCCACGCGCTTGGCAGCCTTGCCTGGGCGGCGCGGGCGCAAAGGCGCAAGCAGCAGCGCAAGCTGGCTGCGGCCAGCTGAGAATCCGGCAGTCCTGAAAAGCCGACGCCGGCCGAAGCCGGCGTCGCACGGGATCGGATGTTCTATCGCGGCGCCAGGATCATCACGATCTGGCGGCCTTCCGACATCGGCTCCGCTTCCACCTTGGCGACCGGCGCCACGTCCTCGCGCACCCGCTGCAACAGCTTGTAGCCGAGGTCCTGGTGCGCCATCTCGCGACCGCGGAAGCGCAAGGTGACCTTCACCTTGTCGCCCTCCTCGAAGAAGCGCTTCATGGAGCGCATTTTTACTTCGTAGTCGTGGGTGTCGATGCCGGGCCGGAGCTTGATCTCTTTGACCTCGACGGTCTTCTGTTTCTTGCGTGCTTCGGCGGCTTTCTTCTGCGCCTGAAACTTGAACTTGCCGTAGTCGAGAATCTTGGCGACCGGGGGACTGGTGTTCGGGGAGATCTCGACCAGGTCGAGACCGGCCTCCCGGGCGAGGGTGATGGCTTCGTGGGTCGGGACCACGCCGCGATTGTTTCCTTCGTGGTCGATCAGCTGCACCTCACGGATGCGGATTTCTTCATTGACGCGCGGCCCATCTTTCTGGACCGGCGGCGCGGCTCTCATCGGACGGCGAATGGGTGTCTTCTCCTCTTTCAGTTGCGGAACGGTTTCGCGGGGCTGCCGGCCCCGCGAAACGAAGGCGCAGGATTGAAAGAAACGCCGTGCAAGTCAATGACCGGCGGTGCGGCCGGCTGTGGCCACTTCGGCGTAAATGGAGAGCACCCGTTCAGTAAACGCCTTCCGCGAATAGCGGGCGGCGACGAAGGCCCGGCCGTTGCGGCCCATGGCCGCCCGGGCGGGGGCGCCCATGGCCAGCACCTTGAACAGCGCCTGCGCCAATTCCACAGGGTTGCCCGCGGGGTAGAGCAGGCCCGAGGCCCGGTCCTCCGCCGTGAACGGGGGCGCCAGCACGATCTCGTCGCGTCCGCCTGCGTCGGAGACGACCACCGGCGTGCCCATGGCTTGGGCTTCCAGCATGGCGCGCTGTGGCCCGCCTGGCGGCAGCACGGTCGACGCGGCGATGTCCGCGAGCGCATAGGCGGCCGGCATGTCGCGGCAATGGCCGACGACGCGCACGTAGTCCGCAAGCTCCGACTGGTGCACGCGGTCCCATAATTCCGAGGCAAAGCGCGTACCCTGCTGCTCCTCGCCCGCGAGCACGCAGACGAAGTTGCGCAAGCCCGCCTCCCGCAGCCGCTGCGCCGCGGCGACGAGGACGTCCGCGCCCTTCCGGCGCGTGAGCCGTCCGGGCAAGAGCACGACGCGGTCGCCCGCGTTCAGCCCCCAGTTGCGCGCGAGCTTCTCGATGCGCTCCGCGCTCACCTGCGCGCGGTCGAACACCGCGAGATCGACGCCGCGATCGACGACCGCGATCTTCTCGTGCGGCGTGCCGTAGCGTTCCTCGATCATGCGACCGAGGCCGCTGCCGAGTGCGATCACCCGCGCGCCGCGCATGATCGCGCTGTTGTAGAATCGTTTCAGCGGGTTCTGTTCGCGATAGAGATTGTCGCAGGTCGCGACATAGGGAATCGACGCGAGCTTTCCGGCGAGCAGGCAGCTCCACGCCGGCGCGCGGCTCTGCGCATGCAGCAGGTCGGCGTGCTCCTCCCGGGCGATCGCCGCGATCCTCCGCGCATTGATGACGATCTGCGAGGGGTTCTTCGACGCGACGGGAAGGCGCACGAACGTCGCCCCGATGCGCTCAAGGTCGCTCTCCATGCGGCCGCCTTCGGACACGACCACCGCGCGGTGGCCGTGCTCGACGAGCGCCTCCGCGACCTGCACGACGCTCATGCCGGCGCCACCCGCCTGCAGGTCGGGAATGACCTGCACCACGGTGAGCGGTTTCGCTGCGTCGTCGACGGGAATCGTTTGCACGGTCGGGCTTCTAGACGCCACTTGCGGCGGCGGCAAGGCAGTTGCACGCGGAGAATGCGCGTCGTAACCCCGTGCAACAATGGGTGATGAACTTTCCCGGATCGACGTCGGAACAGGGGCAAGCGCGCGCCGCATTGCCGTGCGCAAGCAGGCGGGTGCCGCACCCGGCATCTTCTGGCTCGGCGGCTTCAATTCCGACATGCGCGGCACCAAGGCTGAGGCGCTGGCGGCGCACGCGGCGAAAGGCGGCCGCGCCTGTGTCCGCTTTGACTATTCCGGCCACGGCGAGTCGGGCGGCCGCTTCGAGGACGGGACGATCTCGCGCTGGCTGGAAGAGGCGATCGCGGTGTTCGAGACGCAGGCGAGCGGGCCGCAGATCGTCGTCGGCTCGTCGATGGGTGGCTGGATCGCGCTCCTGCTCGCCCGCGCGCTGGCGAAGCGGCCGGCGCCGAACGCGATGCTCGCGGGGCTCATGCTGATCGCCCCGGCGCCGGATTTCACCGAGGCGCTGATGTGGGCGCAGTTTCCGCCCGAGGTAAAGCGGCAGATCGAGGAGACGGGAAGTTGGCAGCGGCCCTCTGCCTATAGCGAGGACCCCTATCCGATCACCCGCGCGCTGATCGAGGACGGCAGGAAACACCTCCTGCTCAACGGCCCGATCGCGGTCGGCTGTCCCGTGCGCGTGCTGCAGGGCGTGCAGGACCCCGACGTGCCCTATTCCCATGCGATGAAGCTCGTCTCCTGTCTGGCGCAGGACGACGTAGTGCTGACGCTCGTGAAGGACGGCGACCACCGCCTCTCGCGCCCGGAGGACATTGAGCGGCTGCTCCGTACGATCGAAGAGCTGATCGAGTCGCAAGGCAGCTAATACGGCCCGTTCGTCCCCGCGAAAGCGGGGACCCAGGGGCTGCAATCGAAAGCACAAGCTGCTCTGGATTCCCGCTTGCGCGGGAATGAGCGGATTAGGTGCTGCCCGCTTCCCATTCTTCGGTCACGCCAGGATCGGCCTCGCGCTGCCTGTGCGTGCTTACGAGCGATGAAAAGTCAGCGCGATCCAGCAATCGCGACAGTGCCCACACCGCCGCACCCCGCACGAGCGGCGAGGGGTCGTCGAGTAGGCGCTCGACCTCGCCGGCAAGCGACCGCTCGCCGCTGTTGCCGGCCGCGATCAGGACGTTGCGCAGGAATCGGTCGCGGCCTGTGCGCTTGATTGGGCTTTTCGCAAAGCGCGCGCGGAAGCCTGCGTCGTCGAGCGGCAGGAGCTCGCGCAGCTCCGGCGCGCGGTTCTCCGCGCGTGCGGCAAGCTTCGCTTCGCGTCCCGCCTGCGCGAACTTGTTCCACGGGCAGACGGCCAAGCAATCGTCGCAGCCATAGATGCGGTTGCCCATCGCCGCGCGCAGCTCGCGCGGGATCGGCCCCTTGTGCTCGATCGTGAGATACGAAATGCAGCGCCGCGCATCGAGCCGGTACGGCGCCGGAAACGCCTGCGTCGGGCAGGTGTCGACGCAGGCGCGGCAGGAGCCGCAATGGTCGGTCTCCGGCGCGTCCTCCGGCAGTTCGAGATTGGTGAAGAGCACGCCGAGAAAGAGCCACGAACCATGCGCGCGCGAGACAAGGTTCGTGTGCTTGCCCTGCCAGCCGAGCCCGGCGGTTTCGGCCAGCGGCTTCTCCATCACCGGCGCGGTGTCGACGAAGACCTTGAGCTCGCTCGCGGTCTTCGCGACCAGCCACTGTGCGATGCGCTTGAGCTTGCCCTTGATGAGATCGTGGTAGTCGTCGCCGCGCGCATAGACCGAGATCGCGCCGCGCGTGCGCGCCTCAAGCAGCGCGAGCGGGTTCTCGTCCGGCCCGTAGTTCAGCCCGAGCACGACGACCCGCTTCACGTCCGGCCACAGTACGCGCGGATCGGCGCGCCGCTCCCGCGTCCGCGCCATCCAGTCCATGTCGCCGTGCGCGCCGGCGTCGATCCAGTCGTGCAGGTGCGGCGCCTTGCGCTCGATGGCGTCGGCGCGCGTGACTCCGAACGCGTCGAAGCCTTCCGCCCGCGCGCGTTCCGCGAGCGCCGCCTTCAGCGCCTGCAGATCTAGAAGTCGAGATCGGCGTAGCTCGCCGGCGGGCTCATGCCGGGCAGGCCCTCCACGAGCAGCGGGCGGAACGCCGGGCGCGACTTCATCCGCGCGTACCAGTTCTTCGCGCTCTCGTTCTTGTCCCACGGCACGTCACCCAGATAGTCGGCGGTGGACAGGTGCGCGGCGGCGGCGATGTCCGCATAGGTCATCCGCTCGCACGCGAGCCAGTTCCGCTCCCGCAGGAGCCAGCCAATATAGTCGAGATGATAGCGGATATTGGCGCGCGCCGCGCGGATCGCCGAGGAGTCCGGCGGCCCGCCGCCGGCGGCGGCCGGCAGGTGCCGCTTGAAGATCTTCTCCTGCACCAGATAGTCGGTGACTTCCGCGAAGAACTTGTCGTTGAACCAGTGCGTGAGCCGCCGCGTCTCGACCCGCGCCTCGAGTCCGCCCGGCATCAGCCGCTGGTTGCCGCGCTCGAGCCCGATCTTCTCGTCGATGTATTCGGCGATCACCATCGCGCCCGGCACGGTGATGCCGTCGTCGATCAGGACCGGCGTCGTCCCCGCCGGGTTGACCGCGAGGAATTCCTCCCGCCGCTCCCACACCGGCTCGTCGACGAGCTCAGGCGCGATTCCGTATTCTGCGAGCGCCACGCGAATGAAGCGCGAATGCGGACACAGGCGATGGTGGATCAATTGCATCGGCCGGGTTCCCCGAGGACGGCAGGCAACATGCTGCGAAAGACGGCGATCCTGCGGCGAAGTCGTCCGCGAATCCGATTGCGAAGCCGCAGGCGCCGCGCCAGCATGGCCGCCCGATTCGCCTCCTGCAACCGTCGAATTGCCGAAACGCAGCCGGAAAGCAATCCATGACCCTCGGCGCGCTGATCGAAGCCGTGCTCCTCGGCCTGCTCGAGGGCCTGACCGAGTTCATTCCCGTCTCCTCCACCGCCCACCTGTTGCTGGCCGGCCACTTCCTCGGCTTCCGCAGCCCCGGCCGCACCTTCGAGGTCCTGATCCAGCTCGGGTCGATCCTCGCCGTCGTCGTCCTTTACTTCGCGAAGCTCTGGCGCGTGGCGCTTGCCCTGCCGACCGACCCGGCCGCCCGCCGCTTCGCCATCGGCATCGTCATCGCGTTTCTGCCGGCCGCGATCATCGGCGCGACGTTTCACGGTTTCATCAAGAGCGTGCTGTTCGAGACGCCGGCGCTTATCTGCACGACACTGATTATCGGCGGCGTCATTCTCTTCTTCATCGACCGCATGCAGATCGCGCCGAAATACAGTGACGCGATGCAATTCCCGCCTATGGTGGCGCTGAAGATCGGCCTCTTCCAGACGCTCGCGCTCATTCCCGGCATGTCGCGCTCGGGCTCGACCATCGTCGGCGCGCTGCTCCTCGGCTGCGAGCGCCGCGCGGCGGCGGAGTTCTCGTTTTTTCTGGCGATGCCGACGATGCTCGGCGCCTTCGTCTATGACCTCTTCAAGAACCGCGCGTTGCTGTCGTTCGACGACGGGCTTCTGATCCTGCTCGGCTTCGTCGCTGCGTTTTGCGCGGCGATCCTCGTCGTGCGCTCGCTCCTCGATTTCGTGTCGCGCAACGGCTTCGCCGTGTTCGCGCTCTGGCGCATCGTCGTCGGCGGCCTCGGCCTCGCCGGGCTTTATCTCGTCGGCTGACTTGCTGTCATTGCGAGGCGCGCAGCGCCGAAGCAATCTAGTTTATCGGCGGCTGGATTGCTTCGCTTCGCTCGCAATGACGCCGGGATGCGCTAACTTCAAACGATCAAGCAAACGACCGCGAGAACTGCCCCGCCTTGCGGAAGCGCGAGAGATAGGTCGGCAGGATCGCCTCAAGCGCAGTCGGCGAGACGCCGAGCGCCTTCAGCGTGCGGCCCTCGCGCTCGGCCTCCGGCGAAACCACGTTGTCGGACTGCAGCAGCGTGACCTGATCGCGTGTGAGCAATGGCTTCGGCAGCCATTCGAGGAAGAACGCCTGCACGCGCGCGAGCGCGAACGGGATCGGCACGAGCAGCCGCTTGCGCCCCGTCTCGGCGAGCGTCATGAGCATCAGTTCCTCGAACGTCTTCACCTCCGGTCCGCCGAGCTCATAGATCGTGCCGGGCTTCGCGCGGCCTTCGAGCGCGGCGTCGACCGCCGCCGCCACGTCGCCGGCGAACACCGGCTGAAAGCGCGTCTTGCCGCCGCCGATCAGCGGCAGGACCGGCGAGATGCGCGCTATCGCCGCGAACTTGTTGAAGAAGTCGTCCTCCGGCCCGAACGCGATCGACGGACGGAAGACCACCGCCTCTGGCACGTGCTCGAACACGGCTTTCTCGGCTGCAGCCTTCGTGCGCGCGTATTGCGACCGCGACTCCGGGGCCGCGCCGATCGCCGAGATGTGCACGAGCCGCGCGCCCTTGTCCCTGGCGACCCGCGCGACGGCAGCGGCGCCCTGCGCCTGCACCGCGTCAAACCGCTGCCGCCCTTTTTCGTAGAGAATGCCGACGAGGTTCACGATCGCGTCCGCGCCCTCGGCCGAGCGCGCGATGGACTCCTCCGACCGCAGGTTCGCCTGCACCGCGTGGATCTGCCCGACGCGTCCGAGCGGCTGCAGGTGGAAGGCGAGGTCCGGCCGCCGCACGGCGACCCGGATGCGCCAGCCGCGCTTTGCCAGCGCCCGCACCACATGGCGGCCGATGAAGCCGGAGCCGCCAAAGATCGTGACGAGACGATCGTCCGGAACCGCCGTCATACTGCTTCCCTGTCCTCAAGCCCGGCTGCCGCGGGCCGTTCTGCGATACTCGAAGGCCCCGAGGCCGTAAAGGCGCGTCATGGACGCGCCTTTGGACGCGCCCTCAATTGACAAGGCATGACCCCGCACCCTACCTACACGGCCTGACCCGACGGGGCCCAGGTGGCGGAATTGGTAGACGCGCTGGTTTCAGGTACCAGTGGTTAACAGCCGTGGAGGTTCGAGTCCTCTCCTGGGCACCATTTGCAGGCGGCGGGGCTACGATTCATACATCCCTTTTCGCTAGTGTCCGCCGATGACCATCCGTCTGCACCGCGGCGACCTTTCGGATATCTCCCAGTTCGGCGCCGTCGTGGCGATCGACACCGAGACACTCGGCCTCAACCCGAAGCGCGACCGCCTGTGCGTGGTGCAGCTTTCGGGGGGCGACGGCTCGGCCGACGTCGTGCAGATGCCGCTTGGCGACACCGAGGCGCCGAACATCGTCAAGCTCCTGTCTGACCCGAAGCGTGTGAAGCTGTTTCACTACGCCCGCTTCGACATCGCCGTCCTCTACAACGCCTTCGGCGTGATGCCGGAGCCGGTCTATTGCACCAAGATCGCCTCGCGCCTCGCGCGGACCTACACCGACAGGCACGGCCTCAAGGACCTCGCCAAGGAACTCCTCGGCCTCGACCTCTCCAAGCAGCAGCAGAGCTCCGACTGGGGCGCCGAGACCCTGACCGACGCCCAGGTCGCCTACGCCGCCTCCGACGTCCTACATCTGCATGCGCTGAAGGAGCGTCTCGACGCCATGCTGGTCCGTGAGGGCCGGGCGCAGCTTGCCGCCGAATGCTTCAAGTTCCTGCCGACCCGCGCCCGGCTCGACCTCGCCGGCTTCGCCGAGGAAGACATTTTCGCCCATTCCTGAGCCGGTCCGGGTTGCGCCCCGACGGTTCCCGCTTCAATTTGGGGCGCCGAATCAGGACCGCGTTTCGCGGGAAAGCCGCAATTATCCGCTCCAAAGGCTCGCACTGAGAGCAAATATGAGCCGGGCCCACCTATCGCGCCATCCAGCGGCAATGATCATTGACGGCACGCCGCCCGGGCGGCGCGACCGCGATCATGCGTTTCGCTCCGCGCGGCGCCACAGCCGCCGCGTACGCATCCTGCGCTGGGCGCTGCCGTCGCTGGCGCTCGGCGGGCTGGCCCTGATCGCGCTTTTCCTCTGGCTCGACCCGCTGCGGTTCTACCGGGGAATTGACACCGAGTTCGGCCGCATCTCCATCACCGACAACAAACTCACGATCGACGCGCCGAAACTGTCCGGCTTCACGCAGGATCGCCGGCCCTATTCGCTGACGGCAGAATCGGCGTCGCAGGATCTTGGCCAGCCGAGCGTCATCGAGCTCAGGGCGATCCGCGGTCAGGTCGAGCTCGCCAATCGAGGCGAAACCGAGTTGCGTGCGTTGCGCGGCGTCTATGACATGAAGGCCGGCAGCCTCACGCTCACCGAAGGGATCGAGATCCATGCGACCGGCGGCTATCAGGTGATGCTGAACGACGCATTCGTGGAGGTGAAGAAGGGCAGGATCGTCACCGACAATCCGGTGTCCGCGGTGTTTCCGGACGGCAGCCTGCAGGCAGAGCGCGTCGAGATTCTCGATCACGGCGACCGTGTACGTTTCGACACCGTCCGCATGACGCTGCGCATGCCGCCCGACGACGCGAGCAAGGTGCAGGCCGCGCAATGAGATTGCTTCTGGCTCCGGTTCTGATGGCGGCGATTGCCGCGGCGAGCGCGGCAGGGGTGGCCGGTGCGGCCGCGCAAGGCACGCCCGCCGCGAAAGGCGGCTCCGCCAATCTGCCGAGCGCCTTCCAGGGTTTCTCGCGTGACCGCGACGAGCCCGTGCACATCGAGGCGAACTCGCTGGAGATCATCGACAAGGACCGCTACGCGGTCTTCAGCGGCAACGTCGTCGTGAAGCAGGGCGACTCCACGATGCGGGCCCGCGAGCTGAAGGTCCACTACGAGGGGTCGCTGCGCGAGAGCGGCAAGAGCGCCGCGGCGCCGACCCCGCCCGCCGGCCAGCAGCCCGCCCGCAACGATCCGGCCCAGCGCATCCGTCGGCTCGAAGCGCTCGGCGGCGTCATCATCACCAACAAGGACCAGAAGGCGACCGGTGACGCCGGCGTTTTCGATATGCGGACGAATACCGCCACGATCACCGGCAACGTCGTCCTGAGCCAGGGTCCCAACATCATGCGGGGAGACCGGCTCGTGGTGGACCTGCAGACCGGCCATTCCAAGCTGGAAGCCGGAGCCAAGGGCGGCAGCCAGCGCGTGCAGGGCCTGTTTGTCCCCTCGAGCATCGACCAGAAGAAGTCCGGCTCGCAAAAATAAGCAAAATCGATCAATATCTTGGTTGGGCGGGGTGCTTCGGGCCGGCATAACCAAGAAACTGCCGTCGCGTTGCCACTCACCGAAGGACGGAATATAGGCCCCCGAGGTGCAGTTGCACCGCAACACGCAAGGGACCCGTGCGGAAAGTCCTGTCCTGGCTTCGCTCCAAGCAGCAGCGTGACGGCACGACCGGCTCGCTCGCCGATGCTTGGCGGCTGGATACGGCGAGCACCCCCCAGTCGTTGGAGCGCCCGCCGGTAAACGAACCGAGAGCGGCCGGCGAGTCTCGCTCCGGTCTGGGGCGGCGCACCGTGCAGGAGCTTCGATCCGCGCCGGACGCCCCGCGTCCCGGCCGGACCGCCGCGCCCGCGCAAAAGGCGCCGGTTCACGAACTGCGGCCCGCCGCCGAGCCCCGCGCCCCGCGCCCCGCGGCCGAAGCGCGCCCGGCGGAGCAATCGCGCGTCTTCCAGGAATTACGGACGATTCAGGCGCTCAGGCAGGTGCAGGAACTGAGCCTTGCGCCCGAGCCGCCGCCGGCCGCACCCCGCAAGCCGAAAGCATCGCCCCGGCCCGCCGCGCACGAAGGCACGCTGCTCGCGGTCGGCCTCGTCAAGAGTTTCGGCGGCCGCCGTGTCGTCAACGACGTTTCGATCGGCCTGCGCCGTGGCGAGGCCGTCGGCCTCCTCGGTCCCAACGGCGCCGGCAAGACCACCGCGTTCTACATGATCGTCGGCCTCATCAAGGCCGATGCAGGCGAGATCGTCCTCGATGGCCATGACGTGACGTCGCTGCCTATGTATCGCCGTGCGCGCCTCGGCATCGGCTATCTGCCGCAGGAGCCCTCGATCTTCCGCGGGCTGACCGTGGAGAACAACATTCGCGCGGTGCTGGAAGCGGTCGAGCCCGACCGCGCCGCGCGCGAAGAACAGCTCGATCGCCTGCTGCAGGAGTTCGACATCGAGCGCGTGCGCCGCTCGCCGGCGATCGCGCTCTCCGGCGGCGAGCGCCGCCGCGTGGAAATTGCCCGCGCGCTCGCGACGCGCCCCTCGTTCATGCTGCTCGACGAGCCGTTCGCCGGCATCGACCCCATCGCCGTCGGCGATATTCAGGCGCTCGTGCGGCATCTCACGCGGCGCGGCATCGGCGTCCTGATCACCGATCACAACGTGCGCGAGACGCTCGGCCTCGTCGACCGCGCCTATATCGTGCATTCGGGGTCGATCCTGATGGAAGGCGGGCCGGACGAGATCGTCGAGAGCGAGAAGGTCCGCAAGGTCTATCTTGGCGAGGAATTCCGGCTTTGATTCGCGCGCCACGAGTCGGACGGCAAGACGAATGACGAACCCGCACGAGCCACGGCGGAGCGCCTGATGGCCCTGTCGCAGAAGCTGCAGCTCAAGCAGAGCCAGTCGCTGGTCATGACGCCGCAGCTCATGCAGGCGATCAAGCTCCTGCAGCTGTCGAGCCTCGACCTCGTCTCCTATGTGGAAGCCGAGCTGGAACGCAATCCGCTGCTCGAGCGCGACGAGGCGCAGCGCCCCGCGGAGCAGGAAGCGAGCGGAGACGTTGCGGGCGACGATGCCGGCAACGACGATTGGGAAAATCGGCAGATCGAGCCGACGCGCGGCGAGATCGAGGACCGCTTCGAGACCAATCTTGAGAACGAGTTCCCCGACGACAAGACGGAGACCGGCACATCCGCGCAGCCGCTACAGACGCCGGGTTATTCCGAATGGGCCGGCGTCGGCGCCGGCGGCGCGGTAGGCGACGACTACAATCTTGAATCCTTCGTTTCCGCCGAGACCTCGCTCGCCGAGCATCTTGCACGGCAATTGACGCTCGCAATCACCGACCCGGTGCAGCGCATCATCGGCCAGCACCTGATCGATCTCGTCGACGAGGCTGGCTACGTGCGCGGCGACCTTCCCGCGATCGCCGAAAAGCTCGGCGCGCCGGTGGAAGAGGTCGAGAAGGTGCTCTCGGTCCTGCAGACCTTCGATCCGCCCGGCGTCTGCGCGCGCGACCTTGCCGAATGCCTGGCGCTTCAGCTCAAGGAGCGCGACCGCTACGACCCCGCCATGCAGGCGCTGATCCAGCACCTCGATCTTCTGGCCAAGCGCGAATTCGCCGAGCTGAAGCGGATGTGCGGCATCGATGACGACGACCTGAAGGACATGATCGCCGAGATCCGCCGCCTCAATCCGAAGCCGGGCCTCGCCTTCGGCGGCGGCGTCGTGCAGCCGATCGTCCCGGACGTGTTCGTGCGCGCAAACCCCGACGGTAGCTGGGCGGTTGAACTCAACAGCGACACGCTCCCCCGCGTGCTCGTCAACCAGAGCTATTATGCGCAGGTCTCCAAGAATGCCATGAGCGACAAGGAGAAGACGTTCCTCTCGGAATGCCTGCAGACCGCGACCTGGCTCACGCGTGCGCTCGACCAGCGCGCCCGCACCATCCTGAAGGTCGCGACCGAGATCGTGCGCCAGCAGGATGCGTTTCTCGCCTACGGCGTGCAGCACCTGCGGCCGTTGAACCTGCGCATGGTGGCCGACGCCATCGGCATGCACGAGTCCACCGTCTCGCGCGTCACCGCCAACAAGTACATGGCGACGCCGCGCGGCATCTTCGAGCTGAAATACTTCTTCTCGTCCGCCATTCCGGCGACCGGCTACGGCGAGGCGCACTCGTCCGAGGCCGTGCGTCACCGCATCAAGCAGATGATCGATGCGGAAATGCCCGACGCCATCCTGTCGGACGACACGATCGTGCAGCGCCTGCGCGAAGCCGGCATCGAAATTGCGCGCCGCACCGTCGCGAAGTACCGCGAGTCCATGCGCATTCCCTCGTCCGTGCAGCGCCGCCGCGAAAAGCAGCACTCCGACGCGACCGCGTGAGCGGCGGGCAAGAGATTCGCTGCACGCCTTGAGCGATTCGGATGGCGGCCGTGTGAATAACCTGTATCAACGAAATGACGGGCGCATCGGGCGAATCGAGCGCCTTTGATTTCTTCCAAAGTCAGCCATTGACCCGACCAGGCCCGGCTCCTATGGTCCCGCGCCTTCGGAGCCCGGAAGCACCGCTTCGCCTGCGTTCCGCAACGGAATTCACCGCATGTCGCTTATGGATCTTCTCGGCGCGCAGACGATTTTGCCCGCGCTCAAGGTGAAGAACAAGAAACAGGCGCTGCAGGAGCTCGCCGCGCGCGCGGCGGAGCATTGCGGCGTGCCGGAGCGCGAGATTTTCGAGACGCTCCTGCAGCGCGAACGGCTCGGCTCCACGGGCGTCGGTCATGGCGTCGCGATTCCGCACGGCAAGCTCGCCAAACTGGATCGTTTGTTCGGGCTGTTCGCGCGGCTGGAAAAGCCCGTCGATTTCGAAGCGCTCGACGGCGAGCCCGTCGATCTGATCTTCCTGCTGCTCGCGCCCGAAGGCGCGGGCGCCGATCACCTGAAGGCGCTCGCCCGCATCGCACGTCTCCTGCGCGACGAGAAGATGGCGGAGAAGCTGCGCAACGCCCACGATGCCGATGCGCTGCGCGCGCTGCTCACCGCGCCCGCGGAAAGCCACGCCGCCTGATTTGTGCGCGAAAATACAATCGCCGCCCGGATCTCTCCGGGCGGCGATTGAAACTCCGTTCTTTCAGGATTGCGCCTAGCGCGTGATCCCGAAAAGTGGGAACCGGTTTTCGGAAAAGCATGCCCTCGGGCTCGACCCGAGGGATCACGCGCAAAACTTAGTGCACGCTCACCGTGGCGAGCTCGTGCTCGCGCGCGTTCGCTTCCGCCGCCTCGCGGCTGTCGGTGATCATGATCGGCGTGCCGTCGGCCGCGTGCAGCGAGAACAGCTTCAGGCCCGGCGCGAGCTTCGGCGCCTGCGGATACAGCGTCCTCACTTCGTCGGACAGAATCGGACGCACATAGGCGATCTCGCCGTCGCCGAGCACGGCGAAGGCTTCCGGCGTGAGTTCGATATCGTTCTTCTTCTCGATCGTCTTGATCATGTCGGTACTCCTCACTCGCCTGCGTTACGTCGACTTCGGCGTCGCGATCTGAATTCGCCGCGGCGCCCTGGCGGTTTCCGGCCGCTCCAGATCGATCAGCAGCAGGCCGTCCTTCAGTTCGGCCCCTGTCACCTCCATGCCGTCCGCCAGCACGAAGGTGCGCTGGAATTGGCGCGCGGCGATGCCGCGATGGAGAAAGACGCGCTCGTTGTTGTCGGGCTCCTGGCGGCCCCGGATCACGAGTTCGTTGTCCTCGACCGTGATTTCAAGGTCGTCGCGGGAAAAGCCGGCGACCGCGAGCGTGATGCGCAACCGTTCCGGTTTGTCGCCTTCGCGCGCCAGCCGTTCGATATTGTACGGCGGAAAGCCGTCCGCGCTCTTGACGACCCGGTCGAGCGCCCGCTCGATTTCGTCGAAGCCCAGGAGAAACGGGCTCGACAGCGAGGGAATCCGCGACATGACGCGCAAAGTCCTCTTGCAAGCGACTTTGCGGGGCCCGGTATGGCACCCCGGAACCGGCAGCCGTTCCGGTCTCCGGTTCAAGCGAAATATGGGGTTCTGCCGGGCCGCTTCAAGAGCGGGGTTCTTGGCCGATCAATAGCTTGCGCCGCGCCCGGTCGATGCTGCGGCGAAGGCTGGTGGAGCCAGGCGGAGTCGAACCGCCGACCTCTTGAATGCCATTCAAGCGCTCTCCCAACTGAGCTATGGCCCCATTCCACGCCGGACAAGCCCTGCGGCCGATTGGGAAACGGCCGTTTCTCCAGGGTCTTGCTGAGCTCGCCGGTTCAAGCACAAGGCCGCGCCGGCCTCAAGGGCGTCAGCTTTCGCGGTCTTCCTCGAGCTTCTCGCCGATGATGTCGGAGACGTCGCCCGATTCCTCTTCCTCCTCTTCGAGGAAGGTATCGTCCTCGTCGCCGCCCTCGACCTCGACGTCGTCGTCGGTATCGACGTCGACATCGGCGGTCACCGGCTTCTTCTTCTTGCCGGTGGTCTCCGCCTCGGCCTCCTCGAGGGAGATGATCTCCGCGCCCGCGGGCGCGACCTCCGCCTCTTCGGCCTCCGCGGCGGGTTCCGGTCGCGCCGCGGCACGCGCCGCGCCGGTCACCGCATAGACCGTCCCGCACTTGGGACAGATGATCGGGCTGCGGCCGAAGTCATAGAACTTCGTCCCGCAATTCCCGCAAACTCGCTTGAAGCCAAGGTCAGGCTTCGCCACCGCGCTTGCTCCATGGATTTGGAAAATGGGTGCCTCCATGACCCGCACGCATGTAGCTGTCAAGGTCGAATTCGCAAGGCCCCCGCGTCCGTGACGCGCCTAGGGCGCGCGTGCTACAGCCTCGCGCCGAATGCAGAAAAACCGCACAGAAGCAATGGTTGGCGCAGCCGCCCCCGGGACGGCGCAGATGCCGCTCGCCGGCCGGCGCGGCGGTTCGCTCCGCGGTCGCGCCCGCGTGCCGGGAGACAAGTCCATCTCGCATCGGGCACTGCTTGTCGGTCTGTTAACCGTGGGCGCGAGCGAGATCGAGGGGCTGCTGGAAGGCGAGGACGTGCTCGCGACGGTGCGCGCCTGCGCGGCACTCGGCGGCGCGCTCGAGCGCCGCGGCCCCGGCGCGTGGACGATTCGCGGCGCCGGCATCGGGACGCTCCTGCAGCCGGCCGGGGTCCTCGACTTCGGCAATGCCGGCACCGGCACCCGGCTCGCCATGGGCGTCGTCGCTGGCCATCCGATCGAGGCGACCTTCGACGGTGATGCGAGCCTGCGCAAGCGCCCGATGCGCCGCGTGCTGGAGCCGCTCGTCCGCATGGGCGTCTCGGTCGTCGAGGAAAGCGAGGGCGGCCGCCTGCCCATTCGCCTGCGCGGCGCGCAGGATCCGATCCCCATCGATTATGAGAGCCCCGTTCCCTCCGCGCAGGTGAAATCGGCGGTGCTCCTGTGTGGGCTCGCCGCCCCTGGCGAGACGACGCTGATCGAGAAGGAAGCGACCCGCGATCACACCGAGCGCATGCTGCGCCACTTCGGCGCGGAAATTTCCGTGACGAAGCAGGGCGCGCACGGACGCCGCATTTCGCTCAGGGGTCGTCCCGAGCTTACGCCGCAGAAGATCGTGGTCCCCGCCGATCCTTCATCGGCGGCATTTCCGCTGGTCGCCGCGTTGATCGTGCCGGGCTCCGAACTGATCCTCGAAGGCGTGCTCGCGAACCCCTTGCGCGCCGGCCTCTACGCGACGCTGCGCGAGATGGGCGCAAGTATCGAGGAGATCGACCGCCGCGACGAGGGCGGCGAGCCGGTCGTCGACCTACGCGTGCGCGCGTCGTCGCTGCGCGGTGTTGACGTGCCGGCGGCTCGCGCGCCGTCGATGATCGACGAATATCCGGTGCTGGCGGTGGCGGCGGCCTTCGCCGAAGGCGAGACGCGCCTGCGCGGTCTTGCCGAGCTGCGCGTGAAGGAATCCGACCGCCTCGCGGCCATCGCCGCCGGACTTGCCGCGAATGGTGTCGAGCATGAGATCGCGGGCGACGACCTCATCGTGCGTGGCCGCGGCCGCGCCAAAGGCGGCGGCACCGTCGTGACCCACATGGACCATCGCATCGCCATGAGCTTTCTTGTCATGGGCCTTGCCAGCGACAAGCCGGTGGCGGTCGACGACGCCTCGTTCGTCGCCACGAGCTTCCCCGGCTTCGCCGAGCTGATGAGCTCGCTCGGCGCCGAGATCGGCGCATGATCCCGAAAAGTTGCAGACTTTTCGGATAAGATCATGCGCAAAGATAAAAAATGGACATCAGCTCAAAGCGCCATGATCGTTCATGCTCAAATGGCGGCATTGCCATGATCGTCACCATCGATGGCCCGGCGGCATCCGGCAAAGGCACGCTCGCGCGGCGGCTTGCCGAACACCTCAAGGTGCCGCACCTCGACACCGGCCTCCTCTATCGCTCCGTCGCCGAGCGCGTGCTGGCGGAAGGCCGTTCGCCCGACGACGTCGAGGCGGCAAGCGCCGCCGCCCGCGACGTCGACCTCGCTGCGCTGGACCGCGGTCGGCTCTCGGGCGCCGCACTCGGCGAAGCCGCCTCGCGCGTGGCCGCGATCCCGGAGGTCCGCGCGGCCCTCCTCAAGCTGCAGCAGGACTTCGCCCGCCGGCCCGGCGGCGCTGTGCTCGACGGCCGCGACACCGGCACCGTGATCGCGCCCGAAGCCGAGGTGAAGATTTTCGTAACCGCGACGCCCGAGGTCCGCGCCGCCCGCCGCCATCAGGAGCTTCTCGCGCGAGGCGAGAATCTCCGCTTCGATCAAGTGCTTGCCGATATCCGCCGGCGCGACGAGCGGGATTCTGGGCGTAGCGCGGCACCGCTGAAACCCGCGCCGGATGCTGTCTTGCTCGATACCACCGACTTGGATATAGAGGCGGCATTCCGGGAGGTCCTGAAGATCGTCCGCCGCGCATGATTGGCTGGGGTGCGGCACCGCCCGCACCCTTTTTGCCGTTTGAGGAGTCTGAATGCCTGCTACCGCTACCCATCCCACCCGGGAGGACTTTGCCGCCCTGCTGGAGGAATCCTTCGGCCGCGCCGAGATGCAGGAAGGGTCCGTCGTCAAGGGCAAGGTCGTTGCGATCGAGAAAGACATTGCCGTCATCGACATCGGATTGAAGACCGAGGGCCGCGTGCCCTTGAAGGAATTTGCCGGGCCGGGCCGCGACTCGAGCCTGAAGATCGGCGACGAGGTCGAGGTCTATCTCGACCGCATCGAGAACGCACTCGGTGAAGCGGTGCTGTCGCGCGACAAGGCGCGGCGTGAGGAATCCTGGGTCCGTCTCGAGAAGGCGTTCCAGAACAACGAGAAGGTCACCGGCGTGATCTTCAATCAGGTGAAGGGCGGCTACACCGTCGATCTCGACGGCGCCGTTGCCTTCCTGCCGCGCAGCCAGGTCGACATCCGCCCGATCCGCGACATCGGCCCGCTGATGCACAATCAGCAGCCGTTCCAGATCCTGAAGATGGACCGCCGCCGCGGCAACATCGTCGTCTCCCGCCGCACGGTGCTGGAAGAGACGCGCGCTGGCCAGCGTCAGGAGCTCGTCTCCAGCCTCGAGGAAGGTCAGGTCGTCGACGGCGTCGTCAAGAACATCACCGACTACGGCGCGTTCGTCGATCTCGGCGGCATCGACGGCTTGCTGCACGTCACCGACATTGCCTGGCGCCGCGTGAACCATCCATCCGAGGTTCTCTCGATCGGCCAGACCGTCAAGGTCAAGATCATCAAGATCAACCACGAGACCCACCGCATCTCGCTCGGCATGAAGCAGCTGCAGGGCGATCCGTGGGAAGGGATCGAGGCGAAGTATCCGGTCGGCACCAAGGTCAAGGGCCGCGTCACCAACATCACCGACTACGGCGCGTTCGTGGAGCTCGAGCCCGGCATCGAGGGCCTTGTGCACGTCTCCGAGATGTCCTGGACCAAGAAGAACCTGCATCCGGGCAAGATCGTCTCCACCTCGCAGGAAGTGGAAGTCGCGATCCTCGAGGTCGACCCCGTCAAGCGCCGCATCTCGCTCGGCCTGAAGCAGACGCTCGCCAATCCGTGGGAGGCGTTCGCCGAGCGCCATCCGGTCGGCTCGACGGTCGAAGGCGAAGTCAAGAACAAGACCGAGTTCGGCCTCTTCCTCGGCCTCGACGGCGATGTCGACGGCATGGTCCACCTCTCCGATCTCGACTGGAACCGTCCGGGCGAGCAGGTGATCGAGGAATACAAGAAGGGCGACACGGTGAGCGCCGTCGTGCTCGACGTGGATGTCGAGAAGGAGCGCATCTCCCTTGGCATCAAGCAGCTGCAGGGCGATCCCTTCGCCCAGGCGGGCGACCTCAAGAAGGGCTCGGTCGTCACCTGCGAGGTGACCGGCGTGCAGGATGCCGGCCTCGACGTGAAGATCGTCGGCACAGACCTCACCTCCTTCGTCAAGCGCTCCGAGCTCTCGCGCGACCGCGCCGAGCAGCGCGCCGAGCGCTTCACCGTCGGCGACAAGTTCGACGCCCGCGTGACGCTGTTCGACAAGCGCGCCCGCAAGGTCACCGTCTCCATCAAGGCGCTCGAGATTGCCGAGGAGAAGGAAGCGGTCGCCCAGTACGGCTCGTCCGACTCGGGCGCCACACTCGGCGACATTCTCGGCAGCGCGCTCAAGCAGCGCGAAAGCGCCAAGAAGGAATAAGATAAACCGGCCGGGAAAACCCCGGCCGGTTCTGTATTCGGCTGGCCTCCATTCGCGGACGCGGCTACAAAACCTCCATGCGCCAGACCGACACCGCCGCCATCCGCGAGAGGCTCATCCAGCTGATCGCCGAGCGCTCCTTCGGCCGCAAGAAAATCGTTCTCGCCTCGGGCCGCGAGAGTAATTTTTACTTCGACATGAAGCCGACCATGTTCCACCCGGAGGGGGCGGCGCTGCTGGCGCGCCTGATCTTCGACCGCCTGTCGAAGCTCGACGTCGACCTCGTCGGCGGGCTGGAGATGGGGGCAGTGCCGCTGATCGCGACGGTGTCCGCCTTCAGCCATGAGGCGGGCAGACCCATTCCCGGCTTCTTCGTGCGCAAGGCCGTGAAGGACCACGGCACCAAGAAGCGCATCGACGGCATCGACAGTGTCGCCGGCAAGAAAGTCGTGATCCTCGAAGACGTGACCACGACCGGCGGCTCGGCCATCCAGGCGGTCGAGGAAGTGCGCGCGGCGGGCGCCGAGGTGGTGCTCGTCCTCTCCATCGTCGACCGTCTCGAAGGGGCGATCGAGAGCTTCGAGCAGGCCAAGGTGCCGTTCGCTTCGCTCTTCACGCGCCGCGATTTCATGAAGGATTGAAGCGACTGTGTTTCCATCGACCTCACCCTTCGAGACGCCGCCTTCGGCGGCTCCTCAGGGTGAGGTCGGATTCTAGACAACGGGCCTCATCCTGAGGAGCGACCCGAAGGGTCGCGTCTCGAAGGACAACGCCGCATTTGCCCGCGCGGCATTTTCCTTTCGATTACCCTTTCCGCACAAAGCCTTGATGGCGCCGCAAGCGGCGCACTAATCTCCGCGCCGCGGCGCGAATCGCGTTTTCGTCGTCCAAGCTGGAGGCCACCACCATGTCCCTCGATGCCGATGCGATTGTCGATCGCCGCCGCCTGCGGCGGAAGCTGACCCTGTGGCGGACGCTCGCCGTCGCCGCCATCGTCGCCCTCATTGCCGGTATCTACATGTCGACCAACGGCATCCGCTACGTTGCCGAAAGCCGTGAGCATGTGGCCCGCGTCACCGTCGGCGGGGTGATCCGTTCCGACCGCCAGCGGCTCGAGATGCTGGAGCGCATCGGCCGCTCCGGCGCGCGCGCCGTGATTGTCTCGATCGACAGCCCCGGCGGTACCGTCGTCGGCGCCGAGTCGCTCTATGAAGGCTTGCGCCGCCTCGCCGAGAAGAAGCCGGTTGTCGCCGTGGTCAATGGCCTCGCCGCGTCCGGCGGCTATGTCGCCGCGCTCGGCACCGATCGCATCTTCGCCCATCGCAATGCGATCGTCGGCTCCATCGGCGTGATCTTCCAGAATCCGAACGTTAGCTCGCTCCTCGACACGGTCGGCGTGAAGGTCGAAGAGATCAAATCGACGCCGCTCAAGGCCGAGCCCAATCCCTATTCCCCGACGACGCCCGAGGCGCGCGCCGCCATGCAGGCGCTCGTGATGGACAGCTACGACTGGTTCCGCGATCTCGTGCGCGAGCGGCGTGGGCTTGACGACGTGCAGCTCAAGGAGGCGGCCGACGGCCGCGTCTTCACCGCCAACCAGGCAATGCCGCTCCGGCTGGTCGACGAGATCGGGACCGAGCGCGCCGCCCGCGAGTGGCTTGCGAAGAACAAGGGCGTCCCGGCCGATCTTCGCATCCGGAATTGGAGCGCGGGACGCTTCGGCTCCGAGTTTCGCTGGCTCGACATGGCCGGGAGCCTCGCGCGGGGCCTTGGATTGCCCCGCTTGGGTGCGGTGCTTTCAAGCGAGGCACTGACCGATGCCGTGGCGCGTTCTCAGCTTGACGGCCTACTGGCCCTCTGGCACCCTTCCTTAACGGATTGAAGTCGATCCAACCCATTTGGATCGTTCGGGTTTTCTGCTCGGGGGCGGCTGGGCGTAATGATAAAGTCCGAACTCGTGCAGCGGATTGCACAGACGAATCCGCATCTGTACCAGCGTGACGTCGAAAACATCATCGACGCCATTCTCGACGAGATCACCAAGGCGCTGGCGCGCGGCGACCGTGTGGAGCTGCGCGGCTTCGGCGCCTTCTCCGTGAAGCAGCGGCCGGCCCGCATCGGGCGCAACCCGCGCACCGGCGCGCAGGTCAAGGTCAACGAAAAGGCCGTGCCCTATTTCAAGACCGGCAAGGAAATGCGCGAGCGGCTGAACCGTCGTCCCGCGAAGTGATGCCGTCCGGCCGCGAACCGGGCGCGTAAATCGACCGAGCACATTCTGTTGCGCGATGCGGCTTCGGGCCTTGCGCCACGTGTAGATTCCACCATGCGTAGATTTCATCATGCGTAAGTTCCTGGCCTGGCTTGTGCTGACGCCCCTCGCGCTGATCGTGATCGTCCTTGCGGTCGCGAACCGCCGCACCGTCACCCTCTCGATCGATCCCTTTTCGCAGGATGCCCCCGCCTATGCGGTGGAGCTGCCGCTCTTTATCGTGATCCTCGGCGCCTTGATCGCGGGTGTTCTCATCGGCGGCACCGCCGTCTGGTTCGGCAAGCTGCGCTGGAAGCTCGCCGCCCATCGGGCCGAGCGGGAGGCGGCGAGCCTCCGGGCCGAGAAGGCGGCGGCACAGGCCCGCACTCGCACCGAGTCCTCCTATGCCTCGCGGGCGTTGATCCCGCCTCCTTAGGCGCGTTGCGGCCGTTCCCCGGGGGCGGTGGACAAGGGCGCGCCCGCGTGCCATCGAAACCGCATGCTCGAGATCAAGATTTGTGGGATCAAGGACTTAGCGGCCATGGACGCGGCGCTCGCTGCCGGCGCCGACATGGTCGGTCTCGTCTTTTTCCCGCCGAGCCCGCGCAATGTGTCGCTGGAAGAAGGCGCGGCGCTTGCTGCGCGCGCCCGCGGCAGGGCGCTCGTGGTGGCCTTGAGCGTCGACGCCGACGACCGGCTGCTCGACGGCATCGCGCGCGCCGTCGCGCCCGACTTGCTCCAGCTTCACGGCAAGGAGACGCCCGCGCACGTGAGCGAGATTCGCAAGCGTGTGGGCCTGCCGGTGATGAAGGCGATCCCGGTGGCGGACGCTGCCGACCTCGATGCCGTTCCGGCTTATGCTGCGGTCGCCGACCGGCTCCTGTTCGACGCCCGTCCGCCCAAGGACGCGACGCGGCCCGGCGGCCACGGCCGCGCCTTCGACTGGAGCCTGCTTTCGCGCGTCGAGCGCACGAAACCCGTCATGCTGTCCGGCGGCCTCGATCCGGAGAACGTCGCCACCGCGATCCGCACCGCGCGGCCCGACGCCGTCGATGTGTCGTCGGGCGTCGAAAGCGAGCCCGGCGTGAAAGACGCCGCAAAGATTTTGCGATTTGTTGCGAATGCGCGCGCAGCCGCTGCTGCGCTCGCACCCGCCGTGGAGAAAGCATCGTGAAGCCCGCGCCCAATTCGCTCCGCCTCGGTCCCGACGAGCGCGGCCATTTCGGCATCTATGGCGGCCGCTTCGTCGCGGAAACCTTGATGCCGCTGATCCTCGACCTTGAGCGCGCCTACGAGGAAGCGAAGCAGGACCCCGCCTTTGCCGCCGAGATGCGCGACCTGCAGGCGCACTATGCCGGCCGCCCGAGCCCGCTCTATTTCGCCGAGCGCCTGACCGAGCATCTGCGCGGTGCAAAGATCTATCTCAAGCGCGAGGAGCTCAACCACACCGGCTCGCACAAGATCAACAACGTGCTCGGCCAGATCCTGCTCGCGCGCCGCATGGGCAAGAAGCGCATCATTGCCGAGACCGGCGCGGGCCAGCACGGCGTCGCGACGGCGACCGCCTGCGCCCGCTTCGGCCTGGAGTGCGTCGTCTATATGGGCGCGGTCGACGTCGAGCGGCAGAAGCCCAACGTCTTCCGCATGAATCTCCTCGGCGCCAAGGTCGTGCCCGTGCAGTCAGGTTCGCGCACGCTGAAGGACGCCATGAACGAGGCGCTGCGCGACTGGGTGACGAACGTAGAAAACACCTTCTACTGCATCGGCACGGTGGCCGGCCCGCATCCCTATCCGGCGATGGTGCGCGATTTCCAGAGCATCATCGGCATCGAGACGCGCGAGCAGATGCAGGCCGCCGAAGGCCGCTTGCCGGACAGCCTTGTCGCCTGCATCGGCGGCGGCTCCAATGCGATGGGCCTCTTCCACCCGTTCCTCGACGACCCGTCGATTGAAATCTACGGCGTCGAGGCGGCGGGTCACGGCATCAAGACGGGTCAGCACGCCGCGTCGATCGCCGGCGGCCGGCCCGGCGTCCTGCATGGCAACCGCACGTATCTCCTCATGGACGACAACGGCCAGATCAAGGATGCGCACTCGATCTCGGCCGGCCTCGATTATCCCGGCATCGGTCCCGAGCATGCCTGGCTCAACGACATGGGCCGGGTGAAATTCCTTTCCGCGACCGACGACGAGGCGCTGCAGGCGTTTCAGCTCCTCTGCACGCTCGAAGGCATCATCCCCGCGCTCGAGCCCGCGCACGCGCTGGCGAAGGTCATCGAGCTCGCGCCGCAGAAGCCGAACGATCACCTGATGGTGGTCAACCTCTCCGGCCGCGGCGACAAGGACATCTTCACCGTCGCCGATCACCTCGGAGGCATGAAGTGACCGCCCGCATCGACGCCCGCTTCAAGGCGCTGCGCGAAGAAGGCCGCGCCGGGCTTGTGACCTTCACGACCGCCGGCGATCCCGACTACGACACGTCGCTCGCGGTCGTGCAGGCGCTGCCGCAGGCCGGCGCCGACCTGATCGAGATCGGCGTGCCCTTCACCGATCCCATGGCCGACGGTCCGGCGATCCAGGCGGCGGGGCAGCGCGCCCTCAAGGCAGGCCAGACGCTGAAGAAGACGCTCGCGCTCGTTGAGAGCTTCCGCAAGAGCGATGCTGCGACGCCGATCATCCTGATGGGCTACTACAATCCGATCTACGTCTATGGCGTTGATCGGTTCCTGCGGGATGCGAAGGCAGCCGGCGTCGACGGCCTCATCGTCGTCGATCTGCCGCCCGAAGAAGACGAGGAGCTCTGCCTGCCGGCATTGAAGGCGGGCCTCGCTTTCATTCGTCTTGCCACGCCGACGACCGACGACAAGCGGTTGCCCACCGTGCTCCAGAACACCGGGGGCTTTGTCTATTATGTCTCGATCACCGGCATCACCGGCTCGGCGATTCCCGATACCGCGAAGGTGATTGCCGCCGTTAGCCGCATTAAGCACCACACCAAACTGCCGATCGCGGTGGGCTTCGGCGTGAAGACGGCGGAGCATGCGCGCGCGATCGCCGAGGGCGCCGATGCCGTGGTGGTCGGCTCCGCGCTTGTCGAAGCCGTGCGCACGAGCCTCGACCCGCAGGGTCGCGCGACCGCTGAAACGATCAAGGCCGTCACCGATCTCGTGGCGTCGCTCGCCTCCGGCGTGCGCGCCGCGCGGCGCGTTGCCGCAGAATAGCGGGCATCAAACGCGGGAACCTGCCCAACTCCTTGGCCCTTCGGGGGCCGCACAATTCGGTGTAAAAAGCAGCGTCATGAACTGGATTTCCAACGCCGTCCCGAAGATCCGCAGTCTCCTCAAGCGCGAGGTGAAGGAGAATCTCTGGGTCAAATGTCCGGAGACGGGCCAGCTCGTCTTCCACAAGGATGTGGAAGCGAACCAATGGGTGATCCCCGGCTCCAACTATCACATGCGCATGGGCGCGACCGCGCGTCTGAAGTCGATGTTCGACGGCGAGACTTGGTTCGACATCGCCGTGCCCGATGTCCCCGTCGATCCGCTCAAGTTCCGCGACGAGCGCCGCTACGTCGACCGCCTCAAGGATGCGCGCACGAAGACCGGCATGAACGACGCCATCAAGCTCGGCTACGGCAAGCTCGAGGGGCTGCCGGTGGTGATCGCGGTGCAGGATTTCGATTTCATGGGCGGCTCGCTCGGCATGGCGGCCGGCGAGGCCGTGATCAAGGGCCTGGAGACCGCGGTCGAGAAGAAGACGCCCTTCATCCTGTTCGCAGCCTCGGGCGGCGCGCGCATGCAGGAGGGTGTGCTGTCGCTCATGCAATTGCCGCGCACGACGGTCGCTGTGCAGCATCTGCGAGAGGCGAAGAAGCCCTATGTAGTCGTCTTGACCAATCCAACGACCGGCGGCGTCACCGCCTCCTACGCCATGCTCGGCGACGTCCAGCTCGCCGAGCCCGGCGCGCTCGTCGGCTTCGCCGGCCCGCGCGTGATCGAGCAGACCATCCGCGAGAAGCTGCCGGAGGGCTTCCAGCGCGCCGAGTATCTGCGCGACCACGGCATGGTCGACCTGGTGGTCCACCGCCACGACATGCGCCCGACGCTCGCGCGTCTGTGCCGGCTTCTCACCAAAGCCGACCAACACACCCCCGTCCTCATGCCGGCGCCGCCCGATTACGCGCCTGCGGAGCAGGCGTGAGCGCGGAAGCGGCGCGCGAGCCGGAGCAAGCCGCTGAGCTGATCGCGCGCCTCGCCAAGCTCCACCCCAAGAAGATCGACCTCTCGCTCGCCCGCATCGAGCGGCTGCTCGCGCGCCTCGGCAACCCCGAGCGCCGCCTGCCGCCTGCGATCCACGTCGCCGGCACGAACGGCAAGGGTTCGACGGTCGCGTTTCTCCGCGCCATGCTGGAGGCCGCCGGCCTCGGCGTGCACGTCTATACGTCGCCCAATCTCGTCCGCTTCAATGAGCGCATCCGCGTCGCCCGGAAGGACGGCGGCGTGCATGTGGGCGACGAGGAGCTCGCCGCGGCCCTTGCCGAATGCGAGCGGGCGAACGCCGGCGAGCCGATCACCTTCTTCGAGATCACGACCGCCGCCGCCTTTCTGATCTTCGAGCAGAATCCCGCCGACGTCGTCCTCCTCGAAGTCGGGCTTGGCGGCCGCCTCGATGCGACGAACGTGGTGGACCGCGTCGACGTGTCGGTGGTGACGCCGGTCTCCATCGATCACACTGAGTTCTTGGGCCCCACCATCAAGGAGATCGCGTTCGAGAAAGCCGGCATTCTCCGGCGCGGCGTGCCTGCCGTCATCGCCCATCAGGACACCCAGGCGCTCACGGTGCTGGAGCGCGGGGCGCAGAAGGCCGGCGCGCCGCTCGCGATCTTCGGCGAGCAATGGAGCGCGCACGAGGAGGGCGGCCGCCTCGTCTATGCGGACGATGACGGGCTGCTCGACCTGCCGCGCCCGCGCCTGATCGGCCGTCACCAGATCGGCAATGCCGGCACGGCGATCGCCGCACTCCGCTTCAGCCGCAGCTTCAACGTGCCGCAGGCCGCGATCGAGGCGGGCATGACGCAGGTCGACTGGCCGGCGCGCATGCAGCCGCTCACCGCCGGCCGTCTGCATCCGCGCCTGCCGGAAGGCTCGGAATTGTGGCTTGACGGCGGGCACAACGTCGCCTGCGGCGTCGCGATCGCCGCTGCGCTCGCCGAACTCGAGGAGCGCGCACCGCGGCCGCTCGTGCTCGTTGTCGGCATGCTCGGCACCAAGGACACCGACGGCTTTCTGGCCTGCTTCACCGACATCGCCCGGCACGTGCTGGCCGTGCCGGTTCCGGCGGAGGTCGGCCGCGCGCCGCAGGAGGTCGCCGCCGCCGCCAAGGAGGCGGGCCTTGCCGCCGAACCCGCGGGCAGCATCGAGGAGGCGCTCGACCGCGTGGCGGCGCTCGATCTGGAAACGCCGCCGCGCGTGCTCATCACCGGCTCGCTCTATCTCGCGGGTGCCGCGCTCGCCGCCAACGGCACGCCCCCGCGCTGATTGTCTCCGTCATCCCGGCCAAGCGCCGCGAAGCGGCGCGCGAGCCGGGATCGTCTTATGGGACGTGCCGAAGACGATCCCGGCTCTCGGCCCTTCGGGCCTCGGCCGGGACGACGAGAAGCAAAATGGCCGGGACGCGCCCGGCCATTTGCCATTCCGGATTTCGAGTGCGCGTCAGATCGCGCTGTTGATCCACTGCACGAGCTTCGCCTTCGGCGCCGCGCCGATCTGGCGCGAAGCGAGCTCGCCGTTCTTGAAGATCATCAGCGTCGGGATCGACATGATCCCGTACTTCGACGCAGTCTGCGGGTTCTCGTCGACGTTCAGCTTCACGATCTTGAGCTTGCCCTGCAGCTCGCCCGCGACTTCCTCGAGGACCGGCGCCACCATGCGGCACGGCCCGCACCATTCCGCCCAGAAATCGACGAGGACGGGTTCGCTGGACTTCAGGACGTCCGTTTCAAAGGACGTGTCGGACACTTTGGCGACGGCCATGGCAACCTCTCGGGGGAGTGGAATCGGCGTTATCGGGGAGTCAGGCATAAGTAGGTACCAACGCCCGCCCCCGTCAAGGCGACCCCGGATCAGGCATCCCCCGGCGGGGTAAACGCCTGGATTGCAGGGAGGGAATCGAGCGCTGCCACGCTGATTTCCCGGATTGCGGGCCCCGCAGTCCAGACGAGCAGGGCCCGCATGGCTTTCCCCGGATAGATGCGGGCAAGGGCCTGCCGGTAAACCGCGAGCTGGAACAGGTAGTTCTCCGGCGTGGGCTCCGCCGGCGCCGGCGGCGTCCCGGTCTTGAAGTCCGCCACCAGAATGGCGTCTGGCGTCATGGCGATGCGGTCGATACGCCCCATGACCTCTCCCGCCGGCAGCCGCGCGACCACATCGACCTCCACCCGGCTGGCCGGCCCGAACAGCGCCGCAAGCGCAGGCTCCTCGATCACGCAGATCGCTTCTTCCGTGAGCCGCGTATGCTCGGCTTCCGGCAAATCCTTTGCGACCGCACCGAGCAGCCGCGCGGCCGCGTCTTGCCGCTTCTCCGCAGGAACACCCGGCAAGTGCTGCAGCAGCCGGTGCAGGAGATCGCCGCGGCGGCGCGGATCGATCGCGCCCGGCGCCGCCGGCGTGAACGCAGCGCGCGGGGCGTCGTCGGGATCGAACTGCGACGGCACGATGCGCCTTGGTGCGGGTCTCGCTGCCGGCGCCGGCTGCCGTGCCCACGGCGGAACGTCGGTCTGCGCGGGCTCCACCTTGGCTCCGGGGACGATCGTGGCCGCCGCCTCCGGCCGCCAGCGAAACACGGTTCCTTCGGAACCCGACGCCGGCATTTCGACCAGTTCCTCCGCGAGCGCGTCGCGCACGAGCCGGTACCAGCAGCCGTCCTTCAACTCGCGCTCGCCCTCCGCGCCGCAGACGACGAGCACGTCCGCGGCGCGCGTGAGTGCGACATAGAGGAGCCGCCGGTACTCCGCGAGGCGCAGCTCTTCCACGGCCGCCCGTGCTGCCTGCTCGCGGAGCGATTCGGAATCCGTCCGTCCGGCCCAGACGAAGGCCTCGCTTTCCGGCAGGTCGTGCAGCCGCGTGTTGCGCCCGTCGGGGATGGTCGTGGTGTCGGCGAGGATCACGAGCGGCGCTTCCAGCCCTTTTGCGCCGTGTACGGTCATCACCCGCACCGCGTCGCTCTCCACTTCCAGGTCGCGCTTCACCTCCGTCGCCGTGCGCCGCAGGAAATGCAGGAAGCCCGCGAGCGACGGCGTCTCCGTCCGCGCATAGGCGAGCGCGCGGGCGAGGAACTCGTCGATCGCGTCCGCCGCCTCGTGGCTGAGCCGCGCGAGCATCTGCCGCCGCCCGCCGTCGCGGCCGAGCACGCGCGAGTAGAAATCGAACGGCCTGAGCGAAGCCGCCTCGCGCCGCCAGCGCGCGAGTTTTTCCGCGGCGTCTTTGAGGCGCGGGTTTGTTTCGGCTTTTGCTGCGAGCGAAGCGGCGAGCGTGCCCTTGCGGCCCGTTGCGACCGCGTAGAGATCGTCCTCGCTCAGCCCGAAGAGCGGGCTCTTCAGCGCGCACGCGAGCGCGAGATCGTCGGCTTCGAGCAGGAGCGTGTCCCCGAGCGCCATCAGGTCCATGACCGCGATATGTTCGGTGAGTTGCAGGCGATCCGCTCCCGCGACCAGCACGTCCGCCTGCTTCAGTGCCTGCAGGATCGCCTCGAACAGCGGCCCGCGCCGCCGCACGAGCACGATCACGTCGGCGGCCGTCGCCGCGCGCAGCGTTTTCGTCTCGCGGTCCTCGATCGCGAGCCCGCCCTCGGTCCAGCGCTTCACGGCGGCAGCGATGCGTTGGGCGAGCTTCACGGTCGGGCTCGTCTCGCTCTGCGCGTCGATCGGCGCGTCCCACGGCAGCGACGTGTCCGGTTCGTCCGCGGGCTTCTCCGTGTCCCAGATTTCGACGAGCGCGGGCGCGCGGGTTCGGATGGCCTGATGGATTGGATTGGTCTCGTCGCCGCTTGATAACCCCTTGTATGCGACCTCGCGCTTGAACACGGCGTCGACGGCGCCGAGAACGCCTACGGCCGAACGAAAGGAAAGCAGCAGCTTCTCCGGATGGAATATCTGCCCCGCGCCGGTCACGCGGCGCTCGAAGTCGTTGCGCTTCTCGCCGAACAGGCGCGGGTCCGCGCCCTGGAAGCTGAAGATCGACTGCTTTTCGTCGCCGACCACGAAGATCGTCCGTTCCCGGTCCGCGCGCGCGCCGCTGCCGGCGAAGAATTCCTCGGTCAGCCGCTCAATCACGCTCCACTGCTCGGGGCTCGTGTCCTGCGCCTCGTCGATCAGCACGTGGTCGATGCCGCCGTCGAGCTTGTAGAGCACCCAGGCCGAGCCGGTGTCGGCGAGCATGTCCGCGGTCTTCTCGATCAGGTCGGAATAGTCGAGCGCGCCGCGCGTGCGCTTCTCCTGCTCGAAGCGTTTGATCGTTGCCTGCACCAGCATGAAGAGCGCCGAAGTCCGCTCCAGCGCCCGCACGGCAGCGAGCCGGTCGCGTAGCGGAATGAGACGGTCCCGCGCGGCGAAAATCCGCGCATAGAGGTCGGGCGCGGCATCGCGTGCTTTCTTCGTTCCGAAGCCTCCCTCATCGCGCGGGTCGCCGTCGCCCGTGAAGAACACGGAAAAATAATCCTCGACGGCCACGGCGTCGTCGCTTGCGCGCGCCGCCCGCTGCAACTGCTCGCCGCGCTTGGCGGCGTTCCCGCCGAAGGGCAGGAGTGCGGCCGCCGCGCTCGTCCATTCGCTACGGGGCAGCGGCCCGCTGTTCAGGATTTCCTGTTTGACCGCCGCCACGCTGTCGCCCGGCACGAGCCCGAGCGCCCGCGCCACTTCCGCCGCGCCGCCTAGCTCATCGAGCCGTGCGAGCTTGCGCCGGCCGCGCACCGCCTCGTTCAGCGCCTTGTCGAAGCTGTCGTCGCTCGCGGCCGCGACGGCGGTCTCCAGCGCTTGGCCGAGCGTGCTCTTGGGCGCATTCGCCGCCTCGATCAGCACGTACTCACGCGCCCGCCGCAGCAGGTCCGCCTCCTGCACCTCATCGAGCACCTCGAAGCCCGCCTGCACGCCCGCTTCCATCGGGAACTGATGCAGCACGCGGTCGCAGAAGGCGTGGATCGTCTGCACCTTGAGCCCGCCCGGCGTCTCCAGCGCCTCTGCGAACAGCCGCCGCGCCGTCGCCCGCAGGGCGGGCGTGGGTTCCTCGTTGGAGACCTCGCGGATCGCCGCGTCGAGCTCCGCATCGTCGAGCCGCACCCAGCGGGAGAGCGTTTGCAGCACCTTGTTCGCCATGTTGGCGGCGGCGGCCTTGGTGAAGGTGAGGCAGAGGATGCGCGCCGGCGGATTGCCCGCGAGCAGCAAGCGGATCACCCGGCGCACGAGCACCGTGGTCTTGCCCGTGCCCGCGTTCGCCGACACCCAGGCGGAAACGGCGGGATCTGAGACCTGCTCCTGCTTCCGGCGCGTTTCGTCCGGCACCTGATAGGAGGCGCTCATTCCTCGCCCCTGTCGTTCGCCGACCATTCCTTGATGCGCGCGAGATGGTCGTACTGGCCGAAGCGTCCGCGCCATTTGGGCCGCGGGATCGAGCGATAAGGCGTGCTTGCATCCGCGAAGACCTTGATCAGTTCCTCCACCTTCGTGCGGGCCACCGCGGCGAGGTCGTCGCAGGTCGCGATGTTGAGCGCGTCGCGCACGGCCTTCGCCTCGCGCGTGGCATTGACCGGATCGAACGACACGATCTTCCCCGGCGGATGCCCGCCGGAAAGCGCGAGCACGATGATGTCGGCGATACCCGCGACGTTCGGCACGTCGCGAAAGCCGCCCGCTTTCGCGATCGCCGCTTCCAGCGGCAGTTGCGGCGAAAGGCCGATCAGCGTCTCGCGCAGGCCCGGCGGCGTGCCGGTCTTGTAGTCGATGATGGCCACCGTGCCGTCGCGGTGAAGGTCGATGCGGTCGGCGCGTGCCGTGAGCTTGAACGGCCTGCCGCCCGCGTCGAACTCGATCGCGCCGCTCGTCTCCGCGAAGATGCGGTCGATCTCCGCGCGCAGCGTTTCTTCTTGCGAGACGAGCCATTCCGCCGCGCGCAGGAAGCGCGGCCACCAGATCGCGCGCAGCCCCGGATAGTCCTCGATCGCGGCGAACGCCTTGCGGCCGGCGGCGACCAGTTGCTCGAGCGCGTCCTTCGGCAGCGGCCCTGCCGCCGCCTTGGTGAACTCGGCAAACGCCTCGTGCAGGATTGTGCCGCGCTCGGCGACACCCGGATCGGCGTCGATTTCTTCGAGCGGGTCGAGCTTCAGAATGTGCCGTGCATAGATCGAATAGGGATCGCGCACGAGCGTCTCGATCTCGGTCACGCTGAGCCGCGCCGGCCGCACTTCGGCGGGCGGCGTCGGCGCCGGCCGCACTTCGGCAGGCGGCTTCGGCGCGGGTCGCTTGGCGGCCGGAATTTCATCGGTGCTTTCCAGCGCATTCGCGAGATCGAGATAGTGTTTTCCGCGTGCAACGGCTGCTTCCCATGTCTTCCCGGGCGTCACCGCCTTCAGCCGCTGCAGGAAGCGCGAGGCGACCATCTCCACGCCGTCCTGCTTCTTCGCCCGCGACACGATCACCTCGCGGGCGCCGACCGCCTGCGCGAAGTCGTGGGCGGTGAGGCCGATACGCCGCTCCGGCAGATCGAGCTTGAGCGTGCGCCGCATCGGCCGGTTGAGCCAGGCATCGGCATGCGCCTCCGGCGGCCACGTGCCTTCGTTGAGGCCGCCGAGCAGCACGCGGTCGGCGTCGAGCAACCGCGCCTCCAGCGGCCCGAGGATGCGGATGCGCGCCATGCGGTCGAAAGGCGGCCGCACCGGCGGCTCGCCGGCAAGGAGCTGCGGGAAGGCGTCGGCATAGTCGCTGAGCGATAATCGCGGCGCCTGTCCGGCCGCTTCCGCGAGATGCTCGAAGGCGAGCGCGAGCGCCCGCACGTCTTCCGGCTCGCGCTTTGTGAAATCGACGCCGAGATTTTCGAGCGCCGCCCGGTGCGCCGCGACGAGCTCACCGAAAGGAATTGCTTGCCGCGCGGCAAGGCGCAGCAGCGGCTCAAGCGCGGCAGGGAGACGCGCCGCGAGTTTCGCCGCCATATCCCAGTCGGCCGGGGAAAGCTTCATGCGCGGATCGCGGCGATGCAGCCTTTTCGCTTCCGCGCGCGCACGGGCATCGGCGATCGCGCGCTTGAGCCCATCCGCGCCCGGTGCCGGCCGCGGCCCGCGCAACGCCGCGAGCTCCAGCGCATCGACGGCGCGCCGCGGCAGGCGCAGGTCCGCGAGCGGATGCCGCAACAGCGCGAGCAGCGTCACCGGCTCGAACCCTTCCGCGGCCACGGAAGCGGCAAGCCGCGCGAGCCGCCCGGCGTCGCTGTCCTCAAGTGCAACGCCGGCAGAATCGTCGATCTCGATGTTCCAGCGCCGCAACTCCGCCGCAACGCGCCGCGCAAGCGTGCGGTCGGGCGTAATCAGCGACGCGGTCTCGCCCGGCGTCTCCAGCGTCTCGCGCAGCGCGACGGCAAGCGCGAGCGCTTCCGCCCGCGGATCGGCGGCCTCGATCACGTACACGCCTTGAAGCGCCGCCGCGGCGCGCCGGTCGAAATCCGCGCCGCGCTCGCGCCAGCGGTCCGTGGTGGCGGCCGGCCGGAAGGCTTCGGAGAGGAATCGGTCGCGCCCGGGCGCGAGTGCTTCGCCGAGCGGCACGACTTCGCTCCGCGCAATGCCGATGCGCGCGATCAGCCGCTTCAAGCCGAATTGCGGATGGCCGGGCGAAGGATCGTGCCGGTCGGCGTCCTCGATCAGCGCGAAAGAGACATCGTCGAGCGTCTGGTCGAGCCCCGGCAGGACGACGGCGCCCTGCTCGAGCTTCGCGATCGTCGCGATCAGCCTGGCGACGGCCGGGATCGTGCCGGTGGAGCCCGCGGCGATCACCGGCCCGCCGTGCTGCTTCAAGCGCTCGGCCTCGCGCGCAAGCAGGAGGTCCTGCCACACGGCAGGATCGGCAAGGCCGTGCTCGCGCAGATGATCGTCCCAGCCCTTGCGGGCGATCTTCAGGAATTCGAGCGAGCGCTGCCAGTATTCGTCGAGGTTCGGCGGGATGAACTCCGCCGCATCGAGCGCGTCGAACGGCACGCCCGCGATCGTCAGGTCGTCGAACAGCCGCGCGAGCTCATCGACGAGCTGCAGCGCCGCCGCGGGCGAGGCGGCGACGAGCGGCCGGCCCGCCGCTGCGGTCGTCTCCGCGAATTTCAGGACAAGCTGCGCCAGCGCGAGCCGCCGCGCGCCCGGCGAAATGGGCGCGGGCGTCTCCGGCAGACCCGCCACGTCGGCAAAGGCGAGCGCGTCCTCGTCGGCGTCGCCGAGCGGCAGGATGCGCGGCAGCAGTGCCGCGTCCGTACCGAGCTCGGCCAGCAGCGCCTCGGCAAACGAGCGTGCCGCGCGCCGTGTCGGCAGATAGACCGTGGCACCGGCAAGCGCGAACGGGTCGCCGCGCGGCGAGAAACCCGGGATCAGCACGCCATCGAGGAGCGCCCGCGCCAGCGTCGGCAGGAACGGCGTCGACGGGGAAATCGTGAAGACGCGCGGCTTCGCGTTCATCGCTCAGGCACCCGCGCGCCGGAGCTCCGCTTCCGCTTCCTTGATCGCCTCCGGCGTTCCCACATGCAGGAACGTCCCCTCGAGCTTGAGCCCCATGAGCCGCCCGGCCTTTTCGGCGCGATCGAACAGCGTACCGAGACCGAAGACGCCGCGCGGCGCCTCATCGAACAGCCTCGGCGACAGAATCGCAACGCCCATATAGACGTAAGGCGCGCTGCCGCGCTCCGGGCGACGGCGCAGGCGGCCGTCCGCCTCCAGCGCGTAGTCGCCGCTGCCGTCATAGCCATGCGCGTCGCCGGTGGCCGCGAGCAGGAGGGCGGCGTCCATGCGCAGCCGGTCGAAGAACTTGGCGAGCCGCACGAGATTGGCCGTGGTCCGCTCGACCCACAGGCTGTCGGAATTGACGAGCAGGAACGGCGCATTGCCGAGGAGCGGCAGCGCCTTCGTGATCCCGCCGCCGGTGCCAAGGAGCTGCTTGCGCTCGTCGGAGATCGCGACCCGCGGCCGTTCGCGCGCCTGCAGGTGCGCTTCGAGCTGGTCCGCAAAATAATGCACGTTGACGACGACGTTGGCGACGCCGGCGTCGGCGAGCCGGTCGAGCACATGGTCGATGAGCGCGCGCTTCTGCACCGGCACGAGCGGCTTCGGCTGCGTTTTCGAGTTTTCCCGCATGCGGGTACCCAGTCCCGCCGCAAGCACCATGGCGTGTGCGGGCATGGCGGGATCGCGGAGCGCCTTCACGGTTGCGGCGTGCCTTCCTGTGCGGGGGGCTCGCCGTCCGCGGCGTCGGCGGCCTCCGGCTCCTCCGTTACCGTTTCCAGCGTGAATTCCATTTGGTTTGGATCCGCCTCGACACCGCTTGGAAGAGCCTCGCCTTCCGCGCCGCCCTTGGGTTCTTCCGCTGTGCTCGCTCGTTCCGCCTCGGCCACCGCCTCCGACTGCACGGGCGCCGGCGGCGTCTCGGGCGGCGGGACATTGGCAAGATACCAGTCGCGGATTTCCGCCAGCGCCGGATGCGCAAACGTCCGCATGAGATACATCCACACCCGCGGCAGGTGCTGCAGATACTGCGGCTTGCGGTCGCGCCGGTCGAGCCGTGCGAAGATGCCGAGGATTTTCGTTGCCCGCTGCGCGCCGAGCACCACGTAGCGGCTCGCGAACTTCGCTGGATCGAAATTCGGATCGCGCGCCTTGCGCCCGAGCGCGTAGCGGGACAGCAGCTTCAGCTCGAGCTCTTCGGAGATGTCGACCCGCGCGTCCATCAGCAGCGAGGCGAGGTCATAGGCGGGCGAGCCCATCAGCGCGTCCTGGAAATCGAGGAGCCCCACGCGGGCGATGCCGTTGCGGTTCGCCAGCCACAAAAGGTTCGGGGAGTGGTAGTCCCGCAGCACCCAGGTGCGCGGCTCCGGCAGGATATCGGCGAGCGCATAGCGCCACATGGTCAGGAAGGCCTCGCGCGAGGCGGCGTCGCGCAGCTTCACGCCCCGGTGCGGCAGATACCAGTCGAACAGGAGCTCTACTTCGACGAGATACGCGTCGATGTCGTACATGGGAATGTGATGCTCGATGCGCGGCGCGACCGGTAGCGTCTCCGGCAGCTCGAAGCTGTGCAGCGTGATCAGGAGGTCGATCGCTTCCGCGTAGCGCGCCTCGATCGGCGCCGGCGGCTCGCCGGCGACGAACCGGTCGTCGCCGAGATCCTCGATGATGAGCAGGCCGTTGTCGTGGTCGGCGGCATAGATTTCCGGCGCGCTGAAGCCGCGCTCGCGCAGGCCCCGGTCGATCGCCGCGAACGGCCGCACGTCGACGGCAAGATGCGCGGTCGAGCTGTAGGTGCGCCCGTGCGCGAGCGCGGGCTCCGTCGAAGCCACCGGCATCTTCATGAGAACCGCCGTGACCTCGTTGAGATAGAGCCGCTCGTAGGCGCGCGTCGAGGCGTCGCCCTGCATCGGCACTCGCAATGCGGCGCCGAAGCCGGAGGCGTCGAGCAGCGTGCGCGCGGATCGAAGCTGCGCGAGTCTGGCCGCCCAGGCGCCGAAACCCGAGAGCCGCACCTGGCGGAACGTCGGACCGAGCCCCGGCGCCAGCGAGATCGAGACGTCGAGCCGGTCCGCCTGCAGGAGCGCGCCGGCCCGGTCCGGCCATTCCACGAGCACGGCCGCGTTCTCGGCGGCCTCGTCCCAGCCGAGTTCGGAAAGTTCGGCGACCGTGGTTACCCGGTAGAGGTCCGCATGCACCACCGAAAAGCGCGGCAGCTCATAGACTTGCAGCATCGTGAAGGTCGGGCTCGGCACTTCGAGCTGTGCGTCGCCCGCGAGATAGCGCAGCACCGCGCGGGCGAGCGTGGTCTTGCCCGCGCCGAGGTCGCCCGACAGCGTGATGAGATCGCCCGGCCCGATCGAGGCCGCAAGGTCCATCGCCAGGTGCTCGGTCGCGTTCACGTCCGGAAGTTCGATGTCCCAGGTCGTGCGCGGACTGTTGGCGTTCGGCATCGATACCGCTACTCGGCAGCCTGTGATCCCGCCTGTGCGTGGATCGGGAAGATACAGGTTGCGACCGTACCCGTTCCGGGCGTGGAGTCGATATGGATGCGGCCGCCATGCAGCTCCAGGAGCGACCGGACGATGGCGAGGCCGAGCCCGGCGCCGCGGTGCTGCGAGCCAAGCCGGTGGCTCTCGAAGCGCTCGAACACCCGCTCCTGCAGCTCCGGCGGGATGCCCGGGCCCTGGTCGCTGACCCGGAACACGACGGCATCACGCGCCCGCTCCGCGGCGAGCGTCACCGTGCCGCCCGGCGGCGAGAAGCCGACGGCGTTGGAGAGGAGATTGAACAGGACCTGGCGCACCCGCTTCTCGTCGCCGGTGAAGCTGCCGATATTCGCCGGCAGACGGATGTCGAGGCGAACGCCGTTCTCGCTCAGGCGGGCGCGCATGCCGTCGGCGGCCGCCTCGACCGCCGCCCGCACGTCGACCTCGCCGAGGTTCAACTGCATCGCGCCTGCGTCGATCGTCGCGAGGTCGAGGATGTCGTTGATGATCGCAAGCAGCGTCGCGCTCGATTCCGTGATGTGCCCGATATATTCGCGCTGCTTCTCGGTGAGCGGCCCGATCAGCGGGTCGTCGAGCAGTTGCGCAAAGCCGATGATCGTCGTCAACGGCGAGCGCAACTCGTAGGACACGTGCCGCACGAACGCGTTCTTGAGCACGTCGGCCGCCTCCAGCGCCTCGGTGCGCTCGATCAGCGCGCGCTCCACCCGCACGCTGTCGGTGACGTCGCGGAAGGTGACGAGCGTGCCGCCGTCGGGCAGCGGCACGGCGGCGCAATCGAGCACGCGGCCGTCCGCGCATTCGAAGTGCCGATGGATCGGCGTGCGCTGGCCGAGGCCGGTGACCGCGTGCTTCAGCGCCTTCCAGGCATCGGCGTTGGCGCCGAGATAGGGACGGCACCAGCCCGCGATCGTCTCGATGTGCGGATGCTCGGAGAGCGCCTGCGGTGACAGCGACCACGATTCGACGAACGCGTGGTTGGAAAGCCGCAGCCGCCCGTCGCTGCCGAACACGGCGACGCCTTCGGCGAGCGCGTCGAGCGTCTCCCGCTGGATGCGGTTCAGCGCATTGAACTGGCTTTCGAGGTGGATGCGCTCGGAGATGTCGTCGAAGAGATAGGTGACGCCGCCCTCGGGATTGGCGGTGGTGACGACGCGGAGCGTCCGTCCGCCGGGCAGATGCCACCAATGCTCGCGCGGCTCCGGCGAGCGATAGGCTTCGTGCAGGTCCGCCTTCCAGGCGCGGAAATCCGCCTGCTCCGGCAATTGCCGGCTCGCGCGCAGCCGGTCGAGCACGGCCGAGTCGGTCGGCCGGTCCTCGAGGAACGCGTCGTCGAGCTCGAACAGCCGGCGATAGGCGGCGTTGTAAAAGACGAGCCGCTGGTCGGCGCCGAAGGTCGCGACCGCGGTGGCGAGCTGGTCGAGCACGCGGCGATGCGCGTTGATCGCGCGTGCGAGCTCCGTACGCATGCGCTCGGCCTCGCTCGCGTCGATGCCGATGCCGGCGGCGCCCTGGCCGGTGCCCGCCTCGAACACGTCGAGCACGCGCCGGTCGCCCGCGACCACGGCCGGCACCCGCTGATTGAAGATGCCGCCTTCCGCGCGCACGCGCGCGGCTTCCGCCCGCACGGCGCTGTCGAGCAGCTCGATCCCGCGCGCCACCGCCTCCCGGGGTTCGGCCGCTTCCACCGCCGCCGCATAGGCGCGGTTCGCGAACGCGAGCTTGCCCTCGGCATTGCGCACCCAGATCGGCACCGGCGCCGCATCGAGCATCTGCCGCAGCGATTGCATCTCGCGCTCGAGCGCCTGGTAACGCTCGGCAAGGCTCGCGCTCTCGAGGCGGGCGCCGGTGACGTCGCGCAGCCGCAGCACGGCGGCGCCGCCGATCGGCCGGCCTTCGGCTTCCACATGCCGGCCGTGCAGCGTCGTCAGAATCGTCGAGAAGGGCTCGCCGCGGCGGCGCAGCGCGTCCACGCCTTGCTCGATCGAACGGGCCCGCACCGGGTCGAGCCAGGTTCCGAACGCAAGAATGCGCAGCGGCGTCGACACGCCGGACAGCGGCGCCGGGTCGCCGATGATTTCCGGATCGGATTTCGCATCGCGCCACACCACCACGACCTGCGGCTCGGTCAGCAGCAGCGCGAGCGACCGTTCCGCCTCGTCGTGCAGGATGGCGATCTCGGTTTGTGCCGCCGCAAGCTTGCGGGCATAGGCGGCGCGGATGCGCACGAGCGCAATCGCCGCGGCCGCGGCGAACACCAGAAGCCCGGACAGCAAGGCGAGTGCGATCAGCTCATATTGCCGCAGCCCGGCGAGCCCTTGCAGCAATTGGTCGGCAACGCCCTGCGCCGACGCGGCGCCGGCGTGCATGGAAGCTGCGATCGCAAGAAGCGAAGTTGCGGCAAGCCGGATGCGCGGGCGCGCGCCAAAACCAAATCCACGCTGCCTGCCCCGCTCAAGCATGCCGCCTTCCAGACTGTCGCCCCGAATCGACGACCAATCTAACCCCGAGGCGAGTCCGGGCAGAAGAGGAAACGACCCAAAAAGGGAAAACGCGCGCCCGCCGAGGCGGCGAAGGCGCGCGTTAAGACTTCGTTAACCGAGCTTTTCGCTGAAGCATTTTCCGCCGCTCATTCCCGCGCAAGCGGGAATCCAGAGCAGCTTGCGCTTTCGATTATGGCCGCTGGGTCCCCGCTTTCGCGGGGACGAGCGGGGTAAGCTCAGAGCCCCTCGAACAGCGCCGTCGACAGATAGCGCTCCGCGAACGACGGCACGATCGTGACGACATTCTTCCCCGCGAATTCCGGCCGGCTGCCGAGTTCGAGCGCGGCCGCGATCGCCGCGCCCGAGGAAATGCCCACCGGAATTCCCTCGAGCCGCGCCACTTCGCGCGCCGTGTCGAAGGCGGTCTGGTTGCCCACCGTGATCACCTCATCGATCACCGAGCGGTCGAGCACGTCGGGGATGAAACCTGCGCCGATCCCCTGGATCTTGTGCGGCCCCGGCTGCCCGCCCGAGAGCACCGGGCTGTCCTCGGGCTCCACCGCGACGATCTTGAGCGACGGCCGGCGCGGCTTCAGCACCTGGCCGACGCCGGTGATCGTGCCGCCGGTGCCGACGCCCGCGACCACGGCATCGACCGCGCCGCCGGTATCGTTCCAGATCTCCTCCGCCGTGGTGCGGCGATGGACCTCGGGGTTGGCGAGGTTCTTGAACTGCTGCGGCATGACCGCCTTGGGCAGGCTTTTCACGATCTCCTCGGCGCGGGCGACCGAGCCGCGCATGCCCTCGGCGGGATCCGTGAGCACGAGCTCGGCCCCGAGGAGGGCGAGCATCTTCCGCCGCTCGATCGACATCGATTCCGGCATCACCAGGATCAGCCGGTAGCCGCGCGCCGCCGCAACGAAGGCGAGCGCAATGCCGGTATTGCCCGAGGTCGGCTCGACCAGCACCGTGTCCTTGTCGAGCGCGCCCGCGGCTTCCGCCGCGTCGATCATGGAGACGCCGATCCGGTCCTTCACCGAGCTGATCGGATTGAAGAATTCGAGCTTCGCCAGGATGTTCGCCTTGACCCCGCGCTGCTGCGGCAGCCGGTTCAGCCGCACGAGCGGCGTGTCGCCGATCGTCTCGGTGATGGAATCGAAAATTCTCCCGCGCCCCGGCGCACGCTCGGGGGCGACTGCGCTCGGTTTCCGCAGCGGCTCACTCATCGGTAGCTCCTGACCTTCCAGAATCCGGAAATTTCGGCCCGCCTAGCATATTCACCGAGAATAGTCGAATTTATTCAAAAATACCGATCTCAGATGTTAAAATCGTGGCCGATGGCCGGCTCCATCAGGCCGGATCGCTCGGCGTCCTGACAAAGCCGGTCCACCGTGATGGCCGCCAGCGCCGTCTCGAAGCTCGCCTCCGCCTCCGCCACCGCCGGCGCGATCACCTTCGTCACCACCGGCGGCACCGCCTGGCGGCCGTCTTCGCTCGCCGCCTCGGCGATCCGCACGATCTCCGCCACCGAGATGCGGCGCCGCTCGCGCGCCAGCTCATAGCCGCCGCGCGGGCCGCGCACGCCCTTCAGGATGCCGGCGTGCACGAGCGCCTGCAGCACCGGCTCGAGGTGCCGCGGCGGCAGACCGTGCCGTTCCGCGAGCGCCTTCGCCGCCACCGGCTGCCCGCGGGCGTGCAGCGCCACATCGACGACCGCCGCGATGGCCAGAAGACTTTTCTCCGAGAGCCGCGCCATGCCTTACCCCGTTGCCCGTTCGCGCGAGAGACCGGTCGAGCCGAAGCCGCCTTCGCCGCGCGCGGTCGCGTCGAGCGCGGCCACGCGCTGCATCGCGACGCGCGTGACCGGCGCGAATACGAGCTGCGCGATCCGCATGCCGCGCGTGACGGCGAAGGGCTCCGTGCCGAGATTGATGAGGATCACCTGCACTTCGCCGCGATAATCGGCGTCGATGGTGCCCGGCGCATTGAGGACGCTCACGCCGTGCTTGAGCGCGAGCCCGGAGCGCGGCCGCACCTGACACTCGAAGCCTTGCGGGATCGCGAGTGCGATCCCGGTCGGGATCGCCGCGCGCTCGCCGGGCCTAAGCGTCACCGGCTGCTCTTCGGGAACGGCGGCGCAGACGTCCATGCCGGCGGCGTCGGCGGTGGCATAGTCGGGCGCCGGCAGGCCCGCGGCGTGCGGCAACTGCATGAAGGAGACGGTAAGCGGCTTCATGCGCGCGCCCCCTTGCCGCCGAGCGCATCGGCGATCTTGCGCACGAGGCCGTCGGCGACCGCCTGCTTCGATTGCGGCGGCCAGGATTCCACGCCGTCTTTCGTCACGAGATGCACCGTGTTCCGCCCACCGCCGAACACGCCCGTTTCCGGCGACACGTCGTTGGCAACGATCCAGTCGCAGCCCTTCGCCTGCAGCTTGCGGCGCGCGTGATCGATGAGCTTTTCCGTCTCCGCGGCGAAGCCGACGACGAGCTTCGGCCGCTGCTGGTGGTGCGCAATCGTCGCAAGCACGTCGGGGTTCTCGACGAGCTCGAGCTTTGCGCTCTTGCCGTTCACTTTCTTCAGTTTTTCCGGAGCAGGCTCCGCCACGCGCCAGTCGGCGACTGCGGCGGCAAAGATCGCAACGTCCACCGGCAGGGCGGACTCGGCGGCCTCCAGCATTTCCGCCGCCGTCGTCACGTGCACGGTCTGCACGCCCGCGGGATCGGGCAATTCGACCGGCCCGGAAATCAGGATCACCTCTGCGCCCGCCTGCGCCGCCGCCCGCGCGACCGCGTGGCCCTGCTTGCCCGACGAGCGGTTCGAGAGGAACCGCACGGGATCGATCGGCTCATGCGTCGGGCCGGAGGTCACCAGCACGCGCTTGCCGGCGAGCGAGCGCACAGCGGGGATCGCGACGAGCGCGCCCTCGATCGCGGAGACGATCTGCTCCGGCTCCGCCATGCGGCCGATCCCGGCTTCACCGCGCTCCGCCATCTCGCCTTCGTTCGGCCCGACCACGGAAACGCCGTCGGCGATGAGTTGCGCGAGATTGCGTTGCGTTGCCGGATGCGACCACATATGCGGATTCATGGCCGGCGCGAGCAGAATCCGCTTGTCGGTCGCGAGCAGGACCGTCGAGGCGAGATCGTCCGCGTGGCCGCCCGCCATCTTCGCCATGAGGTCGGCGGTCGCCGGCGCCACCACGACGAGGTCCGTGTCGCGGGCAAGGCGGATGTGCCCGACATCGAATTCGGTCGAGGGATCGAACAGGTCCGTATGGGCGCGCTCGCCGACGATCGCGCCGACGGCAAGCGGCGTGACGAACTCCTGCGCCGCGCGCGTCATGACCGCGCGCACCCGCGCGCCGCGCTCCTTCAGGCGGCGGATCAGTTCCAGGCTCTTGTAGGCGGCGATGCCGCCGCTGATCACGAGCAGGATGCGTTTTTGTTCGAGCGCCATAGCAAGGCCCGGAATGGGCCGGCCCCCAATTTATCAGGACTTCACTGTACAATTTAAGATTGCCCGCGCCAACCCGCCAATGGGCAACTGGTTACCGTTTTCCCTTCCGTTTCTTTCGTTTGCAGCGACGAAAGGCGGGGCTTGAAAGGCTTAATGCCCGGTACGGGGGGTCTGGTCAGGCTGAGACAGGGTGCAGTTCGAATACGCGGCCATGTTTGGCCGCCGCAGTTACGTCGCCCGCGCGCAGCGCCAGACGTACTTCATCAAGCTTCTTCGCATCCTCCAGCGAAAGATAGGGCGACCAGCCGCCTTCCTCTTCGATCAGATCGACCGGGACTTCGGCTGCATAGCGGCCTTCGCGGACCAGTTTAATCGTTCGTCGAGTCATGGCTTTTTGCGCCTCATGAAATCGGCGGACCAGCGCTTCGGGTCCGGCCGGTACGCAGTAATCAGGACAGCCGGTGTTGAGCGGCCTTTTGGAATGCCCCAGACGACGTGAATTGGGCTCCCGGCGGTCTCTTGCAGTACCAGAACAGACGGCCCTCGTTCTGCATCCGGGTAGTCCTCCACAATCTTGGCAGCGTTGAGCCCGGCCAACACGTCAACAGTAAATATATCATCCTTTGCGAGTTCGTCGTAACCGTGATCGGAGATACGAACTTCGCCACGCGCGACGAGCGTCTGTACCTGCTCCAAGGTCTTGCTCATCGCGGGAGTCCGCTACGGGGTAGATTTTATCTTTTCTCAAAGGGTGGGATTAGGGAACTTTACTAGCGCAGCAACCAGATCGCCAGAATGGCCACGATCGCCCAGAGCGCGAGTGTCATCCAGCGCGACCGCCTGGCCTCCGCCCGGCCGATGGCGTCGACCGTTTCCGGCGACAGCACGAGGCCGTCGCGCGTCTGCGCGTCGAGCCGCTCGATCGTGCCGGCGGCGCGCGAGAGCAGTCCCGGCGCACTGCCGATGAGCCTGCCGAGCCCGCCGATCTCCTGCGCCGCGTCCTCGATCTTGCCGATCGGGCCGAGATGCCGCTCGATCCATTCGCGCACGACGGGCTCCGCCGTGGTCCACATGTCGAGCTTGGGGTCGAGCGCGCGTGCGACCCCTTCCACCACCACCATCGTCTTCTGCAGCAGCAGGAGCTCCGGCCGCGTGCGCATGTCGAAGAGCGCCGTGATCTCGAACAGGAGCGTGAGCAGCTTCGCCATGGAGATCTGGTCGGCGGGGCGGTCGTGGATCGGCTCGCCGATCGCGCGGATCGCCTGCGCGAAGTCCTCCACGGAATGATGCGGCGGCACGTAGCCCGCTTCGAAATGCACTTCCGCCGTGCGGGTCCAGTTCTTGGTGATGAAGCCGTAGAGGATTTCCGCGAGGAAGCGCCGTTCCTTCAGGCCGAGCCTTCCCATGATGCCGCAATCGACCGCCACGAGCCGGCCCTCGGCGTCGACAAAGAGATTGCCGGGATGCAAGTCGGCGTGGAAGAAGCCGTCGCGGATGGCCTGGCGCAGGAACGACTGGATCAGCGCGCGCCCGAGCCGCGGCAGGTCGTGGCCCGCCGCCGCGAGCCGCGCGCGGTCGTTGAGCGGAATGCCGTCGACCCATTCCGTCGTGAGCACGCGGCGCGCCGTGCGGTCCCAGTCGACCTTCGGCACGCGGAAATCGGGATCGTCTTTCATGTTCTCGGCAAGCTCCGAGAACGCCGCCGCCTCCAGCCGCAGGTCGAGCTCGATCGCGACCGAGCGCGCCAGCGTCTCGACGGTGGCGACGAGCCGCAGCCGCCGCGCCTCGGCGGACTGCCGTTCCGCCAGCCGCGCGGCGTAGAAGAAGGAGTCGAGGTCGCGCTGGAAGCGCGCTTCGATGCCGGGCCGCAGCACCTTGACCGCGACCGTGCGGCGGCCGTCCGCGCCGTCGACTTCCGCCTTGTGCACCTGCGCGATGGAGGCGGCGGCGACCGGCGGGCCGAACGCAGCGAAAAGTTGCGAGACCGGCCGCCCCAGCGCTTCGGCGATTTCCGCTTCCGCCTCTCCTTGCGGGAACGGCGGCATCTTGTCCTGCAGCAACTCCAGATCGTGGGCGATCTTCTGCCCGACCACGTCGGGCCGCGTCGCCAGGAACTGGCCGAGCTTCACATAAGGCGGCCCGAGCCGGGAGAGCGCCGTGCCGAGCCGCGCCGCGTCGGAGGCCGCGCCGCCGCGCTCAATCAGGCGCGCGAGCCGCAAGCCCAAGCGCGGACCGGGTGGCAGCGCAAGCGGATCGGCGAGCGCGAAAACACCTTCCCGCGCGAACACAAAACCGGCGCGACCGAGCCGCGTGAAATGCAAAATCGCCGTCAGCACGCTTGTCCTCAGAGCCGCCAGCCGGAATGCAGCGCGACGATGCCGCCGCTCATGGGCGTCGCTTCGACGCGGGCGAAGCCGGCCGCACGCATCATGCCGGCGAAGCTGTCGCGGTCGGGAAAGCGGCGGATCGATTCCACGAGGTAGCGGTAGGACTCGGCATCGCCCGCGACCACCCGCCCGATTTGCGGGATCACCCGGAAGGAATATGCCTCGTAGAGTTCTTCCAGCATCGGCACGTCGACATTGGAGAACTCGAGACAGAGAAAATGTCCGCCGAGCTTCAGGACGCGGTGCATTTCCCGCAGAGCATCCTCGATCCGCGGCACGTTGCGGATGCCGAACGCGATCGTCACGGCGTCGAACCGCCGGTCGGGGAAGGGCAGCGCCTCGGCGTTCGCCTCGACGAACTCGATCCGCTCACCGAAGCGCGTTGCGGCTGCGCGCTCGCGGCCGACCGCGAGCATGTCGAGGTTCACGTCGGCGACGGTCGCCTGCGCGCCCGAGCCGGCGGCCGCCAGCGCCCTGAGCGTAATGTCGCCGGTGCCGCCCGCCACGTCGAGCAGATGCCAGGCGCGCGCACCGCGCGGCGGACGCAGCTTCGAGATCAGCGCGTCCTTCCAGGCGCGGTGCAATCCGCCCGACATCAGGTCGTTCATCAGATCGTAGCGGCGCGCGACGGAATGAAATACGTCGTCCACCATCCGCTGCTTTTCCCGCAGCGGCACCGTGCGGTATCCGAAATGCGTGTCGGTGCTGTCTTTGCTCATTGGGGCCGGACCATAGCCTGCCGCTCGCACCGGCGCTATGACCGTGCGACGAACGGCTCAAGAGAGGGTGAACGTGCCTGAACTGCCGGAAGTGGAAACCGTGCGCCGCGGCCTGGTTCCGGTAATGGAGGGCGCGCGCTTCCGCAAGGTCGAGGCGCGCCGCCCCGATCTGCGTTGGCCGCTGCCCCGGGATTTCGCGAAGCGCCTCGAGCGGCAGACCGTGACCGGCCTCGGCCGCCGGGCGAAATACCTGCTTGCCGACCTGTCGTCGGGCGAAGTGCTGGTCATGCATCTCGGCATGTCCGGCTCGTTCCGCGTGGAGCAGAACGGCGCCGGCCGCACGCCCGGCGCCTATTATCACGAGCGCTCGAAGGCGAACGCGCACGACCACATCGTCTTCCATATGTCGTCGGGCGCCACCGTCATCTTCAACGATCCGCGCCGCTTCGGCTTCATGAAGCTCATTCCCCGGATCGCGCTCGCCGAAGATCCGCTGATGCGCGCGATCGGCCCCGAGCCGCTCGGCAATGAGTTCGATGCGGCGCTCCTCGCCGACGCCTGCGCCGGCAAGAAGACGAGCCTCAAGGCCGCGCTCTCCGACCAGCACGTCGTCGCCGGCCTCGGCAACATCTATGTCTGCGAGGCGCTGCACCGGGCGCGGCTTTCACCGAAGCGGCGCGCTTCCACCATCGCCGGCCGCTCCGGCGCACCGAATGAGCGCGCGGCAGCGCTCGTCGACGGCATCCAGGCGGTGCTGCGCGACGCGATCGAGGCCGGCGGCTCGTCGCTGCGCGATCACCGCCGCACCGACGGCGAGCTCGGGCTCTTCCAGCACAATTTCCGCGTCTATGACCGCGAGGGCGCGGCCTGTCCGCGCCGCGACGGCGGCAAAATCCGCCGCATCGTGCAGGGCGGCCGTTCCACGTTCTATTGTCCGGTGTGCCAGCGCTGAGCCGCGGCATCGAAATCAGGAGGAAGCGTTCATGGCGTACGAGAACATTCTGGTCGAGACCAAGGGCCGCGTCGGCATCATCGCGCTCAACCGCCCCAAGGCGCTGAACGCGCTGAACAGCGCGCTCATGCGCGAGTTGAGCCAAGCGCTCGACGCCTTCGAGACCGACCGCGCGATCGGCTGCGTGCTGCTCACCGGATCAGACAAGGCGTTCGCCGCCGGCGCCGACATCAAGGAGATGCAGCCGCTGCAATTCCCCGACACCTATCTCGACGACTTCGTCGCGCCCTATCATCGGCTGGCGAGCTTCCGCAAGCCGGTGGTCGCAGCGGTTGCCGGCTACGCCCTCGGCGGCGGCTGCGAGATCGCCATGATGAGCGACATCATCATCGCCGCCGACAACGCGCAGTTCGGTCAGCCCGAGATCAAGCTCGCGGTCATCCCCGGCATCGGCGGCACGCAGCGCCTGATCCGCGAGATCGGCAAGGCGAAGGCGATGGATTTGATCCTCACCGGCCGCATGATGGGCGCCGAGGAAGCCGAGCGCGCGGGACTGGTCGCCCGCGTCGTGCCGGCCGCGCGCCTGCGCGAGGAAGCGATGAAGACCGCGGAGACGATCGCCGCCATGTCGCTGCCGATCACGATGATGGCAAAGGAAGCCGTGAACCGCGCCTACGAGGTGTCGCTCGCCGAAGGCTTGCTGTTCGAGCGGCGGCTCTTCCACCCAATGTTCGCGACCGCCGACCAGAAGGAAGGCATGACGGCCTTCGTCGAGAAGCGGTCGGCAGCGTTTAAGCACCGCTAGACGGGCCTTTTCCGCTCCGTTGACGGCCCCAGGGCCCCCGAGTATGGTCCGCGCCAATCGCAGCGGGCCGGGTCCGCCGCGAATTTTTTTCCTCAAGCATTCGGCGGTCGGCGCGACATGTTTGCGCTGTTGCCGATCCGGTAGAACAGAATGGCGAACACCAAATCGGCAAAGAAAGCGACGCGCGTCATCGCCCGCCGCACGGAAGTGAACAAGTCGCGGCGCACGCACATGCGCACGTATCTGCGCGGCGTGGAGGAAGCGCTCGCCTCCGGCGACGGCAAGAAGGCGCAGGAAGCGCTCGCGGCTGCCGAACCGAAGATCATGCGCGCCGCGCAAAAGGGCGTGATCCATCGCAACACGGCATCGCGCAAAGTTGCCCGCCTCGCGAAGCGCGTGCGCCAGCTCGCCGGCTAAAAAATTCGCCGCGCGCAACGTCGCGACTTCGATCGAAAGGAAAAATCCGGCCGCGAGGCCGGATTTTTTGTTGGTGTGACCGCGATCACACACTTCGATACGAAAAATCCGCCTGCGGCGTGCGAGTCCCGGGCGCTTGCGCGTGCTCAACGACGGTCGGCGCATCGTTTGGCGGCAGATCGGGGTTCGTGCGCGCACGATGACGAGCACGAAAATTCAAGTGCGTGCATGAGCTTGCAGCCAAAGCGCGGCGGCGATCCGGAAAAGGCGCCGCCGCCGAAGCAGCCGCCGAAATTTTTGATGGGCTGTGACCGTTATCAAACTGTCATCACCTCCGCGCCGCCCATGCGAGATTCTGTAAGGCGAGTCAGAGATTTGTCGGAACGCGCGTCTCGCGTGCGCAGCAAAAAGAGCGCGGCGTGCGGCGGTTCCTACGAATTTCCGCTGACGAATACCGTTGACCGCCCGCCCGCGCAGTGTATCGTTTTCCTCAAGTCCGGCGGTTCTTCGGACGCTCTTCTGCTTAGTTGAGTTTGTAACTCATCGGGGATGAGAGCGGACGGTCCGTGCCCGGATGCGCCTCTGGAGCTTGGGATGGCTCTTTGGGCGGAATGATGTGGTGGGGCTGAAATTTTAGAGTGCGGCAAGTGCGTGAGAGTGAACAAGGCAATCGCGTTCGTCTCGGACGACCGGTTCTGAGTTAGCTCAACGGACGTTCGGGGCGCAGATACAAAAATCAGTTCGAGAATTGGACACCGTCCGGCGTGACCGGACGGTGAGCGGGGCGGTCATGAATTGGAGCGGACAAGACGAGGCCAGGCATTTCCGTTGGAAGTCCGGCCTCCGGCAAAGAACGACAGACGCGAGATCGCGCTCGGCTATCAGTACGGCGAACCCGGAGCAGCGATCGCCGGCTGAGCGGTGCGGCGGACGCTCCACGGAGCCGGACAGTCGCTAGCCGTCGATCCAAGCGTAGCGTTCGCTTTTCCTTGTAATTCAGACTTGGGCGCTTTGAGCGCCGGGGAATCTCGGCAATGGCCGAGTCCCGCAATCGGAGTCCGCAATGGCTGCTCCTAAGCAGGATCCAAAACGAGAGCCGCCCGACAACGATGCGATCCGTTGGGATCGCGTATGCCGGCGCCTTCGGGCGGAGGTCGGCGAGGACGTCTATTCGAGCTGGTTCACCAGCATCGCCTTCGAAGGCCGCGTGGGCGACTGCCTGCGCCTGTCGGTGCCCACGCGTTTCCTGCGCAACTGGATTCAGTCGCACTATGGCGAGCGGCTGCTTACGCTCGCGCGCGACGAGTTCGAGGAGATGCGGCGGATCGATCTTGCCGTCCGCACCACCCTGTTGCGGGTGTCCGGCGGCGAGCAGAAACCGGCCCGCCCGGATACCGCGGCGCCGGCGCTTGAGCGTCCGGCGGGCGCGCCGCCGCGCATGCCGGTGGTTGTCAGCGCCGGCGACTCCGTCCGCCAGGGATCGGGCGGATCGCCGCTCGACCCGCGCTTCACCTTCGAGACCTTCCTGGTCGGCCGTTCCAATGCGCTCGCGCACGCGGCGGCGCGTCAGGTGGGCGAGGCCGAGCCCGGCACCGGCGCCCGCTTCAACCCGCTCTACACCCATGCTGCGGTGGGTCTCGGCAAGACCCATCTCCTGCAGGCGATCGTCTGGGCGGGTCAGGCGTCCGGCCGGCGCATGATGTATCTCACCGCCGAGAAGTTCATGTACGGCTTCGTCGCCGCGCTCAAAAGCCAATCGGCGATCGCCTTCAAGGAAGCGCTGCGCGGGATCGAGGTCCTCGTCATCGACGACCTGCAGTTCATGCAAGGACCGAAAGTCCAGCTCGAATTCTGCCATACGCTGAATGCGCTGATCGATGCCGGCCGGCAGGTGGTCATTGCCGCCGACCGCACGCCGGTCGAGCTGGAGAGCCTGGAGGAGCGGGTGCGTTCCCGGCTTGCCGCCGGCCTCGTGGTCGAGGTCGCCCCGCCGGAGGTCGAGCTGCGCCAGCGCATCCTGGAGACGCGCGTCGCCACGCTGCAAGCCCAGCATCCCGGCTTCGAGGTGCCGGATGCGGTGCTGCAATACGTCTCCCAGCAGGTCACCCAGAACGGCCGCGATCTCGATGGTGCCGTCAACCGGCTGCTCGCCCACAACCAGCTCAGCGGCCGGCCGGTCACCGTGGAGATGGCCGACGAGGTGATCCGCGACCTGATCCGCCCCGCCGACCCGCGCCGCATCCGCGTCGAGGACATCCTCCGCATCGTCGCCAAGCACTACGGCGTCTCGCGGGCGGACCTCCTGTCCTCCCGGCGGACCGCCAATGTCGTGCGGCCCCGGCAGATCGCCATGTACCTCGCGAAGACCCTCACCTTGCGCTCGCTGCCGGAGATCGGCCGGCGCTTCGGCGGCCGCGACCACACCACGGTCCTGCACGCCGTCCGCAAGATCGAGGGCCTCGTGCAGGGCGACAAGGGGCTCGCGGACGAAATCGACGCGCTGAAGCGCCTGCTGCAGGAGTGAGCGGCAGCAACGGCGTCGGGCGGCTTGCAGATTCCGGGCCGAGCCGTCAAAGTCTTCGGCCCGGCGCTCCCGCCGGGCCTTTTCTATGTGGTTTGGCAAGATTCCAGTCCGGATTGAACGACTATGAAGGTGACCCTCGAGCGCGCCGAACTCGTCAAGGCGCTCGCCCACGTGCATCGCGTCGTGGAACGCCGCAACACGATCCCGATCCTGGCCAACGTGCTCGTGCGCGCCGGCAAGAACGGCATCGAATTGAAGGCGACCGACCTCGACCTCGAGATCGTCGAAACGGTACCGGCCGAGGTGAAACAGGGCGCGGCCACCACCGTTCCCGCGCACATGTTCTACGACATCGTGCGCAAGCTCCCCGAGGGCGCCCAGGTCGAGCTGCAGTCCGGCAGCGATCGCAGCTCCCTGCAGGTGCGTGCCGGCCGCTCGCGCTTCACGCTGCAGGCGCTGCCCGAAACCGACTTCCCCGACCTCGCGGCGGGCGACCTGCCGCACCGCTTCAAGCTTGCGGCAAGCGATCTGAAGCGGCTCATCAACAAGACGCAGTTCGCGATCTCGACCGAAGAGACCCGCTACTACCTGAACGGCATCTATCTGCACCTGGTCGACGGCAAGACGCCGAAGTTGCGGGCGGTCGCGACCGACGGCCATCGGCTCGCGCAAGCCGAAGTTCCCGCGCCGAAGGGCACGGCCGGCATGCCGGGCGTCATCATCCCGCGCAAGACCGTCGCCGAGGTGCAGCGGCTGCTGGAAGACGCGGGCGAGGAAGTCGAGATCGAGCTTTCGCCGGCGAAGATCCGCTTCTCGCTCGGTCCGGTCGTGCTCACCTCGAAGCTGATCGACGGCACCTTCCCCGACTACGGCCGTGTGATCCCGCTCGGCAACGACAAGATCATGGTGGTCGACAAGGCGGAGTTTGCCTCGGCCGTCGATCGCGTGTCGACGATCTCGAGCGAGCGCGGCCGCGCGGTGAAGCTCTCGCTCGCCAACGGCAAGCTCACGCTCACCGTGACCAACCCGGATTCCGGCAACGCCACTGAGGAGCTCGAGGTCGAGTACGGCGCTGACGCCCTCGATATCGGCTTCAACAGCCGCTACCTCCTCGACATCACGAGCCAGATCGAAGGCGAGAAGGCGACGTTGAAGCTCGCCGATCCGGGCTCGCCCACGCTCCTTGAGGACAGCGAGGCATCCGGCGCGCTCTATGTGCTGATGCCGATGCGCGTGTGACCCGCACCGATCCATCGCCGAGCCCGGCGCCGCGTGCCCGTATCCGCCGGCTGCAACTGACGAATTTCCGCTCCTATCGCCGCGCGGACTTGCATGCGGGCGACGGGCCGGTCCTGCTGCTCGGCCCGAACGGCGCCGGCAAGACCAATCTCCTGGAGGCGATCTCGTTTCTCTCGCCCGGCCGCGGCCTGCGCCGCGCGATGCTGGAGGACGTCGCCAACACCGACGGCGACGGCTCCTGGGCGGTGGCGGCGGAAGTCGAAGGCGCGCTCGGCCTCGCACAACTCGGCACCGGCATCGACGCGCCGGCCGTGGACGCCTCGCCCGCGCGCCGCTGCCGCATCGACCGCGAGCCTGTTCCTTCGGCCACTGCCTTCGCCGATCATCTGCGCGTCATCTGGCTCGTGCCGGAGATGGATGGCCTGTTTCTCGGCCCCGCCGCCGAGCGCCGCCGTTTTCTCGATCGTCTGGTGCTCGCAATCGACGCGACCCACGGCAGCCGCGTGAACGCGCTCGAGCGCGCCTTGCGCTCGCGCAACCGCCTGCTCGAAGAGCCGGCGCCCGATCCGCGCTGGCTCGACGCGATCGAGCACGAAGTGGCGGAGCTTGCGGTCGCGGTCGCCGCAGCCCGCACCGAGGCGGTGAGCCGCCTCATGCGCGAGATCGAATCCTCGCGCGATGCGGCTTCCGCTTTCCCGACCGCGTCCCTCTCGCTCGAAGGCTGGCTCGAAGCCGATGTCGCGACCCGTCCCGCGATCGAAATCGAGGACCGTTATCGCGCGAGCCTGCGCGAAGCGCGGCCGCGCGACCGCGCCGCGGGCCGCACGCTGGAAGGCCCGCACCTCTCCGACCTCGTGGTGACGCACGCCGAGAAAGGCATCCGCGCCGAGCGCGCGTCGACCGGCGAGCGCAAGGCGCTTTTGGTCGGCGTCGTGCTTTCGCACGCGCGGCTCGTCGCCGCGATGCACGGCTATGCGCCGGTTGTTCTGCTCGATGACGTGGCAGCGTTCCTCGACGAGGACCGCCGCGCGGCGCTGTTCGCGGCGCTCGCCCGCCTCGGCGCGCAGGTCTGGATCACCGGCGTCGACGCGAGCGCGTTCGCAGCGCTTGCAGGGAGCGGCGAGCGATTCCGCGTGAGCCCGGGCCGGGTCGAGCCCGCCTGAAAAAGGCGCATGGGAACCACACGGAATCGGCTCGGCCCCGCGCAGCGGCCCTATCGCCGGAACCAGAATGTTTCGTATCCGTGACGAGGCTTGTGGAACAAGGCGCCAACTACCGTTGAAACCGGCAGATTTGCCGCCATCTTTGCCACCAAAAGACCGCGCGAATGCGCTACAAGAAAGCTCGATTTTCCCTGCCGATTCGAGGCCCGTTCCGATGGCGAATCCCGCCCAGAAACCCGCATCCAGTGCCGAAGAATATGGAGCCGAGTCGATCCAGGTCCTGAAAGGACTGGACGCCGTCCGCAAGCGGCCGGGCATGTATATCGGCGACACCGACGACGGCTCCGGCCTGCACCATATGGTCTACGAGGTCGTCGACAACGCAATCGATGAGGCGCTCGCCGGCCACGCCACCGACATAGGCGTCACGCTCAACGCCGACGGCTCCGTCACGGTGATCGACAACGGCCGCGGCGTTCCGACCGACATCCACAAGGAAGAGGGCGTCTCCGCTGCCGAAGTGATCATGACGCGGCTGCACGCCGGCGGGAAGTTCAACCAGAACGCCTACAAGGTCTCCGGCGGCCTGCACGGTGTCGGCGTGTCGGTGGTGAATGCGCTCTCCAGCGTGCTCGACCTCACGGTCTGGCGCGACGGCAAGGAGCACTTCATGCGCTTCCGCGACGGCGAGCCGGAAGCGCCACTCAAGGCCGTGGGCGACGCCAAGGGCAAGCGCGGCACGCGGGTGACGTTCACCCCGAGCAAGGAAATCTTCTCGAAGACCGAGTTCGATTTTTCGACGCTCGAGCACCGGTTGCGCGAGCTTGCCTTCCTCAATTCCGGCGTCACCATCGTGCTCTCCGACCTGCGCGGGCCCGAGCCCGTGCACGAGCAGATGCGCTACGACGGCGGCGTCGAGGAGTTCGTCCGCTATCTCGACCGCAACAAGCAGGCGCTGATCGGCAAGCCGATCGTGATCCGCGGCGAGCGCGACAAGATCATCGTCGAGACCGCGCTGTCGTGGAACAGCTCCTACCACGAGACCGTGCTCTGCTTCACGAACAACATTCCGCAGCGCGACCGCGGCACGCATTTCACCGGCTTCGCCGCGGCGCTCACCCGCGAGGTGATCCGCTATGCCGACAGCTCCGGCCTCTCCAAGAAGGAGAAGGTCGACCTCACCGGCGAGGACTGCCGCGAGGGCCTGACCGCCGTGCTCTCGGTGAAGATGCCGGACCCGAAATTCTCCAGCCAGACCAAGGACAAGCTCGTCTCCTCGGAAGTGCGGCAAGTGGTCGACACGATCATGAGCAACGCGCTGTCCGCCTGGTTCGAGCAGCATCCGTCCGAAGCCAAGGCGATCGTCTCCAAGGTGGTCGAGGCCGCCGCCGCCCGCGAGGCGGCACGCAAGGCGCGCGAGCTGACAAGGCGCAAGGGCGCGCTCGACGTGGCCTCACTCCCCGGCAAGCTTGCCGACTGTCAGGAGCGCGACGCCGCCAAGGCCGAGCTCTTCATCGTCGAGGGCGACAGTGCGGGCGGCTCGGCGAAGCAGGGACGCGACCGCGCCTTCCAGGCGGTGCTGCCGCTGCGCGGCAAGATCCTCAACGTCGAGCGCGTCCGCATCGACAAGATGCTGACCTCGCAGGAGATCGGCACGTTGATCACCGCGCTCGGCACCAGCATCGGTGACGAGTTCGACATCGGGAAGCTCCGCTACCACAAGATCATCATCATGACCGATGCGGACGTGGACGGCTCGCACATCCGCACGCTGCTCCTCACGTTCTTCTTCCGCCAGATGCCGGCCTTGATCGAGGAGGGCTACATCTACATCGCCCAGCCGCCGCTCTATAAGGTCTCGCGCGGCAAGTCCGAGCAGTACCTGAAGGACGAGCGCGCGCTTGACGACTACCTGATCACCGCGGGCCTCGAGGAGGCGGTGCTGAAGCTCTCGAGCGGCGAGGAGCGGGCGGGCGCCGATCTGCGCAAGCTCGTCGACGATGCGCGCGCGATGCGCATCATTCTGAACGGCCTGCATCCGCGCTACAACCGCAAGGTCATCGAGCAGGCGGCGATTGCCGGCGTCCTGCGCCCGGAAGTGACCGGCGATCCGAAGAGCGCCGCCGCGGCCGCGGAGTATATCGCCAGGCGCCTCAACGCGCTGGAGGACGAGACCGACCGCGGCTGGACCGGCCGCTTCGACGACAAGGGCTTCCATTTCGAGCGCACGCTGCGCGGCGTGAAGGAAGTCGCCGTCATCGACCAGGCGCTGCTCGGCTCGGCGGACGCCCGCAAGCTCGACGAGTTCGCGCCGCGCCTGCAGGAAGCCTATCCGCGGCCGACGCCGCCCGCGGTCCTGCGCCGCAAGGACGAGACGATCCCGATCCACGGCCCGGTCGGCCTGTTCGAGGCGGTGACCGCGATCGGCCGCAAGGGCATCAATATGCAGCGCTACAAAGGATTGGGCGAGATGAACCCGGAGCAGCTCTGGGAGACGACGCTCGACATCAACGCCCGCTCGCTCCTGCAGGTGCGGGTGCGGGAAGGCGACGAGGCCGACGACCTCTTCACCAAGCTCATGGGCGACGAGGTCGAGCCGCGCCGCGAGTTCATCCAGCAGAACGCGCTGTCGGCGAGCGTCGACGTCTGACCGCCGCCGCGGCGCTGATTGCGCCGCAGCAGAAATTCCGAAAACGGCCGTCCTTGCCCGGTCAGTCCCCGCTCGCGCGGGGACATGGTTTGACTCCCCACGATTATCCGCGAAGATGGCGGTATAAGAACGATGGGGAGGACAAGCATGCTTCGGCTCCACCGCATGATGGGCGCGATTGTTGTCGGCGCGACGCTGGCCACGGTTCCGTTCGCAGCACTTGCGCAACAGACCATCAATCTCACGGCGATCGACGGCTATCCGCCGCGCGCCTTGTGGGTGAAGGAATTCATCGAGTTCTATATTCCCGAGGTCGACAAGCGCCTCGCCGCCTCCGGCAAGTACAAGATCAACTGGACGCAGGCATGGTCCGGCCAGATCGCCAAGCCGACCGGCGTCATCGACGCGATGGAGCAGGGCCTCGGCGACATCGGGATCATCACGATCCCGTTCCACGAGGACAAGCTGCCGCTGAACAACCTTCCCTACAATCTGCCGTTCACGAGCTCCGACCCGCAGTTGGTCGGCAAGGTGATGGATGAGCTTGCGAACAAGGTGCCGGAGTTCCGCAAGCAGTTCGAGAAGCTCAATCAGGTTCTGCTGACCAACTACTCGACGATCGACAGCTACGACATCTTCACCCGCCGCGAGGTGAAATCCGCCGCCGATCTCAAGGGCGTGCGCATCAATGCCGCTGGCGCCAACATGCGTTTTCTCGATCCGGTGGGCGCGGTCGGCGTGCGCGGCAGCCTCGCCGACTACTACAACAACATCAAGACCGGCGTGACCGAAGGTTGCGTCATGTGGGTCGAGGGCGCTGCGTCCTTCAAGCTGCAGGAAGTTGCGCCCTATTACATCAAGGTCGGCTTCGGCACGGCGGTGAACAAGTCGCTCACCGTGAACGCGAACACCTGGGCAAAGCTCCCGCCCGAGGTGCAGACCGTGCTGAAGGAAGTGGCGATCGCCTATCGCGACCGGCTCGGCAAGCTCGCCAGCGAGCTCGGCGCATCCTCGCTCAAGGCCTACACGGCCGGCGGCGGCAAGGTCGTTGAGGTCTCCGATGCCGAGCGCCGCGAATGGGCGAAGAAGCTCCCGAGCCTCGGCAAGGAATGGGCCGCGAACGCCGACAAGGCGGGCCTGCCCGGCACGGCGTTCCTCAGCGCCTTCATGAACGAGATCCGTGCCGCCGGCGGAAAACCGCTGCGCGACTGGGACAAGGAATGATCCGAAGGCCGGCCGCGGGCGGACCCGCGGCCGGCGCATCCTGCTGCGGCATTCTCCCGTGAATCCCCAACCGGAACCGTCATCAGGCCCGAGCTGGCTCGACCGTGTCGTCGTCGCGATGAACGCGGTCGGGACCTTCTGCGTGCTGCTGCTCGTCGTATTGATCGTCTGCGATGCCCTCGGCCGCACCCTGTTCAACCAGCCGATCGCCGGGATGATCGAGGTCGTCGCGGTTTCCCTCGCGGTGATCGTCTTCTGTCAGCTCGCCGACACGATCCGCCTCGGCAAGCTGACCCGCTCCGACTCGTTCCTGGCGCAGCTCGCGGGCGGGGCGGCCTTCGGCCGAGCCATCGTCGCGGGGTTCGAGCTTCTCGGCGCGGTCGTGATGGCGCTGATCGCCGTCGGCACCATTCCGCTCCTGCTCCAGTCTTATGCGCGCGGCTACTACATCGGCATCCGCGGTGTCTTCACCTTTCCCGACTGGCCGGTGAAGGCGGTCGTCGTTGTCGGCGCCATCGCCGCACTGCTCTGCTTTCTGGTCTGCGCCTATCGCGTCTGGCGGCGGCCGCGCATCGTCGAGGCGGCCGGGCAACAGGAACGCGGAATCGAATAGGTCATGGATCCCCTGGTCGTCGGCATCGCTTCCGTCGTGCTGATCGTGATCCTGATCTATTGCGGCTCTTACGTCGCGATCACGCTCAGCATCGTTTCCTTCGTCGGCGTGTGGCTCCTGCGCGGCGATGTCACGATCGCCACGCGCATGATGACTTTGGCGGTCAACGACTCCATCAAGTCCTACGATTTCGCGAGCATTCCGACCTTCGTGCTGATGGGCTTCATCGTCGGGAAGGCCGGCATCGGCACGGACATCTACGCCGTCGCGCATCAACTTTTCCGCCGGCTGCGCGGCGGACTGGGCATCGCCACCGTCGCGGCGAACGCCGCGTTCGCCGCGGTGACCGGATCGTCGATCGCCTCGGCTTCGGTCTTCACGCGCGTCTCCGTGCCGGAGATGATCCGCTACGATTACGGCAAGCGCTTCGCCGTCGGCGTGGTCGCCGGCAGCTCCGTGCTCGGCATGCTGATCCCGCCGAGCGTCATGCTGATCATCTATGCGTTCGTGGCCGAGCAGTCCGTCGGCGACATGTTCCTCGCCGGCGTCGTGCCGGGCCTGTTGCTCTCGGCCGCCTTCATCGTCGAGATTCTGGCCATGAGCTATTTCGTCCCCGGCTTTGTCGGCCGGGACGCGCTGGCGGCGCCGGAGGACGGCCAGACCACCATGCCGCTCGGCGAGATCGCGGGGAAACTTGCCCCGCTGACGCTGCTGATCCTGATCGTGCTGGGCGGCATCTACACCGGCGTGGTGACCGCCTCGGAGGCGGGCGCGGCCGGCGCCTTCGTCGCCTTCCTCATCGCGCTGCTGAAGCGGCGAATGACGTTCCAGACCTTCAAGGAAGTTCTGGTCGATACGGGACACGTGACGGCCGCGATCATGTTTCTGATCATGGCCGCGACCATGTACAGCCGCATGCTCGGCATTGCCGGCCTGCCGTCGCAATTCAGCGACTGGCTCGCGCATGCCGATCTCAGCTTTGCGGCGATGATGACGCTCTATGTGGTGCTGCTGTTGTTCCTCGGCACGATCATCGACACGTCGTCGATCATCCTGATCTGCGCACCGCTCTTTCTGAAGGCGATGGAATCCTCGGGTGAGAGCCTCGTCTGGTTCGGCATCGTCACCGTCGTGGGTGCGGAGATCGGCCTGCTGACGCCGCCCTTCGGAATCTCCTGCTTCGTCATCAAGCAGACGCTGGAGCGGAGCGACATCTCGCTCAACGACGTCTTCATCGGTGCCGCTCCGTTCGCGTTGATCATGCTGTTCGTGCTGATTGCGCTGATCGCCTATCCAGAGCTCAGCATCGCGATCCTTGGTTAGTGCTTTCAGTTCTCCGCTCATTCCCGCGCAAGCGGGAATCCAGGGCCGCTAACTCACTCAATCTTAGCCCTAGGTCCCCGCTTTCGCGGGGACGAGCGGTTGGGAGCCGGGCCGATCAGCCCCACAGCGCCTTCGTCGCGAGCCGCGCGCCTTCGGCGAGGCTCTCGAATTTCGCCCACACGATCGAGGGATGCACGCGCTGGATGCTCTCCATCTGCGCGAAGCCGCAGTCGGTGCCGGCGATCACGTTCTCGCGCCCGACCAGGCGCGCGAAGTTGACGATCCGCTCGGCGACGAGTTGCGGGTGCTCGACCGTCACCGTGTGATGGGTGATGACGCCGGGGATCAGGATTTTGTCCTTCGGCAGCTTCACCGTCTCCCACACGTGCCACTCGTGCTCGTGGCGGACGTTTGCGGCCTCGATCGAGTAGGCGCCGGCCTTCACCTTCAGGATCAGATCGACGATGTCCTTCAGCTCGGCGTCGGCGACATGCGGGACGTGCCAGCTCCCGAAGCAGATGTGATAGCGGATGCGGTCTTCGGGGATGCCTTCGAGCGCGTGGTTCAGCGCGTCGACCCGGAGCTCCGCCCATTCGCGGTAGCGCGCGGGGCTCTGCTGTACCAGATGGTCGTACATGTTGGCGAGCACCGCGTCGTCCACCTGCAGCACGACGCCGGCCTCGTGCACCGCGCGGTATTCCTCGCGCAGCGCGTTGGCGATCGCGAACACATAGTCGCGCTCGCTCTTGTAGTATTCGTTCTCCGCGTCGTAGCCGACGCTCGCCGGCGCGACCGAGGTGAAGAACACGTCCTCCACCTTGGTCCTGGCGGCCGCGGCCTTCAGGTTCGCAAGATCGCGCCGGACGCTTTGCCGGTCCTCGTAGCGGATCTCGCCGACGCAGGCGTGGCCGGGCGATCCGCTGACGCCGCGCGGAAATTCCTTCGCCATGAAGTCGCGGAAGCGCACGCGGTCGCGCCCGAGCCAGGTCGCGGGATAGAGCTTGTCGGGCCGGAACTCGAAGCCGCTCAGCCGGTCGAGGATGTAGTTGGCCCAGCCGAGCTTACCGAATTCGCCGTCATTGACGATGTCGATGCCGGCCTTGGCTTGCCGCGCGACCACGTCGGCGACCGACTTGGTCAGGTACGCCTCGTATTCCGCGCGCTCGCCGGTCTCGCGCGCGTTCGCGGAAAGCTCGAGCAGCGCCGCCGGCCGCACCAGGCTGCCGACATGGGTGGTCAGAATTCGTTCTTCGCTGCGTTTCACGGCGGGCGTGCTCCCTCAAGGTCCCGGAAATTATACAGTACACGTAGCAATGTTCCGGGCCGCAGCCAAAGACTCTCTTGCCGCGGGGTCTCGACAGGGTAATCGGCGCCTCAACGGCCCGGCAGAACCAGCATTTTCGGCTTTGCCGGCAGCGTGTCCCGCGAGAGGACGACGGTGGGGGCGGCGCTGCGTTCCACCTCGTAGATCGAGCCCATCGCCTCGAGGAAGCGCTCGAGCGTTCCCGGGCTGAAGATGTGCATCGGGATCGCCAGCGGCGCCTGGATCTGCTTCAGCACCTCGACCATGCCCTCCACGTTGAGCGTCATGGTCCCGTCGACCGGCACCATCACCACATCGATGCGCCCGAGCTCCTCGATGTGCTGCGGCGTGAGCGTGTGATGCAGATGACCGAGATGCGCGATGCAGACGCCCGCCGTCTCGAATACGAAGATCGAGTTTCCGTGCAGCGCGGTGCCGCCGCCCCAGTCGCGGATATTGGTCACGACGTTGCGCACCCAGACGTCGTCCACCTGCAGGTCGTAGCGCGCGGGCTCGCCTTCGCGGCCCCAGCCGCGCAGCACGTGCCTGATCTCCGGCTCAGGATGGTTCGTGTAATGGGTGGAGTGCGCACGATTCATGGTGGCGATGTCGGGGATGACCCGCGGCCTGACGTAGTCGTTGTAGTCGGTGGCGATCCGCACCCCGCGCGCGCTTTCGATCAGGAACGTGGAATGGCCGATATAGGTGATGCTCACCTCGCCGGGATTGAGCGCTGCGAGCCGCAGGCTCGCGGGGATCGCGCGGGGCGTTTCCTGCGCCACGAGCCGCGGGCAGCGCTCCTCGGTGAGCGGCTGCTGGGCGGCGGCGGGAGCCGAAACGGCGACGGCGGCGAGCGCAAGGAAGCCGCATGGGATGCACTTCAGGCTGATGCTCATCCGCGCCTCCGCCGGAACGTCCGGGTAAAGTCTGCCACGCTCGATTTGCCGGGCCAACTTGGCCCTTGCGCAACAACGCGTGACGCGCGGCCACGGCCGCTCTAGAAATAGGCATGGCCCTTTCCGCCGAAGAACTCGAGCGTTACGCCCGCCACATCGTGCTCCGCGAGGTGGGCGGGCCTGGCCAGCAACGCCTGCGGGCGGCCAAGGTCCTCGTCATCGGCGCCGGCGGCATCGGCTCGCCCGCGTTGCTCTATCTCGCGGCGGCCGGCGTCGGCACGCTCGGCGTCGTCGACGACGACAAGGTGTCGCTCTCGAATCTGCAACGGCAGGTGATCCACGACACGGGCGGGATCGGCCGGCCCAAGACCGCGAGCGCCGCCGCCGCCCTTGCGCGCCTCAATCCGAATGTGCAGGTGCAGGCGCATCCCCTGCGCCTTGATGCGCGCAACGCGCTCAGCCTGGTCGCGCGCTACGATGTCGTGCTCGACGGCTCCGACAATTTCACCACCCGCTATCTCGCCTCCGACGCCTGCTATCTCGCCAAGCGCCCGCTGGTCACCGCTGCCCTCGGCGTCTTCGATGCGACGCTGACGACGATCCGCGCGCACGAGCAGGGCGCCGACGGCACGCCGAACCCGACCTATCGCTGCCTTTTTCCCGAGCCGCCGCCGGCCGGCACGATCCCTACCTGCGCGGAAGCCGGCATCATCGGCGCGCTCGCCGGAGTCGCCGGCAGTCTTGCCGCGCTCGAAGTCATCCGCGCGATCGTCGGCTTCGGCGAGGGGCTGGTCGGAAGGCTTTTGATGATCGACGCGCGCGGGATGCGCTTCGAGACGCTCGGCTACCGCTGGGACCCGGACAACCCGCTGTCGGGGAAGAACCCGACGATCCGCGACCTGTCGGGGCACAAGTTGCCGTCATCCTGAGGTGCGAGCGCGATAGCGGGAGCCTCGAAGGATGACGATGCTTCTATCAGGGAAATCAAAGCTGCGACGGCAGGACCCGGTCCGGCGGCTTGTGCCCGTCCATGAACACCTTGATGTTCACGATCACCTTCTCGCCCATCTCCACCCGGCCCTCGACCGTGGCCGAGCCCATGTGCGGCAAGAGCACCACCTTGCCCGCGCGCGCGAGCTTGAGGAGCCGCGGGTTGACCGCGGGCTCGTGCTCGAACACGTCGAGCCCTGCGCCCGCAAGCTCGCCCGCCTCGATCATGCGCGCGAGCGCGTCTTCGTCGATGATCTCGCCGCGCGCCGTGTTCACGAGATAGGCTTCCGGCTTCATCAACTTCAGCCGCCGCGCCGACAGCAGGTGATAGGTCGCCGGCGTGTGCGGGCAGTTCACCGAAACGATGTCCATGCGCGCGAGCATCTGGTCGAGGCTGTCCCAGTAGGTCGCCTCGAGCTGCTCTTCGAGATCGGCCGCCACCCGGCGGCGATTGTGGTAGTGCACCTGCAGGCCGAAGGCGCGGGCGCGGCGCGCCACTGCGCTGCCGATCCGGCCCATGCCGATGATGCCAAGCCGCTTGCCGGAGATGCGGTGCCCGAGCATCCAGGTCGGCGACCAGCCGGCCCAGTCGCTCTTGCCGATCAGGACGTTCGCGCCTTCCGTGAGCCGCCGCGGCACCGCGAGGATCAGCGCCGTCGTCATGTCCGCGGTGTCCTCGGTCAGCACGCCCGGCGTGTTGGTGACCGTGATGCCGCGCGCATGCGCTTTCGGGACGTCGATGTTGTCCACACCGTTGCCGAAATTCGCGATCAGCTTCAGTTGCTCGCCCGCCTGCGAGAGCACGGCCTCGTCGATCCGGTCGGTCACCGTCGGCACCAGCACGTCGGCGGCCTTCACCGCTTCGATGAGCTCGGCCGGGCTGAGCGCGTGATCGTCGTCGTTCAGCCTTGCCTCGAACAGTTCGCGCAGGCGCGTCTCCACACTCTTCGGCAGGCGGCGGGTGACGACGACGAGCGGCTTTTTCTTCGGCATCGCTGCGGCGGGTTCCGTGGTGGCCGAGACGGGCTGCACGCCGACGGCCGGCTGCGGCGTCGGCGTGCGAGCCGTTTGGCTGTCTAGCAGAGGGCCTATCGATCACAAAGTGGCGCAGAGCCTTGACAGAAACGGCCGCAAACGGCCTTTTTCCTAACGCACGGGGAATCAAGCGGCATGCAGAAATCCGGCTGGGGCGCGCGCTTGCGGCTTTGTCTTGGCCTGTTGCTGGCGGCGCCCGCGGGCGCCAGCGCCCAGGTCGAGGGGGCGACGAGCGGCTTGCCCGTGCCGCGCTACGTGAGCCTGAAGGCCGACAAGGTGAACGTGCGTGGCGGGCCCTCGCGCGAGCACGACGTGTCCTGGGTGTTCACCCGCGCCGGCATTCCCGTGGAGATCACGGCCGAGTCCGACAACTGGCGCCGCATCCGCGATTCCGAGGGCGCCGAGGGTTGGGTCTTCCATTCGTTGCTGTCGGGACGCCGCACCGTCCTCGTCGCGCCGACCATGCAGGGCCAGAGCTTTCCGCTCTATACGGACGCCAGCACCGGCGCCCGCGTCGTCGCTTCGCTCGAGCCGCGTGTGCTCGCGACCGTGCGCAGTTGCGACAAGAAATGGTGCAGGATCTTCGGCCCGGGCTTCGACGGCTATATGGAGCAGCACCTGCTCTGGGGCGTCTATCCCAACGAAGTCGTCGAATAATTGACGGGATGCCAAAAAACAAATGCCCGGCATCGCCGGGCATTTCTGTTGCTGCGATGATGGGGCGGCGAATTTCAGTTTTCGCCCTTGCGACGCCGCAACCGCACGACGACATCGACGCGCGCAACCTCGTAGCCTTCCGGCGGCGTCGGCAACTTGTCGACGAGCAATTCGGCACCCGGAATGTCGAGCAGGTTGTTGTCGCCTTCCATATAGAAATGGTGATGCTCGGACGAATTGGTGTCGAAATAGGTCTTCGAGCCGTCGACCGCTACCTCGCGCAGCAGCCCCACTTCGGTGAACTGGTGCAGCGTGTTGTAGACGGTGGCGAGCGACACCGGGAAGCGGGCATGCACCGCTTCTTCGTGCAGCATTTCTGCGGTCAGATGCCGGTCGCCCTTGGCGAACAGGAGCCAGCCCAGCGCGAGCCGCTGACGCGTCGGACGCAGGCCCACTTCGCGCAGCATCTCGCGCACGTCGTGGAACGGACAGCCGGTGCGGCGGCCTGCCGCCGGCTGCACGCGCAAGCGGTCCACCGGCAATTCGGTGGCATTCTCAAATATGAGCTTGCGAGGAGTTTCGTTCATGGTCGATCCGGTAGTCCTGACATCGATGAGATAGGAAGGTTGCCTTCCGGCGCCAGCAGCTGCAGGCGTGTACCGGTGGGTATGCCTTATAATAATATGATAACGGAGAACGGCTGGCTTGCGCAATATCGTTGATTTCCTGCGCTTTTTGTCGCGCCGGGAGGTCGTCGGGTCCGCCGCCGCGCCGCCTTTCGGCGCTCCGATCCCTGTGTTAGGAACCCTTAATCATTCACTTTGGCGGGCTGGTGGACGGTGCAAATCGAGGCAATGACACCGAAGAAATCGAGTTTCGACTATGACGACCTGCTCGCTTGTGCGCGGGGCGACCTGTTCGGGGCCGGCAACGCCCAGTTGCCGCTGCCGCCGATGCTGATGTTCGACCGCATCTCGGAGATCTCCGAGACCGGCGGCGAGTACGGCAAGGGCATGATCCGCGCCGAGCTCAAGGTGAAGCCCGATCTTTGGTTTTTCGCCTGCCACTTCAAGGGCGATCCGGTCATGCCCGGCTGCCTCGGCCTCGACGCCCTTTGGCAGTTGCTCGGCTTCTTTCTGGGCTGGCTCGGCGCTCCCGGCCGCGGCCGCGCGCTCGGCTTGGGCGAGCTCAAGTTCGCCGGCCAGGTGCTGCCCTCGGTGCGGAACGTCATCTACGGCATCGAGATCAAGCGGGTGATGCGCTCCAAGCTCGTGCTCGGGATCGCCGACGGCTGGCTTTCCGCAGATGGCGAGACCATCTACCGGGCGTCCGACCTGAAAGTCGGCTTGTTTCGCGACGAAGCTGCGCCCGCGACGGCGGGTGCCTGAGCCGGGGCGGAAGACGGAAAAGGCGCTCTTCCATTCTGAATGACCTGACGAATCGACGAGGCAAGAGATGCGACGGGTCGTCGTGACGGGGATGGGGATCGTCTCCTCCATCGGCAACAACACCCAGGAAGTGCTGGCGAGCCTGCGCGAGGCCAAGAGCGGCGTTTCCTTCGCCGAGGACTACGCCAAGCTCGGCTTCCGCTGCCAGGTGCACGGCGCGCCGACGCTCGATCCCACCGGCATCGTCGATCGCCGCGCCATGCGCTTTCACGGCGGCGGCACCGCCTGGAACCATGTCGCCATGGAGCAGGCGATCCGCGACGCCGGCCTTGAGGAAAAGGAAATCAGCCACGAGAAGACCGGCATCGTCATGGGCTCGGGCGGACCGTCCACGCGCACGATCGTCGACGCGGCGGACATCACGCGCGAGAAGGGCCCGAAGCGCGTCGGCCCCTTTGCCGTCCCCAAGGCGATGTCGTCCTCGCCGTCGGCGACGCTCGGCACCTGGTTCAAGATCAAGGGCGTGAACTATTCGATCTCGGCCGCCTGCGCGACCACCAACATCTGCATTGGCAATGCCTACGAGCAGATCCTCTGGGGCAAGCAGGACGTCGTCTTCGCCGGCGGCTGCGAGGAGCTCGACTGGACGCTGTCGGTCCTGTTCGACGCCATGGGTGCGATGTCGTCGGGCTTTAATGCGACGCCGGAAAAGGCTTCGCGCGCCTATGACATGAACCGCGACGGCTTCGTCATTTCCGGCGGCGCGGGCGTCCTCGTGCTCGAGGAGCTCGAACATGCCAAGGCGCGCGGCGCCCGCATCTATGGCGAGGTTGCCGGCTACGGCGCGACCTCCGACGGCAGCGACATGGTGGCGCCGTCGGGCGAGGGCGCGGCCCGCTGCATGCGCATGGCGATGCAGAATCTGCGCGGCGCCAGGATCGACTACATCAATCCGCACGCCACCTCGACGCCGATCGGCGACCTGAAGGAGATCGAGGCGATCCGCGAGGTATTCGGCGCCGGCGACAAGTGCCCGCCGATCTCGGCGACGAAATCGCTGACCGGTCATTCGCAGGGCGCCACGGGGGTGCACGAGGCGGTCTATTCGCTCCTGATGATGAACAACGGCTTCATCTGCGAGAGTGCCAATATCGAAGAGCTCGATCCGGCCTTCGCCGACATGCCCATCGTGCGCGAGCGGATCGACAACGCTTCCTTGAGTCACGTGCTTTCCAACGGGTTCGGCTTCGGCGGGACCAACGCATCACTCGTTTTCAAGAGGCTCGACGCCTGATCCCCGCGTCAAGCGGGGCAAGCAAGAACAAGGAACCGAACGTCCATGAGTCTCATGCAGGGCAAGCGCGGCCTTGTCATCGGCATCGCCAACGACCATTCGATCGCCTGGGGAATCGTGAAGCGGCTCGCGGGCGAGGGCGCCCGCCTCGCCGTCACCTACCAGGGCGAGGCGCTCGGCAAGCGCGTGAAGCCCCTTGCCGAATCCGTCAAGGCGGACCTGTGCCTGCCGTGCGACGTGGAAAGCCTGGCGTCCGTCGACAGCGTCTTCGCCGCCATCAAGGACAAGTGGGGCGGGCTGGATTTCCTCGTCCATGCCGTCGCCTTCTCCGACAAGAGCGAGCTGAAGGGCCGCTATGCCGACACGACGCGCGAGAACTTCGCGCGCACCATGCTGATCTCGGCCTTTTCCTTCACCGAACTCGCCCGCCGCGCCTCCGCGCTGATGGCGCCTGGCGGCTCGATGCTGACGCTCACCTTCGGCGGCTCGACGCGCGTCATGCCGAACTACAACGTCATGGGCGTCGCCAAGGCCGCGCTTGAGGCGAGCGTTCGCTATCTCGCCGCCGATTTCGGCCCGCAGGGCATTCGCGTGAATGCGATCTCGGCGGGGCCCGTGCGCACGCTCGCGGGTGCCGGCATCGCCGACGCGCGCGTCATGTTCAATTTTCAGAAGCAGCATTCCCCGCTGCGCCGCTCCGTGACGATCGAGGAGATCGGTGGCGCGGCACTCTATCTCCTGTCTGATCTTTCCTCCGGCGTCACCGGCGACATCCATTACGTGGATGCGGGCTACAACATCGTCTCCATGCCGCGCCCCGAAGTGCTGAACGAGCAGGAAGAAGCCGAGGAGAAGTCCGGCCTCAGGCGGAAAGCGGCCGAGTAGGCGGGCCGGGCGGGTTGCCGGCCCGCCTAAACGATTGAATCACCAACGGAAGCAGGGGCTCTGGTGACGCCGCAATCGCGGCGCTATCTGGCGTCGCCGGGGCTATGCCGGGGAAGTCGGATGGAGCGGTTGCACAAGCTCGTTCGCGGCGAAGTGGTGCAGCGCGTCGCGCTGCCCGCTTGGCTCGACCGTCTTGCGTCCCTCGGTATCGTCACCGGCGACCTGCAGGTCGCCCGCCGCCAGCGCTTCACGAACATCGTGGCCTACGCGGTGGCGCTGAACACCGCCTCGCATCTCGTCACCAACTGGCTGCTCGAGCCCGCGGATCTCTGGCCGGTCCACGTCTACAACGCCGCCTTCACGATGGTGGCGCTCCTGATCCATCGGCTGCATCGCTTCGGCCCCAACGCCGCCGCCAACACGCTCGCGCTCCTCGTCCTGGTCGGCAACCTCTTCGTCATCTGGATGCTCGGCCGCGAGAGCCAGTTGCATGTCTATTTCACGCTCGCCGGCATCCTGCTTTTCATGTTCGGCGTCGACAACCTGCGCGAGTTCTTCGTCTGGTACGGGATCGCGTTCGTCGCGCTCCTGGCCTCCCTCTACCTCGCGCCCGAGCACGGCATCCTGCTGACGCAGGACAGCACGCTGCACGAGGTGCTGGCGGCGAACGCGATGATCAACGCGATCATCATCAACGGCCTCAGCATTTTCTATGTGCTCACCGTGCTGCGCCGGACGGAGATCGAACTGGAAAATCAATACGCGCGCTCTGCGGCGCTCGTGGAGGCGATCCTGCCGCCGCCGGTTGCCGACCGCCTCATCCTCGGCGCCGAGCCGCGCATCGCCGACCGCGTCGAGAACCTGAGCGTGCTGTTCGCCGATCTGGTCGGCTTCACCCGCGCGGCCCACGACCTGCCGCCGGAGGAGATCATCGACTACCTCGACGACTTCGTCCGTACCTTCGACGACCTGTGCGCGCGCCATTGCGTCGAGAAGATCAAGACGATCGGCGACTGTTACATGGCCGCGGGCGGCCTGAACGGCTTCGGCCGCGACGGCGCGGTCGCCATCGGCCGGCTCGGGCTCGCCATGCTCGATGCCCAGGCGCGCCGCCGGCCGCTCGGCCGCGACCGGCTGGGCCTGCGCGTCGGCATTCATCTGGGCTCGGCGACGGCCGGGATCATCGGCGACATGCGGTTTTCCTACGACGTCTGGGGCGATGCCGTGAACGTGGCCTCGCGCATGGAGTCCCACGGCGTCCCCGGCCGCATCCATGTCAGCGCGGATTTCCGCGCGGCAACCCGCGACGCCTTCCTGTTCGAGGCGCGCGGCGAGACCGAGATCAGGGGCATCGGCCGCACACCCACCTTTTTCCTGCTCCGCCCGGTCGGGCGTGCGTGAGCGGGTCGGAAACAATGCTAGATTAGAGCCTCCCTTTCGGAAGGCCCGATGACCCGCCTCAGCGATCTCGTCCGCTTCGAGCGCGAAAAGCCGCGGCAGCTCCCGGCCTGGCTCGATCGGATCATCTCGGCGGGCATCGTCACGAGCGATCCGAAGGTCGCGCGCCGCCAGCGCTTTGTGAACGTGGCCTCCTATTTCGGCGCGATGAACACCGCTGCGCGTTTCGTGCAGAATTTCACCTTCGACTATGCGGACTTCCTCTTCGTGCAGTCGATCGTGGCCTTCTTTCTGCTCTGGGCGCTCGCCATCCACCGCCTTCACCGCTTCGGCGAGAATGTCGCCGCGGTCCTGCTTGCCGTCTGGTTTCTGTCCGGGCTTTCGCTGGTCGTGGTCCTGTTCGGTCTGCAAAGCGGAGCGCAGATGTACTTCGCAACCATCGGCATCTTCCTCCTGCTCTATGGCATCGAGCATTGGCGGCTCTATCTCGTCACGCTTGCCGTGGTTTTCGTCGTTGCCTTCGTCACGCTGTCCTACGGCCCCGACGTCGGCTCCGCGCTGCCGGCAGGTTCGCCGCTCGTCCATCGTCTGGTCCTGCAGGCGACGATCGTCACCATCGTCGTGAATACGGTGGTCCTTGCCTACGCGCTGACGGTCCTGCAGCGGGCGGAAGCGGATCTCGAGCGCCAGTCGGAGCGTGCCGACGCGCTGCTGAGCGTCGTCCTGCCGGAGCGGATCGCCGCCCGGCTGCGCGCGCAGCCGGAAGCGCGCATCGCCGACCGCATCGATACGGTAACGCTTTTGTTCGCCGATCTGGAGAATTTCACCCCGGTTGCCCATGCCGAGGACCCGGAAGCGGTCGTCGCCTATCTCGATGAATTCGTCCGCACCTTCGACCTGATGTGTCAGGGTTACGGCGTCGAGAAGATCAAGTCGATCGGCGACGCCTACATGGCCGCGGGCGGACTCCACGGCAATGCGCGCGACGGCGCAATTGCGCTCGGCACGCTCGCGCTCGAGATGATGAAGGCGCAGGCGCAACGCCCGCTGCTCGGCGGCCGGCACCTGCATCTTCGCATCGGCATCCACTCGGGCACGGCGATCGCGGGCGTCATCGGCGATACGCGCATCTCCTACGACCTGTGGGGCGACGCCGTGAACGTCGCCTCCCGCATGGAAAGCTTCGGCGTGCCGGGCCGCATCCATGTCAGCGACGCCTTTCGCCGCCTGGCGGACGGCGCCTTCGAATTTGAGGAACGCGGCGTGACCGAGATCAAGGGCATCGGTATCGCCCGCACATATTTCCTGCTGGGCCGGGCGGCAGGCGGAACGGCCATTCCGTCCCGCGGCTGAAAGGCATCGGGGAGCGCCGGTTCAGTCGGAAAATGCACTAGAGCCTGGCTTCCTGCTCCAGCACCTTCACGTTCTCCAGGCAATAATAGCCCGAGATCCGGCTCACGCGCTTCGTCCGGATCCATTCGTTCAGGATGCGGCTGACGTTCTCCCGCGCGATCCCGGCCATCGCGGCGACGTCGCTCTGACTGATCTTCTGCCGGATGAGAATCCGTCCGCCGCCGACGTCTTCGCCGAACGCGGTGGCGAGATCGACCAGCGCGCGGGCGACGCGCCCCTTCAGCGGTAGGAAGCTTGCCGCCGCCACCACCATGTTGGTGTCGCGGAGCCGCGCGGCCAGCAGGCTCGTGATCGACTTGTAGATGTCCGGATGCGCTTTGGCGATGGCCGCGAACTGCTGCCGGCTCACGAAGCTCAGGAGCGAATCGCGGATCGCCGTCACCGACGCCGAGCGCGGCAGCTCGTCGATGATGGAGAGCTCGCCGACCACGGCGCCCGGCCCGAGGATCGCGAGAATCCGCTCGGCCCCCGACGAGGAGATCACGCTGACCTTCAAGAGGCCCTCTTCCACCCGGTAGCAGCCGTCGCCGGGGTCGCCTTCGACGAACAGCGCCTCGTCGGCTGCGAGCCGGATCTGGCGTGCATTACCGAAAATCTCTGCCGAGATGGTGTCCGGCAAACCGGACAGGAGATGCGAGCCGCCTTTTGAAAACACGGCCATAGACTCACCAGACAATCGGCCCCCGCCGCGCCGGAGAACGATAATGCATGCTGTGGGGAAAATAAAAAGCCGCCCGATCGGGGGAGACCGGGCGGGTCCTCAGGAGGGGGGCTGAGGAACGATGAAAGTTTTGTGCGGGCGCGCGAATCTGCCGCGGCCCGGCGCCGGTCAGGCGTCGGGGCCGAGCACCGCGATGCGCGGAATATCGTCGCGGGCAATCCCGAACTCGCCGAGCTCGGCGTCGGAAAGCTTGCAGAGCGCCGCATAGCGTGCGCCGATCTCGTTGCGGATCTCGACCTCGGCCGGCAGCCGCGACAGGAACCGCGCGATCGCCGCGCGCCGCATGCTGTCGTTCACGAAATCCGGATGCGAGAGAACACCGATCTTCATCTTCGTATTCCTGGTTGTCCGGTTCCCTGTTGGAGCCGCCGTTCAGTTGGGTAGATAAGCGCACTGGCGCCGGCGCACTGTGACGCGGGTCACAGATTGAACGTTTCTCCGCTGAGCTAAGAGATTGATCCGCCGCCGGAATTTGAGCGGCGGGAGAAATGAAAAGAGCGGCCCGAAAGCCGCTCCCATCACGCTTGCTTGTCGAGGGAACGGCGCTATTCGGCGGCGCCGGCCGCTTCCGCTTCGCCCTTCTGCTTCGCTTCCAGGTCCTCGCCGGTCTGCTGGTCCACGACCTTCATCGACAGCCGCACCTTGCCGCGCTCGTCGAAGCCGAGGAGCTTCACCTTCACCTTGTCGCCTTCCTTGACGACGTCCGTGACCTTGTTCACGCGCCGCGGCGCGAGGTGCGAGATGTGCACGAGCCCGTCCTTCGGGCCGAAGAAGTTCACGAACGCGCCGAAGTCGACGACCTTGACCACGGTGCCGTCGTAGATCTGTCCGACTTCCGGCTCCGACACGATCGTCTTGATCCAGTTGAGCGCGGCCTTGATCGACTCCGCCTTGGCCGAGGCGACCTTCACCGTGCCGTCGTCGGAGATGTCGATCTTGGCGCCGGTCTTCTCCACGATCTCGCGGATCACCCTGCCGCCCGAGCCGATCACTTCGCGGATCTTGTCGACCGGGATGTTGATCACCTCGATGCGCGGCGCGTGCTCGCCGAGCTCCGGCCGCGCCGCCGTGATGGCCTTCGCCATCTCGCCGAGGATGTGCATGCGGCCGTCCTTCGCCTGCGTGAGCGCGACCTTCATGATCTCCTCGGTGATGCCGGAGATCTTGATGTCCATCTGCAGTGCGGTGACGCCCTTGTCGGTGCCGGCGACCTTGAAGTCCATGTCGCCGAGATGGTCCTCGTCGCCGAGGATGTCCGAGAGCACGGCATGCTTGCCGTCTTCCAGAATGAGCCCCATGGCGATGCCGGCCACCGGCCGGCGCAGCGGCACGCCCGCATCCATCAGCGCGAGCGAGGTGCCGCACACCGTCGCCATCGACGACGAGCCGTTCGACTCGAAGATCTCCGAGACGACGCGCAGCGTGTAGGGGAACTCGTGCGCCGGCGGCAGCACCGGATGCACCGCCCGCCAGGCGAGCTTGCCGTGGCCGATCTCGCGGCGGCCGGGCGCACCCACGCGGCCGGTCTCGCCGACCGAGAACGGCGGGAAGTTGTAATGCAGCAGGAACGTCTCTTTGTAGGTGCCGGTGAGGGCATCGACGTACTGCTCGTCCTCGCCAGTGCCGAGCGTCGCCACCACGAGCGCCTGCGTCTCGCCGCGCGTGAACACGGCGGAGCCGTGCGTGCGCGGCAGCACGCCCACCTCCGCCACGATCGGACGGACGGTCTTGGTATCGCGGCCGTCGATACGGCGGCCCGTGTCGAGGATCTCATTGCGGACGATCTTGGCTTCCAGCTCCTTGAAGACGCCGGCGACCTGCTGCGGCGTGGGTGCGTTCTCCGCGTCTTCCTCGGCGGCGAACGCTTCCTTCACTTTGGCCTTGGCCGCGTCGACGGCGTTGTGACGCTCCTGCTTGCTGCGGATCGCATAAGCGGCGCGCAGGTCCGCTTCCGCGAGCTCGCGTACCTTCGCCTCGATCGCGGCGTTGTCGCTCTCCGGCATCGAGCGCGGCTCCTTCGCCGCCTTCTCGGCGAGGCGGATGATCATGTCGATCACCGGCTGCATATGCTTGTGGCCGAACATGACGGCGCCGAGCATGACTTCCTCGGGGAGTTCCTTTGCCTCGGACTCCACCATCAGCACGGCGTCGCCGGTGCCGGCGACCACGAGGTCGAGGCCGGATTCCGCCATCTCGTCGATCTGCGGATTGAGCACGTATTCATTGTTGATGAAGCCGACGCGCGCAGCGCCGATCGGCCCCATGAAGGGTGCGCCGGACAGCGTGAGCGCCGCCGATGCCGCCACCATCGCCACGACGTCGGGATCGTTCTCGAGATCGTGCGAGAGCACATTGACGGTGATCTGCGTGTCGCAGCGCCAGCCGTCGGCGAACAGCGGCCGGATCGGCCGGTCGATGAGGCGCGAGATCAGCGTGTCGCGCTCGGTCGGCCCGCGCTCGCGCTTGAAGTAGCCGCCGGGAATGCGCCCGGCCGCGTAGAATTTTTCCTGGTAGTTGACGGTGAGCGGCAGGAAATCGATGCCGGGCTTCGGCTCCTTCGCCGCGACGGCGGCGGCGAACACCGTGGTGTCGCCGTAGGTGGCGAGCACGGCGCCGTCGGCCTGGCGTGCAAGTCTGCCGGTTTCTAGGACGAGGCGGCGGCCTCCCCAGTCGATCTCCTCACGATGAATGTCGAACATCTATTCGGTCCATGGCTTGCGGAGAACGATAGCCATGGGCAAGACGGCAAGAGGCTCGCTCGTTCGCCTTTGCGCGTCAGGCGGGGAGCATCTTGCGATCCTGCCATGGCTTCGTTGCTTCCGTCGGTTGTACGGCGGCCCCTGCCGCCGCATATGCCCGCGCGCGAACGGAATCGCGCGCGGAGTGAATTAGCGGCGGATGTTGAGCCGGTCGATCAGCTTCAGGTAGCGGGCCTCGTCCTTCGAACGAAGATAATCGAGGAGGCTGCGCCGCTGGGACACGAGCTTCAACAGACCACGCCGCGAATGATTGTCTTTCACATGCGTCTTGAAGTGTTCGGTCAGATTGTTGATCCGTTCGGAAAGGATCGCGACCTGCACTTCCGGCGAACCAGTGTCGCCTGACTTCGTCGCATACTCTTTGACGAGCGCCTGCTTGCGCTCCGCGGTGATCGACATCGGATGGTCCTTCTTTTCGGGTTGTCGGTTGCGGCCGGGCCGGGATGTCGTCCAGCGGGGTCGCGATGATTCGCCATGCGGGCGGGGCCCGATGGCGCGGCGCAATATAGCGGGTTTCGTCCCCAAGGCCAGCAAAAACGCCGCAGGCCAAGCGACTGAAAACACTGGGTTAACGCGGCAGACGGAAGATCCGCTTCGGCTTCAGCGACCCCTGTTCCATCTCGCCGAGCGCGATCAGCGCCCCCTGGGCGATCACGGAAACCAGCCCCTCCATAATCGGCGCGTCGCGTCCCCGCACGATCACCGACTGGCCGAGCGCAAGCCGGCTCGCGTCCGCCAGGCTCACGTTGAGCGAGGGGAGCGCGGCGAGTCCCGCTTCCACCGGCAGCAACGCCCGCAGGAGCGCCGCCTCGCCCTCGGCGTCGCGCAGCGCCGCCAGCGCCTGCATCGTCACGCAGCCGTCCTCGCGGAACGGCCCGACGCGGGTGCGCCGGAGCGCCGACACGTGCCCGCGGCAGCCGAGCTTGCGCCCGAGGTCGCGGGCGATCGCGCGCACATAGGTGCCCTTGCCGCATTCCGCTTCGAAAATTGCGTGATCGCGGTCGGGAATCTCGACGAGCTCCAGCCGGTGGATCTCGACCGGCCGCGCGCAGAGCTCGACCGCCTCGCCCTGCCGCGCGAGATCATAGGCGCGCTCGCCACCGATCTTGATCGCGGAGAAGCGTGGCGGCGTCTGCTCGATCGTGCCGCGGAACGCCGGCAGTGCGGCGAGGATCGCCTCGCGCGCCGGCCGCAGATCGGAGCGTTCGACAGCCTGCCCGTCGGAATCGTCGGTGTCGGTCTCGATGCCCCAGCGCACCGTGAAGCGATAGGCTTTCTCGCCGTCCATCACGAACGGCACCGTCTTCGTCGCCTCGCCGAACGCGATCGGCAGCACGCCAGAGGCGAGGGGGTCGAGCGTGCCCGCGTGCCCGACCTTCTTCGCGCGGAACATGCGCTTCAGCGCGGCGACGGCATCGGTCGAGGTCTGCCCGACAGCCTTGTCGAGCGCGAGCCAGCCATGCACGTCGCGGCGCTCCTTGCGCACCTGCTGCATCGTCATTCCTTCTCGTTCTTCTTCAGGTCGCGGGCGACCTCCGGTGAGCGCAGGAGCCGCTCGATCCGCTCCGCCTCGTCGAAGCGCTCGTCGATGCGGAAGCGGATGTCGGGCGCGAACTTCATGCTCACCCGCCGCACGATCTCGCCGCGCAGGAACTTCTTGTTGCGCTCGAGCGCGGCGACCACGGCGGCCTGGTCCTGTCCGCCGAGCGGCATCACGTAGATGGTCGCGAGCCTGAGGTCGGCGCTCATCCGCACTTCCGGCACGGTGATGACGTGCGAGGCGAGCACCTCGTCCGGCATGTCGCCGCGCGCCAGCACCTCGGCGAGCGCGTGGCGGATCAGTTCGCCCACGCGCAACTGCCGCTGGCTCGGCCCGGAATCCCTGTGGCTTTGGTGTTTGGTCATGGCTTCGCGTCTCCCCGGGGTCGAACCGGGCGAGACGTTCCCAGTTTCGTTTCGACGTTACTTTACAACGACCGCTGCACGGTCTCGACGCGATAGCACTCGATCACGTCGCCGGGCCGGATGTCCTCGTAGGCTTCGAACGACATGCCGCATTCCTGCCCGGCGAGCACCTCGCGCACGTCGTCCTTGAAGCGCTTCAGCGTCGCGAGCTTGCCCTCGTGGATCACCACGTTGTCGCGGATGAGCCGCACGTTCGCGCCGCGCTCCACCTTGCCGTCGGTGACGCGGCAGCCGGCGACCTTGCCGACCTTCGACACGTTGAACACCTCGAGGATTTCCGCGTTGCCGAGCGGGGTTTCCCGCAGCGTCGGCGCGAGCAGGCCGGACATCGCCTGTTTCACATCGTCCACGAGGTTGTAGATGATGTTGTAGTAGCGGATTTCGACGCCCGCGCGCTCGGCCGCTTCGCGCGCTTCCTTGTGCGCGCGCACGTTGAAGCCGATGATCGCAGCACCCGTTGTCTCCGCGAGCGTCACGTCGGATTCGGTGATGCCGCCGACGCCCGCGTGCATCACGCGCGCCACGACCTCCTCGTTGCCGAGCTTCTCCAGCGCCGCGACGATCGCCTCGACCGAGCCCTGCACGTCGCCCTTCACCAGCAGCGCGAACTCCTTGCGGCCCGCGGTCTTGAGCTGGCTCATCATCTGTTCGAGCGAGCCGCCGACCTTGACGCCGCGCGCGGCCTTCTCGCGCCGCTGGCGCTGCCGGTATTCGGTGATTTCGCGCGCGCGCGCCTCGCTCTCGACCACCGCAAGCCGGTCGCCCGCCTCCGGCGTGCCGGCAAAGCCGAGCACCTCGACCGGCGTCGACGGCCCGGCCGACTGCACCTGCACGCCCTGGTCGTTGATCAGCGCCCGCACGCGGCCCCATTCGCCGCCCGCGACCACGATGTCGCCGACCTTCAGCGTCCCGCGCTGCACGAGCACGGTCGCCACCGGCCCGCGCCCGCGGTCGAGCTTCGCCTCCACCACCGTGCCTTCCGCCGCCCGGTCGGGATTGGCCTTGAGGTCGAGGATTTCCGCCTGCAGCGCGATGATTTCCAGCAGCTTGTCGAGATTGGTCTTCTTCGTCGCCGAGACTTCCACTTCGAGCGTCTCGCCGCCGAGCGACTCGACCTGGATCTCGTGCTGCAGGAGCTCCGTGCGCACGCGCTCGGGCTTCGCGTCCGGCTTGTCGATCTTGTTGATGGCGACGATCAGCGGCACCTTCGCCGCGCGTGCGTGATTGATCGCCTCGATCGTCTGCGGCATCACGCCGTCGTCGGCCGCGACCACGAGCACGACGATGTCCGTGACCTTGGCGCCGCGCGCGCGCATCGCCGTGAAGGCGGCATGGCCCGGCGTATCGATGAAGGTGATTTTTGCGCCCGACTTCGTCGTCACCTGATAGGCGCCGATATGCTGGGTGATGCCGCCGGCCTCGCCCGCGACGACGTCGGTCGCCCGGATCGCGTCGAGGAGCGACGTCTTGCCGTGATCGACGTGGCCCATGATGGTGACCACCGGCGGCCGCGGCGCGAGATGCGTCGTGTCGTCCGGCGCGTCGAACAGGCCCTCGACCACGTCTGCTTCGGAAATGCGCCGCACCGTGTGGCCCATTTCCTCCGCGATCAGTTGCGCGGTGTCGGCGTCGATCGTGTCGGTGATCTTGTACATCTGCCCCTGCTGCATCAGCAGCCGGATCACGTCGACGCCGCGTTCGGCCATGCGGTTGGCGAGCTCCTGGATCGTGATCGATTCCGGAATCACCACTTCGCGGGCGATCTTTTCCTTCGGCGCATCCGACGGCCGGTGGCCGGTCATGCGCTGCGTGCGGCGGCGGAACGACGCCACCGAACGCTGACGCTCTTCATCGCTGGAGAAGGCGGTGACCACGGTGAGCCGGCCGCGGCTCTTGCGCTCGCCGGCTGGCGCCCGCGGCGCCTTGACGACGCCGGGCTTTCCGCGTCGGGCCGTGCGCGGCCCGCCTTCGTCTTCCTCTTCGGGCTGCAGGACGCGGGCGCTCGCTGGCGTCGTGGCGGCCTTCGCCGCCTCCTCGCCGCCGAAGCGCTTGCGCGCTTCCTGCTCGGCCTTGCGTTTGGTCTCTTCATCGTGGGCGCGGCGCGATTCCTCGTCGCGCTTGCGTGCTTCTGCGGCCTCGCGCTCGGCGCGCTCGGCGGCATCGCGTGTCGCCCGGCGGCGCGCTTCCTCTTCAGCGATCTTGCGTTCTTCCGCTTCGCGGACGCGGGCGTCGGCGAGCGCATGCGCGCGGGCCGCGCGCTCTTCCTCGGTCAGGGTACGCAGCACGACGCCGGACGGACGCGGGCTCGCGTCCGCTGCGGGCGTGTGGGCGGATGCGGCGGGCCGGGCGGTCTTCTCGGCGGCCGGTGCTTCTGCCGGCGCCGGGCGGCCTGCCGCGGGCTTCGCGGGCGCGGCCTCCGCCTTGGCGGTCTCGCTGCCCGGTCCGACGACGCGGCGCTTCACCTTCTCCACCACGACCGCCTTCGAGCGGCCGTGGCTGAAGCTCTGGCGCACGACTCCCTGCTCCGTCGATCGCTTGATCGTCAGAGTCTTCGGCGTCGATACGCGCAGCGTCTTTTCGCCCGGGTCTTTGGTGTCCGCCATTCGTTCTCCAATCCAGCTTCAGTTCCTGCTGCCGCCCGCAGTCGAGCCGCCGGCTGGCCCATCGCCGTGCCAGCGCGCAAGCCGCAGAAAGCGCGCGAGAAAGCCCGCACTCGCCGAATGCGCGAGCAGGGCAGCATGTACCACATTTGACCGCCCGAGCGCCAAGTCCAATTGCTCGCCGCGGAAGGCATCGGCCCGCAACGGACGCGGCTGGCCGGCGGCCACGGCCGCCCGCAGGGCGGCCTCGAGCTTGCGCACGCCGTCCTCGGCGGCATCGCTCGCGTTCAGCACGACCGCAACATGTTGCTCGGCTAGCGCCGTTTCAACCCGCGTGAAGCCGATGATCACGCAGCCCGCCTTGTTCGCGAGCGACAGCGCCTCGAGCGCTGCCTTCTCGATCAGCCGTTCGACGAGCTCCACGAGTTCCGGCCCCGCCGCGGCCTTGCCCCGGAATGCCCGCGCCAGGGCATTGCTCCGCACGGCCTTCGCCACCGCCTCGCGCGTGGCGGTAACCCAGGCGCCGCGGCCCGGCAGCTTGCGGTCGAGATCGGGCACGACCTTGCCGTCGGGCCCGGCCACGAACCGGATCATCTCGTCGACCGGCTTGACCGTTCGCGTGACGAGGCACAGCCGCTCCAAACCCTTGCGGGCGGCGGTCAGACCCTCGTCGGTCTCGTCGGCTTCGATCGCTGCAAGCAATGCGGTTTCCTCTTACGATTGCGCCTCGGCGGGTTCCTCGGCGCCCTCGGCCGGCGTTTCCGCCGGGGCGAGCGCTGCCGCGTCGATCCAGCCTGCCTTCACGCGCGCCTGCATGATGAGCGCCTCGGCTTCCTCGCGCTCGATCTCGAACCCGTCGAGGATGCCGGGCTGCCGCACCGACTCGCCGTCCTTGCGCTCGACCCAGCCGGTGAGGTCGTCGGTCGTGCAGCCGGCGAGGTCCTCGACCGTCTTCACGCTGTTCTCGCCGAACGCCACCAGCATGCTCGTGGTCACGCCGGGTACTTCGCGCAGCGCATCCTCGACGCCGAGCTCCTTGCGCTTGGCGTCGAGCTGCGCCTCGAGCTCGGCGAGGTAGTCCTTCGCGCGCGTCTGCAGCTCCGCGGCGGTATCGGCATCGAAGCCCTCGATGTTGGCGAGCTCGTCGACCGGCACCAGCGCGAGCTCCTCGATCGAGCCGAAGCCCTCCGAGGTCAAAAGCTGCGCCACCATCTCGTCGACGTCGAGCGCCTCCATGAACAGCTTGCTGCGCTCGGCGAACTCCTTCTGCCGCCGCTCGCTCTCTTCCTGCTCGGTGAGGATGTCGATGTCCCAGCCGGTGAGCTGCGAGGCGAGCCGCACGTTCTGGCCGCGGCGACCGATGGCGAGCGAAAGCTGCGCGTCCGGCACCACCACCTCGATCCGCTCGCGCTGCTCGTCGAGCACGACCTTGACCACTTCCGCCGGCGCCAGCGCGTTGACGACGAAGGTGGCGACGTCCGGCGACCACAGGATGATGTCGATCTTCTCGCCGCCGAGCTCGTTCACCACCGCCTGCACGCGCGAGCCGCGCATGCCGACGCAGGCGCCGACCGGATCGACCGAGGAATCGCGCGAGCTGACCGCGATCTTCGCCCGCGAGCCGGGGTCGCGCGCCACCGCCTTGATCTCGACGATGCCGTCATAGATTTCCGGCACTTCCTGCGCGAACAGCTTCGACATGAACTGCGGGTGCGTGCGCGAGAGGAAGATCTGCGGCCCGCGCGGCTCGCGCCGCACGTCATAGACGTAGGCGCGCACGCGGTCGCCGTTGCGGAACACCTCGCGCGGCAGGAGCTCGTCGCGCCGCACGATCGCCTCGCCGCGGCCGAGATCGACCACCACGTTGCCGTATTCCACGCGCTTGACGAGGCCGCTGACGATCTCGCCGATGCGGTCCTTGTATTCCTGGTACTGCCGGTCGCGCTCGGCCTCGCGCACCTTCTGCACGATCACCTGCTTCGCCGACTGCGCGGCGATGCGGCCGTATTCGAGGGGCGGCAGCGCTTCCGCGATGTAGTCGCCGACCTGCGCCGCCGGATTCTTGCGCCGCGCGTCCTCGATGCTGATCTGCGTCGCCTCGTTCTCGACCGTCTCCACCACGAGCAGGAGCCGCGACAGCCTGAGCTCGCCCGTCTTCGGGTTGATCTCGGCGCGCACCTCCGTCTCGCTGCCATAGCGCGAGCGTGCGGCCTTCTGGATCGCGTCTTCCATCGCCGTGATCACGATTCCCTTGTCGATCGACTTCTCGCGTGCGACCGCTTCGGCGATCTGCAGCAATTCGAGCCGGTTTGCACTGACGGCCATGATGTCTCTCCTCGAACGGAATTATCGCTGCGGGCGGCCGCCGGCCGCCCTGATTTTCGGATTGTCGTTGCCGCCGTCGTCCGCGGCGGCCTTGCCGCGGCGGAGCGATTCGGCGATCAGCGCGTCGGTGAGCACGAGCCGCGCTTCCGCCATCTCCGCGATCGGCAGCGACACGGTCTGCGGCGCGCCGGCCGCGTCGGCGATATTGATCTTCGCGTTATCGCCGTCGGCGCCGGCGATCTCGCCGCGGAAGCGTTTGCGCCCGTCGATCGGCATGTCCATTTCGATCTTGGCTTCGTGGCCGGCGGCGCGGACGAAATCCGAGACGCGCACTAGCGGCCGGTCGATGCCCGGCGACGACAGCTCAAGCCGGTAGCCGCCGGGGATCGGGTCCTCGACGTCAAGCACCGGCGACAGCATCCGGCTCGCCGCTTCGCAATCGTCGATCGTGAAGCTGCCGTCCGCCCGTTCGGCCATGATCTGCACGGTCATGCCGTCGCGCCCCGACACCCGCACCCGCACCAGCCGGTAGCCGAGGCCCGGGAGCACGGGCTCGGCGATCGCGGCGATGCGCGCGGCAAGCCCCGTCTCCCTGACGAGCCGCGGCTCCTCAAGGTCGGCCAGAATCGTCGTGGCGGTCTCCGTCATCGCTTCCGTTCGGCGCGGCGCCGGGTGCTCCGGGGCCGAGCAAGTAACAAAAAAGAGCGGGTCCCGGCCGGGGCCCACTCCCATCATCCGATCCAGCGGATCGCTATGAGATGTCGTTGTTGGGCCGGAATATAGCGCAAGAGGCCCCCCGCGCAAGGGGAACGTGGACGGCCATACCGCTCGGGTTCGCCTGATTTTGCGGCGGTTTTCTAACAAAGTGTTCAGTTCTGCCGGGTTAGCCTCTCCAGTGCCGGCCGGCCAAAGGGGCGAGCGCCGGGGCTTGGCCATTTTCAGGTGTTGCCGCGTACCCATGTCCGACCGCCAGTCCCTCATCATCGAGCTTGAACGATCGATCGAGCACGGCTCGAGCCAGAAGCGCGCCAATACGCTGCGCCGGCTCACCGAGCTGTTCACCGGCCACGCCGAGCAGTTGAGCGACGAGCAGGTCGAGCTGTTCGACGACGTCATTCTGCGCCTCGCCCGTGAAATCGAGACCAAGGCGCGCGCCGAGCTGGCGCGCCGCCTTGCGCCGATCGACAACGCGCCGCCGAGCACGATCCGCAATCTCGCGAACGATGAAGAAATCGAGGTCGCCGCCCCGGTGCTCATGCATTCGCGCCGGCTGCAGGACGCCGATCTCGTCGACATCGCCACGAAAATGGGCCAGGCGCACCTGCTCGCGATTTCCTCGCGCCGTCCGCTCGCCTCGTCCGTCACCGACGTGCTGGTCGACCGCGGCGACGGCGACGTCCTGTACAATGTGGCGGCGAACGCTTCCGCGAGTTTCTCCGAGGGCGGCCTCGCCAAGCTGGTCGACCGCGCCGGCGGCGACGACTCGCTCGTGAGCCGCATCGCCGAGCGCCCGGGCATTCCGCCCCATCTCTTTCACAAGCTTGTCCTGCAGGCGAGCGGCCTCGTGCAGCAACGGCTGCTCGCGCAGGCCTCGCCGCAGATGCGCGCCGAGATCGAGCAGGTGCTCGCGAAAGTCTCCCAGGAAATCGATCCTTCGGTGCCGGCGCCGCGCCGTTTCACGGCCGCACAGCGGCTGATCGGCATGTTGCACCGGTCGGGCGCGCTCGGCGAATCCGAGCTCTACGATCTCGCCAAGTCCAAGCGCTACGAAGAGACGGTCGCCGCCCTGTCGGTGCTGTGCTCGGTGCAGGTCGAGCAGATCCACTGGCTGATGAACGGCGACCGCATCGAGCCGCTCCTGATCCACCTGAAGGCGGCGGGCTTCGACTGGCTCACCGTGCGCGCGATCATCCTCCTCCGTCCGACCGGCCGGCGCATCTCGGCAAAAGACCTCGAAGACATCTGCGATGATTACAGCAGGCTCAGCTATGCGACGGCCCGCCGCGTGATCGGGCATTGGCAGGGCGGCGAGACCGGGTTGCAGGCAACGGGCTGATATGCGCACGCAGGCACAATCGCTGATCCGCGAGCTCGAGGATTCCATTCGCAAGGGGTCGAACGACCAGCGCGTCACGACCCTTCGGCGCGTGACCGACCTTTTCCTGCATCGCGCCGAGCGCCTCGACGAGGAGCAGATCCGGCTGTTCGACGACGTGATCGGCCGCTTGGCGGCCGAAATCGAGGAAGCCGCACTCGCCGAGCTTTCCCGCCGCCTGGCGCCGGTTGAAAACGCGCCCTACGAGACGATCCGCAACCTCGCGCATCAGGATTCGATCGCGGTTTCCGGCCCCGTGCTGGCAAGATCGCCGCGCCTGTCGGACGGCGACCTGGTCGAGATTGCCCGCACCAGGGGACAGCCGCAGTTGCTCGCGATCGCCGGCCGCGATCAGCTCGGCGAGGCGGTGACCGACGTCCTGGTCGAGCGCGGCGACGGCGAGGTCGTGCACAAGGTCGTCGGCAACGTTGGCGCAAGATTCTCCGATCTTGCCTTCACCGAGCTCGTCGATCGCGCGAAGCGCGACGATCGCCTCGCCGAAAACGTGGGACGCCGGATCGACATTCCGCCCCACCTCTTTCGCAAGCTCATGAGCCAGGCGACCGAGCGCGTGCAGGCGCGGCTTCTCTCCGCCGCCGAGCCCGGGATGCGGACTGCGATCGAGGAGTTCCTGTCGGATATTTCAAGAAAGGTCGAGGCGAAGCCGGAGCTTGCCTCGCGCAGCTATTCGGCGGCGAAGAGCTACGTGCAATTGCTCGCGCAGTCGGGCCGGCTCGGCCGGCGCGAGCTCGTCAATTTCGCCAGGGAAGGCCGTTTCGAGGAGACCGTGGTGGCGCTCTCCGAGCTGTCCGGCGTTCCGCTCGACATCGTCGACCGCGTGATGCACGGCGACGGCCTCGAGCCGCTGCTCGTTCTCTGCAAGGCGAAGGAATTCGACTGGCAGACCGTGCGTCCGATCATTCTCGTGCGCCGCGATTGCCGCAAGCTTGCGCCGAGCGATCTTGAGGACGCCTGCCAGGACTTCAATTCGCTTTCGGTGGCGACCGCCGACCGCGTGCTGCGCTTCTGGCAGGTTCGCCAGACCGGTCAGTGATACGCGCAGGCATCAGACCCTGCGGAAGATGAGATAGCAGGGCACGCGGCCTTCCCGCAGCGCCTTGGCTTCGTAGCGCGTGCCGGCAAAACCCGGCCACGGCTTGCGCCAGTCGTCCGCGCGCTCAGCGGTCCAGACGAAGGCGGGCGAACGCAGGAAGCGGATCAGCGTCCATTCCGCATAGTGCGGGATGTCGGTTGCGAACCGGAAGGTCGCGCCCTTCCGCATGATCCTGGCGAGGCGCGCGATCGTCTCGTCGGAAACGAAGCGCCGCTTCCAGTGCCGTTTCTTCGGCCACGGATCGGGATAGAGGAGATTCACGCGCACGAGCGAGTCGTCCGGCAGCCAGTCGAGAAGCTCGCTGGCGTCGCCGGGATGCAGCCGCACGTTTCGGCTGCCGTTCTCTTCGATCAGCGCGAGCGCGCCCGCCATGCCGTTGATGAAGGGCTCGCAGCCGATGAATCCGGTCTGTGCGTCGGCGGCAGCCTCGCGGGCGAAGTTCTCGCCGCCACCGAAGCCGATCTCCATCGCCACGCGATCGACCGGAACCGGAAACAGGGCGCGGAGGTCACGCGGCGCCGGCTGCGTCAGATCGAGCGCGAGTTGCGGCAGGCGCTTCGCGAGCAGCTCTGCGCGTTGCGGGCGCAGCTTGTGCCCCTTGCGCCGGCCGAAGAAGGCGCCTCTGCGCTGCGGATCCATGCGCCGCGTCTCATCCATGGATGGCAAGCTAGCGCATGTTCCGGCGAAGTGGGTACCGGTTCTCCGTCAAGAACATGCGCCATGTAAAAAGCTAGAGCATGTCCGATTCGAATGAATCGGACATGCTCTGGCGCGCCGTACGAAAAAAGAGCACGTCCGAAAGCTCGAATTGTCGGGAGTTCGGCTGCGAAACGCTCAGCGCTTCGCTTCTTCTTCGGCGGCGATCGCTTCGACGAGATCGACGATGCGCCGGCGGACTTTGGAATCGGTCACCTTCATGAAGGCCTTGGTCAACGCGAGCCCGTCCGAGGTCGCGAGAAAATCGGCGACATAGGCGGGCGACCCCGAATCGCTGAAGCCGCCCCCGCCGTCCGGCACTGGTGCGCCCTCGAAGAAGAAGCTGACCGGCACGCCGAGCACGTTGCCGATCTGCTGCAGGCGGCTCGCGCCGATGCGGTTGGTTCCCTTTTCATATTTCTGAATCTGCTGGAACGTGATGCCGAGTTTCTCGCCCAGCTTCTCCTGGCTCATATTGATCATCATTCGCCGCATTCTGACGCGGCTGCCGACATGCTTGTCGATCGGATTGGGCGACTTCTTCGTCATTATTGGCTCCAGAGAGTACCAAGATACTTCCTAGCTTGTTTCCGAACCGCACAAAGCTGGGAAGGCGGCTGCGCCCTGCGACCAGAGCGCGCATTGTCATACTAGCAGGCAATCGACCAATTCACCTTTCTCGAAATGCGATGATGGCTATCGCGAAACGCGATAAACTTTATTTTGCGACATTGCGGGCTCTGAAAAGAATCGTAATCATCAAAATTATCCCAACGATCATCGGGACATCGCCGAACCGAGCATAGAACGTCGGGGTCATCAATGGTCTCGGCAGTTCCGAATCGATGATGCCGTCGACGCCGAGCGGCAGCGCACGCACGATGCGGCCGACCGGATCGACGACCGCGGATATTCCATTATTCGCTACCCGGACGAGCGGCAGCCCTTCTTCGATCGTGCGCAGCCGCGCCTGTGCGAAATGCTGATACGGACCCGGCGTGTCGCCGAACCAGGCGTCGTTCGTTACGTTCAACAGCCATGCCGGCCGGGAACTGTCGGGCGTCACGCTGCCCGGAAAGATCACCTCGTAGCAGATGTTCGGAGACGCGGGCGGCAGCCGCGGGATCGACAGCGCGCGCCGGGCGGCGCCGGGCGTGAATCCGCCGCGCACGCGCGTCAATTGCTGCAACCCCAGCCGTTCCAGATACGATTGCAGCGGCAGGAACTCGCCGAACGGCACGAGGTGCGTCTTGTCGTAGGTCGCCAGAATGCCGCCGTCGTCGCCGATCACGCGGATGCTGTTATAGACGCGCGGCCGTTCCTGCGCGCTTTTCGCTTCCTCGACGCGCGCCGCCCCGGTGACGAGCACAACCCCGGGCGGCAGCAGGTCGGCGATCGTTGCGAGCGCATCAGGCTCCCGCTCGAGGAAGAACGGAAACGCCGACTCCGGCCAGAACAGGTGGGTCACGTCGCGCAGGCCCGTGCGCTCCGGCCCGCTCGCCCGCTCGCTCAGCGATGCATAGAGCTGCATCACCTTTTGCTTCGCCGCCGGGCGGAACTTGTCGTCCTGCGGCAGGTTCGGCTGCATGATCCGGAGCCGCACGCCTTCGACCGTGCCGGTTTGCGTCGTGGCGAGCCGGTAGGCGCCCAACGCCGCCATGGCGGCGAGCAACAGCACGGCAAGCGCCGGCAGGAGCCATGGCCGCCGCGTCGTCTCCGGCGGATCGGCGAGCGTCGCCGGACTTGCGAGCGCAAACAGCGCGATCGCCGTCAGGCCCCAGAGCCCGACCAGCGACGCCGTCTGCGCGAGCGCGGGCGTTGCCGCGAGCGCCTGGCCGAAGCTGTTCCAGGGAAATCCGGTCAGCACGTGGCCGCGCAGCCATTCCGCCACGGTGAGGCCCGTAGCGAAGGCGAGGATTCGCAGCGGTCCCGGCGTCCACAGCAGCCGAGCAAAGAGCGTGCCCAGTCCGGTGAAGAGCGCGAGCCCCGCCGGCAGCGCAATCACCGCGAACGGCAGCGCCCATGCGAACTGGTCGGCTTCGACTAGCAACGCCATGCCGGTCCAGTAGAGACCGGCAAGGAAATAGCCGAACCCGAACCACCAGCCGGCGCCGAATGCCGAGCGCAAGCCCGCGGTTCCCGATCCCGCGCCGTCGATCAGCCAGACGAGGACCGGCAGCGTGACCGCGAGCACGGGCCACAGATCGTAGGGCGCCATCGCGAGCGCGGAGAGGATGCCGGCGCCGAACGCGATCATCCGCCGCCGCCAGCCCCAGGCCAGCACGACCGGATAGGCGATCGCCGCGAGCTGCTTCACGGTGCCGGTCCGGCTTCAGCGTTTGGATTCGTCGGCAGGCGGCGAGGTGGTCGTCGGCGCCTCGCTGTCCGACTTCGGCAGTGACGGTGCCGCCGGTACATTCTCCTCGGGCGTCCGGCGGCGCGCTTCGCGCTTCTGCGGCTCGGGCGGCCGCCGGCTGATGCGCAGCCGCTTCACCCGCCGCGGGTCGGCATCGAGCACTTCGATCTCGAACTCGCCCGGCCCGGCGATGATCTCGCCGCGTACCGGCACGCGGCCGGCGAGCGTGACGATCAGGCCGCCGAGCGTGTCCACGTCTTCGAGCTCCTCGTCCGCGGCGAATACGGCGCCGATCTTCTCCGCCGCTTCCTCCAGGCCCGCGCGCGCGTCGGCGATGAAGCTGCCGTCCGCCTGTCTCGTGATCATCGCCGCTTCGTCGTCGTGCTCGTCCTCGATATCGCCGACGATCTGCTCGACGATGTCCTCCATCGAGACGACACCGTCGGTGCCGCCGTACTCGTCGATGACGAGCGCGAGATGGATGCGCGTCGCCTGCATCTTCACCAGCAGATCGATCGCCGGCATCGAAGCGGGCACGAACAGGATGGGGCGGATCAGGTTGGTTGCGGACAGCGGTTCGAGGAGATCGACCGCCTTGAGATCGAGATCGGCGGGCAGCCGCTTGCGCCGCTTCGGCTTGCCTTCGGCAGCCGGCGGCAGCATCGCCCGTCCGGTGATGTGCGCGACGAGGTCGCGGATGTGCACCATGCCGGTCGGGTCGTCGAGCGTGTCGTCATAGACGACGAGGCGCGAATGCGCGGCGGTCGCGAACGCGCGCAGCAATTGCCCGATCGGGACGTCCTTCTGCACGGCGACGATGTCGGCGCGCGGCACCATCAGGTCGCCGATCCGCTGCTTCTCGAGCGTGAGGATGTTTTGCAGCATCGCCCGTTCGGCGGGCGAGAACTCTTCCTTCACCGTGTCTTCGGCGAGCACTTCCGCAAGGTCGCTGCGCAGCGAGCCCGTGCGCAGCCCGATCAGCGCCTTCAGCCGGTCGAGCAGCCGTTCCGCCGGACCGGGTGCGTCGGTCTTTGCAGGGCCGTCGTCGGATGATGGTGGTGGTTCGTGGGTGTTCATGCGGGTTCCGTTGATCGTTCGCCTGTCGCGGCATAGGGATCGGGTACGCCAAGGGCGGCAAGAATCTCGCGCTCGCGGCGCTCCATGGTGTCCGCGTCCTCGTCGCGTTCGTGGTCGAAGCCGAGCAGATGCAGCGTCCCATGCACGGCAAGATGCGCGAGATGCTGCGACAATGGTTTGCATTCGTCGGCGGCCTCGCGCTCGATCGTCTCGATCGCGAGCACGATGTCGCCGAGGAAGCGCGCCGCCTCGTGCGGGTCTTCCGCCGCCGGAAACGACAACACGTTGGTCGGCGCATCCTTGCCGCGCCAAGCGCGGTTCAGCGCGCGCATACGCGCATCGTCGGTCAGCACCACGCTGACCCCGGTTTCGCGAGCGCTTTCGCTTTCGAGCGCCGCCTCGATCGCGGCGCGAATCGTCTTCTGCGCGCCGGTGACGTTGTCCCAGCGCGGCGATTCGACGGAGAAATCGATCGTCGTGCTCATGATCGCTTCTCTGTCTTCTTCTTTGCCGCGTCCGCCGCGTCATAGGCCGACACGATGCGCGACACGAGCTCGTGCCGGACGACGTCGGCCGCCGAGAATTCGCACAGCGCGATGTTCTCGAGCCCGCGCAGGAGCTTCACCGCCTCGATGAGCCCCGAATTCTGCCCGCTCGGCAGGTCGATCTGGCTCGGATCGCCGGTGACGATCATGCGCGAATGCTCGCCGAGCCGCGTCAGGAACATCTTCATCTGCATCGAGGTCGCGTTCTGCGCCTCGTCGAGGATCACGGCGGCGTTCGACAGCGTTCGCCCGCGCATGAACGCGAGCGGCGCGATCTCGATCTCGCCGGACTGCAGCGCGCGTTCCACCATGCCGCGGTCCATCAGGTCGTAGAATGCATCGTAGATCGGGCGAAGATAAGGGTCGACCTTCTCCCGCATGTCGCCGGGCAGGAACCCGAGCCGCTCGCCCGCTTCCACCGCCGGCCGCGACAGCACGATGCGGTCCACCTCGCGCCGCTCGAACAGGAGCACCGCATAGGCGACCGCGAGCCACGTCTTGCCGGTGCCCGCCGGCCCGGTCGCGAAGATGAGCGTGTTAGTCCTGAGCGCCCGCAGATAGGCGTCCTGTCCCGGCGTGCGCGCCCGCACCAGCCGCTTGCGCAGCCGGATCTGCTCGAACCCCGTCTGCTCTGCGCCCTCGGCCTCGCGCGCGGGCTTCAGCGTTACCTGCCGGATCGCGCCCTCGACGTCGCCGCTGGTGATGTCATGGCCTTCGCGCAGGTGCTCGTAGAGCGTCTCCAGCGTCCGCCGTGCCCGGTCGCACGCTTCGGCCGGCCCCTCGATCGTCACGTGGTTGCCGCGCTGGTCGATGCTGACGTCGAGCCGCCGCTCCACGAGCGCGAGATGCTCGCTGTGGCGGCCGAACAGCCGCATGGCGAGCTGGTTGTCGTCGAACGTCACCACGATCTGTGCCGGCGCCTCGCGGTCTTCCTTCCAGGGCTGCCGCTGCCCGATGTTCGGTCCCGGTTGGCGCAACTAGGCACCCTCCATCGCCACTGCGGCCGCGATCCCGCTCCGCCGCGCTGCGGGCGAGGCGAGCTCGCCGAACAGGCTGTTGGCGCCCGCGCGCACGATCTCGACGCGCGCGATCTCGCCGATCATTTCGGCGGGCGCCGTCACCTGCACCTGCTGCAGATAGGGCGAGCGCCCGGCGATCTGTCCATCGTATTTTCCCGGCTTCTCGAACAGCACGTCGAAACTCCGCCCGACGCACGCCGTGTTGAATGCCTGCCACTGCTGCTCGATCAGCGCCTGCAGTTGCGCGAGCCGCTCGCGCTTCGCCGCTTCCGGCACCTGCTCCATGGCGGCCGCGGGCGTGCCCGGCCGCGGGCTGTACTTGAACGAATAGGCAGTGGCGAAGCCCGCGCGCGCGACGATGTCGAGCGTGTCGGCGAAGTCCTCGTCCGTCTCGCCCGGGAAGCCGACGATGAAATCCGAGGTCAGTGCGATGTCCGGCCGCGCCGCGCGCACCCGCTCGATGATCGCGAGGTACTCGTCGCGCCCGTGCTGCCGGTTCATCGCCGCCAGCACGCGGTCGGAGCCCGCCTGCACCGGCAGGTGCAGGTACGGCATCAGCTTGCCGAGCTCGCGGTGCGCCGCGATCAATTCGTCCGTCATGTCGCGCGGATGGCTCGTCGTGTAGCGCAGCCGTTCGACGCCGTCGATGTCCGCAAGCCGCCACAGGAGATCGGCAAGCGACGCGCTGCGTCCCTCGCGATCGATGCCGTGATAGGCGTTCACGTTCTGCCCGATCAGCGTGATCTCCCGCACGCCCGCGTCGGCGAGCCGTTCGGCTTCCTCGACGATCTTCTCCATCGGCCGCGAGACTTCGTTCCCGCGCGTATAGGGTACGACGCAGAATGTGCAGAATTTGTCACAGCCTTCCTGCACCGTAACGAAGGCGGCGACGCCGCGCACGCGCGTGGCCTGCCGGCTCGGCGCGGCAAGATGATCGAACTTGTCCTCGGGCGGAAACTCCGTGTCGACCACCGCTTCGCCGCCCGCCGCGCGGGCGACCAGTGCCGGCAGGCGGTGGATGCTCTGCGGGCCGACCACGAGATCGACCACCGGCGCGCGCCGCAGAATCTCCTCGCCCTCGGCCTGCGCGACGCAGCCGGCGACGGCGACCAGCATGCGGCGGCCTTCGGCTTCCGCCTTCCGTTTGAGCAGCCGCACCCGGCCGAGCTCCGAATAGACCTTCTCCGCCGCCTTCTCGCGGATGTGGCAGGTGTTGAGAATCAGGAGGTCCGCGTCCTCCGGCGCCTGCACCTCGGCGAAGCCCTCGCGCGCCATCGCGTCCGCCATACGGTGCGAGTCGTAGACGTTCATCTGGCAGCCGTAGGATTTGACGTAGAGCCTGCGGGTATCGGTCATTGCGCCGTGGACGCCGGGCCGGGCGCCGCTCGTGATAGTTGCATCGAACCTCTGGTTCACCCCGCGAACCGTGCTCCAAAACCTCTTTTACCGGCTTTCCCCCGCCAAGGAAACGGCGGTGGAAACCGGCGCGGAAACGGCGAAATCGCGCCCCGACAGCGCCGCCACCGTCATCCGGCGGACGGCGTCCTCGGTGGCCCGGGCAAGCGCCTTGCGGTCGACGCCGGGCTCCACCTCGATCGGCACGCCGAACGTCACGACCACGTCCAGCGCCCCCTCACGTATGACGCCGAGCAGATGCGGCAAGAGGGACATGCCGCCGTACCAGGCGGCCTGCGGCCGGTGCTGGCGGCCCATCGGCAGCCCGTGCAGGCGCGTATAGGCGATGGAAACCGGCTGCACGAAACCGTGCCCGCCGTCGCCGAGCGCCTCGCGCAATGCGCCGAGCAGCGCCGTGCGGAACGGCAGTACGCGATTGCCGTCGCTCGCCTTCCCCTCGCCGAACAGGACGACCGGATCGCCCTCGGCGAGCCGGCCGGCGATGGTGCGGTTGACGTCGCCGGTCGCCTGCCGCCGGCTGCGGTCGACGAACACCGAGCGCTGCAGTTTTGCGAACAGCCCGAACAGCGGCCAGCCGGCGATCTCGCTCTTCGCCACGAACACCACCGGCACGATCGACGTGAGCGTGGTGATGTCGAGCCACGAGGAGTGGTTGGCGACGAGCAGGAGCGGGCGCTCCCGCGCGGGCGCCCCGCGCACGGTGACGCGCAACCCGAACAGGTGCGCGCAGATCTTGTGGAACAGCAGCGGAATCCAGCGACGCGACGGCAGTTGCAGCTTCACCGAGATCCACTGCAGCGGAATGCCGATGATCGACAGGATGCCGGCCATGACCGCCACATAGATGATGCGGATCATTGCCGCTCAGGATTTCTTCTCGTCGAGCGGCACGCCGTAAAGCTCGAGCCGGTGATCGACGAGCCTGAAGCCGAGCATGCGGGCGATCGCTTCCTGCATCCGCTCGATGTCCTCCGAGCGGAACTCCGTCACCTCGCCGGTGCGCAGGTTGATCAGGTGGTCGTGATGCTCGTCCGGCACCGGCTCGTAGCGCGAGCGGCCGTCGCGGAAATCGTGCCGCTCGATGATGCCGGCGTCCTCCAAGAGCCGCAGCGTCCGGTACACCGTCGAGATCGAGATCTTGTCGTCGATCTTGGCGGCGCGGCGATGCAGCTCCTCCACGTCCGGGTGGTCCTGCGAATCGCCGAGCACGCGCGCGATCACGCGCCGCTGCTCCGTCATGCGCATGCCGCGCGCAACGCAGGCGTCTTCGATGCTGTTCGGCTTGTCCTCGGCCACGCTGGCTTCCTGCAGTTCCTGGTCAGGCAGCGATTTTAGATTTGCCGGCCGCAGCCGTCCACTTGGCATCTTAGACGAGATCCCGGCGCAGAATCAGCGCGGCCGCGGCGCCTTTGCGGCTCGCATAATAGCCGGGGCGGCGGCCGACCTGCGCGAATCCCGCGCGTGTATAGAGGCGGATAGCCGGCTCATTGCCCTCGTCCACCTCGAGGAACACGCGCCGCGCGCCGCTTGCGGCGAGCCGGCCGAGATGCCGCGCGAGCAGGCGGCTGCCGAGCCCGCGCCCCTGTGCCGAGGGGTCCACCGCCACCATCAGGATTTCCGCCTCGTCTTCGACGAGCCGCGCCAGCACGAAGCCGGCGATCGTCCGGCCAAGGCGCGCGACGTGGCAGGCGACGAGCGGATCCGCGAGCAGCCGCTCGAACTCGCTCTCGCTCCAGCCGTGCCGGAACGCGCGGGCATGCACGGCGGCGAGCGCCGCGGCGTCCGCCGGCCGCGCGTCGGCGATCACGGGCTCCTGCGTGCGGAAGAAGGAGCTGAGGAGGCCGATCATCGGCGCGGCAGGCGGTGGGCGTCCTGCGGCCGCGCATCGGGCGGGCGCAGGTAGAGCGGCTTCGGCGGCGACTTTTCCGCGTCTGTCCGCGCGCCGAGCCGCGCCACCCAGGCGATGTCGGGGGCGGGGCGCGCGTCGACGAGCAGCGGGGCGGGCAGTTCCGGTGCCGGCCAGTGGTTTGCGATCAGATCGGCGCCCGAGCCGATGATGCGCACAAGCCCGATCGCCGCCGCGCGGATCGCTTCGGCCAGCGTCGCGACGCGCGGTGACACGAGCTTGCGGCCGCCGGCGCCTACCATCTGCAGATAGAAGTTGCCGTGCCGCGCGTCGATCGCGACGACGATCGGCACCGTCTCCGATTCCGTCACGAACGGCGCGGCCAATGCGTCGAGCGTCGACACGCCGATTGCCGGCTTGCCGCTGGCGAGCGCAAGGCCGCGCGCGGCGGCGATGCCGACCCGCAGGCCCGTGAAGCTGCCGGGACCCACGGTCGTGACGATGCGGTCGAGGTCGTCGAAGTCGAGCCCCGTGCTCTGCATGACCCGCTCGATCATCGGCACGAGCGCTTCCGCGTGGCCGCGGTTCATCTCGACCGATTCGACGGCGATCGTCTGGTTGAGGTTCGCGTCGAACAGCACAACCGAGCAGGCGCCGAGCGCGGTATCGACCGCGAGCACGGCCTTGCGCCCGCGCCACGTCACCGGCTCAAACGCACCGGAATTCTTCGTCGTTTCGTTCGCGGGGGGTGTGTCGCTCGACGCCAAGGAGTCCTTGCCCGCGCTCTCGGCCGCCCGTCAGACCGGGCGGACTTCGACCACGTCAGGTACGAAATGCCGGAGCAGATTCTCGATGCCGTTCTTCAGGGTCGCCGTCGACGACGGGCAACCGGCGCAGGCGCCGCGCATGTTGAGATAGACGACGCCGTCGCGGAATCCGCGGAACGTGATGTCCCCGCCGTCGCCGGCGACCGCCGGCCGTACGCGCGTCTCGATCAGTTCCTTGATCGTGGAGACCGTCTCCGCATCCTTCTCCTCGAAGAACTCGTCGCCGGTGTCGCCGCCGCCCGTTTCTTCGCGCAGGAGCGGCTCGCCGGAAAGGAAGTGCTCCATGATCGCGCCGAGGATCGCGGGCTTGAGGTGCGCCCATTCGCCCGTGCGCTTGGTCACCGTGATGAAATCCTGTCCGAAGAAGACGCCGCTGACGCCGTCGATCGCGAACAGCCGTTCGGCGAGCGGCGAGTTCGCCGCGGCGCCCGCATCGCGCAAATCGAGGGTACCTTCGCCGAGCACGGTGCGGCCGGGCAGGAACTTCAGGGTGGCCGGGTTGGGCGTGGTCTCGGTCTGGATGAACATCGCATTCTCCGAACGCGGCGGTTCAAGGCCGCCGGAATCTGAATCTGGTTCGCCCCGGAATTTAGGCGTTCCCGGCGGGTTTCGGAAGGGGCGGAAAGGCGTGCAAAATCGCCTCATGGTGAGAAGCCGGGCGAAGCCCGGCGTCTCGAACCATGAGGCGGCCTTCAGGCCAGCGCGTCGAGCTCCTCGTCGTTGAGGCTGCCCGGCACGATGGTGATCGGGATCGGAAAAGCGCCCGACCCCGCGCCGGCGAGCGAGGAGACGAGCGGCCCCGGCCCTTCCTTGCCGGTTCCCGCGGCCAGCACGAGCACGGCGATATCCTCGTCCTCGTCGATATATTTCAGGATCTCGTCGGCCTTCGGCCCCTGCCGCAGCACGCGCTCCGGATCGATGCCGGCGAGGTTGCGGGCGCGGGCGGCGTAGTGGTCGAGCCGCCGCTCGGCTTCTTCCTTCGCCTCTTCCAGCATGAGATCGCCGACGCCGAGCCATTGCTGGTTCATTTCGCCGACCTGGATCGCGGCGAACAGCACGAGCCGCCCGCCCGTGCGCGCCGCGCGCCGCGCGCCGTAATAGACGGCGCGGTCGCATTCCGGCGTGTCGTCGACGATCACGAGAAACTTGCGCTGGTGCCCCGGCTCGTAGCTCTTGCGCTTGGTGCTCATCCGCAGGGTTGCCCCGAATTGCCCGCCGCTCTCACCATGCTGCCACGCGCCCGCCGCGGGCCACAAGTCAGCGGCGGACGAAGCCGACAATGTCCTTGACAGCCTGCAAAACGGGCGCGGCGATCACCTGCGCGCGGCCGGCACCGTCGGCAAGCACGCCGTCGATGTAGCCGGGGTCCTGCGCGAGCCGCTTCATCTCGCCGCCGATCGGGCCGAGCTTCGCCACCGACAGGTCGACGAGCGCGTTCTTGAAGGTCGAGAACTGCGCGCCGCCGAACTCCCTGAGCACGTCGGCGGGCGTCTTGTCCGCGAGCGCGGCATAGATGCCGACGAGATTTTCCGCCTCCGGCCGCTTCTCCAGTTCTTTTTCGTCGGCGGGGAGGGGATGCGGATCGGTCTTCGCCTTGCGGAATTTCTGTGCGATCGCATCGGCGTCATCCGTGAGGTTGATGCGCGAATAATCCGACGGATCGGATTTCGACATCTTCTTCGTACCGTCGCGCAAGGACATCACGCGCGTCGCCGGGCCGGAAATGAGCGGCTCCGTCAGCGGAAAGAACCCGTCCGTGTAGCCGAGCTCGGCGATGCGCTCGGCGAAGTCGTTGTTGAACTTCTGCGCGATATCGCGCGTGAGCTCCAGATGTTGCTTCTGGTCCTCGCCCACCGGCACGTGCGTGGCGCGGTAGGCGAGGATGTCCGCCGCCATCAGGCACGGATAGGCATAGAGCCCGACCGAGGCGTTCTCCCGGTCCTTGCCCGCCTTCTCCTTGAACTGCGTCATGCGGTTGAGCCAGCCCATGCGCGCGATGCAGTTGAAGATCCAGGCAAGCTCCGCGTGCTCGTGCACCTGGCTCTGATTGAACACGATATGCGCCTTCGGATCGATGCCGCAGGCGATGAAGGCGGCCGTCACTTCGCGGATGTTGCTCGCAAGCTCCTTGGGCCCGCCCCAGACCGACACCGGCTGCGTGATCGCATGCAGATCGACCACGCAATAGATGCATTCGTAGCGGTCTTGCAGCTCGACGAAGCGCTTGATCGCGCCGAGATAGTTGCCGAGGTGCAGGTTGCCGGTCGGCTGCACACCCGAGAAAACGCGCTCCTGGAACGCGGCCATCGAAACCCCCTGGGATTGGGCGTTGCGTCATGCCACGCGGCCGGCGGCCGAGGCAAGCGGAATGGGGCGTCTCCCATCTCGCCCAACATTGCGGTCACGGAAAGCCTTTGCTACGGCCTCGCATCGCTTTGGAGGGGTTCATGGCCGCTACTCGCTACGACGTGCTCGGCATCGGCAACGCCATCGTCGACGTGCTCGCGCGCACCGACGACGATTTCCTCGTGCGGCAGAAGATGCCGAAGGGCTCGATGTCGCTGATCGACGAGGCGCGGGCGCAATCGATCTATGACGCCATGGGCCCGACCACGATCGCTTCGGGCGGATCGGCTGCGAATACCATTGCGGGCGTCGCTTCCTTTGGCGGGCGCGCCGCCTTCGTCGGCAAGGTCAAGGACGACGATCTCGGCCGCGCCTTCACCCACGACATCCGCGCCATCGGCGTCGCCTTCAACACGCCGCCGGCCAAGGACGGCCCGGCGAGCGCCTGCTGCTACATCTTTGTGACCCCCGACGGCGAGCGCACCATGAACACCTATCTTGGCGCCGCGCAGAATCTGTCGCCCGCCGACGTCGCCGAGGATGAGATCGCGTCGGCGGCGATCACCTATCTCGAAGGCTATCTCTGGGACCCGAAGGACGCGAAGGAAGCCTTCCGCAAGGCGGCGAAGATCGCGCACGGGGCAGGGCGCACGGTGGCGCTCACCCTTTCCGATTCCTACTGCGTCGACCGCTACCGCGCCGAGTTCATCGATCTCGTCAGGAGCGGCACCGTCGATCTCCTGTTCGCCAACGAGCACGAGCTGAAGAGCCTCTACGAGACCGGCGAGTTCGACGCCGCCCTCGACGCGCTGCAGAAGGACGCGCGGCTTGCCGTCGTCACCCGCAGCGAGAAGGGCGCGGTCGTGGTCGAAGGCGGCAAGACGGAGAGCGTGCCCGTGTTCCCGGTCGAGCGCGTGGTCGATGCGACCGGCGCCGGCGATCTCTTCGCCGCGGGCTTCCTGCATGGCTACGCGCGCGGCCTGCCGCATGCCGACTCCGCGCGCCTCGGCGCGCTCGCCGCGGCCGAAGTGATCTCGCACATCGGCGCCCGTCCCGAACGCCGCCTCGCCGACCTCGCGAAAGAGAACGGGCTGAAGGTTTAATGGCAGCGTCATCCTTCGAGGCCCGCCTTCGGCGGGCTCCTCAGGATGACGGTTTCGGTCACCCGCTCACATTGAATGCGGCGAGCGCGGCCATGTTGACAAGATCGGCGTCCTTCGCCGACAGCGGCACGATCTGCACCGAGCGGTCGAGGCCCACGAGCAGCGGCCCGATCACCGTCGCGCCGCCCAACTCCTGCAGCATCTTCGTGGCGATCGACGCCGAGTGGAACGCCGGCATCACCAGCACGTTGGCCGGCCCCGACAGCCGCATGAACGGATAGGCGCCGGTGAGATCGCGGTTGAGCGCCACGTCCGCGCTCATGTCGCCGTCCACCTCGAAATCGACGCGCTGCTCGTGCAGGAGCTTCACCGCGCCCCGCACCCTCGCCGCGCGCTCGCCCATCGGCTGCCCGAAATTCGAGAACGCGAGCATGGCGACGCGCGGCTCGTAGCCGAGCCGCCGGGCGACGCCCGCCGCCTCGATGGCGATTTCGGCCAGATCCTTCGCCTCCGGCATTTCCGTGACCGCCGTGTCGGCGACCAGCACCGTGCGGCCGCGCGCGAGCACCAGCGAAATGCCCATCACCCGGTGCCCGGGCTTCGGGTCGATCACCCGCTGCACGTCTTCGAGCACGGTCGAGTAATTGCGGGTGACGCCCGACACCATCGCGTCGGCGTCGCCGAGCGCCACCATGCAGCCGGCGAAATGGTTGCGGTCGTTGTTCACGAGCCGCTGGCAGTCGCGGAACAGGTATCCCTGCCGCTGCAGGCGCTCGTAGAGGAAGTTCGCGTAGTCGGCATTGCGCTTCGACAGCGCCGCATTGTGGATCTCGATCGAGTCATCGAGCTCGAGTCCCGCCGCCTCCACCGTCGCGTGCACGCGTTCCTCGCGGCCGACGAGGACCGCCGTGCCGAGCCCCTGATGCACGAAGCTCATCGCCGCGCGGATCACCTGCTCCTCTTCGCCCTCGGCGAACACGACGCGTTTCGGCGCGCGCCGCACGCGCTCATAGACGCGCGACAGGACGCCGGCGACCGGGTCGCGCCGCGTGCGCAACTGCTGCCGGTAGGCGTCCATGTCGACGATCGGCCGCCGCGCGACGCCGGTGTCCATCGCCGCCTTCGCCACCGCCGGCGGCACCGCATGGATGAGCCGCGGGTCGAACGGCACCGGGATGATGTAGTCGGGGCCGTATTTCGGCCGCGCGCCATAGGCCGCTGCCACCTCGTCCGGCACATCCTCGCGCGCGAGCTCGGCGAGCGCGTGCGCGGCCGCGATCTTCATCTCCATGTTGATCGTTCTCGCCCGCACGTCGAGCGCGCCGCGGAAGAGATACGGAAAGCCGAGCACGTTGTTGATCTGGTTGGGATAGTCGGAGCGGCCGGTGGCCATGATCGCGTCGTCGCGGACGGCGGCGACCTCCTCGACGGTGATCTCCGGATCGGGATTGGCCATGGCGAAGATGATCGGCTTGTCCGCCATCGAGGCGATCATTTCCGGCGTATAGGCGCCCTTCACCGAGAGCCCGAACGCGACGTCCGCGCCCTTCATGGCGTCGGCGAGCGTGCGCGCCTTGGTCTCGACCGCGTGCGCCGACTTCCACTGGTTCATACCCTCGGTGCGGCCCTTGTAGACGACGCCCTTGGTGTCGCAGAGGATGACGTTGTTCGGCGCGAGCCCGAGCGCCTTCAGCAATTCCACGCAGGCGATGCCGGCCGCGCCCGCGCCGTTCACCACGAGTTTCGTCTCGCGGATGTCGCGCCCGGTGAGTTCGAGCGCGTTGATCATGCCGGCCGCGGCGATGATCGCCGTGCCGTGCTGGTCGTCATGGAAGACCGGGATGTCCAGCAGCTCGCGCAGGCGCTGCTCGATGATGAAGCATTCCGGCGCCTTGATGTCCTCGAGGTTGATGCCGCCGAACGTGACGCCGAGCGGCTTGATCGCCGCAATGAATTCCTCCGGGTCCTCGGTGCTGACCTCGATGTCGAAGGCGTCGATGTCGGCGAAGCGCTTGAACAGCACCGCCTTGCCTTCCATCACCGGCTTCGCCGCGAGCGCGCCGCGGTTGCCGAGCCCGAGGATCGCCGTGCCGTTGGTAATGACGCCGACGAGGTTGCCTTTTGCCGTGTAGTCGAACGCGCGGTCGGCGTTTTCGGCGATCGCCAGCACCGGCACCGCGACGCCCGGCGAATAGGCGAGCGAGAGATCGCGCTGCGTCGCCATCGGCTTCGTCGCGACGATCTCGAGCTTTCCCGGCCGCCCGCGGCTGTGGAATTCGAGCGCTTCCTGGTCGGTGAAATGCGGGCGCTGGCGGCGCACGGGCGCCTCCGGCTTGCGGCTCTTTTTGTTCTCGGCGTCCATCTGCAATCCTTTACACTGTCCACAGGACGTTACCCGAGCAAGCCGTGTGCGAACAAGAACTTCCCGCGCCGCGATGAAAGGCCGGGCGGCATCTGCTAGCGTCCGCGCATGCATGGGGAGCGCAAGGCAGGGGGTGCGACGATTGTGGCGGGGCCGGCAGCCGACGAGGCCGGCAGCGCCACACCCTTAGCGGCCGAAGAAGCCGGCCGCGTGACGCCCGTAGCGACCGACGAAGTCGGTCGCGTGACTCCCATGATGGCGCAGTACCTGGAGATCAAGGCCGCCCATCGCGACTGCCTGCTGTTCTACCGCATGGGCGATTTCTACGAGTTGTTCTTCACGGACGCCGAGATCGCCGCGAAGACGCTCGGCATCGTGCTGACCAAGCGCGGCAAGCATCTCGGGCAGGACATTCCCATGTGCGGCGTGCCGATCGAGCGCGCCGACGAATACCTGCACCGGCTGATCGCCGCCGGCCACCGCGTTGCCGTGTGCGAGCAACTTGAGGATCCCGCCGAAGCGAAGAAGCGCGGCGCGAAGTCGGTGGTCCGCCGCGACGTGATCCGCCTCGTCACGCCGGGTACGCTCACCGAAGACACGCTGCTCGAAGCCCGCCGCAACAACTGGTTGCTCGCGGTCGCCCGCGGCCGTCCCGCGAGCGACGGCGATCCCGCGTTCGGCCTCGCCTGGCTCGATATGTCCACCGGCGAGTTTCATGTAGCGGAAGCCGACGCGGGGCGGCTCGCTGCCGAGATCGCCCGGCTCGATCCCGGCGAGATCGTCGTCGCCGATGCGCTGCACGACGATCCGGAGTGGCGGTCCTACTGGCGCTCGCTGCCCGCGGTGACGCCGGTGACGAAAGACGTGTTCGACGGCGCCACCGCCGAGCGCCGCCTGCGCGATTTCTTCGCGGTGGCGACGAGCGAAGCCTTCGGCAATTTCAGCCGCCTGGAGCTGACCGCCGCCGCTGCAGCACTCACTTATGTCGAGCGCACGCAGATTGGCAGGCGCCCGGCGCTGTCGCCGCCGGTGCGCCAGAGCGTCGATTCCGTGCTCTCGATCGACGCCGCGACGCGCGCCAATCTCGAGCTCGTGCGCACGCTCGCAGGCGACACGCGCGGCAGCCTGCTTTCCGTCATCGACCGCACGGGGACGTCCGCCGGCGCGCGCCTCCTCGCCGCAAGGCTCGCAAGCCCGCTCACCGATCCCGCCGCGATCAACGCACGCCTCGATGTCGTCGCCTTTCTTCTTGAAGACGCGTACCGGCGCGCGAGCCTGCGCACCACGCTCGAAGCCGCGCCCGATCTCTCCCGCGCGCTCGCCCGCCTCGCGCTTGGCCGCGGCGGCCCGCGCGACCTCGCCGCCGTGCGCGACGCCGTCGACGCGGCGCAGGCGATCGCAGCAGGCCTGAAGGACTCCGATCTCCCGGCCGAGCTCGCCGCCTGCCGCATGGCGCTCGCCGGGGTCGATGCCGAGCTCCGCGCGTCGCTTGCCGATGCGCTCGCCGACGAACTGCCGCTCGCGAAGTCCGACGGCGGCTTCGTGCGCGCGGGCTGCGACGCCGATCTCGACGCCGCCCGCCGCCTGCGCGACGAGTCGCGCCAGGTGATCGCCGCGCTGCAGGCGCGCTACGCTGACGCCACCGGCGCGCGCGCCCTCAAGATCAAGCACAACAACGTGCTCGGCTATTTCATCGAGGTGCCGGCGAGCCACGGCGAGAAGCTCCTCGCCGCAGAAAATCGCGCGGTCTTCATCCACCGGCAGACCATGGCCGGCGCCATGCGTTTTGCCACGACCGAGCTCGGCGAGATCGAAGGCCGCATCGCTTCCGCCGCCGGCCGCGCGCTGGAGATCGAGCTCGCGATTTTCGAGCGGCTCGCAGAAGCCGTGCTCGCCGCCGCGAAGCCGCTCGAAGCGGTCGCGGACGCGCTTGCGCGCATCGACGTCGCCGCCGCTCTCGCGGACCTTGCGGAGACGGAGAACTGGACGCGGCCGCAGGTGGACCGCTCGCTCTCCTTCGTCATCGAAGGCGGCTGCCATCCGGTGGTCGAGACCGCGTTGCGCAGCGACGGCGGCCCGTTCGTGCCGAACGACGCCGATCTTTCCGCGCCCGCGGGCGCGGACGCCGGCCGCGTCTGGCTCGTCACCGGCCCCAACATGGCGGGCAAGTCCACGTTCCTGCGGCAGAACGCGCTGATCGCGATCCTCGCGCAGATGGGCGCCTACGTGCCGGCGCGCCGCGTGCACATCGGCGTGGTCGACCGGCTGTTCTCGCGCGTGGGTGCCGCCGACGATCTCGCCCGCGGCCGCTCCACCTTCATGGTGGAGATGGTGGAGACCGCGGCGATCCTAAATCAGGCGACGGCGCGCTCGCTCGTGATCCTCGACGAGATCGGCCGCGGCACCGCCACCTTCGACGGCCTTTCCATTGCCTGGGCCACGCTCGAGCATCTGCACGAGGAGAACCGCTGCCGTGCGCTGTTCGCGACGCACTTCCACGAGCTGACGGCGCTTGCCGCCCGCCTCAAGCGCCTCGTCAATACGACCGTGCGCGTGAAGGAGCACAAGGGCGACGTGGTCTTTCTGCACGAGGTCGCGCCCGGCGTCGCCGACCGCTCCTACGGCGTGCAGGTGGCGAAGCTTGCCGGCCTCCCGTCCGCGGTCGTCGAGCGCGCGCGCGTCGTGCTCGCCGAGCTCGAGGCGAGCGACCGCGCCGCACCCGTGCGCAGGATGATCGACGATCTGCCGCTTTTTTCCGCCGCTTCGCGCGCCGCCCCGCCGCCCGCCGATCCCGTGCGCGAGACACTCGCCGCTCTCGACCCCGACGCGCTCAGTCCGAAGGAAGCGCTGGAAGCGCTCTATCGGCTGAAGGAGCTGGCAAAACAAGAAAAGAAGTAAGCAACGAAAATCCTCATGGTGAGGAGCGCGGCGAAGCCGCGCGTCTCGAACCATGAGGATTTTCGCCCTCATCCTTCGAGACGCGCCCTTCGGGCGCTCCTCAGGATGAGGACGAAGAGTGTTGCTTCCGCACCACCTCGGCGCCCGCCGCAGACGGCTTCCGGATCACTTGACTCTGCACGCAGTCGCTTCGCTCAAAGCGGCGGCACCCGGAAGATGCTCGCCGCCAGCGCAATCCAACGGCCGGTCGTGCGAGCGGCGCTGACGAGGCCGGCCCAGGCGTTCGATGCGGACCGCTCGATGGCCCGCTGCCGAAGTTCGTTGGCGACAGACGCATAGAACCGCACGTCGATGGAGCCGTCGCTCAGCCGGCGAATCTCGTCGGGCTTCTCGCCGGGCAATTCGCGAAAACCCATCTTTGTGTGGGGATGCGCATTGCCAATAAAACCGTGCATGGCTTCCTCCAGCGGCTGGATCGCGATCCGCGATCGACTGGCCGGAACGTGCCAAAGCTCGCGCCGCCGGGCTTTGAGACGGCGTTGAGAAGCCATTGATTTCTCATAGAGCGACGATTGATTTTGCTCTCTTTCCCTTTCGTTTTCGGAGATACTTGTCCGGTCCAGAGTCGCCGGCATCCGGAGCGGCAATTTGCGTTTTCTGTTCGAAGGCTGCGCCTTGGATACGGATCGCCGCGAGCTGCATCGTGGCGGCGTGCCCCAATCCGTCGAGCCGCAGGTCTTCGACCTGCTTGTCTATCTGATCCGCAACCGGGATCGCGTCGTCTCGCGCGACGATCTCCTCGCCAATGTCTGGAACGGACGCATCGTTTCCGAGTCGACGCTGGCCACCCGCATCAACGCCGCGCGCAAGGCGGTCGGCGATGACGGGGAACGCCAGCGGCTGATCCGTACGGTGCAGCGCAGAGGCGTGCGCTTCGTCGGAAGCGTCCGCGAAGACGCGGGCCTGTCCGAAAAAGGCGAAGCCCCGGCGGCATCCGCGCAATCGGCTGCGCCCGTCCGCAAGCAGCAGGTGAGTTTCTGCCGGACCGGCGACGGCGTCCGGATCGCCGTCGCCTCCGTCGGCGAAGGACCGCCGCTGGTGAAGACCGCAAACTGGCTGACGCATCTCGAATATGATTGGGAAAGCCCGCTGTGGTCGCCCATGCTGCATCGGCTGGCGGATCGCGCCCGCTTCATCCGCTATGACGGGCGCGGCACCGGGCTCTCCGATCGCACGCCCGCCGACATCTCATTTTCCGGTTTCGTGCACGATCTCAAGAGCGTTGTTGATTCGATGCAGCTCGACAAATTCGCGCTCTTTGGATCGTCGCAGGGGGCCGCGACGGCAATTGCCTATGCCGCGCGCCATCCGGAGCGCGTCTCGAAGCTTGTTCTTTGCGGAGGTTATGCGCAGGGCCGCAACCGGCGCGAGTCGCCGGCCGACGCGGAAGTCGCGCAGGCCTTTCTTTCGATCATGCGGCATGGCTGGGGAGATGAGCATTCCGCGTTCATGCGTGCCTTCAGCTCCGTGTACATCCCGGGTGCCTCGCCCGAGCAGATCAAATGGTTTGCCGACCTGCAGCGCATCACCACATCGGCCGAAGCGGTCGTGCGCCTGCGCAACGCCTGCGACGACATCGATGTCGTCGATCTGCTGCCGAGCGTACGCGCGCCGACGCTCGTGCTGCACGCCCGCCGCGACAACGTCGCTTCCTTCGAGCAAGGCCGGCTGATCGCAGCCTCGATCCCCAACGCCCGGCTGGTCTCCCTCGAAGGAGAGAATCACATCATTCTCCCCGCCGAGCCGGCGTGGCACGTGCTCATGCAGGAGATTGAAGCGTTTCTGCGGGAGTAGCGGTGAGCGGCGTTTGCGCCAGGTTCACCTGGCCCGCACTACCTCGGCGCTCGCTTCCACCGAATTGCGGATCGTCTGCAGCACCACGCAATAGCGCTCGGTGAGCTTGAGAAGCTGGTCGATCTTCTCCTGCGGCGCATTGGTGTCGAGGTGGAATTTCAGCCGGATCGACCGGAAGCCCACGGGCGCTTCCTTATCGACGCCGAGCGTGCCGCGGAAGTCGAGATCGCCTTCGGCCTCCACGCGCCCGCTCTTCACGTCGATGCCGAGCGCGGTCGCCACCGCGCGCAGCGTGACCCCCGAGCAGGCGACGAGCGCTTCGAGCAGCATGTCGCCCGAGCACAGCTCATGCCCGGAGCCGCCGGTCGCCGGATGCAGGCCCGCGAGCGCGATCGCCCGGCCCGTCTCCACCTTGCAGGCGATGCCCTCGTCGAGCGAGCCCTTGGCTTTCAACGTAATGAGCGCCGCCTCCGGCTCCTTGCGGTAGCGGTCCTTGAGCGGCGCCTGCAGTTCGCGCAACGCGTTCGCGTCCATCTTGCACCTCCGCGGCGGTGGATTCGCGGGCCTCTATGTCAGATCGCGGCGGCCGGCGCCAGCGCCTCGCCGCTGTCGCGCCGCAGGCTCTTGTCGAGCGCCCAGAGGATCCTGCGCTTCATCGCTTCGATCTCGCTGCCGTAGCGGTCGCGCGGCCGCGAGAGATCGACCTCGATCTCCGCGGCGATCCGGCCGGGGTTCGGCTGCATCACCAGCACGCGGTCGGCGAGCACGGCGGCCTCCTCCACGTCGTGCGTGACGAGGACGAGCGTCGGCTTGAAGGCGTTCCAGAGATCGAGCAGGTGCTCGTGCAGGCTCGCGCGCGTGAAGGCGTCGAGCGCGGAGAACGGCTCGTCGAGCAAGAGCACCTTCGGATGCGGCGCGAGCGCGCGCGCGATCGCCACCCGCTGCGCCTGTCCGCCCGAGAGCTCGCGCGGCCAGCGGCCGCCGTAGTCGGCAAGTCCCACGCGCCGCAATACGTCCTCGACGCGGCGCTCGCGCTTCTCGCGCGGCAATTCGGCGAGGCCGAAGCCGACATTCTGCGCGACCGTCAGCCAGGGCAGGAGCCGCGGCTCCTGGAAGATCAGCCCGACGCACGGATGCGGCTTCACGATCATTTCGTTGTCCACGCGGATGCGGCCGTGCGTCGGCTGGTCGAGCCCGGCAGCAAGCCGCAGGAACGTGCTCTTGCCGCAGCCCGAGCCGCCGACGACCGCGACGATCTCGCCTTCTTCGACCTGCAGATTGAGGCCCGCGAGCGCGCGCGTGCCGTTCGGATAGATCTTGTCGGCGGATTCGACGGTGAGCATGGCGCCCTCAGTGCTTCGCCGCAAAGGCGTCCTGCCACGTCAGGAACGGCGCGGAGGCGGACGCGAGCAGCCCGTCGGTGATCTTGCCGAGCACGGCGAACGTGAAGATTGCGGCGATGATCTGGTCCGGCTTGCCGAGCTGCTGGCCGTCGACGAGGAGATAGCCGAGGCCCTCGGAAGCGCCCATGAACTCGGCGGCGACCACGAACATCCAGCCGAGCCCCAATCCTTGCCGCAGGCTCACGACGTAAGCCGGCAGGATCGCGGGCAGGAGGATGCGGCGCACGAGTTGCGGCGTGGAGAGCCGGAAGATGCGCCCGACCTCGACCGTTTTGCGGTCGACCGACTGGATCGCGCCCAAGACGCCGAGATAGATCGGGAAGAAGCAGCCGACCGCGATCAGCGCGATCTTCGACTCCTCGAAGATGCCGAGCCACAGAATAAAAAGCGGGACCCAGGCGATGGATGGGACCGAGCGCAGTCCCTGCAGCGATGGATCGAGGATTTCGCGCGACAGCCGCGAGGCGCCCGCGAGCGCGCCGACGAGCGTGCCGCCGATCACGCCGAGCAGGAAGCCCGCGCCGACGCGCCCGAGCGTCGCGCCCATGTGCACCCACAGCTCGCCCGTGACCGCGAGATCGTAGAGCGTCTGGAAGATGCGCGACGGCGGCGGCATGAGCCGCCCCTCGGCGAGCCCAGCGCGCACCGCGAGCTCCCAGCCGATGCCGAGCACGACCGGCAGCGCGATCCCGAGCAGGAATCGCAACGCCGTCCGGTTCTGCTTTCTGGAATTCGGGAGAGTGGCGGACACGGCACGACTATCGCGCGCTTCGCCAGGAACATCAAAGCGTTCGATCGCGGTCATGTCCGCCACCCGGGGAGGAACCTGAATGGGCTCAGTTCGTCAGCGAGGCGTTGAAGCGGGTGTCGATCAGTTCGTCGAGCACCTTCTTCACGTCCACGTTCGCCGCCACGACGCCGGCCTCCTGCAGCGCGAGGCCCGCGGCGAGGATCGAGTCGTATTGCGGCTTGCCGATCGCGCTGTGCGTGAGCTCGGTGCGCTCCTTGAGCTGCTTCTCCGCGACGTTCGCCGGGATCTTCGCGGCTTCGGCGAGCTGCTTCGTCACTTCCGCCGGATTGGCGAGCGACCATTTGCGCGCCTGCTCATAGGCTTTGAGCACGCGCGCCACCGCGTCCGGGTGCTCCTTGGCGAACGCCTCGCGCACGTTGAGGATGCCCCAGGTGTTCGCTTCGGGCTTGCGGTGGAAGAGCACATGGCCTTCGTCGAGTTCGGCGGCGGCCATCATGGGATCGAGACCGGCCCACGCCTGCACGTCGCCGCGCGTGAGCGCGAGGCGCCCGTCGGCGTGCTGCAGCAGCACGAACTTCACATCCTTGTCGGTGAGCTTGGCTTCGGCGAGCGCGCGCACGAGGAAGATGTGCGGGTCGGTGCCGCGCGTAACGGCGACCGCCTTGCCCTTGAGGTCGGCAACCGTCTTGATGCCGCTGTCCTTGCGCGTGACGAGCGCGGTCCACTCGGGCCGCGAATAGACATAGATCGACTTGATCGGGTTGCCGTTGATCCTGGCGACGAGCGCGGCCGAGCCCGCCGTCGCGCCGAAGTCGATCGAGCCGGCGTTCAGGAACTCGAGCGCCTTGTTGGAGCCGACCGTCTGCACCCAGCGGACCTTGATGCCGTCCTTCTCGAATTCCTTTTCGACCAGGCTCTGATTTTTCAGGATGATCGAAACGGGATTGTAGGTGGACCAGTCGATGCGGATTTCGCTGAGCTTCGACTGGGCGGCGGCGGGTGCGGCGGCTGCCGGCAGCAGGGCGATGGCGCCGAGCGCGGCAAGGATGAAACGGCGGTTGGAAACCATGAGATCACTCCACGTCCGGCCCAAACGCCGGAAGGAAATCGGGTTTTGAGCGCGGGCAGGGCCCGGACGAGAAACACCGTGTCTCCCGTGTGCAATGTTTCAAACATACATACATATATTGTCAATAGAAGAAAAACACAGAAATATAATGGTTATAATGCTTACGCTGCAAGCCGGCGCGCTTCCGAAACTTTGAAACTCGTGATCTTCCCCAAGCGCCAATGACTTGCGCTGCGGGATCGGCTATGCGGGACGCGAGCCAGGTCCATTCCATGCCGCAGCCGTCTCGCCGCCGCCGGCCGGTTACCGCGCCAGCGGAGCTCATCGATTCCGCCGCCGTCCGCGCCGATCTCGCCGCCATCGCGAAGAAGCACGGCGACGACGCGGCGCTGCGCACCGAGCTTGCCGCGCGCCTGAAGCGCGCGCTCGCCGAGGGCCGCGAACTCGCCGAGAAGCGCCTGCTCGCCGACGGCGAGGGCCGCACCTGCGCCGAGGACCTGTCGCGCCTGATGGACACGATCATCACGCTGCTGTTCGAGGTCGCCGCCGGCGCGCTCTACCGTTCCGACAATCCGTCCTCGAGCGAGCGCATGGCGGTGGTCGCCGTCGGCGGCTACGGCCGCGGCATGCTCGCGCCCGGCTCCGACATCGATCTCCTGTTTCTGCTGCCCTACAAGCAGACCGCCTGGGGCGAGAGCGTCGCTGAATCGATCCTCTACGCGCTCTGGGACATGGGCCTGAAGGTCGGCCACGCCACGCGCTCCGTCGACGAATGCATCCGGCAGTCGCGCGCCGACATGACGATCCGCACGACGATCCTCGAAGCGCGCCACATCGTCGGCGACGGGAAACTCTCTGAGGAGCTCGCCTTCCGCTTCGACCGCGACGTCGTGCAGGGCACGGCGGTCGAATTCATCGCGGCGAAGCTCGGCGAGCGCGAGGATCGCCACAAGCGCGCCGGCCAGTCGCGCTATCTCGTCGAGCCGAACGTCAAGGACGGCAAGGGCGGCTTGCGCGACCTGCACACGCTGTTCTGGATCGCGAAATACGTCTATCGCGTGCGCGACACCGCCGAGCTCGTCGACAAGGATGTTTTCACCCGGCAGGAGATCGCCACCTTCCGCCGCTGCGAGGATTTCCTCTGGGCGGTGCGCTGCAATCTGCATTTCCTCGCCGGCCGCGCCGAGGAGCGTCTCTCGTTCGATCTGCAGCGCGAGATGGCCGAGCGCCTCGGCTATACGGCGCGCGCCGGCATGCGCGACGTCGAGCGCTTCATGAAGCATTACTTTCTGGTCGCCAAGGACGTGGGCGATCTCACCGGCATCTTCTGCGCGGCGCTCGAGGAACAGGAGGGCAAGCCCGTCCCGCGGCTTACCCGCGTGGTGGCGACGCTCACCCGCCGCAAGCGCCGCCCGGTCAAGGATCACCCGGATTTCTTCATCGACTACGACCGCGTCAATGTCGCCGACGACGAGGCGTTCGAGCGCGACCCCCTCAATCTCATCCGCCTCTTCCACATTGCCGACCGCAGCAATCTCGAGCTGCACCCCGACGCGCTGCGCCTCGCGCGCCGCTCGCTCGGCCTGATCGACGCCGACCTGCGCGAGGACCGGGAAGCCAACCGCCTGTTCCGCGACATCCTGACCTCGAGGAACGCGCCGGAAATCGTGCTCCGCCGCATGAACGAGACCGGCGTGCTCGGCCGCTTCGTGCCGGAGTTCGGCCGCGTCGTCGCAATGATGCAGTTCAACCTCTATCACCACTACACGGTCGACGAGCATCTCATCCGCTGCATCGGCGTGCTGTCGGAGATCGAGCGCGGCTCCAATCCGGAATACGGCCTCGCCAACGAGCTGATGCAGAACGTGAAGAACCGCGATCTTCTCTATATCGCGCTGTTCCTGCACGACATCGCCAAGGGCCGGCCGGAGGATCATTCCACCGCGGGCGCGAAGATCGCCCGCCGCTTCGGCCCGCGCATGGGATTGTCCGCGGCCGAGACGGAAACCGTCGCCTGGCTCGTGCAGCAGCACCTGACCATGAGCATGGTGGCGCAGTCGCGCGACCTCGCTGACCGCAAGACGATCGAGGACTTCGCCGCGGTCGTGCAGAGCCTGGAGCGCCTGAAGATGCTGCTGATCCTGACCACGGCCGACATCCGCGCCGTCGGGCCGGGCGTCTGGAACGGCTGGAAGGCGCAGCTCTTGCGCACATTATATTATGAGGCGGAGCCGGTGCTGACCGGCGGCTTCTCCGAGGTCGACCGCTCGCGCCGCATCGAGGTGGCGCAGGCCGAATTCCGGCACGCGATGGCGGAGTGGGACGCGACGGCGCTCGACCGCTACATCGCCCGCCACTATCCGCCCTACTGGCTGAAGGTCGATCTCGCCCGCAAGCTCGAGCACGCGCGCTTCATCGCCCAGTCGGAGGCGGCCGGCCGCAAGCTCGCCACCGCCGCGCGCCCCGACGCCGCCCGCGGCGTCACCGAGCTCACGATTCTCGCGCCCGACCATCCGCGGTTGCTCTCGGTGATCGCCGGCGCCTGCGCGGTCGCCGGCGGCAACATCGTCGACGCGCAGATCTTCACGACCACCGATGGGCTTGCACTCGACACCATCTCCGTCTCGCGTGAGTTCGACCTCGACGGCGACGAGGAGCGCCGCGCCAGCCGCATCGCCGCCGCGATCGAAAGCACGCTCAGGGGCGAGACGCGGCTGCCGGAGGTCGTCGCCGGCCGCGCGCCGAAGCCGCGCCACGCCGCGTTCGCGATCGAGCCGGAAGTGAACGTGCACAACGCCTGGTCCGACCGCCACACCGTGATCGAGGTGGTCGGCCTCGACCGGCCGGGCCTGCTCTTCCATCTCACCAGTACGATCTCGCGGCTCAATCTCAACATCGCGTCCGCGCACGTCGCCACCTTCGGCGAGCGCGTGATCGACGTCTTCTATGTGACGGACCTGACCGGCGCGAAGATCATCTCGCCGCAGCGCCAGGCCGCGATCCGCCGCGGGCTTCTGGCCGCCTTCGAGGCCGCCGACGAAAGCGACCGTCCTAGGCGCGCCGGCGCGGGGCGCTGACCCGCAAAGTAGCAATCGTCGTCCTGGAAACGCGCGAAGCGCGTTATCCGGGACCGTCCGCACTAGATCGCATGCGGTCCCGGATCGGCTCGCTTCGCTTACCGTCCGGGACGACGTGCCTTCGCACGCGCCGCGCGGCGAGTACGAGAGCGGCCGTTCGAAATCCGAATCTTGCGGCGAGCGTGAGCCCCGTCATTGCGAGGCGGCGAAGCCGCCGAAGCAATCCAGGCGGCACTGTAACGCCTGGATTGCTTCGCCCCTCGCTGCGCTCGGGGCTCGCAATGACGAACGACGGCAAAAGCACTCTCTCACCTCTCCCCGGCGGGGAGAGGTCGCGCGCCTTGCCAAGCGGGACGCGAGGCTTAGGCGCGCGGGAGAGGGGGAACGGCGATGCCGTATCACTCATGCCACGCCCCCTCTCCCGCCTCGCCGCGCTTCGCGCGGCTCGGCACCCTCTCCCCGGTGGGGAGAGGGGAAAATGCGCGGGGGCCAGAAATACACAGCAATCCCCCGCTTAACCGCCCCTTAAATCGCCCGGATTTAGCTTTCCTTAACCAGCGGCGGGTGGGTGCCGCGGGAGCGCAGGCGCGCGGACGGGTAGGGCGATGGTCTGGCGGAAACGGCGGGAACGGCGCGAGCCCGTGCTCGACACGATCGGCTCGCTCTTCCATTTGCGCCTCGATGCGCGTGACCGCGCCGGCGGCAAGCCGGAGCCCGCCCGTGCCCGCGCCGGCAACGGCCGCGCGCACAAGAACGGCAAAAACGGAAACGGAAAATCCCCGCGCCGCAAGCGCGGCCGCTGGTGGCGGCGCATCCACGCGAGCCGGCTCGCCTACTGGACCATCGTGCTCGGCATCTGGGGCTTGCTCGCGCTCGTCGCGGTCTTCGCGGTGATCTCGTTGCGCCTGCCGCCGCTGCAAACCCTCGTCGTGCCGCCGCGTCCGCCGTCGGTGACGATCCTCGCGCTCGACGGCAAGCCGCTCGCGACGCGCGGCGACATGGGCGGCCAGTCCGTGCCGCTCAAGGCGCTGCCGCCCTATCTGCCGCAGGCGTTTCTCGCCATCGAGGACCGCCGCTTCTACTGGCACTTCGGCATCGACCCGGTTGGCCTCGCGCGCGCCCTCGTGGTCAATCTCGCCTCGCGCTCCGTGCGCGAGGGCGGCTCGACGCTCACCCAGCAGCTCGCCAAGAACCTGTTCCTCACCGAGGAGCGCACCATCACCCGCAAGCTCGACGAGCTCGTGCTCGCGCTCTGGCTGGAGGCGAAATACTCGAAGGCGGAAATTCTCGAGCTCTACGTCAACCGCGTCTATTTCGGCGCCGGCGCCTATGGCGTCGAGGCGGCGGCGCAGCGCTATTTTGGCAAGCCCGCACGCCTCGTGACGCTCGGCGAAGCCGCGATCCTCGCCGGCCTCGTCAAGGCGCCCTCGCGCCTTGCGCCCACGCGCAATCCGCGCGCCGCCCGCGACCGCGCCGAGCTCGTGCTCGATGCCATGGTCGACGCGAAATACGTCACCGCCGAGATGGCGCGGAGCGCGCGGGCGCGACCGGCGGCGATCGTGCGCCAGACCGGCCCGGGTGCGGTCGGCTACGTCGCCGACTGGGTGATGGAGTCGCTCGACGACTATGTCGGCCGCGTCGAGCAGGACATCGTGGTGCAGACGACGATCGATCCCGCGTTGCAGGCTGCCGCCGAACGCGCGCTCGTGGAGGAGCTGACCGCGCAGGGGCCGAAGCTCGGCGTGCAGCAGGGCGCCGTGCTGGCGATGGACCCGAACGGCGCGGTGCGGGCGCTGGTCGGCGGCCGCTCCTACGCCGACAGCCAGTTCAACCGCGCGATCTCCGCGCACCGCCAGCCCGGCTCCGCCTTCAAGCCGTTCGTCTATCTCGCCGCGATCGAGCGCGGCTTGACGCCCGACACCGTGCGCGAGGACCGCCCGCTCGACATCAATGGCTGGCGCCCGCAGAACTACTCGAAGGAATATTACGGCCCGGTCACGCTGGAGACCGCGCTCTCGCATTCGTTGAACACGGTCGCCGTCCGCCTGGGCCTCGAGGTCGGCCCCCAGGCCGTCGCCCGCACCGCGCGTCGCCTCGGCATCGCCTCGAAGCTCGTGGAGAACGCCTCGATCGCCCTCGGCACCTCGGAGGTGACGCTCCTGGAACTGGTCGGCGCCTATGCGCCGTTCGCGAACGGCGGCATCGGCGTGATCCCGCACGTGATCGAGCGCGTGCGCAGGAAGGACGGCAGGATTATTTACGCGCGTAGCGCCTCCGGCGTCGGCGCCGTCGTGGCGCCCCGCTACGTGCAGATGATGAACCGGATGCTGGAAGAGACGCTGCTCACCGGCACCGCCCAGCGTGCCCGCATTCCCGGCTGGGCGGCCGCGGGGAAGACCGGCACCAGCCAGGATTTCCGCGACGCCTGGTTCGTCGGCTATACCGGCCGCCTCGTCGCCGGCGTCTGGATCGGCAATGATGATAATTCGCCGACGAGGCGCGCATCGGGTTCCAACCTTCCTGTCGCGATCTGGAATCGGCTGATGGTGGAAGCGCACAGGGGCGTGCCTGTCGTCGGCCTGCCCGGCGCCATGGAGCAGCCGTCCTATGCGGGCGCGCCGCCTGCCGAGATCGAGGAAGGCCCGACCCCGCCCGCGCCCGTCGGCCCGCCGCGCGAGCAGGCGCCGCTCGACAACTGGCTGCTCGACCGCCTGTTCGGACGCCGCTGAATCAGAGCGTCGCGCCGTACCGGTGCAACTCGTTGCCGTGCGCCTTCAGCCACGCCTCCGCCCGCCGCCGGTCCGGCGTAAGTGCATCGACAAGCCGCCAGAAGCGGGCCGAATGATTGAGCTCCCGGCAATGCGCCACTTCGTGCGCGGCGAGATAGTCGAGCACGAAGGCCGGCGCGAGCACGAGCCGCCACGAATAGGAGAGGGAGTGCATGTGCCCGGCGTCGCGCGAGCACGAGCCCCAGCGGCTTGTGGTGTCGCGTATACCGATCCGCTCGATCGCCACTCCGAGCGCCGACGCGTGCCGGCGGCTCGCAAGCGTGAGGTCGCGCTTCGCCTCACGTTTGAGAAAATCCCGCACCCGCCGCGGCACGTGCTGCGCCTGTCCCGTCACGCACAGGAGCGGCGCACCGTCCGCATCGGCCTCGAACCAGACCGTGCCGCGCGCCTTCGGCCGGTGCGCAACCCGGTGCATGACGCCGCGCACCGGAATGACAGCGCCGGCAAGGATCGGGATCGGCTGCGGAATCCGCTTCACCCGCGCCGCGATCCAGCCGGCGTTCTTCTCGGCGAACTCACGCGCCTGCCGCAGCGACCCGCGCGGCGGGATCGTCATCACCACTTCGCGGCTGCGCTCCAGCACGCGCAGCGTATAGCGCCGTGCCCGCGGGTGCCGCTTCAGCGTGATCTCGAACGCTTCATTGGCGCAGGAGACGACAAGCCGGCGTTCTTCGGGCTCGGGCTTTCTTCTCAGGAACAGCGGAAGCGGCAGTTGCATGCGGCGCGCCGAATCGAATGCATCGGCTCAAGGCAATGCCAATCGCGCGCCGGAGGCAAGGGCGAAACGTTCAGGCGGCCCTCGGCTTGCGGCCTGCCTGCTCGGCCGTGCGGACGAAATCGGCGATCCGCGGCGCGATCTCGGCGCGGAAGCGCGAGCCGTTGAACACGCCATAGTGCCCGACCGCGAGCTGCAGATAGTGCGATTTTCGCCCGTCGGGGATGTTCGTGCAGAGCTGGTGCGCGGCCTCCGTCTGCCCGACGCCGGAGATGTCGTCGTGCTCGCCCTCGACCGTGAGCAGCGCGACGCGCCGGATCTTCTCCGGCTGCACCGGCTTGCCGCGATGGGTCATCTTTCCCTTCGGCAGCGCGTGCTTGACGAACACGGTGTCGACCGTCTGCAGATAGAATTCCGCCGTAAGGTCCATCACCGCGAGATACTCGTCGTAGAATTCGCGGTGCTTCTGCGCGTTGTCGCCGTCGCCGTCGATGAGATGCTGGAACATCTGCCAGTGCGCGTCGACATGGCGGTCGAGATTCATGCTGATGAATCCCGTGAGCTGGAGGAAGCCCGGATAGACTTCGCGCATGAATCCCGGGTGCGGGAACGGCACCTTGGCGATCACATGCCGGCGGAACCAGTCGATGCCGCGCTCTTCCGCGAGCCGGTTCACAGCCGTCGGATTGAAGCGCGTGTCGATCGGCCCGCCCATCAGCGTCATGGAGTGGGGAACGTAGGGATCGTCCGCGGCTTCCATGCGCGCGACCGCCGCCAGCACCGGCACCGACGGCTGGCACACGCCGATCACGTGGCAGTCGCCGCCGAGCTTGTGCAGGATCGAGATCACGTAGTCGATGTAGTCGTCGAGATCGAAGCGGCCATCCGTGAGCGGCACCGTGCGCGCGTCGACCCACTCGGTGATGTAGACGTCGTGATCCGGCAGGAACGCCTCCACCGTGCCGCGCAGGAGCGTCGCGAAATGCCCGGACATCGGCGCGACCAGCACGATCTTCGGCTGCGGGTAGCGCTGCGGGTGCGCGAACTGCCGCTCGAAGTGCAGGAGCCGGCAGAACGGCCGCTCCCAGACGGATTTGATTTCGACGGGCACGCGCTCGCCGCCGACGAGCGTCGACGCGATGCGCCACTCCGGTCTCGCATAGCGGCGGATCGCGCGCTCATAGACTTCGGCGCCGGCTGCGATCTGCTTGCCGAGCGGCGTGTGCGAAAGCGGATTGAGCGGGTTCTTGAAATAGAGGCGCATCGCGTCGGCGACCGCGCGCGACGGATGCAGGGCCGCATGTCCCAGTTCATAGAACCAGTAGAGCGGAGTGGTTGTGAGCGGCCCGCCCTGGCCCGGAAGCGTGGGCGCGCCGCCGAATTCGCCGATCGGCATTCTTGCTATCCCGGCCCCCGTGATCCCAGCCTGCCGCGATGCAGCATAACATATGTGTGACAATGCACTGCGTCAATGTGAACGCAAGGGGTTAAAGCCGCTTCAATCGGCTCATTCACCGATTTGCAGCAGGGAACCCGAGCGTTTTGCCGCGCCGAGCAGCCAGAGAAAGCTGGTCGCTCCGGCCGCCAGCCACACGAGATTGAGCGCGAGCGCCCACAGCATCAGGTCTGCACGGAAGACATGCTCGATCAGGAGCGCGCGCATGCCTTCGAACACCGCGGTCGGCGGCAGCGCCCAGGCGAGCGGCTGGATCCATTCGGGCAGGGTCGACACCGGATAATAGACGCACGTGAGCGGAAGGAAAAAGAACATCAGGCTCCACGCGAGACTTTCCGCACCGAGTCCGTGCCGCAGCACGAGCCCGGAGCAGAACATGCCGACCGACCAGCTCGTGAACAGGAGATTGGCGAAGAACGCGGCGAGCGCGATCCCGAGCGCCCACAGATTGAATCCGAAGAAGACGATCGCCAGCATTGTCACCGGCACGAGCCCGATCGACAGCCGCACCATGCTCATGATGACGAGCGCGAGCACGAACTCCGTCGCGCGCAGCGGGCTGATCATCAGGTTCGGCATGTTGCGCGACCACATCTCCTCGAGGAACGACATCGAGTAGCCGATCTGCCCGCGGAACAGGATGTCCCACAACAGGAACGCCGCGAGGAACGTGCTCACCGTGGCTGCGAGCGCGCCGGGATAGCGCGCGACGCCGAGTTGCAGAAAGCCCCACATGAACATCTGCACCGCCGGCCAGTAGATAAGCTCGAACAGCCGCGGCCATGACGAGCGCAGCAGATACCAGTGGCGCAGCATCATGGCGCCGACCCGGCGCGGCGAGAAGGCAAGCGCGGAGGCGTTCATTTCGCGGCCTCCTTCGCGGGCATCGGCTCGCGGCGGTCGCGCGCGACATCGAGGAAGACTTCTTCCAGGTTCTGCCGCCCATAGCGGGTAAGCAATTGCTGCGGCGAGCCGTCATCGACGATGCTGCCGCGCTTCATCATCAGCACGCGGTCGCACAGCCGCTCGACTTCGCCCATGTTGTGCGAGGCGAGCAGGATTGTCGCGTTCTTGCGTTCGCGGTAGCGCTCGAGATGCCCGCGGATCCAGTCGGCGGTGTCCGGATCGAGCGAGGCCGTCGGCTCGTCGAGCACGAGCAGGTCGGGGTCGTTCACGAGCGCCTTGGCGAGCGCGACGCGCGTCTTCTGTCCGGCGGAAAGCTTGCCCGCCGGCCGGTCGATGAACTCGCGCAGCTCGAGCTCGCGCGCCAGACGCTCGATGCGGTCGCGGCGGTCGGCGACGCCATAGAGGAGCGCGAACACGTTCAGGTTCTGCCGCACGGTCAGCCGGTGCGGCAGGTCCACGTAGGGGCTTTCGAAATTGATCCGGTGCAGCACGCGGTAGGGTTCGCGTGCCATGTCGGCGCCGAACACGAGCGCGCGCCCGGCCGTCGGCGAGACGAGCCCCATGATCATGCCGATCGTCGTGGTCTTGCCGGCGCCGTTGCCGCCGAGCAGCCCGGTGATCGAGCCGGTCTCGATGACGAAGGAAATGCCGTTCACGGCAAGGGATTCGCCGTATTGCTTGGTCAGGTTTTTGGCTTCGATGGCGGGGGCGTGCATGGTGCGACAACGGACTTTCCGGCCGGGGGTTCGCATGGCGCGCGCTCCGGCGCAAGCCGCACCGAGATAAACCCGCAATGCCGGTTCCGTTTCGGCCGCGGCGCGCCTAAAAGGTGGCGGATGGCGAACTTCGACGACCAACTGATCGGACCCCGGCCCTACGGGCTGCGGCTCGATACGCTCGTCCGGCTGCGCTGGCTCGCGGTAGCGGGCCAGACGATCACGCTGCTCGGCGTGCATTTCGGTTTGGGCTTCGAGCTGCCGATCGTGCCGGCCCTCGGCATGGTCGCGCTGACCGCCTGCACCAACCTGATCCTGCGCGCGCGCAAGCCGCGGCCGCATCGGCTCGACGAGCCCCAGGCGGCGATGATCCTCGGCTTCGATATCGTGCAGCTCGCGCTGCTGCTCTATCTCACCGGCGGGCTCGCCAACCCGTTCAGCGAGCTGTTCCTCGCGCCGGTGTTGATCTCGGCCACCGCGCTGTCGCCGCGCACGACGGTGATCCTCGGCATCCTGGCGGTTTCGGTCGCGACCGTGATCGGCCTCTATCATCATCCATTACCTTGGTACGCGGACTCCGTGTTCGGCCCACCGCCGCTCTTCATACTGGGCATGTGGGTGTCGGTTTTCGTGTCCGTCGCATTCATCGGCGGCTATGCGTTTGCCGTTGCCCAGGAAACGCGGCAGCTCTCCGACGCGCTCGCCGAGGCCGAACTCGTGCTGGCGCGCGAGCAGCACCTCTCCGCCCTCGACGGGCTGGCCGCCGCCGCCGCGCACGAGCTCGGCACACCGCTCGCAACGATCGCCATCGTCGTGCGCGAGATGGAGCGCGAGTTGCCGGCCGACAATCCGTACCGCGACGACATCAAGCTCCTGCGCGAGCAGAGCGAGCGCTGCCGCTCCATCCTGCGCACGCTCACGTCGCTCGGCTCCGGCGAAGGGCCGTTCGATCGCATGCCGCTCTCGCACCTGCTGGAAGAGCTGGTCACGCCGCACCGGCCGTTCGGGAATATCGCGGTTGAGTTGCCCCAGGACCGGACGGGCGAACCGGTGGTTGCGCGCAATCCGGCCATTCTCTACGGGCTCGGCAACATCGTCGAGAACGCCGTGGATTTCGCCAGCGAAGCGGTGAAGGTCACCGCGCGCTGGAGTCCCGAAGAAGTGGTGATCGTCGTCGCCGACGACGGGCCCGGCTTCGCGCCCGAAGTGATCAACCGCATCGGCGATCCCTACGTGACGATCCGCGGACGCCGGCGCGGAACCGAAGCCGAGACGCCGGGCGGGCTGGGGCTCGGCTTCTTCATCGCGAAGACGCTGCTGGAGCGCACGGGCGCGAGCCTGTCCTTGGAAAACCGTGTGTTCCCCGAGACCGGCGCGATCGTCAGTGTTCGCTGGCCCCGCGCAGCGTTTGAGCTTAACCTTAATCGTCAGGCTGGGGCGCAGCCGGCTTCGTCGATGGAGGCAACGCCGTCTATTCCCCTTGCCTCCGCCCGGATAGACGACTAAACCCCAGCGCGTATGCAGATAGGCTTAACCATGCCCGACGCACGTGCGACCGAAGCCAAGGGTGATCGGCGCCTGCTGATTGTCGACGACGACAAGTCGTTCCTCGATCGTCTCGCCCGCGCCATGGAAAGCCGCGGCTTCCAGGTGGCGACCGCGGAAACGGTTGCTGCCGGGCTGGCTCAGGTCGCGGCCGCCCCGCCGGCTTACGCGGTGGTCGATCTCCGCCTCAACGACGGCAACGGCATCGAAGTCATTCAGGCGCTGAAGGAAAAGCGTCCTGATGCGCGCGCCGTGGTCCTGACGGGCTACGGCAATATCGCCACGGCGGTGACGGCGGTGAAGCTCGGCGCGGTCGACTACCTGTCGAAGCCTGCCGATGCCGACGACGTCTATGCGGCGCTGACCGCGCCGCCCGGGCAGAAGGCCGAGCCGCCGGAAAAGCCGATGTCCGCCGACCGCGTCCGCTGGGAACATATTCAGCGGGTCTATGAGCTCTGCGGCCGCAACGTGTCCGAGACCGCGCGCCGGCTGAACATGCATCGCCGCACGCTGCAGCGGATTCTCGCCAAGCGCGCGCCGCGCTAAGCCAAACTTTCCGTCAGAATTCCGCCGGCTCGTTCAGGCCGGGATCGTGTGTCTGCGCAAGCCGCACCGCGGCCGCGCGGCCGAAGCGCACGAGCATCGCCTTGCGGCGCGCCGGCGGGATCGCATGCAGCGGCGCTTCGCGCACGAGCGCGCCGCCGTGCGCGTCGGCGATCACGAGCCCTGCGTCCTCCGGCAGCATCGCCGCGGGAAACTCCGGCGCCACGGCGAACAGGAGCCGGTCGCAATGCTGGCGATATTCCTGCCATTTCCGGTCGGCGCGGAAGTCCGCGACGCACGACTTGATCTCGACGATCCAGATTTCGGCGCCGGCGCCGAGCGCGACGAGGTCGGCGCGGCGGCCCGACCCGAGCGGCAGTTCGGCGACGGCGGCATAGCCGAGCGCGTGCAGGAGTCGCAGCGTGCCGCGGCGAATGGCGGGCGCGATTTCCTGACTGGACAGAGCGTCCGAAGACAGGGGAAATATCGTGTTTGTCTGCATCGAATCTCCCTCTCTCTCGAGCGATCCTAGAGCGGGATAAAGTCAGGTCGAATCGTTTGTTGTTGTCATTGCAAGGGCCGGCACGAGCGCCGCGCTCGCCGCCGATCCGGTGGCGAAACAGCAATATTTGTCGGTTTGACCGGCCGTTGCGGCGAGGGGTTCGATCGTCTATGTGAGGCGCGGGCGCCCGTAGCTCAGCTGGATAGAGCGTTGCCCTCCGAAGGCAGAGGTCAGAGGTTCGAATCCTCTCGGGCGCGCCAAATCTCCACCATTCCAGAACAAAACTGGGCACAGGGAGTTGGCCATCGCTCGCACTGCGGATGATCATGGCCGCGAATGGCAATTCCGGAAGCGGCCATAGATAATGTCATCGCGGAATTGGCGTCATGAAGCGACAATCAGCGGTGAGCAGTGCCCATAAACCCTGCGGCCAACAGGATCATGCCGCCCGCTACGCCATCAATCATTCTGCGCCGAATATCGCTCAAAGTCCTCATGCCGCCGGCGCGTCCAACCACCACCGAGAGTATCGAGTAAACAACCGCGCACCAGAACATGAAGGCGGTCGAAAGCAGCATTGCCGACAGGGCCGCGTTGCCTTCTGAACCCATAAACTGCGGCAGGATGGCAATATAGATCATCATACCCTTGGGGTTCAGCAGCGCCGTCAGAAAGCCCTTGGTAAGCTGGTCTTTCACATGGCCGCCTGAAACGGCAATAGCGCCGGGCGTCAATGCCGAACGGATCAGCTTATAGGCGAGGTAAAGCAGATAGCTGATGCCGATCCACCGAAGCGTCTCGAACAGGATCGGTGAGGCGGCGACCACGGCAGCGAGCCCCAGGGCCACCATCATCGAATGAACGCAGTAGCCCAGGACGACACCGGCCGTGGCGCGAAGCCCCGCGAACGTGCCTCGGCCGACAGCCTGCGAGGCTATAAACAGCATGTCGGGGCCGGGGGTGCAGATCAGGGGGAGCACCGTGACGGAAAAGAGAAAAAGCGTGTGAGTATCCATAAACAGCATCCTACTCCTTTCAAAGCGCAATTTGGTTGCTTTGATTGCGGTAAAAGATGATACAGTGGCATAGGTAGCTAAAAAAGAGCCGCACTCTTGGTTTCCATGCCACTCAAGCTCGACGACATAGACCGGAGAATTCTGCGGGCGCTGCAGCGTGATGGCCGCATGCAGAATCTCGAACTTGCCAAGGAGGTCGGGCTTTCCCCCTCGCCATGTCTTCGGCGCGTGAGAATCCTGGAAGATGCCGGGGTTATCAGTCGCTACGTGGCTGTGGTCGATCAGGCAAAGATCGGTCTTGAACTGTCGATGTTCGCGCGCGTTTGGCTCACCGCACAGGATGCCGAAACCATCGACCTGTTCATCGCAGCCATGCGGGCGCTACCCGAGGTGGTGGAGTGCTACATAATGCTAGGCGAGAGCGACGCGCTTCTGCGTGTTGTTGTGGCCGACCTCGACGACTATCGACACTTTCAATCGACGCACCTCACCAAAAAGAACGGCATTCAGAACGTGAAAACAGACGTGCCAAGCGAGATAGTCAAACAGTCATTTGCCCTTCCCGTTTGAGAGCGGTGGCGGCGTCCGATTCTGGCCGCTGCATGCCGGAGGCCGACAATGGCCCTCCCACCCAAAGGCTGACCACCGCTCCTGAATTATAGAGCACCTACAATGACATAGCGGTTCCCAGTTTCATCCTCTCCGGTGCGCCAGATTTCTATCCTTCCGGAACAAAACCGGGCACCGGGGTGCTCGTCGGTCAAGGCTTGGCCGGCGATGGCGAAGCCGGCGTCTCCAGCACTGCATCCAGCCAGTCGAACACCGCCTCGTTGCGCACCTGGGGCGCGAGCGGCGCGCAATGGTACGCGGCACCTTCGGCCACGCTGAACCGGCGCAGCGTCTTCGAGGCCGCCGCGGTCAGGAGCCCCATCAACTTTTCCGGCTGGCCGGGAAAAAACGGATCGAGTTCATAGTTCGTGACCAGGACATGCGCCCGGATAGCTGCCGCCATCTCCGGCGAGACCGCGAAGGCGGACACCGCCGCGACGAATGCATCGACGTCGGAGAAGACGGTGCCGGCGCGGGCCGCTTCGAGCAGATACGGCGCGTAGATTTCCGTGCGCTTGGCGAAGGTGAATTTCTGCGCCTCCGTAAACAGAGCGGAGGACACATAATCCTGCCAGACCGCGCGCCGGTCGCGAACGTCCGGCCCGAAAACCTGATCGCCGCCCTGCACCATGTAGGACGCGAGCAGATCGAGCGTGCCCGGATCGGACACCACCGCGGCGAGGCGATGCTCCCGCGACGCCGCCCGGATGACGAGGTTTCCGCCCATGCTCCAGCCGGTCAGCGCGATGCGCGCGGGGTCCACGTCGCTCCGGCCGAGCAGGTAGTCGACGATCGGCGTGATCACGCCCGCCCAATCGGGCGTGAAGCAGATTTTCTTCTCGAACAGCAGCGAACCCTGGCCCGGCCCCTCGAAGATGAGTGCGTTGTATCCGCGCTCGATCGCCGTTGCTGCGCCATAAGCATAGACGTCCACGAACTGCGCGTCGCTTCCGTTGTTGATGATCACGGTCTTGCGGCGCTTGCCGTCGTTCTCCGGCCGCATGAAATAGGCGGGGATGGCGACCCCGTTTCGGTAGGGAATTTCCACGCGCTCGAACGTGCCGCCGCTCAATCGGACGAATGCGGCCCATTGTTCCTGCATGGTGCGGTACACCGCCGCTTCGGCCGCCGGCGTGCGCGTTCCGAGCACGAAGAACAGCGCCTGACTGTAGTAGGACGCGCTGCGCAGATGCCTAGCGCGCGCGGTGTATCGACGGCCGGCGGCTTCTGCCGCCTGTGCCTCTGCAGCCAGCCGCGCGCCGAGCGCCATGAACGTGTCGAAGACGGTCTGATAGGAGGGGCCTGCGGCGCGGATCGCATTGATCGCCGCTGCGACCTCGCCGACTTCGCCGGCGCCGTAGGCGGCTTCGCCCAATGCAAACGAGATCTGGAAATTCAGGTCGTCCTGCTCGAACAGGGCGAGGCCCGCCTGCGGCAGTTTGGGTGCGGTGGACGTTTTCGCTGCAACGACCGTAGGTCCAGCCAGCGCTGCTAGAGCGCCTGCGCCGCCGAATGCCATCCCCGCACCGAGCAGCTGGCGCCGGTAAATGCCGTCCGTGACGTTTCCATCTTTCGACCGTGCGCCCGCACCGGCGGGCGGCATGTGTTCGCGTGAGTTGTACGATCTGCGTTCATGGTCGGACATCGGCACCCCCGATTGTGAGCCGGTAGCGGGCCGGTGTTTGCGGCGTTCGGTGCGCCAACCCTGCAGCCAAGCCGCCGAAAGAATCGGGCGGAAAGCCTGCAGAAAGCCTAAAGCTTCCAGCCGGCCGCGAGCGGTCGAAGATTATGTCGTCCTTGCAATGACATAGTGGTTCCGCCGCCGATCGCAGCGAGTGCGTCACATCTCAGGCGCCGCTCGCAACCCGCCAGCCGGCTTCCGCCACACGCCGGAAACTCGCGCCGAACAGATGCGCCGTTGACGAGCTGGCGTTGCCGCGCAGCGACCGCGCATAGACGCCTTGTTGGATCGCGGCGGTACGGAACAGGCTGAACGCCATGCCGAAGCGCCAGAGCGGCGCGGGATCAAAGCCTGCACGGCGCGCGTAGGCAGCCACGTAGTCCTTCTCCGCAGGAATGCCCAGCGCGGCGATGTCGGCTCCGACAAACCCTGCGGCAACCGCGTCGCCTGCCGGCAGATGATAGGTCATGCAGTTGAAGGCGAGGTCGCCGAGCGGATGGCCGATCGTCGAAAGCTCCCAGTCGAGCACGGCGATGACCCGTGGCGCGTTGCCGTCAAAGATCAGATTGCCGATGCGAAAGTCGCCGTGGGCAATCGCGGCGGTCTGGTCGTCGGGGATATGGGCGTCCAGCCAGGCGATGAGCGATTCCATCGCCGGCAGGGCTTCTGTTCTCGTTTGTTCGTACTGCTTGCGCCATCTGGCAATCTGGCGGGCAAAATAATTGTCGGGCTTGCCGTAGTCGCCAAGGCCGGCGGGTCCCGTGAAGCACATCAAGGGCGGGATCGACATCCCGATGTCGCCCGACAAGTAGAGCATGATCCCGAAAAGTGGGAACCGGTTTTCGGAAAAGATCATGCTCCACTAAAAAGTCCCTGGCGAACCGCCGCGATGCGGGATGGCGCGAATGCCGGCCGCGTCGCGGCGGGAAACCGCAAGAGGAGCTGCCGATGCCCGTCTATGAGTATCTCTGCAAGGAATGCGGCCCGTTCACCGCGATCCGGCCGATGGCGGAATACGACAAGCCGCACGAGTGTCCGGAGTGCGGGAAGACGGCGCCCCGCGTCCTGCTCACCGCGCCGCGCATGTCGCTGATGTCGTCGGATAGCCGCGCCGCCCACGCAACGAACGAGCAGAGCGCCCACGCGCCGAAGTCTTCGAAATCGCATGGCGCCGGCTGCTCATGCTGCTCCGGCAAGTCGCCGGGCACGTCGAAGCGGCTGGTGAGCAAGGGCAGGGACGGAGCCAAAAGCTTTCCGACCGCGCGCCCCTGGATGATCTCACACTAGGCGTGCTGGTGGAAATCGAAACCCATCCGCTCGTCCCCGCGCAAGCGGGGACCCAGGGCATAGGCGAACATGCTTGTTGCTCTGGATTCCCGCTTGCGCGGGAATGAGCGGAGGATGTCTCAAACTACAATCCGCTCAAGAAACGGTTGCGTAGCACCTTTCGTGAATTCCTACTCCGCCGCCACCAATACCGGCTTGTCCGGCTCCAACCATTCGGTGATCGTGCCTTTCTCGTTGTCGAGAAGTATCAGCAGGTCGAAATAGCGGATGACCGGCTTCGATCCCGTGCGCTTTTCCACGCCCGCCTGCCACGCAGCGTCGTGTCCCCGTTCCGCCGCCTCGCGCGACGGCCAGATATAAAGCCCGCCGCCATAGCCGTCGTCGCCGAGCAGATAGTGCTTGCGCAGGAGTTCCTTGTTCGCACGCCAGCGCGGGATCGTGTGCTTGGCGTCTTCGAGGACGGCTGCGCGGTCCATCCCCGGCGGGCTCCTGAACAGAACGAGTTCGACGATCATGAATGGCCTTCCTTTTCGGTTTTTGTGCGCTCGCCGATCGCGTCGGTCCACGCCAGCATCAGCCCGGACACGACGAAAACGAGGTGAATGCCGACGAGCCACATCAGCGTCCGTTCGTCGAACTTCTCGTCGAGGTTCATGAACGCCTTGAGCACCTGAATGGCGGAGATCGCCACGATCGACGCCATCAATTTCTGCTTGAGGCCGGCAAAGTCGATCTTCGACATCCATTCCGGCCAGTCGGGGTGCCCTTCCGGGTCGATCTTCGACACGAAGTTCTCGTAGCCGGAGAATACGACGATCAGCACGAGGTTGGCGGCGAGCGACAGGTCGATGAGCGCAAGCACGCCGAGGATGACCTCTGCCTCGCTCGCGGTCGCGATCTGCACGACGAAATGCAGGAATTCGCGCAAGAACGTGAAGAGCAGGATGAAAAGGCTGGCGATCAGGCCGAGATAGAACGGCGCCATCAGCCAGCGGCTCTGCGAGATCAGCCGTTCGATAGTGCGTTCGATCATGTCCGCGGCGCCCCCGACTTGCCCGTGTTTCTTATTCCGCCGCGACGCCCGTTCCGATCTGGCAGGCGACGCCGGTCCCGCCGAGCCCGCAATAGCCGTGCGGGTTCCTGGCAAGATACTGCTGATGATAGTCCTCGGCGAAGTAGAACGCGGGCGCGTCGCGGATCTCCGTCGTGATCGGACGGAAGCCCGCGGCGCGCAGCGTCTGGTCGTAGGCTGCCTTCGCCGCCTCGGCGGCGGTGCGCTGCGCGGCGTCATAAACATAAATGCCCGAGCGATACTGCGTGCCGATGTCGTTGCCCTGCCGCATGCCCTGCGTCGGGTCGTGTGCCTCGAAGAACGTCTTCAGGAGCTGCTGGTAGCTCACCAGCTTCGGATCGTACACGACGACTACAACCTCGTTGTGCCCCGTGCCGCCCGTGCATACTTCCTCGTAGGTCGGGTTTGGCGTGTGTCCCGCCGCGTAGCCGACGGCCGTCACCCACACCCCGGGAAGGTTCCAGAACGCCTTCTCCGCGCCCCAGAAGCAGCCGACGCCGAACAGCGCTTTCTCGGTTCCTTCCGGATAGGGGCCCTTGAGCGGCCGGCCGGAGACGAAATGCTTCTCGGCGGTCGGGATCGGCTGCGCGCGGCCGGGCAGCGCGCGATCGGGCGTCGGCATTTCCAGCATCTTGCGGAGGGAGAACATGGGATGCTCCTGCAACGGAAGCGTCGCCGGCAATATAGGTGATCCGCAGCCTTCCCGCATGGGGCTCAGTCGCGGGAGGAATAGCCGATCAGCCGCGCGCCCGGCCGCCCGATGAGGATAAGGAGAACACCGAGAACGCCAAGCACCGCCCACAGCGGCGCGTTGAGCACGTAAGCCGAGGCGAAATTCCACAGCCACGCCGGCAGGTCGCGCTCGCCCATGGCCTTCAGCGCTTCGATGCTGGCGGGATGCAGCGCGAGCCAGGCGTCGGCAGCCGGCATGACGATCATCCGCCCGGCTGTAATCGAGCGCGTGCCGTCGATCACCAGCGCCACGAAGGCGCCCGCGAGCAGCCACAGACCGGAAAAACGGAACAGAAATCGAAACATGCGAATCGGCCCATTCCTCACCTAAACCGCGCCTCGGGACGGCGCAAGCCGCGGAAATGGGCCGCGAATTTGCGCGGCGGACCACGCATTTACTTGTATGGAGCCGGTGCTGGACTATAGTCCCGCCGCGCCGGAGGGATGGCCGAGTGGTTTAAGGCGCACGCTTGGAAAGCGTGTGTACGGGAAACCGTACCGTGGGTTCGAATCCCACTCCCTCCGCCATCATCCTTATCGTCAATCGTCTGCAGCGCGCGGTTCTCGCGAAACAAGGGGCTCGTCTTGGGCTTCTTTGGAGACGGTTCTGCATGTGGCCACCTCGGCGGAGCCGCAGCTGTTTCTCCGAATTCGCGTTCTTCTCTGGAGCTCTGTACTTGCCGCCGGACCTACAAAGCGAGTAATCGCGGCTTTCTGACCGACCGGTTTTGAATCTCGCTCGGATGGCCGAGCCGCGTGTGTCGACTATTGACCCTTCGGGACATTTGCAGATGCGGGTCAAGCCCGTGACGTGGCGTCGGATAGGCCCTACCGCTGTTGACCCCTTACAGACCGATCGCCGCCTAAGCTTGCTTCGTAAGATGCCACCGTCGCCCTCACCGTCAGCGGGGGCGACGTGCGCTTCAAGAAGCAAGGTGCTGCCCCTGCTTTGGTGGCGAACCAGAATCCTTTCCCTCGTTCCAGATTGCGCCGGCACTCCAGCGAACGAAGGCTCGCTCGCTGACGTGCGGTCGCCACTGCCGAACGCAGCGGGGCGCCGCACGGACGACGTTACTTTCTTCTCTGTTTCGCTCTCGTCTGCACTGCCTCAACACGACCAATCAAGCCCTCCAAGTCGCCGAACTCCGGCATGCCGCCGGCATACTCATCCGATGTGGAGTGCGCCTCGATCAACCGTGAAATGTCGTTCTGAAGTGCGTCGATTTCATCGGCTACTTCGTCCGACCACGAAATCTCTTTTACGTTTCCGAGCCGAACCTGCTCATCCCAACGGCGCACGGTTCCATTGAAAAGATCACGTATGATGATTTCCTCAAGCGTGTTGCGCAACGCCGCCGCACCGTGGCGTATGCTATCGACTTGGTCTTGGCCCTGGCTCTTCTTGGCTCGCGCCAACGCTTCTCGCGCCCTGTGGGTAGTCTTGTATGCGTTGGAGTTTGCGGGGCATTCATCCAAGATCACAAGCCCCGGATTTCCATCGTGCGAGCGAGTCATCCAATGCGTCTTGATCTCGGCCTCGCACTCTTCGGCCGCTTCCATCAACAGAGAAAGAAATACCAGATCATGAGTGAAGACCACGACCTGACGGGCCTTTGCCTCCCCAGCGAGCCGGCTGGCGATCTTTCGCTTTCGCCGATGATCCATTGAAGTAACTGGGTCATCGAGGACAATCCCAGCGCTTGACGGATTGAGATTCACCTCTGTCAGAAAATCGGCAAGTGCCACGGCGCGCTGCTCGCCTTCGCTCAGAATATTCGAGGGGTCGTGGCCGCCCTTGATGCGAATGCCGCGCAGGGTCTGACCGGCGCTTCCCCGTGCCTTGAACTCGATTGGCAGAACGCAATCGAGCGCTTTGCACTCATCTTCAAGGCGAGACTTGTAGCGGCCCTCTATCAGACTTCTGAAAAGATCCCGCTGCTTGTCGGTCACAAACCGGGTGGTCAAGGAAGACCGCCGCTGCGATTGCGCTTTTTCGATCCATTTCTGATCGGCGACATAGGCGGCAATGTCATCAATATTCTGGTTCAGCACTTGTCGATGGCGAAGATTCACATGCTCCGCCTGGAGCCGATTGATCTCTTCATCAACCGAGCCCTCCCGTAGTGCCGCTTCCCGCCGTTCGATGTCTTCAACGAAAGTGGCGAACTCGCCCTCCAGCGCGTCGATCTCTTGCAGTGGCAACGCTCCCTCGCCTGTATCGAGAACGCTTACAATCTCGCTCCTGCGCGCTTCAAATGCTGCCGAGAGCCGATCCCCCACCTTCACAACGTCGGGGGCGACCTTGCTCAAATCTGCGCGCAGCCGGCTCTCATCAGGCAGAAGAGGCACGTCGAGTGCATTCAAAGCTGTGACGCTCTCATTAAGTAGCGCATTTGCGCGCTCGGCAGCGGTTCGCGTTTCATCATCAAGGAACCCCCAAAAGCGCCGGATTAAGGAGGCGGACGGTTCGTCGAGCGGCCGGTGACACAAGAGACAGGGATCACCCGTTGCCGGATAGTCCTCTTTCTCTGCCCTAGCGAGATTTCTGCCTTGCTTGATGAAATTCACCCATCCGGGCGTGCCGGTCGCGCGTAGCGACTGATTGCCCAGAGATTTCGGGTCTATCGTCGCGGCTGCGGCGGTCTTGGTACGCAAGTCCTCCAACTGCCGCTTAAACTCCGAGCAAGCATTGGCACCAAGTTTTGCCTTGATGCTCGCAATCTTCCGGCGGACCGTCTCAATGTCGGTCTTTGCGCTCGCCAGAGCCTTCAGAATCTCGGCAGGTGACTTTGCCCGTAGTTCTGCCAGCTGCCGATCGACGTAGGCGAGACGGTCAGTTTCTGCTTTACCAAAGGCCGTCTGCGCGCGAAGAGCCGCAATATCCGTCTCACTGGACAAGCCCGCTACTGCTGCCGCGATCTCACTTTCCCCGATAAAAATCTGGCCATACTTGTTTTCGCGCGACCGCGTAGCGATGTCAGCCTCAAGGCGGTCTGTGATTGCGCCGATAACGCGCGTTATTTCATCGAAAACATCGAACCCCGCAGGCTGAAAGCCAAGCGGTGTTTCCTGGGACAGGTGAATGCGTGCGATTGATGAGTCAAATACGCTCACCCGCTTCAGGGTAGGGTTCTCTGTATCCTGAGCGATGGCTATCGTTTCTTCGACCTTGTTGCCCTGCCGGATGACGATGTCGGCGCCGGGTTCTCCGGAGCCGCTTTCAGCCTCATAGACGTTGGGAAAGATTCGCGGCTTTTCGCGGCTGAAGCAGGCAACGGACAGAACCCGGGCGAACCCGCTCTTCCCTGTGCCGTTGTGTCCGTAGACAATCGTGATCCCAGGGCCGAAGGTCAGTGCGGAATCGGCTGGAATCGCGTTAACGTCCTTGAGATTCTTGAGGGCGACTAGAGAGAGCGGGCCCGATCCGCTTTGATCGGCTCTGCCCGTCACTGACTCGGGTATCGCGGGAAGTTCGCCCGTTCCGTCGTCGAGACCAGCGTTTCGCAAGAAATGGGCGTAGGCATCGCCGATACGTTCGGCAGAGAGCGCCCCATCACGCACCGCATAGGAAACGACAAAGCGCTGCCAACCGGGCAGCGCTTGACCCCAGCTATTCAGGGCGTCCCATATGGTTCCCTGTGGCGAATCAGAAGTCATCCTCCTGATCTCCTTTTTCAAGCAACGGAACGTCTAATCCTTCAATCTCTTGCAGGGCGCGCCCGGCGATGCCTTGCAGATCGCCATACATCCCGACCGTCGAATCAATGACGCCGTTAATTTGCGCCTCGCGTTTTGCCCAGAGTCGCATCATCGTTCTCCGCTCTCGCTCCAGATCGGCGCGCATATCCGAAAATTTCTCAACGATGGCCTCAACGCGATGTTTGAAACGCGGGCCTGTCAGATACTGATAGATCAACTCCATCTTCGTTGCTTGACCGTCCCGTGCCTGACGCGTGTTGGCAACTTCGATCAAGGTTTGCCTGAGCGCTATGACGAGCGGCAGCGCGTAGCGGGGCTCGCTTATCTTCGAGTTTGCGGGCTAGGCTATCGAGAAACGCCACTACGCGTTCGACGGACGCCGTCGAGACCTCAATGCCGCAGAGACCCTCGCCAATTGCTCGAACAGCACCGTTTGCATGCGGCTTGGCCTTTCTCAGAGCCTGCGCGGTCCGCCGGACTGCATGGTGGACTTCCTGGATCGGCTCGACCGTTGGCGGCAGTTCAGTATCTGGCCGTGGCGCCGCCTTTGCGGCCTTGCGTTCGGCTCTGGCTCTTTGGACGATCTCTCGCGTGGCCTCAGGTAACAGCATTAGACTTGCCGCGATTTTGATCCGTTCGACTTGCGGATCATCCGCCTCGATAAACGGTGTCTGTTTGACCTTTTTCCCTGCCTGCAGCTTTGCCCAATATCCGCGCGGCGGCTTGGGTACGCGATGGCGATCGCAAATCTTGGCGAGGCCGACGTCCGACAGACCGAGCTCAGATGCGACACTGGTCATGGGCTTGGACCAGACCAGACCGTAGAGTTCTCGACGCGTAAGGATCCGGGAGGTCGTCATGGTTGTGGCCCGTATTGCTGACAACGGCGAGCCGATCGAGCCGCGTACGGCTCAGCGCCAGCTCCTCGTCTAAGCGCGAATCCAGCGCAGCTTGGCGATACGAGGATCGGCCGCGAAGGCTCTGCGGTCAAACGTGATGCCGGACTTCGGGGCTTCACAGACGGCCTGGGCGCCAGCCTCACTGAGGCGAATATGCCATGTCTGCTGATCGACTGGCTGGATCTGCGCAAAAGCGCGGCAAGATAGGAGGGCGAGGTTCATGCCGTGTGCGGGGTCACGAACCGATGCGTAGCGAATGATTTCGATCTTGGCCGTCCGCGCAGCGTCGGCGAAAGCCTGGCAGTGGCTGTAGTCGGTTACATGCATCCACCGTGCCCGGTTGGAACGATATTTTCCTTTGGTTAGATCGATCGCTTTATTGGTGGAGTATTCGGCTGAAAATGCGGTGTACTCAGCGGGGTTGGCGGGCCAAGGCGTATCGGGCGATTCGGCGAAGAAGAGGAGACGGTAGAAGGCCATCTCGGCGACCGCCGTGTGCGGTACCTCCGATGCGTAGAATACGCCCTCGGTCATTCCTGCGCGCCGGAAGCGCGAGCCGGCAGGGTACACCGCTCCATAACGAAACGGCGTGGACAGAAGATAGTGGAGATCGCGGCATTCGGGCGGTAGCGGCGGCTTGCTCGCCTCGATGAGGTCTTCGAGCAATTCCTGCTCGTCAACCGAATCCACGAGCTTCAGCGTCGAGACATGGTGTTGTGCTTCGACCAGCCGCCAGCAAGTGCCATTGAGATCGCGAGCGTCAGACGGCAGCGCGTCGAGCGTCCACGTACTGGATGACATTCATCAGCCCGGGCACGGTTTGAATAAGCGTGAGCGGTTCACCGCGCAGCGCGGTGTTGCGGTTCTTGAGCCACGAGCCGGCAACCGCATCGTCGCCCCCAACGATGGCATCGAGGGATCGATAAAGACGCACGAACAGGACCGCGAGTTCGAACGGCTTCTGTCCCCGCTGGAGTGTGTATTCGCCGCTCCGCATGCGGGAGACGGTAGCCTCCGACACGCCGATCACAGTCGCGAGCGTCTTGTTGGTCAGGCCCAGCTGGGTCGCCGCTCGCAGCGTTGCTTTGGTCAGAACCGCGGCTTTGTCGGGTGCGGAGACTGGGCGAGACTTCGTCGGTGCCACAGAAATCCTCCATTTCTTTAGAAATAATATAGCAATTTAATTCCTAAGGAAAGAAAAATCGTTTACCCGGGTTCCGGGCCCGAACTCTATGAGAAGTATCGATGAATGCACCCAAATTGACCTTTTAAGCCGGGTTTTAACTCTCAGGGAAAAGTCTCGGGAAAAGGATATCAAGCGCGTCGGCAGGAAAGCGCAGCGATACCGCACCCTTGGGCGTATCGGATGCAAGCAGTCCTGCGGATGTCAGATCGTTCAGCACTCTGCGCGCAGTGCGTTCGGGCAAGGCCGTGATGCGCGCAATTTCGCCGCGCTCGAACTCGCCGCGAACGAGTGCTTCCTCCAGCAAGTTGACGGACTCCGGTTTGAGCTTGTCGCTGCGATCGACGAAGTTGCGGAGTCGGCGCGAGAGCGTACCGAGCTCGAACAGGCCGGTCATGAATTGCACCTGATCGAGCGCAACCTTCAGAAACCACAGAACGAACTCGCTGAGCGCACGCTGCGAAAGATTTCCCCGGCCGTCCAGATCGCCCTGCCGTGGCGTGTCTGCGTGGTCCATCATGCGCTTATACTCGCCCCGGCTTTCCAGGCCGCGCGCAAGTCCGCGAGAGATTGACCATAGGCCATGCGCGCCGATGCCCGCGGCATGGGCCATGGAATGGCTCATCAAGCGGCTTACGCGGCCATTTCCGTCGGGGAAGGGATGAATATAGTTCAGGCGGTGATGCGCCGCGGCCATCGCAAGGATACGGCCTGCCTTGCCGAGCTGTTCGAAAGAATAGCGTTCAGCGAAGTAGCGCATGAGGTCGGGAACGCGGTCGCTCGAAGGCGGCGCATGGCGTCCTACCGCAACATCATGATCAGGGTGCGAACGCCATGCGCCAGGCTCCATCAGGAGCTCACGGCCAGCGCCGCGGATGCGAAGCATTTCCACGGGTGCGTCTCGGTAGAATTCGCGATGCAGCCACTGGATGAAATCAGGTGACGCCGGTTCGGACAGCCGCCCCTCGGCTGCCATTGCGTCGACCTCTGCCTGCACGCGCACATGCGCTGCGGCCTCGAGCTGCAAGTTGCGCCGCTCTTTGTCCGCGTCGAACTCGCCGGCAAGCGCACGCTCGATGTCCTTCGGGCGCGTGTTGTGGCCCTCAATCAGGTTGCTGTAGTAGGCGTTCATGATGCGCACGAGTGCCGCGAGGTTGGCAGCGGTGCGGGGGTGAAGCGCCTTTCCAAGTATCGCGGCAGAAGCCGACAGCTCGGCGACGAGATCGGTAATGACCTCTCCTGGTTCGTCCAGGCGAGCGGGCTCGATTCGGTGACCGGATTGAATCTGGGTCATTTTGGCCGATTCTAAATGAATCGAAGATATTGAATATGCGATATAAATTAACAAAAGGCCACCACAGTTGGCCGATGTATTGGCCGATCTAAGGGCCGAAACCACCAAGTTCGGCCCTTGACCCCAGCGATAGTCCCGTGCCGGAGGCTCCGACCGTGTCATCTTTGGCCAGTCCGACGCCGGTTCAACGGTAGGCTACGGCGCAGCCCGCTGGACTACGGCTCAGTACCACGGAGACTCGATTTGTCGCGTACCTCTCCCTCCGCCAGCAAGTCATTGATTTTGCAGAGGAATATAGAGAGGCAAGGAGCCGCGCGAATTCACGCGACATTTCCGCGGGTTAGTATGAGAATTAATAAAAAAATTGAATTGTGAGAGCGTAGACACCGGTCTCACGGGCGTGGAAGCGCTGATTTTCTCAAGTCGCCTTGTTCCTGGTGCGGTTCTCAGATGCGACGATGCATGCGCAGTGCAGAGTTATTTGCTTGAATTCTGTTATATCAACGCGCGACAAGATATTGTCGATGAGGCGCACGAGCAGATACTAGCGTCGCGGCCGCATTTACATCTCCAGACTTTATTGCTGAGTTGCGTTGATGCCGGGTACGGTTTCCTGACCGCCCCACACAGCATGGCTGATGCGCCATGAACGAAAAGCGATCCAAATTTACGCGACAGGAACTCTACGAGTTAGTTTGGAAGCAAGCCAGTGGACAAGCTCGCACAGGAATTTGGGCTGTCGGGCCGCAGCTTTGGGAGGCTGTGCGAACGTAACGGTATTCCAGTTCCTCCAAGAGGTTATGGGCCAAGAAGGCATCTGGAAAACGTCTAACCTTGCCCCCCGCTCATTGAACTGCAAAGTAGTTCGGCCACAGCATTGATAGTAATCGAGTTAACTTTGAAGCCGCCTGCCGAACCCGCGGCGTCCAACAATGAAACTCAATAGCTCGCGATCCTTTCAAGGAACTCTGAGAAAGGCTCACGACGGAAATCACGTCAATCCGCCTACCCGCTACGTTGTCGAACCCACATCGGGTTGTCGCTTTATGGATCGACGAAGATCGCCGGGACCGGGAGAGATCCAGAATGTTTCCCAGTGCTTGGTCTTCGGCGGCCTCAGGCGTTCCTCTACTTTACTTTTCTTGTGCGTCCACAGCGATCGACGTCAGCTAGAAACGTCGACGACGGCATCTTCGCTCTTTGCTCAAAACAATCGAGCGGACTGCGTGGCATGGCCGATCAATCGGCGACCGCCCACACCGCCGACTTTGGAGCGAAAACTTTGATCGTATTGCCCATGCGAATTTCTTCCACCGAAGGGAATTCCATGTTGAGCGACTGTCCTGAGGTCTTCACTGTAATGGAACGTTGAGGCCCGCGGAAAATAGATTGGACCACTTTTCCGGCCCATCTCAGATCGCCGGAATTTCTCTTGCGGCTCTCCAAGCCTCAAATTTTCCGGCCGAATGATCACCGTCACGGCCGAACCTTCAGGCCTCGCAACGGCGGCCTGGCAATCTCCCGCCCAGCCGTCGCCCTCCACCGATAACATGAACCGAGTATCGCTTGAAACGCATTTCTTCACCTTCGCCGGCAGCAGATTCGGCGATCCGAAGAACGCGGCGACTTTGCGATTCAGCGGGCGATGATAAATCTCCTCGGGCGCCGCCGCCTGCAGAATCTTCCCTTCCTGCATAACCACGACGCGGTCCGAAAGCGCCATCGCCTCCGATTGATCATGCGTGACGTAGAGCGTGGTAATTTTCAGGCGCTGCTGGAGCTGCCTAAACTCGTCGCCCATCTGGATGCGAAGTCTTGCATCCAGATTGGACAGCGGCTCGTCCAGCAAGAGCACTTCCGGCTCGAACACCAGCGAGCGCGCAATCGCAACGCGCTGCTGCTGCCCACCGGAGAGTGCGGGAGACGGCCGCTCGGCATATGACTCCATCTCGACGAGGCACAATGCGCGACCAACACGCTCGCGGATCCCCGCAGAAGGCAGCCGTCTAATACGCAGCGGATATGCAACATTCTCGAATACGGTCATATGGGGCCAGATCGCGTACGACTGGAACACCATTCCCAATCGGCGCCGTTCGGACGGAACAAAATACCCCTTGTCTGCATCCGAAACGACGTTTTCGCCGATGTTGATACGACCGCCGGTATTTTTCTCCAGTCCCGCAACCATCCGCAAAGTCGTCGTCTTGCCGCAGCCCGACGGACCGAGCAGCGTGACGAACTCTCCGCTCTTGATTTCCAGACTCAGATCGTCAACTGCTTTGGCGGAGCCGTAGATACGCGATACATTTTTCAATTGCACGGATGCCATCTCTAATACCTTTCCCGCGGCATCGAGCTGCCGGGATGCAATCGAGCGATGTGCGATATGCGCTCGGCAACGACGACCGTCACAGCTTGCTGATCCTGCTATTGATCATCTTGAGTTGGATGCCGCGGAACAGGATGACAAGAAGCATCATCATGAGACCGATGACGCTCACCTGCTCCGCCTTGCCGTCCGTCCACAATTTGAGCACGACGACCGACAACACTTCCGATCCGATAGAATACAGCAAGATGGAAGCAGAAAGCTCGCGTATGATCATGAAGAAGGTCAGGATCCAGCCGACGGCAAAGGACGGCCATGCCAGTGCAACCACAACGCGCCACATCGTCTGCAGCCAGCTCCCACCGTGGACCCGCGAGCACTCTTCCAGGTCATACGAAAGCTGGTGATATGACCCCATCATAACCCGGCTCGCGACGGGCGTTCCCAATGCAATATAGGCAATCAGAAGCGCCCACATCGTTCCATAGATCGGGATCGGCCCCGGCAGCACCGCGAACGCCCAGAGGAAGCCGACACCCAGCACCATCCCCGGCATCATCCAAGGCAACCACGCCATGACGTCAACAAGTAGTCGCCCCCTCCATCTCGTGCGCACGGAAATGTAGGCCACGACCGAGCCCAGGAGCATTGTCGTCGTTGCTCCGGCAAATCCGAGCATTGTCGTGTTGCGCAAGGCGCGCCAAAATTCGTCGTTGTCAAGCACTGCGCGATAGTGATCGAGAGTCAGCATATCGAGCGTATAGAAGCCGAAGAACTGAAAGAACGAACCTGCGAGCAACTGGCCGACGGGAAGAACCACGGTGACCATGAAGAACAGAATGCAGAAGCTGAACGTAATCCATCGCCAAGGACCCAACTCGGTGATGCTTGGCCGGAATCCTTTGCCCGTGACCGTCTGAAAACTCCTGCCGCGCAGTACGCCCCATTGCCAAACGACGAGCAGAAACATCGATACTAGAATTGCGAAAGAAAGCGCTGTCGCATACTGATAGTCCGGCGTCGCCCTATGATTGATCGATTCATAGATTTCGGTGGTTATCACTGTGATTCCCGCGGGCGTTCCGAAGAACAGCGGCGATTCAAAGCTTTCAACGCCGCGAATGAAACTCAAGATAAAGGAGCTGGTCAAAACCGGAAGCAGCAGAACGAGCGTTATCTTGCGAAACGTCGCCCAGCGCGATGCGCCGCACATGCGGCTCGATTCTTCGAGCGAAGGATCCATTGCCCGGAACGCGTCGACGATAAAGAGGAAGAGAAACGGGATCGAGTACTGGCACATATGCCAAATAATTCCGCCATAGGAATATACGTTGATCAGCGCGCCTTCGCTGCCGGTCATCCATCGCCAGACGGTGTTGATGACTCCGACCTGCGGATTGCCGAGCATGCCCCACGCCATCGCCGTCAAGATCGGAGGAATAAAGAACGGCAGCGTGATCAAGATTTCCAACGCTCCACGGAAGGGCGTATCCGTTCGGGCGATGATCCATGCCAGCAGCACCGCGATCACCAGTGAAGGAACGGTCTTTGCCAGCGATATCCCGATCGTATTGAGAAGGACGAGAAAGTTGCTCGTCGTGAAAATCGCACGGTAGCCATCAAGATTGAACTCGCCCGGCATTCCTGGCGGCGCGGAATGAAAGCTGCCGTAAAGCAGCATTAAGAGAGGATAGATCGTCAAGAAGGCAAGCACGATGATCAGCGCAAGAAGGCTGATGTTCTGGATCAGGCCTCCCCCGGACAGCGCGCGCCGGAGCGCGCTCTCGGGCAACGCCGCATCAACTTCGCGGGCGTCGGGCGAATATCCGTTTGCCTTCGTCATCGGCAGCACTCGATCCAATAGATCTCGGCCGCAGAGCCACCTGCGCGGACGCTTCTTTTATTCCCGCCCGGCGCACAAGGGACTGGTCACTTGGGCGGGGGGCGGTAACCAATCCTTGCCATGGCCGTCAGCGGCCCAAAGGGCGGCCACTTCAACATAATCTTCCTTGATGCAAGCAGAGACTGAAATTCCGAAAGCAACTCTCGATTACGCCGAACCTCACGCGGCGGGACGGAGCGGCGCTGCGCGAATACGGCCAATGCCCCGCACGCCTCGCCGGTGCTCCACTCCGCCGGGTGCACTCGGCAAGCGGAGCTGGTAACCCGCGTCGCACCGATATTCTTGGACGCAGCCAGCAAATTATCCACGCGAACGGGAAGCAATGATCCCAACGGTATCTGGAAGGGATATGTATCGATATCGACCGTATTGTCCCCGCGGGTGCTGTGGTGGATGTCGATCCGGTACGCGACAATGCCGACCGTATCGAAGAACTCTTCCGCTTTGCCAAAACCAGAGCGGGCATCGACGGAAATATGCTGTTCCAGGAGCGTGAATTCGGATTTAAGGCGATAGGCAGTGCGGTAATAGGCCTGCATCGCCAATCCGTCCGTGGTTCCCAGCACGTCGCCGCGAAGCCTTAGTCCGGGGTATCCGTATCCCTTTCCGTCGTGACGCGGAGCTTCAGTTTGCAGCCAATAAACGAAGGAAAGGCTAAGTTCGCGCGCCTCGCGGAAGGCGGTTTGCGTTTCCTCCGGCGAAACGCCGAGCACCGGCTTGTTCCAATATTCGTTCTGAGGCCAACACGCCAATGTTATGTCGCTCTGGTAGGCGCCATCGGCAAAATTCTTACGATAGGCAATGCGCCGCGCGTGCCAGAGGTCGAATAAGTACTCCTCATCAGAATCTCCGGCGAACAGCGGCCGGGAGCGCGGCTCGTGGGTTACGTGATCCGGTATGGTGAAGGAGAAGCGTGGCCCCGGCCAGTGCGCCGGAATTTCCGCGAGCCAGCGATCATAGCTGGCCGGCTTGGCAATGACATGATCCTCGCTGGGACGGTAATCGGCTGCAAAAGTCCACGTTATGGCCGGCTGATTTAACGGATCGGGATCGCCCGGCAAGGCATGAGGCTCGCCGGTCTCATTCTGCGATTCCGCACCGAGGACGTGTTCGACATTTGCGACATGCAGCAACTCCCCGGTTTCCGACGCATCGATCACCGTGTGAGCCGAGAACGAAAGCACTTTTCTATCCGGCAAATGCCGGACCGATACGCCCGTGATGCGGTCGTTCAACGATTCGGCCGAGATTAGCTTGCAGCGACGAAATACGTTGATACGCCCGGAACCGCGATAGGGCGCCAGCAAGGCTTCGATGACCTGAACAGAAACTCGCGGCTCGTGTGCCAGGGTGGATACGTTTCCCATGCCTGGATTGAGCAAAGGATTGCTCCGCGCTTGAGCGGTGAGCGGATAGTTGTCGCGATAAAACTGGCGTATCCGCGCGCGAAAATCCGCATAGGTGCGCGAGAAAACCAGGGTTTCGTTCCACGGGTACTCATCGAGCGGAACGCCCTGCGCGGTCAGCTGGCCGCCCAGCCACGCCATTTCCTCCACGATAATCACGCTGGCGCCCATATCCGCCGCGGTCAAAGCTGCGGCGACACCACCCAATCCACCTCCGACGATCAGAACGTCCGCTCGATACTCCTTGCCTTCTGCGTTCATCACGTTCTCGCTGACTGCCCCCCGAAGGATGAAGTCCTTACGGGCTATGCTTCCTGACCAGACGCCGTGGATTATTTATAGATTTCTTTCGCTAGCTTCAGCATCTCATCGAGATATCCGGGCTTCGTCGTTCCAAAAACCTTGAATACCGACTTGCCCTTACTAGCGTCACCACCACCCGTATCGATCGTCTTCATCAGCGAATATTCCTCGATAATCTGCTGCGACTCCACTTCGAGATAGTGGTTGATCAGCAACCTCGCTGCATTCGGATGTCGGGCATTTTGCAGAATACTTGAGTTGAACTGAATGAAAACGAGTCCTTCTGACGGTTCGATGAACTCCACCGGCAAACCCTTCAGCGAATGGAAAGTCACCAGGTGCTGCGGGATTCTAAGCGGATATTCGCCCATTGCGACACGGCGCTTGCTGCTGCCGAGCTCACGGCTGAAAACCAGCTTCTGCTTCGCAAGCTCTCTGTGGAACGTCTCGCCGAAAGCGTCGTACATCACTTCAAAGAAAACCTGGCCGCCGCCAGCTGCCCGGAAATCATCGGACAGGATTTTGCCTTGCCATTTGGGGTCTAAAAGATCTCGCCAGCTTTTCGGCCTGTCTCCTGGCTTAACGAGGTTCGTATTGATCAGAATGCCAAATCCGTAGCCGTGGCTTGGAATTGAAATCTCAGTGCGGGAAAATCCGGGAAGAAAATTGCGCTCATTCGGAATGGGCGGGAGCGTGTCGATTGTTCTCTCTTTTCTCATTTCGCCGAGAGTGGAAGGGCTCAGCTGAATCATGTCCCCGATCTGATTTCCGGTCGATTGCTCGATGCGAACGCGCTCGCGAATTTCGCTGGCCCGAAGATCCAGCAGATTTACCGGGATCCCGTACTTCTTGGTGAAGGAAGCCGCGATCAGCTTGTGAAATTCGGCCGCAAGCCCGGTCGTGTAAACCGTTACGGTACCTTCCTTTTTCGCCGCCGCGATTACATTATCCCAATTATCGGCAACCGCAGGCGCGCTGCTCACCATCACGCATCCCGCTATCGCGGATGCACGAACGAAATGCCCGATTATCGACATGGCGTTTCTCCCTTTGAATTAAAGATTGCCAGCTAGGCACAAACAGCTTCAAGCGGCATTATGCGCTAAGCAATTTAGCTGGAATCGAGAAAGACCATGGATACGCTGACGAATATACGTGCGTTCCTTTCCACCGTTGAACTCGGCAGCTTTTCGGCAGCGGCACGACGTCTCAACGTTGCCCCTTCGGTGATAACGAAACGAGTGAACCAGCTTGAGCATGAAGTTAAGCGCAAGTTGTTCGAGCGCAGCACTCGGAAGCTACAGTTGATCGACAGCGGCGCGTCGCTCATTCTCGAGATGAAGGCACTTATAAAAGGCCACGATCGCCTGGTGCAGACGAAACCCGGAATTGACCGGTCCATCACCGGTCATCTGCGCATCAAGTCGCCGACGGTGCTCGGTCGAACCTGGGCCGGTCGTGTATTCGGAGACTTCTTAAGAGCAAACAGGAACGTCACCGGCGAACTCGTTCTTCTTAACCGCTCGGTAAACCCGAATGAGGAGAATTTCGATGTGGCGCTGAGCTTGTGGCCAAGCGCATTTCAGGACACCATAGAAATTCCGCTCTACCACTATCCGCGCGTGCTGGTTGCCTCTCCCTCCTATATCAAGAAACATGGAATGCCCTCTCATCCATCGGATCTGCGCGAGCATGACTGCATAAATCTGATTTCAACTGGGAAAATGTGGATTTTTTCAAAGAAGCAAAACGTTTACAATGTGGAGATCGCTCCACGCTTATCGGTCAGCGACGCAGATGCCATCCGCATGCTCGCCATATACGGTCACGGCCTGGTGCTGGTGTCGGAGATTTCGACAAAGGGAGATATCGACAACGGCAAGCTGGTGCCTTGCATGCGAGGATACATACCTGCGTCCTTCAACATCACCGCACGCGTACCAAAATCACGAGTTTCATTAGGACGGGTAAAGGCATTCATCAAAGCATTGCAACAAACTCCTTTCGGTCCGAAAGGAGGACGCTTTTTTGATCCCGTCAGGCCTGTTGGCCTGCACCCGGTTTCATTGACACGCACTTAAGCTAATCCGACCTTTCGCTCGAACTCCATAGGGCTCAGATATCCGATCGTTGAGCACCGACGTTTTGGATTGTAGAAGCATTCGATGTAGTCGAACACGTCGGCCTTGGCCTCGTCCCTCGTTCTGTAGGTCTTGCGATCGATCCATTCGGTTTTCAGGGACGAGAAAAAGCTCTCCATCGCCGCATTGTCCCAGACATTCCCCGAGCGGCTCATCGAGCAGACGACACCGTGATCGGCCACTTCTTGTCTGGTTGATCAGTTACGGGCTTCGCTACGCTCTTGTTAGAATCTGATGGGAGACAGGGGCGGATGCCAAAGCTGACTGATGTCGAAAACGAATTGACGAGATCGCGGAAAATAAGGCGGTGATGGTTACTGACCGGCTCTGATCGCTAAGGGAGTTGGTAGAGCGAATTCCGAGTAAGCAGCCTGAGTTAGGCCGCATAAAAGGGAGAAATTCTTATGTCAGGGCAAGATTGGTTGCCCAAGGCAACTATACCTGTTGGGTCATATCCATCGCGTCACCAACGCGCACGCATGTCCATCGATCCAGTGATTCCCGTGTCTGTGGTCCGCGTCGGTCGGGTGCTCGCTCCGCCGCATAGGTACTGCCGTGGGGGCCGCGTGCCCTCGGTTCTCGCTCCTTCTCAATAATAGCGATCAGAGTTCTCTGAACATGAACGAGGTTCGTTTAGTCGGACTCGTTACAGAGCACAATTCTTAATCAGTTTCTTGCGAACGCCTGCAAATGCACATTAGCGCCTTTGATCTGACCATAGCTCGAGAATTGTTCTGCGCAATTTAAATGTGTCTGTTGTTCCTATCGGCGAGTTGCGTCCGGTAAGTTCGTCTTCGATGAGGGGCGGTGCGAGCAGGGCGAACTCGAGAAGCCGCCGTATGTAGGCTTCGGTAACGCCTTCGTACTTGGCGATTTCGGCTATTGAGCCGGCCTCTCTGCTGATCAAAGACTCGAACCAGACGGATCCGCGTGCGATTGCCTTGATCAGGCTTTGATCGGGCTCACGCTTCTGATGATCTTGTCCGCGCAATATGAGGCGCGTCTCCGAGCCGCGCCGTACGATCTGCAGCGAGGCTTCGATCTGAATAGCCTGTTTATCATTATGCTCCGCCGAGGCAGGAGCTGGAGTGCCCAGAATCTTTGCGAGCAGCGCTGCCCGCTTGATCGTCAGGGAAATCTGCTCACGACCGAGGATGACCCGCTCGACCAGCTCGACGAGAATCTCTCGCCGGTCCGGACTGGCGTTGTCCTTTATTATTGACGCGAGTCCCACGGCGTTGGCGAGAGTTTCCCTCGTCTGCCTGGGTGAAACGTTCCGCAGGTCGAGCGCGTTCAGGAGCCGCCCGGAGTCCTCCAGAAACGCGGCTATCTGCCTTGTTACGACCGCCTCAATCTCCGGCCCGGAAACCCGGAGTCTCGGGCATGTGGTGCGTGAGCCGGGCCGGCCAGATGCAGCGCTGAGATAGTATAGCGATAGTGCCTGCCGCCCTTGGCCGTATGGCTGGCCGCCAGGCGATCGCCGGTTTCGTCGTGGAGCAGGCCGGCGAGGAGACTTGGCTCCTTTGCATTGTGTCCGACATGCCGCTCGCGGCCATTCGCCTGCAGGATGGTCTGAACGGCATCCCAAGTTTCCCGGTCGATGATCGCCTTGTGCTGACGGGGGTGGCGGATCCCCTTGTGGTTGATCTCGCCGACATAGATCGGGTTGGAAAGGATCTGATAGATGTGACCGCGACTGAAGGGACGGCCGCCTATGCCTTTCTTCTTGGAGGCCGCGATCTTGTCGCGGATGCGCTCGCCGGTGACCTCGCGCTCGAACTGTGCGAAGGAGAGAAGCACATTGAGGGTGAGCCGGCCCATGGAGGTGGTCGTATTGAACTGCTGGGTGACGGATACGAAGGAGACATTGTGCTGGTCGAAGGTCTCGACGATCTTCGCGAAGTCCGTGAGCGCGCGGGTGAGGCGGTCGACCTTGTAGACCACCACCACATCGATCCTGCGGGCGCGGATGTCCTCAAGGAGTTGTAGCAGGGCAGGGCGCTCCATGGTTCCGCCGGAGAAGCCTCCGTCGTAATAACGGGTATCGAGGAGCTTCCAGCCTTCGTGGCGCTGGCTGCGGATGAAGGCCTCGCAGGCCTCGCGTTGGGCCTGCAGCGAATTGAAGTCCTGCTCGAGACCCTCCTCGGAGGACCTGCCAGAGTCGGATCAGTCTCGTGCCCGGCTTGATGCGGGGCGGGCCGAGCACGGCCTCTTCGTTTCCGTCGCGGACTGCCGCGGCGATCTCCCGAAGGCGGCGTTTAGTCTTCTCCGACAAACCGCCGAATGCCTTCACCTGCATCTGATATGCGAGGGCCCGGACCAGGAACTTCCGCCGGAAGAACTTCGGCGCGGGCCGGCCGTAAAGGGTGAGCCAGCGTTGCCTCAGTTCGAGGAGATCGAGATCGCGCAGACGCGCGATCTCGTCTTCCAGTGTGGACGGATCGACCTTCGGCCGAGCCATGGCATTCACGCCGTCTTCCGGGGGGACGACCGCTTGGGCATGCCGATGATGCGATAGACGGCCTTGCCGTCCTCGTTCCGGCGCACGTCGATCCTGTAGCCCACCTTGCGCAGGCCGGAGATCATGGCGCGGCCGGTGTGCGGAAGCCATTCCGTTGCCTCGACGATGGCATTGATGTCAGCGCCCTGCTTTCGCTGCAGCATGCTGATGAGGAGCGCCTGCTTCGCACCGGTTTTCTGCGCGGGCGGCGACTTCGGCCTGCCTTTCGAGGGAACCGGAGCCGCAGGGATCACCTTCTTGTGCGAAGCGGGTGCCGGCTTCGACCTGGCCTTCTGCTTCGATGCAGGCTTGCCCGATGTCTTCCCGGCGGCCGCCTTCTGCTTTTCGACAGGAGGCTTCACGTCAGTCGGGACCGCCTCCATTCCCTCCGGCTCGATCCCGATGACCGAGAGACCGCGGTCGGTGACCCGTAGGGCGATCGGATTGCCGTCCCCATCACGCCGATAGACCGCGTGCCCGTTCGAAGCCGGCATCTCCTCGACGAACCGGTTGCGCAGGAGCGGCTTGATGGCCTTGGTGGCTGCGGCTCCCGTGAGGTGGTCCGGGAGTACGACCAGGCGATCCTCGCGCTGGGCCGCGTTGCTCAGGAGCACCAGCTGGGTATCAACGAGTTTCGACATTTTCTTCTCCATTCGGTTGCGACAGCATCGCGCTGTCACCACCGCAGCCCCGCGGAGGCTCTAGAGCGCTGGCGGGGCGATGGAGGGAAAATGCAAACGAGGATTATTCGGGCGGGCGGCCTCTGCGCCGCACGGTGCTCGCGGCCTGGATCAGGTAGTTGGCTGCATGCAGCAAGGGCTCGATATCGAGGGTGAGCTTGAACGCGGCCTCCATGTTGTCGGCATCGATGCAGGCCTTCGTGGCCTGTCCCAAGGACGCGGCCTCCTCCAGCAACTCGGTCATGCTCTTGATGCAGACCTTGATGGCGGCTTCAGCGATTTCGTTTGGCATGGCGCAGCCCTTCTTCCTGCTCGATCCCCCGCGACACACGCTCTGCGTGGCGGCGAAGTCGAGCGAAAGCTGAGCAATCTTCTGGCGATGTTCGGGGCTTCCGGATCATCCTGTGATCCGGAAGCGGAACGCCTGCGGAACCTGCGCCTCAGACGCCGCGGCGCAACACGGCCCTGAGCAGCCGGATCGGGTCGGCGCCCAGGATGCGGGCGATGGCGATGAACTCGATCACATCGAGCCATGCTTGACTGAATTACGAATATCGCAATAATAGCGCCTAAGTGTTGCGGAAATAAAAATTTGTGCTGTGCTTGCTGCGAGAATCGGGGGACTGCTTCTTGTCGGTTTTAGATGAGGTTCCGGCCAAATCGCGCGATCTGGCAACAAGGTACTGAATTCTTAGGGAAGGCAACGCACATGACCGCAAAAGATGCCAAGAAAATTGTCGAGAAACACTTCGATCAAAAGCGGGTGAAAGACTCCGTCATTGAAATCGCCCAAACGCCTTGTCCGCAAACTGAGTTGTATGAGCGTGAACCTCTCATTCTGAGGGCAATCCGGAATTTCTTCCGCCCAGCTTTTGAGGCTGCAGGGTGTGATACTTGGATCGATGATTACGGCAATCTGATCGCCACGCAGGGAGAGGGGCGAAAGGGCAGCAAGCGTCTTATGTTTCTCAGTTACGCAATGACCTGGACCGAGGGAACAATGCCCAACCCGTGGTCCGGCGAAATCATGGACGGTGAAGATTACGGTGTCGAAGGTGAAGTGGTGTGGGGGCGCGGAGGTTCTGAATACCATCCGACCAACGCAGCAATGATAGAATGTGCGCGGCTGATCAAAGAATCAGGCGTCAACATTCCTGGTAAAATTATTTATATCATTTCTTCAGCTGGTCATACGTCGAGTTCCGATCCGGTCTATCATTTGTTGCACAACGATCAGTTGTCGGCAGACCTATGCATTACGATCGGCCCGAAGGGCGTTTTCCTCGGCAACATGGGTCGGCTCGATTTGAAGATGAACATCCGCGGAAAATCGGTCCATAGTGGCGGTGAAATAAAAGTGGGCTTGAACGCGATCGAGGGTGGTTTGATCGCGATCGACCGTCTGAAAAAAATCATGCCCTTCCCGCCAAAAGGAGTGAAGGACCCTGACATGGGTCAAGGAAGGCTGTCGATTATAGGAATGGGCAGTTATCCGTTTTCGCCTGGCTATCATAATGGCGTCGGAAGTGGTGGTCATACTCTCCAGAACCTCATGCGGGTGATGTTGGACCGCAGACTCGCGCCCGGCCAAGACGTCGAAGAGGCAATCCAGGAGATCAAGGACGCAGTGGGCGATATGAGCCCATGGAAGATCACTTTCGAGCGAAGTGCACTTCAATACCCGACTAAGCTCAAGAAGGATTCGGAAATCGTTCGCAGTGTAGCAGAGGCCTACCGTACTGCGCTGGACGAAGAGCCCAAGGAAATTTATGTCGATTACACGATTGATGCCGGCTACATGAATATGAACGGAATTCCGACCATCATGATGGGCGCTGTCGACATGCGTTTCGCGCACGGTGACACGGAATTTACGAATCTAAATGATACGTACGACATTGCCAAAATATATGCCAACTGGGCAATTGCGAACGCACGGTAGGCGGAAGATGCGTATGTGATTGGTTCCGTCGCATGCAGAATTACTGAAAAAGAACTTGCCGCGCAGATGATGGCGGGATGGGAGTGGTAGAAAAAAGGAGGAGGAAAATGTCCAGACATTCATTAATGAGACGCGCGATGTCAGCACTTGCGTTGAGCGCATCCGTCGTCCTCGGCTTAACTGTCGGCTGCAGCAGCCAAGCCCAAGCGCAACAGGCGCGTAAACTATCCGTAATTACCTCCGCCGTTTACAGCAAGTCGTTCGCCCGCTTCATCGTTCCAAAGATGAAGGAGCTTTACAACGTCGAGGTGGTCAGCTCTCCTTTTCTGAGTGCGGAAGCGCTGGCGAAAGCAATTGCGCAAAAGGACAACCCGACCACGACCGTATTCATGATGGACGAAGGACCTTGGCTTCAGGGTAAGGAGCTTGGGATCTGGACGAAGCTGGACAAGACCAAGATTACGAACCTAGCCGACGTTCCCGCGCAATTCCGGGACAAGGACGAGCAAGGATCGGCGATGATGCTCATTCTGCTCGGATTGATTTATGACGAACAGGCGCTCAAAGCGAATGGCATCCAGCCGCCAGTCTCATTGCACGACATGTGGAATCCTGCGCTTCGCAACCGTGTATCGATCCAGCAATTCTCCAGCACGTTTGCATACGCGCTGCTGGCACACACCAACATTGTAGAAGGCGGTGATGTGAACAAATCATTCGATCCGGCCTTTGCCAAGCTGAAACAACTCCGCCCGAATGTGCGAACTTTCAGTGGACCGGCGGCCCAATTGATCCAGCTGTTCCAGCAAAAAGAAATCTGGATGGCTTGGGGCGGGCATTTTACGGCCATGCAGGCCGCAGGCGCGGGGTCGCCGGTGCGTTGGGCTGCACCGAAGGAAGGGGCGGCGGGCTATGCACATTACATCGCGATCGCCAAGGGTGCTGCCAACCAGGCCGAAGGCGAGCTGCTGGTGAATCTCGTCCTTTCGCCTGAGTATCAGAGGGTCATGGCGGAAACGGACTTCATGGGGCCGGCCAACGTGAAGACGCAATTGGATCCGCAGTTCGAGAAAACCTTTCCCGTCAACGCCAAGACCATGTCGGCGGCAATCCCGGTTCCGTGGCCTGCCTACAATCGCAGCCGCATCCAACTCAACGAACGATGGCAGCGGGAGATCGAACAGTAGATCATGCTGGCGTCGGGCAGGCCATCAGAGGGCGAGAGCCTCGAGCTCGTAGGAATTTGCAAGATCTTCGGCTCAGTTGCCGTCCTACAGCGGCTCGATCTGGCGGTACAAGCCGGCGAGTTTGTATCCTTGGTCGGGCCATCGGGCTGCGGCAAGACGACGACGTTGAACATCATTGCCGGCTTCATATTTCCCGATGCCGGCGAAGTTCGCATCGGGGGGCGATCAGTGAACGGGGTGCCCCCCCATCGCCGCAACCTCGGAATGGTGTTTCAGAGTCATGCATTGTTCCCGCACATGACAGTTGCGGAGAATGTAGCGTTCGGCTTGAACATGCGAGGCACGCCGCCAGCCGAGAAGACCCGATTGGTCGGCGAAGCCCTCGAAATCGTTCGTCTCACCGGGTTCGACGTGCGATATCCGCGTGAGCTGTCGGGTGGTCAGCAACAACGCGTCGGCTTGGCACGAGCCTTGACGGTACGTCCGCGCGTGCTTTTGCTCGATGAACCGCTCAGCAGCCTCGATGCAAAACTCCGTCGTGAGATGCAGATTGACCTGAGAAGTATTCTGCGCGTAGTCAATACGACGGCCGTTTACGTAACTCATGATCAAGAAGAAGCCCTGAGCCTTTCGGATCGAGTTGTGCTGCTGAACAAAGGGCAAATCGAGCAAGTCGGGACACCGGAGGAAGTCTATACGCGACCCGCCAGTGAATTTGTTGCAGGGTTCATCGGCGAGGCGACGTTCTTTGATGCCGTTGTACTCGAAGCCGATGGAAAGACCGGTCATGTCGAACTCAGCGGCGGCGGAATTGTACCAATCACTACAGCCTATCAGTTGGAAAAAGGAGGACGACTCCGCCTCGCCGTCCGGCCCGATCGGGTCAAGCTCGCTACCCGTATCGACGCGAACACCCGAACTGGACTAACTGGAATCGTGAAGAGCAGCGCCTTCGTCGGTCCGGTGCTGCGTTGCGTGGTGGACGTCGGCGGCGGGCGCACATTGCAGTCGGAGGTCAAGGCGACCGTAGGTGCTCTCCTTGGCGCAGGCACAGCGGTTTCCGTGGACGTGGCCCCGGCAGACTGGCTTATAGTGAAACGAGCCAATCCGTGATCGGCTGCACCTTATCAAAGCGTCTTTCGCAGCGCAGATCATGGGCGGCTGGTATTCTCGGTCTGCCTATGATCCTCTTGCTCGGGCTTTTTTTTGCCGTTCCGCTATTGATGGCATTTTCCTTCGCTTTTCGTCCGTTCGATGCGAAAACGCTAGTCGGAGAAGATCTCACGCTGCAAAACTTCGGTCGATTCCTGTTCGACGGATTCTATCTGACCGCCTTTGTTCGTACCACATTGATTTCATTGTCGGTGACGATATTGTCCGTCGTCCTCGGTTACCCCGTGGCTTGGCATCTCCGCAGCGTGCAATCATCGCGTCTCAGGACGTGGTTGGTATTGGTCGTGTTGATGCCCTTGATGCTGAGCCTTGTCATCGCCTCGTTCGCCTGGATGATCATTCTTGGTTCGAACGGAGTGCTCGCCAATCTCATTGCCAGCGTGACGTTGCTGCAACAGCCATTGCGGCTTCTGAACACGGATCTCGGCATTGTCATCGTCACTGTCTACAGTTTCATGTCGTACTCGGTCCTGAGCATCTACGCCGCTCTTGAGAATATCGACCCGAGTCTCGCGCGCGCCGCCAGCATTCACGGCGCGAACGATCGGCAAGTATTCTTGCATGTCATATGGCCGCTCAGCATCCCCGGCGTGGTATCGGGCGCTCTCGTCGTCTTCGCACTATCGATGGCAGCTTTTGTCGTTCCCTATCTCATAGGCGGGGGGCGAGTTAAAGTGATCCCGCTCCTAATCTACAACTTCACCATTCAATTGTTCGATTGGCCCGGCGCGGCCGCCTTGAGTCTGCTGCTCTTCCTGCTGACGCTTGTTCTCACGTGGCTCATCGCGACGCTCGGCAGCCGCCTGGCGCGATGGGAAGCGGAGTGAGGTATGATGCGAGTGCTTTCGTACCTCGTCTATATCGCGTTGCTGTTACCGATAGTGTTCGTGCTCGGCGCGTCGTTGACGGCTGGGGGATACATCCGTTTCCCACCCGACGGACTCTCGTTTCGCTGGTACGTGGCAATGTGGAACGATCCCGACATGATGAAGGGGCTTGTTATCAGTTTCAACATTGCACTGATTACGACGGGTGTCTCGGTCGTGATCGGAACGATGGCTGCACTGTACCTGTTCCGGCTGAATGCACGCTATCGTCAGATCATGGCTTCGCTTTTCTTGTCGCCCCTCAGCGTGCCAATGGTGTTGACGGGTTTCGCCATGCTTGTACTGTTCACGCAGTTCGGTCTCGTGAATGTCACCGGACTCGTCATCAGTCACGTGGTGGTCACGGTGCCTTATATGCTTCGCACCGTGATGACGAGCCTATCCCTCACCGATCCATTCGTTCCTCGCGCGGCCGCCATTCTCGGAGCCGGGCCGTGGCGGGTGTTCTGGCATGTGACCATGCCCATACTCAAACCAGGGATGCTCGCCGGAGCAATGTTTACGTTTCTGGCGTCTTTCAACAACATCACGATATCGGTCTTCATCTCGTCGCCCGGCGCCAGTCCCCTCCCGGTGGTGATCTTCAACCGGATGGAAAATCTCGCAGAACCTTCGGCAGCGGCCGCGGCGACGGCGGTCATCTTGCTCACAGCAGTCGGCATCTTGGTTCTCGAGCGACACTTTTCGCTGTTCAAGTCTCTGTTGGGTTCGACGCGTTAGAAATGACCTTTGCGGTCTGCCGTCGGAGGATGCCGTGAAACACCGTAAAAAAATCGACCAGTTGGATTCCGATATTATGGAAGCACTGCAACTTGACGGGCGAATTTCGAATACGGACCTTGCGCGCCGATTGCACGTCGCTGAAGGTACTGTTCGCAACCGCATCGACGCACTTTTGCGCGCCGGCATAATCCAAATTTCTGCATGGGTAGACCCGCTGAAAGTCGGCTATCAGATCTATGCCATTATCGAGATTCAGGTAAAGCTGAAGGACATTGAAAGTGTCGCGGCTAAGCTTGCTAAGTTCGAGGAGATTAGTTTTCTCGGAATTTGCCTCGGTGGTTACGACATATTCGCATCGGCCGTATTTCGTTCCAATGAACACATGCATGCGTTTTTGACGAAAAACCTGGCTGGTGTTGCCGGCATCGAGCGTGCCTCCACGACCAGTCTCACCCGCATTGTCAAACGGGCGCATTACTATTCGGTATCGGCGGAAAAGACGGATGGACAGACGGGTCGACACATGCCGCCAGACGGCCGTGGAACTCGCCGGCGCAAGAAGCACAGCAGAGTTGCTGCGTATGTTCCGTCCAGTGCCAACAGCGCGGGCCGCTCCGGCAAACTGTCCTGAGCGGCGGGAGACAGGCATGCATGGCGGATCTGCATCCGTCAGCTCGTATCTTCATGCAGATCGCATGCAGAAAACGATCGGGAGATTGGGGTGAGTGTAAAAGAGGTCAGATTTGACAGTGATGCGCAACGACATTTGTTGCGCGGCATGGACCTTCTCTGCCGCGCGGCGGCGGTCACTTTCGGGCCGCATGGTCGGCAGGTGGCGCTGACCAACGAAAACGAAAAGCCCGAAATTACTGCGAGCGGCGTCGCTGTGGCGAACGCGATCGAATTGGACGATCGATTCGCAAATATTGGCTTACGGTTGCTGAGGCAACTCGGATATGAGGTCGAATCACAGGTGGGTGGGGGAGCGACAACTTCCCTAATTCTAGCGCATTCGATGGTGCGTGAGGGTCTCAAGGCGGTCGCCGCCGGCATGAACCCGATTGGTATGAAGCGCGGCATCGAAATTGCCGTACATGCGGCGACCCAGGCGCTCCTGGCCGGATCCAAGAGCGTCGATGGCAACGAGACAATGGTGCAACTTGCGTCGAACGGCGACGATCGACTCGGCCGGATACTCATGGACGCCTTGCAGGCCGTGGGGTGCAACGGACTGATCACTGTAGAGGAATCGAAAGTCGGATCGACGACCCTGCAGCTGTCGTCCGGTGCACGCCTTCATCGCGGCTATTTGTCGCCTGCGTTTATCACGAATACCGCGAAAATGGCGGCCGAGCTCGACAACGTCGTGATCGTTCTTCATGACAAGCGCATTTCCGATCCGCACCCCCTGCTTTCTATCCTTGAAGATGTTGCACGGTCGGATCAGTCGCTGTTGGTCGTTGCGGACGAGGTGGAGGGGGCGGCCTTGGCTACTCTCGTCCTCAACAAAGTGCGCGGGAAGCTCAAAGCGGTGGCTGTGAAGGCGCCCAGCACGGGTGCGCGCCGCCTCGATATCCTCCAGGATCTCGCAGTCATCACTGGCGGACAGGTCATTTCGGAGGAATGCGGCCTAAAATTGGAAACGACGGGCCTGGAGATGCTCGGCCGAGCAAGGCGAGTGGTAGTGCGAGCGCATGACACGACCATCATCGACGGCGCGGGCCGCGCTGAGGCCGTCGAATGTCGCATCAGACAACTGAGTGGCCAACTTGCTGCCGATCCGACAGACTATGAAAGAGGTAAATTGAGACAACGGTTGGCCACGCTTAGCGGGCGGGCAGCCGTCATCAAAGTTGGCGCGACGACCGAGATTGAAACCAAGCAAGCGATGCAGCGCGTTCACAAAGGGCTTCAGGCGATGAAAGCTGCGGCCGGGGAGGGAGTCGTGCCGGGCGACGGATTGTCCCTCCTTCTCGCAGCGAATGCGCTCAGGTCGCTCAAGCCCAAAGGACTGGATGAATCTGCCGGTATTGACATCGTGCGCCGTGCACTGTCGGCGCCGGTTCGCCAGATTGCCGAGAACGCTGGATTCGACGGCGGCCTCATCGTCTCGACGCTTCTCGGCGACGGGAACTCGGAGATCGACTTAAGAGCGCATGGCGGAGAGGTGAGAAATATTGCAACGGCGGGCGTTCTCGACCCGACAAAGACCGTGCTGCTTGCATTGCGCGGTGCTGGGTCGCTAGCGGCCTTGATCCTGAGTACAGGCGCCGTGCTTGCGGAAAAACGAGGCCAGACCGTAGGGCGGCACCAGCACCATGCGCACTGTGGATGCGAGCACAATCATTGAGCCAGATGAGTACCATAATTGGAGTTGTGACACGTGCTCGCAATAGCGAACGCTACATCGCAAGGCATGGTCGTGCGCACAAGGTTATTGGCAGCATCCCAATCCACTGCGTAAGCGGCGCGGGGGACAGCGAGCCTTCTCGGTCGCGGGGTCACGAGAGCAGTAAGACCATGGCCGGTAATAAAGTTGTACGGCGAGCACACCACGTCTCCCGGCACGCTTACCATTACTGGCGAGCCGACGAAGCCCGATAGGGCGAACTGAGGAACCTGTTATTTGAGAGGGGCATGATGGCGATGATCACAACGCCGGGGGTGCGAGAACTGTCGCGACGCGCCAATCTTATGCCGCGTTCTGCGATACGGGAAATCATGACGCTCGCAGCCGGGCGCGGTGACGTGATCCACCTCGAAGTGGGCGAGCCGGATTTTGGTACACCCGATCACATTATTGAGCGGACCTGCACCGAAATACGCGGCGGCGCGACCCGCTACACTGGAAATGCTGGTCGAGAAACACTTAGAGCCACCATTGCTGCTCACGTTTCCCGGCGCGTCGGGATCGAAATCAGTTCCGACCGCGTCATCGTCACCGTTGGGGCGATCGGCGCGTTGTTCACTGCGCTGATGGCCGTGCTCGATTCTGGTGACGAGGTGCTGCTACCGGATCCTGGTTGGCCCAATTACGAATCGATTACGGTACTGGCCGGTGGTTGCCCCCTTCGTTATCGATTGTCCGCGAGCAACGATTTCCTTCCAGATCCCGACGATATCGCCAAGCGCATCGGCCCGAAGACAAAAGCCATTCTGGTCAATTCGCCGGGAAATCCGACTGGCGGCGTATTTCCTCTGGACGTCGTGCGGGCGATCGGCGCGATCGCGGAGCGTACGGGCGTCTACGTGATCAGTGATGAGATCTACGAAAATATTGTGTTCGATGGCGCTCGCCACTTTTCGTTTCTCGCCCACACGCCCGAGGACCGTGTTTTCTTTATCTCCGGCGCATCCAAGTCGTACGCGATGACAGGATGGCGCCTCGGCTGGCTGGTGTGCCCGACCGATACCGTGGCCGTCGCCACGAAATTGCAGGAACCGATCGTCTCGTGTGCTCCGGCCCCGTCCCAGGCGGCGGCAGAGGCAGCGCTCGTCGGCCCGCAGGATTTGGTCGAGTCAAGCCGCCGCGTGTTCGAGCGGCGGCGTGACATCTTTCTGGAGCTCCTCGGTCCAACTGGCTTAATTGCAGGCCACCCGCGCGGGGCTTTCTATGGGCTGGTAAAGATTCCCAACTGGTATCCCAGCGCGCTCGCCTTCGCACGGTCGCTGGTGATTGAGCACGGTGTTGCTGTGGTCCCGGGCGATACGTTCGGGCCCAGCACGGAACGCATGCTGCGCGTTGCCTTTACCGTGGAGGACGGGCAATTGCGCGAAGGTCTGCGCCGACTCGCGGAAGCAATCGGTGGGTGATCCCATGGTGAGCAGAACGACTGGCTCGCTTTCGGTGTCACCATCGCGCAGGCGGCAGAGTGGCGAAGCACCTGCTCCGATTTGCGACAGGCGTCGGACGCGTCGCACGCCTATAATGAATCCTGCATTTCTGCTGGTGATTTTGCAATCCTGCGCTGAAGAATAGTTGCCATGTGGGGGGCGTTGCGGCCTAATGCTGTAACGATCCGCTTCGGGAACCTTGCTGGGCCCGAGTCCGTACAATGAGCGGCGAAGGGCATGGCGCGTCCAGCATTGCGTGAAGCTGATCTGTTCGCAGGAACGCCCTGCGCATCCGACGCGTGGTCGGAACGGTTGCTTGCAGCCTTTGCCGATGCGGAGCTCTAGTCGGGCTTTCTGTCGCTCGCTGAGTAGGCGATCGAGGCGAGTCCGCGTATTCCCGCCCTGGACGAAATCGTTGCCTGATTGCTCGATTACCTTCCGCCCGATGACGGACGCGTGGTGATCGCGCATGAAGACTTTCGTTTGGGGAATATGCTGTTCCATCCCGAGAAGGGCGAGGTGATTGGCATTCTGGATTGGGAGCAGGCAACCCTTGGCCATCCCTTGGCCGACGTCGCGTTTTGTTGCATTCCCTGGCGCAGCACGCCGATCCTGCAATCCTACACTACGGGAGCGGGCCGATCACAGGCGCGGCGCAGGCGGCCGCCGCCTTGCCGTCTAACAATAGAATAGCGTTTCTTTATGGAAGCTTCCAGCGCCTCGTCAACACGCCTGCCCGCGTCCTCCTGCTTCCTAGGCAGCACGTGAAGGTAATGGCGGCCGAGTGACCGAGCCGCTCCCCGCGATCTGGGGTGGCCGCCCGAGGCGAACGGATGCGTCGCGTTCGCGTGTCGCAGGCCCTTGAAGCGCAGGCCTTCCGACGGTTTGCTCGGCTGCCTCCATGATCGGCAACCAGTGCTGTTCTTAGCCAACGTTACACCGGCACGACGCGGCAATTTCACCCCACCTCAGCCCGCAGAGCAGCGCCAGCATTGCCGGGATGAGCATGCGCGTGCCGCGAGCGACAGCAAGAGAAAAGAAATCAACTGAACGAGCCGCTGATGCCGCCCACTCACGGCGGTGCTGTCAACCAATTACCCCCTCCGTGTAAATGGTTCGCCCTTTACCCACGTCGCGCGCCCCGATAACGTTCCCCGCGCAAACCCTTCGCCGAGAGATCGACCGAAGACGGCGTGGCGCCCGTGTGCGGCATTCAAAGGGCTACAACAGCCGGAGCGCATTTGTGATCAGCATCGAAATGCTCCGCCTGTATGTTTCGATCGTGCAGGCCGGCAGCATTGCGGGTGGGGCGCGAAGCATCAGGATTTCTCAGTCGCTGGCTAGCCGCAAAATCCGCGCCCTCGAGCAGGACTTGAGGGCGCGTTTGCTCATGCGGTCGACGCGGCAGCTTCATATCACCGAGGCGGGAGAGACTTTCCTCGTCTGGGCAAAGGAGACCCTCACACGGTTCGATGCTATCGTCGATGAACTCCGAACCCAGCGAGCCTCACCGTCCGGTCTCATCAAAATTGCTTGCAACGACTATCTCGGCGACAATTTTCTGATGAAGGCGGTTGATCATTTTCGCCGCACAAACCCCGACCTCACCTTTCTGATTACTATCTCCGACACGCCATTGGAGCTGCTCGACCGGGGATATGACATCGCCATTCACGCTGGCTCGCTTCCCGGGCCTGCGGTCGTCGGGCGTCGATTATATTCTTATCGGCGCATTATCTGCGCGAGTCCTGATTATCTGCGCGGCGTAAAGCCGCCGAAGGCCCCGGCCGATCTCGCGCACCATATTTGCCTCGTCCATAGCAGGAACGATACGACGAGGTGGTGCTTCCAGCGCGTGCGCGACGGAAGGAAATTGATACAACCAATCGCTTCTGCGATTGAGGTGAACAGTTATCCGATGTTGCTCAACCTTGGCGTTCGCGGTCTCGGTATTATTCGTATTGCTGAAGTGATGGCCCGCAACAACTTGCAATCCGGTCGCCTCGTAAGACTTCTTTCCAATTATCGCAGCATCGAACATGATGGGTCCGATCCGGCGATCTGGTTGACCTATCTGGAACGTCCGCTGTTGGCCCGCGTGCGATTGGTGGCCGATCATTTGGCGGCGATTCTCAGGACGATTGACGTCGTGCCATCCGGCTAGATCATTCGTGCAAATTCTGCACGACGGTTATGCCATTTTTTAATATACTGTTTAGTCTGCATCCGGCTGATACTTTTGCATAAATGCAACGCAAAAGCCGATATCTGATAGCCGTCGATACCGGCGGCACCTTTACCGACCTGGCTGTTTATGACGCCCGGACCAGCAAGACGTTTTTCGGCAAGACGCTCACGAATTACGAGGACCTTGTCGCTGGCGTCATCGAATGTCTCCGGGACGCAGGGACCGATCTTTCCGGCGCCCGGCTGCTGAAGCACGGAACGACGCACGTCATCAACGGTTTCATCCAACGCACCGGAGCGCGGGTCGCCCTCGTCACCACGGTCGGATTTCGCGACATCCTTGAAATTGCCCGCGGCAGCCGACCTGTGCCGTTTGATCTCGGGTACAGGCGAGCGCCGCCATTGGTGACGCGCGATCTCTGTTTCGAAGTGGGTGAACGGATCACTTGCGACGGCGATGTCGAGAGGCCCCTCGACGTCACGGCGCTTGAGCGTTTGATTCCCGAATTGCGCCGTTGTGGCGTCGAATCGATCGCAATTTCGTTCGTGAATTCCTATCGCAACAGCACTCATGAGCGAAAGGCGAAAGAAATCCTGCAACGGCTGCTGCCCAACCTTTTCGTGACGACCGGCTCAGAACTCAGTATGGAATGGGGCGAGTATGAACGCACATCGACCGTCGCGGCGAACGCGTATGTGGGCCATCGCATGCGATCCTATATCCGCGACTTTGAAAAGAAGTTGCGCGAGCGCGACTTTTCCGGATCGCTTTATATGATGGCTTCTAACGGAGGCGTCATGTCGGGGTCTCAGGCGATTGCGCATCCGGTCGCGCTCCTTGAGTCGGGTCCGGTAGGCGGCTGTATTGGCACGGGGGCATATGCCAGTGCTTTGAAGCTCGATCGTCTGATCGCCTTTGATATGGGCGGGACAACAGCCAAGTGCGCGTTGGTGGAGCACGGACGTTTCGACGTGCAGACGACCTATTATGTAGGCGGTTACGAGCACGGTTTCCCCATACGCGCGCCGGTTCTCGACATCGTTGAGGTCGGTGCTGGAGGCGGTTCGATCGGCTGGCTTGACAGCCAGGGGCGGTTGAAGCTCGGGCCGCGAAGCGCGGGATCGGAGCCAGGCCCGATCTGTTTCGGCCGCGGCGGCACGGAACCGACAATCACGGACGCAAGCCTGGTGCTGGGACGGATCGGCTCAGAGAATTTTCTAAATGGCCGCCTTGCGCTTAACCGCGAGCGGGCCGCGCACGCGATAGAGCAGCAGCTTGCGGCACCGTTGGGATATTCTGGGTCGGCGGGCGTCGATCAAGTGGCGCACGGCCTCCTTGAACTTGCGGTCGTCGCCATGACCGCCGCCATCAAGGAAATCACCATTCAGCGCGGCCGAGATGTTCGCGACTTTGCGCTCTGCGCATTTGGCGGCGGCGGGCCGATGTTCGGAGCCCAGCTCGCGCGCGAGCTCGGAATCCCCACCGTCATCGTTCCTCCCAATCCGGGCGCATTCTCCTCATTGGGCATGCTGGTGGCCAATGCGCGCCGTGATTTTATGCGAATTTTCATTCAGGCGCTGTCCGACGAGTCCTTGACGCGCGCGATGGGTGTGGTTGCCGAGATCGAGGAGGAGGCGCGGGAAGCGGCCCGGTCGGAATTTGACGTCTCAGTCTTGACGTTCGAACGTGAGGTCGAATTGCGGTATCGCGGACAAAAGCATACGGTGCGCGTTCGCTTACCAGAGAATCCAACAGCCGCCTCTATGCTGGCGGGATTCGAGGCTGGATATCGCAGCCGCTATGGGCGCGTACATCCGGAATTGGTCGCTGAAATGATTGCGCTGCGGGTCGGCGCACTGGTTCCCATGCCACAGCCGGACCTGAGCCAGTTGTCCGAGTCCAAAGCGTACGGCGAAACACGGCCGACAAGGCGGCGCTCAGTGTATTTTGCTGAGGCCGGCAAACGCGTCGACACTCCAATTTTCGACCGTTCGGCCCTTCCGGTGGGGTTCGAATTGAATGGCCCGGCCATCATCGAGGAGTACAGCGCGACCACGGTTTTGGGACCGCCAGATCGGCTTTTGGTCGGGACGCTGGGCGAGCTTCGCATCACCTGCGCGCGACCTTAATCGAGAGTGACCGCCGTGAACGTCACGCAGCACAATCTTTGTCCTCGGGAACGCAGCTCTTCCTCGCCGGCCGCGACCGATCCAATCACGCTGGAAATTATCAAGGCTCAGCTCGTCGCGATCCCAAACCAGATCGAACGCAATATAGAACGGACCGCCTTCAGCCCCCTCGTTTACGAATACAAGGATTTCGCAGTCGGACTGGTCGATCCAGCCGGGCGCCTTGTCGCGCAGTCCCGGGGAAGCCTGCCGATCTTTGTCGCCAACGCACTAGGGACTGCGGTCCGCGAGGGGCTTTCGATCCTCGGAGCGGAGAATATTCACGACGGCGACGTCGTGATTTCAAACAGCGCCGCCTGGATGGGCCAGCATCTCAACAATGTGATCGCCTATTCGCCCATACGGGTCGAGGGCGGCCTAATCGGCTTCTTCGCGGTTCTGGTGCATTGGGTCGATATCGGCGGCTCCGTTCCCGGTTCATGCCTTTCCAGCTCGACCGTCGACGTGTGGCAGGAGGGCATACAACTCCCGACTCTCAAGCTCATCGAACGCGGAATGCGTCGAAGCGAGATCTTCCGACTGATAGAAACCAATACACGTTTCCCGCATCTTCTGATGGGCGATATCGAGGCGCAGCTTGGAGGTTGCGAGGCTGGCCGCACCATGATGGAGGCGATCATCGCTCGCTATGGCGTCGCCGCGGTGCGAGAAGCGATCTCGATCATCTGGCGTGATTCGGAAGCGTCCGTAGAGACAGTGCTGCGCCGCGCGCCGCAGGGGCGGTATCATGCGTCCTCGATTCTCGACAACGACGGCGTTCGATTGGATGTGCAGGTTCCCGTGGATGTGGACGTGGAAATTCGCGACGGGCGCCTTACTGTCGATTTTTCAAGGCTAAGTCGACAAGTCGTCGGCCCGTTCAACGCGGGCCGTAATGGCGGCGCGATCGCCGCGGCGCGTATTGCCTGCAAGTATTTGCTTGCTCCGAGCACGCCCGTCAATGAAGGCGATTTCGCACGGCTCCATGTCGAAGTCCCAGAAGGCACCTTCCTGAGCGCCGGTCGCGGGGCGGCCATCGCCCAGTCCGGATCCATGGTTCCGACGGTCGTCGACACCATCATGCTTGCGCTCGGCGACGCATTCCCCGATCGAGCCGCCGCCGCCCATCACGGCATCTACGGGGTCCACTCGTTCTATGGCCACAATCCTCGCAGCGGAGAACTGTTTCAGCATCTCGACACGGTGAGTGGTGGTTGGGGTGCGACCGCCGCAGCTGACGGCCCGGGACCGTTTCGCTCGAACGGTCACGGCGATGTTCCGGATGTGCCGGTCGAAATGCAGGAGGTCTTCTATCCGTACCGCCTGATAGCCAAGCGTTTGCGGCCCGACAGCGGCGGCCCCGGCCGCAACCGGGGCGGACTGGGAGTGGAGAAGGTCTACGCCATTGCGCACCCTTGCAAAATGATCGTCGCGTTTGATCGGACGCTCTGTCCCCCCTGGGGCATAGCTGGTGGCGAGAGCGGACAGCCTGCCGGCGTAGAGATTGTCCGTGCGAACGGCGAGCGCGAAGCTCTAACCAAGGGAGAACGCTCGCTCGGCGTTGGCGATTCGGTTCATGTCATGAGCGGCGGCGGCGGCGGCTACGGTCCTGCCTATGAACGCAAGCCGGACGCGGTCGTCAACGACGTGCGGCTGGGATATGTCAGCGCCGAGGCGGCCGCCGAACGCTACGGCGTCGTTCTGGACGCGGGCGGCGCCTTCAATTCGAGTGCAACCGAGAAACGGCGTGCGGAAATGAGAGCAGCGCGCAGAATAGGAATTGCACATGAAGCTTGCGACTTTTGAAACGCCGGGAGGCGAGAAGAAGCTGGGCGTCGTATTTTCCGAACGAGGCCGAATTCTCGACGTTGCCAAGGCGCAAGCGACGCTGACCGGCGGCGGTTCGGGCAACCTCTCCAGCATGTTGGCTCTCATCGAAGCGGGGCCCGATGAACTCGCGCGCGTGAAGGCGCTGCTATCGCGCGGGGAGGCGCTCAATCCTTTCCTCTTGGACCTCGCAGCGGTGAAGATCCTGGCGCCGATTCCGGTGCCTCCGCAGATTCGCGACTGTTCGGTCTTTGCGCAGCACGTGCGGCAGGGCGGCGCCGGCATGGCCCGACTCAAAGCCAAGCTGGCGGGCGGCGCGCTCCCCGCCTCAGCGTCCAGAGAAATCCCGGAAATTTATCACAAGCAACCTATCTATTATATCAGCAATCGCTTCAGCGTCGTGGGGCCCGATGCAGTCGTAAGGTGGCCGCGCTACAGCAATGTGATGGATTTCGAACTCGAAATCGCAATTGTCATCGGCAAAGGCGGAAAAGACATCCCCGTCGATCGCGCGCATGAACACATTTTCGGCTACGCGCTCTTCAACGACTTCTCCGCGCGCGACGAGCAGAGTCGCGAGATGGAAGGTTGGCTTGGCCCCACAAAAGGCAAGAGCTTCGATTCGGGAAACGGCCTTGGCCCCTGGATTGTGACTCCCGACGAACTCGGCGATTCGACGCGACTGTCCGTCTCGGTGCGCGTAAATGGCGAGCAGTGGGCCGCAAACACGACCGCTGGGATGCTGCACAGCTTCGAGACGATTATCGCCTTCATTTCGCGAGACGAGACGCTGTATCCGGGCGAGGTGATAGCGTCGGGGACGGTTGGAGGATGTTGCGGGCTCGAGATGGATCGCTTCTTGAAGAGCGGCGATGTGATCGAGATCGAAGCCGATCGTATAGGCGTACTCCGCAACAAGGTGATCGTCCAAGATGCTAGACGCGCGGAGTTCTAATACTGACGCATCGGCTTTCACACCTGGAGGCTTCGGGACTGCGTCGACTTGGAGTTCGATGGCTTGGTAGACGGCATCCACTCGATTCACCAACCCTAGGGAGGAACGTAAAAATGAAAGGCTTGAGGATCATTCTTGCGACATGCTTCTTCGCGCTGAGTAACTATGCGCTCAAAGCGGACCAAGAGCCGATCAAAGTCGGCTTGATAGCCCCCATGACAGGGCCCGGCGCAATGATGGGCCGAGATATGCGGGATGGCGCATTGTTGGCGATCGACAGATTCAATGCGGAAGGCGGGCTCAATGGCCAAAAGATAAAATTGATCGTGATGGACGATAAAGCGCAACCGGCGATCGCGCTAAACAGCGCAAAGAAATTGATCTATCAGGACACGGTTTTTGCCGTCGGCACCACCTACTCGCCATCGAGTATTGCCGTCATTCCCCTCACGAAGGAAACCGAAACCCCGCAGTTTATCGCGGGCGTCGCTCAGAAGATTTTGGAGATGGACAATCCATGGATTTATCGTCCGACTCCTTCAGATTCCGTGTTGGGAGGCGCTTACGTAACCTTCGCAGTCAAGAATTTGCGCCTCACAAAATTAGCAATATTAAGCGAAAGCACCGACTACGGTAAGGGCGGGCGAGACGATCTCATTAAAACATTAAAATCATACAACATCGAACCCTTGCTTGTCGAAAGCTACAATATCGGCGACAAGGATTTCGCCGCTCAACTCAACAAAATCAAGAATTCAGGCGCGGATGGCCTGTTCGTCTGGGGTCTGTATGTCGAGGGCGCCCAAATCGTCAGACAGGCGAAGCAACTTGGTCTGACGATGCCTATTCTGGCGAGTTCAGGCGTTCTGCAGGGCGCTTTCTTGGAACTTGCCGGCAAAGACGCCGAGGGCATATATATTCAGAATTACTTCGATGCAAAAAATCCCGCGCCCCACGTCCAAGTGTTCGTAAAAGAGTATAATGAAAAATTTAAGTATGAACCGAAGCCGGGGGCGGGAATAAGCTATGACGCAATGACGATGCTGATCGGCGCTTTGAAAAAAGTCGGAAGCGCCGACAAAGCCAAGGTCATAAAAGAAATAAAGTCGACCAAGTTCAATGGCGTCATTGGACGGCAGGAGTGTGACAACGTCGGCCAGTGTGGACGGGGCGCCCTGATCCTGCAAGTGAAGAACGGCGTCCCGACGGTTGTCTGGTCTTCCGATTGATGTGGAAGGATCGATTGAGCAGATTCCGGTCGGGAATTCCGCTCAATGTTGGATCTGATTTGGCAGGATGGGATCGCGTTTCTGGTCGATTGAGACGCACAAGCAATAAACCTCCGGCTCGCGGCCGGAGGTCGTCGAGTTGAGTCTTCTACAAAGCGTCGCAGCAATTCACGCGAAGAGCGCCATGGAAATCGCCCAAATCGTCCAGCAGGTCATGGGAGGGGTCTCCATCGGAGCAATTTACGGCCTGCTGGCCCTCGGCTTCAGCCTGATGTTTCGCGCCAGCAATATCGTTCATTTTGCGCAGGGCGACTTCTTTATGCTGGGCAGCTACGCGGCCATAACCTTTTACTTGATCATCGGCCTTCCATTCTGGCTATCGGTGATTTTATCGACCGCGTGCGTGTCCTTGGTCGGCATTGGTTTTGAGAAGATTGCCTACAAGCCGCTTTGGAAGTCGCACCACAGTTTCATTCTGATGAGTACGGCCGCGACTTCCATCGTATTGCAAAATTCGTCGAGCCTTATTTGGGGCCCCGATGCCTGGCGCTTTCCTCAAATTTTCTCCGACAGGATTCTAGATGTTTTTGGAGTACTTATTCCCGTAGAGATCATCTGGGTTGTAATCGGTGCCGTGATTATCATGGTTGTGTTTAATGCGTTCCTGCAAAAGACAAAGCTGGGAAAGGGATTTCGCGCGGCTGCTCAAGACAGGGAGATGGCCCAAGGAATGGGCGTGAGCCTATTATTGGCGGACTCCTTCGTTTTCGGAATCAGCGCCGGACTGGGAGCCGTCGGCGGAGTGCTAGTGGCGCCTATCTTGTTTGTCACGCCTTACATGGGGTTGATCTTCACGCTCAAGGGATTTACCGCAGCCGTTCTCGGAGGCTTGGGTTCGATAAGAGGAGCGATAGTAGGTGGGTTCCTGCTCGGAGTAATGGAGAACCTGTCGACGGCGTTTATCTCCTCAGCTTACAAGGACGCCATTGTTTTCGCCTTGTTGTTGTTGATATTGTTGTTCAAACCGTCAGGGCTGTTGGCGAAGCCGACGGCGGAAAAGATATAGCGCCCATGCGACTTCGCAAATCCGTTGGCTATCTTGCAATCATTGCGGCGTTGCTGGTCCTTCCTCATCTGATGACGGATCAGTATTCCCAGCACATTCTCAATATGGTCCTTATCTATTGCATCCTGGCGATCAGCGTAAATCTTGTATTTGGCTATATGGGTGCTCTCACTTTTGGCCACGTCGCGGTCTTCGCTATCGGGGCCTATACGTCGTCGCTACTGGCTACGAAGTTGGGGTTCTCGTTTTTGCCCTCTTTCTTTTTTTCCGGCGTAAGCGGCGCGATCGTCGGCGTCGTCATCGGCATCCCGACGCTCAAGTTGGCAGGAGCATATTTTGCGATGGCGACGATCGGCTTCCACAAAATCATGGAAGTCATTTTTCAAAACTGGGAATCTGCAACCGGCGGCCCCACCGGGGTCACGGGAATACCCTATCCGATTATCTTTGGTATCCATTTCAAGAACGAAGCGGACTATTATTATCTTATCGCAGCGATCGCGCTCGGCGTCTATGTCCTCTACAGGAACCTCATTCGTTCTCATCGCGGAAAAACGATCATCGCAATGAGAGATAACGCGATTGCGGCATCGGCCATGGGAATCGACGTGCCCTTGGTAAGAATTATTGTATTCACGATAAGCACGATTTTTGCCGCGCTGGCGGGAAGCCTTTACGCGCACATGGTCAGGTATGTGGCACCGGAGGCTTTCCCCTTGAGCGATTCCGTTATGTTGTTGTTTATGGTGGTTCTTGGTGGTCCGGGTTTCCTTAATGGGCCGATTTTCGGCGCGGTCGTTATTGTGCTCGCGAACGAATATCTGCAGCAGTTCGAGCGATTCAATATGTTGATTTTTGGAATGGCCATCATTGTCTTATTGATTGTTTTTCCGTCGGGATTTGCCGGCCTCATCGAACGCTTCAAATTTCAGTTGTCGCATAAGAGAGAGGGCAACGCGTATGTACGGGAAGTCGGCCTCGAGGAGATAAAATAAAAAATCTCCCGGGAACATCCAATGGCGTTGCCGCGATCGGTCGAACGGCGCCGACCACCGCGCGCAGCCCTAAAGACGGCGCTTGCGAACGAGATCGAGATGAAGGCCCAGCTCGAAATTCAAAATCTGACCAAACGGTTTGGCGGCCTAATCGCTGTTAATAATCTTAGCTTGAGCATTCAACAACAGGCAATTGCGGGGCTCATAGGGCCCAACGGAGCCGGCAAGACGACCGTTTTCAACCTGATCACGGGGTTTTCTTCCGCCGACTCGGGTGGCATTTTATTGGAGGGATCGGATCTATCCGGCCGTTCTCCCCACAACATCGCCAAGGCTGGAATTGCACGCACTTTTCAGAACATAAGACTCTTCCCCTGGATGACGGTCTTGGAGAACGTCATCGTTGCTTGTCAAATCAAATGTCATGGAAGCTTTTTTCAAGCGTGCTTGCGGACGCCGTTCGTCAGGCAGGAAGAAAAGGCCACCAAGGAGAAAGCCGAGAAACTCCTGCGTCAATTCCAACTCCAGGAAAAATTGAATTATCAGGCCAAGAACCTATCCTACGGAGAGCAGCGAAAGCTCGAAATTGCCAGAGCCTTGGCAACGGAGCCGAAGATTCTTCTCCTTGACGAGCCGACCGCCGGAATGAATCCTGCGGAGAGCAATGATTGCGTCGAACTGATATTTAATCTCAACGAAACTTTTGGAATCACCATTCTCCTGATTGAACATAATATGAACGTGGTCATGAGCATATCGGATAAGGTCTTCGTGTTGGACCACGGCGTTAAAATTGCTGAAGGCCCTCCCGAGGAAATTCAAAATAACAGTGAAGTCATCAAAGCATATTTGGGCGATCACTATGTCAACCATGCTTGACGTTCAAAACGTGAATGTCTTCTATGGAAACATTCAAGCGCTAAAAGACGTGTCGATAGAGATTAAAGACAATCAAGTCGTCGCGCTGATAGGTGCAAACGGGGCAGGCAAAACAACCATCATAAGGACCATCGCGGGTTTCCTAAGACCGGCTTCCGGCAGTATCGGTTTTCTTGGGAAACAGATATCGAAGAAGAATCCGGCCGAGATCGTCCAGATGGGGATCGCCCAATCCCCCGAAGGGCGCAGACTCTTCCCACAAATGACCGTCATCGAAAATCTTGAAATGGGCGCCTATTCGAGACGCCATGACAAAGATGAGAAGGAGAAAGATCTCGAATGGGTTTTTGGGTTGTTTCCATCCCTGAGAGAAAGAAGCAAGCAGCTTGCTTCGACACTCTCTGGGGGAGAGCAACAAATGTTGGCTATCGGCAGAGCGCTGATGGCGCATCCCAAGCTTCTGCTGTTGGATGAACCGTCCATGGGACTTGCTCCAAATTTGGTCAGAACGATTTTCGAAATCATTCAGAGGATCAGCAGTCAAGGGATCACTATTCTTCTCGTCGAGCAAAATGCCTTTATCGCCCTCTCGATTGCGGATCGCGCGTATGTACTGGAGACCGGACGCATTCTGATGGAAGACACGGGAGCCAGTTTGCTCAGTAATCCGGATATCAAGAAGTATTATCTTGGAGAGAAAATCGTTCCCAGGAATATGAGGCGGTGACCCCGCAGAAATTGGACCGCTTGCACAGAGAGGGTGATCGGCTAAGGCGGTGCGGTTCGGCCGCCGGAACTGCACTCGGACTGTTGCGGTCCGCGCCCGGTTCTTCGACGGCCTGCTGTCAGGTGATTGCAATCTCTCACGGTTTCGCTGACGCCCGTCTTCGACCAGAGAATTGGTTCGAAGGCCGAGCAGGTGACCGCGTCAGTCCCGACGAAAGCCGTCGGCGGCGCACTGAGTGACGCAAAAGTCGTCGTCACATCAGCGCACTCGTTCGCTCCCAGATCCTCTCGCTACCCGATAATGACTCTTCAAAGTGCGGAGGTCGACCTTTCCGAAAGCTAATCAAAATCAGCTTCTTACGAGAACCGCACTAAGTCCGCGTAGTCGGAAGGTCTGGAGAGAAACGGGTCGAGAGAGAGAATTTCGGGACTCCGATGGGGTCAACGCAGTGCGGAGCTTTCGTGCGAATGTCCACCGCTATTGCGCTTTCGAATAGGCTCAAACCATGCAGAGAGAGTTGGTCAGGCAAGAACTGGCGGATCTTGGAGGTTTGTAACGAGAAGCATCCATCGCCAAGTGCGTTGGGAAAAATTCCCTGTTTCGACGGCCGAATTCTCTGATCGTCAGCCAAAATTAGCTGTTTGGTGGAGTAGGGATTTTCTCGCCAAACTACTGAAATTAATGCACAATCTAGCAGAGTCATCGTCGGAGATCAGCGCTTCTTCGAAAATTCCCTGTTTTCTTCGCTGTTTTCAGGGAAAGCCACGCAGAGATCAGTTAGTAATCGACTGCGTGCTCCGCCACTAAGTCATTGATCATGTAGAGAAATATTCTAGAATGAGGAGTCGCACGATTTCGCGCGACACTTCCGTAGGTTAGCTTAGGTATTGGCACAAGAAACGCACAGTGAGAGTATAAAAACGGCTCTCAGCCGCGCCATCGGTCCGATTTTCTCAGGTCGCGATATTCCAAGTGCGGTTCTCGGATGCATATTAGACCGCAAAGCATGCTCTCGTCCGGCTGCGCTGCGCTAACGTCAATCCTAGAAAAATAAATGACGCGTATGTTCAGCGGAGAAAGACGATTTTGTCTCCGGCGGCTATATTGACTTATCGTCTTTTAACAGATCGCTTATCGTCTTTAGCAAATTTTCAAGCAGTCGATGCGCATCTGAGAGTTTCTTTGCAATCAGCAATTCCTTCCTTCCCGCCAATATCAGAATAGTTTCCGGAATTTCGTCGGAGTGGCGCATAAGCGCGACGAGATGTGGGCCTCTTGGCGCATTCTTTGCCAAGAACCAGCTCTTGACCGCTCGCTCATTTGCGTTTGTCAAACGCACGACGATCTTCACTGCTGAATTGGTTCCCTGGAATTGTCGGCGGAGCGCATCTGACACGATCTGGACAAACTGATTGCTTCCAAGTCGGCCCTGGTTGTCTTCCACCGGGATATTTCTTCCAGAATTCCCGTAAGCTCGACTTCGTAGCCGAGATCAATCAGGCCCTTCAGCTCGAGCTCAAGGATTTCTCGATCCCAGCCTGCGTCGAGCGCCAGCTTGTTGTCGGCGATGACATAAGCGCGGCGGTCGGCTTCGCTGAGATGCGACAGCTTGATCGCCGGCACGGTCCTGCGGCCGAGGAGCTTTGCGGCCTCAACCCGGCCATGCCCGGCGATGATGGTGAAATCGTCATCGATCAGAATCGGATTGACGAATCCGAATTTATCGATCGACTTCGCGATCTTGCGGATTTGGTACCGCTTATGTGTTCGCGCGTTCCGTGCATACGGCCGGAGCGCATCGACACTGACCTGTTCGACGTGAAGAGATGGATCTTGCATGGGGCTTCCCCTGCATGCGGTGAACGGAACCGCGGAAAGACCCTGCTGAAATGCATAAGGCGCGACCCGCGATGGTTTTGCCGACTCCCTGCCCATGCAGGTCTTCGGGCCCATCGGGCGTCACGCCCTCATCTCCGCATCTACCTGGCGGGAAATCGCATCACGCGGGATACCGGCACTTCCCCATGGAAACCGGCATAGCCCTCACGTCTCTCAACACGAGGCAAGATACATTTAACATAATTTCGGCCCGAGCGTGAGCGATCTAAGCCACTGTTATAAAATGATTTTTCGTCGCATGGCAGTTGACGGTGATCTCTAGATGGTGGTCTCTAGAAGGAATGGTGGCGCGGTACTTTGGTGCGGTTCTACGGAACGGCAGACTCCGTGCCGACGGCATTTTACAAATCGGTCAAGCCAGTGGATCCGCCGGCAAACCCAAGCGGAACTTGCCGTGATTTTCGTAAGCCGTATCGCTCATGACTTGATGCAATCCTGCAGTGTTCAGGTCGCATAGTAGCCGGTCGATGACATGTGGATGGTGCAGGCCGGTGTTGCCGGCAAAATGATATGCCGTCGTCGCCGTCTCGATAGCGAGGCCAGTGGTATAGACCGCGATGGCGCGTACGTCGGCGATTGCGGCCGGCTCGATCGAATTGCCGGCGGGAGCAGGGAGACTCCTTCAGGTAATACTTGAAGATATGGCATCCGGTCGTGCGGTCACCATTGTCCCTCAGCACGCAGAACTCACGACACAGCAAGCAGCCGACTTTCTGAATTTATCTCGGCCGTTTGTTGTGCAGCTGCTTGAACAGAAGAAGCCCCCATTCCGAATGGTTGGTACGCGTCGGCGGTTTCGGTTCGATGACGCCTTGCGGTACAAGAAAAATATCGATGCTGAACGTCGCAAGGTTATCGATCAGCTGGCTGCAGAGGCTCAGGATCTCAAAATAGGATACTGAGCCTTGGGAAATTTTACCGCTTTTCTGGAGGCCTCAGTTCTGTACCCCGCGCCGCTGCGTGACCTTCTCATGGAGTTCGCGGTGGCGGATTTCTATCGCGCCAAGTGGTCCGCGCCGTTCTCCCGGCTCTGTCCGCCTCGGCAGATCCGCCGGCAATACCGGACGGGGCTAGCCTCGACCTTTGCCCAGCAACTGCAGCCAAGCGGAGCCACACCCGTAACACAGCGATCAGATCAAAGGTACGCCGCTTTGAGCCGATCAACCGCCATTGCAACTCTTGTCGACGCGTTAGTCGAAGTTGTTCTTACGTCCTTTCCGGACATACTCGCCGAGGCCTTCGATGTGCCCTTTGCCGTGATAGGCCTTGGCCTTGGCAAGCTGACCGAACATTTGAATGCCGAATCCGCCATCGAGGTCGTTCGTGATGCGCTGCCTCCACGGGCGACGGACGATCTGGGCCGTCAGACGGCGCGTCACGCGTGGCTGCGACATGATATGATCGGCCAGCTTGAACGCCCGCTCGATTGTCTTTGCCTTTGGAACAACTTCATTGATCATGCGGTAACGCAACATGGTCTCAGCATCGATGGCTTCGCCGGTGAACAGCGCATACGCGGCGCCCTTCACACCGAGGAGCTCGATGAAGCAGCTATGGATGCCGTCGCCAGGCACCGAACCGATGTCGTAATGCAAGTCGTAGATGATCGCGTCGTCGCTCGCGATCGTCAGATCGCACATCAGCGCGATTTCGCTGTGAAACCCGGGGCCGTTCAGAATACCGATAGTCGGAATTTCGAGGTCGTTTACAAGCGAGCTGACATTGATGCGCCCGTCCTTGTAGGCATACTCATAGGCCCAATGGGCGACGTCGTCCTCTTCCAGTTTGAACCCGGTGGGGTCGACGTCCATCATGAAGTCCTTGCCGGACCCCGTAAAGATCATGACCTCGTTCTCAGGATCCGCGCCAACAGCTTTGAACATTTGCCCCAAGGCACGATGGTTTTGAACACTGAGCTGAACGGAATTGCCAAGGGTGTGAGCTTCGACCAAGATCACGCCGTCCTCGCGGCGTGTCATCTTGAAGTAATCCTTAAACCGCTCCTTGTAGTCCTCGAATCTGGGAGACGTGGGGAAATCTTGAAGCGACATCGTTACTCTCCAGTTGCTTATTTGCGTTCACGTCATCAAGTCGAATTAGACCAACAGCGTGACGGTTGTTCGGGATAGCCCGGTTTTGCCCCTGATGATTTCATAGAAAGCCGCCAAGCAATTTGCGCTGAGTACGTGCGGCACACCGGCTCGATCATCTCGCCATCGGCCATGTACTCAATTGGCCGACGGCGGCACTTGCCCCGGCCAGCGATGAATCTGCACCAGTTCAATTCATTCGTCTCATTCACCGCGAACGATACACTCGCATTTCAGGAGCAAAACGTCCTATCCCGAAATCGCTATTGCCCGCCCGAGTTCGCTGTACACTCTAGCGACAGAGCCAAATGTGATTGGAGTACCGGACTTAAGGTTTTTCTGGAGAATTTTGCGGACGAGAGTGGTGATGCCAATGACTGCGGCTCCTAAGCCCAACTTTCGACTGCCCGTGATGAGATTTTTGGCTCCGTCACGATGGCGGCGCTGGCCGCGGCAACATAGTTCCGCAGCATAATCGGCAGCGAATTGCCAAGTGCAACATGCGGCCGCTTGTTCGAAATCGGCGGAGTTAAACTTCAAGCGCTTGAGGCAAATAGAAACGTGTTCGGATCCAAGTATCCTCAATTACGTTCTGTCGCAGAATAAGTGAGTCGGGACATTCCTAAATGAAGCGCAGGCAAGATAAGAAAGCTTGTCGCGAGCCCACCATCGACTCGTGACATTTAGGCCGATCACGCGCATCATGCGTTGCGCTGAGCTATAAGCTTATGTTTAGCCCGAAATTCCAAGGGCGTACAGCCAGCATGACGCTTGAACCGCTTGCAGAAATAATCCGGATCGTCGAACCCAACGGCATAAGCAACTTCCGCAACATGCAAACCGGTATAAGAAAGAACTTCTCTCGCCTTTTCGATGCGCTTCTCAGTGACAATCTCGACGAATGTCTTTCCCGTTTCCCTTTTGAGCAGACTTGCGAGGTAATTTGGCGACACCGCAACTTGTCGCGCCGCCGCCGTTAAAGATACTCTCTTTGTTAGATTGTCAGTAATGAATTTCAGGGCCTTCTGGACGTGCCGACCGGAACCGCCACAAGGTGACAATTTATTGAGATATCCCAAAATTTGATCTTCATATTTCTGGCTCACCTCGGCAAGCAATTGAACTATCAAAGAACGGATGATCTGCTTCGAGCAGATGCGAGGATTGTTTCGCTCAGCAAGCATTCGATTGCACAACGATCGAATGTGATCGATTTCGTCGTCCGACACAATAAAATCAATATTTTTTTGGCATAAGAACGGCGCCAATTCCGGCACTCGGTCAAGCAACTCGGCATCAAGTTCAACATGCGCACCCGCTAATTCCGGTCGCAAAAATGAGAGATCGAAGTAGAAGATGAAACATGTTTCGTCGACATTGAAGCAAGGCCGATGGGGCGTCTGCGGCGATATGAAGAATATGCTTCCGCGGCGTGTGATGTACTCACGAAACGAGATTTGCTGCGTCGATCCGCTCGTGGCGAAGAACCACACCTCGAAATAATCATGGCGGTGCAACTGCTGGTCCTTGGCGACCATTCGTCCTGACCTGATCCCGAAGCGAGGGCCTACCTCCTGATCGGCATAGGCATAGACGACGGGCACCGCTTCGACTATCAACGCTGCCATGGGAAGTTCCTCCTATCAACCGCCTTTCTTTTTAGTTGGGCTTCTGACCTGCCGTTGAACTTTCACCCGGCAACGGTCAGAGCCTAAACCATTTGTACACCTTTCGCCGTGGCGTGAGCAACCTGCAGATAGCCGCGCGCGAAGGTGAGTTCTGGTGAGTTTGTCGCATACACCGCCGGTGATCCTGTAGCGGCGCAACCCGCACGATTGCATCGTGTTGTAGCCGACCAACCAGACTTCGATGATGGCCCGAGCCCGGTGAGATCAAAAAGCAGGCTCTCGTCGAGAAGCTCATCGCATTTCCGAGCGTGGAAGGATCTAATATTGGAATCTGAATTGGATTACCGGCGCCGTGTGAAGTGTCAGCCAATCGATGCTGCTTGACGGCACCAAAGCTCCAATTTGAAGTGAATTCCACACCGCGGTCGGACACTCTACGGCTTGCCACCCATATCGATGATCACTCTCAGATACCGGCACCCAGTCTGCAGCTTGTATTCCTGCGTGTCATCCAGAAGGCGGCCGAGCTGTTCTCCAACTTGCTTCTGCTTCCGCCGTCATGCGAACGCCAACAAGGCTTTGCGCGCGCGTTTCCGGTCTATCCGATTTGTACGCTACAGCGCGCAGGAGTTAGCGGCGGCATCAAAACGTCTTTTGTCGACACTATTGGCGATAAAGAACACGGCCGGACGGGGAAATGGTGCCAGGGGTGGCATCGAATTCTCATCCAGGTTATTGAATTAGCATCATTTTTAGAATGGCGGTTTTCCAGTGTACCCGTCAATGTACCGAGCGTTTAACAGCCATACGCATTCCTCTGCGCACCCCACACCGCGCGGCAGGACCTTTCGCACCGGGGTGCATGACCGCTCTTGCTCGCGTGGATACTGGCGGCACGCGCGAGAAGGCGAAGCCACGTTGATCTTCGCGATACTCATATCAGTAAAGACGGCAGCATTTGATCTCGATCAAGGTAATTCGGCATCTGTTCAGCGAAAATAATTATTTTAAGTGCTACTGGAGATGCTAAAAGAGCTTTTTTGGCGCGACACGACATCTACCGCGAAAGAGGCGAGTTGGTATCGCGAGTGGCTAATTGAGCAGTAACGAGACTGCAAGGAGGAATCCAAATGAGACCGGGGCCCGAGCTTACCGCCTATCTTCGTGCGAAGCCGGAAAAACATTGTTCGCTTGTCGCCTATCTTCATGCAAAGCCGGCGAAACAAGCCGAGCTCGTCAAAATATTACAAGGTGTTGTTGCTCCAACGCGACAGGAGCCGGGCTGCATCGAATACCATCTCCATGTGAGCGACGACGATCCGAATGTAATTATTGCATTTGAGATTTGGCGTAGCCGCAAGCAACTAGAAGAACATCTCGAAACAGCTCATATTGGAAGTTTCTGGGTAAAGCGGATGGACTTTCTCACTGAGGACGCGGACATCCGCTTTTGTACTGAGATCTGATTGCGGCCGGGAAGGCCGATCTTCCGCTGTTGCCTATGGCGCGAATCTATCGCGCCGTGTTTTTTTGTCTCAACGACGGCGCAGGGGGCGACTGCGCTGTGCTGGAGAAAATCGTTCAACCCGCTCAAGCGTGTAGTCCAGCCGGAGGACGTCGCACGGGCGATCATCGGCTGCATTATGCATTTGCGGACCAGCACCGGCGCGAGGATCGTGATCGACGGCGGCCGGTTCCTGGCGACATACATTAAACTATAAGAACCATCCGGCCGAGATCGGCGTCATCACGGATGCTCTTGCTACGCCGTATAAGGTGCTCAGGCGTGCACGCATCAAGGCTGGCGAGACGGTCGCAGTATTCGGGGCGGGCGGCGGCCTGCCGCAAGGTTGGAGCGCATGAGGTTGTTGAGGCGTCCAAGGGCAATATAGTCGAAGCGCTGAAGGATTTGACAGGTGGCCATGGCATTGACGTGGCGGTTAACTACGTGTCTTCGACTGCCACGTTGGAAGCTAGTGCTAAAGCACTTGGTAAGTGCGGCCGCCTTGTGACGCTCGGCGGGGCGGGCAAGCCGTTTCAGCTGTCGGCTATGGATCTGTTGTTCAAGGAACAGGACATCCTCGGCAGTCGCTATGTGAGCCGCATCGAGATCATCGAGACGCTAGAAATCGTGGCGCGCGGTGAGGTCTGGCCTCTAGTCAGCGAAATTCGCCCGCTCACTAAAGTGGAGATTCTACACGAACGCGTCGAACGAGGCGAAGTAACAGGTCGAGCAGCACTGCTCGTCAGCTAGGGTGAAAACCCAAGCCCGGGCAAGCGAATGAAGCAAGCGGTACTTTGGAATGACGGCGGCTCGAACCAGGACGTGTGAAAGCCGCTCCAGATACTCATGAAGATTCTCCAGCCAACCGTTTGATTCAGCGCTTTATCTTAGTCTCGTTCCGCTGGTAAAAATCATGACGCTTGTGATGGGGTATCGCGTTTTAGATGCGGCCCGATCGGTACCGCAGGAGCGCAACATCTTCAAATCGCTCACGGTCGAAGAGAACATGACCGCGATCGCGCGGCCCGGTCTGTGGACGCTGGACAAGGTCTATTCGGTGTTCTCGGGCCTGTTGGAGCGGCGGCGCAACCTCGGCAGCCAGCTCTTGGGCGGCGAGCAGCAGATGCTGGCGGTCGCCCGCGCGCTCATCCTCAATCCGCGCATCATGCTGCTCGGCGAGCCGCTGGAGGGCTTGGCGCCCATCATCATCGAGGAACTCTCGCCGTCCTGTGCCGGATCGTCCGCGAGGAGAAGCCCTCGGTGACCCTTGTTGAGCAGAACGCGCACAAGATCCTCGGGTCACCGACCGCGCCATCATCCTCGAACGCGGCAGCATCGTGCACGACGGCGGCAGCGCCGCGCTCATGGCCGATCAAAAGCGTTTGGAAATCTATGTCGGCGTTACCAGGGACCAACGGCAATGGTCGCAAACAGCACATAGGCGCAGCTATCGATTCTCTGATCGAGGGTGACGGTAATTAGAAGATTAAAATCAGTTTTACACGCACCGTGGCGGCGTCGATCTGTATAATCCGATCGCACCACGATTTCGTGAAGCAAGACACAACTGCAAATGCAGAGAGGGAGGACGAAATGATGAAGTCCAACATTATGTCGCGCAGGGCGCTTGGCGCCGCTACGCTTCTTGCGGCGGCGGCGTTTCTCGCGGGGCCTGCCGCCGCGCAAACCAAGGATCCGATTGTGATCGGCGGCACGCTCG
>JADYXZ010000019.1 GCA_020853885.1 Bradyrhizobiaceae bacterium | reverse complement strand
GCGCCGATGCTGCCTTCCGTCGGGTGTGCCGCGGTGAAGATTGAGACCCCGTGGTGCGCCTGTCAACGCGGCTCGGTCGCGCCTCGATTCCGCGCAATGTCGCCAGGTGTTCCGCCGATTTTCGCGGAAAAGAAAGTGCGTTCCAGCGAGCGATGCGGTTTGGCTGTGCGTATTGGCTTCCGCGGTCAATGCCGACTTGCCACCCCTGGTGCATTGCGCTAAACGCTCCCCATCCCCGCCTTGGAATGACTCTGATTTGCTCGATAATGCCAGGGAGATAGCTGTAGGCCTTGCGGGCGGCAGCGTGTCGAACCGGTATCAAATGCTGGAGCGCGGGCGTCCCATTCGAGCCCGCTCGCAACGGCAGAGGTCAAGATGAGCGATCTGCTGCAGGACTACTTTCCCCTCGTCGTTTTCATCGGATTGTCGCTGGTGATCGCGCTGGGAATGTTGGTCGCGCCCTTCCTCGTCGCCTACAAGCGCCCCGATCCGCAGAAGCTCACCGCCTACGAGTGCGGCTTCAGCGCCTTCGACGACGCGCGCATGAAGTTCGACGTGCGGTTTTACCTCGTATCGATCCTTTTCATCATCTTCGACCTGGAAGTGAGTTTTCTTTTCCCCTGGACGGTCGCGTTCGGTCAGCTCGGAACCTTCGGCTTCTGGTCGATGATGGTTTTCCTTGCGGTTCTGACCGTCGGCTTTATCTACGAGTGGAGGAAAGGAGCGCTCGAATGGGATTGACCGAGCGAACTCCGGCCGTCGCCCCCGCCGCCACCGGAATTCTCGATCCGAGAACGGGTAAGCCGGTCGGTTCGAACGATCCGTTTTTCGTCGGCCTGAACAACGAACTCGCCGACAAGGGATTTCTCGTCACCGCCACCGACGAACTGATCACCTGGGCCCGCACCGGCTCGCTGATGTGGATGACCTTCGGTCTCGCCTGTTGCGCGATCGAGATGATCCACGCGGCCATGCCGCGCTACGACATCGAGCGATTCGGTTTCGCTCCGCGCGCCTCGCCGCGGCAGTCGGACGTGATGATCGTTGCCGGTACGTTGACCAACAAGATGGCGCCGGCGATGCGGCGGGTCTACGACCAAATGCCGGAGCCGCGCTACGTCATCTCCATGGGCTCCTGCGCCAATGGCGGCGGCTACTATCACTATGCCTACTCGGTGGTACGGGGCTGCGATCGCGTCGTGCCGGTCGACATCTACGTTCCCGGGTGTCCGCCGACCGCCGAAGCGCTGCTGTACGGCATCATGCTGCTGCAGAAGAAAATCCGCCGTACCGGAACGATCGAACGTTGAAGATGAGCACCGACAGCCTCGATACCATCGGACAGATGCTGGTGAGCGTGCGGCCGGGATCGATACTCGACTACAGCGTCGCCTACGGCGAACTTACCGTGCGTGCCAAGGCGCAGGACATCGTCGACGTGGTCAGCTTTCTGCGCGACGATCCGCGCTGCGAGTTCGTCGGCTTCACCGACGTCACCGCGGTCGACTGGCCGCAGCGCGAGAACCGGTTCGACGTGGTCTATCACCTACTGTCGCCGACCAAGAACATGCGCATTCGAGTCAAGGTCGAGACCAGCGAGACGACGCCGGTGCCCTCGATCATCGACGTCTACCCTGGCGCCAACTGGTACGAGCGCGAGGTCTACGATTTGTACGGCATTCTCTTCACCGGCCACCCGGACCTGCGGCGCATCATGACCGACTACGGCTTCGAAGGTCATCCGTTGCGCAAGGATTTCCCGCTGACCGGGTATGTGGAGGTGCGCTGGGACGACGAGCAGAAGCGCATCGTCTACGAGCCGGTGCGGCTCGAACAGGAATTCCGGAATTTCGATTTTCTCTCGCCGTGGGAAGGGCCTGGGCACCCCCTGCCGGGCGACGAAAAGGCCGAGGCGAAGCCGGGGAAGGGGTCATGAGGCCTGCGGGCCGCAACCGTATCGCTCGGCGGGCGATACAGCGAGCGGTCCGGAGCCCGAGGTGACGAGGCTGATCTAGGGGATCCGATGGCCGAGGCGTCCGTTCGCAACTTCATGATCAATTTTGGGCCGCAGCATCCGTCGGCGCACGGCGTGCTGCGGCTCGTGCTCGAGCTCGACGGCGAAGTCGTCACCCGCGCCGACCCGCATATCGGGTTTCTTCACCGCGGCACCGAAAAGCTGATCGAGCACAAGACCTATCTGCAGGCGATCCCCTATTTCGACCGGCTCGACTACATCTCGCCGCTGCCGCAGGAGTACGCCTTCTGCCTCGCGGCGGAGAAGCTGCTCGGCCTAGCGGTGCCCAAGCGCGCCCAGCTCATCCGCGTGCTGTACGCCGAAATTAGCCGGCTGATGAACCATCTGGTCAACGTCACTTCGCTCGCGCTCGACGTCGGCGCGCTGACGCCGCCGTTGTGGGGCTACGAACAGCGCGAGAAGCTGCTCGGCTTCTACGAGCGCGCCTCGGGGGCGCGCATGCACGCGAACTACTTCCGCGTTGGCGGCGTGCACCAGGATTTGCCGCCCAAGCTGATCGATGACATCTGGGACTTTTGCGATCCGTTCCTCGGTACCTGCGACGATCTCGAGGGGCTGTTGACGGAGAACCGCATCTTCAAGCAGCGCAACGTCGACATCGGCGTGGTCACGCTGGCAGAAGCATGGGCGCGCGGCTATTCCGGCGTCATGATCCGCGGCTCCGGCGCGGCGTGGGATTTACGGCGGGCGCAGCCTTACGATTGCTATTCCGAGCTCGAATTCGACATCCCAGTCGGCAAGCACGGCGACGGCTACGATCGCTACGTGGTGCGCATGGAAGAGATGCACCAGTCGATCCGCATCATGCGGCAATGCCTGGAAAAGCTGCGCAGTCCGGAAGGGCAGGGCCTCGTCATGGCGGACGACCACAAGGTGGTGCCGCCGCGGCGCGGCGAGATGAAGCGCTCGATGGAGGCGCTCATCCACCATTTCAAGCTCTATACGGAAGGCTTCCACGTGCCTGAGGGCGAAGTGTACGCCGCCGTGGAAGCGCCGAAGGGCGAGTTCGGCGTCTATCTCGTGGCAGACGGAACGAACAAGCCGTATCGCTGCAAGATCCGCGCGCCGGGATTTGCGCACCTGCAGGCGATGGATTTCCTTTGCCGCGGGCACATGCTCGCGGACGTCTCGGCGATCCTCGGCTCGCTCGACATCGTGTTCGGAGAGGTTGACCGCTAATGGCCGTTCGTCGTCTCGCGCCGCCGGAACAGCAGCCGAAGGACTTCGCCTTCACGGCGGACAACCTCGCCTGGGCGAAGCAGCAGATCGAGAAATATCCGCCGGACCGGCAGGCGTCGGCGGTGATTCCGCTCCTGTGGCGCGCGCAGGAGCAGCATGGCGGCTGGCTGCCGGAGCCGGCAATCCGCTACGTCGCCGACATGCTCGGCATGGCGCATATTCGCGTGCTGGAGGTCGCGACCTTCTACACGATGTTCCAGCTCGAGCTGGTCGGGAAATATCTCGTGCAGGTGTGCGGGACGACGCCCTGCATGCTGCGCGGCGCCGAAGAGATCAAGAAGGTCTGCGAGCGCCGGATCGGCCATCCGCATCATGTCACGGACGACGGCAAGTTCTCGTGGATGGAAGTCGAGTGTCTCGGCGCCTGCGTGAACGCGCCGATGGTGCAGATCAACGCCGACTATTACGAGGACCTGACGCCGGAGAGCTTCGAGAAGGTTCTCGACGCTTTCGCGTCGGGCAAGGCCCCGAAGCCCGGGCCGCAGGTGGACCGGCAGTTTTCGGCGCCGGTCGGCGGACTGACGACGCTGACGGATCCTTCAATCTATGCAACTGCGCCGCATTCCGGCGGGCCTGCCCTGCGCGATACGGAAGCAAAGAAGCCGGGTGCGGCGGCGAACATACGGGAAGCGGGCGTGCCGAAGCCGCCGGTCGCCGACAGCTCCGATCCGAAACGGAAGAAGTGATGCTCGCCGACAAGGATCGCATCTTCAAGAACCTTTACGGGCTCTACGACTGGGGCCTCGAAGGCGCGCGCAAGCGCGGGGCGTGGGACGGCACCAAGGGCTTCCTCGAGAAGGGCCGTGACTGGATTGTCAACGAGGTGAAGAATTCCGGCCTGCGCGGGCGCGGCGGCGCGGGCTTCCCGACCGGGCTCAAGTGGTCGTTCATGCCGAAACAGTCGGACGGCCGGCCGCACTACCTCGTCGTCAATGCCGACGAGTCCGAGCCCGGCACCTGCAAGGACCGGGAGATCATGCGGCACGATCCGCATCTTCTCGTCGAAGGCTGCCTGATCGCCGGCTTCGCAATGGGTGCGAACACCGGCTACATCTATGTGCGCGGCGAGTTCATCCGCGAGCGCGAGCGGCTGCAGGCGGCGATCGATCAGGCCTACGAGGCGAAGCTGATCGGCAAGAACAACGTGCACGGCTGGAACTTCGATCTCTACGTGCATCACGGCGCCGGCGCGTACATCTGCGGCGAAGAGACCGCGCTGCTCGAGAGCCTCGAAGGCAAGAAGGGCATGCCGCGGCTGAAGCCGCCGTTTCCGGCGAACGTCGGGCTCTATGGCTGCCCGACGACGGTGAACAACGTGGAGTCGATCGCAGTGGCGCCGGACATCCTGCGGCGCGGGGCGGCGTGGTTCGCCGGCATCGGCCGGCCGAACAACACCGGCACCAAGCTTTTCTGCATCTCCGGCCACGTGAACAAGCCGTGCAACGTGGAAGAGGCGATGGGCATCCCGTTCCGCGAGCTCATCGACACGCACGCTGGCGGCATCCGCGGCGGGTGGGACAATCTGCTCGCCGTGATCCCCGGCGGCTCGTCGGTGCCCTGTATTCCGGCATCGCAGTGCACGGACGAGCTCTACATGGATTTCGACACGCTGCGGAACGTGAGGTCGGGCCTCGGCACCGCGGCGGTGATCGTGATGGACAAGTCCACGGACATCGTGCGAGCGATCGCGCGCATTTCGTACTTCTACAAGCACGAGTCCTGCGGCCAGTGCACGCCGTGCCGCGAGGGCACCGGCTGGATGTGGCGCGTGCTGACGCGCATGGCGGAAGGCCGCGCGCAGAAGCGCGAGATCGATCTCCTGCTCGATGTGACCACGCAGGTTGAAGGTCACACGATCTGCGCGCTCGGCGACGCGGCGGCGTGGCCGGTGCAAGGCCTCATTCGCCACTTCCGGCACGAGATCGAGCGGCGCATCGACCAGTATTCCGCGAACCCGCACAGCGAGCCTGTGCGCGTGGCGGCGGAGTGAAGCCATGCCGAAGCTGATCGTCGACGGCAAAGAGATCGAGGTTCCGGCGGAGTACACGCTCCTGCAGGCGTGCGAGGCGGCGGGCGCGGAGGTTCCGCGTTTCTGTTTCCACGAGCGGCTGTCGATCGCCGGCAACTGCCGCATGTGCCTCGTCGAGCTGGTGGGCTCGCCGAAGCCGGTCGCGTCGTGCGCGTGGGCCGTGCGCGACTGCCGGCCCGGCCCGAATGGCGAGCCGCCGGTCGTCAACACCAAGACGCCGATGGTGAAGAAGGCGCGCGAAGGCGTGATGGAGTTCCTGCTGATCAACCATCCGCTCGATTGCCCGATCTGCGATCAGGGCGGCGAATGCGACCTGCAGGACCAGGCCATGGCCTATGGCATGGACAAGTCGCGCTTCGTCGAGAACAAGCGCGCGGTCGAGGACAAGTATATCGGCCCGCTCGTGAAGACGATCATGACGCGCTGCATCCATTGCACGCGCTGCATCCGTTTCGTGGCGGAAGTGGCCGGCGCGCCCGAGCTCGGCGCGATCGGCCGCGGCGAGGACATGGAGATCACGACGTACCTCGAGCACGCGATGTCGTCGGAGCTGCAGGGCAACGTGATCGATCTCTGTCCGGTGGGCGCGCTGACGTCACGGCCCTATGCGTTCCAGGCGCGGCCGTGGGAGCTCATCAAGACGGAATCGATCGACGTGATGGATGCGGTCGGCTCGAACATCCGGGTCGATACGCGCGGCCGCGAGGTGCAGCGCATCCTGCCGCGCACCAACGAGGCGGTGAACGAGGAATGGATTTCCGACAAGACCCGCTTCATCTGGGACGGGCTGCGCACGCAGCGGCTCGACCGGCCTTATGTGCGCGACGGCGGGCGGCTGCGGCCGGCAAGCTGGACGGAAGCGTTTGCCGCGATCGCTGCGCGCGTGAAGCAGGCGGGCGGCGCGAAGACCGGCGCGGTTGTCGGCGATCTGGCGAGCGTCGAAGAAGTCTTCGCGCTCAGGGACCTGATGGAGCGGCTCGGTTCGCCGCACATCGATTGCCGGCAGGATGGAGCGAAGCTCGATCCGGCGCTCGGCCGCGCGGGCTATCTCTTCAACGCGACGATTGCCGGGATCGACGAAGCCGATGGGCTGCTGATCATCGGCTCGAACCCGCGCAAGGAAGCGCCCATCCTGAACGCGCGCATCCGCAAGCGCTGGCTCGCCGGCGGGCTGAAGATCGGCCTCGTCGGCGAGCAGGCCGATCTGACCTACGACTACGAACACCTGGGCGCCGGGCCGGAGTCGCTCGCGAAGCTCGGCGAGCGCTGGCCGGCGAAGCTCGAGAAACAGATCTGGCTCGTAGGGCAGGGCGCGCTGGCGCGGCCGGACGGCGCCGCGGTCCTGTCGACGGTCGCGCAGGCGGCGGTGGCGGCCGGCGCGGTCAAGGACGCCTGGAACGGGTTCTCCATCCTGCACACCGCAGCCGCGCGCGCGGGCGCGCTCGATGTCGGCGCGGTGCCGGGCAAGGGCGGGCTCGATGTCGCCGGCATGCTGGAGCCGGGCAAGCTCGACGTTCTGTTCCTCTTGGGCGCGGACGAGATCGACGTGCCGGACGGCGCGTTCGTGGTTTACATCGGCACACACGGCGACCGCGGCGCGCACCGCGCGGACGTGATCCTGCCGGGTGCGGTCTACACCGAGAAGTCGGGCATCTACGTCAATACCGAGGGTCGCCCGCAGCTCGCGAACCGGGCGGCGTTCCCGCCGGGCGATGCGCGGGAGGACTGGGCGATCCTGCGCGCGCTCTCCGACGTGCTCGGCGCGAAGCTGCCGTATGACTCGCTCGCTATGTTGCGGCGCGCAGTGCAGGAGAAGCATCCGCACCTCGCCCTGATCGACAGGATCGAGCCGGCGAGCCCGGCCGCGATCGAGAAGCTTGCGCAGCTTGGCGGCAAGCCGGACAAGGCGCCGTTCCGCTTGCCGATCCGCGACTTCTATCTCACCAACCCGATTGCGCGCGCTTCAGCCATGATGGCGGAGTGCTCGGCGCTCGCGAGCGGCAAGCTCGCGGTGGCGGCGGAGTGAGGCGATGAACCAGTTCTTCTTCGACTACGTCCTGCCGGTGCTGATCATCGTCGGCCAGAGTCTCGCGCTCTTGGTCGCGCTCCTGGTCCTGATCGCCTATTACCTCCTGGCCGACCGGAAGATCTGGGCGGCGGTGCAGCTGCGGCGCGGGCCGAACGTGGTCGGGCCGTGGGGCTTGCTGCAAAGCTTCGCCGACCTCCTGAAGTTCGTGCTGAAGGAGCCGGTGATCCCGTCCGGCTCCAACAAGGGCGTTTTTCTGCTCGCGCCGCTCGTATCGTGCGTGCTGGCGCTCGCAGCGTGGGCGGTGATCCCGGTGCATCCCGGCTGGGTCATCGCCGACATCAATGTCGGCATTCTCTATATCTTCGCGATCTCGTCGCTCGGCGTGTACGGCATCATCATGGCCGGCTGGGCGTCGAACTCGAAGTATCCGTTCCTCGCCGCGCTGCGGTCGGCAGCGCAGATGGTCTCCTACGAAGTCTCCATCGGCTTCGTGATCATCACCGTGCTCCTGTGCGCGGGCTCGCTGAACCTTTCAAAGATCGTCGAGGCGCAGAGCGGCTCGCTCGGTCTGTTCCAGTGGTACTGGCTGCCGCTCCTGCCCATGTTCGTGATCTTCTTCGTGTCGGCGCTCGCGGAGACGAATCGTCCGCCGTTCGATCTCGTCGAGGCGGAGTCGGAGCTCGTCGCGGGATTCATGGTCGAATATTCCTCGACGCCGTACCTCCTGTTCATGCTCGGCGAGTACGTGGCGATCATGAGCATGTGCGCGCTCGGCACGATCCTGTTCCTCGGCGGATGGCTGCCGCCGTTTCCGGTGGCGCCGTTCACCTGGATTCCCGGCGTCGTGTGGTTCGTGCTGAAGGTGTCGTTCCTGTTCTTCCTGTTCGCGATGGCCAAGGCGATGGTGCCGCGCTATCGCTACGATCAGTTGATGCGCCTCGGCTGGAAGGTCTTCCTGCCGATCACGCTGGTAATGGTGGTGGTGGTCGCGGGCGTGCTGCAATACACGGGGCTCGCGCCGAAATGACGGGATCGCCGCATGGAGCTCTCGCTTTGGGGCCAGATCGGCGCGCTGATCGGGGCGGCCCTCGGCTACCTGAATTTCCGGGTCATCATCGGCATTCTGGAGCCGCGGCTGCGCGCGACGGACAAGTCGGGGACCGCGGAAGAGCGCGGGTCGTTCGAGCGCAAGATCGTGTTGCTGCGGCGGATCTTCTTCACGTTCGAGGTCGTGGTGCTCGGGGCCGTCGGCTATTTCGTCGGGTCGCTGTTCGGAGGTTAGCGCGATGAAGCTCGATCTCGCCGCGCGCTCGCTCTTCCTGCAGGAATTCGTTTCGGCGTTCTTCCTCGCGATGCGCTATTTCTTCCGGCCGAAGGCGACGCTCGCCTATCCGTTCGAGAAGGGGCCGATTTCGCCGCGCTTCCGCGGCGAGCACGCGCTGCGCCGGTATCCGAACGGCGAGGAGCGCTGCATCGCCTGCAAGCTGTGCGAGGCGATCTGCCCGGCGCAGGCCATCACCATCGAAGCCGGCCCGCGCCGCAACGACGGCACGCGCCGCACGACGCGCTACGACATCGACATGGTGAAGTGCATCTATTGCGGGTTCTGCCAGGAGGCATGCCCGGTCGATGCGATCGTGGAAGGTCCGAACTTCGAGTTCGCGGCGGAGACGCGCGAAGAGCTTTACTACGACAAGGAGCGGCTGCTTGCGAACGGCGACCGCTGGGAGCGCGAGATCGCGAAGAACATCGCGCTCGACGCGCCGTACCGGTGAGGCGCGGATGACGGTCGCAGCGCTCTTCTTCTACCTGTTCGCCGCGGTGACGGTGGCGTCCGCGTTCATGGTGATCGCGGCAAAGAACCCCGTGCACTCCGTGCTCTTTCTCATCCTCGCATTCGTGAACGCGGCGGGGCTTTTCCTGCTGCTGGGCGCCGAGTTCCTGGCGATGATCCTCGTGGTCGTCTATGTCGGCGCGGTCGCGGTGCTGTTCCTGTTCGTCGTCATGATGCTCGACGTCGATTTCACCGAGATGCGGCAGGGCTTCCTGCAATACCTGCCGGTCGGCGCGCTCGTCGGGCTGATCTTCCTCGTCGAGCTCGTGCTCGTCGTCGGCGTCTGGGCGACGAGTCCCGCGCTCGTGCGGGCAGCGGAAGCGCCGCTCGTGTCGGCCGACCGCATCACCAACACCGAAGCGATCGGGCGTGTGCTCTATACGACCTACATTCATTACTTCCAGCTCGCGGGGATCGTGCTGCTCGTTGCCATGATCGGCGCGATCGTGCTGACGCTGCGGCACAAGCCGAACGTGAAGCGGCAGGACATCGCCGCGCAGGTGGGGCGGCGGGTCGCGGACGCCGTCGAGGTCGTCAAGGTCAAGCCGGGGCAGGGGATTTAAGCAATGACCATCGGCCTGTCGCACTATCTCACCGTCGGCGCGATCCTGTTCACGCTGGGGATTTTCGGCATCTTCCTGAACCGGAAGAACGTGATCGTCATCCTGATGTCGATCGAGCTGATCCTGCTCGCGGTAAACATCAACTTCGTGGCGTTCTCGTCGTTCCTCGGCGATCTCGTGGGGCAGATCTTCGCGCTGCTGGTGCTGACCGTTGCCGCCGCCGAGGCGGCGATCGGGCTCGCCATTCTCGTCGTTTTCTTCCGCAACCGCGGCTCCATCGCCGTGGAAGACGTCAATCTGATGAAGGGCTGAGGGGGCATGGTTCAGGCAATCGTCTTCCTGCCGCTGATCGGCTTCCTGATCGCGGGGCTGTTCGGCCGGCAGATCGGCGCGCGCGGGGCAAGCCTCGTCACGAGCGGCCTGCTCGTGGTGATCGCGCTGCTTTCCTGGGTCATGTTCGTCGACGTCGGCTTCTTCGGCAACGAGGCGCGCGTCCGCCTGTTCACGTGGATCGCCGCCGGCGGGCTGCAGGTGGACTGGGCGCTGCGGGTCGACTCGCTGGTCGCGGTGATGCTCGTCGTTGTCACCAACGTGTCGGCGCTCGTGCACATCTATTCCATCGGCTACATGGCCGACGACCCGCATCAGCCGCGGTTCTTCGCGTATCTGTCGCTGTTCACCTTTGCCATGCTGATGCTGGTGACGGCGGACAACCTCGTGCAGCTCTTCTTTGGCTGGGAGGGCGTGGGTCTCGCGAGCTATCTGCTCATCGGCTTCTGGTACCTGAAGCCGGAGGCGAACGCGGCGGCGATCAAGGCGTTCGTCGTCAACCGGGTGGGCGACTTCGGCTTCGCGCTCGGCATCTTCGCCGTCTTTCTGATGACCGGCTCGGTCGCCTACGACACGATCTTCGCCGAGGCGAGCACGCTCACCGGCAAGACGATGACCTTCCTGAGCTGGCAGTTCGATGCGCTGACGGTCATCTGCCTGCTGCTGTTCGTCGGCGCGATGGGCAAGTCGGCGCAGCTCCTGCTGCACACCTGGCTGCCCGACGCGATGGAAGGCCCGACGCCGGTCTCCGCCCTCATCCATGCGGCGACCATGGTGACGGCCGGTGTCTTCATGGTGGCGCGGCTTTCGCCGCTCTTTGAGCTCGCGCCGATCGCACTCGGCGTCGTCGTCTTTGTCGGCGCGACGACCGCGTTCTTTGCGGCGACCGTCGGCCTCGTGCAGAACGACATCAAGCGGGTAGTCGCCTATTCCACCTGCTCGCAGCTCGGCTACATGTTCGTGGCGATGGGGGTCGGTGCCTATTCGGTCGGCATGTTCCATCTGTTCACGCACGCGGCGTTCAAGGCGCTTCTGTTCCTCGGTTCGGGCTCGGTGATCCATGCGATGCACCATGAGCAGGACATGCGCCGCATGGGCGGGCTCGCGCGGCACATTCCCTTCACCTACGCGATGATGGTGGTCGGGACGCTCGCGCTGACCGGGTTCCCGCTCACGGCCGGGTTCTTCTCGAAGGATGCGATCATCGAGGCGGCGTTCGCCGGCCATTCGGTAGTCGCGCAGTACGGGTTCTGGCTGCTGGTCATCGCGGCCGCGCTGACCTCGTTCTATTCGTGGCGGCTGATCTTCCTCACCTTCCATGGCGCGTCGCGGGTCGATCACCACACCCTCGAGCACGTGCATGAATCGCCGCCAACCATGACGGTGCCGCTCGCGTTCCTGGCGCTCGGCGCGATCGTGCTCGGGATCGGCTTCAAGGGCGTGTTCACGTCGGAAGCCGGCATCGTCGATTTCTTCCGCGATTCGCTGTTCTCGGCGCACGGGCACAAGATTCTTGAGGAGATGCATCACGTGCCGACCTGGGTGGTGGCGGCGCCGACGGTGATGATGCTCGGCGGGTTCGTGGTCGCTTATTGGTTCTACATCCACGATCCGGAGTTGCCGCGGCGGCTCGCCCGGCGGCACCGGACGCTCTATCTGTTCCTGCTCAACAAGTGGTACTTCGACGAGCTGTACGACTTCCTGTTCGTGGAGCCGGCAAAGCGCATCGGCCGATTCCTCTGGAAGCGCGGCGACGGCTGGCTGATCGACGGGTTCGGGCCTGATGGCGTGTCCGCCCGCGTCATCGACGTGACGCGCGGCGTGGTGCGCCTGCAGACCGGCTACCTCTATCACTATGCGTTCGTGATGCTGATCGGCATCGCCGCGCTCATCACCTGGTTCCTGGTGCGGGGAGGGATCGTCGGATGAGCCCCGATTGGCCGGTTCTTTCCGTCACCATCTTCCTGCCGCTCGCGGGCGCGCTGCTCATCTTCCTGCAGCGGGGTGATGACGAGGCGACGAAGCGCAACGCGCGCTACATCGCGCTGTGGACGACACTCGTCACGTTCTTCATCTCATTGTTCCTGGTGGCGGGTTTCGACCGCTCGATCGCCGACTTCCAGTTCGTCGAGAGCTATCCGTGGCTCGGTGGGACGTTCCGCTATCAGGTGGGCATTGACGGCATTTCGCTGCCGCTCCTGATCCTGACCACGTTCCTGATGCCGATCTCGATCCTGGCGAGCTTCGGGGTGGAGAAGCGGGTACGCGAATACATGATCGCGTTCCTGATCCTCGAAGTGCTGATGGTCGGCACCTTCGCGGCGCTCGATCTCGTCCTTTTCTACGTGTTCTTCGAGGGCGGCCTGATCCCGATGTTCCTGATCATCGGCATCTGGGGCGGCGCGCGGCGCGTCTATGCGACCTTCAAGTTCTTCCTCTACACGCTCGCCGGCTCGGTGCTGATGCTGCTCGCCATCATGGCGATGTACTGGCAGGCGGGCACGACCGACATCCCGACGCTCCTGAAGCACGGCTTCCCGGCGGGCCTGCAGAACTGGCTGTTCCTCGCGTTCCTCGCGTCGTTCGCGGTGAAGCTGCCGATGTGGCCGGTGCATACGTGGCTGCCCGACGCGCACGTGGAGGCGCCGACGGCGGGCTCTGTAATCCTGGCGGCGATCCTCCTGAAGCTCGGCGGCTATGGCTTCCTGCGCTTCTCGCTGCCGATGTTCCCCGACGCCTCGGAGTTCTTCGCGCCCCTGATGTTCACGCTTTCGGTCGTGGCGATCATCTACACCTCGCTCGTTGCGCTGATGCAGGAAGACATCAAGAAGCTGATCGCCTATTCGTCGGTCGCGCACATGGGATTCGTGACCATGGGCATGTTCACGCTGACGGAAGAAGGCGTGCAGGGTGCGCTGTTCCAGATGGTCTCGCACGGGCTGGTGTCGGGCGCGCTGTTCCTTTGCGTCGGCGTCATCTACGACCGCATGCATACGCGCGAGATCGCGGCCTATGGCGGGCTCGTGAACCGCATGCCGATCTATGCCGCGGTGTTCATGATCTTCACGCTGGCGAACGTCGGCCTGCCCGGCACCTCGGGCTTCGTCGGCGAGTTCCTGACGCTGCTCGCGGCATTCAAGGTGAACACCTGGGTGGCGTTCTTCGCCACGACCGGCGTCATCCTGTCCGCCTGTTACGCGCTCTGGCTCTACCGCAAGGTGATCTTCGGGCAACTGGAGAAGCCGGCGCTGAAGGACATTCTCGACCTCAATCCGCGCGAGGTCGCGGTGTTCGTGCCGCTTATTCTGCTGACGATCCTGTTCGGTGTCTGGCCGGGGCCGGTGCTCGACACGAGCGCGGCGGCGGTCGCGGCGCTTGTTCGGGACGTGCAGTCGGCGCTCGCGCCCGCTGCATCGTCGCTCGTGCAACTACGCTGAGGCGCTTCGCATGCCGTTCGACGTTCAGAGCCTGACGCCAGCACTGCCGGAGATCATCCTGCTCGCGGGCGCGCTCGCGCTCGTCCTCGTCGGCGCTGTATTCGGCGAGCGGGCGACCGGGTTCGTGGATGCGGCGGTGATCGCGTTGCTGGCCGTTGCGGCGGTGCTCGTGATCTGGCTTCCCGGCGAGCGGCTCACGGCGTTCGGCGACAGCTTCGTCCTCGACTATTTCTCACGGTTTTTCAAGGTGTTGGTGCTGATCGGCGCGGCTGCGGCGCTGTTCATGTCGGTCGACTTCTGGAGCAAGGAGCGGCTGCGCCGGTTCGAGTACGGCGTGCTGGCGCTGCTCGCGACCGCCGGCATGCTGGTGCTCGTTTCGGCGAGCGATCTCATCACGCTCTATCTCGGCCTTGAGCTGATGTCGCTGTCGCTCTACGTGATGGCGGCGTTCGACCGCGACAACCTGCGCTCGTCGGAAGCGGGACTGAAGTACTTCGTGCTCGGTGCGCTGTCGTCCGGCATGCTGCTGTACGGCGCCTCGCTGATCTACGGCTTCACCGGGACGGTCTCGTTCGCCGGCATCGCCGCCGCTGCGAAAGGCGCGCAGACGGGGCTCATCTTCGGCCTTGCGTTCCTGTTTGCCGGCCTCGCGTTCAAAGTCTCGGCGGTGCCGTTCCATATGTGGACGCCCGATGTCTATGAGGGCGCGCCGACGCCGGTGACGACCTTCTTCGCGGCCGCGCCGAAGGCGGCGGGCATCGCGATCTTCGTGCGCGTCGCGATCGATGCCTTCCCCGGGATTGTGCCGCAATGGCAGCAGATCGTGATCTTCCTTTCGATCACTTCGATGGCGCTCGGCGCGTTCGCGGCGATCGGGCAGACCAACATCAAGCGGCTGATGGCCTACAGCTCCATCGGCCATGTCGGCTACGGGCTCGTCGGCCTTTCGGCGGGGACGGTTGCCGGCGTGCAGGGCGTGCTCGTCTATATGGCGATCTATCTTGCGATGACGCTCGGCACCTTCGCCTGCATCCTGGCGATGCGGCGGGACGGCAAGGCGGTCGAGGAGATCAGCGAGCTTTCGGGGCTGGCGACGACGCAGCCGCTCGTCGCGTTCCTGTTCGCGGCGCTGCTCTTTTCGCTGGCGGGCATTCCGCCGCTCGCCGGCTTCTTCGCGAAATTTTACGTGTTCCTGGCGGCGATCGAGGCGGGCCTTTACGCGCTTGCCGTGATCGGCGTGCTCGCGAGCGTGGTGGGCGCCTATTATTATCTCCGTATCGTGAAGATCATGTACATGGACGAGCCGCGCCCGGCATTCGAGGGCATGGCGGTGCCGGTGCGGATCGTGCTCGGGCTGGCCGGCATCTTCGTGATCTTCTTCTTCGCCTATCCGGCGCCGATCGTGGCGGCGGCCGAAGCGGCAGCGAAATCGCTCTTTTGAGATGACAGACTTTCCCGCGACCGCAGGAGGAATCCCGGTCGTTGCGTTCGAGACGGTCGGCTCGACCAACGCCGAGGCGCTTGCGCGCGCACGCGCGGGCGACATGGGGCCGCTGTGGATTGCGGCCCGTCGGCAGACGGCGGGACATGGACGGCGCGGGCGCACGTGGGTCTCGGAGCCGGGCAATCTCTATGCGAGCCTGCTCCTGGCCGACCCGGCGCCGCCGGCGGCCATCCCCGGCATCTGCTTCGTGGCGGCGCTGGCGCTGCACGATGCGCTGCTCGACGTGGCGCACGGGCTCGCGCCTGCGCAGCTCAGGCTGAAGTGGCCGAACGATCTGCTGCTCGACGGGAAGAAGATCGCGGGCGTTCTCGTGGAAGGCATGAGCCTGGGCGGCGGACCGACCGTGACGGTGGTGGGCTTCGGCGTGAACTGCAGGCACCACCCCGCAAACGTCGAGTTTCCCGCGACCGACCTTGCGGCGGCAGGCTATGCGGTTGACACCGAGGCGCTTCTGGAGGCGCTCGGCGCCGCGCTTGCGGAGCGGCTGAAGGAATGGGACCGCGGCGAGAATTTCGTGTCGATCCGGGCAGCCTGGCTCGCGCGGGCCGCGGGGATCGGCGAAGCGATCGAAGCGCGCCTGCCGAACCGCACGGTAGCGGGCATATTCGAGACAGTGGACGAATCCGGTGCGCTCGTGCTGAAGCATCGCGACGGCACGCGGGAGACGATCGCGGCCGGCGACGTGTTTCCGTTGACGGCCGGGTGAGGTTCGTTTGATCAAGAGGCCCAACCAGCTCGTATTCGTGCCGCTCGGCGGCGTGGGCGAGATCGGCATGAACCTCGCGCTGTACGGGCTCGGCTCCGACCGCGGCGGCGACTGGCTCTGCGTCGACATGGGCGTGGCGTTTGCCGACGACGCGCAGCCCGGCATCAACCTGATCATGCCGGACATCCGCTTCCTCGAGGGCGAGCGGCAGAATCTCGCCGGCATCGTACTCACGCACGCGCACGAGGATCATTTCGGCGCGGTGTTCTCCCTGTGGCCGCGGCTCAAGGTGTCGGTCTATTGCACGCCGTTCACGGCGGCGCTGATGGAGGCGAAGCGGCTCGGTGAGCCGGGAGCGCCGGAAATCCCGGTGAAGATCGTGCCGGTCGGCGGCCGGGTGAAGATCGGGCCGTTCGACGTCGAGTTTGTCCCGGTCGCGCATTCAATTCCGGAGAGCAATGCGCTCGCGATCCGCACGCCGATCGGGACGGTCGTGCATACGGGCGACTGGAAGCTCGATCCCGGGCCGGTGATCGGCAAGCCGACGGACGAGCAGAAATTCCGCTCGATCGGCGCGGAGGGCGTGCGTGCCGTCATCTGCGACTCCACCAACGCGATCCGCGAGGGGGAGTCGCCGTCGGAAGCCGAAGTCGCCCAGAGCCTCGCGGAGATCGTGCGGAAGGCAAAAGGGCGGGTCGCGCTGACGACGTTTGCATCGAACGTCGCACGGCTGCGCTCGGCGGCGCTGGCGGCGTTCGAGGCAGGACGCGAGGTCGTCGTGGTCGGACGCGCCATGGAGCGGGTGATCAATGTCGCCCGCGAGATGCGCCTGCTGGACGGCGTGCCCGCGTTTCGCGGAGTCGACGCCTTCTCGTCTTTGTCGCGCGACCGGGTGATGGTGCTGCTCACCGGCAGCCAGGGCGAGCCGCGGGCGGCGCTCGCGCGGATTGCCGGCGACGACCATCCGGAAATCGAGCTCGACCATGGCGACACACTGATTTTCTCGTCGCGCACGATTCCCGGCAACGAGAAGGCCGTGAACCGCATCATCAACGCGATGATCACTCAGGGCGTGCATGTCATCACCGACCGCGACGCGCTCGTGCATGTGTCCGGCCATCCGCGGCGGGGCGAACTCCGGCGCATGTATGAGTGGCTGAAGCCCGAGGTCGTGGTGCCGGTGCACGGAGAGGCGCTGCATCTTTCGGAGAACGCCAAGCTCGCGCGCTCGCTCGGCGTGCAGGAGGTCGTGGAGTGCCGCAACGGCGACGTGGTGCGGCTGGTGCCGGGTTCTGCGGAAGTCATCGACCAGGTGCCGTTCGGCCGCGTCTATCAGGACGGCCAGTTGCTCGTGAACGCGGAGGAGCGCACGGTTGCCGACCGGCGGAAGCTTGCCTTTGCGGGCGTGGTGTCGGTTGCGGTGGCGCTCTCCGGGCGCGGGGATATCGTCGGCGATCCGTGGGTGGAGATGACCGGCTTGCCGGTATCCATCGGGATCAACCAGACGATGGAAGACGTCGTGATGGAGGCGGTGGACGACGCGATCGCGTCGCTGCCGAAGGCGCGCCGCCGCGATCCGGATGCGCTGACGCAGGCGATCGAGCGCTCGGTACGCGGTGCGGTCAATGCGGTGTGGGGAAAGAAGCCGCTATGCCACGTGCTGGTGGTGCAGGTTTGAACAGGCGAGGCGATGATCGGCCGACTGAATCATGTGGCAATCGCGGTGCGGGATCTGGACGCGGCATCCTCCGTGTACCGCTGGACGCTGGGAGCGGACGTATCGGCGCCGGTGCGGTTGCCGGAGCACGGCGTCACCACCGTGTTCGTGACGCTGCCCAACACGAAGATCGAGTTGCTTGCGCCGCTCGGCAGCAATTCCCCGATCGCGAAGTTTCTCGAGCGCAATCCCGACGGCGGCATTCATCACATCTGCTATGAGGTCGACGATATTCTGCTCGCGCGCGATCGCCTGAAGGCGCAAGGTGCGCGCGTGCTTGGCGACGGAAAGCCGAAGATCGGCGCGCACGGGAAGCCTGTGTTGTTTCTGCATCCGAAAGACTTCTGCGGCACGCTGATCGAGATCGAGGAAGCCTGAGCCATGTCGGTCACCGCGGTGATCGCCGTCTATTTCGTGCTGTGGTGGGTCGTGCTGTTCGCGGTGCTGCCGTGGGGCGTGAAAAGCCAGCACGAAGGCGAGGCGATGGAGGCCGGCACCGATCCCGGCGCGCCGGAGCGGCCGATGCTTTTCCCGAAAGTGATCGTGACGACCGTGCTGTCCGCAATCATCTTCGCGGCGGGGTTCTGGATCTGGCAGTCCGGCATCATTCCGTTCGAGCGGATTCCGATGCCGTTCAATCCGGTGTCGCGCTGAGAAAAAGTTGCGCCGAGACAAAAAGAAACGGGCGAGCTCAAAAACTCGCCCGTTCCAATCCACCCTTCATCGCAGTGGCGCGCAAGACGTTGGAGCTGCGCCGCCGGTGCGGTTGGTTTCCTCCCGAGACCTGGGCCAAAGACCGGCGGGCATCGCCCCACCGGTCAGCCGGTCAGTGGGAAGGTTAGCCCGCGTGCGGCATCCTGTCATTCTTGCGCTGCACCTAAAGCTTGTTGCAATGCGATAGCACGCATCGCGTGTGCGGTCGTTTCGCGGCCTTGTCATTCCAAAACGTTCTGCTTTGACTGCCGGAAATCGGGGCTTGTGTCGCCCCTGAGTCGTAGGGACCCCGATGCGTCTTTCCCGTTATTTCCTGCCGATCCTGCGCGAAACCCCGAAAGAGGCGGAGATCGTCTCGCACCGCCTCATGCTGCGCGCCGGCATGATCCGGCAGGAGGCCGCCGGCATCTATGCCTTCCTCCCACTCGGATACCGTGTGGTGAACAAGGTCTGCCGGATCATCCGCGAGGAGCAGGACCGCTCCGGCGCGATCGAGATGCTGATGCCCACGATCCAGTCGGCGGACCTGTGGCGCGAGAGCGGGCGCTACGACGACTACGGCAAGGAGATGCTGCGAATCGAGGACCGGCACGAGCGGGAGATGCTCTACGGCCCGACCAACGAGGAGATGATCACCGAGATTTTCCGCGCGTCGGTGAAGTCCTACAAGCAGCTGCCGCTGAACCTCTATCACATCCAATGGAAATTCCGCGACGAAGTGCGGCCGCGCTTCGGCGTCTATCGCTCGCGCGAATTCCTGATGAAGGACGCCTACAGCTTCGATCTGGACGCAGATGGCGCGCGGCATTCCTACAACAAGATGTTCGTCGCCTACCTGCGCACGTTCGCGCGCATGGGGCTGAAGTCGATCCCGATGGTGGCCGACACCGGGCCGATCGGCGGGAATCTCAGCCACGAATTCATCATCCTCGCCTCGACCGGCGAGAGCGAGGTTTTCTGCCAGAGGGACTATCTCGATTTCGAGGTGCCGGAGGCCGGCGTCAATTTCGACGACAAGGCCGGCTTGCAGAAGATCGTCGATCGCTGGACGTCGCTCTATGCCGCGACTTCCGAGAAGCATGACGCGGCGGCATTCGAGAAGATTCCCGAACGCAAGCGGCTGTCGGCGCGGGGGATCGAGGTCGGCCACATCTTCTATTTCGGCACCAAGTATTCCGATCCCATGAAGGCGACGGTGAGCGGGCCGGACGGCGGCGCGGTGCCCGTGCACATGGGTTCCTACGGCATCGGACCGACGCGGCTGGTCGCCGCGATCATCGAGGCGAGCCACGACGACAAGGGAATCGTCTGGCCGGAGGCGGTCGCGCCGTTCAAGGTCGGGCTGATGAACCTGAAGCAGGGCGACGCGGCGACGGACGGAGCCTGCGAGCAGCTCTATGCGGCTCTCGCCGCCAAGGGAATCGACGTACTCTACGACGACACCGACGAGCGGGCGGGCGCGAAGTTCGCCACCATGGACCTGATCGGCCTGCCGTGGCAGGTCATGGTCGGGCCCAAGGGGCTCGCGGAAGGCAAGGTGGAGATCAAGCGGCGCGCCAGCGGAGAGCGCGAGCTTGTGACCCCGGACGAGGCACTGCAGAAACTCTCGGGCTAGGGTGTGAAAACCCTTGGGGGGCTTCGAGGGGTCGGGATGACGACAAAGAGCGGGACGGCGCCGTTCTCGGCGTTCGAATGGATGCTTTCGCTGCGCTATCTCAGGGCGCGGCGGAAGGAAGGATTCATCTCGGTGATCGCCGGGTTCTCCTTCCTCGGCATCATGCTGGGCGTGGCGACGCTCATCATCGTGATGGCGGTGATGAACGGCTTCCGCAAGGAACTGGTCTCGAAGATCCTGGGGCTGAACGGGCACATCCTGGTTCAGCCAATCGAAGCGCCGCTCACCGACTTCGCGGCAGTGGCCGAGCGCGTCATGGGGGTGCCGGGCGTGCAGCTCGCGGTGCCGCTCGTTGAAGGGCAGGCGCTTGCTTCGTCGCCGTTCCATGCCGGCGGCGTGCTGGTGCGCGGCATGCGCGAGGAGGACCTGAAGCGGATGCCGGGCATCGGCCGCAACATCAGGTTCGGCACGCTCGACGGATTCGACACGGGGCAGGGGCTCGTCATCGGCAAGCGGCTCGCGGACAACCTGTCGATCCGCGCCGGCGACCAGATCACGCTGGTGGCGCCGCGCGGCGCGGTGACCGCGCTCGGCACGACGCCGCGCATCAAGGCCTACAAGGTGGCGGCGATCTTCGAGATCGGCATGTCGGAATACGACAACGTGTTCGTATTTATGCCGCTGGCGGAAGCGCAGGCCTATTTCAACCGCCAGCAGGACGTGACCGCGATCGAGGTGTTCGTCGACAACCCGGATGCCGTTGACCGCTATCGTGCGGAAATCAACGGCGCGGCGGGGCGGCCGATCTTCCTTGTCGACTGGCGGCAGCGCAACGCGACCTTCTTCAACGCGCTGCAGGTCGAACGCAACGTGATGTTCCTGATCCTCACGCTGATCGTGCTGGTGGCGGCGCTGAACATCATCTCCGGCCTCATCATGCTGGTGAAGGACAAGGGGCACGACATCGCGATCCTGCGCACGATGGGCGCGACGAAAGGCGCGATCATGCGCGTGTTCCTGATCACAGGTTCGAGCATCGGCGTGGTGGGGACGCTGGTCGGCTTCGCGCTCGGCCTGCTCGTCTGCTGGAACGTCGAAGAAATCCGCGCCTTCATTTCGTGGCTGACGTCGACCGAGCTGTTCTCGCCCGAGCTCTATTATCTGAGCCGGCTGCCGGCCGACATGGATTCGCGGGAGACGGCGATGGTCGTGATCATGGCGCTGGTGCTGTCGTTCCTGGCGACGGTCTATCCGGCCTGGCGCGCGGCGCGGCTCGATCCCGTCGAAGCGCTTCGCTACGAGTGAGCGCATGAACGAAGCGCCCGCGCTGCAACTGGAGGAGATCGAGCGCCGCTATCCGCAGGGCGAGTCCGAGATCGTGATCCTCGACGGCGCCTCGCTTGAAGTATGGCCGGGCGAGTCGGTGGCGCTGATCGGGCCGTCGGGCGCCGGCAAGTCGACGCTCCTGCACATTTCCGGTCTGCTCGAGCATCCGGACGCAGGCGAGGTTTATGTCGGTGGGCGGCCGACCACGCGGCTGCCGGATTCGGAGCGCACGGCGATCCGGCGCACGGACATCGGCTTCGTCTATCAGTTCCACCACCTGCTGCCGGAATTCTCGGCGCTGGAAAACGTGATGCTGCCGCAGATGATCCGCGGGCTTGCCAAAGACGAGGCGAGGAAGCGCGCGGCGGAGCTGCTCGCCTTCCTCGGGCTCGGCGAGCGGCTGGAGCACCGGCCGGCGGAACTTTCCGGCGGCGAGCAGCAGCGGGTGGCGATCGCGCGTGCGGTCGCCAACGCCCCGCGCATCCTGCTCGCCGACGAGCCGACCGGGAACCTCGATCCGCACACGGCGGGACACGTGTTCGATGCGCTGACGAAGCTCGTGGACGCCACGGAGCTTGCAGCGGTGATCGCGACGCACAATCATGATCTGGCGGCGCGGATGAACCGGCGCGTGACGATCCGCGAGGGTCGCGTCGTCGAGCTCGACTGAACCACTGTCCACAGCGGCAGTGTCGCGCCGCCTCGCGGGAGTCGGGGAAAGGCGGCTAGTTTCGGCGGGTCGGAGTCGGAGCAGCGAATGCCAGGTCCCGGATTTGTCCATCTGCACGTGCACTCTTCGTTTTCGCTGCTCGAAGGGGCGCTGCCGATCGCGCGGCTGGCGGAGCTTGCCAAGGCGGACAAGCAGCCGGCGCTGGCGCTGACCGACACCGGCAATCTGTTCGGGGCGCTCGAATTCTCGGAGAAGATGGCGTCGGCGGGCATTCAGCCGATCATCGGCTGCGCCTTGGCCGTGGATTTCGGCGAGCCGCAGCAGCGGAATGGAGCGGGCCAGCACAAGGCCGTCCGGCTGCCGCGCCTCGTGCTGCTTGCGGCGAGCGAAGCGGGCTACCGCAATCTCATGGCGCTCGTGTCCCGCAGCTTCCTGGAGGTGGAGGATACGGAGTCTTCGCATGTGAAGTTTGCGTGGCTCGCTGAGCGGGCCGACGGCTTGATCGCCCTTACGGGCGGCCCGGACGGCGTGCTCGACGGCGCGATCGTGGCGGGGCGGCTAGAAGTCGCCAGGGCGCGGCTTGAGCAACTCGCGGCGATCTATCCGGGGCGGCTCTATGTGGAGCTGCAGCGGCACGGGATGGAGCAGGAGCGGATCGCCGAGCCGGCGCTGATCGAGCTTGCCTATTCCGCCGGCCTGCCGCTCGTTGCGACCAACGAACCCTTCTTTGCAGAACGCGACGACCACGAGGCGCAGGATGCGCTGCTCGCGATCGCAGAGGGCCGGATCGTTGCGGAGAGCGACCGCCGCCAGCTTTCGCCCGAGCACCGCTTCAAGACGCGCGCCGAGATGATGGAGCTGTTCGCCGACCTGCCGGAGGCGCTCGCCTCCACGGTGGAGATCGCGCGGCGGTGCGCTTACCGGCCGAAGACGCGCAACCCGATCCTGCCGCGGTTCACCGGCGGCGAGCGCAAGGCTGACGAAGTGGCGGAACTGCGCAAGCGCGCCGACGCTGGCCTCAGCGAGCGGATCGCGACTCACGGCATCGCCGAGGGACATACCGAGCAGGAATACCGGGAGCGGCTGGAGTTCGAGCTGAACGTCATCGGCCGCATGAAATATGCCGGCTACTTCCTGATCGTTGCCGACTTCATCCAGTGGGCGAAGGCGCAGAAGATTCCGGTCGGACCAGGCCGTGGGTCGGGCGCGGGGTCGGTCGTCGCCTATGCGCTCACGATCACCGATCTCGATCCGATCCGCTTCGGGCTGCTGTTCGAGCGCTTCCTCAATCCCGAGCGCGTGTCGATGCCGGATTTCGATATCGACTTCTGCCAGGAGCGGCGCGACGAGGTGATCCGCTACGTGCAGGAACGCTACGGACGCGATCAGGTAGCGCAGATCATCACTTTCGGCACCCTGCAGGCGAGGGGCGTGCTGCGCGACGTCGGCCGCGTGCTGGAAATGCCCTACGGGCAGGTGGACAAGCTCTGCAAGCTCGTGCCGTTCAATCCGGCGGCGCCCGTGACGCTCGCCAAGGCGATCGAGGGCGAGCCGCGCTTCGAGCAGGCGCGCGAGGAGGACCCGCGGGTTGGGCGGCTCTTCGACATCGCGCTCAAGCTGGAAGGGCTTTATCGCCACGCCTCGACGCATGCCGCCGGCATCGTGATCGGCGACCGGCCACTTGCGGAACTGATCCCGCTCTATCGCGATCCGCGCTCGGACATGCAGGTCACCCAGTTCAACATGAAGTGGGTGGAGGCGGCGGGTCTCGTCAAATTCGACTTCCTTGGGCTGAAGACGCTGACGGTATTGGAAACCGCGGTGCGGCTGCTCGCAGCGCGCGGGATCGCGCTGGAGATCGACAAGACTCCGCTCGACGACAAGAAAACCTACGAGATGCTGTCGCGCGGCGAGACGGTCGGCGTGTTCCAACTGGAAAGCGCGGGCATGCGCAAGGCGCTGATCGAGATGCGCCCGGACCGTTTCGAGGACATCATCGCGCTGGTCGCGCTCTACCGTCCGGGGCCGATGGCGAACATCCCGACCTACAACGCGCGCAAGCACGAGCAGGAGAAGCCGGACTACATCCACCCGAAGCTCGAGCCGATCCTGAAGGAGACCTTCGGCGTCATCATCTACCAGGAACAGGTGATGCAGATTGCGCAGGTGCTGGCCGGCTATTCGCTCGGCGAAGCCGATCTCCTGCGGCGCGCCATGGGCAAGAAGATCAGGAAGGAGATGGTCGCGCAGCGCGAGCGCTTCGTCACCGGCGCGACCGAGCGCGGCGTTTCCCGCGACAAGGCGGACGAGATTTTCGACCTCTTGCAGCGGTTCGCCGACTACGGCTTCAACAAGAGCCATGCAGCGGCCTATGCGCTGGTCGCCTACCAGACCGCCTATCTCAAGGCGAACTATCCAGTCGAGTTGCTGGCGGCGTCGATGACGCTCGACATGGGCAACACGGACAAGCTCGCGGAGTTCCGCCGCGAGGCCGAGCGGCAGGGGATCAAGGTCGAGCCGCCGTCGGTGAACCGCTCGGGGCGGGAATTCCTGGTCGCGGACGGCAGCATCATCTATTCGCTCGCGGCTTTGCGCGGCGTCGGCGGACACGCGGTCGATGCGATCGTGCAGGCGCGCGGCGACAAGCCGTTCAAGGACCTTGCCGATTTCGCGGGCCGGATCGATGCGCGCGCCGTGAACAAGCGGATGCTGGAAAGCCTCGCGGCGGCGGGGGCGTTCGACGGCCTTGAGCCGAACCGGGCGCGGGTGTTCGGCGCGGTGGACGCGATGCTGTCGCACGCGCAGCGCGCGGGCGCCGATGCGGCGACCGGGCAATCCGAGCTCTTCGGCGCCAGCGAAGCGCAGGTCGTGCTGCGCGTGAACGAAGTGGAGGAATGGCTGCCGACGGAGCGGCTGAACCGGGAATATGAAGCGATTGGTTTCTTCCTGTCCGGCCATCCGCTCGACGACTACACGACAGCTTTGAAGCGGCTTCGGGTGCAGCCGTGGACGGAGTTTGCCAGGAACGTGAAAGCTGGAGCCGGTGCCGGACGGCTCGCGGCAAGCGTCGTCTCGCGCGTGGAGCGGCGCACCAAGACCGGGACGAAGATGGGCGTGCTCGGGCTTTCCGATCCGACCGGTCACTATGAAGCGGTGATCTTCTCCGAAGGGCTCGCGCAGTTCCGCGATCTCCTCGAACCCGGCTCGGCCGTGCTCCTGCAAGTCGCAGCGGAAGCGCAGGGCGACGACGTGCGCGTGCGGATCAACAACGTCGAGTCGCTCGACGAAGCAGCAGCCAAGACGCAGCGCGGCCTGCGCGTGTTCCTCGAATCCGCAGACCCGATCGAGCTTGTGGCGAAGCGGCTGAACGGCGGCGCAAACGGGCGCGCGGAAGGCGCGGGGGAGGTCAGCATCGTGCTGCGCCTCGAGAACGGCGCGGAAGTCGAGGTGAAACTTCCCGGCCGCTATCCGGTCTCGCCGCAAGTCGCGGGAGCGATGAAGGCGGTGCCGGGCGTCGTGGAGGTCGAGGCGCTCTGATGGAGGGCCTGATCCCGCTGTGGCTGAAGATCGCCTACGGCGTTTTCACTCCCTTCCTGATCGTCGTCTATTGGCCGCGCTACGGCGTGTCGAATTTCCTCTGGCTCTCCGATATCGCGCTGTTCTTCACGGCCGCGGCCGTGATCTTCGAGTGGCCGCTGCTCGCAAGCATGCCAGCGGTGGGCGTGCTGCCGCTCGAGCTGTTCTGGACGCTCGACTTCATCCTGCTCGGGCGCTTCGGGCTCACGAGCTACATGTTCGATCCGCGGTGGCCGCTGTGGCTGCGGCTGATCTCGCTCTTCCACCTTGCGCTGCCGCCGACCTGGTTCTGGATGATGTGGAAGTTCGGCTATGAGCCGGACGCCTTCCCGCTGCAGGTCGCGCTGACCTGGATCGTGCTCCTCATCTGCTATCTGTTCACAGACCCGGAGAAGAACATCAACTGGGCGTTCGGTCCCGGCGAGAAGCCGCAGACGAGAATCTCGCCGCGCCTCTATTTTGCGATCGTGATGGTGGTGATCCCGCTTTGCGTGATGACGCCGACCCACGTCGCCCTCTGGTGGCTGTTCGGACCGGGCGGAATCTTTCGTTAAACTATTGGATTCCAAGACGAAACTTCGCTTTCCGGCCGGCGGCTGCCGCTTGCAATCGCGCAACCGCGCCGCTATAAGCGCGCCCATTCCACACGCGGGCCGAGGCTCTTGGCCATCCGGTGGCGCTGCAATCCGCAGTGCTCACGGGCCCGCGGCGGTTCAACCGGAGAATGACAATGGCGCTTCCCGACTACTCGATGCGCCAGCTCTTGGAAGCTGGCGTTCATTTCGGCCATCAGGCCCACCGCTGGAACCCGAAGATGGCTCAGTACATCTTCGGCACGCGGAACAACATCCACATCATCGACCTCGCGCAGACGGTGCCGATGCTGCACCGTGCGCTGCAGGCGATCTCCGACACGGTCGCGCGCGGCGGCCGCATCCTCTTCGTCGGCACCAAGCGGCAGGCTTCGGACGCCATTGCCGACGCGGCCAAGCGCAGCGCGCAATACTATGTCAACTCGCGCTGGCTCGGCGGCACGCTGACCAACTGGAAGACGATCTCGCACTCGATCGCGCGGTTGAAGCAGATCGAAGAGATGCTCAGCAGCGAAGCCGCGGCCGGCTACACGAAGAAGGAGCGGCTCACGCTTGCCCGCGAGAAGGAAAAGCTCGAGCGGTCGCTCGGCGGCATCCGCGACATGGGCGGCATTCCCGACCTCCTGTTCGTGATCGACACCAACAAGGAAGACATCGCCATCAAGGAAGCGCGCCGTCTCGGCATTCCGGTGGCGGCGATCGTCGACACCAACTGCGATCCGGACGGCATCACCTTCCCGGTGCCGGGCAACGACGACGCCGGCCGCGCGATTGCGCTCTACACCGATCTCGTCGCCAAGGCTGCGATCGACGGCATTTCCCGCGGACAGGCCGAGCTCGGCATCGATCTCGGCGCGGCGGAAAAGCCGGTGATCCGCGAGGAACTGCCGAAGGAGCCGGAATGGGGCTTCGAGCAGCTTCCGGGCCCGCGCGGCGCGCCCGACGACCTCAAGAAACTCCCCGGCGTCAGCCCAGCGGTTGAGAAGCAACTCAACGATCTCGGCATCTTCCACTACTGGCAGATCGCCGGACTCGGACAGAAGGACGCGCACGGCATCGGCGAGACCGTTGGTCTGCCGGGGCGCGTCGAAGGCTGGATCGCACAGGCGAAGACGATCACGGCCGAGGCCGAGTGAGGACAGATCATGGTTGAGATTACCGCAAGCCTCGTCAAGGAACTCCGCGACAAGACCGGCGCGGGCATGATGGACTCGAAAGCCGCCCTGGTGGAGACCAAGGGCGACATCGAGGCGGCCGTCGATTGGCTGCGCAAGAAGGGCCTTGCCAAGGCCGCGAAGAAATCCGGCCGCGTCGCCGCGGAAGGGCTCATCGGCGCGGTCGTCGAGAAGACCAAGGGTGTGCTCGTCGAGGTCAATTCGGAGACCGACTTCGTTGCGCGCAACGAGCAGTTCCAGGGCCTGGTCAAGCTCATCGCGCAGGCGGCGCTGCACAACTCGACGGACGTCGAAAAGCTGAAGGCGGTCAAGATCGGTGGCCAGACGGTCGACGAGGCGATCGCCTCGGCGATCGCCACGATCGGCGAGAACATGACGCTGCGCCGGGCGGCATCGCTCTCCGCCGGCGAAGGTGCGATCGGCAGCTACGTTCACAGCTCCGTTGCCGACGGCCTCGGCAAGATCGGCGTGCTCGTCGCGCTGGAATCGAAGGGCAAACCGGATGTGCTCGCCGAGATCGGGCGCAAGCTTGCGATGCACGTCGCGGCGGCGAACCCGCAGGCCGTGGATTCGTCCGGCCTCGACAAAGCGACGATCGACCGGGAGCGCGCGGTGCTCTCCGAGAAGGCGCAGGCGTCGGGCAAGCCCGCGAACGTCATCGAGAAGATCGTCGAGAGCGGGCTGAAGACCTTCTACAAGGAAGTCTGCCTTGTCGATCAGGCATTTGTGCACGACCCGTCGAAGTCGGTGGCGCAGGCGCTGAAAGAGACCGAGGGACAGGCCGGCGCACCGATTAAGATCGGCGGGTTCCTGCGATTCGCCCTCGGCGAAGGGGTGGAGAAGCAGGAGCAGGATTTCGCGGCCGAGGTTGCAGCGGCGGCGAAGACGAACTGACGTCATTTTTCGGGGGCGAAGGCCATGGGCAAGCCCGCGTACCGCCGAGTGCTCGTGAAGGTATCGGGGGAAGCCCTGATGGGCGGCGAGCACATCGGGTTCGATCCGAAGGTGCTTGCGCACTTCGCCAAGGATCTCGCCGATGCGCGCGGGCTCGGGGTCGAGCTGGCGATCATGGTCGGCGGCGGAAATTTCCTCCGCGGCGCGACGATTGCCGTGTCGGGCATCGACCGTGCGACCGCCGATCAGATGGGTATGCTCGCGACCGTCATCAACGCGCTCGCGCTCGGCGACGCGATCGAGAAGGCGGGGGCTGCGGCGCGCGTCATGTCGGCGGTGCCGATGCCGACGATCTGCGAGCCTTATGCGCGGCAGCGGGGCCTCAAGCATCTGAGCGAGGGACGGATCGTCGTGCTTGGCGGCGGCACGGGGAATCCCTTCTTCACCACCGATACGAGCGCGGCATTGCGCGCGGCCGAGCTCCAGTGCGACGCAATCCTGAAGGCCACGAACGTGGATGGCGTCTATGACGCCGACCCCAAGAAGAACCCCAAGGCAAAGCGGTACGACCGCCTCACCCACGACGAGGCTTTGGCCAAGAATCTGAAGGTGATGGATGCGGCGGCGTTCGCGCTTGCCCGCGACGCGAGCTTGCCTATCATCGTCTTTTCGATCCGCCGGGAGGGCGCGATTGCGGCCGCCGTGCGCGGGGAAGGAAAGCTGACGACCGTCGTCCCCTAGGACGGCGCCAATGGCCAAAGCTCGATTTGCCGCATCCCCGGTCCGGTATCGGCTGCAAGCAAAGCAACGAGGTGGAGGATGAAACCGGGACCGTTCGATCTCGCCGAACTCAAACGCCGCATGCAGGGCGCAATCGGCGCGCTGAAGCAGGAGCTTTCCGGGTTGCGGACCGGCCGGGCGTCGCCGAACATGCTCGATCCCATTCACGTCGAAGTTTACGGGCAATCGATGCCGCTGAACCAGGTCGCGACCGTGAGCGTGCCGGAGGCGCGGCTCCTGTCCGTGCAGGTCTGGGATCAGGGCAATGTGAAGGCGGTGGAAAAGGCGATCCGTGACGCCAATCTCGGATTGAACCCGCAGACCGAAGGCGCGGTCCTGCGCCTGCGCATTCCCGAGCTCAATCAGGAGCGCCGGCAGGAACTGGTCAAGGTCGCACATAAGTATGCGGAGGCCGCGCGCGTGGCCGTTCGCCACATTCGCCGCGACGGCATCGATCATCTGAAGAACCTGAAGAAGGATGGCCACGTCAGCGAGGACGAGATCAAGCGGCACGAGACCGAAGTGCAGAAAGCCACGGACGCATCGATCGCGGAGATCGATCAGCTGCTGGCAAGCAAAGAAAAAGAAGTGATGTCCGTCTGAGGGGCGAGCGAAGAGGCCGAATGTCCATTTCCGACATTGCTCCCGCGCCCGCCGACGAGGATCGCGCCGCGCCCGCGCACGTCGCCATCATCATGGACGGCAACGGACGCTGGGCGACTGCACGCGGCCTGCCGCGGGCGGAGGGACACCGCCGCGGCGTTGAGGCGCTGCGCCGGGCCGTGCGCAACGCGGGCGAGCTCGGCATCAAGGTGCTGACGCTCTACAGCTTCAGCACCGAAAACTGGTCGCGGCCGGAGCAGGAGATCAACGACCTGATGCTCCTGATCAAGCGCTTCGTGCGGGAAGACCTCGCGAAGCTGCACGAGGCGGGCGTGCGGGTGCGGATAATCGGCGACCGCGAGGGGCTCGATCCGGAGATCCTGCGCCTCATCACGGAAGCGGAGGCGCTGACCAGGGACAATGACAAGCTCACGCTCGTGGTCGCGTTCAACTATGGCGGCCGGCAGGAGATCGTCGGCGCCGCGCGCGCCATCGCGGCGGAAGCGGCAGCAGGGCGTCTCGACCCTGCTTCCATCGACGCGACGACCATCGAAGCACATCTGCAGACGACCGGACTGCCCGACCCCGATCTCGTCATCCGCACGAGCGGCGAGCAGCGGCTGTCGAACTTCCTGCTGTGGCAGTCGGCCTATGCGGAATTTGTCGTGCTGCCGATCTACTGGCCCGATTTCGACCGCGCCGCGCTGGAAGAAGCCATCGAGGAATTTCATCGCCGCGAGCGCCGCTTCGGCGGCCTGACCGCGCGGGCGAGGGCCTGAACTTGGCCGACGCGATCCCGCCGACCGAACCGGATAAACCGGTCACGCCGGCCTCCAACAATCTTCGCCTGCGCGTGATCTCCGCCGTCGTGCTGGTCGCGCTCGCGCTCGGCACCGCCTGGCTCGGCGGGCCGGTGTTCCTGTTCGCGTGGACGCTCGCTGCGCTTGCAGTCTGGTGGGAGTGGACAGGAGTCGTCGGAGCCGATCCGCGCGCGCTGCCGGCCGCGGTCGGCGCCGTTGCGATCCTCGGCATGGCGGTCGCACTTGCGATGAACGCGCCCGCGATTGCCCTGGTGTGTGCCGTGATCGGCAGCGGCATTGCGGCGGCGAGCACCTATCCGCGCCGGGGCTGGGCGCTTGCCGGGGTCTTCTATGCGGCGGCCGTGCTGGTTCCGGCCGTCATGTTGCGGAACGACGCGGCGTTCGGGCTTGTCGCGATCTTGTGGCTTTTTGCGGTGGTATGGGCGGAAGATACTGGCGCATACTTCACCGGCCGGGCATTCGGCGGGCCGAAGCTCGCGGCGCGGATCAGCCCGAACAAGACATGGTCCGGCGCGCTCGGCGGGACGCTCGCCGGGATGGCGGCCGGAAGCGCCGTCGTGCTGGCTGCGGGAATTGTCTGGCGGCCGATCCATCTCCTGGTCGCCTTCGTGATCGTCGTTGCGGCGCAGATCGGCGATCTTCTGGAATCGGCCTTGAAGCGGCACTTCGGCGTGAAGGACGCCGGCACGCTGATCCCGGGGCATGGCGGGATGATGGACCGTATCGACGGATTTCTGCTCGCGGCGGTGTTTGCGCTGCTGATCGGACTGGTGCGCGGCGGCGCCGAGACGCCGGCGCAAGGATTGCTCGTATGGTGACGCGCGTTTCCATTCTCGGTGCGACGGGCTCGATCGGTGCGAGTACGTTGGAACTCATGCGCGCGGGCGACGGCCGCTACCAAGTCGGCGCGCTCGCGGCGCGGCGGGATGTGAAGCGGCTGGCGGCGCTGGCGAGGGAGTTCCGGGCGGAGCTCGCGGTTGTCGCCGAGGCGGAATGCTATGGCGCGCTGAAGGAGGCGCTCGCGGGCTCCGGCATCGAAGCCGCCGCGGGACGCGAGGGGCTGCTCGCCGCCGCCGAGGCGCCGGCCGACGTCGTCGTCGCCGGCATCACGGGCGCCGCCGGCCTCGAGCCGACGCTTGCATCTATCCAGCCGAAGCGCCGCATTGCGCTCGCGAACAAGGAGTCGCTCGTGTGCGCCGGGCGGCTGTTCATGCGCAAGGCCGCGGAAGCGAACGCCACGGTGCTGCCGGCCGATTCCGAGCACAATGCGGTGTTTCAGGCCATGACCGCAGGCCCGCGCGAAGCAGTGGAGCGGATCACGCTGACGGCGTCCGGCGGGCCGTTCCGGACCTTCCCGAAGGAGCGGATCGCGCGGGTGACGCCGGAGGAGGCGCTGCGCCATCCGACCTGGTCGATGGGCGCGAAGATCTCCATCGATTCCGCGACGCTCATGAACAAGGGGCTGGAGCTCATCGAGGCGCATCACCTGTTCGGAATCCCGTCCGCGCGGCTCGGCGTGCTCGTGCACCCGCAGTCGATCGTGCATGCGCTCGTGACCTACCAGGACGGGGCGGTGATCGCGGGGCTCTCGGTCCCGGACATGCGGATACCCCTCGCGCATTGCCTGGCCTGGCCGGAGCGGATCGGCTGGCAGCCGCCGCGGCTCGATCTGGCGGCGCTTGGTTCGCTCACCTTCGAGGACCCGGATCCCGGCCGCTTTCCGGCGCTGGCGCTGGCGCGGCAGGCGCTTGAGGCGGGCGGGGCGGCCCCGACCGTGCTTAACGCGGCGAACGAAGTTGCCGTCGAGGCGTTTCTCGGGCGTCGGATCGGTTTCATGGGCATTCCGGCCCTGGTCGAACGGGTGCTCGCCAGGGCGGAACTTCAGAGTATCGCCGAGCCTGCTACGGTTAACGACGCTCTCGCCGTTGACCATACCGCGCGAATGATGGCTACCAACCTCTTGCTCGAATTCGCCGTAAAGGCATCCTAGATACACAAGCTTCGGGAAAGGATGCAGGCATGGAAGCGGCGGTACAGTTCTTCTGGGGAATGGGCGGGACGTTCCTCAGCTACGCGATTCCGTTCCTGTTCGTCCTGACCGTCGTGGTCTTCTTCCATGAGCTCGGACACTTCTGGGTCGCGCGCCGCTGCGGCGTGAAGGTCGATGCGTTCTCGGTCGGCTTCGGGCCGGAGCTTGCAGGCTTCAACGACCGGCACGGCACGCGCTGGAAGCTCAGCGCGATCCCGCTCGGCGGCTATGTGCGCTTTCACGGCGACGACAGCGCTGCGAGCACGCCCGACATAGAGGCGTTGTCGAAGATGGACGAGGCGGAGAAGCGCGTCTCGTTCTTCCATCAGCCGGTGAGCAAGCGCGCGGCCGTCGTGGTCGCGGGCCCCGTTGCGAACTTCATTCTCGCGATCGTCATCTTCTCGCTCGTGTTCATGATCTTCGGGCGGCAGGTCACGACCGCCCGCGTCGATCAGATCCAGCCGGGGAGTGCTGCGGCCGAGGCCGGGTTCCAGCCCGGCGATCTCGTGCTGTCGATCGACGGCAACAAGATCGAGAATTTCGGCGATATGCAGCGGATTGTGAGCGCGAGTCCCGGAACGACACTAAAAGTGATCGTGGACCGCGGCGGCCGCGAAGTGCCGCTTACGGCGACGCCCAAGCTTCAGGAACACAAGGATAATTTCGGCAACGTGCACCGGATCGGCATGCTCGGCCTGTCGCGCTCGACGACGGCCGCGGACATCGTGACCGAGCGTTATGGGCCGATCGAATCGGTGAAGCTCGGCGTTGCGGAGACGTGGTTCATCGTCGAGCGGACGATCAGCTACATCGCCGGCATCGTTACCGGGCGCGAGTCCGCCGACCAGCTCGGGGGACCGATTCGGATCGCGCAGATCTCGGGGCAGGTGGCGACCGTAAGCTTTGCCGCGCTGCTGCACCTTACCGCGGTACTCTCGGTAAGTATCGGTCTCCTCAATCTTTTCCCGGTTCCGCTGCTGGACGGCGGACACCTCGTCTTCTACGCGATCGAGGCGATCCGCGGCCGGCCGCTGTCGGAGCGGGCGCAGGAATACGGCTTCCGGGTCGGGCTCGCGCTCGTGCTGATGCTGATGCTGTTCGCGACCTGGAACGACATCCTGCAACTGACGCGGCTCTAAAGGGCCGTTAAGAGGTCCTGCCGCAACCTCCGGGCGCGGTGGTGTGCGGCACGGCGTGGCAGGAGGGTCACGCCCTCGTGGAAAGCACCGGGGTTGGGGGAAGCGGCGGTTTGCAAGCCTCTGAAAAATCGTTACAAGCAGCTTGAAACAAGGGGAATCCGCGTGCGGTGGGCGCGGTGACCAGCAGGTTTTACCCGTCGTGTTTTTGACGGATTTGGCCTGAAAAACAGTGTGGAATTGCGTACTTGGGGGCGGACTTGGGTCGCGTGCGCATGAGACAGGGGTCAATCCGGCGTTTCGCGATCGTGCTGGGGCTGGCGCTCGCCATTCCCGCCGGCGTTGGCGCCGTCAGCGTCGTCACAGCGCAGCAAGCATACGCGCAAGCCATCGAAGTCCGCGGCAACCAGCGCGTCGATGCCGACACAATCCGCAGCTATTTCCGCGTGTCGCCCGGCGAGCGGCTCGACGCCGCCCGGATCGACGAGGCCCTGAAGGCGCTCTACGCGACCGGGCTCTACCAGGACGTCCAGATCAGCCAGCAGGGCGGGCGCGTCGTCGTCACGGTGGTCGAGAATCAAACGATCAACCGCATCGCCTTCGAGGGCAACAAGAAGGTCAAGGACGAGACGCTGGCGGGCGAAGTGCAGTCGCGGGCGCGCGGGCCGCTGTCGCGGCCGACGGTGCAGGCGGACGTGCAGCGCATTGTCGAGGTCTACCGGCGGCAGGGCTATTTCAACGTCCGCGTCGAGCCGAAGATCATCGACCAGCCGAACAACCGCGTCGATCTCGTGTTCGAGATCGGCGAGGACCAGAAGACGACGGTCAAGAAGATCGTTTTCGTCGGCAACAACAAGTTCTCCGACTGGAAGCTCACCGACGTCATCACGACGATCAAGAGCAACTGGCTGAGCTGGCTCAGCAACCGCGACATCTATGACCCGGAGCGCGTGGCTGCCGACCAGGAGCTCCTGCGCCGCTTCTATCTGAAGCACGGCTACGCGGACTTCCGCGTTCTCTCGACGACGGTGGACTTCGACCGGCAGACCAACGGCTTCGTGCTCACCTTCACGCTGGACGAAGGCGAGCAATACCGCTTCGGCACGGTGGACATCGTATCCAATATCCGCGACGCCGATCCCGAGCGGTTGCGCCGTTTGCTGCGCGTCAGCGGGGGCAAGACCTATGACGCGGAGGCGGTCGAGAAGTCCGTCGAGGAGCTGACGATCGAACTGTCGAAGCTCGGCTACACGTTCGCGCAGGTGCGCCCGCGCGGCGACCGCGACGTGCAGAACCGGATCATCAACGTCGTGTTCGTGATCGAGCAGGGTCCGCGCGTCTATGTCGAGCGGATCAATGTCCGCGGCAACACCCGCACGCGCGACTGGGTGATCCGGCGCGAGTTCGACCTGCTGGAAGGCGATCCCTACAACCGCGTGCTGGTCGACCGCGCGGAGCGGCGGCTCAACAATCTCGGCTATTTCAAGAAGGTCAGGATCACGAACGAGCCGGGCTCGGCGCCCGATCGCGTGCTCGTCAACGTGGAGGTTGAAGAGCAACTGACCGGTGAATTCTCGATCGGCGGCGGCTATTCGACGGCCGACGGCATCATCGGCGAAGCCTCGGTCGGCGAGAAGAACTTCCTCGGCCGCGGCCAGTACGTGCGGCTGGCCGGCACCTACGGTCAGCGGACGAAGGGAGCCGAGTTCTCGTTCACCGAGCCCTACTTCCTCGATACGCGGATCGCGGCGGGCTTCGACATCTTCGGCAAGGCAAGCGATCGCTCGCAGTACAATCCCGTCGACGTGCAGACGACGGGCGGTACGCTGCGCGCGGGCATTCCGCTGCGCGAAGAGCTGACGCTCGGGCTGCGGTATTCGCTGTTCACGCGGAAGATCGTTGCTGAGCAGTTCTTAACTGACGGCAATCCAGCAAACCAAGAGCTATCCTATGCTTATCAGGAGCAGCTTGGGTCGGCGCTCACCTCGCTGGTCGGCTATTCGCTGACCTACAACACACTCGACAGCAACCGGAATCCGAGCCGCGGCATCTATGCGAAGCTGTCGCAGGACTTCGCGGGCGCCGGCGGCGATGTGAAGTACGTCAAGACCACGGCGGAGGCGCGCAACTATTATCCCATCACCGACGAGATCACGAGCATGTTGAGGGTCTCGGGCGGCTACGTCGCCGGGTGGGGCGGCGGCAACCTGCGCGTCCTCGATCACTTCTTCCAGGGCGCCGACCTCGTGCGCGGCTTCGCGCCGTCGGGCATCGGTCCGCGCGACTTGAACTCCACCAATCAGGATCCGCTCGGCGGCACGCTCTATTGGGGCGCGACGGCGGAGCTGATTTTCCCGCTCCCCGGCGTCTCCAAGGAAATGGGACTGCGCGGCGCGGTGTTTGCCGACGCGGGTTCGCTATGGGGCTATAGTGGTCGGAAAGATTTTAGTCCGTGGGGGGCGGTATCGCCAGCTTCATGCCCTGCCGGTAGCGTGCTGTCTTCTGTTACGGGTGGGATTTGTATAGCGGATTCGAGCGCCGTCCGCGCATCGGTTGGCGCCAGTCTCATCTGGGCGTCGCCGTTCGGCCCGCTGCGGTTCGACTTCGCCTATCCGATCCTGAAGGAGCCCTACGACAAGACGCAGTGGTTCCGGTTCGGCGCTGCGGGCGCATTCTGAGCCGTTTCTCCCGGCCCTGACGGCGATCAACTAAGCCTGCAAATGGCCATTGCCGGGTTTGCGCCGGCAATCCATAAAGCTCCGCGGCCAGCGCCTCCCGACCTTTCCGGGGCCGGCGGCGCGCCGCGCTGCATGTGCCGTTGCCCAAGCCTTGGACCGCCGATGGCCGACCCGTTCTTCTTCCACGCCGCCAAGCCGATGACGCTCGCCGAAGCCGCTGCGCTCGCGGGGGCGGAAATCGCGGCCGGCGATCCGGCGCAGGCGATCGAGGGCGTGAAGCCGCTCGATCTCGCGGGGCCGCGCGATCTCTCGTTCTTCGACAGCACGCGCTATGCGGCGGCCTTCCGGGCGACGGCGGCGGGGGCGTGCCTCGTGCGGCCGGAGAATACCGGCGACGCGCCGAAAGGGATGGCGCTCCTTATCACCAAGGAGCCCTATCGCGGCTACGTGACGATCGCGCGGGCGCTTTACGAGGCCGAGCTGAAGCCGCGCTCGCCGTTCGGCGCGCGCGGGGTCGATGCCGGGGCGTCGGTGCATCCGGATGCGCGGCTCGAGGACGGCGTCGTGGTCGATCCCGGCGCGGTGGTCGGGCAGGGCGCGGAAATCGGCAGCGGGACGGTGATCGGCGCCAACGCCGTGATCGGCGCGGGCACGCGCATCGGGCGCGACTGCGCGATCGGGCCCGGTGCGAGCATCCTGCATGCGCTGATCGGCGACCGGGTGGTGATCCATCCCGGCGTGCGCATCGGCCAGGACGGCTTCGGCTACATCCCCGGCCCGCGCGGCATGATCAAGGTGCCGCAGCTCGGCCGGGTGATCGTGCAGGACGACGTGGAGATCGGCGCCGGCACCGCGATCGACCGCGGCGCCGGGCGCGACACCATGATCGGCGAAGGCACCAAGATCGACAATCTCGTGCAGATCGGCCACAACGTCTCGATCGGGCGGCACTGCATCATCGTTTCGCACGTCGGTATCTCCGGCAGCGTGAAAATCGGCGACTACGTGATGATGGGCGGGCAGTCGGGCGTGTCGGAGCACGTGACGATCGGCGACCGCGCGAAGATCGCGGCGGGCGCGGGCGTGATCAAGGACGTGCCGGCGGGCGCGGCCATGCTCGGGCAGCCGGCGCGGCCGATGCGCGAGGCGCTGCGGGCGATGGCCGTCTTGAACCGGCTGGCGGAAAAAGAGACGAAGGGCGAATGAACACGCAGACCGAGCCGAAGACCACGCTGGAGATCGGCGACATCCTGCGGCTCCTGCCGCACCGCTATCCGTTCCTGCTCGTGGATCGCATCGTCGACATCCGCGGCGATGAATACGGTGTCGGCATCAAGAACGTGACGGCGAACGAGCCGCAGTTCACGGGGCACTTCCCCGGCCGGCCGGTGATGCCGGGCGTGCTGATCGTCGAAGGCATGGCGCAGACGGCGGGCGCGATCTGCTCGGCGGTGCAGGGCTTCAGCAACACGTCCGAGGTGCTGTTTCTCACCATCGACAAGGCGAAATTCCGCAAGCCGGTGCAGCCCGGCGACACGCTCGAATACCGGGTCACGCGCAAGGCGCGGAAGAAGACCATGTGGTGGTATCGCGGCGAAGCATATGTGCGCGGCGAGCTGGTAGCCGAGGCCGAAGTCGGCGCGATGATCGTGGAATCCTGATGGGAAAAATCGACCCTACGGCGCGGGTCGCCGACGGCGCACGCCTCGGCGCGGGCGTGAAAATCGGGCCGTACTGCATCGTCGGGCCGGATGTGGCGATCGGCGACGGCTGCCGGCTGATCGCGCATGTGCATGTGACGGGCGTAACGACGATCGGCGCGGGCACGGTGGTCTATCCGTTCGCCTCGCTCGGCACGCCGCCGCAGTCGGTGCACTACAAGGGGGAGGCGACGCGGCTCGTCATCGGCGAACAGTGCGACCTCCGCGAAGGCGTGACGATGAACATCGGCACGGCGGGCGGTCTCGGCGAGACGCGCGTCGGCGACCGCTGCATGTTCATGGTGGGCGCGCACGTGGGACACGATTGCGTGGTCGGCAATGACGTGATCTTCGCCAACAATGCGACGCTCGGCGGGCATTGCACGGTCGGCGACTTCGTGTTCTTCGGCGGGCTGTCGGCGGCGCACCAGTTCGTGCGGATCGGCGAGCAGGCGGTGATCGGCGGCATGAGCGGGCTCGAGAACGACGTGATCCCGTTCGGTGCGGCGCTCGGCGCGCGGGCGGAGCTCGGCGGGCTCAACATCATCGGCATGAAGCGGCGCGGCTTCTCGCGCGAGCAGATGCACGCGCTGCGGCGCGCTTACCGGATGCTGTTCTTCGGCGAGGGAGCGCTGGCGGCGCGCGTCGACCAGGTGGCCGCGGAATTCGCGGGCGACGCCAACGTGCGGAAGATCGTGGATTTCATCCGCGCCGGCACCAAGCGCAAGATCATGCTGCCGCGGGCGGGCGGCGGAGACGCCGAGCCGTGAGCGAGGCCGTGCGCGAGCGCGGGGCGGGCGAGCCGATCGGGATCATTTGCGGCGGCGGCTCGATTCCCGTCGCGGTGGCCAAGGCCGTGCAGGCGCAGGGGCGGCCGGTGATGCTGTTTCCGCTGCGGGGATTTGCCGACGAGGGTGTGGAGGCATTCCCCCATCGCTGGATCCACCTCGGCGCGGTCGGCGCGCTGTTCCGGGCGCTGCGCGAAGCGGGCTGCCGGGAGGTCGTGCTGATCGGCAGCCTGGTGCGGCCGCAGCCCTGGAAGGTGCGGTTTGATCTGAAGACGGTTCTGCTGACGCCGCGGCTGTTGCGGATGTTCCGCGGCGGCGACGACCGGTTGCTGACGGGCGTGCAGTCGCTGTTCGAGGAACACGGCTTCCGGCTTGTCGGCGCGCACGAACTCGTGCCCGAGCTGCTCATGCCCGAGGGCGTCGCGGGAAAGCACCGGCCGACGCCCGACGAGGAAGGCGACATAACGCTCGGCTTCGAGCTGTTGCGCATGATCGGGCCGTTCGATGTCGGGCAGGCGGCGGCGGTTGCGAACCATCATGTCGTCGCCGTCGAGGCGGCGGAAGGCACGGCGGGCATGCTCGCGCGCGTCGCCGAGATGCGGACGAACGGGCGGCTGAAGCTGCCGCCACGGGCCGGGGTGCTGGTGAAGGCGCCGAAGCCGGGGCAGAACCGGCGCATCGATCTGCCGGCGATCGGACCGGACACGGTGGCGCAGGCGGCAGCGGCGGGGCTTGCCGGGATCGCTGTGGAGGCCGGCAGCACCATCGTTGCCGACAGCGCGCAGCTCGTGCAGGCCGCGGACGAGGCGGGATTGTTTGTGGTCGGCGTGCCCGCGGGGGCGGGCAAGCGTGGTTGAGTTTATGCAGGGTGGCGGTTTGACTGGCCTCATCCTTCGAGACGCCCGTGCTGCGCACGGGCTCCTCAGGATGAGGCCAGTATTTTACGACCTCACCCTGAGGAGCGAGGCCGAAGGCCGAGCGTCTCGAAGGGTGAGGTCGTGATGACGGCGGCACTCGGTACGCGCCCGCTCGACATCTTCCTCGTCGCCGGCGAGGCGTCGGGCGATGCGCTCGGCGGGCCGCTGATGGCGGCGCTCAAGGCGCGGCTCTCGGGCAATGTGCGCTTTCGCGGCGTGGGTGGTGCTTCGATGCAGGCGGAGGGGCTGCAGAGCCTCTATCCGATGGAAGACCTCACGGTGATGGGGTTCGACGCCGTGCTTGCGAAGCTGCCGCTGATTTTCCGACGGCTGCGGCAGACGGCGGCGGCGGTCGCGGCGACGGCGCCCGATCTCCTGATCCTGATCGACAGCCCCGACTTCAACATGCGCCTCGGGAAGCGCGTGCGCCGTGCGCTTCCGGACCTTGCAATCGTGAAATATGTGTCGCCGACCGTATGGGCGTGGCGGCCAGGGCGCGCGGCGGCGATGCGGCCGGTGTTCGACCATGTGCTCGCGCTGTTTCCGTTCGAGCCGGCGGTGCACGAGAAGCTAGGCGGGCCGCCCTGCACCTATGTCGGCCATCCTCTGCTTGAACGGCTGCACGAGCTGCGGCCATCGGCGGCGGACGAAGCAGCCCGCGCCGCCGAGCCGCCGGTCGTCCTCGTGCTGCCCGGCAGCCGCCGCACGGAGATCAAGCGGCTGTCGCCGGTGTTCGGGGAGACGCTGGCGCGGCTTGCGGAAGCGCATCGCGGGATCGAGTTCGTGCTGCCGACCTTGCCCTACCGCGCAGCGGAAGTCGCAAGCGCAATCGAATCCTGGCGGGTGAAGCCGAAGGTCGTGGTTTCCGAAGCCGAGAAGCTCTCGGCTTTCCGCCGTGCGCGGGCGGCGCTGGCGGCATCGGGCACGGTGACGCTCGAGCTTGCGCTCGCGCACGTGCCGACGGTGGCGGGCTATCGCGTCTCGGCGCTGGAGGCGCCGATTCTCAGGCGCGTGATCCGCTCGCCGTCGGTGATCCTGCCGAACCTCATTCTCGGCGAGAACGTGGTGCCGGAATTCCACCAGGAGACTTGCACGGCGGAGAACCTTTTTGCCACGCTCCTGCCGCTGCTCGACGGGCCGGCCCGGCAGCGCCAACTCGAGGCGTTCGCTCGCCTCGATGATGCGATGGCGATCGGCGACGAGCATCCGAGCGAGCGCGCGGCAAGGGTGGCGATGGAAGTGTATGAGGGGAAGACGCGGAGCCGAGAGCTTTAATTCCGCTCATGCCCGCGAAAGCGGGCATCCAGAGCGGCAAACCAAGGCCGTGCTGATCGCTCTGGGTCCCCGCTTTCGCGGGGACGAGCGGAGCACATTTGCGATCAGTTATTTCCGCCGCGAGATCGCGACGTAGTCCCGCCGGGTAGCGCCGGTGTAGAGCTGGCGCGGGCGGCCGATCTTCTGGTGCGGGTCCTCGATCATTTCCTTCCATTGCGCGATCCAGCCGACGGTACGGGCGAGCGCGAACAGCACGGTGAACATGCTGGTCGGGAAACCCATCGCCTTTAGCGTGATGCCGGAATAGAAGTCGATGTTCGGATAGAGCTTCTTCTCGACGAAATAGTCGTCCTGCAGCGCCACGCGCTCGAGCTCCATCGCGACGTCGAGCAGGGGATCGTCCTTGATGCCAAGCTCGGAGAGGACCTCGTGGCAGGTCTTCTGCATGATCTTCGCGCGCGGATCGTAGTTCTTGTACACGCGGTGGCCGAAGCCCATGAGACGGAACGGATCGTTCTTGTCCTTGGCGCGCTTGACGAATTCGGGAATGCGGTCGGGCGTGCCGATCTCGCTGAGCATCTTCAGCGCCGCCTCATTGGCGCCGCCGTGCGCGGGACCCCAGAGGCAGGCGATGCCGGCGGCGATGCAGGCGAACGGATTGGCGCCGGAAGACCCGGCGAGGCGCACGGTGGAAGTCGATGCGTTCTGCTCGTGGTCTGCGTGCAGGATGAAGATGCGGTCCATGGCGCGGGCGACCACCGGATTGACCTTGTATTCCTCGGTCGGCACCGCGAAGCACATGCGCAGGAAGTTCGCTGCGTAGTCGAGCTCGTTCTTGGGATAAATGAACGGCTGGCCGATGGAATATTTGTAAGCCATCGCCGCCAGCGTCGGCATCTTGGCGATCATGCGGATGGACGCGACCAGCCGCTGATGCGGATCGGAGATGTCGATGGAGTCGTGGTAGAAGGCGGAGAGCGCGCCGACGCAGCCGACGAGCACAGCCATCGGATGCGCGTCGCGGCGGAAGCCCTGGAAGAAGCGCAGCATCTGCTCGTGCACCATCGTGTGGCGCGTCACGCGATGGTCGAAGTCGGCTTTCTGTGCGGCGGTGGGTAGTTCGCCGTAGAGCAGGAGGTAACAGGTCTCGAGGAAATCGCCGTGCTCGGCGAGTTGTTCGATCGGATAGCCGCGATAGAGGAGGATGCCCTCGTCGCCGTCGATGTAGGTGATCTTGCTTTCGCAACTCGCGGTGGAGGTAAAGCCGGGGTCGTAGGTGAACATCCCGGTATCGCCATAAAGCCTGGAAATATCGATCACGGACGGACCGATGGTGCCGGGACGGACAGCCAGTTCCCACTGCTCATTTTCAACGGCGAGCTTGGCGGACTTAGCCGTTTGGTTTTTTGCGTCCATCCGGGGTCTCCCTCAATTCTGTTGGGAACGGTCGGCTGCAGGCGGACTCCCGCGCTGAATTTGTGCAGCGCCGCGGAAACTACGTAGTCCTTCCCGAGCGAACGGGCAAGTTTAGGTCGTAGGCAATATCCCGGCCTATCCGACAATAGGTAGCATGGGGATTACGCATCGGCAGTTGCGCCGGCCTGGTCGGCGATGCGGCCAAGCGTCTCCTCTTTCCCCAGCACGAGCATCACCTCGAAGATGCCGGGCGAGGTCGTCCGCCCGGTGAGGGCGGCACGCAGGGGCTGTGCGACCGCCGAGAGCTTCAGGCCGGTGCGCTCGGCCAAGCTGCGGACCGCGGCATCGAGCTGCTCGGCCTGCCAGTCGCAATTCCGGAGCACCGGGATCGCCGCCTGCAAAGTCTTCCGGGCGTCGGGCGTGAGGAGGGCCCGCGCCTTGTCGTCGAGCTCGAGCGGACGATCGACCAGGATGAAGCGTGCGCCTTCGGCGAGGTCGATCAGCGTCTTCGCTCGCTCCTTCAGGCTGGGCATGGCGGCCAGGACCTGGGCACGGCGCTCCGCCAGGCGGGTGCCGACGAACGCCCCATCGGGCAGCTCGGGAGCGAATGCTTCCAGCCCGGCGACGACCTCGGCATCGGGCATCGCGCGGAGATAGTGTCCGTTGAGGTTTTCCAGCTTGGCGAAATCGAAACGGGACGGCGAGCGGCCGATGCGGTCGAGATCGAAGAGCCGGATCATCTCTTCGGTCGAAAATACCTCCTGGTCGCCGTGGCTCCAGCCGAGGCGGACGAGGTAGTTGCGAAGAGCGGCGGGCAGGTAGCCCATCGCGCGATAGGCATCGACGCCGAGCGCGCCGTGGCGCTTGGATAGCTTGGCGCCGTCCGGCCCATGAATGAGCGGAATGTGCGCCATTGCCGGCACCGACCAGCCGAGCGCCTCGTAGATCTGCTTCTGGCGCGCAGCGTTGGTCAGGTGATCGTCGCCGCGGATAATGTGGGTGATGCCGGCGTCGTGGTCGTCGACGACGACCGAGAGCATGTAGGTCGGCGAGCCGTCGGAACGGAGCAGCACGAGGTCGTCGAGGTCGGAATTCTGCCAGACCACGCGGCCCTGCACCTTATCCTCAATGACGGTCTCGCCTTCGAGCGGCGCCTTCAGGCGGATCACCGGCTTCACGCCGGGCGGGGCTTCGGCGGGATCGCGGTCGCGCCAGCGGCCGTCATAGAGGCGCGTGCGGCCTTCGCGGCGCGCCTTCTCGCGCATCTCCTCGAGCTCCTGCTGGCTCGCGTAGCAGCGATAGGCGCGGCCCTGCGCCAGCATCTGCTCGGCGGCCTCGCGGTGGCGGTCGGCGCGCTTGTGCTGGTAGATGACCTCGCCGTCCCAATGCAGGCCGAGCCAGGTGAGGCCGTCGATGATCGCGGCGATGGCGGCGTCGGTCGACCGCTCGCGGTCGGTGTCCTCGATCCGCAGCAGCATCTTGCCGCCGCGGCCGCGGGCATAGAGCCAGTTGAACAGGGCGGTGCGGGCGCCACCGATATGCAGAAAGCCGGTGGGCGACGGCGCAAAGCGGGTGACGACGGGCTCGGTCATTCGTCCTCATCCTGAGGAGCCCCCACGCGAGTCGGCTAGAGCCGACTCGCGTGGGGGCGTCTCGAAGGATGAGGACATATGACTAGTCGCCTCATCCTTCGAGACGGCCGCTGCGCGGCCTCCTCAGGATGAGGCGACCAATCAGCGGCGCGGTGGGTCTAACATAAGAGCCTATGGCAGCGAAGGCTTGGCCTCCGGGCGCTTATTTGGCACATAGCGCGCTCCAATGCGGATGCCGCCCGCGGGCGGCGAGGAACAGCGAATCATGACAGCGGCCGAGAAGAGCGAGGCAGTGGGGCGCGACTTCATCCGCGACATCATCGCGGAGGATCTCGCGGCCGGCCGGCACAAGACCGTGGTCACGCGGTTCCCGCCGGAGCCGAACGGCTACCTGCACATCGGGCACGCGAAGTCGATCTGCCTGAACTTCGGCGTGGCCGAGGAGTACGGCGGGCGCTGCCACCTGCGCTTCGACGACACCAACCCGGCGAAGGAAGAACAGGAATATATCGACGCGATCGAGCGCGACGTGCGCTGGCTCGGCTTCGATTGGGGCAAGCACCTCTACCACGCGTCGGATTATTTCGAGCAGCTTTACGAGTGGGCCGAGCACCTGATCCGGAAGGGGCTCGCCTATGTGGACGACCAGTCGCAGGAGGAGATGCGGGCGAGCCGCGGCACGCTGACCGAGCCGGGCAGGAATTCACCGTGGCGCGACCGCCCGGTCGAAGAAAACCTCGATCTCTTCCGGCGCATGCGCGCGGGCGAGTTCCCGAACGGCGCCCGCGTGTTGCGGGCGAAAATCGACATGGCGTCGGGCAACATCAATCTGCGCGACCCCGTGCTCTACCGCATTCTGAACGCGAGCCATCCGCGCACGGGCACCACGTGGCACATCTATCCAAGCTATGACTACGCGCACGGGCAGAGCGACGCGATCGAGAACATCACGCATTCGCTTTGCACGCTTGAGTTCGAGGATCACCGGCCGCTCTATGACTGGCTGATCGAGCATCTGCCGGTGCCGTCGCGGCCGCGGCAGTACGAGTTCGCGCGGCTGAATCTCACCTATACGTTGCTGTCGAAGCGAGTGCTGACGCTGCTCGTGCGCGACGGGCACGTGAGCGGCTGGGACGACCCGCGCATGCCGACGATCGCCGGCCTGCGGCGGCGCGGCGTGCCGCCGGCGGCGATCCGCGATTTCGTCAAGCGCGTGGGCGTCGCCAAGGCGAACAGCACCGTCGATTACGGGCTGTTCGAATTTTCGGTGCGCGAGGCGCTGAATGCGACGGCGCCGCGGCGCCTGGCGGTGCTGCGGCCGCTCAAGGTGGTGATCGAGAACTGGCCGGGGGAAAAGATCGACGAGCTGGAGGCCGCCAACCATCCCGACGATCCGTCGGCTGGATTGCGCAAGCTGAAATTCTCGCGCGAGCTTTACATCGAGCGGGAAGACTTCATGGAGAACCCGCCGAAGAAATTCTTCCGCCTGTCGTTGGGCGCGGAGGTGCGGCTGCGCTACGCCTATTTCGTCACCTGCAAGGGAGTGGTGAAGAACGCGGCCGGCGAGGTGACGGAGTTGCGCTGCACCTACGATCCGGCGACGCGCGGCGGCAACACGCCGCCGGACGGCCGTAAGGTCAAGGGCACGATCCACTGGGTTTCGGCGGCGGATGCGGTGAACGCGGAAGTGCGGCTGTACAATCAGCTCTTCAAGAATCCGGAGCCGGATGCGGCGAACTTCGCAGCCGACCTCAACCCGGATTCTCTCGAGGTGCTGAAGGACTGCAAGCTGGAGCCGGCGCTGGCGGCGGTGAAGGCGGGCGAGGCGGTGCAGTTCGAGCGGCAGGGCTATTTCTGCGTCGACACGGACTCGAAGCCGGGTCAGCTCGTCTTCAACCAGACGGTCGGGCTGCGGGATACGTGGGCGAAGGTCTCGGCGGGATCGGCGGCCTGACCGGCCGACTGGCTCTCACGACCGCAGCGTGTAGCATGAGCCCCGGACGGCAGGGCGGGGCGCTCTCATGTCGGAACGGGGCGGGCAGGGTCCGCGCGCAGGGCGGCGCGCGGCAGTGCTCGGGGGACGGCGCGCGGCGGCCGATTGGGCCGGGCGCGCGGGCGATCTCGTTGCGGCCGCCGGCGAGTGGATTGCAGGATCGCTGCGGGCAGAGGCGGACGCGGGCCGGCTTGCGCCGTGGCTCGCGGTTTCGTTCGGCACGGGCGTGCTGCTCTACTTCGCCGCGCCGTCCGAACCGTCGCTTTTCGCGCCTTTCATTCTGCTTGCGCTCCTCGCGGCCGTTACCTGGGCCTCCCGCGCGCGGCCGTTCGCCTTCTCGCTGTCGCTGGCGCTGACTGCGGTCGCGGCGGGCTTTACGGCCGGTTCTTTGCGCAGCGCGCTTGTCGAGCATTCGGTGCTGACGCGGCCCACGGGCACGGTGGCGCTCACGGGCTTCGTCGAGGAGCGCGACGCGACGGAGCGGAGCGAGCGCATCGTGCTGCGCGTCACCGGCGCCAAGGGCAGGAACGCGGCGGGGATTCCCGAGCGGGTGCGGATCGCGTACCGGCGCGGCACCGCGCCCAAGGTCGGCGAACACATCGAGACGCTCGCGCGCCTGTCGCCGCTGCTCGGCCCGGTGCGGCCGGGCGGCTACGACTATGCGCGCGGCGCGTATTTCCAGGGGCTCGGCGCCTCGGGCTTCGCGCTCGGGCGCGCCAAGGCCGCGCCGGCAGCCGCGCCGGTGCCGCTCAGCATTCGTGCCAGCGCGGCCATCGACGATCTGCGTCGCGCGCTCACGGACCGCATCCGCAGCCTTGTGCCGGGCGAGCCGGGGGCGATTGCCGCCGCACTCGTCACCGGCATGCGCGATGCGATCTCGGTGGAAACCAACGAGGCCATGCGCGTCTCCGGCCTCTATCACGTGCTGTCGATCTCCGGCCTGCACATGGCGCTGGTCGCCGGCGCCCTGTTCGCGCTGATCCGCGGCGGGCTCGCCCTCGTGCCGCCGCTCGCCCTGCGGCGGCCGATCAAGAAATGGGCCGCGGTGGCGGCGCTCGCGGGCTGTGGATTCTATCTCGTGCTTTCCGGCGCGGAGGTGGCGACGCAACGCTCCTATATCATGATCGCGATCGTGCTGGGCGGCGTGCTCATCGACCGGCCGGCGATCACGGTGCGGACGCTCTCGGCCGCTGCGATCGGCGTGCTGCTCCTGCAACCCGAAGCGCTCCTCAATCCGAGCTTCCAGATGTCGTTCGCGGCGACGCTCGCGCTCGTCGCGCTCTACGAGCGCTATGTGTCGCATCTGGCCGTTCCGCCGGTGCCGGGGAGCGGCGTCTTCGCACATGTTTCGGAGCGCGTGCTGCGCTGGCTCCTGTTCGGCGCCGCGGTGTCGCTGTTCGCCGGGCTCGCGACCGCGGCCTACGTGGCGTTTCATTTCCAGCGCGTCGCGCCCTACAGCGTGCTGGCGAACCTCCTCGCCATGCCGCTCACCTCCTTCGTCATCATGCCGATGGGGCTTTTCTCCATGCTGCTCCTGCCGTTTGGCTACGACGCCTTCGGCTGGAAGATCATGGGTGCCGGGATCGAGGGGATGCTCAGGATCGCCCACTGGGTCGCAGCGCTTCCCGGCGCGGACGGACGGTTCGCGGCGTTCGGGGCGGGAGCGCTCTTGCTCGGGACGTTCGGCTTCCTGCTGTTCATGCTGCCGGCGACGCGCATCCGTCTCGCGGGCGTGCCGCTGATGGCGATGGCGTTTCTGCTCGCCGTCACGGCGCCGCGGCCGGACGTGATCGTGGAAACAGACGCAAAGGCGGTTGCGGCGCGGATCGCCGATGGGGAAGGGCGGATCTCAATCCTCGATGCGCGGCGGGCGCGGCTTGCGGCGGAGAACTGGCTTGCCGCCGATGCGGACGGCCGCAAGGCGGGTGCGGAGCTCGCGCGCGGCTTTGCCTGCGATGCTTCGGCGTGCACGGCGCGGCTCCGGGATGGCGCGCTCGTGGCGGTGGTGCGGAAGCCCGAGGCGTTCGATGGCAACTGCCGCGATGCGGCGCTCGTTGTCACGGGTCTCTCTGCGCCGGAGAGTTGCGTTGCGCCGGTGGTCGACCGCGGCATGCTTGCGAGCACGGGCGCCGTCTCGCTCCGGCGCGTGGACGGGAAATGGATCGCGGAAGCAGCGCGGGAGCCTTATGCGGACCGGCCGTGGTACGCGCGCAGGCGTCCGGCCGATGCACAGGCCCTGTCGCGGCTGGAAGGCAGGCGCACGCCGGCTGCGGCGCCCGACCGCAACGCAAACGCCACGACGGAAAATCCGGACGATCCGCCCGACGCCACGGACGCGGGCGACGAGTGATCAGTAGCGGCGGAAGATGCCGACGAGCTTGCCCTGGATGCGCACGCGGTCGGGGCCGAAGATGCGCGTCTCGTAAGCGGGGTTTGCCGCTTCGAGCGCGACCGACATGCCCTTCTTGCGCAGGCGCTTGAGGGTGGCTTCCTCGTCGTCGACGAGGGCGACGACGATGTCGCCGGTGTCGGCGGTGTCGCTCTTCCTGATGAGCGCGAGATCGCCTTCGAAGATACCGGCCTCGATCATGGAGTCGCCCCGTACTTCGAGGGCGAAGTGCTCGCCGGTGGTGAGCATCTCCGGCGGCACATGGATCGTATGGCTGCGGTTCTGGATCGCGGAAATCGGCGTACCCGCGGCGATGCGGCCCATGACCGGCACCGCGATCGGGCGGGTGGCATCATCCTCGGTGACCGGCGCGCGGACGCGGCCGAGGCTGCCTTCGATCACGTTCGGCGAGAAGCCGCGGCGGCTGTTGCCGAGGCCCGGAGCCGCAGCGTCGGGCAGGCGGATGACCTCGAGCGCACGGGCGCGGTTCGGCAGCCGGCGGATGAAGCCGCGCTCCTCGAGCGCGGTGATCAGCCGGTGGATGCCGGACTTGGAGCGGAGGTCGAGCGCCTCCTTCATCTCCTCGAAGGAGGGCGGCACGCCCGACTCCTTCAGCCGCTCGTGGATGAAGCGGAGAAGCTCGTATTGTTTGCGAGTCAGCATCGGCGGAACCTGCCCCTGTGCAATTCGGCGTGAGAATCGAAACAGACCATGAACACTTGTAGCTGTTCTGGTTGTGTTCCGCAAGCCCTAATGGGGCCCAGCCAAAGCGCGATTCGGCCTACCCGGAGGTTAAAAGGAGCCAATTTTGCTGCCGGCCGCGTTGATAAGCGCGGGCATGACGGGATTCCTGAAGGCGCTGCGGCTTAATCTTTGAAAAGCAGCACCTCGCAGGGCTCACCGGCCCTGGCGGCGGGCGCGTGCGGAGGGCGGACGAGGAGGCCGTCGGAGCCGACGAGAAGGGCGACCATCGAGCTGTCCTGCCGGTCGTGGGCGGTGGCGACCAGCCGGCCGTCCGGGCCGCGCTCGATGCGGGCGCGGAGATAATCCTGCCGCTGGTCGTTCTCCGGCAGATCGCGGCCGAGCACGGCCGGCTCGAGCGGGATCGCAAAGTCGGTGCGGCCCTGCAGCCTGCGGAGCAGCGGCACGATGAAAAGCAGCGCGCACACATAAGAAGAGACCGGATTGCCCGGCAGGCCCAGGATCCGCAGCGGGCCGGCGACGCCGAGAAGAAGCGGGCGGCCGGGCCGGATCGCCACACGATGAAAGGCGAGGTCGATGCCTTCGGCCTTGAGCGCGGGTGCGATCAGGTCGTGGTCGCCGACCGAAGCGCCGCCGAGCGTGATGAGGACATCGACATTGTGGCGGGCGAGGCGGATCGCGGCGGAAATCGCATCGAGCTTGTCGGGCAGGATGCCCAGATCGGAGACGAACGCGCCCTCCTGGCGGAGGAGCGCTGCGAGTGCGATCGGATTCGAGGCGACGATGCGGTTCGGGTCGCCGCCGGTGCCGGGCGCCACCAGCTCGTCGCCGGTCGCGATGATGGCGACGCGCGGACGCCGGGCGACGGAGACACGCGCATGGTCGGTGGCGGCGGCGAGGCCCGCATCGCGCGCCGTGAGACGGCGGCCGGCGGGCAGCAACGTCTGGCCTTCGGCGAAGTCGAGACCGCGTTTGCGCACATAACGGCCGGCGCGCGTTGCGGGGAGCGTCACCTGGCCGGCGGCGGCCTTCGCCTCTTCCTGCATCACGACGGTATCGGCGCCGTCGGGAATGATGGCGCCGGTGAAGATGCGCACGGCTTCGCCAGGCTTGATCGTTCCGGAGAACGGCCGGCCGGCGGCGGACTCGCCGACGACCTTCAGCGTCGCTTCGCTGGCGAGATCGGCGGCACGCGCCGCGTAGCCGTCCATGGAGGAAACGTCGGCTGGCGGCTGGGTGCGCAGCGCCGTGAGCGGGGAGGCGAGTACGCGGCCGTGCGCTTCGCCGACGGCGACCTCTTCCACGCCGAGCAGTTGCGCGCCATCGAGGACGCGGGCGAGGGCGTCGGCAACCGGAAGAAGCTGCTCAGCCATCGGCCATCAGTCCGGGAAGGAAATCTCGATCACTGGTCGGCGCGCCAATGGCCGGAGCGGCCGCCGGATTTTTCCAGCAAACGGATGCCTTCGATGCGCATGCCGCGCTCGACCGCCTTCACCATGTCGTAGATGGTCAGGCATGCAACGGAAACGGCGGTGAGCGCTTCCATCTCCACGCCGGTCTGTCCGGTGACCTTCACCACCGCGCGGACGAGGAGGCCAGGCAGGTCGGAATCGACACCGATCTGCACTTCCGTCTTGGTTATCGGCAGGGGATGACAAAGGGGGATCAGCTCGGAAGTCCGCTTCGCCGCCATGATGCCGGCGATGCGCGCGACGGCGAAGACATCGCCCTTCTTCGTATCGCCCGACAGCACGAGATCGAGCGTCTCCCGGCTCATCACCACCTTGCCTTCGGCGACGGCCTGGCGCTCGGTCGCGGCCTTTTCCGAGACGTCGACCATGCGCGCCTCGCCGCTTTCGCCGATGTGGGTAAGCGATTTCGCCATGGCGTTCCTTCTACCCGATCCCTCCCCTTTAGGGGAGGGAAAGTCATGCGGTTCTCGCGCGGACGGGCTCTTTCGTCAGCAATGCGCGGGTGGCGGCTGCGACATCCTGCTGCCGCATGAGGCTTTCGCCAACGAGGAATGTCCGCACGCCCGCCTGGGCGAGCCGGGAGAGGTCTGCCGGGGCGAAGATGCCGCTTTCGCCGACGATGACGCGGTCCTTCGGCACGCGGGGAGCCAGCCGCTCGGTGGTGGCGAGCGTCGTCTCGAAGGTGCGGAGGTCGCGGTTGTTGATGCCGATGAGACGCGCATCGAGCGTGAGCGCGCGATCGAGCTCGGCGTCGTCGTGGACCTCGATGAGTGCATCCATGCCCCATTCCTTCGCGGCGGCGAGCAGATCGCGGGCCGCGGCGTCATCGACGGCGGCCATGATGATGAGGATGCAGTCGGCTTCGAGCGCGCGCGACTCCACGACCTGATAGGGCTCGTAGAGAAAGTCCTTGCGGAGCGCCGGCAGCGAAGTCGCGCCGCGGGCTGCGCGGAGAAACTCGGGCGCGCCCTGAAACGAAGGGCCGTCGGTGAGGACGGAGAGGCAGGCGGCGCCGCCGGCCTCATAGGCGCGGGCGAGCGACGGCGGATCGAAGTCGGGGCGGATCAGGCCCTTCGATGGACTTGCCTTCTTGATCTCGGCGATCAGCGCGTAATCACCCGCTGCGAGTTTGTGCTCGATCGCGGCGAGAAAGCCGCGCGGCGCGGACGCGGCGCGGGCGTCGGCTTCAAGCGCGGAAAGCGGGCGCGCGCGCTTGGCCGCCGCGATCTCCTCGCGCTTGTAGGCGCCGATGCGCTCCAGGACGTCCATTCGTTATTTGTTGGAGACCGCAACCAGCCGGTCAAGCCGCTTTTTTGCTTCCCCGGAATCGACCGACTGGACCGCGAGCTTCATGGTGTCGGGCAGGGTGCCGCCCTTGCCGGCCACCACCAGCGCGGCGGCGGCGTTCATCAGAGCGATGTCGCGGAAGGGGCCCGATTTGCCGTCGAGGACGTTGCGCAGGGCCGCGGCGTTCGCCGTCGCGTCGCCGCCTTTCAACTCGGCGGAGGCGGCGCGCTTGACCCCGACATCCTCGGGCGCGACTTCAAACGCGCTGACCTTGCCGCCGGACAGTTCGGCGACGTAGGTCGGGCCCGTGGTCGTGATCTCGTCCAGGCCGTCGGAGCCGTGCACGACCCATGCACGCTCGCTACCGAGTGCGGCCAGCACATGGGCGAGCGGCTCCACCCAGGGGCGCGCGAACACGCCGACCATCTGCCGCTTTACGTTTGCGGGATTGGAGAGGGGGCCGAGCAGGTTGAAGATCGTGCGCGTGCCGAGCTCCACGCGGGTCGGGCCGACGTGCTTCATTGCCGGGTGATGCGAGGGGGCGAACATGAAGCCGATGCCCGCCTCGCGGATGCAGCGCGCAATATGGTCGGGATCGAGCTCGATGTTGATGCCGAGCGCGGCGAGCACGTCGGCCGCGCCGGAGCGCGAGGAGAGGGCGCGGTTGCCGTGCTTGGCGACCGGCACGCCCGCGCCGGCGACGATGAAGGCGGCGCAGGTGGAGATATTGTAGGAGCCTGCGGCGTCGCCGCCGGTGCCGACCACATCGATCGCGTCGGCGGGGGCGACGACGGGCAGCATCTTCGCCCGCATGGTCGCGACCGCGCCGGTGATCTCGTCGACGGTCTCGCCGCGGACGCGGAGCGCCATGAGGAGGCCGCCCATCTGCGCGGGCGTCGCCTCGCCCGACATCATCTTGTCGAAGGCGTGCGCGGCCTCGTCGCGCGTGAGCGCGCCGCCGGAAGCGACCTTGCTGATCAGCGCGCGAAAGCGTTCCATGAGCGACCTTCAGGCGCGGTGCGCCGCATTCCAGGCGGCGGCGAGATCGAGGAAATTCTTCAGGATGGTCTGGCCCTGCTCGGAGGCAATGCTTTCGGGATGGAATTGCACGCCGTGCACCGGGAGTGACTTGTGGGAGAGGCCCATGATGAGGCCGTCCTCGGTTTCAGCGGTGATCGTGAGGGCGTCGGGCGCGGAGGTGCGCTCGACGATCAGCGAGTGATACCGTGTTGCCTCGAACGGCCCGTTGATGCCGCGCATGACGCTCTGGCCGGTGTGGCGGATCTTCGAGAGCTTGCCGTGCACCGGCTCGGGGCCGCGCACGACCTTGCCGCCATAGACCTGGCCGATGGTCTGGTTGCCGAGGCAGACGCCCAGGATCGGCGTCGTCTCACCGAGGCGGCGGACGACTTCGAGCGAGATGCCGGAATCGTCGGGCGTGCCGGGGCCGGGGGAGATGACGATCGCGTCCGGCTTCTTCGCCGCGATCTCGTCGACGGTGACGGCATCGTTGCGATGCACTTCTACCTCGGCCCCGAGCGCGCCCAGCGCATGCACGAGGTTCCAGGTGAAGCTGTCGTAGTTGTCGACGATGGTGACTTTCGGCATGGCTCTCAGCCCCGGGACCTTGCGTGCCACCCCGGCTTGGCCGGCGTCAAGCGGCGAGGCGCCGGATAGATAATGTGAGGGCCGGATCGCTTCATTGGTCGCTCTTGGCGGTGGCGGCGAAGCGGACGGCTTCCTCGGCCGCCCGGAAGAGGGCGCGGGCCTTGTTCTCGCATTCGCGCTGCTCGGAGGCGGGGTCAGAGTCGGCGACGATGCCGGCGCCGGCCTGCACGTACATCTTTCCGTCCTTGATGAGCGCGGTGCGGAGCACGATGCAGGAATCCATGGAGCCGTCGGCGCCGAAATAGCCGACCGCGCCCGCATAGACGCCGCGACGGTCGCGCTCGAGCTCGTCGATGATCTCCATCGCCCGCACCTTGGGCGCGCCGGAGACGGTGCCCGCCGGGAAGCCGGCGATCAGCGCATCGAGGGCGTCGTGGCGCGCGTCGAGCTCGCCCTCGACGTTGGAGACGATGTGCATCACCTGGCTATAGAACTCGAGCTCGAACTTCTCAGTCACCTTCACGGTGCCGATCCGGGCGACGCGGCCGACGTCGTTGCGGCCGAGGTCGAGGAGCATCAGGTGCTCGGCGCGCTCCTTCGGGTCCGCCAGCAGTTCATCGGCGAGCGCACGATCCTCGGCCGGCGTCGCGCCGCGCGGGCGGGTGCCGGCGATCGGCCGGATCGTCACCTTGCCGTCGCGGACGCGGACGAGAATTTCCGGACTGGAGCCGGCGATGGCGAAGCCGCCGAAATCCAGGAAATAAAGAAAGGGGGCGGGGTTCACCCGGCGTAGCGCGCGGTAGAGCGCAAACGGAGGAAGCGTGAAGGGCGCTTCGAAGCGCTGCGACAGCACCACCTGGAAGATATCACCTGCTGATATGTATTCCTTTCCGCGGCGGACCATTGCCTCGTAATCGGCGGCCTGCGTGTTGGAAGCCGGCTGAACGGGGCCGGGCTCGGACCACACGGCGGGCGTCGATTTCTGGATCGGCGCGTCGAGATCGCGGACGACGCGGACGAGGCGGTCGAGGGCCGTTTCGTAGGCTTGCGCAGCCGGAACATCCGCCGCCGGCCGCACCGGCGTCACGACGGTGATGGAATCCCGCACCGCGTCGAAGACGACGACGATCGTCGGCCGCAGCAGCTCGGCATCGGCGGTGCCGATCCTGTCCGGCTTGGCATCCGGCAGGCGCTCCATCAGGCGCACGGTGTCGTAGCCGAGATAGCCGAAAACGCCGGCGGCCATGGGCGGCAACTCGGGCGGGATGTCCAGCTTGGACTCGGTCAGCAGCGACCGCAGCGCCTGCAGCGGCGGCTCGGCGCACGGCACGAAGGAGTCCGGCTGCTCGCCGGGATTGCGGTTGATCTCCGCCTTGCTGCCGTTGCTGCGCCAGACGATGTCGGGCGCGAAGCCGAGGATGGAGTAGCGGCCGCGCACGGCGCCGCCTTCCACCGACTCCAGCAGGAACGAATGCGGCTTGCCGGAGCAGAGCTTCAGAAAGGTGGAAACCGGCGTTTCGAGATCGCCGACGAGCGTCGTCCAGACAAGCTGCGGCTCGCCACGGTCATAGCGGGCCGCGAAGGCCGCTGCGGCGGGCAGGATGTCCATGCTCAGTTCCTGGAGAGGCCGGTGGCGCTCTGCAGTGCCGTCTCGTTCACGCGGGCGCCGAGCGTGCTCTGCAGGTGCAGGACGTACTGGACGAGCAGGTCGTCCTGAAGGCCGAGATTCAGATTCGAGATCTGCTGCGATGCCGCCGCGCCGGCGGGCGTTTCGACGGCGGTCACGCGGAACACCACGCGACCGACGCCATCGGCAGCGGCCGCAATGCCGGCCTTGCCTTGCGGCGTCTCGAAGATGCGCGCGAGCGCTGCACGATCGAGGCCGTCCGCGGTCGCGTTCCGGCGCAGCTTTTCCTGCGTCTCGACTTTCAGGCCGGGTGCGGCCTTCTCGAACGGCTCGCCGGCATCCAGCCGCTCGCGGACCTGATTGGCGTGCTCGCCGAGTTTCTTTGTTATCTGTTCGTCATACCAAGCAGTCTCTACACGCTCGCGAACCTCGTCAAACGTGCGGTCGCGCGAGGGTGTGACCGACACCAGATCGAACCAGACGTAGCCGCCGTCCCCGGATTCCATCGGGTCGGCCTCGATCCCCACCTGGCTATCGAATGCGTCGCTGATAACCTGATCAGAAGCGGGAATACCCTCGACCGGTTTGCCATCCGGCCCGCGGCCGCTGCGGTCGATCGCCTCCACACTGATAACCTTGAGCCCGAGCTTGGTCGCGACCTCGCCGAGCTGCGTGCCGGCCGCGCGCTCGTCTTCGATCTTGTCGTGCAGGTCGAGGATCATGGTGCGGGCGCGGCGATTGACGAGGTCCTTGCGGAGCTCGTCCTTGATCTGATCGAACGCGGGTTCTTTCCCCGGCTCGATCTTGAGCACGCGGGCGATCACCGTTCCGAAGCGGCCGGCAATCGGCTCGCTCACTTGTCCTTCGGGCAGCGAGAAGACGGCGTCTGCGATTTTCGGATCGAGGATTTCCCGCTTGGCGACCGTGCCGAGCGCAACGTCGCTGGCGGCGAGCTTCCGTTCGGCAACGATGTCCTCGAACTTCGCGCCGTCCGCGATGCGTTTATGCGCGGCGGCGGCTTCTTCGGCGTTCGGAAACAGGATTTGCTCCACCTCGCGGCGTTCCGGAGTTGCGAGCCGGTCTTTCAGCTGCGCATAGGATTGCTGCAGCTCCGCTTCCGGAACGTCGATCTGATCGGCAAGCGAGTCCGCGGTAAGCGGAAGCACCACCAGCTTGCGATATTCGGGCGCCCGGAAGGCGGCCTGGTTTTCCTTGAAGTAGGCTTCGAGCTCCGCGGCGGAGGGCGAGGGAATGTCCTTCACCTGATCGCGGTCAAGGGTGACGAACTCGACTGAACGCTGCTCGCTCTCGAAACGGCGGACTGCCTCGACCAGCGTTGCCGGCGCGTTCAGGTTGCCGCTGAGCGCACGCGTGAACTGCTGACGCAGCATCAGGCGCCGTTCTGCATCGATGTAGCGTGCCTCGGTATAGCCTGCCGACCGCAGGGTTTCGTAAAAGCGGGCGGGGTCGAAGTTGCCGTTCGCACCTTTGAACGCGGGATCGGCATGGATGCGCGCAAGCAGCGTCTCGTTGCTGGCGCTGAGGCCGAGTTGACGCGTTCTCTCATCCAGTGCCGCTTCCGACATGAGCTCGCCGAGCAATTGGCGGTCGAGACCGATGGATCGCGCCTGCTCGGGGGTGATTCCGCGTCCGAGTTGCCGGCTCACCGCCTGCAGCCGCTCCTGGTAAAGCTGCCGGAACGTCTCGATGTCGATCACCGTGGAGCCGATCTTGGCCAGATCGCGCGAACCGAATCCGCGAAAAACGTCGCCGATGCCCCAGATCGCGAACGATAAAACCAGGAGGCCCATGAGGATTTTGGCGACGGTGCCTCCCGCGGCTTTGCGTAGAACTTCGAGCATGCGATTTCCGATCCGAGGTTGAAAAGCGGCGCGATCATAGGGATCGCGATGCAGCGCCGCAACGGCTGGAAATCCGCGGTTTGCGCGCTCCGGTGGGGTCTGCTACCGGCCTCGCGAAGGGTTTTCGGAGGCGGCGATGGCTGGTGCAAGGCGTCCGCTGGTGGCGGGCAACTGGAAGATGAATGGATTTCGCAGCTCCGTCGCGGAACTTGCGAAAACGATTGAAGGTTTCGACGGCGCGCTCGCGGGCCGGATCGATCTCCTCGTGTGTCCGCCGGCGACGCTGATCGCGGAGTTCGCGGAGCGCGCACGCGGCTCGAAGGTCGCAATCGGCGCGCAGGATTGCCATCCCAAGCCGTCGGGTGCGCACACCGGCGATCTGTCCGCGGAGATGCTGCGCGACGCCGGCGCGGCTGCCGTGATCGTCGGGCACTCGGAGCGGCGCGCGGACCACGGCGAGAGCAACGCGCTCGTGCGCGCGAAGGCCGAGGCCGCGTGGCGCGCGGGGCTGCTCGCGATCGTCTGCGTGGGGGAGACCCGAGCCGAACGGGAGGCCGGCAGAACGCTCGCGGTGGTCGCCGAGCAGCTCAAGGGCTCGGTGCCGGACGGCGCGAACCCTGCGAACCTCGTCGTCGCCTACGAGCCCGTCTGGGCCATCGGCACGGGGCTCACGCCGACGGTGAGCGACGTGGCGGAGGTGCACGGCGTGATCCGCCGCGAGCTTGCGGCGCGCTTGGGCGAGGCTGCGGCAGGCACGCGCGTCCTCTACGGCGGCTCCGTGAAGCCGGAGAATGCGCGCGAGCTCTTGCACGCGGGCGATGTCGACGGGGCGCTGGTCGGCGGCGCCAGCCTGAAGGCCGAAGATTTTCTCAAGATTGCAGCAGCTTATCGTTAAATCTCCCAGTTCCACTTCTTCATGATGAAATTCGCGAATCGGATGAAGGGCTTGCAATCGCGGGCTCGAGGACCGATGTAGCGGTCGGCCGCGCGCGGGGCTTGTACCGAGGTGGAAACGGTCTGGCCGATCGTGTATGCGGTCCGCCGGGCCGTAGTGAAGGGAATTCGATGCAAACCGTCCTGATCGTGATCCATCTCTTGGTCGTGCTTGCGCTGATCGGCGTCGTGCTGCTGCAGAAATCGGAAGGCGGCGGGCTTGGCATCGGCGGTGGCGGCGGTTTCATGACCACGCGGGGCACGTCCAACGTGCTGACGAAGGCCACCGCAGGTTTGGCAGGGGTGTTTTTCTTCACCAGCTTGGCGCTGTCGATCTGGGCTGGCTGGGGCCGGCAGCCGGTTTCGATCATCGGCGAGCCGCAGCCGGGGCAGACCGCTCCGGGCGGCAGCATCCTGGATCAACTGAAGCCTCCGGCGCCCTCGGGGCCGCAGGTGCCACAGTCGAAGTAACCAAACGCAAGGGCCGGATTTCCGGCCCTTCGATTTTTCGCGTGAACGGCGGGCGAATTTGCTCGTCGAATCGAGTCGGGAGAGCTAAAGCTTGGGTCCCATGGCGCGGTACATTTTCATCACCGGCGGCGTGGTCTCTTCCCTCGGCAAGGGTCTGGCATCGGCAGCGATCGGCGCGCTCCTGCAGGCGCGCGGCTACTCGGTGCGGCTGCGCAAGCTCGATCCGTATCTCAACGTCGATCCGGGGACGATGAGCCCCTACCAGCACGGCGAGGTGTTCGTCACCGACGACGGTGCTGAGACCGACCTCGATCTCGGCCACTACGAGCGCTTCACCGGCCGGCCGGCGACGCGGCACGACAACATCACCACCGGGCGCATCTACCAGGAGATCCTCGCCAAGGAGCGGCGCGGCGACTATCTCGGCGCGACGATCCAGGTCATTCCGCATGTCACCAACGCGATCAAGGAATTCATCCTCGACGGCAACGAAGGCTTCGATTTCGTGCTGGTCGAGATCGGCGGCACGGTAGGCGACATCGAGGGGCTGCCGTTCTTCGAAGCGATCCGCCAGCTCGGCAACGAGCTGCCGCGCAACCAGGCGATCTACATTCACCTGACGCTGCTGCCGTTCATTCCGAGCGCGGGCGAGCTGAAGACCAAGCCGACGCAGCATTCGGTGAAGGAGCTGCGCGAGATCGGCATCCAGCCCGACATTCTGCTGTGCCGGACCGACCGGGAGATCCCGCGCGAAGAGCGGCGGAAGTTATCACTGTTCTGCAACGTGCGGGAAAGCGCGGTCATCGAGGCGCGAGACGCTGATAACATCTATGCGGTGCCGGAGGCTTATCATCACGCCGGGCTCGACCGCGAAGTACTTGCGGCGTTCGGGATCGAGAAGGCGCGCGAGCCGGAGTTGTCGCGCTGGGCGACGATCAACGAGCGTGTCCGCAACCCGGAAGGCGACGTGACGATCGCGGTGGTCGGCAAATACACAGGGCTGAAGGACGCCTACAAGTCGCTGATCGAGGCGCTGTCGCACGGCGGCATCGCCAACAAGGTGCGCGTCAAGCTCGACTGGATCGAGTCGGAGATTTTCGAGCGCGAAGATCCTGCACCGTTCCTCGAGCACGTGAACGGCATTCTGGTGCCCGGCGGCTTCGGGCAGCGCGGCGCGGAGGGGAAGATCCGCGCGGCGCAGTTCGCCCGCGAGCGTGGCGTGCCCTATTTCGGCATCTGCTTCGGCATGCAGATGGCGGTGATCGAGGCGGCGCGAAACCTCGCCGCCGTGACCGGCGCGAACTCGACCGAATTCGGTCCGTGCAAGGAGCCGGTCGTCGGCTTGCTGACGGAATGGCTGAAAGGCAACGAACTGCTGCGGCGGGAAGCAGGCGGCAATCTCGGCGGCACCATGCGGCTCGGGGCGTACCCGGCGCGGCTCGCGAAGGGAAGCCGGGTCGCGGAAATTTACGGGGCGACGGAAATCTCCGAGCGGCACCGCCATCGTTATGAGGTGAACACAGCCTACCGCGACCGGCTGGAGAGCAAGGGCATGCGGTTCTCGGGCATGTCGCCGGACGGCGTGCTGCCGGAGATCATCGAGTACCCCGATCACCCATGGTTCATCGGCGTGCAGTTTCACCCCGAGCTGAAGTCGCGGCCGTTCGAGCCGCACCCGCTGTTCGCCTCGTTCATCGGCGCGGCGGTGGATCAGAGCCGGCTGGTCTGAGCCGGCTCTGCCAGCTTCAGGAGCGCGCCCGCCGCAGCAGGAGTCCGGCGAGCAGCAGGAACAAGAGCGAGCCGAAGCCCCAGACGCGCGCGTAGCCGATCATGTCGCCCCAGGGCGCGAGCGCATAGACCACGGCGAGCAGCGCCCAGACCGCAGCCACCGGCAGGATGAGCCAGAAATCCTCGTTCATCTCGATCTCCATAATCAGTGCGCGCCGCCGCCGGTCGCGGCGACGGGCAGGCTCCGCATCAGCTCGAAGCCGATGGCGGTGAAGACATACATGCCGGCGACGATGGCGAGCACCGATGCCGGCCCGGTCCAGGCCGCTGCACCCGGACGGAGTGCTGCGCCGCCCCAGGCGACGGAGAACTCCGCGGGCTCAGGGCCGGCCGTCCGTCGCGGCAGGAGCGAAATCGCAACGCCCGTGGCGAATGCGAACAGTGCGAGCGCCATCAGGATGCCGCCCGCGCCGACCACCGCCATCAGCGTGTGCCAGACCGCGGGCGCCTCGCCGGCATAGGAAATGTCGATCACGCGGCGCGGCACGCCGAGATAGCCGGCCGCCACGCCAGCGCCGCCGAACAGCAGGAGGCCCGCGGTCGCGAGCCACGGCATGAGGCGCAGGAGCCCGGGCCGCGGCAGCGCGCGGCCGCCGAGCGCCGGCAGCATCACGGCGAAGGCGGCGAGCAGCGTGAGGCTCACCGTGCCCACGGTGAAGAAGTGGAAATAGGCGGGCACGAAGAACGTGTCGGACAGGAGCGGCGCAAGCTTCTCCTGGATCAGCACGAAGGCGAAGACGAGGCCGAGCGCCATGTTGACCACGGCGAGGCCCGCCGCCGCCATGGCGGGATGGCGCCAGGGCAGCATGGCGAGCCAGCCGAACAGGCCGCGCGCGCCGTTCGCACGCGCATGCACTTCGAGCGAGGCGACGATGATGAGGAAGGCGGTGAGCGTCGGCACGCTGACGAAGAGCGAAAGCAGCGAGCCCGTCACCCGCACCGCGCCCGGCGGGTTCGGCTCGAGGAACATGTGATAGAGCGAAGTCGGCGGCACGAAGACCAGATAAGCCGAGAACACGATCTTCGAGAAGCGTTCCCCGAACACCGATTTCGCCCCGGTGAGCGCGTGCATGAGCACGTACCACATAAGGACCGTCGCCATCAGCGGCAGGTAGTGCATGTTGTGAAAGAGGATGTGCCAGTTCGTGCCCTGCGCGGCGGGGAAGGGTGCCAGCCCGAGCGCCCAGAGCGTGCCGGGGACGAAAGCGTGGAGCGCGGCGAAGCCGCTGACGATCAGGAACCCGGCCCAGGCGAACAGGGCGAAGCCGACTGCGCTCATCGTCGCCTGCCGGCCTTCGCGGCGCGGGCGCAGGAGCGTGGCGATGGCGGCGGCCGGCGTCGCCATCAGGCCGAGGCCGAGCAGCAGATAGCCGGCATTGAAGACGAGGAGCGTCAGGGGCTTGTCGGCGGCGAGCGCCGGCGCGCCGTCGTAAAGGAGCGGCGTGCCCATGTGCGCGCCGGCCATGCTGAAGAGGAAGCCCGCGACCATCGCGACGAATCCGGCGTGCGCCAGGCCGCGCCGGGCGAGGCCGCGTTCATCTTCGATTGCGGCGAAGCCGAGCAGGAGCGCGGTCTGCGCGAGGTAGAGCCAGTAGAAGAAGATGCTGACGCCGTGGACGGTGAGATAGCGGTAGGCCGTCTCCGGCAGGACCTCGATAAGGCCGCCGCGCGCGAGCGCGGTCAGCAGGCCGCCAAGGATGCCGAGCGCAAGGGCTGTGAGCGCGGCGGCGGAGATCGCGCGCAGCAGGCGGCGATCGGAAGCGGGGAGCGCGGCGAGGCGCGCCTTCACTGAATCGGTCATGATCGTTCCTCCGCTTCAGACCACGTCGATGCGGGCTTGCATGAAGTCATGCGCCTGCCCGCAATAGACGGTGCAATAGACAAGGAAGCTGCCGGGCCGCTCGAACGTGGCCTCCATCTCGGCGACGACGTTCGGACGCAGCCGGATCATGCGGCCGCCGCGACCGAACTGGATCGAGGCGCCGTGCGAGACGTCGGCCGCCATCATGCGGAAGCGATAGGCGGCGCCGGCGTCGAGGCGCAGATGCGCCGGCTCGTAGAACCATTTCTCGGCGAGCAGATAGACTTCGAGCGGGCCGCTGTCGTTGTGCGCACCGTGCCCGGCATGATGGCCTTGATCGAGCGGTCGGGGATGGACGATGCCGTCGGGCAGGCGGTAGCGCGCGACGAATTCGTCGAGGCCGCGGCGGAATTCGTCGGCCGGCGAGCCATGCGCGGCGGCGCCGTGGCCCGCGTGGCCGGCTTCGGTGCCGTGGCCGGCTTCGCCGTGATCGTCGCCGGGATGTGAGTTGAGGCCGAGCAGCGTGAGCGGGCCGGGCGCCGCGCCATAGGCGGCCCACAGGCCGTACAGGCTGACGCCGCCAAAGCCGAGGCCGGCAATGAAGCCGCGGCGGGTGGTGAGGTGTTGCATGACAAGATTCTCCGGAACGTGACGGGATCGCGCCGGCCAGGGCCGGGCGGATTCGTCCGGTGCGCCGGAAGCGGCGCGCCGGGTCAGGCGTTCGGGAGGAATTCCGGCGGACGCAGGTGGGGCGAGAGGATGCGGCTGAGATGCGCCGCTTCGCGCGGGATCGCGGCCAACTCCGCAGACGGCGGCACGAGGAACGCTGGCCATGTAAGCGGCGCGCAGAACGGACAGGCGCCCGTTGTGCCGCAATTCATGTCGTGCGGCTCGCCGTCATGCTCCGGGTCGCAGGGCGCGCCGGAATCGTGATCGACCGTGACGATCTCGTGCGAATGGGCTGCGGCGGAAACCGCGTGTTCGCCGGCGGCGGCATGAGTGAGTCCCGAGAGGGCAAAGACGAGCACCAGCACCGGCGCGAGCCAGCGCCGCAGGCCATATCCACGCTGCCATGCCGCAACGGAATGCACGACCAGCCTTTCCGTTTATCGATTTATCTATATAGAAAACCGGCGCGTCTCCTATCATTGATTTGCATCAAGCGGGGAGAAACGGCCGATGGCGCGTGGGCTGGATCACGTCGTGCACGTGGTGCGCGACCTTGAGGCGGCGGCCGATTTCTACGGCCGGCTCGGCTTCACGGTCGGCGCGCGCAATCAGCACCCTTGGGGCACGCATAACCGGCTGGTGCAACTGCCGGGATTCTTTCTCGAGATTCTCACGGCGGCGGAGCCGGAGAAAATCCCGCCGCACAGCGAGCAGGCGTTTTCGTTCGGCGCCTTCAATCGCGATTTCCTCGCGCAGGCGGGCGAGGGACTTTCCTGCATGGTGTTGGAAAGTGATAACACGGCCGCCGACAAGACTGCGCTGGAGCAGGCAGGGTTCGGCGGTTTTGATCTCCTGAATTTCTCGCGCAAGGGAAAGCGGGCCGACGGATCGGATACCGAGGTGGGATTTTCCCTCGCGTTCGCGCGCTATCCGGCGTCGCCGCACGCGGCCTTCTTCACCTGCAAGCAGACGCATCCGGAGAATTTCTGGTCGCCTGCGTTGCAGCGGCATGCAAACGGCGCGCAGGCGATTTCGGCGTGCGCGCTGGTCGCCGAGAATCCGAGCGACCATCACATATTTCTCGAAGCATTCACCGGCGTTCGCGCGCCGCACGCAAGCTCGCTGGGCCTGACGATGCGTACCCCGAGAGGCGTGGTTCTCGCCTTCGACCGGCGAGGCTTCCGAGACACGTATGGTCTCGAGCCGCCGACGGACGAGGGGCTTCGGCTTGCTGCGCTGGCGTTCAAGGTCGACGATCCGGACAAGCTCCGAGCCGCGTGTGCGAAGGCCGGCATCCGGGTGCGGGAGGCCGGCGGAAGGCTCGTCGTTCCGGCGGAGGCGGCATTCGGGGCGGTGCTGGTTTTCGAGGCGAGTTGACCCCCGCCGCCCGCCGCCGCAATGTGCCGCCCGTGAACAAGCCCATCACCGATCACAAGCCCAATCCGGTCGTTTCCGTCGGTGCGGTGCGATTCGGCAACGAGCTGCCGCTCGCGCTGATCGCGGGGCCGTGCGCGATGGAAAGCCGCGCGCATGCGCTCGAGGTCGCGGCGGCGCTGAAGGAAATCGCCGGGCGGCTGAAGATCGGGCTCGTCTATAAGACCTCGTTCGACAAGGCGAACCGGACGTCGGCGGGAAGCGCGCGCGGCGTCGGCATGCAGTCGGCGCTGCCCGTGTTCGCCGAGATCCGCGAGAAGCTCGGCCTGCCGGTGCTGACCGACGTGCACGACGCCTCGCAGTGCGCATCGGTCGCGGAAGTCGTCGACGTGCTGCAGATCCCCGCGTTTCTTTGCCGGCAGACGGATCTTTTGGTCGCCGCTGCGCGGACCGGCCGCGCCGTGAACGTGAAGAAGGGCCAGTTCCTCGCGCCGTGGGACATGGCGAACGTGATCAGCAAGGTAACCGGCGCCGGCAACCGCAACGTGCTCGTCACCGAGCGCGGCGTTTCGTTCGGCTACAACACGCTCGTCTCCGACATGCGCGCGCTGCCGATCCTGCGCGAGATGGGCGCGCCGGTGGTGTTCGACGCGACGCATTCGGTGCAGCAGCCGGGCGGCCGCGGCACGGCGTCGGGCGGCGAGCGCCGGTTCGTTCCGGTGCTGGCGCGGGCGGCGGTCGCCGTGGGCGTTGCGGCGGTCTTCATCGAGACGCATCCCGATCCCGACAACGCGCCGTCGGACGGACCCAACATGGTGCCGCTCCGCGAGCTCGAGTCCCTGCTGAAGCAATTGCAGGCGTTCGATCGCCTTGCAAAATCCTGAGTCGTCAAGACCGGGATCGCAATCCGGAATTCTCAAGCGCGGTCCATCACGATGATCTTCGTTCTCAACGTGGTCGCCTGCGTGATCTTCGCCGGGGCGCTGAACACCCGCATCGTCGATCCCGTCATTCCGCAGATCGCCACCGATCTCTTTGTTGATCCCGCCACTGCCGCGTTGCTGTCGACGGCCTTCTCCGTTCCCTATGCGCTGATGCAACCGGTGCTGGGGGCGATGGCCGACACGTTCGGCAAGGTCCGGATGATGATTGGCTGTATCTTCGTCATGGTGCTGGCTGCCGTCGCCGGCATGGTGGCGACCGATTTCCTCGCCCTGCTCGTTGCGCGGGGCGTGGCGGGGGTCGCCGCCGGCGGTATCTTCCCGATCGGGCTCGCGATTGCCGGCGATCTCGTTCCCGTCAAGGAGCGGCAGGTCGCAATCGGCCGGCTGCTTGCGGCCGGCATGCTCGGAAACATCCTCGGCGCCACGGCATCGGGGGCCATCGCGGATCTCACGGGCTGGCGCAGCGTGTTTCTGGTGACTGCGGCGATCGGAACGGTCGCGCTGCTTGCGACGGTTTTTTGGCTTCGGGGCGCGGTGAAAGACGTGCGCGGACGTTTCACGTTCGCGGCGCAGATCGAAAATCTGCGGGCGATCTTCGCCAATCCGGCGGCGAAAGTCTGCTTCGGGGCTGTCTTTCTCGAAGGCACGTTTCTCTTCGGTCTCTTTCCGCACATGGCCGCGCTGCTGCATACGGGCGGCGAGACGCGGGCATCGATTGCCGGCGTCGTGATTGCAGGGTTCGGCGTCGGCGGCCTCATCTATACGTTCGTGGTTTCGCTGCTTGTCCGCCACGTGCGGGAGCGATACTCGATGTTCCTGGGCGGCGCGCTCATGGGACTGGGGCTAGCACTCATTTCGATACGCGCGCCGTGGCAAATCGAGTTCGCGATCTTCGTGCTATTCGGCTTTGCGTTCTACCTGCTGCACGGGCCGATCCAGGTTTATGTCACGGAGCTCGCACCGTCCGCACGGGGCATGGCGGCGTCGATGCATGCGGCCTTCTTTTTCCTCGGCCAGGCAGCCGGGCCTGTCGCCTACAAATACGGGCTGAGCATCATCGGCACCACGGCTTCGCTCCTGGTCGGTGCGGGCGCGCTGGTCCTCACCGGTCTATGGTGCGCACTCACCTTGCGGCACCCACGGCAAATCTGAACGGATAGCAACCGGTATGAGCGACACCCAGGAACGATGGTCCGGCCGGCTCGGCTTTATTCTGGCGACCATCGGGTCGGCGGTCGGGCTCGGCAGCATCTGGAAATTTCCCTACGAGGTGGGGACGAACGGCGGCAGCGTGTTCGTCCTGTTCTATCTCGCCGGGCTCGCGCTGATCGTGTTTCCGCTGCTGCTCGCGGAATTCAGCCTGGGGCGGCGCGGCCGGGCGGATGCCGCGGGGAGCATCGCGGCGGTCGCGCATGCCCATGGCGCGTCGCGGCATTGGGCTCTGGCAGGCTCGCTCGGCGTGCTCGCGGCGTATCTGATCCTGAGCTTCTATTCGGTGATCGGCGGGTGGACCGTCGCCTATGCGCTCGGTGCCGTTCTCGAAGGCCGGGCGAGCGCGGACGCCGCCGAGGTCCAGGCGCAGTTCGACGCGCTGCTTTCGGCGCCGCTGCGGATGGCGCTCCATCATGCTGCATTCATGCTGATCACAGCGGCGATCGTTGCGCGCGGGATCGCGCATGGCATTGAGGCGGCGGTCAAGGTTCTGATGCCGATCCTGTTCGTGCTGGTCGTCGGGCTTGCCATTTATTCGATCGTCGAGGGCGACGCGGCGGCGGCAACCCGGTTCATGTTCTCGCTGGATTTCGAGCACTTCAGCGGGCGCGCGGCACTGGAAGCGGTGGGTCTCGGCTTCTTCTCGATCGGGGTCGGGCTCGGGCTGATGATCGTCTATGCCGCCTATGCCGGATCGGAGATCAGCCTGCGTGAGGTCGCGCTGGTGACGATCGTGAGCGACACCGCGATCAGCTTCCTTGCCGGGTTCGCCATCTTTCCCATCGTGTTCGCGAACGGGCTCGATCCGGCGAGCGGGCCGGGGCTCTTGTTCGTCACGTTGCCGCTTGCTTTCGCGAAAATGCCGTTCGGCGAAATCGCGGCGTTCACGTTTTTCATCCTGCTGTTCGTGGCGGCGCTCGCATCCGCCATTTCGATGCTCGAAATGCCGGTGTCGTGGCTGATGCGGCGGTTCGGCTGGTCGCGCTTGCCCGCGGTCGTCGTGGCGGCGGGGAGCTGCTGGCTGCTTGGCCTCGCCTCGGTCTTCTCATTCAATCTGTGGGCCGACTGGTTTCCGCTCGGCGCGCTGCCGGGCTACGAAGGAGCGACCTTCTTCGACCTGACGGACCAACTGACTTCGAATGCGATGTTGCCGATCGGCGGATTCGTGATCTCGGTCTTCGTGGGCTGGCGGCTGAGCGAGCAGTTGATCCGCTCGGAGCTGGCGCTCGGCCCGGTGGCGACGGCTGTGCTGCGCGGCTTGCTGCGCTACGTCACGCCGCTTGGGATCGCCATTGCGGGGCTTGCGCCGATCTTCTTCTGAATTCAGCCGCGGCCGCGGTAGGGCGCGACGCTCTGGTCCGGCACCCAGATGCCGGCCGGCAGCTTGCCGTGCTGCCAGAAGACGTCGATCGGGATGCCGCCGCGCGGATACCAGTAGCCGCCGATGCGGAGCCACTTCGGCGCGAGCAGTTTCACGAGCTTCTTGCCGATCTCGACCGTGCAGTCCTCGTGGAAGGCGCCGTGGTTGCGGAAGCTTGTCAGATAGAGCTTGAGCGACTTCGACTCCACCAGCCACCTGCCGGGGACATAGTCGATCACCAGCAGCGCGAAGTCGGGCTGGCCGGTGACGGGGCAGATCGTGGTGAACTCGGGCGCCGTAAAGCGCGCGACATAGTTGGTGTGGGGATGGGGATTGGGCACGCGCTCCAGCACCGCTTCCTCGGGCGATGCGGGGATCTTCGCGGGTTTGCCGAGAAGGGAGAGGTCTTTCAGCGCGGACTTTTTCGACTTGGACATGGGTCTCTATAACACCTGCTTTCGGCTTATAAAGGCAGACCCTTTGCTTCGGTAAAGACCATGTGGCTGCGCAGCCTCCTCATCGCTCTTCTCCTTGCCGCGCCTACGGCCGCGTCGGGCGCCGAAGCGCTGGCGCTCAAGGTGCTCGGCTTCTCGCCGGACGGCCGCTACTTCGGCTTCATCCAGTATGGCGGCGTTGGCGACGGCGGTGAGTTCGTCGCGGAGGCCCATGTGATCGACGTGGCTGCCGACCGGCTCGTGCCGGGCATGCCGCTCCGCCTTGAGTCATGGAAAGAGAGCCCGCCGATCGACGACCCGCGGCCTTACGGGGAATGGCTGCTTGGCTTTGCCGGAAAGCGGTTCGCGAAGGCGCTCAGCCTTTATGACTTCCAGTTGCTCGTCCCGCCGATTGCGGCCGATGAAGGCGCGCGCACGGGAGAGACGTTTGCGATCAGCAGCGACGTGAGACTGTCGCCCGGCACCCGTTCGATTGCGTTCGAGGACGCGAAGCTCGGGCGCGTGAGCCTGGACCTGGAGGAGAAGCGTTTCCCTTGGCCGCGTACCTCGCGCGCGGGGCGGCGCGCGGAAGCGATCCCGTGCGCGCAGGAGGTGGACTGGGAGGAGGGCGTGGGCTTCCGTCTCACGCTTCGGCGCGGCAAGCGGATTGTGGTGCTGAACGACGACCGGACGATCCCCGCCTCGCGCCACTGCGTACTCGGCTACGGGATCAGCGAGGTCCATACCTACGCACGCCGGGACGGCAAGGTGTCGCTTGCCGTCGTCCTCAACATGGCCGTGCGCGGCTTCGAGGGGAACGACCGCCTCTTCCTCGCGGTCACGGCGCAACTCGACCGTTAAGGCTTTTCGGCCGCGCCGCCATCGGCTAGGAAGCGCGCATCATTTTCGGAGTCGCCATGCCCGCCATCATCGACCTGACCGCCCGCGAAATCCTCGACAGCCGCGGCAACCCGACCGTCGAGGTGGACGTTCTCCTGGAAGACGGCTCGCGCGGCCGGGCGGCGGTGCCGTCGGGCGCCTCGACCGGCGCGCATGAGGCACTGGAGCTCCGGGACGGGGACAAGGGCCGCTATCTCGGCAAGGGCGTGCGTAAAGCGGTCGATGCCGCGAACGGCGAGATCTTCGACGCGATCGGCGGCATGGACGCCGGCAAGCAGGCGAAGATCGACGAGACGCTGATCGCGCTCGACGGCACGGAGAACAAGGGGCGGCTCGGCGCGAATGCGATCCTCGGCGTGTCGCTGGCGGTGGCGAAGGCCGCCGCGCAATCGGCCGGGCTCTCGCTCTATCGCTATGTGGGCGGCGCGAGCGCCCGCGTGCTGCCGGTGCCGATGATGAACATCGTGAACGGCGGCGCGCACGCCGACAATCCGATCGACTTCCAGGAATTCATGATCATGCCCGTGGGCGCGCCGAGTTTCGCCGAAGGCCTGCGCATGGGCGCGGAAATCTTCCACACGCTCAAGAAGGCGCTGCACGACGCCGGGCACAACACGAACGTCGGTGACGAGGGCGGCTTCGCGCCGAACCTGAACGACGCCGACGCCGCGCTCGGCTTCGTCACCAAGGCCGTGGAGAAGGCGGGCTACAAGCCCGGCGACGACGTGCTCTTCGCGCTCGACTGCGCGGCGACGGAGTTCTTCAAGAACGGCAAGTATGTTTACGAAGGCGAGGGCAAGGCGCGCGACGGCGAGGCGCAGGCGAAGTACCTCGCAGAGCTTTGCGCCCGTTACCCGATCCGCTCCATCGAGGACGGCATGGCCGAGGACGACTGGGACGGCTGGAAGATTCTGACCGACCGTATCGGCGCCAAGGTGCAGCTTGTCGGCGACGATCTCTTCGTCACCAACGAGAAGCGGCTGCGCGAGGGCATCGCCAAGGGCGTCGCCAACGCGATCCTCGTCAAGGTGAACCAGATCGGCACGCTGACGGAGACGCTCGCCGCGGTCGAGACCGCGCATCGCGCCGCCTATCGCGCGGTCATGTCCCATCGCTCGGGCGAGACGGAAGACGCGACGATTGCCGACCTCGCGGTGGCGACGAACTGCGGGCAGATCAAGACCGGCTCGCTCGCGCGCTCCGACCGTACCGCCAAGTACAACCAACTCCTGCGCATCGAAGAGGAGCTTGGCAAAGAAGCACGCTACGCCGGCAAGGGCGCGCTGCAGGCATCCCTGTGAGGTGCGCAAGTCCTCCATCCGTGATATAAATTTAATATGACCAAGCTGCTCGAACAGGCCATTGCCGAAGTCCGCAAACTTCCCGAAGCCGATCAAGATATGGCGGCCGAGATGCTGCTTTCGCTTGCCCGCAAGGACGAGCCGCGGTACCGGCTCACGCCGGAACAGATCGAAGAAGTAAAGCTCACCTTGCGTGAGGTCCGCGAAGGCAAGATCGCGACCGATGAACAGGTGGTGGGCCTTTGGCGGAAGTGCGGCCTCTAAAGCTACACTACTCCGAGCGGGCGATCGCGCAGATCGATGCTATCTATTCTTATGTCGCGCGACACAATCCGGTAGCCGCGAGTATGGTTGTTGAACAGATTCGGTCGGCGGCCGAGAGGCTGCGCGAGCATCCGCGTATCGGACATCAGGGTGCCGTCCCGGGTACATTGGAATGGGTGGTTAAGGGACTACCCTACATTATCGTCTATGACCTGGATGCGAGGCCGGATGAGGTCATGGTCGTAAACGTGTTTCATGAAGCGCAGGACCGCTCGACCGACGAAACGTCGCGTTAACGCCCGGGCAACCGGGAGGCGCGATAAGCACGGGATGGTCGCGCGCACCCGCCTCGGTCGTTTCCTGCAGGGTCTTGCCCTGCACATTTTTGCGGCGCTGATCATTGGCTATTTCGCCTTCCAGGGCTATCACGGCGACTACGGGCTGCTGGCCCAGCGCGCCTACGAGCAGGAAATCCTCGACCTTACCCTCGATCGGGACACGTTGCGCGCCGAGCGGGCCTATTGGGAACATCGCGTGTCGCTCCTGCGGGCCGACAAGCTCGATCCGGACCTTCTGGAGGAACTAGCCCGGCGCGATCTCGGGTTTGCGAAGCCGAACGACCTCGTCCTCCTGCAACCGCCGCGTTAAGACGGCGTTTCCCCTCTGGCGCCTTTGCGCTGCGCGCAGTTTTCATGGGGCCATGCACGGTCGGCGTGGCGTGGCCGCATGAATTACGCTAAGCAATTCCGACGGGAGGAACGAAACGGATGCCGGCCACTGCCAAGTCGCTGGACACGACCAAAGACCGCCCTCGCGGCAAGGACCAGGGCGCCGCTGCGCGCCCACCCATGAGCGCGGAGCAGGAAAAGCTTGCGTTCCGCGAGATGCTGCTGATCCGCCGCTTCGAGGAGAAGGCGGGGCAGCTCTACGGCATGGGCCTGATCGGCGGCTTCTGCCACCTCTATATCGGGCAGGAGGCGGTCGTCGTCGGCATGCAGATGGCGATCGAGGAGGGGGACCAGGTCATCACCGCCTACCGCGATCACGGCCATATGCTCGCCTCCGGGATGGATCCCAAATACGTGATGGCCGAGCTCACCGGCCGCCGCTCCGGCTACTCGAAGGGCAAGGGCGGCTCGATGCACATGTTCTCCATCGAGAAGAATTTCTACGGTGGTCACGGCATCGTCGGCGCGCAGGTGCCGCTCGGCACGGGCATCGCCTTCGCCAACCGCTATCGCGAGAACAACCGCGTGTGCCTCACCTATTTCGGCGATGGCGCCGCGAACCAGGGCCAGGTGTACGAGAGCTTCAATATGGCGGAGCTCTGGAAGCTGCCGGTCGTCTATATCATCGAGAACAACAAGTATGCGATGGGCACGTCGATCGAGCGCTCGCATGCGCAGCGCGATCTCTCCAAGCGCGGCATGTCGTTCGGCATTCCCGGCGAGCAGGTCGACGGCATGGACGTGCGGGCGGTGAAGGCGGCGGGCGAGAAGGCGGTCGCCTTCGCGCGCGAAGGCAAGGGGCCGTACATCCTCGAGATGCTCACCTACCGCTATCGCGGCCACTCGATGTCGGACCCCGCGAAGTATCGCACCAAGGACGAGGTCGATAAATACCGGAAGGAGCACGACCCGATCGAGATGGTGCGGACCCGGTTGATCGAAGAAAAGCGTGCGAGCGAAGACGAAGTGAAGAAGATCGAAAACGAAGTGAAGAACATCGTGAACGAGGCGGCGGAGTTCGCTTCGCATGAGCCGGAGCCGGACGCGTCCGAGCTCTGGACCGATGTCACGCGCTGAGCGGGGAACGCCGTGCCGACTGAAGTCTTGATGCCGGCCCTTTCCCCGACGATGGAGAAGGGCAATCTCGCCAAGTGGGTGAAGAACGAGGGCGACCCGGTGAAGGCCGGGGACGTCATCGCCGAGATCGAGACCGACAAGGCGACGATGGAAGTCGAGGCCGTGGACGAGGGCACGCTCGGCAAGATTCTCGTGCCGGAAGGAACGCAGGACGTCGCCGTCAACACGCCGATCGCGATCATTTTCGCCGAGGGCGAGAAAGCCGGCGACGTAGCCGCCGCCAAACCCGCAGCCAAGCCCGCTCCGAAGCAAGAAGCTCCGGCGCCTGCCGAAACCCCGGCGGCGCCGGTTTCCGTTTCCGCGCCCGCCGCCGCACCGGCCGCGAGCGATCCGGAAGTGCCGGCAGGCACCGAGATGGTGACGATGACCGTGCGCGAGGCGCTGCGCGACGCGATGGCCGAAGAGATGCGGCGCGATCCCTCGGTGTTCGTGATGGGCGAGGAGGTCGCCGAGTATCAGGGCGCCTACAAGGTGACGCAGGGCCTGCTGCAGGAATTCGGAGCGAAGCGCGTCATCGATACGCCGATCACCGAGCACGGTTTTGCCGGCGTCGGCGTGGGCGCGGCGTTCGCCGGGTTGAAGCCGGTCGTCGAGTTCATGACGTTCAATTTCTCGATGCAGGCGATCGATCAGATCGTCAATTCGGCTGGCAAGACGCTCTATATGTCGGGCGGGCAGGTGACGGCGCAGATCGTGTTCCGCGGGCCGAACGGGCCGGCGGCGCGCGTCGCCGCGCAGCACAGCCAGGATTATTCGGCCTGGTACTCGCACATTCCGGGGCTGAAGGTGATCGCGCCCTATACGGCGGCGGACGCGAAAGGGCTCTTGAAGGCGGCGATCCGCGATCCGAACCCGGTGATCTTCCTCGAGAACGAAATCCTCTACGGAAAATCCTTTCCGGTGCCGAAGCTCGAGGACTGGGTGCTGCCCATCGGCAAGGCGCGGATCGCGCGGGCCGGCAAGGACGTGACGCTGGTGGCGTGGTCGATCGGCATGAATTATGCGCTCGGCGCGGCCGAGGAACTGGCGAAGGAAGGCATCGAAGCGGAGGTCATCGATCTGCGCACGCTGCGGCCGATGGACATCGAGACGGTGGTCGAGTCAGCGAAGAAGACCAACCGCTGCATCACGATCGAAGAAGGCTGGCCGCAGAACGGCGTCGGCGCCGACATCGCCGCGCAGATCATGGAGCGCGCGTTCGACTGGCTCGACGCGCCGGTGACGCGCGTGTCGGGCAAGGACGTGCCGATGCCCTACGCGGCGAACCTCGAAAAGCTCGCGCTGCCGTCGGTGCCGGAAGTGGTCGAGGCGGCGAAGGCCGTGCTCTATCGTTGAGGAAGCCATGACGGTCCTGCGCGGCACTTGTCATTGCGGCAACGTCGAGGTCGAGTTCGAAACCTCGGTGGCGCCCGCGGACTCGTCCGTGCGGGCATGCCAATGTTCGTTCTGCCGCAGGCACGGGGCGAAGACGACGAGCGATGCGGCCGGCCGGCTCGTCATCCGCGCCGACGAAGCCGACATCGAGCGCTATCGGTTCGGCTTTCAGGTGACGGACTTCGTCATCTGCCGCCGCTGCGGCGCCTATATCGCTGCGATGAGCCGCGAGGGCGTAAACGAAAAGGCTTCCCTGAACGTGGTCGGCGTCGGGATTCGCGAGTTGGCCGAACGGGATGCCGCGCCCGTCACGCTTGATCACGAGACCGCCGAGTCGCGTCGCGAACGGCGGCGGCAACTCTGGACTCCGGTCGAGATCGTTCCGCGCACCGCAGTCCGCCAGTCAGCGTGAGGAACATCCGATGCCTGTCAACATTCTCATGCCGGCGCTGTCGCCCACGATGGAGAAGGGCAACCTCTCCAAGTGGCTGAAGAAGGAGGGCGACCAGGTTAAGGCCGGCGATGTCATTGCCGAGATCGAGACCGACAAGGCGACGATGGAGGTCGAGGCGGTGGACGAGGGCACGCTCGGCAAGATCGTCGTGGCCGAGGGCACGCAGGACGTGCCGGTCAATCAGGTGATCGCGGTGCTGCTCGAAGAAGGCGAGGATGCGAGCGCGATCAAAGCCGCGCCCTCTGCGCCGGCGCCGAAGGCGGAAGCGAAGCAGGAAACGAAGGCCGCCTTATCCTTCGAGACGCCCGCTGCGCGGGCTCCTCAGGATGAGGTTGAGAAAAAGCGCCCTCGTCCTGAGGGGGCGTCACCGGGTCCGGCCTCCGGCCGTCCCGGTGACAGGCTCGCGCCCGTCTCGAAGGACGACGGCGCCAAGACGAACGGCAAGGGCGGCCGCGTGTTCGCGTCGCCGCTTGCGCGCAGGCTCGCCAAGGAATTCGGCATCGACGTTTCGCGCGTGCAGGGCTCCGGTCCGCACGGCCGCGTGGTGGCGCGCGATGTCGAACAGGCCAAGGCAGGCGGCGCGTTGCGCGCGCCGGCTGCCGCACCGGCAGGCGCGCCGCCCGGCATCCAGGCGCCGTCCGACGAGCAGATCCGCGCGCTGTTCGAAGAGGGCAGCTACGAGTTCGTGCCGCATGACGGCATGCGCAAGACCATCGCCAAGCGGCTCGTCGAGTCGAAGCTCATGATCCCGCACTATTATCTGACTGTCGACGTCGAGCTCGATGCGCTGTTCGCCGCACGGCACGAGATCAACGCGGCCGCGTCCATGGGCGAGGATGGCAAGCCGCGCTTCCGGGTTTCCGTCAATGACCTGCTGATCAAGGCGCTGGCGCTGGCGCTGATCAAAATCCCCGACGCCAATGTGAGCTGGACCGAGGCCGGCATGCTGAAGCACAAGCATGCAGACGTGGGCGTTGCGGTGGCGATCCCCGGCGGACTGATCACGCCGATCATTCGGCACGCCGAAGAGAAGTCCATGTCGGCGATTGCGACCGAGATGAAGGATTTCATCGCGCGCGCCCGCACACGCAAGCTGAAGCCGCACGAGTATCAGGGCGGCTCGTCGGCGCTCTCCAATCTCGGCATGTACGGCATCCGCGAGTTTTCCGCCGTCATCAATCCGCCGCACGCAACCATCCTTGCGGTGGGCGCGGGCGAGGAGCGGGCGGTCGCGCGCAAGGGCAAGATCGAAGCGGCGACGGTGATGACGGCGACGCTCTCCGCGGATCACCGCGCCGTGGACGGCGCGCTCGGCGCGGAGCTTCTCGACGCCTTCCGTCACTTCGTCGAGAAGCCGATCTCGATGCTGGCGTGAGCAGTCCGATGCCGGAAGCATGGCAACTCCGGCCTGCGCGCAAGGACGACGCCGAGGCGCTGGCGCGGCTGATCGACATTGCCGGCGAAGGATTCGGCACGCATTTCTGGGCGCAGGCGGCGGGGCCGGGCGAGAGCGCGCTCGATGTCGGCATCCGGCGCGCGCAGCGGGAAGAGGGCGGCTTCTCTTATCGCAACGCGACCGTCGCCGAGAGCGGCGGGCGCATCGCGGGCCTCCTGCTCGGCTATCCGCTGGCCGATCCCTACGATGCCGGCGATCTCGCGGCGCTCCCCGACATGGTGCGGCCGCTCGTGGCGCTGGAAGCGGAAGCGCCGGGAAGCTGGTACATCAATGCGCTCGCGACGTTTCCGGAGTTTCGCGGCAAGGGATTGGGCTCGCTACTGCTGTCCGAAGCCGAGCAGATCGCGCGCGAGGCGCGTTGCAAGCAGCTCAGCATCATCGTCGCCGACGAGAACGAAGGCGCGAAGCGGCTCTATCTGCGTACGGAATATACGGTCGTTGCGCGGCGGCCGCTCGTGGCGTTCCCGGGATTTCCCCACGGCGGCGACTGGGTGCTGATGACGAAGCCCGCCGCCTGACGCTACTCTGCCGCTCTGACCGTCCGTTCGGCCGTGCGGCGCGTGAGCCATTGCATTCCGCCGATGGCGACGGCGATCGCAGCGCCGATCGCGGACGTGACAAAGCCGGGATGGATCAGCAGGAGCCCGGCGCCCGTGAGCACGATCGATTGCCACAGCGCCGATTTCGTCACGAGATAGCCGTGCAGGCCCGCGGCAAAGATCAGGACGCCGACCGTCGCCGTGCAAAGCGCCCAGATGATCGCCGGCCAGTCGCCGATCATCAGCAGCGCCGGCTCATAGACGAACATGAAGGGGACGATGAAGCCGGCGGCACCGATCCGCACGGCGGCGAAGCTGCTCAGCCAGAGGTCCGACTTCGCCAGGCTCGCCGCCGCGAACACGGCGAGCGCCACCGGCGGCGTGATCGCCGAGAGGATCGCGAAGTAGAAGGCGAACATGTGCGCGGCCGGCACCACGACGCCGAGCTTGATGAGCGCGGGCACGAGGAGCGCCGTCATGATGATGTAGGCCGGCGTCGTCGGCATGCCCATGCCGAGCACGATGCCGGCGAACATCGTCAGGATGAGCGCGAGCAGGAGCGCATCCTGGGCGAGCGCGACGACGACCTGACTGAACACGATGCCGAGGCCGGAGAGCGTGACCACGCCGATGACGATGCCGGCGCACGCGCACGCACAGGCGACCGCGAGCGAGTTCTTCGCGCCGTCACGGAGCGCGTCGACGATGTTCGGCAGGTTGACGTTGTGGCGCGTGGACTTGCGCAGCGCCGCCACCGGGAAGCAGGACAGCACGCCCCAAAGCGCGGCCATGGGCGCGCTATAGCCCGAGTACATCACGGCGAGGATGACGACGATCGGCAGGAACAGGTGCCCGCGCACAAGCAGCACCTCGCCGAGCTTCGGCAGCTCGGACCGCTTCATGCCGACGAGACCGCGCCGCTTGGCCTCGAAATGCACGGCGCCGAAGCAGGCGACGTAATAGAGGAAGGCGGGGATCACCGCCCAGACGATGACCTGGGTGTAGGGCACCGAGAGGAATTCGGCCATGACGAAGGCGGCGGCGCCCATGATCGGCGGCATGATCTGGCCACCGGTGGAGGCCGTGGACTCGACGCCGGCGGCGAAATGCGGCGGGAAGCCCGCGCGTTTCATCAAGGGAATGGCGATCGGTCCGTCCACCATGACGTTCGCGACCGCGCTCCCCGAGACGGTGCCGAACAGGCTCGAGCTGACCACCGAGACCTTGCCGGGGCCGCCCGCCGTGTGGCCGGTGAGCGCCATCGCGAAGTCCATGATGAGCTGGCCGATGCCGGTGCGCTCGAGGAAGCTGCCGAACAGCACGAAAATCACGACATAGGTGGCCGACACGGCGAGCGGGATGCCGAAGATGCCTTCGGTCGTCATGTAGAGCTGGTCGAGGATCTGGTCAGGCGCGAGCCGCGCCACGAACAGGCCGTAGGCAAGGAACAGGAGCGCAGTGATCGGCAGCGCCCAGCCGATGACGCGGCGGGTGGCCTCCAGGATCATCACGACCATGAGCGTGCCGAACAGCATGTCGGCCGTCGTCAGGTCGTCGATATAGAAGATGCGGTTGATGACGTAGTCGTAGTTGACGAAGAGATAAAGGACGGGTGCTGCGGCGAGCACGAGCAGCGCATAGTCGAAGAGCGTCGGCGGCGCGCCGTCGATAGCGGTTGTGCGCCGGTAGAAGAGGAAGACGAGCGTGGTCGCGAACAGGAGATGCGTGCCGCGCAAGGTGATCGCATCGGGCGCGCCGAAGGCGATGACCCACATGTGCCAGAGCGCCATCGTGACGCCAATGACGAGCGTGGCGAGGCGGACGAGCCCGGCGTGGCTCGCCTCGAACCGGAAGGAAGGCGTCTCAGGCTGCAGGGAATGATTGGGCAGATCGGCCATCGGCGCGCACCCGTCCTCGAGAAAGGGAGAGCCGCCCGACGCAGGCGCCGTTTTGCGCCTGCGCCGGCCGCGTTACGTCTGGCTCAGTTGGTCGTGACCGAGAGGCCCGCTTCCTTGTAGAACTTCGCCGCGCCGGTGTGGAACGGAACGCCGATGTCCTCGGCCATGCCTTTTGGCGTCAGGCTCTTCATCGCCGAGACGACATTGCCGAGCGCGAGCACGTTGTTGGCGATGGTCTTGGTGAGCGTATAGACCGTATCCGCCGGCGCCTTGCAGGAAACCACGAGGTGCGTCGCGTAGCCGATCACGCGGATATCTTTGTCCTGCTTCGGATAGGTTCCCTTCGGCACAGTGACGAGGGTGTAGCCCGGATTGAGCTTGCGCATCGGCTCGATGAGGTCGCTCATGTCGACGAGCGTGACGTCCTGCGAGGAGGCGACGTCCATCACCGCGCCGGCCGGGATCGTGGTGCCGAGGCCGAAGGCGACAGCGTGCCCGTCCTTCATCTGCGAGACGGAGTCCGTGTAGGAGACGAAGCTCGCCTTCACGTCGTTGTAGGTCATGCCGTTCACCTGCAGGATCTGCGCAGTGATCAGCTCGCCCGTGTTGCCCTTCTGCTGCGTGGTGACGCCCTTGCCTTTCAGGTCCTTCACCGACTTGATGTTGGCGCTGACCGGCACGACGAGTTGGTAATATTGCGGATAAAGCGTCGCGATATTGCAGACGTTGGCGTGCGGCTTGTTGAAGGGCGCGCGGCCGGCGACGGCGTCGACCGTGGAGATCGAGTTGCCGAAGCCGAGGTCGGTCTTGCCCTCCTCGACGCCGCGGACATTGGCGATGCCGGCGCCCGGCGACTGGGTGATCGTGAGGCCGGGGGCAGCCTTCTCCCACAGGTCCTTCAACTGTCCGCCCAGCGGAATCCAGGAGCCGCCTTGCGGCCCGGTCATCATCTTCATTTCCGCGGCTGAGGCAGAGACTGCAAAGGCGATGGCGAGCCCACCGGCCAGCGCAAGTGTATTCAGGCGTTTCATTGATTTTCCTCCCTTGCAATTATTGCCCGGCTTAGGCACCGGTTTGCTTGAAGGCTACGCTGATACCGGCCCGCCCCACAAGGGAAGAGGGTAAGAAGGATGCGTGCATTGCCACAGGGCGGCCGGCGCATGGGCGGCCTCGAGGATCGGTATGCCGCGGAGCGGAATTTTCTGCGATGGTGCAGAACGTCCGGAATCCGGAACCCAAACAATCCAATATGAAAGTTCGAGCAGACCATGGCTGATACTTCTTTCGATGTTCTCGTGATCGGCACCGGCCCCGGCGGCTATGTGGCCGCGATCCGTGCGGCGCAGCTTGGCTTGAAGACCGCGGTTGTGGAGCGCGATCAGCTCGGCGGCATTTGCCTGAACTGGGGATGCATTCCGACGAAGGCGCTGCTGCGGTCGGCGGAAATCTACCATTACATGCAGCACGCCAAGGAGTTCGGGCTGTCGGCGGAGAAGGTCGGGCTGGACACGAAGGCGATCGTCGAGCGCTCGCGCGCGGTCGCCAAACGCATGAACAACGGCGTCGGCTTCCTGATGAAGAAGAACAAGATCACCGTCATCGAGGGGACGGCGAAAATCACCAAGCCCGGCGAGGTCAAGGTCGAAGGCAAGGGCGCGGGCACCTATCAGGCGAAGCACATCATCGTCGCCACCGGCGCGCGGCCGCGCGTGCTGCCCGGCATCGAGCCCGACAAGAAGCTGATCTGGACCTATTTCGAGGCGATGGTGCCGGAAAAGATGCCGAAGTCGCTGCTCGTCATCGGCTCGGGCGCGATCGGGATCGAGTTCGCGTCGTTCTTCCGGACGATGGGCGGCGAGGTGACGGTGGTCGAGGTGCTGCCGCAGATCCTGCCGGTGGAGGACGAGGAGATCGCGGCGCACGCGCGCAAGCGCCTCGAGAAGCAGGGCATCAAGATCCTCACCGGCGCCAAGGTGACGAAGGTGCAGAAGAAGGCGGATTCGGTCGTCGCCGAGATCGAGGACGGCAAGGGCGGCAAGCAGTCGATCGAGGCGGAGCGGCTGATCTCCGCGGTGGGCGTCACCGGCAATATCGAGAATCTCGGGCTCGAGGCGCTCGGCGTGAAGACCGACAGGGGCACCATCGTGGTTGACGGTCTGTGCCGTACCAATGTGGCGGGCATTTACGCGATTGGCGACGTGGCGGGGCCGCCCATGCTCGCCCACAAGGCCTCGCACGAGGGCATCGTCTGCGTCGAGGCGATCAAGGGCCTGAAACCGCATCCGATGGACAAGGGCCGCATTCCCGGCTGCACCTACTGCAATCCGCAGATCGCGTCCGTCGGGCTCACGGAAAAGAAGGCGAAGGAGCAGGGGCGGGACATCCGCGTCGGCCGCTTCCCCTTCCTCGGCAACGGCAAGGCGATCGCACTCGGCGAGCCGGAGGGCCTTGTAAAGACCATCTTCGACAAGAAGACAGGCGAACTGCTCGGCGCGCACATGGTCGGCGCCGAGGTGACGGAACTTATTCAGGGTTTCGTCGTTGCGATGAATTGCGAGACGACGGAAGCGGAGCTGATGGAGACGATCTTCCCGCACCCGACCTTGTCGGAAATGATGCATGAGAGTGTGCTAGATGCATACGGACGCGTGTTGCACGTCTGAAGACAAGGTCAAATTGGGAGCGGTTCATGGAAAGCTACACAGCGCTCAACCAGCCCGGCGTCGGGCTGATCGCCATGATCGTGATCGGCCTGCTCGCCGGCTGGATTGCCGAGAAGGTGACGTCGAGCGATCATGGCCTGTTGACGAACCTGGTTGTCGGCATTGCCGGCTCGTTCGTTGGCGGCAAGATCGCCGAAGTACTTGAGATTCCCGTTTTCGGCTTTTTCCGTACGCTAGTGGCGGCTGCGATCGGTGCGGTACTGCTGCTCTGGATCTGGCGGTTGCTGCGGGGGCGCGCGGGGGTCGGCTAGCAGAATTGAGGCCGATCAAGGAATTGAAGGGCGGGGCGGGCGAAGTGAAGGCAGGCGGGCAAGCGCCCGCTCTCGGCAGAGGAGTGCGGCTCATGCGCTCAGTCATGCTCTTTGTTTCAGCGGCGGCGGCGTTTTTCATCCAGCTCGCGCCGGCCTCCGCACAAATGGACGATATCTGGCGTGCGGGCGCGCGCGTGCACGCGGTCGCCAGCGACCATGAGAACGTTTCCGCTGCCGGTGCGATCGTCTCGGTGAGAGGAACGGTCCGTCAGGACGTGCGGGCTGCCGGCGCGGAGGTGGATGCCGATGCGAGCGCCGGCCGCGACTCGTGGTTGGCGGGCGCGATCGTCACGGCGAGAGGCTCGGTTGCGCGACATCTGTATGCCGCCGGCGCACGGGTCAGCGTGGATGCAAAAGTGGGAGAAAAGCTCAGCGTTGCCGGCGCACGCGTGCTGATCGGGCCGCAAACGGACGTGAGCGGACCCGCGCGGATCGCAGGCGCCGAGGTGGCCTTTTCGGGCACCGCCCGGCGCGGCGCCGAGATCTACGGCGACACGGTGCAGATCGACGGACGCATCTCGGGTGATCTGCGCATCGTGGCGCGGCAGATGACGGTGGGCAAGGGCGCGGTGATCGACGGCAACGTCCGCTTCGAGAGCTTCAACGAGCCGGTGATCGAGGAAGGCGCGCAGATCACCGGAAAGCAAACCGTGACGCTGCCGCAACCGCGGCGCGTCGGCCCCGAGAACGTGATCGCGGGGATCGGCGCGATCGTCCTTTTTGCCGTGGGTGCCGGCTTCCTGCTCGGGCTGATCCTGCTCGCCGGTGCGCGCGGCTTTATCGAGAATTCGATCATGGCGATGCGCGAGGCGCCATTGCGGAGCGCCTTGATCGGGCTCGGCGTGCTGATCCTGCTGCCCATTCTTGCGGTGGTGCTGATGGTGACGATCGTCGGCGTTCCGATCGGGCTGCTTACGCTGCTGGCGTTTCCGCTGCTTCTGTTCATCGGCTCGGTGCTCGCGGCCTTCGGCCTGTCCGACCGGCTGTTCAATCGGGTGCAGGAACCGCGGTCATTTGGCGCCCGGCTGCTCTACCTGATCGGGGGCCTGCTGATTCTCGTCCTGCTCGGGCTCGTACCGTTCCTCGGCTTCGTCACCTGGATGCTGGCGCTGATGTTCGGCCTCGGCGGGCTGTGGCAGGCGCTCCGCGGCAGGACCGCCGGCGCCGCAATACCCGCAGCGGCCTGAAAAATCCCGAGGTAAAGCCGTCCTCATGCGCGGGGGCCCTGCGCCTGCCGCGCATTGGGGCGGCTCCGGCAATCATGATATAGGGCCGGCCATGGCCGTTGTCCTCGACACGCTTCGCAACCGCCCGCGCCACCCGGAAAAAGCACACCGGGCGGACAAGCCCATGCTGCCCAAGCCCGCCTGGATACGGGTGAGGGCGCCGGGCCCGGGCGCATTCGACGAGACGGACAAGATCGTCCGCGAGGGCGGGCTGCATACGGTCTGCCAGGAGGCATCCTGCCCGAACATCGGCGAATGCTGGGCGGTGCGGCACGCGACGTTCCTGATCATGGGCGACATCTGCACGCGCGCCTGCTCGTTCTGTGACGTGAAGACCGGGTTGCCCGGTCCGCTCGACGTGGACGAGCCGGAGAAGGTGGCCGATGCCACCGCGAAACTCGGCTTGAAGCACGTGGTGGTCACTTCGGTGGACCGCGACGATCTCGCCGACGGCGGGGCGCTGCATTTCGCGGAGACGATCCGCGCGATCCGCCGCCGCAGCCCGGGGACCACGATCGAAGTGCTGACGCCGGATTTCCTGCGCAAGGACGGCGCGCTTGAGGTCGTGGTGGAGGCGAAGCCTGACGTGTTCAACCACAATCTGGAGACCGTGCCATCGCTCTATCTGACGGTGCGGCCCGGCGCGCGCTACTTCCACTCGATCCGGCTCTTGCAGCAGGTGAAGGAGCTCGATCCGACGATGTTCACCAAGTCCGGCATTATGGTCGGGCTCGGCGAGGAGCGGAACGAAGTGCTGCAGGTGATGGACGACCTGCGGTCGGCCGAAGTCGATTTCCTGACGGTCGGCCAATATCTCCAACCGTCGCGCAAGCACCATGAGGTTGCGCGCTACGTGACGCCGGACGAGTTCGAGAGCTTCAAGACAGTTGCCTACGCCAAGGGATTCCTGATGGTGTCGTCCTCGCCGCTCACGCGCTCGTCGCATCACGCAGGCGAGGATTTTGCGCGGCTGAAGGCGGCGCGCGACGCGAAGCTTTCCCGCTGATGCAGTCGTTCCGCACCAAGCGCCGCGTCCAGCACACGGCGGGCGACATGTTCGATCTCGTTGCCGACGTCGAGCGCTATCCCGAATTCGTGCCGCTTTGCGAGAAGCTGGTGGTGAGAAAACGCGAAGCCGGCGAGGGCAAGGAATATCTCATCGCGGACATGACCGTTTCCTACAAGGTCTTTCGCGAGACGTTCACGAGCCGCGTGACGCTCGACAAGCCGCGGCTGGAAATCCTCGTCGAATATCTGAACGGGCCGTTTCGCTCGCTGGAGAACCTGTGGTCGTTCCGTCCGTCGGGCGAGCGCGCGTGCGAGGTCGAGTTCTATATCGCCTACGAGTTCAGCTCGCGCGTTCTGGGCGCATTGATGGGCGGCGTGTTCGATGCGGCGTTCCGGCGCTTCGCCGAAGCCTTCGAGCGGCGCGCGGACAAGGTCTATGGCCGGACGGTCGGGGTGTAACGCTGAACATTTAATCGGATCGACCTGTATTGCCGTTCGTCCCCGCGAAAGCGGGGACCCAGGGGCTACACCGCACGCCCTCGTTTTTTGGCCCTTGGATTCCCGCTTTTGCGGGAATGAGCGGTAGCACTAAGGTTTCGCCAACAGCTCTTCGACCAGCGCGAGCGCCGTCAGCACCGAGCGGCGCCGGATTTCCGAGCGGCCGAGATCGCCGAAACGCATTTCGCGGTGGATGATCGGGCCGTTCTTGCGGGCAGCGCCGAAATGTACGAGACCGACCGGCTTCTCGGCGCTCCCCCCGCTGGGACCGGCAACGCCGGTCACCGACACGGCTACATCCGCACCGGACTTGCGCAGCGCGCCTTCCGCCATGGCGCGGGCGGTCTGCTCGCTGACCGCGCCGAACCGTTCCAGGATGTCGGATGCAACGCCGAGCATCGTTTCTTTCGCGGCGTTCGAATAGGTGATGAACCCGCGATCCACGACATCCGACGAGCGCGGGATTTCCGTCAGCGCTGCCGCAACCAGTCCGCCGGTGCAGGATTCTGCCGTCACGATCATCAGGCCGCGCGCGCGCAGGAGCTCCAGAAGCTTTTCCGCCGCGTCGCGCGTCTCCCGATCGATCATGCGGCACCCCAGGGCAGGCGGACGGTTGCAGTCGCCATGGCGGCGATCCCTTCGCCGCGGCCGAGGAAACCCAGCCCTTCGGTCGTGGTCGCCTTCACGCTGACGCGGCTCGCGTCGATGCCGGCGATGGCGGCGACGGACGCGCGGATCGTATCCGCATGCGGCGCGATCTTGGGCGCCTCGCACAGGATCGTGGCGTCGAGATGCGCAATGCGACCGCCGCGTGCAGCCACGAGCGCGACCGCATGCGTAAGAAATTGGTTGGAGGCGGCGCCGCGCCATTGCGGATCGGATGGCGGGAAGTGCTTGCCGATATCGCCTTCGGCGAGCGCGCCGAGCACGGCGTCGGTGATCGCATGCAGGAGCACGTCGGCATCGGAATGGCCGACCAGGCTCTTCGTGTGCCGCACCTTCACGCCGCCAAGCATCACGAAATCGCCGGGGCCGAACGCATGCACATCGAAACCTGTGCCGGTGCGGATGTCGCCGAGCGAGGCCGCCATCAGCGCATTGGCGCGCGTGAAATCGTCGGCCGTCGTCAGCTTGAGATTGGCGGGATCGCCTTCGAAAGTCGCGACAGGCGATCCCGCCCATTCGAGCAGTGCGGCATCGTCGGTGAAGTCATGGCGGCGAGCTTCTGCTGCCCGCCGATGCGCTTCGAGCAGCGGTGCGAAAGCGAAAGCCTGCGGGGTCTGGATTGCGCGCAGCGACGTGCGATCCAAAGTCTCCGCAACGCGTCCGGTCGCATCGATGCGCTTGACCGTATCCGACACAGGGACGGCGGGGACGGCCGCACCGGCCGAGCGAACGGCGTGAAGTGCCCGGTCGAGCAAGCCTTCCGACACGAAGGGACGGGCCGCGTCGTGCACCAGCACGAACTCGGGGGCATTTCGCGAAAGCGCTTCGAGCCCCGCGCGGACGGATTGCTGACGGGTTTTGCCCCCGGCGACCGGGGGCAGCAGCTTGCCGAGGCTCTCGGCGGCGGCGCGGTATTCCGCATCGAACACCGGGTCGATCACCGGCTGGATCGCCTCGATCTGGGGGTGCGCGACAAACGGGCGCAGGGTGCGTCGAAGCACGCTCTCACCCCCGAGCGGCAAAAACTGCTTCGGGAGGCCTCCACCGGCCCTTTCCCCCCTTCCGGCGGCTACCAGAACGGCCGCGAAGCGCATCTGACCTCCAAAAATTGCCCGTCAGGGCCAAAATTCCAGCGAAACGGCCGTTGCCGCCTCGGCATCCATTTAGCGCAATTTGCTGTGACAAGGGCGCATTGCACCGCACAAAATGCTTGCGACGCGAAATCTGCTGACTAAGATATGGGCAATATCAGATTGGCCTAATTTATGGGCAAATGCGCCTTGGATAACCCTTCGACCGCCGCCACTCTCGCCATCGGTCCGCATCGCCTGCCGAGCCGCGTGCTCCTGGCGCCGATGGCAGGGATTACCGACCTACCATTCCGGCGGGTTGCCGCGCGTTTCGGCGCGGGACTCGTCGTCTCGGAAATGATCGCCAGCGAATTGCTGGCCGAAGGCGATCCGCGCGCGGCGCTGCGGATCGAAGGCGAGGGGGTCGGGCTGCACGCCGTCCAGCTCGCAGGCTGCGAGGCCCGTTGGCTTGCCGAGGGCGTGCGCATCGCGGAGGACGCGGGCGCCGACATCATCGACATCAACATGGGTTGTCCGGCGAAGCAGGTGACGGCCGGGCAGGCGGGCGCGGGGCTCCTGCGCGACATCGATAACGCCACGCGCCTGATCGAAGCGACCGTCGCCGCGGCGAGCGTGCCGGTCACGCTGAAGATGCGGCTCGGCTGGGACGAGCATTCGATCGTGGCGCCGGAGCTCGCGCGCCGCGCGGCGGCGGCCGGCGTTGCGATGATCACGGTGCACGGACGCACGCGCGAGCAGTTCTATCAGGGCCGGGCCGACTGGAATGCGATCGCGCGTGTCAAGGAAGCGGTGAGCATTCCTGTCGTTGCCAACGGCGATCTTGAAAGCTTCGAGGATGCGGACGCAATGCTCGCGGCGTCGCATGCCGACGGCGTGATGATCGGGCGCGCGGCGCGCGGGCGGCCGTGGCTGCCGGGTCAGATCGGCGAGTACCTGGCGACGGGCAGGAAGCCTTCTGCGCCCTCGCTCGCTGTCCAGCGCGACCTGCTGCTCGAGCTCTACGAGTCGTGGCTGCACCATTCGGGCCGCGAGCGCGGCGCGCGGGAAGCACGCAAGCATATCGGCTGGGCATTGGAAGCGGCGGCAACGTCGCTCGGATGGACGGTCGCTTGGGCTAGAGGCTGGCGGGCCGGCCTGCTTTCCGAGGCGGATCCGGCGCGCGTTGCGCGGGGAATCGTCGATGCTTTCGACGATCTTGGATGGAGGGCGGCGGCATGACGGCGGTTCGGGCGCAACGCAGTTCCGATGCGAGCGTCGGCATGGCGGAGGCGGTGCTCAATTCGCTGCCGCATCCGGTGCTCACCGTCGGGCCGGACGGCCGCGTCGCCGATGCGAATGCCGCGGCGGAAGCGTTCTTTCAGGTCGGCGTGCCGGTGCTGCGCCGGCACGGTATCAAGGAGTTCGTGCCGTTCGGCAGCCCGCTGCTTGTCCTGATCGAGCAGGTGCGAAGCCGGGGTGCGGCGGTGAACGAATATCGCGTCGATCTCGGCACGCCGAAGAACGGCGGCGAGCGCGTGGTCGACATTCTCGTTGCGCCGATGCCGGAACGGCCGGGGCATGTGGTGGTCGTGCTGCAGGAGCGCACGCGCGCCGACAAGATCGACCGGCAGCTCACCCATCGCGGGGCGGCGCGGTCGGTCACGGCGCTCGCCGCCATGCTCGCGCACGAGATCAAGAATCCGCTGTCCGGGATCCGGGGTGCCGCGCAGTTGCTGGAGCAATCGGCGGACGACGACGACCGCACGCTGACCCGGCTGATCTGCGACGAAGCCGACCGGATCGTGAAGCTCGTCGACCGGATGGAGATCTTCTCCGACGAGCGGCCGGTGGAGCGCGAGGCGGTCAATATTCATGCCGTACTCGAGCACGTGAAGAAGATCGCGATCTCCGGCTTTGCCCGCTACATCCGGATCGTCGAGGAATACGACCCGTCGCTGCCGCCTGTTTATGCGAACCGCGACCAACTTGTGCAGATCTTCCTCAATCTCGTGAAGAACGCGGCGGAGGCGATCGGCGACGCCACCGACGGCGAAATCGTGCTGTCGACCGCGTTCCGGCCCGGGGTGCGCCTCACGGCGCCGGGAACCAATACGCGGGTGAGCCTGCCGCTCGAGTTCTGCGTGCGGGACAACGGCCCGGGCGTGCCGGAGGACCTGCTGCCCTACCTGTTCGACCCGTTCGTCACCAGCAAGCCCAGCGGAAGTGGCCTCGGTCTTGCAATGGTGGCGAAGCTCGTCGGCGATCACGGCGGCATCGTCGAGTGCGATAGCCAGCCGCGGCGCACGACGTTCCGGGTGCTGATGCCGATGTACAACGAAGCCGGCGCTGAGCCGGCGAGCCAATCCTGAGGACCCACATGCCGACCGGCAGCATTCTGGTCGCCGACGACGACGCAGCCATCCGCACCGTGTTGAACCAGGCGCTGTCGCGCGCGGGATACGAGGTGCGCTCCTGCGGCAATGCCTCAACGCTGTGGCGCTGGGTCAGCCATGGCGACGGCGACCTCGTCATCACTGACGTGGTGATGCCGGACGAGAACGTGTTTGACCTCCTGCCGCGCATCAAGAAGGCGCGGCCGGAGCTGCCGGTCATCGTCATGAGCGCGCAGAACACGTTCATGACCGCGGTGCGCGCTTCGGAGCGCGGGGCCTACGAATATCTGCCGAAGCCCTTCGACCTGAAGGAGCTGATTGCGATCGTTGGCCGTGCGCTCAGCGATCCCAAGCGGAACGCGCAACCCGCGCCGAAGCTCGAGGAAAGTGACGCGACAATTCCGTTGGTTGGCCGGTCGCCGGCGATGCAGGAAATCTACCGGGTGCTCGCGCGCCTGATGCAGACCGATCTCACAGTCATGATCACAGGCGAGTCGGGCACCGGCAAGGAGCTCGTGGCGCGCGCGCTACACGACTACGGCAAGCGGCGCGGCGGGCCGTTCGTCCCGATCAACATGGCGGCGATCCCGCGCGACTTGATCGAGGCCGAGCTGTTCGGGCACGAGAAGGGTGCGTTCACCGGCGCGAATTCCCGTAACCCCGGCCGCTTCGAACAGGCCGAGGGCGGCACGCTGTTCCTCGACGAGATCGGCGACATGCCGATGGAAGCGCAGACCAGGCTGCTGCGCGTCTTGCAGCAGGGCGAGTACACGACGGTCGGCGGGCGGACGCCGATCAAGACCGACGTGCGCATCATCGCGGCGTCCAACAAGGACCTGCGCGTGCTCATTCAGCAGGGGCTGTTCCGCGAGGACCTATTCTTCCGGCTCAATGTCGTGCCGTTGCGGCTGCCGCCGTTGCGCGAGCGGGCGGAAGACGTGCCCGATCTGGCGCGGCATTTCTTCAATCTCGTTGCGCGCGAAGGACTGCCGCACAAGCAGCTCGACAATGCCGCATTGGAACGTCTGAAGCGCTATCGCTGGCCGGGCAACGTGCGGGAGCTGGAGAATCTCGTGCGCCGGCTTGCGGCGCTCTATCCGCAGGAGGTGATCGGCGCGTCGATCATCGATGCAGAATTGTCGCAGCCGGCGGCATCAACCGGGACGGACGCGCCTGCCGAGGAGAACCTGAGCGGCTCGGTGGAGCGCTATCTCGCCCGCTACCTGAGCGGCTTTGGCGACGGCCTGCCGCCGCCGGGGCTCTATCACCGGATTTTGCGAGAGGTGGAGACGCCGCTGGTATCGGCGGCCCTTGCGGCCACACGGGGCAACCAGATCAAGGCTGCGGAGCTCCTGGGGGTCAACCGGAATACGCTCCGGAAGAAAATCCGGGACCTCGATATCCAGGTCTTGCGGGGCAGCCGGTAAAGCGATTAACCGCCAATCCACTACCGCCTTTCCTTTCTGTCACATTTTTGCACCAGTGTTGTCGCACGGCATCATTTGACCTGTGGCGGCGCGGCTGCGGATTGGGGCACATGGCCGAAACCAGCGTGAAGCTTGAGAGCTCGACGGCCTCACCGCCGTTCCCGCGGCCGCCGCGCAGCTGGGCGTCCTGGTTCGCGCCGGGCGCTGTCCTGCTCGCCCTTTCGTCGGCCCTCGTCACATTCCTAGTGCTGACGGGGCTCACGCCGATCGCTCCGACGCATGAAGTCGTCGTTACCGTTCTGCTCGTGAACGCCGCCATGGTCGTCGTCCTTATCGGCGTCCTTGCCTGGGAGCTTATCGGGCTCGTAAGGGCGAGGCGCCGGGGGCGGGCCGGTGCGCGACTGCACGTGCGGATCGCGCTGCTGTTCGGGATCGTCGCCGTCGTGCCGGCCATTCTGGTCGCGGTGATCGCGTCGATCACGCTCGACCGCGGCCTCGACCGGTGGTTCTCCGACCGCACCCGCGTCCTGCTCTCGAACGCCGTCAACATCGCGCAGGTCTATGTGCGCGACTACTCGCTCAGCACGCGGGCGGATCTCGTCGGCCTGGCTACGGACCTGGCGAGACTGCAGCCTATGCACGAAGAGAATCCCGAGCAGTTTCGCCGCGTCCTCACGGCGCAGGCGACATTGCGCGGCTTCCCCGCGGCGATCCTCGTCCGCGGCGATCACACGATCATCGAGCGGGCCAACATCAATATCGGCCGCGAGTTCTTGATTCCGCCGGGGCTCGACCTGCGGGCGGCGACGCAGGAGCAGCCGATCCTGACGCTCGCGGAATCCGGAGACTACCTGCACGCGGTCGTGCCCGTGCAGGGATTCGACGATGCGTATCTCTATGCCGTGCGGCCGATCGATCCTCGCGTCGTTCAATACCTGCAGCAGACGCAGGAGAGCGTGATCGAGTACCAGGGACTGGAGGCGCGGCGGTTCGGCGTGCAGGTCGCGTTCGCGCTCATGTATGCCGTGATCGCGCTGATCCTGCTCCTGTCCGCGGTGTGGCTCGGGTTGAACTTCGCGAACCGGCTCGTGGCGCCGATCCGCCGGTTGATCACGGCGGCCGATCTCGTGGCGTCCGGCAATCTGTTCGTGCAGGTGCCGGTGCGTCACGCCGAGGGCGACCTCGCGAATCTCGGCGACAGCTTCAACACGATGACGCAGGAGCTTCGCACGCAGCGCGACGATCTCATCCGGGCGCGCGATCAGATTGACGGACGGCGCCGTTTCACCGAGGCGGTGCTCGCCGGCGTCGGGGCAGGGGTGATCGGCCTCAATCCGGAAGGGAAGATCAATATCCTCAACCGCTCGGCGGAACGCCTGATCGGCCGTGATGAGGAGTCGTTGATCGGAACGCTTGCAAGCGAGGCCATTCCCGAACTCACCGGATTGATCGAGCAGGCGCGCGGCGGCATCCAGCGCGTCCAGGGCACGGTGACGGTCGCGCGCGACGGCCGGGAGCGAACCATCAATGTTCGCGTGACGAGCGAGGCGTCAGCCGAGGCGAATCATGGCTACGTGATCACGCTCGACGACATCACCGAGCTCGTTTCGGCGCAGCGCACTTCGGCGTGGGCCGATGTCGCGCGCCGGATCGCGCACGAGATCAAGAATCCGCTGACGCCCATTCAACTCTCGGCGGAGCGATTGCGCCGCAAATTTGGCAAGAACCTTACCGAGGATCGCGAGGTCTTCGAACAATGCACCGACACCATTATCCGCCAGGTCGGCGATATCGGCAGGATGGTCGATGAATTTTCCTCGTTTGCGCGCATGCCGAAGCCGGTGGTCGAGGCGCAGGACCTTGCGGAGACGATCCGGCAGACGGTGTTCCTGATGCGCGTCGGCAATCCGGATATCGATTTCGAGAGCGAACTGCCGCAGGGCGGTATTCCAGCGCGGTTCGACAGGCGGCTGATCTCGCAAGCGCTGACCAATCTCCTGAAGAACGCGGCGGAGGCGATTACCGCCGTTCCTAGCGAGCAGCGACGCAAGGGAAGAATCCGGGTGCAGGGAGCGGTCGAAGGCGAAATGGCTGTGATCGATATCACAGACAACGGCGCGGGCTTGCCCAAAGAAAATCGGGATCGGCTGCTCGAACCCTATGTGACGACGCGAGAAAAAGGAACCGGACTTGGACTCGCGATCGTCGCGAAGATTTTTGAAGACCACGGTGGAAGGATCGAGTTGCACGATGCTCCAGGCAACGGCGGGGAAGCGGGCGGGGCGTGGATACGCGCGACGCTGCTCCTGCAGGGTAAACCGGCGGCGGAGCAGCGGCCGGTCAGCAAAAGCGCGACGGCGGGATAGGCGATGGCAACAGACATCCTAGTCGTCGACGACGAAGCCGATATCCGGGAGCTCGTTGCGGGCATCCTGGAGGACGAAGGCTATTCCGTGCGCACAGCGAAGGATGCCGAGGACGCACTCGCCGCGATCGGTGCGCGCCGCCCGAACCTTCTGCTTCTCGACATCTGGCTGGAGGGCAGCCGGCTCGACGGGCTGGCGCTCCTTGACGTGGTCAAAGGCCAACATCCCGACCTTCCGGTGGTGATGATCTCCGGTCACGGCACGATCGAGACGGCGGTGGCTGCGATCAAGCGCGGTGCCTACGATTTCATCGAGAAGCCGTTCAATGCGGATCGGCTGGTGGTGGTGGCGAGCCGCGCTCTGGAGACGCTGCGTCTCCGCCGCGAGGTCCGCTCGCTGAAGCAGCTCGCTCCGCATGCGCAACAACTGATGGGATCGTCCCCGGCGATGAACCAGCTGCGGCAGACGATCGAGCGCGTGGCGCCGACGAACAGCCGGATCCTCATCATCGGCCCCTCGGGTTGCGGCAAGGAATTGTGCGCCCGGATGATCCACACGAAGTCCGCGCGGTCGGAAGGTCCGTTCGTGGTGATCAATGCCGCCGCCATCACGCCCGAGCGGATGGAGACGGAGCTTTTCGGCGTGGAGGCAAACGGCGCATCGCGCAAGATCGGTGCGCTCGAGGAGGCGGACGGCGGGACGCTGTTCATCGACGAGATCGCGGACATGCCGATGGAGACGCAGAACCGGGTTCTGCGCGTGCTCACCGAGCAAAGCTTTCAGCGGGTGGGCGGCAACACGAAGGTGAATGTCGACGTGCGGATCATCTCGTCGACCTGCCAGAACCTTGAGGCATTGGTGTCCGCCGGACGGATGCGGCAGGACCTCTATCACCGGCTGAGCGTCGTCCCCATCCGCGTGCCGCCGCTGTCGGAGCGGCGCGAGGACATTCCGGAACTGGTCGAATATTTCCTCGACCAGATTTCGGCGACCACGGGCCTCGCCCGCCGGAAGATTGGCGAAGACGCGCTCGCCGTGCTGCAGTCGCACGATTGGCCTGGGAACGTCCGCCAGCTGCGCAACAACGTCGAGCGGCTGATGATTCTCGCTGGCGGCGATCCCGAGGCGACCGTCACCGCGAATATGCTGCCCCCCGATGTCGGCTCGCTTGTGCCGAACATGCCGAACGGCGCGGGCGGCGAGCACCTGATGAGCCTGCCGCTGCGCGAGGCGCGCGAGGTGTTCGAACGGGAGTACCTGGTGGCGCAGATTAACCGCTTCGGCGGCAATATCTCGCGCACGGCGGAATTCGTGGGCATGGAACGCTCGGCGCTGCATCGCAAGCTCAAGGCGCTCGGCATCGAAGACAGGCCGCGCTGAGAAGAGCAGATCGATGTCCCGCGTTGCCTATGTGAACGGCCGCTACCTTCCTCATGCGCAGGCGAAGGTTCATATCGAGGATCGCGGATACCAGTTCGCGGACGGCGTCTATGAAGTCTGCGAGGTGAGGGAAGGGCGGCTCGTCGACGAGCGGCGGCACCTGGAGCGCCTCGATCGCTCGCTTGCGGAAATCGGCATGCAGCGGCCGATGTCGCCGGCCGCCCTGCGGGTCGTGTTGCGGGAGACGCTTCGGCGAAACCGGGTGCACGACGGGCTGCTCTACCTCCAGGTCACCCGCGGCGTCGCGCCTCGCGATCACGGTTTTCCGCCGCCGGGTACCAGACCGAGCATTGTCGTTACGGCAAAGTCCACCGACCGCGCCAAGGCCGATGCGCTGGCCGAGGCTGGTGTCGCGGTGATGACCGTCCCGGAGAACCGGTGGGAGCGGGTGGACATCAAGACCGTGGCCTTGCTCCCGAACGTGTTGGCGCGGCAGGCCGCCCGCGCCAAGGGCGCGCGGGAGGCCTGGTTCGTCGACAAGGACGGCTTTGTTACCGAGGGGTCGTCCAGCAATGCCTGGATCGTCACGGCGGATGGCGCGATCGTCACCCGGCCGGCGACGCCCGGCATTCTCAAGGGAATTACCCGCACGGTTGCATTGGAAGTGGCCGCGAAGCAGGGCCTGCGCGTCGAAGAGCGGCCGTTTTCCGTGGCTGAGGCGCTGAAGGCGCGGGAGGCTTTCCTGACGGCCGCGACGCAGATCGTGATGCCCGTGGTTAGAATCGACGGCCAGCAGATCGGGGACGGGCGTCCGGGGCCGGTCGCCCAGGCCTTGCGGGCGCATTTCCACGAATCCGCGGAAGTCGGGCTCTGATGGCCGCTATTTTGCAACACAGTCCGGCAATTTGTCCGGCTCGGTGCCCACAAGTATGTCTTGCGTCCGTCACAGAGCCTGCCATCTAATGTCCATGCTTCGCGCGGTATGGGCCGCGCAGGGGCCCGTTCGCCCGTGGGCGCACGGCAAAAAAGTGACGCTCGGCCGACAAAATAAGGAATGAACGCAATGGCGGCGGAAAGAACCCAGAACCTGCAAGACACCTTTCTCAACTACGTCCGCAAGAACAAGACTCCGCTCACGATCTTCCTCGTGAACGGCGTGAAGCTGCAAGGCGTTGTTACCTGGTTTGACAATTTCTGTGTGTTGTTGCGCCGGGACGGCCATTCGCAGCTCGTCTACAAGCACGCGATCTCGACTGTGATGCCGGGCAATCCCATCCAGTTGTTCGAGCCGGCCGACGAAGCGACGGCCGCAGACAAGGTCTAGTTGGAACCACGTCGCGTAACGGCAGACGGAAGGGCAGGCAGCCTCGGAGTCCCACCGGGGTCGCCGGCGCGTGCGGTGATCGTCGTCCCGCAGCTCAAACGCCGGCCGGTTGCGGCGGCGGGCGGGCGAGGGATCGAAGCGCGGCTTGAAGAAGCGATCGGTCTAGCGAAGGCGATCGATCTCGAGGTCGCGAGCGCGGGGATCGTTCCCGTGGCGACGATCCGGCCCGCCACGCTGCTTGGGAAGGGCAAGGTCGAAGAGATCGCCGGCATCGTTCGCGCCGAGCAGGCGGGGCTCGTGTTTGTCGATCACGCTTTGACTCCCGTGCAGCAGCGCAACCTGGAGAGGGCCTGGAACTGCAAGGTCGTCGATCGCACGGGCCTGATCCTCGAGATTTTCGGGGCGCGCGCCCGGACGCGGGAAGGCGCGCTGCAAGTCGAGCTCGCGCATCTGAACTATCAGAAGAGCCGCCTTGTGCGTTCGTGGACGCACCTCGAGCGGCAGCGCGGCGGCTTCGGTTTTCTCGGCGGCCCCGGCGAGACGCAGATCGAAACAGACCGGCGGATGATCGCCGAGCGGATCCGGCGGATCGAGCAGGAACTCGAAGGCGTGAAGCGGACGCGGGAGCTGCACCGGAAGAACCGGCGGCGCGTCCCGTATCCGATCGTCGCGCTGGTCGGCTACACGAACGCCGGCAAGTCCACGCTGTTCAACCGGCTTACGGCGGCGACGGTCTATGCCGAGAACCTTTTGTTCGCGACGCTCGACCCGACCTTGCGGGCCGTCGAACTGCCGCACGGCACGCGGGCGATCTTCTCCGACACGGTGGGCTTCATTTCAGAGCTGCCGACGTTGCTGATTGCCGCTTTCCGTGCCACGCTGGAAGAAGTGACGGAAGCCGATGTGATCGTGCATGTGCGCGACGTTGCGCATGAGGATGCGGAAGCGCAGGCGCTCGACGTGAACGAAATTCTGCGCTCGCTCGGCGTCGATGCGGACGACGCAGGCAGAATCGTTGAAGTGTGGAACAAGACCGACCTTCTCGACGCAGAAGCGCGCGAGCGGATCGAAAATATCGTCGCCCGACGGGAGCCGGAGCAGCGGCCGATCCTGGTATCGGCGCTGACAGGAGAGGGGACCGATACCCTTCTGGCAGCCATCGAGGACAGGGTAGTGGCCGAACGCCCCACGCTTTCGCTCGCGCTCGATCCTGCTGATGGCGCGGGGCTCGGATGGTTGCACCGGCAGACGGAGGTTTTGTCGCGCGAACTTGATGAGCGCGGGCGGCTGGCCGTCACGGTGCGCGTTGATCCGAGCAAGGTCGGCGAAGTCCGGCGGCGATTTCCGTCCGCCGCGTGAGCGCGCGCGTTAACGATTGCGCTCGCGTTCCTTGGCGGCAACCCAAAGCGCTTCCATTTCATCGAGGGTCGCTTGCTCGGGCGATCGCCCTTGCGCTTTCAGGGCGTCCTCGATGGAGCGAAAACGGCGCTCGAATTTCACGTTGGCGGAGCGCAAGGCGCTCTCCGCATCGACACCGGCATGGCGCGCAAGGTTAACGGCGGCGAAGAGGAGGTCGCCGATCTCTTCGGACGCTGCCTTCGGATCGTCGAGCACCGGTTCGATCTCGCGCGCCTCCTCCGCGATCTTGGCCAGCACGTCGCGCGCGTTGGCCCAGTCGAATCCCACCTTGCCCGCCTTCTCCTGCAGCTTCTGCGCCCGCATCAGCGCCGGCAGCGCGACCGGCACGCCGTCGAGCGTGCGCCGTTCGGGCTCGTCGCCGCGCGCCGCGCGTTCCTGCGCCTTGATCCGCTGCCAAAGGTCCTTGACCTGATCCGGTGTATGCTTGCCGGCATCGCCGAACACATGCGGATGCCGCCGCAGCAGCTTTTCGGTGATGGCCAGTACGACGTCGCCGAAGTCGAAACGCTTTTCCTCTTCGGCCATGCGCGCGTGAAAGATAACCTGGAGCAAGAGATCGCCGAGCTCGTCGACAAGGCCGCGGTCGAGGTCGCCGCGGGCAATCGCATCCGCGACCTCGAACGCTTCCTCGATGGTGTATGGCGCGATCGTCTCGAACGACTGTTCGAGGTCCCAGGGGCAGCCGCTGCCGGGCGTGCGCAGGCGCGCCATGATTTCAATCAGTCGGTTGATGTCGCGGGATGGCTGCATGGGCGCTCACGTGCAAGGGCGATGATCCGGCCGCCACATAGCAAACGGGCCGGAAGAGGTCGCGCGGCCGAACGCCGGTATCCGGGTTTGACCTGATGTCCTGTTCGCAGAAGACATATTATGGAACCTATCCATTAGACCCTTTGTTTTTGGGCTTTCTTTGCGGCCGGACCGCTGTTCTGCGTTATTTGCTAGATTCGGCTCATGCGCAATGGCTTGAATTTTAGCTACTTGCGGCTGACTAATTTAAGGGCCGCCTGCGAGATTTCCGTCCATTCCGCGTTGCAAGGGACGGCAGAGCGATGCCGGTGGAAGGCGTGTTTTACCGCCGCGCACGATTGCGTTGGCTAATGGTGCTGATCGTGCTCTTGGCGATCGCGCCGATGTTCGCGCTGCATCTTTCCCGCGTGCAGTCGAGCCGCGAAGCGCTCCTGCAGCAGGCCCATCAGCAGGCCACTTCCCTCGCCGAAGGCGGCGTGCGGGCACAGCAGCAAATCGCCGACCACGCGCGGCAATTGACGGAGGTTCTGGCACGGGTTCCGTCCATCCGGAATGCGTCGCAGGGCGAATGCGACGAGGTGCTGACATCCGTGCTCGGCGACGGGCGCGCCTGGCTGACCGCCATCTTCGTGTTCGACTCCGCGGGCCGCGGCCTGTGCGGCACCAGTCCGGCTGCGCGAAGCCTGGACATCAGCGACCGCGGCTATTTCCATGAGGCGATCGCCACCGGCAAGTTTGCGATGAGCGAGCTCATTGTCAGCCGGGTAACAGGCAATCCGATCATCGCCGGAGCGCTTCCGGTGGCTCGCCCCGGCACGGGTACTTTCGCCGTAATCGGCCTGGGGATTGCCTTGCCGTGGGTCGAGCAAGTCGCGAAAGAAGCCGGCGCAAAATATAGCGGCATTCTGATCGTGACCGACCGCAGCGGGAACGTGATCGCGTATCGGCCTCAAAGCCCGGACGGCTGGAAGCGCGAGGAACTTCGCGATCATCCGTTGATCGGCAGGATCGCACAGGGCAACGCTTCCGTATTCGAGGCCGCAGATCCCACGGGCACCGATCGTGTATTCGGCGTTGCCCGAATGCCGGGGTCGGGAATCGCGGTCGCCGTCGGGTTCAACCGGAGCGAGGTTCTGAACCCGATCGAGGAATCCATCCGCTACGATTTGATCCTGTTGCTGGCCGTGGCTGCCGTTTCGATCGGTATTGCACTGCTTGCGGCCGAATTCGGGCTGTTGCGCGGCGTGCGCGCGCTGAAGGACGCCGCCTTGCGATTGAAGGCCGGCAAGATCGGTTTGCGGGTGAAGCTGCCGAGCTTCGTTGCGGGCGAGCTGCACGATCTTGCCGCCACCTACAACGCCATGACGGCCGAATTCGAGCGGCTTGCCTATCTCGACCGGCTCACCGGGCTGCCGAACCGGCGCTATCTCGAGCGGCACTTGTCGCGCCGAGATGAGCGGGGCCAGCGCACCCTACCCGGCCGCCAGGCCGTGCTCGCCATCGACATCGACGGATTCAAGCCCGTCAACGATGGCTACGGTCACGCCGTGGGCGACCGGGTGCTGACGACGATTGCGCGGCGCATCGCCAGCGTCGTGGACGAACGCGGGCATTTCTTCCGGGTCGGCGGCGACGAGTTCGTGGTGATCGCACCGTTGACGAAAGCGCAAGGCCGGGAAATAGCGCGGCAGTTCGCGGAGGAGATCCGGCAGGCATTGGATCAGGTCATCGAGCTTGACGAGCTCACATTTCCCATCGCGTGCAGCATCGGCATCGCCATGGTGCCGGACGACGCAAAGACGCTCACGGGAGCGCTCGAGATTGCCGACGCGGCTCTGTATGAGGCCAAGCGCGGCGGCCGCAACCGGGTCGTGGACATGGCGCCGACGCTGGTTCCGGACAATACGGACGCGGAGGACTATTCGGCCGACGTTCACAAGCTTCGCGCCTGACGGGGCACGCGGGCGGCTATTCCGCGAGCTCGATCTTCATCCCGTCGAAAGCGGGCTCCACGCCGTCCGGCAACTTGCTCCGCAGCGCCTCGTAGTCGAGATCGGTGTGCAGATTCGTCAGGATCGCACGGCGCGGGTGCACGCGGCCGATCCAGGAGAGCGCATCGTCGACGGAGAAATGACTTGGATGCGGCTTGTAGCGAAGTGCATCGAGGATCCAGACGTCGAGATTTTCCAGCGCCGCAACGCTGGCTTCGGGAATCCCGCTTACATCGCAGGAATAAGCGAAACTCCCGAAACGGAATCCGAGCGATGTACCGTCGCCATGTTCCTGCAGGAACGGCAGCGCGGTGATCGGGCCGCCCTCGCCTTGTATGGTCACGAGCTTGCCGGCAGCGATCCGGTGCTCCTCGAGAATGGGCGGGTACTCGCTTCCCGCCGGCGTGGCGAAGCAATAGGCGAACCGGGCGCGGAGAACGTCGGAGGTTGATGCGTCGACATAAACGTCCACGCGGCGGCGATTTTGAATGAAGATCGGCCGCAGGTCGTCGATGCCGTGGGTATGGTCGGCGTGATCGTGCGTGAACAAGACGCCGTCGATGCGCGTCACGTCCGCGTCGAGCAATTGCTGGCGCAGGTCGGGCGAAGCATCGACGAGCACGGTTGTGCGCCCACTATCCATGATGCGCTCGACCAGCAACGAACAGCGGCGGCGGCGGTTCTTCGGGTTCGTAGGGTCGCAGGCGCCCCATCCCTGCGCCACGCGCGGCACGCCGGCGGAGGACCCGCAACCGAGGATCGTGACCACGAGCGGCATGTTCAGGCAGGCACCTTGGAGAAGAGGCGGAAGAAGTTTGCAGTCGTCGTAGCGGCAATCGCCTCGGCAGTCACGCCGCGCGTTTCGGCAAGCACGCGCGCGGTCTCAGCCACGTAAGCCGGTTCGTTGCGCTTGCCGCGCCAGGGACCCGGCGCGAGGTATGGCGCGTCGGTTTCGACGAGAATTCGGTCTTCCGGCAAGCTCTTTGCGATCTCGCGCAAGCTGTTGCTGTTCTTGAAGGTGAGGATGCCCGAGAAGGATACATAGCCGCCGAGGGCGATCGCGCGGCGGGCGAGGTCGGGTCCGCCGGTGAAGCAATGGAGCACGAAGGGGAAGGCCCCCTTCCCTGTCTCTTCTTCCAGAATCCGCGCGACATCATCGTCGGCATCGCGGGCGTGAATGACGAGCGGGAGGCCGGTTTTCCGGGCGGCGGCGATGTGGGTGCGGAAGCCATTCTCCTGCGCGTCGCGCGGGCTGTTGTCGTAGTGGTAGTCGAGCCCCGCCTCGCCGATCGCAACGACCTTCTCGCCCGCGGTAACCGCAATCAGTTCGTCGGCCGTAACGTCGGGTTCCTCGGCGGCGTGATGCGGATGCGTGCCGATCGAACAATAGATGTCGTCGTATTTGCTCGTGATCGCCTGCAGCTTCGCGAATTCTCGAACGCGCGTGCTGATCGTCACCATGCGGCCGATGCCGGCCTTGCGGGCGCGCTCGACGACGGCATCGAGCTCTTCGGCAAGTCCCGGGAAATCGAGATGGCAATGACTGTCGACAAGCATCTGGTCAGCCGTGCGCGTGCCGGTGGTCGCCGCGGTCGGAGCAGCCGCTGATCTCGATCTCGACGGTGGCATGGCTGATGTTGAAGCGCTCGCTCAGACGCTTCTTGATCGCGCCGATGGCGCGGTCGGGATCGGCGTCTTCCTTCAAGCGTGCATGCAGCGTGACCATGGGCCGCTCCTCGGTGATCGACCAGGCGTGCACATGATGCACGTTCTCCACGCCAGCCACATTCTCCTCGAGATCGGCTTCGATCTCGGTCAGGGCAAGCCCCGTCGGCGTTCCTTCCAGCAGGATGTGCGCCGAATCGCGAACCACCTTCCAGGCGCTCCACAGGATCAGGGCAACGACGAAAATCGAGATCAGCGGATCGGCGGCGTACCAGCCGGTTGTGAGAATGATCGCTGCGGCGACGATTGCTCCCACCGATCCGAGAAGATCGCCGAGGACGTGGATGGAGGCGGCGCGCACGTTGAGATTGCTGCGGTCGGCGCCGTGGAGGATCACGAACACGATCAGATTGATCGCGAGACCGCCCGCGGCGACCGCCAGCATCGTCCCGCCGAGCACCTCGACCGGCGCGGCAAGGCGCTGAACCGCTTCGTAGAGAATGAATCCGGCAATCACGAAGAGCGAGAGGCCGCTCGAATAGGCGACTAGGACCTGCAGCCGGTCGAACCCATAGGTGCGCGATCGGTCCGCCGGCCAGCGGGAGAAGCGGAACGCGAGCCACGCGAGGGAGAGCGCGGCAAAGTCGGTGAGCATGTGCCCGGCGTCGGCGAGCAGCGCGAGCGAGCCGGAGACGAGGCCGCCGATCACCTCGGCCAGCATGAAGCCGCCGGTCAGGAGCGCGGCGACGAACATGCGCCGCTCGCTGCCGTGACCGTGATCGTGCGCGTGCGCCATTTTCCGGCCGGCGGCGGTCAGCTTGCCGCCGCTCCCTCGTCCTTCTTCTCGACGTAGCGGGGGAAGACCGGGCGGGGCTCGGGCAATGCGGTTCCTGGCTTGAGCCGCCCGGCCTTTCCTAACGCATTGAAATCCCTTGCGCTAGCGGGTACCGCGAGCAGGTCCAAGAGGCTCGTCGCGCCGGCCGGCACGAACGGCTGCGCGAGGATCGCGATCTGGCGCACGACCTCTGCCGTCGTCCACAGCACGGTCGCCATGCGGGCCGGATCGGTCTTGCGCAGCTCCCAGGGCGCGGCGCTGGCGAAGTAACGATTGGCGTCGGCGACGACAGCCCAGACGGTGTTGAGCACGAGGTTGAGTTGTTCCGTCTTCATGAAATCGCGCGCCTGGCCGAGCATGGCGTCGGCGGCAGCGAGGATCGCCTCGTCGGCGGGCGCGAGCTTGCCCGGCGCCGGGACTTTGCCTTCGCAGTTGCGGGAGATCATGGTGAGCGAGCGCTGTGCGAGGTTGCCGAGGTCATTGGCGAGGTCGGCATTGGTGCGATTGACGATCGCCTCGTGGCTGTAGTTGCCGTCCTGTCCGAACGGCACCTCGCGCAGGAAGAAATAGCGCAACTGATCGACACCATAAGCGTCGGCCAGCGAAAACGGATCGACGACATTGCCGACCGATTTCGACATCTTCTCTCCGCGGTTGAACAGGAAGCCGTGGCCGTGCACGCGCTTCGGCAGCGCGACGCCGGCAGATATCAGGAAGGCCGGCCAATAGACGGCATGGAAGCGCACGATGTCCTTGCCGATCACGTGCAGGTCGGCCGGCCAGTAGCGGAACGATTTCGCGCCGGTGTCCGGATAGCCGACGCCCGTCAGGTAATTCGTCAGCGCGTCGACCCACACGTACATGACGTGCCCCGGCGCGCCCGGCACCGGCACGCCCCAGGTGAGCGTCGTGCGCGAGATCGAGAGATCCTGCAGTCCTGCCTTCACGAAGCTCACGACCTCGTTGCGCCGCGTCTCCGGCAGGATGAAATCCGGATGCGCTTTGTAATGGGCGAGCAGCTTGTCGCCATAGGCTGAGAGCTTGAAGAAATACGTCTGCTCTTCGGTCCATTCGACGGGCGTGCCCTGCGGGCCGACGCGGACGCCGTCCGGGTTCACGGTCGTCTCGCTCTCGGCATAGAACGCCTCGTCGCGCACCGAGTACCAGCCGGCGTAGGTGCCGAGATAGATGTCGCCCGCTTCCTGCATCTTCTGCCAGATCGCCTCGCTCGCTTTGTAGTGTGCGGGCTCGGTCGTGCGGATGAAGCGGTCGTAGGAAACGTTCAACCGGTCGCACATGGCGCGGAAGCGCGGGCTGTTGCGGTCGGCGAGCGCGCGCGGGCTGATCCCCTCCTTCGCCGCAGTCTGCGTCATCTTCAGGCCGTGCTCGTCGACGCCGGTCATGAAGAAGACGTCGTAGCCGTCGAGCCGCTTGAAGCGGGCGATGGCGTCCGACGCGATCGCCTCATAGGCGTGCCCGATGTGCGGCTCGCCGTTGGGGTAGGAGATCGCGGTCGTCAGGTAGTAGCGCGGTTTCTGCGAACCGGTGGATTTGGACGCAGCGCTCTTTGCAGCCGCAGGGCTGCGCGCCATCCTTTCCTTTCGTACACTTGGTTTGCGTGCGCGCTTCTTCACACCAGCCTTGCGCGCCGACTTGGTGCGCTTGGATTTGGCGCGCGGGCGCTTGGCCGCGCGCTTCTGCGTGCGCGCCTTCTTTGCGGCGCGTTTCTTTTTTGCGCCGACCTTGTTCCGCTTCTTGGCGCGCGCCTTCGCAGCCATGCAGTGAGTCTCCGAACCGGCGGCCCGCTCTAGCGGCGGGTCGCTTCAGCGAGCGTGGAAAAGACCTGAAAAACCAATGGTTTGCGGTCGAGGTTGAACACCTCGGCCTCCACCGTGGCTCGGCGGACCTTTTCCCATGCCTCCGCCAGCCGCGCAAGCCGCGCCGGCGGCTCGGATACCTGCGTTGCGGCGGCGGCAAGCCAGTCGCCCACGGTCTCGGCGAAGATGGCCAATTCTTCGTTACGGCGAAGGCGGTCGCTCAGGCCGTGCAATGCTTCCGCGTCAACATTCGGCAGGCGGTTGAGGAGACTTGCCGTGAGGTCACGCACTTCCAGGCTTTCACCAAGCAGGAGCTCGAGGGCGTGACGCACGCTGCCGCCGCTCGCTGCGGCGGCTGCCGCGATCTCCTCGCGCGGCAGATCGGGATTGTGCTCGGCGATGTCTCCGAGCGCCTTCTCGACATCCGCGCTCGATACGGGCCGGAGCAGCAGACGGCGGCAGCGCGAACGGATCGTCGGCAGCAGCCTGCCCGGCGAGTGCGAGATGATGATGAGGAGAGAAAGCGGCGGCGGTTCTTCCAGAACCTTCAGGAGGGCGTTGGCGCCGTTCCGGTTGAGCTCTTCGGCGGAGTCGACGATCGCCACGCGATAGCCGCCAAGGGCGGCGGTCGAGCCGAAGAAGCTGACGGTGCGGCGAACGTCATCGACGCGAATCTCCGTGCGCAGTTTCTCGGTTTCCGGATTCAGCTCCCGCCGCAGGACAAGAAGATCGGGGTGCGATCGCGCGCTCACCTGACGGCTGACGGGATGGTCCGGCGGGACGGCAAGCGTATTGATTGGTTGGGTGCTCGCGCGCGCCGCGGCGCCTGCAGCCAGCACAAAACGCGCGATGCGATAGGCGAGCGTTGCCTTGCCGATGCCCGGCGGTCCGCCGATCAGGAGCGCGTGCGGAAGCCGCGATTGCTGCCAGGCGGCGAGGATCGCCGCTTCGGCTTCGGCGTGGCCGTAGAGGTTTTGTGTATCGCGGGGATGCGGCGCGCCGGCGAGCCGGTCGGCCTCCTGTGGCCCATCGCTCACGCGCTGGCCCTCGGCGCTGTGCCGGCCGGTGCGGGCTTGCGCAGGAAGCGTTCGGACACGAGCATCCAGATGCGGACGGCGATGGCATCGGCGCTCGGTGTGCCGTCGATCACCACGCAGCGCTCGGGCTCCTGCTCGGCGATCTCCAGATACGCCTGACGCAGCAACTGATGATATTCGAGCTGTTCGGCCTCGAAGCGGTCCGCGCCGGCGCCGCGGTCACTCGCGCGGGCAAGGCCGATCTCGGGCGGGATGTCGAGGATCAAGGTGAGGTCCGGCATGGCGTCGCCGACGACGAGCCGCTCCAGCGCGCGGATCATCCGCGGGTCCACGTTGCCCAACGCGCCCTGATAGACGCGGGTGGAGTCGATGAAGCGGTCGCAGATGACCCAGGCGCCGCGTTCGAGCGCGGGGCGAATGAGGTTGTTGACGTGGTCGTCGCGGGCGGCGGCGAACATGAAGGTCTCGGCTTCGGTGCCAAGCGGTTTGGCGATGCCGCTCAACAGGAGATGCCGGATGGCCTCGGCGCCGGGCGTGCCGCCCGGTTCGCGGGTAAGTATCACTTCCTGTCCGCGCAGCTTCAGGCGATCGGCCAGCCGCTGGGCCTGGGTGGACTTGCCGGAGCCCTCCCCGCCCTCGAACGTGATGAAAATGCCTCGCCGCGCCATGCCGCTCTATCGTTTCAACACCGCATTGATGCCTTTGCGCACCCAGCCGCCGGTAAGCTCCGTCGTGCTGTCGTAGGCACGCTGCATCAAAGTCCCTTCGCCGACATCCGTTGCCGCGTAGAGCGGCACTTCCAGCGCGACCCTGTCGCCGCGATAGACCTTCAGCCGGGCGACTTCAGTGCCCTTTGCGACGGGCGTGCGCAAGGGGCCCTTATAATGCACGCGGGCAAGGAATTTGTCCCCACCGGCGCGCGGGGTGAGGAGATACACAGGCCCGTTCGCCACCAGCGGCACGTAGCGCTGCTCGCCGCCGAACGCACGCGCCTGCGCGATGACGTCGCCGTCGCGGAACAGGCGCTTCGATTCGAAGCTCTTGAAGCCCCACTCGAGCAGTCGCCTGGCGTCGTTGGCGCGGTCCTTGGCGGTCTCGGCGCCGTGCACCACCACGATCAGCCGCTGCCCGTCCTGCACGGCGGAGCCGACGAGGCCGAAGCCGGCCTCCTTGATGTTTCCGGTCTTCAGGCCGTCGGCGCCGATGTCCATCTCGAGCAGCGGGTTGCGGTTGGCCTGCCGGATCTTGTTCCAGGTGAACTCCTTCTGCCCAAAGTAGCGATAGAATTCCGGATAGGTGCGGATGAGATGCGCCGCGAGCTTCGCCAGATCGCGGACCGAAATTTCCTGCTCGGGGTCGTGCAGACCGGTCGAATTGCGGAAGTTCGCGGTGTCGAGCCCGAGCTCGCGGGCGCGCGCGTTCATCAGGCGGGAGAAAGCGTCTTCGTTTCCGGCAATGGCCTCGGCGAAGACAATGCAGGCGTCGTTGCCCGATTGCACGATTGCGCCTTGAAGAAGATTCTCCACGGAAATGCGGCTGTGGACGGGGGCAAACATGGTGGAGCCGCCGGCCGGCGCGCCGCCCCGCCGCCAGGCGTCGACGCTGACCACCAATTCTTCGTCGAGCTTCAGCTCTCCACTTTTGATCTCGTTGAAGACGATCTCCATCGTCATGAGCTTGGCGAGGCTCGCTGGGTGCCACGGCCGGTTGGCGTCCTTCTCATAGAGGACCGAGCCGCTTGCGTAGTCGACGAGGATCGCGGTCGGCGAGCTGATGGTGAAATTCGGCGCAAACTGCGCCGCCGCTTCCGGCGCGCGCGCGAGCAGGACGAGCGCGAACACGATCAGATAGCGGAGCATTGTCTGGATGCGGCCGGTTGCCTGCTGCCGGACGAATTGCATGGTCGCCCGCCTTCCCTTTCCGCGCCCCGGCAACCGTTTAGCAAGCAGCTGGAAGCCGGATCAACCGATGGGAAGCCTCAATCCATTCAATAGAGGCCGCGGCCGGTGACCATCGCCGGGGCGTATCCGCTCACGGGGGCGAGCCGAGCGGCATTCCCGGAACCTGGCTCGGTATAGCTGGCGCGAGTGACAGGCGGGGCCGCTGATGCGAGTTGCGTGCCGGGGGATGCCGGCGACGAGGCAGGAGCGGCCGGATAGCGGCCGAGGTCGAACGGCCGTTCGGGAGGAGCCGGGACGTAGCTCGCCTGCCGGTCGGGCAACGGCGCGTTGGCCACCGGAACGAACGGACCGCCGGCGGCGACCATCACCGCGGAAGGCGCCGGCGCAGGCTGGCCGTCGCTGCGCAACGTGGCAATCAGCTTGCGGTCGTCGGAGCCTTCCAGGGCCGCCGGCCCGACGTACTCCACGCGCACGCGCGCGATGCCGTTCTTGTGGAATCCGAGCAGTTCCGCGGCCTTGTAGGAGACGTCGACGATGCGGCCTTCCTTGAACGGCCCGCGGTCGTTGACGCGGACGATGAGCGATCGGCGATTGGCCAGATTGGTGACGCGGGCGTAGCTCGGGATCGGCAGGGTCGGATGCGCCGCCGAGATCGCGTCCATATCGAAAACTTCACGATTGGCCGTCAGGCGGCCATGGAAATCGCGGCCGTACCAGGACGCGAGACCCTCGGCACGATACGCCGGGTTGTGCTCGGGAACGTAGGTGCGGCCGCCGACCGTATAGGCGTCGCCCACGCGATAGTAGCCGCCGCCTTTCGGCACCGGCTGCCCCTCCTCCACGACCCGGGGGCTGGCGGGAACGCCATATTTCGGATCGATGAGCCGGGCGATGGGCCCGGCCGTGCAATTCGCCAGGAAGAGGCCCAGGGCGAGGATCGACGCCAAGCGGGCTACAGGCAGGCGCCGCAACGCGGAGGGCGCGCTTTCCACCAGCGCGGATTCCGCCTTCGAATTCGGATTACGCCCCATTCCGCCCGGCCGCCCGCGTCCTGCCCGGGCCAGCGGCCCGGAATCCCCACGTCTCTTTAGCAGATCACGTGGTGACTGGGGCAAAAGTACGACCCCGGGCCGGGCATGGTTAATGCTTCCCTGCCCCGGCGGCCCCCGGACTACCATTCTCCGATGAAGATCCCGCGGCGGCGATGGGTGTCCGCGCGCCTGGCGACGTCTTCGGCGGACATGGTGATGCGTGCCTTCCGGGTCCGCGACCATTCGAACAGCCGATCTCGCATCTCCTGCCGCACGGCTTCGAGCGCGGGGTCGGCGCCGCGATCCATGAGTTCGCGGGGATCGTTTTCGAGATCGAAGAGCTGCGGCCGGAAGCCTTCGTAGAAGATGTACTTCCATCGCGCGGTGCGAACCATGTAGGCGCGCGCGTTGTCCGGGGGCACGTCGAGGTCGATCCGCGCGCGCCGGAACGCGTAGTCGAGCTCGCTGACGGCCTGATCGCGCCACGGGACACCGGCCGCATTGCGCGTGAGCGCCAACAGGGACCGGCCTTCGAGAACATGGTCGAGGTTCGGTCCCTGCATCGCCGCGAGGAACGTCGGCGCGAGATCGATCGCTTCGACAAATTCGCTCGATGCCGTTCCGCGTGTCGCGTCGGCGGCGGAATCGGGATCGTAAAGGATCATCGGCACCCGCGCGCTCTCCTCGTGGAAGAGCTCCTTCTCGCCGAGCCAATGATCGCCGAGATAGTCGCCGTGATCGCTCGTGATGACGATCATGGTGTTGTCGAACAGTCCGCGCGCCTGCATGAACCTCCAGAGCCGCGCGAGATGATCGTCGATCTGCCTGATCAGGCCCATGTAAACCGGCACGACGGCGCGGCGCACGTCGTCGCGCGAGAAGCTCTCGCTCTCCACGTGCTTCATGTAGGCGCCGTAAACCGGATGCGGATCGATGCGCTCGCGCTCATCGCGATTGACGGGGAGCATGTCGTCGGGGCCGAACATCGCGTGATAGGGCGCCGGCGCGATGTAGGGCCAATGCGGCTTGATGTAGGAAAGGTGGAGGCACCAGGGCTGATCGCCGGCCTCCTCGATGAAAGCCATGGCACGGTTGGTCATGTATGCGGTTTCGGAGTGCTCCTCGGCCACGCGCGCCGCCATTTGCGCGTTGCGCAGGAACCAGCCTGACAGGATTTCACCTTCCGGTCCCTCCCCGGCATTCGCGCTCGTGTGCCACGGGTTCGGATCGGCGTAACCGAGGCGTTTGAGATAACGGTTGTAAGCGAGATCCGGATCGACCGAGCCGTCCGGGTGCAGGCCGTCGTCCCGCTCGTAGGGCTCGAAGCCGCACTCCTGCGCATAGATGCCTTCGATCGACTGCGTGGGAATGCCGAGCCGTTGCAGGCCGGGCATGTCGGCGGTCATGTGCGTCTTGCCGACGAGCGCGACGCGCATGCCGAGCGGCCGGAGGTGGTCGCCGAGCGTGGGCTCGCCGATGCGCAGCGGCACGCCGTTCCAGTTGGAGCCGTGCGAGCTCATCGAGCGGCCCGTGTAGTACGACATGCGCGACGGCCCGCAGACGGTTGCGTTCACATAGGCGCGGTCGAAGCGGACGCCGCGGCGGGCAATCTCGTCCATCGCCGGGGTCGCGAGCCGCGGATGGCCGTAGCAGGACAGGTGATCCCACCGCAGCTGGTCGGCCATGATGAAGAGGATGTTGCGGACCTTGCCCACCGGGAATTTCCCTTGCCGCCCTTGAGCCGGCCCGCGCACCTAACAGCCGGAGGGGCGGCAAACAAGGCTTGCCGCCGCCTGTGCCGCTCTGCGGTTCGGGGGACGCTTGCAATCGGGCCGTGAAATCCCCATTGGTCGGGTCGGAGGGATGGCCGAGTGGTTTAAGGCAGCGGTCTTGAAAACCGCCAGAGGGGCAACCCTCTCGTGGGTTCGAATCCCACTCCCTCCGCCAGCCCGCTGGTCAGTAATTGCGCCACAGCCCCGGCGTGGCGAATTCCAGCAGGTGGCCATCGGGATCGCGGAAGTAGATGCTTTCGCCGCCGCGCGGCCAGCGGGCGCGTCCTTCGATTTCGATCCCGTCCGCTTCCAGGCGCTTAACCCAGCCGTCAAGCGTTTCAGCGGAGATCGCGAACGCAACATGCAGCGGTCCGCTGCCGTCGTGCGGCGGGATCGTGCCGTCCGGCAGTTCGACCCGGTTCAGGGATTGCCCGCGCGCAAACAGGAGCAGCACGGTTTCGCCGACCGCGTATGCGCGCATGCGGTCGTCCGCACGCATGAGCTGCAACTGCAGAAGCCTCTCGTAGAATTTCGCGGCGCGGTCCAGATCGTCGACGTACAGCGACGTCTCGAGGACACGCTCGATCGCCGGCATGAGATCAGGCGCGGTCGCGCAGCTCGTGGACGCCCTCCTGCCCGGCGCAGTGCGCGCAGCAGTAGAAGACGCCTCCCTTCTCGACGCCGTGGCCGACGATCCGGCAGCCGCAGTGTTCGCACCGCGGGGCGGCAGCCTCGATCGCGCATTCGAAGCTGTCGAAGGTCCAGGTGCGTCCGTCCTTCATGACCTGGAAGGTCTTGTCGTATTCATTGCCGCACTGGTCGCAGCGAGGCATTTTGTCCTCCATTCGCCCGGCCTTTTCGGACAACGATTCCCGGCCCTTGGCGGTTCCGGATTGCGGCCGATTCGGCGTGGCCGGGCGGGATTAGCCCTTGAAGACAAAAGAAAAAGACGACACTGTACCGATATGATAGGGCCGTCCGGGGAATGGCGGTCGACGATTCGACAGGGAAAGCTCGTCCTCCAAAGGGGATCACCGCGTGGCAAATGGCAAGCGAAGTTCCCGGGGAGCGGGCGAGAAATCGGGGTCAAATACCATGAAGCCGGCAGTACTCGTTGTGGGCGCAGACAAGGGCGGCGTCGGCAAGACGACGATCTCCCGCACCCTGCTCGACTATATGTCCTCGCGGAATCTGCTCGCGCGGGCCTTCGACGCGGAGTACCCGCGGGGCTCCTTGAAGCGGTTTCATCCGAGCATGACCGAGGTCGTCGATCTGGCGGCAATCCCGGACCAGATGAAGATCCTCGATACGCTCACGACGAGCGAGCGAAAGATCAACATCATCGACGTGCGCGCGGGGCAGTTGTCGAGCACGCTGCGCAATTTCACGGATATCGGCTTCTTCGAGGCGGTGCGCGGCGGCGAATTCCGTTTCGCGCTGTTTCACATTCTGGGGCCGTCGGTCGCGTCGCTCGAGGAGATCGCGGACGTCCTGCCCTTTACGGGCGGCAAGAACTATTTCGCCGTGAAGAATTTCATCAACGAGACGAGCTTCTTCGAGTGGGACCCTGCCGTCTATGACAGCTATTTCAAGATGGCGAAGGGCGCGGTCGAGATCAACATCCCCAAGCTGAACGAGATGGCCTATGAGCAGGTCGATCTTGCCGGCGTGCCGTTCTCGACCTTCATCAAGAACAAGAACGCGCAGGGCCATAACGCCAATAATTCGCTCGTGCTTCGCGGTTACGTGAAGACCTGGTTGAAGCACGTTTTCGACGAGTATGATCGCGTCGGCCTGATCGACCGGCTGACCGACGAGTAGCGACCTCATTCAGAGGCGCGTGTTCGCGGGCCTGTGGTTGCGTCCGCAGAGGTTGACGTGGCGGAGAAGAAGCACGTCTTCATAGTCGCCTCTCCCCGGCCCCGTACCGGCAAGACAATGCTGGCGCGCCTGATCGCCGAATACCTCACGCTCGCCGGCGAAACACGCAAGCTGTTCGATACGGACGTCATCGATCACAAGCTCGCATCCTACTTTCCGACGCAAGTGACCATCGTCGATCTGGAGCGGGTGCCGGATCAGATGAAGCTGTTCGACTCGCTGGCATCGCCGGTACCGATGTCGCAGGTCATCGACCTCAGCCATCGGTCGTTCGCCAAGTTCTTCAACCTGATGCGCGACTTCGATTATGTGGCGGAAGCGAAGCAGGCCGGTTTCCATCCGGTGATCCTCTTTATTCCCGATACGTCGGCGGATGCTTACGAGCAGGGAGTGGCGATCCTGCAACGCTTTCGAGACGCGGGCTTCGTGCTCGTCCGCAATCTTGCTCTGGGCGAGCCTTCCCGCGAGAAGCTGCAGGAAGGCAGCTTCGACATTCTTCATTCGCGCAAGCCGCACGTCGTCATGCCGCGCCTCGATCCGTTCACGTTGTCGGCGGTCGAAGACCCGCGGCTTTCACTCAGCGATTTCATGCGGCGCGCGGCCGCGCCGGATGCGCTCGGCCCGATCCCGCCGGTGCAGATGTCGATCGCGTATCTCTCGCTTGAGGCCCGCAAAGCCACGTTGCATTGGCTGAGAACGATGTTCGACGAGCTCCGGCGCGCCATCCGGGACGTGGATCTGCAAGCCGATATCGTCGCCCACGACCGGTTCGGCGCGTGACGACGTTCGGGGGACCCCCGCGATTTCCTCCGTGTACTGACTATGTTAGAGAGTGCGGCTCGATTTCCAGAGGAGTGCAGCCGTGTCGCAGCCTGAACCCGTTCTCGATATCGCCCATCTTGGCCACGTGGAACTCCTGACGCCGAAGCTGGAGGAAAGCCGCCGGTTCTTCGTGGACATCTGGGGGATGGTGGAGTCCGGCCGGGCCGGCGACTCCGTCTATTTGCGGGGCTGGGACGACTACGAGCGTCATTCGCTCAAACTCACCGCCGCGAAAGAGCCGGGGCTTGGGCATTACGCTTTCCGCGCGCGCAGCCAGCCGGCGCTGGAGCGGCGGGTGAAGGCGATCGAGGCGGCGGGCTTGGGGATCGGCTGGACCAAGGGCGACATCGGGCACGGGCCGGCGTATCTCTTCCAGACGCCGGACGGACACAAGATGGAGCTTTACTACGAGACGGAGTGGTACTCCCCGCCTCCGGAGCTCAAGCCGGCACTGAAGAACCAAGCGCAGAAATTTCCCGGGCGCGGCATCAACGTCCGGCGCCTCGACCACATCAATCTCTTGGCGAGCGACGTGACGCCGACGCGGCAGTTCCATCAGGACGTGCTCGGCATGCGAATGACGGAGCAGATCATCCTCGACAACGGGATCGAGGCGGCCGGCTGGGTGACCGCCACCAACAAGAGCTACGATGTCGCCATCTCACGCGATCATACGGGCACGCGCGGCCGGCTGCATCACTTCACTTATGCCGTCGATTGCCGCGAGGATATTCTGCGCGCGGCCGACATCTATCTCGACAACGGTGTGTTCATCGAGACGGGGCCGCACAAGCACGCGATCCAGCAGACGTTCTTCCTCTATGCCTACGAGCCGGGCGGCACCCGCGTGGAGATCGCGAACGCCGGCGCCCGCCTCATTCTTGCGCCCGACTGGAAGCCGATCGTCTGGACCGAAGCCGAGCGCAAGAAGGGGCAGGCCTGGGGCCTGCAGACGGTGTCGACGTTCCACACCTACGGCACGCCGCCGGTGGAGCATAAATAACATTGCGGAGTTTCCACGCCTGCTGAACGCAGAAACGGACTCTCAACCGCGTGCGATTTCGACGACCTGATCGGCAACGCATTCCGCGGGGTCTTCCTGCAGGCGGGCAAGGAAACCGGGAGCGAGCGATCTCGCGGTCTCGGCGAGCCGGTCGTCGGCGTGCGCTTCCAGGATCACCTGCCCGAGCAATGCCGCTTCAAGCGGATTGTCTCGCTGCAATCGAACCAGGCGGCCGGCCTGCAGCTTCTCCAGCGCCGTGCCGGTCAAAAGCTTCTCCGTATCGAATGCGATCACGACCTGCGGAATGCCCGAGGCCAGCGCGAACGAGACCGTTCCGCAGCCGCCGTGCGACACGATCAGGCGGGTACGCCGCGCGATGGATTCAAGCGGGAGCGGCTGTCGTTCGACGGCGACCGCCGCCGAGGCAAGGCGCTGCGCAATTGTCTGGTCGAGGTTCGGGGCATAGAGGCGCAGCGTGCTTCCTGCGGCGGCGACGCTCTCAAGGGCGGTCAGGATTGACGGATAGGAATGGATGTACTCGGGCAAGTAGACGAAAATCTCGTTGCCTTCCTTCCGAACGTCAGGGTCCCAGGAAGGAATGAACGGCGCCAAGTAAGATGTGCGCCGGTCCGCTGCATAGGGGTCGATCTCCGTGAATCCGCCTAGGCACGTGCGGTCAGCGGTGAACACGGCCGGCAGGCGATCGATCGGATGCCGGCTGGTCGCACGAAGCGCGCCATTCAAGGACTCCAGCAGCGCCGGCTCGTCATATTTCGGGTCTTCCCGCTCCGGTCTGAGGATTGGAAAACGCTCGAGATGCGCAGGAGGAAGCGTGAATCCGTTCCCCGTCGCCAGGGTCGGAATGCGCCCGCGCGCCGCAAGCAGGCACATCGGCGAGTAGTCGGCTACGACGGCCGACGGCCGGACGTGCGAAAAGATGGTGTCCCAGCCGGCAAGGGCATACTCGACGACTTTTCCGTTCCGGAGCCCGAGGTCGGCAAGGATGTCGCCAAGGGTTGCCTGCAGGCCGGGAAGCCCGACTCCCGAGGTGCTGAGAAGACCGGGCCAGATGGGCGCCTGAAAATGGCCGCCGCGGGTGGGATCGACGGAAGCCGCCTGGAGCGTATCCAGCCGCTGGACGGCATAGATCGTGTCGAGGCCGCGAGCCTCAAGGGCTCGGGTGGTCTGCGCCAGCCGCAGGATATGGCCGCGCCCTGCCCCGAGCTCCCACGCCAACAGCACCGACCGGGACATCGTCATTCCGTTTGCTGGAAGGTGGTGCAAAAAGAGCACATGGATTGAAGGAAGGATTGGCCTGAAGGCTGGATTTTCTACGCGATTGTGCGGGCGTGCACGGCCCGGCCGATCCACCGGCGTGACCACCGTCACATACCGCGCCACATTGGAGCGTAGAAGGGTCTTGTGATATCCCAAGCCGAATTCTGACTGACCGAGTGGGGCATTCGATGGCCATCAGCCGCTGGATGGGAACGGTATCGTCGCTGGTGCTGGCGGCGGTTTTTGCCTCGCACGATGCCGAGGCACAGAATGCATCGAAGATCGGCGTCGCTTCCGCGGTGAAGAACCGCGTGGAGGGCAGCGCCGGCGGCGGGTCGCGCGCGCTTTTGGCGGGCAGCGAAGTCTTTGCGCGGGAGGTGGTGCGCACCGGCGAGCAGAGCACTGCGCAGCTGCTCTTCCTCGACGAGACAAGTCTTTCGATCGGTCCGCAATCCGAAGTGACGCTCGACCGCTTCGTGTACGATCAAAAACGCGGCGCGGGCAGCGTCGTGCTCAATGCGACGCGCGGCGCATTCCGGTTCGCGTCCGGCTCGCAGCAGTCATCCAGCTATCAAATCCGCACGCCGGTTGCGACGATCGGCGTGCGCGGCACGCTGTTCGACGTTTACATTGCGAAGAATGCGCAAGGGCAATGGACTCTTGTGCTGATTCTCGTCGAGGGCGCCACCTCGGTGACGTTCGGCGGCAAGGTGTACGACCTCAGCAAGCCCGGCCAGGCCCTGATCATTTCGCCGCCCGGACAGGTTCAGCAGGTCAACTGGGACAGCACGCTGTTCTCGGTGGTTTCGAGTGTCCCCTTCCCGCTGTTTGGAAATCACTGGCCCAGCGATCCGCATTGGACCCAGATCACCAATTTCCCCGCGGATCGCGTCGATCAACTGCTCGGCTCGGGTCCGACCTTTGATCCTTACGGTGGGTACGGCAACTAGCCGCGCCCGCTCGCGAGCCAGCGCGCTCTTCCGCTTTCTACTGATGTGCAAATTGTTGCTCGGGCGCGATGCCGTAGGTCTGACCAAACGATGTGTCCGCAGCGCCCGCGGGAGCAAGCGTGTTCAGGTGGCGGGGAATGACAACCTGACGGCCCGGCACGATATCCTCATCATCGGAAATCCTGCTCGCCTGTTTGATGGCCCAGGCGGGCACGCCGTAGAGCTTTGCGAGCGACGCGATCGTCTGACCGGGTCCCAGCATCACCGGCAAGCCGCCGTCCCATAGTTCGATCGGCGCGTTCATCGGCACGACGTACTTGATCGACACCATCTGCGAGGAGGCGTTCCCTTCGGGGAAAGCCACCACCTGCAATACCTTCGCGATCACCTCCTGCTGCAGGCGCCGCGACTTGTCGATGTTCATGTGGCCAATTTCGAAGTGATTGCGCAGGTCGACGTTGATCAACTGGCCGCGGAAGTCGCGTGCGGGGTGGATCTGGCCGCCGCCGAGAAGGTTGGTTGCCTGATAGAGATTGATGAAGCGCTGGACGTTGGATGGGACGTCGCCGGAAAAGCGCGTCGGGTCATAGCCGATGATCAACGCGACCGGAATGTTGTGGGCCTTCAGCCGGCGCGCGATGTTGATCGACATGTCGGCGCCGTTGGAGTGTCCGATGAGAACGATCGGCCACCGCTCGGGATCGGATTTGTAGAGCTTGATCGCCTCTTCGGCGAGGGTCTCCCATTCGCCGTGCCGGTGTGCGCTCGCGGTGGTGCCGCGCCGGTTGAGCTCGTCGGCGAGCTCCGTCATGCCGCCCGACCAGATATGGCCGATCCCGCGCAGGATGAAGACGCGGCCCGGCAACCGGGGTGCGTTCCGATCGCTCGGATCGGCGTAGCTTGTCAGACCGGTGACGTCGATGAAGCCAAGCCCGCCGCATCCCGCGAGCCAGACGGCAAGCATCGCGATGCCGGCAACACGCAACCAGGTGGGCATCGTGCTGCTGTCTCCCTACGCCCCGGCGTCGGCCAAGCAGACGGGCCGGAAGTCCCCGAACGAAAAGAACCGCAGAACGGTTAATTTTGACTTGCGGCGGGCTACACGCGGCTGTCGCGGAAGCAGCCAAATCCTTGCAAAGCAAGGCTTGACCCCGTCTCCGGCGTTCGCCATCTGTCGGCGGTGAACGCCCCGGCCCTTCATCCCGATACCGAACGCCGCGGCGCCGAGGACGCGCCGGCCGTTTCCTTCGTCTCGCTCGGCTGCCCGAAGGCGCTCGTCGATTCGGAGCGCATCATCACGCGGCTGCGGGCCGAGGGCTACGCGCTCACCCGCACGCATGCGGGCGCGGACGTGGTGGTGGTCAATACGTGCGGCTTCCTCGACAGCGCCAAGGCGGAGAGCCTTGCCGCCATCGGCGACGCGCTGAAGGAGAACGGCCGGGTGATCGTGACCGGCTGCCTCGGCGCGGAACCGGAGACGATCCGGGCGGCGCACCCGAGCGTGCTCGCCGTTACCGGGCCGCAGCAATATGAGCAGGTGGTGGCGGCGATCCATGACGTGGCGCCGCCGAAGCACGATCCGTTTCTTGATCTCGTGCCGGCGCAGGGGATCAAGCTCACGCCGCGTCACTACGCTTACCTGAAGATTTCCGAAGGCTGCAACAACCGCTGCACCTTCTGCATCATCCCGAAGCTGCGCGGGGATCTGGTGTCGCGGCCTGCGGCCGACGTGCTGCGGGAGGCCGAGCGGCTCGTGGCGGCGGGCGTGAAGGAGTTGCTCGTCATTTCGCAGGACACGTCGGCCTATGGCGTCGACATCAAGTATGCGGAAAGCCGGTGGCGCGACCGCGACGTGCGGGCGAAGTTCTACGATCTCGCGGCGGCGCTCGGCGAGCTCGGCGCGTGGGTGCGGCTGCACTACGTCTATCCCTATCCGCACGTGGACGAAGTCGTCCCGCTGATGGCGGAGGGAAAGGTCCTCCCCTATCTCGACATTCCGTTCCAGCACGGCAGCCCGACGGTGCTTAAGCGCATGCGCCGGCCTGCGGCGCAGGAAAAAACGCTGGCGCGGATTGCGCGCTGGCGGGAGCTTTGCCCTGATCTCACGATCCGCTCCACCTTCATCGTCGGATTTCCCGGCGAGACCGAGGAGGAATTTGGCGAGCTGCTGGCGTTTCTCGAAGAAGCGCAACTCGATCGCGTGGGCTGCTTCCAGTACGAGGCGGTGCGCGGGGCAGCGGCGAACGAGATCGCGGAAGCGGTACCGGAAGAAATCAAGTCGGAGCGCTATGCGCGCTTCATGGAGTTGCAGCAGCGGATCAGCGCGAAGAAGCTGCGCCGTAAGGTCGGCAGGCGGGAGAAAGTCATTATCGACCGGGTCGAGAACGGCCAGGCGATCGGCCGGACGCGGGGCGATGCGCCGGAGATCGACGGGGCGGTGCATCTGAGCTCGCGGCGACCGGTGAAGGTCGGCGAGATCGTGACGGCCTTGATCGACCGCGCCGACGCCTATGATCTGCACGGGCAGGTGGTAGGGTTCTAATCTCCCCCTCTCCGAATAATCGTCATTCCGGGGCGCGTGTGAAGCACGCGAGCCCGCAATCCAAATGGCATTCCGGCTTGCGGTGAATCTGCTTGGATTCCGGGCCCGCGCCTTCGGTGCGTCCCGGAATGACGGAGCTTAAGCCTTCAGCAAATCCCGGAGCGTTGCGGCGATGATCTGCGTTGCCGCTTCGAGGTCCTTGACCCGCACGTGCTCGTCGGCGCGGTGGGCGTTGGCTTCGAGGATCGAGCGCGGGCCGGCGCCGTAGAGGACGACCGGAATTTTCCGCGCCGCATAGTGGCGGGCGTCCGTGTAGAGCGGGACGCCGGTGGTCTTGATTTTCTGCTTCAGAGACGCGCTTGCGTGTTGCTGCAGCGGTCCGACGATCCGCTCGACGCCCTTGATCGGCTTCAGCGGTTCGGCGAGCAGGATGCGCTTCACCTCGATCTTGATGCCTTTGCCACTTCCCGCCTTCCTGATCAGGGCGGTCAGGTCGCGCTCAATCTTGCGGCCGTTCTCTTCGGGAATGAGGCGGCGGTCGAGGCGCAGCTTGACGAGATCGGGGACGACGTTCGTGTTGATGCCCCCTTCGATCAGGCCGACATTGAGCTTGGGCGAGCCGATGCCCGGAAGCTTGCTCTTGGTTTTGGCCAGACGCTTCCGCTCGGTATAGAGTGCCGTCATCACGGCGTTGGCCGCCTCCAGCGCGTCGGCGCCGGTTTCCGGCATGGCCGCATGCGCCTGCTTGCCGTGCAGGGTCACTTCCAGATGCAGGCAGCCGTTGTGCGCCGTCACGATGGAATAGGAGAAACCGGCGCAGATGGCGAGGTCGGGGCTGGTGATCTTCTCGTCGAGCAGCCATTTCGGGCCGATGTCGCCGCCCGCTTCCTCGTCGTAAGTGAAGTGCAGCTCCACCGTGCCGTTCAGCTTGTGCGGGTTTGCTTTGAGGGCGCGGAGCGCAAAGGCGTAGGTGGCAAAGTCGGACTTCGAGACCGCAGCACCACGTCCGTAGATCGCGCCGTCCTTCTCGATGGCGCCGTATGGATCGACGCTCCAGCCCTGCCCCGGCGGCACCACATCGCCGTGGGCATTCAGCGCGATCACCGGGCCGCCCTTGCCGAAGTGCTCGCGCACGATGAGGTTGGTGACGGAGCGCATGCCGTGCGCGCGCACGAGCTTGTCGGGGACCTTGTGGCGCTCGACCTTGAAGTCGAGCCCCTCCAGGAGCTTCGCCGTTTCCTCGGCGTGGCGAGAGCATTCGCCAGGGGGATTGTCGGAGGGGATGCGGACGAGCGCCTTGAGGAAGGTCACGGCGCGGGCAAGGTCATAGTAGCTGTCGGCCAAGATCGTCTCGTTTGCGACTCAGGAAGCTGTGCGGAACTCTTCGATGAATTTGATGAGGGCGGCAATAGCGATGCCCATGTCCTCGGGGCTCGCATATTCGGCCGGGTTGTGGCTGACGCCGCCCTTGCAGCGGACGAACAGCATGCCGAAGGGGCAGAGCTTCGCCATCATCAGTCCGTCGTGGCCGGCGCCGGAGGCGATGGGGATCGGGACGGCACCGAGGGAACCGACGGCACGGGCCAGCTGCTCCTGAATGCCGGGGTCGCAGGGGGTGGTCGCGATCTCGTGGATCGGGTCCACGGAGAAGCCGAGCCCGCGGCGATCGGCGATGGCCTTCGCCTCCCGCTCGAAGCGCTCGACCGCGGCGTTGCGCGCGGCGTCGGAGGCGGTGCGGAGGTCGAGGGTGAAGCGCACGACGCCGGGGATGATGTTGGCGGCGCCCGGCTGAGCCTCGATCTTGCCGACGGTGGCGACGACCGCGTCGCCTGCGAACTCGTGCGCGATCTTCTCTACGAGCAGCGCCATCTCGGCGGCGCCTGCGAGCGCGTCGCGGCGCAGCTTCATCGGCACGGTGCCGGCGTGGCCCGCCTCGCCGGTGACGCTGGCCTGCAGCCGGGTCTGGCCGACGATCGCGGTGACGACGCCGAGCGGCTGGTTCTCCGCTTCGAGCACCGGCCCCTGCTCGATATGGATTTCTACGAATGCGGCGGCCTGCCTGCGGGGAATGGCCGCTTCGTGGATCTTCGACGGGTCCTTGCCGTAAGCGCGCAACGCGTCGACGAAGCTGATCCCCTGCGCGTCCTTCAGGTCGAAGTGCTTCGGGTCAAAATGTCCGGCAACAGCGGCAGAGCTTGGCAAGGTTGAGTGGAAGCGGGACCCCTCCTCATCGCTGAAGGCGATCACTTCTATCCCGATCGGCGGCAGCGCGTTCATGCGGCGGAGCGTGTCGAGCGCAAGGATCGGCGCCACCACGCCAAGCGGGCCGTCATAGCGGCCGGCGTCGATCACCGTGTCAATGTGGGAGCCGAGCACGAGATAAGGCGGCTTGCCGATGCGGCCGCGCACGTTGCAGATGTGATCCTCGAAGACTTCGAGGCCCACCTCGCGCATCCACTGGCCGACGAGGTCCGCGGCGCGGCGGTGCTCGGGCGACATCGTGAGCCGCACGAGGCGGTCGGGCTCGGCGGAGATGGCGGCGAGCTCGTCGAGCATGGCCTCGGCGCGGCGGCCGAGATCGGCGGGATTGAGGGCGTTGCTCATCGCCCCTGCCCCGCGAGCCAGGCTCCGAGCTTCTCCCGTTCCTCGGCGGTCATGCGGGTTTCGTTGCCGAGCGGCATGGCGTTTGACTGCACCGCCTGCACGCGCACGAGGCGGCCGTACTGGCGCAGATCGGCGATGGTTTCGAACCGCATGTCTTTCGGAGCCTCCGCGAAGCCCGGGTGTTTCGGCCGTCGTGCATGGCAGACCGTACAATGATGCTTGACGATGTCGAGCACCTCGGCGTCGGCGACCTGGATGGAACTGGTGGCAGGCTGCGGCGCGGTCACGGTGATCGCGGAGGCGAGCGCGATCGCGGCGGCGGGTGCCGCCCAGCTATAGACGTTGAAATCTTCGCCGGCGTCGTGGCGGTTGATGAGATGGCGCACGAGCCCGCCGATCACGATGATGAGGGCGACCACCAGCCATGAGTAGGGATGGCTGTAGAGCATCGGATAGTGGTTCGACACCATCATCAGGAGCACGGGCAAGGTGAGATAGTTGTTGTGCACCGAGCGCTGCTTGCCGATGGCGCCGTATTTCGGATCGGGGTCCTGCCCGGCGATGAGTTGCGCGACCGCCTTCTTTTGGTTCGGGATGATCACCATGAAGACGTTGACGGCCATGATCGTGCCGACCAAGGAGCCGACATGAATGAACGCGCCGCGGCCGGAAAAGACGTGGGTCAGCCCCCAACTCGCGGCGACGATCAGCACGAAGACGACCGCCGAGAGTAGCACCGGCCGCTGGCCGACGGGGGAGCGGCAGATCAGATCGTAGATGAGCCAACCGGCGAGGAGCGTCGCGATGGAGATCGCGATCGCAACCGGTGGCGCGATGTCGAGCACGGCTGGATCGATCAGATACGCGCGGGCGTTCCAGTAGTATTGGACGATGAGCAGGCCGAAGCCCGTCGCCCAGGTGAGGTACGCTTCCCAGCGGAACCAGACGAGATGCTCGGGCAGTTGCGGCGGCGCGACCGTGAACTTCTCGACATGGTAGAAGCCGCCGCCGTGCACCTGCCATTGCGTGCCATAGACGCCGGCGGGCGCGCCCTTCTCCTTCCGCAGCCCGAGATCGAGGGCGATGAAATAGAAGGAGGTGCCGATCCAGCCGATCCCGACGACCATGTGCGCCCAGCGCAGGATCAGGTTCAGCCAGTCGGCGACGAAGACATCCATGTGCGCTAGACCGGATTCCGCTCACCTTGCGACAGTCCGTTCGTCCCCGCGAAAGCGGGGACCCAGGGCTGTCTGGATTCCCGCTTTCGCGGGAATGAGCGGGTAATTCTGCGCATTTGAAACATGGGCCTAATACGGAATGCGATTGGGATTGGCGAGCCAGACCGCAAACGGGTCTTCGTGGTCGGTCTTGAGCTGGATGAGCTTGAGCTGACGTTCGGATTGGTGTTTCGCGAGCTCGTCGTAAAGGAAGGCGTCGTCGAAGCCGGCCGCCGCGGCCTCGTGCTGGGTCGCGGCATAGACCACACGGTCGACGCGCGCCCAATAGGCGGCGGCGAGACACATCGGGCACGGTTCGCAGCTCGTATAGACGGCACAGCCCTTGAGATCGAAGCGGTTGAGCTTCCGCGCCGCTTCGCGGATCGCGACAATCTCGGCGTGGGCGGTGGGATCGTTGGTGGCAGTGACCCGGTTCCTCCCCTCGCCGACCACTTTTCCCTCATGGACGACGACCGCGCCAAAGGGGCCGCCTTCAGCGGATGCGGCATTCTCGCGCGCGAGCGCAAGCGCCAACCCCATGAATTCGCGGTCTCTTTCGTTCAACTCAGCCAAAGGCAAGCTCCGCCGTCCGCCCGGAAGCGATAGCGCGATCGCGCTGGATCAGCAATTCGGCGGCGACGGCGGCAGCGATCACCGCCGGCGATTTGCCGCCGATCCCGGGGACGCCGACGGGGCAGACCAGCCGGCCGATCGCTTCGGGAGAAATGCCGAATTCCGACAGGCGGCGCTCGAACAGCGCGCGCTTGGTGGCGCTGCCGATCAGGCCGACATAGGGGAAGCGCGGGTCAGGGAGTGCCGCGGCGACGATGGCGAGGTCGAGGGCGTGGCTGTGAGTCATGACGATGATGAAGGCGCCGTTCGGGGCGTCGCGCAGTTCGGATTCCGGCAGGGCGGAGATCGTCGTTTGCGCGCCGAGCGTGCGGGCGCCGTCGAATGCGTCCGCGCGGTCGTCGATCCAGCGGACGCGGAACGGCAGCGGCGCGAGGGCGGCCACCAGCGCGCGGCCCACGTGCCCGGCGCCGAAGAGGAGCACGGGCATCTTCGCTTCGCCAAAGCGCTCGATCAAAACGCCGGATGCTTCGTGGAGGATCGGTTCGTCTGAAGGAGCAGCTTCGGCCGGCTGTCTTCGGTACGGTCCCTCGCCTGACCGCTCGGCGCGCGTGCACAGCTCCGGCCCGTCGAATGCCGCGAGCGGTGCGATCCACTCGTGGTCGGCCGGGCCGAATACTTCATGCAGGATTTCCGCGCGGCCGCCGCAGCACTGATCGAGCGCGGGACCGAGCGACACCATCTTCCATTCGGCGCCGCGGCCGGCGGCGAGCATCTGACGGACCAGATCAATCGCCGTCCATTCGAGCGGGCCGCCGCCGATCGAGCCGGAAATCTGCCCGTCGCGGGCGATCGTCATGCGCGCGCCGGCTTCGCGTGGCGTCGAGCCGTCGACCTTCGCCACCGTGACGAGGGCCGCCGCGCCGTCGCGCTCGATCAGCCGCAGGATGGTGCGCCAAGGCTCCATCAGGCGCTTTCCTTGATCGCGTTCACCGCGCGAAGGATGGCCTCGGGCGTTGCCGGCGCGTCGAGCGGTACCTGCCTGCCGGGCGCAACCGCATGGATGGCGTCGGCGATCGCCGCGAAGACGGAGATCGCGAGCATCAGCGGCGGCTCGCCGACGGCCTTGGAGCGCCAGATGGTTTCCTCGCGGTTCTCGTTGTCGAAGAAGGAGACGCGGAAGTCTTCCGGCACGTCGAAGGCGGTCGGGATCTTGTAGGTGGACGGCGCGTGCGTGGTCAGGCGGCCGTGCTGGTCGAACACGAGCTCTTCGCTGGTGAGCCAGCCTACTCCTTGCACAAAGCCGCCCTCGATCTGGCCGAGATCGACCGCGGGGTTGAGCGAGCGGCCGACGTCGTGCAGGAGGTCGGCGCGCAAAATGCGCATCTCGCCCGTCTTCGTGTCGATCATCACTTCCGAACAGGCGGCGCCGTAAGCGAAATAATAGAACGGTCTGCCCCATTTCTTCGGGCGGTCGAAGTCGATCGTCGGCGTCGCGTAGAAGCCGGTCGCGGAGAGCTGGACGCGCGCCCGATAGGCGGCCTCGACGACCTCCTCGAAGGCGAAGGTGCGGTTGCCGACGATCACCCGATCGTCGCGGAAGGAGATCTGCTCGGGCGCGACCTTGTATTGCTCCTGCGCGTGGGCGACGAGCCGCCCGCGGATGGTCTCGGCAGCCGCGCGGGCGGCCATGCCGTTCATGTCGGAGCCTGCGGACGCCGCGGTGGGCGACGTGTTCGGCACCTTGCCGGTGTTGGTCGGCGTGATCTTCACGCGTTCGAGCGAGACGCCAAAAACCTCGGCGACGACCTGCGCCACTTTCACGAACAGCCCCTGCCCCATCTCAGTGCCGCCGTGATTGAGGTGGATCGAGCCGTCGCGATAGACGTGCACGAGCGCGCCGGCCTGGTTCATGGTGGGGATCGTGAACGAGATGCCGAACTTCACCGGCGTCAGCGCGATGCCGCGCTTGAGAAAGCGGTTCTTCTTGTTGAAGCCGGCGATCTCCGCGCGGCGGCGGCGATAGTCCGAGCTTTCCTCGAGCTCGCCGATGAGCTGCGGCAGGACGTTGTCGGTGACGCGCATTCCGTAGGGCGTCAGGTCGCGATCGGGCCCGTAGAAATTCCGCTTGCGGACGTCGAGCGGGTCGAGGCCGAGCTTCCAGGCGATGGCGTCGATCACGCGCTCGACCGCCAGCATGCCCTGTGGGCCGCCGAAGCCGCGGAACGCCGTGTTGGAAACCGTGTTTGTTTTCATCCGCTTGGAGCGAATGGCGGCAGCCGGCAGGAAATAGGCGTTGTCGGCGTGGAACATGGCGCGGTCGATGACGCCCGGCGAAAGGTCGACCGAGTGGCCGCAGCGCGCTGCAAGCTGCACATCGTATCCCAAAATGTGTCCGTCATTGTCGAAACCGACAGCGTAGTCGGCGCGGAAGTCGTGGCGCTTGCCGGTCATGGCCATGTCGCTGTCGCGGTCGAGGCGGAGCTTGCAGGGGCGCTGCGTCACGTGCGCCGCGAGCGCAGCAATGGCCGCCCATTGCGTGGCCTGGCTCTCCTTGCCGCCGAACGCGCCGCCCATGCGGCGCACCTCCACGGTGACGGCCGTCTGCGGAACGCCCAGCATATGGGCGACGATGTGCTGAACTTCGCTCGGGTGCTGGGTTGAGGAATGGATGTGCAGGTCGCCGCCTTCGAGGGGGATTGCGAGCGCGGCCTGCCCCTCGAGATAGAAATGCTCCTGCCCGCCGATCTTGAGCGTGCCCTGCAGCCGGTTCGGGCTCGCGGCGATGTCGCTGCCAACATCGCCGACGATGAAATCGTAGTCGTCGAGCACGCGGCTTTCGGCGGCGAGCGCGTCGTCGACGGTGATGAGCGGTTTTTCGGGCTCGATCTCGATCTTGGCGAGCTTCGCGGCTTTGCGGGCTGCCGCGTAGCTTTCGGCCACCACCGCGAACAGCGGCTGGCCGTGAAACGCTACGGCCTTTTCGGTGAAGACGGGCTCGTCGGCGACGATCGCACCGATATTGTTGTGGCCGGGAATGTCGGCGGCGGTCAGCACGGCGACGACGCCGGGCGCGGTGCGGACGGCGTCGAGGTCGAGCGACCTTATGCGACCGCGCGCAACGGGCGAGCCGCCGGGCGCAACATGCAAAGTACCGCTAGGCTCGCGCAGGTCGTCCACATAGGCGGCCGCACCCGTGACGTGCCGGGCGGCGCTGTCATGCGCGACGGCGCGGCGAACAACCCGCGGCGCGCCGGCATCGGCGGGGGGGGTGTCAGGCAGCGGCGTGTGCATCGGACCTTGCTCCGAAGACACGGGTGGCGACGCCAGGCGTGTCCGCGATTTCCATAATTGCCTTGGCAACGAGCGCCCTCGCTGCTTCCATTCGGTATTCGGCGCTTGCTCGCATGTCGGTGAGCGGCGTGAAGTCCTCGCTCAGCGCGGCGAGCGCAGCAGCGGCGGCGTTTTCGTCGACAACGGACAGGCCCTTGAGTCTTGCTTCCGTCGCCTTCGCGCGTTTGGGCGTTGCCGCCATGCCGCCGAAGGCAATGCGCGCGTCGGCGATCTGCCGTCCGTCCAGCCGCAGCTTGATCGCGCCCATGACGGCAGAGATGTCCTGCTCGTAGCGCTTGGAGAGCTTGAAGCAGCGGAAGTGTTCCCCGTCGCGCAGCTTCGGAACGCTCACTGCGCGGACGAACTCGCCGGGCGCGCGATCCTGCTTCTTGTAGTCGAGGAAGAAATCTTCCAGCGGAATCGAGCGGACTTTATCCCCCTGCTGCAATTCGAGCTGCGCGCCAAGCGCGATGAGGGCCGGCGGCGTGTCGCCGATCGGCGAGCCGTTGGCGATGTTGCCGCCGATCGTTGCGGCGTTCCGCACCTGCCAGCCGGCGAAGCGGCGGATCAGCTCGCCGAGATCGGGGTCGATCGAAGCCAGCGCTGGCGCCGCGTCCTCCACGCGCGCCGTTGCGCCGATGCGCAGCTCGCGGCCGCTGTCCTCGATCCTGTCGAGGCCGGCGACGCGTCCGAGCCAGATCACCTTGGGCAGCTCGTGCAGTTCTTTGGTGATCCAGAGGCCGACATCCGTTGCGCCTGACACCAGGATTGCGTCCGGATGCTCCGCATAAAGCTTCGCCAGCGCGTCAACCGAGCCGGGCGCGGCGAAAAAGCGGTCTTGCTCACCGACGAAAATATTGTCGTGCTCTTCAAACACGCTCAGGAGCTTTGCCGTCTCCTTCTCGTTCTGTGTGAAGCGGTCGTTCGGCTTTCCACTGCAGGCATCGAGGCCGGCCTGCACGATCGGACGATAGCCGGTGCAGCGGCAGAGATTTCCGGAGATGGCTTTGACGACGCGCGGACGATCCATGTTCCTCGCTTCGCTGTGATAGAGCGCGAACAGCGCCATGACGAAGCCCGGCGTGCAGAAGCCGCATTGGGAGCCGTGATGCTCGACCATCGCTTGCTGTACGGGATGCAGTTCGCCGTCGGCCAAATCCTCGACGGTGATGATTTCCGCGCCGTCCGCCTGGCCGAGCAGCATGATGCAGGAATTGACGGGTTCGTAAGTGACCCGCCCTTCACGCAGGCGACGCAGGACGACGGTGCAGGCGCCGCAATCGCCTTCGGCGCAGCCTTCCTTGGTGCCGGTGGCGCGCTCTTCGAGCCGCAAATAGTCGAGCAGCGTCGCGTCAGGCGCGAAGTCGGATTTCGCGATCCGGCGACCGCGGCGATAGAAGCGGATCTCCTTCCGCATGGCTTTCCTCGCAGCGGCCCAGCTTGCCGCCGCGAAGGCAATTTTCAGCCAGAATCAATTGCTTGGCAATCGTCCGGGCGCGCTCAAATTCGCGGCATCAAAGGCGCGTGAAGCGGCTGAACTGGAAGGGCTGGACTGCGCCGCCGGGCGTGCAGTGATCGTCGCACGCGGCTTCGACCAGTTCAAACGCCGGCCCAAGCTCTTCTGCGAGCATCTCCTCCGAGTAGCGCCGGACCGGCAGGCCGCTGCAACGCTCCGGCCCGTCCAGCGCAAAAGTAGAGATGACGACGCAGCCGCCCGGCTCGACCGCCGCCGACAATGCCCGAACATACGCCTCACGATCTTTCCGCTCGGTGAGGAAATGCAGGACCGCGCGATCGTGCCACAGGCGATAGCGGCGCGCCGGCGTCCATCGGGTGATATCCGCGGTGATCCAGTGGACGCGCTCGGCGGCTGCGCCGAGGCGTTGCTTCGAACGTGCGATCGCGTGCGCGGAAAGGTCAAGCACAGTCACGTCGACGAAACCGTCGGCGACCAGGTGGTCGACGAGGCGAGAATCGCCGCCGCCGACATCGATAATCGCCGAGTGTTTCGTCCCGCCGCAATGGCGGATGAATTCCAGCGAGGTGACCGGCTCTGCCTGGAACCAGCTCACTTCGTGTCCGGCTTTCTCGCCGTACACCCGGTCCCAATGCTGCCGGCGGTCGACGTGAACCATGCGTTCTCCTCTTGCCGCTACGGCAGCAGCACGGTGGAGCCGGTCGTCTTGCGGGCCTCCAGGTCGCGGTGGGCCTGCACGGCGTCCTTGAGGGCGTAAGTCTGGTTCACGGGAATCTTCACGGCGCCCTTGCCAACGACGTCCATGACGTCCTTCGCCATCATCACCATGTCCTCGCGCTTGGCGCCGTAGTGGACGAGCGTCGGGCGCGTGGCGAAGAGCGAGCCCTTCTGCTGCAGCAGCAGGATGTTGAAGGCGTCGATCGCGCCGGAGGCGTTGCCGTAGCTCACGAACATGCCCATCGGCTTGATGCAATCGAGCGACGCCGGGAATGTCGCCTTGCCGACACCGTCATAGACGACTTCGCATTTCGAGCCCTTGGTGATCTCGTTGACGCGGGCGACGAAGTCCTCGTCGCGATAGAGGATGGTGTGGTGGCAGCCGTTCTCCTTCGCGAGCTTCGCCTTGTCGGCGGAACCGACCGTGCCGATCACCGTCGCGCCGAGGTAGTTCGCCCACTGGCACAGGATGAGGCCGACGCCGCCGGCGGCGGCATGGACGAGGATCGTGTTTCCCTTCTCGACCTTGAACGTCCGCCGCAGCAGGTATTGCGCGGTCATGCCCTTCAGCATCATGCCGGCCGCGGTCTTGTCGTCGATGTTGTCGGGCAGCTTGACGAGTTTCTCGGCAGGAATGTTGCGCTCGGCGGCGTAGCTGCCGGGCGCGGTGCCGTAGGCCACGCGGTCGCCGGCTTTCAATTCGGTGACGCCGGGACCGACCGCGAGAACGACGCCCGCCCCTTCGTTGCCGGGGATCATGGGCAGGCCGCCGATCGCCGGATAGAGGCCGGTGCGGAAATAGGTGTCGATGAAATTGAGGCCGATGGCCGTATGCCTGATGCGCACCTCGCCCTGGCCGGGATCCTTCAGGGAGATGTCCTCGTAAACGAGCGCCTCGGGGCCGCCGTGCTGATGAATACGGACTGCTGCAACCATTTCACTTCCTCCCATTCTATTCCGATACGGCTAGTGCTCGCCGCCCGGCCTTGAGTTTTCCTGCCGTTCCTTGCGCCGGCGGTGCGCCACCACGTTGATCGCCTCGACGCCGGCGGAGAAGGCCATCGCGAAGTAGATATAGCCGCGCGGAATGTGGAAGCCCATGCCGTCGGCGACCAGCGCGACGCCGATCAGGAGCAGGAAGGCAAGCGCAAGCATTTTCGTCGTGGGGTGACGGCCGATGAACGCGCTCACCGGCCCGGAGGAGGCGTACATCACGCCGACCGCGATGATGACGGCGATGATCATGACCTCGATGTCCTGCGCCATGCCGATCGCGGTCACGATGGAGTCGACCGAGAACACGAGGTCGATGACGATCACCTGGGCGACGATCCAGTAGAACGCCGACTGCGCCACGAGCGTTGCCGCATGGCCCTCGTCGAGACCTTCGATCTCCGCATGCACTTCCCGCGTCGCCTTGGTGAGCAGGAACAGGCCGCCGGCGATCAGGACGATGTCGCGCCAGGAGAACGAGAAATCCAAAAACTCGATCACCGGCTCGGTCAGGCCGATGAGCCACGTCAGGAAGAAGAGGAGCACGATGCGGAAGATGAGCGCGAGCCCGAGACCGATCCGCCGCGCCCGCTCGCGCGCTTCCGGTTCGAGGCGGGAGACCAGCACCGAGATGAAGACGACGTTGTCGATGCCGAGCACGATCTCGATCGCCGTCAGCGATGCGAGCGCAAACCATGCTTCAGGAGTGAATACCCAGTCGAACATGATCAGGACGTGCGTTGTGCGGGGCGCGCGAGCCCCGCGGTTGCGAAGTAGATGGCGATGGCAACGAGCGCGAGCACGTAAGCCGACGGCGGCGAGAGATGATACCAGACCGCGACCAGCGCGAGCGCGGCCCACACGACCAGCAGGAGGAGGTTCAGGGCGGGCCAGCGCCTCGCACGCAGCGGATGCACGAAGGGAAGCGGCACGAAGGTGAGGACGACGAACACGGCGATTGCCGCCAGCGCAAGCATCGGCTCCGGCCGGATCAGGAACAGATAGAATGCGACCAGGTTCCACAGCGCCGGGAAGCCGAGGAAGTAGCCGTCGGCCGTCTTCATGCGTTTGTCGGCGAAGTAGATCGCGCTCGAAATCAGAATGGCAATGGCCGCGGGGATCGCGAGCACCTGCGGCATGAGCCCGGCGCTCGCCAGCGCCACCGCCGGCACGAACACGTAGGTCAGGTAGTCGACGACGAGGTCGAGCGTATCGCCGGACCAGCGCGGCAGGATCTCGGCGACCTGCAGCCGGCGGGCGATCATGCCGTCCACGCCGTCAATGACGAGGGCGACACCAAGTAGCGCGAACATCGCGGTGAACTCGCCAGCGATGGCCGCAATGAGGGCGAGGAATGCAACGGCGGCCCCCGCGGCCGTGAACAGGTGGACGCCAAAGGCCGCGGCGCGGCGGCCGCGGCTCGCGGGCTTCGGCGTGTCGGGGGTTTTGGCTTGCGTCTGCATTTCCGGTCCGCTGGGGCACCCTATTCAATAGTTTAGGGTGCGATTCACGTTTCAGGTGGAAGCGTTCGCGCTTCCACCTGAAACGATCGCACCCTAGCCGATTGCGGCCTGCGCCGGTACACCCCATCCTTTCACGCTTGCGTTCGCGTTAGTTTGACCGGGAGAGTGCGCATCCGATGGGCAAGGCACACACAGCAGAAGTCGCGGTCGTCGGGGGCGGTCCGTCCGGGCTCGTCGCGGCGCTCGCGCTTGCGTCATCGGGCGCAGGCACGGTGCTGTTCGCGCCCCCTCCTCCCGGCGCGGACAGGCGCACCACGGCGCTGCTCGATGGCTCGCTCCGGGTGCTCGAAACGCTCGGCGTCTGGGGATCGCTTGCGCAGCATGCCGCCCCGCTTCGCCGGCTTCGCATCGTGGACGCGACTCGGCGATTGATTCGTGCGCCGGAGGTGACGTTCGACTGCGGCGAGCTTGGGCTGGAAGCGTTCGGCTACAATATCGAGAACGAGATCCTGCGCGGCGCGCTGCGGGCGGCGGCCGGGACTTGCGCCGGTCTTCGCATCATCGAAGCCGGCGTCGATGCGGTCTCCCCGGACGCCGACGGCGTGGCGCTGCGAGCCGGTGCGCATGAAGAGCGTGTTGCGCTTGTCGCCGCGGCCGACGGCCGGCATTCGATCTGCCGCAAGGCGGCCGGCATTTCCATGAGCCGGCGCGAATTCCCGCAGGTCGCGCTTGCGCTCAACCTTCGCCACGCGCGGCCGCATCAGGATGTGTCGACGGAGTTTCATACTGAGAGCGGCCCGTTCACGCTGGTGCCGCTGCCGGGCAACCGTTCCAGTCTCGTTTGCGTCGTTACGCCGGACGAAGCCGACGATCTCATGGCCCGCGACGATGATGATCTTTCCCGCGAGATCGAGCGGCGCGCCTACTCCATTCTTGGGCGCATGGAAGTGGACGGGGCGCGTGGACGCTTCCCGTTGTCGATCGAGCTGGCGCGCACGTTCGCCTCGCAGCGGATCGCGCTGATCGGCGAAGCCGGGCACCTGCTCCCGCCGATCGGCGCGCAGGGATTGAATCTCGGCATCCGCGATGCGGCCACCATCGCCGAGTTCGTTGCCGACGCCCGGCATACGGGCGACGATGTGGGCGGCGCTTTCGTGCTCGACGACTTCGAGGCGCGCCGCCGGCCCGACGTTCAGTCGCGGGCGATTGCGGTGGAGGCGATGAACCGTTCGCTGCTGTCGGATATTCTGCCGGTGCATGCGCTGCGCGGCGTCAGCCTCGATCTCGTGAGCCGCGTGGGCTTCCTTCGCCGTGCGCTGATGCAGCAGGGGCTCGGCCCGGGCGACGAGACGGCGCCGCGTCTCGCCCGCGGCGAGGCGCTTTAGGGCCCGCTTCAGTTGAAGGCGCCGGGCGCAAGGATGCCGTGCTGAATGAGGTAGAGCAGCCCGGTAACCGTGACGATCGACGCAATCGTGCCGACGAGGATGCCGCCTGAGGCATGCGCGATATATGCGTCGTACTGCCGGGCCATGATGTAGGCGTTCAGGGCCGGCGGCAGCGCGGCCATGAGCACCGCCGTGTAAACCCAGACGGGATCGAATCCGCCGAAGGCCGACAGGATCAGCCACGCGATCAGCGGGTGGATGAACAGCTTCATTCCGACGAGGATCGGAATCTCGTCGGGAACGCGTTTGAGCGGCCGCAGGGCCACAGTGACGCCGAGCGTGAAGAGCGCGCAGGGCGCGGCGGCATTGGCCAGATAGTCGAGCAGCTTGTCGATCCATGCCGGCGGCCGCATCTCCAGCCACGCGAAGAAGACACCGATAATCGTGGCGACGATGAACGGATGCGTGAGCACCCGTTGCACGACGGTGAGCGCGGTCGCGAGCTTGCTTTTCCGTTCGACGCCCGAGAGCGCCATGAGAAACGGCACTGCCGCGAAGAAGAACGTGGAATCGAAGGTGAAGATCAATGCCGTCGGCACGGCCGCCGCCGTCCCGAACGCCGCCAGCGTCAGCCCCGGTCCCATGTAGCCGATATTTGCGTAGGCGCCGACGATGCCGGCGATCGTGGCTTCCGGCAGGTTGCCGCGGCGAAGCCATATCCCGACGCCGAGGGCGAGCGCGAAGGTGATCGCGGTCGCCGATGTGGTGGCGAGCACAAAGCGGGGGTTCGCCAGTTGCTCGAACGGCGTGCGCGAAACGAGCTGGAAGAAGAGCGGCGGCAGCGCGATGTAGAGAATGAAAAAATTCAGCCAGGCAAGTCCGCTCTCGGGCAGCTTGACGATCCGGCCGCTGACAAATCCAAGGACGATCAATCCGAAAAACGGCAGGGCAAGGCTGAGAACGTCGGCCATCGGGGCGGCAATTTCTGGTGGAGAAAATCGGCGGTAAGCCCATATAGCGGATCGCGTCGTTTCGTGCCCACCAATGCCGCATGCCCGCTATGCGGTCGCGCCACCGTCGGGTAGAAAGGGCCATCGGAATCCCGCCCATGACCCTCCCCCGCAATTTTTTCAAGCCGCTCGCCATCGGAGCGCCGGAGCCGTTCCGGGAACTGCCGGTGCGGCTCGAGCGCATGATCCACTTCATCCCCGCGCACAACGAAAAGCTGCGATCGCGCGTGCCCGAGCTCGTCCGCAAGGTGGATGTCCTGCTCGGCAATCTGGAAGACGGCGTTCCGGTCGAGTCCAAGGCGGCCGCGCGCGAGGGATTCATCGAGATGGGGCGTTCGGTCGATTTCGGCTCGACCGAGCTTTGGGTCCGCATCAACGCGCTGTCGACGCCCTGGGCGCTCGACGAAATCACGGAAATCGTCGCCGAGGTCGGCGAGCAGCTCGACGTCATCATGCTGCCCAAGGTCGACGGGCCGTGGGACATTCACTATCTGGACCGGCTGCTGGCGCAGCTCGAGGCAAAGCACGCCCTCACCCATCCGATCCTGATCCACTGCATTCTGGAGACGGCCGAAGGCGTGACGAATGTGGAGGCGATTGCGGCATCGTCGCCGCGGCTGCACGGCATGAGCCTCGGCCCCGCCGACCTTGCCGCTTCGCGCGCGATGAAAACGACGCGCGTCGGCGGCGGCCACCCCGACTACAAGGTCATGGCGGACCCCGGACCGGGGAACCGCGCATCTTATCAACAGGATCTTTGGCACTATTCGCTGGGCCGCATGGTCGATGCGTGCGTGGCGAACGGCATCAAGCCGTTCTGGGGACCGTTCGGGGATTTCAACGACCCGGATGGCTGCGAGGCGCAGTTCCGCTCGGCGTTCGTGCAGGGATGCGTGGGTGCGTGGTCGCTGTATCCGGAACAGATCGAGATCGCCAAGCGAGTCTTCAGTCCCGATCCCGCGGAGGTTGCATTCGCAAAGCGCATTCTCGAGTCCATGCCGGACGGCTCGGGCGCGGTCATGATCGACGGTAAAATGCAGGACGACGCCACCTGGCGGCAGGCCAAGGTCATGGTCGACCGTGCGCGAATTGTCGCGGCCAAAGACCCGGAGCGCGCAAAGCTATACGGTTTCTAGCGTAGGGACGGCCGATTGACGCGCGTCCGACGGGCCGCGAAAATACCGTCATCGTGAGTCCGCGTATCGAACCATGAAACACCGTCAGGCGAAGTTCAGTATCGGCCAGGTCGTCCGCCACCGCGTATTTCCGTTTCGCGGCGTGGTGTTCGACGTCGATCCGATCTTCAGCAACACGGACGAATGGTACGAATCCATCCCCGCGGAGATGCGGCCCAACAAGGACCAGCCGTTCTATCATCTGCTCGCGGAGAATGCGGAGTCGGAATACATCGCCTATGTTTCCGAGCAGAATCTGATCCCCGATACGTCCGATGAGCCGCTGCGCCATCCGGAGATCGAGGAACGTTTCACGGCGGATGAATCAGGCAGCTACCGGGTGCGCCACCAGCGCATTCACTGAGCGCACGCATCCCGAATAAAAAAACGGCGCGCTGTTGCGCGCCGTTTTCGTTTTCTGAAACTCGCGGCTTACTTCTTCTGCGTCTCGAGACGCTTCAAGACTTCATCGGCCTGCTTCTGCATGCCCTCGCGCAATTTCTGCTGCTGCGCTTCGATCTCCTTCGGATCGACCGCCGGGCCGTCATAGGCCTTGCCGAAATCCTTGAGCACCAGCGTGAAATTCACCGTGCGGCCGACCTGGTTGATCGCCTGCACCGTGAGCGCCTGCCCCTTCTTCATGACGTCGACGAACTTGCCGTCGACGTCCATGTCGCCGTAGCAGGCGTTGGGGAAACAGATCGAATAGCGCGCCGGCAACGGCTCGTTCTTGTCGATCACGACACGCATGCCGGGCTGCAACTGCATGCCGGGCGGCACGGCGATGATGAACTGCTTCTTCGGCTCGCCCTCGACTTCGCGGACGGCGACAGAGGCGAGGAACTGCCCGGTCTCGGCACGGATATCCTGCGCGACAAGGCAGACTTCCTTGTTCGCCTGCGGGTCCTTGTTGCAGATCTTGGTCCAGGGCGAGGGAATGGCGACTGCTTGCTGCGGTTGCTGGGCGGGCGGTGCACCGGTTTGCCCCTTGGCCGCCGGCGCCGGCGCTCCCTTGTCCTTCGCCTGCGCCATCGCGTCGGTGCCGCTGCCTGCCGCGATCATTGCCGCGATCAGGCCGGCAGCGCAGGCAAAGGCGATGTTGAAACGAAAAATCATGCTTGGTCCCCCCGTCCTCGGGCTGTGGTGGAAACCGGATGTGCGCCCCCGCACACACCGGAAAATTGACATGTCAAAGCGTTCGGATGGCGGCGGTGTCAGCGCCAAATGCGGCAAGACCGTGGCCCGGAGGGCGCTCCGGAACGCGGCCATGCTATTGTTGGAGCGGCAAGTTATCACTTGATTCGCCGAGGTCCAGAGGGCGGAGGAGCAGCCGCAAGCGAGGATGCGCCCGCGATGAGACGACGTCTTGCCCGTTCTCCCGCGCTGATTGCGGTCTCGGTCCTGCTCGGCCTTGCCGCGGCCACAGCCGGCGCCGGCGAGCCGCGACATGCCATCGCAATGCACGGCGAGCCGGCCTACCCGCCCGGCTTCTCGCATTTCCGGTACGCCAATCCGGACCCGCCGAAAGGCGGCCGGCTGACGCAGGCAATGACGGGCAGCTTCGACAGCCTCAACCCGATGATCGTGCGCGGCAACGCTTTCCAGTATGTGCGGGGCTATGTCATCGAGAGCCTGCTGGCGCGCGGAAACGACGAACCGTTCACGCTCTATGGACTGATCGCCGAGAGCGTCGAGACCGACGCGGAGCGGACCTACGTCGCGTTCCATCTCGATCCGCGGGCGCGGTTTTCCGACGGCAGGCCGGTCACGGCCGAAGACGTGCTGTTCTCCTGGCAGCTATTGCGGGACAAGGGGCGGCCCAATCACCGCGGTTATTACTCGAAGGTCGCGAAGGCGGAGAAGACCGGCGAGCGGACCGTGCGGTTCGATTTCGGCAGCGAGCGCGACCGGGAGCTGCCGCTGATCCTCGGGCTGATGCCCGTGTTGCCGCGCCATGCAATCGATGCGGAGAAGTTCGAGGAGACGACGCTGCAGGCGCCGATCGGCAGCGGGCCCTATCGCGTGGCGGAGATCAAACCGGGAGAAAGCGTGCTCCTGAAGCGCGACCCAAACTATTGGGGACGGGAGCTTGCGGTCAATCGCGGTCACTACAACTTCGATGAGCTACGGTTCGATTTCTATCGCGACGGCAACACATGGTTCGAGGCCTTCAAGCGCGGATTGTACGACGTGCGTTTCGAGACCGATCCGGGACGCTGGGCGACGCAGTACAATTTTCCCGCGGCGCGCTCGCAGGGGCTGATCCGCGAGGGCATCGCCAGCGGACAGCCAAAGCCGATGCAGGCGTTCGTGTTCAATGCGCGGCGGCCGCCGTTCGCCGATGCCCGCGTTCGCGAGGCACTGATCGAGCTGTTCGATTTCGAGTGGGCGAACGCAAATCTTTTTTACGGTGCCTATCAGCGCACGGCGAGTTTCTTCGAGGGCTCCGAGCTCTCGGCGCGGGGTCGCCCGGCGGATGCGCGCGAGCGCGATCTGCTCGCGCCGTTCAGGGACGAGATACGCGGCGATGTGATGGAAGGAAGGTATGAGCCGCCGGTTTCCGACGGCTCCGGGCGCGACCGTGCGCGCCTGAAGCGCGCGCTGGAGCTTCTCGGCGCGGCCGGCTACGCGCTCCGTAACGGTACGTTGGTCAGTCCCTCCGGCGAGCCCTTCGCGTTCGAGATCATGGTCGCCACGCGGGACGAGGAACGGCTCGCCCTCGCCTATTCCAGCATGTTGCGGCGCGCGGGGATCGCAGCCGGCATCCGCTTCGTTGACGGCGCGCAGTTCGAGCGGCGGCGGCAGAACTACGACTTCGACGTGATGCCGTACATCTGGCAGCAATCGCTGTCGCCCGGCAACGAGCAGGCGTTCTATTTCGGGTCGGACAGCGCCGACGTGCCCGGCACGCGCAATTACATGGGCGCAAAAAGCCCCGCCGTCGATGCGATGATCGCCGCGCTGCTGGCGGCCCGGCAGCGCCAAGACTTCGTTGCCGCCGTGCGGGCGCTCGATCGCGCGCTGATCTCCGGGCTCTATGTGCTGCCGCTCTTTCACCTGCCGGAGCAATGGATCGCGCGCTGGCCCGGCATCGAGCGGCCGAAGCAGGTTTCGCTTTACGGGTCGCCGGTCGAGACCTGGTGGCGGGAAGGCAAGCGATGAGCGCACCCCCGCCAAACGACGACGTGGCCGGCGGCGTTTCGCTGGACGCGCTGTTTCGCGCCAATGCGGTCGGCCGGCCCGAGTTGACCGCGCTCGTTGATCCCCCGAACAAGCAGCGTTTCGCCGACCTGCCGGCCCGGCGTCTGACCTACGACGAAACCGATCTTGCGGTCGAACATCTGGCGCGGCGGTTGCGAGAGCTCGGTCTCCCGGACGGCAGCGTGGTGGCAATCCAGTTGCCGAACATCGTGGAGACGGTTGTCTCGTTGCTGGCGGTCGCACGGGCCGGCCTGACTGCCGTGCCCGTGCCGACGGCCTGGCGCCGCTCCGATCTCCTGGCCGCTCTCGGGCGCGTCGAGCCCAAGGCGATGATCACGCTGTCGCAACTCGACGGCGAACGTCGGGCGGAAACCGCGTGCGAGGTGGCGGCCGAGCTCTTCAGCCTGAGCTTTCCCTGCGCATTCGGGACGGACCTGCCCGACGGTGTCATCGGATTGGAGCTCGACTGCAGCGTCCCCGAACCTTCCGGGCAGTCTGCGAACGGTCATGCGTTGCGCGGCTCGACAATTCTGACGTTCGATGCTGCGGCAGACGGCTTCTTCCCGGTCGCGCGCAGCGATGCGCAATGGCTTGCGGCGGGCCTTTCGGTGTTGCTCGAAGCGCGGGCGGAGTCCGGCGACACGATCGTGAGCACCTTGCCGCCGAGCTCACTGGCCGGGATCGGCGGCGCCGTTCTTCCCTGGCTACTGTCGGGTGGCGCGCTGGAACTGATCCACGGCGCGGCCTTGCCGCCGATCGGCGCCGTCGACAAATCGCGGCGCGCGCATCTCATCGCGCCGGCAACCGCCCTGCCCGAACTCGCCAGCGACCAGTCGAAGCCGTTCTCCTCTTGCATCGGGGTGCATCGGCGCCCGCAATCGCTCGGTCTCGACTTTTCTCCGCTGCGGAGCGAGCGCGTGGTCGACCTCATGAGCTTTGGCGAAATCGGCATGGTGTCGCTGCGCCGGTCGAATGCTTCCCGCGCGGAGGATATTCCGCTGGGGCCGATCACGGCGCCGTCGGCGACGCGCGGCGGGCCTGTCGTCATCGAGACGAAGATCGCGGAAGAGGAGCTTCTCCTGCGCGGCCCCCAGGTTCCGCGTGTCTCTTCCTACGATGCCTCCCATACCCCTCGCGTCGAATTCGACGCGGACGGCTTCGCCAGAACCGGGTTCCGCTGCCGGAAAGTTGGGGAAAATGACGATGGCATCGCGCTGACTGCGAGTCCTGAACGAGTGGTTACCGTCGGCGGTTTACGCTTTGGTCTTGATGATTTGCAGTCCCGGTTTGCGCAAACCTCGTCGGGGATTAAAATTGCGGCCGTCGAGGATCCGCTACTCGGGGAGCGTCTCCGCATCGAGGCTGAGAATCCGTCGGCGGCGGCCGCGGCGTTGAAGGCCGCCGGCCATTCGCCGCTGGTCGTTCAAGCGGCGGCATTCGGTCCCGTGCTGCAGCGGGCCGCAGGTTGAAGAGGCTGAGCAGTGAAAGTGGCGGTTTCGATCGACATCGTGTCCGACGTGGTTTGCCCGTGGTGCTATATCGGCAAGCGGCGGCTTGAACGTGCGCTCGCGCAGCGGCCGGAAGTCAACGCGACCATCCGCTGGGTGCCCTATTATCTCGATGCGAACGTTCCGCAGCAGGGCATCACCCGCCTCGAGTACATCTCGCGCAAGTTCGGCACGAGCGACAAGATCACGCCGATGCATCAGCGGCTGGTCGGTCTTGGCGCACGCGTCGGCCTGGACTTCCGTTTCGAGAAAATCGAGCGGCAGCCGCACACGCGTGACGCACACCGGCTGATCGCCTGGGCGCAGGAGGCCGGCAAGGCCAATCCGGTAGTCGATCGCCTGTTCGCGATGTTCTTCACGGAAGGCGCTGATCTCACTAAGCGCCATGTGCTCGCCGAAGCGGGCAAGGCTGCGGGCCTGGACCCGGATGAATTGCTCCGCGATCTCGAGAGCGACAAGGACAAGACCCTGATCGATCGTCAGGCGGCCGCAGCCTCTGCCTCCGGCATCGGCGGCGTGCCGTTCTTCGTATTCGACAAGAAGGTCGCCATCTCCGGCGCGCAGGAAATCGAGATCTTCACGGCGACGATCGACCGGGTGCTTGGACGGGACACCGCGCAGGCGCAGGCGGCAGGTTACTGATCACGCGACCCTATTCAATAGTTTAGGGTGCGATTCACGCTTCAGGTGGAAGCGATCGCACCCTTGCGCTCGGCGAGCCCGACGAGCGTCTCCAGCACGCCCTTCGTTCCGCGCAGCCGTTGATCGGTCTTCTGCCAGTCGCGGAAGATGACGAGCTTCTGGTCGGGCCGCACGCGCGCGGCGGAATCCGGGTCTCCGATCCAGGAAATCAGCCCGTCCGGGTTGGAGAACCTGTTCTCGCGGAAGCTGACGACGGCGCCCTTCGGTCCCGCCTCGACGCATTCGACATTGGCGCGGCGGCAGAGCGCCTTGATGGCGACGACTTCGAGCAGCGTTTTTACTTCGGCCGGCAGCGGGCCGAAGCGGTCGACCAGCTCGGCGGCCGCGGAATCCACTTCCGCCGGGTTCTCCAGATCGGCCAGACGGCGGTAGAGGCCGAGGCGCACGGAGAGATCCGGCACATACTCCTCGGGGATCATCACCGGCGTGCCGACGGCGATCTGCGGCGACCACTTGTCCGGCGCGGGCGCAGTGATGCCGGCCTGCAGGTGCGCGACGGCCTCGGCCAGCATTTCCTGATAAAGCTCGTAGCCGACCTCGCGGATATGGCCGGACTGGTCCTCGCCGAGCAGGTTGCCGGCGCCCCGGATGTCGAGGTCGTGCGAGGCGAGCTCGAAGCCGGCGCCGAGGTTCTCCAGCGATTGCAGGACCTTCAAGCGGCGCTCGGCCTGAACGGTGATCGGCTTCTCCGCCGGCAAGGTGAAGATCGCGTAGGCGCGCGTCTTCGAGCGCCCTACCCGGCCGCGCAACTGATAGAGCTGCGCGAGGCCGAAGCGGTCGGCACGATGCACGATCAGCGTGTTGGCGGTCGGAATGTCGAGGCCCGACTCCACGATCGACGTCGACAGCAGGACCTCGAACTTGCCTTCGTAGAAGGCGGACATGATGTCCTCGAGCTGCTTCGCCGGCATCTGGCCGTGCGCGACGGCGACGTGGACCTCCGATACGTGGGACTCGAGGAATTTCCGGGCGCCTTCCAGGTCCTCGATGCGCGGGCAGACGTAGAATACCTGCCCGCCGCGATAGCGCTCGCGCAGCAGCGCCTCGCGCACGACGAGCGGATCGAAGGGCGTCACGAAAGTGCGCACGGCAAGGCGGTCGACCGGCGGCGTCGCGATGATCGACAGCTCGCGCACGCCCGTCAGCGCAAGCTGCAAGGTGCGCGGGATGGGCGTCGCCGTGAGCGTGAGGACGTGGACTTCCGTGCGCAGGTCTTTCAGCCGCTCCTTGTGCTTGACGCCGAAGTGCTGCTCCTCGTCGACGATCACCAGGCCGAGGTCCTTGAAGGTCACGGACTTGCCGAGCAAGGCGTGCGTGCCGATCACGATGTCAATCGTGCCGTCGCGAATGCCCTGCTTGGTCGCATGCAGGTCCGACGATGACACGAGGCGCGATGCCTGCCCGAGGCGGACGGGGAATCCGCGGAAGCGTTCGGAGAAAGTCCTGAAGTGCTGGCGCGCAAGCAGCGTCGTCGGCACGACGACCGCCACCTGCTTGCCGTTCATCGCCGCTGCGAAGGCGGCGCGCAGCGCCACCTCGGTTTTGCCGAAGCCGACGTCGCCGCAGATGAGGCGGTCCATCGGTTTGCCGGCCTCGAGGTCGTCGAGGACGGCGTCGATGGCGACCTTCTGGTCTTCCGTTTCCTCGTAAGGAAAGCGGGCGCAGAATTCCTCGTAAGGCCCCTGCGGGGGCACAAGCTTGGCTGCCTCATGCAACTGGCGGGCGGCGGCGATGCGCAGGAGCGCGTCAGCCATCTCCAGCACGCGCTTCTTCATGCGCGCCTTGCGGCTCTGCCAGCCGACGCCGCCGAGGCGATCAAGCTCCGCGCCCGCCTCGTCGGAACCGTAGCGCGAAAGGAGATCGGAGTTCTCGACCGGCAGGAACAGCCGGTCGTTGCCCGCATAGTGGATTTCGAGGCAGTCGTGCGGGGCGCCGAGCGCCTCGATTGTCTTCAGGCCGACGAAGCGGCCAATGCCATGGTCGACGTGCACGACGAGATCGCCGGCATTGAGGCTCGTGATCTCGGTGATGAAGTCCTTGGCGCGGCGCTGGCGGCGATGCGGGCGCGCCAGGCGGTCGCCGAGCACGTCCTGTTCGGAAATGATCGCGGCGCTGTCGCTCTCGAAGCCGGTCTCCAGCCCGAATACCGCAAGGCCGACCGCCTCGGGCGGCAATGCGGCCGCTTCCTTCCACGACGCGACCGGCCGGAGATCGGCAAGGCCGTGATCGGCGAGCACGTGGCCGAGACGGTCGCGCGAGCCCTCGCTCCAGGCGGCGAAGACGACGCGCTTCTTCTGTTCCTGCAGCGCGCGGGCATGCTGAACCGCGGCATCGAACAGGTTCTTGCTCTCGTCGGCGCGTTCGGGCGCGAAGCTGCGGCCGGGTTTCCCCCCCGCATCGATCACGTTCGTGTCGTCTGGCACGCCGAACGGGGAAATGCGTGCGAGGGCAGCCGCGCCCAGCCGTTCGCTCGATTCGGCTTCGCCGAGGTAAAGCTTGGTGGGTGCGAGCGGCCGATAGACCGGCTGCATGTTGGCGTCGAGCGCCTGCTTGCGCGCGCCATAGTAATCGCCGATCTGCGCGAAGCGCTCGCGCGCCGCCTCGTCCACGAGATGCTCGAGGACAATGGGCGCCTCGGGCAGATAGTCGAACAGCGTCTCCAGACGCTCGACGAACAGCGGAAGCCAGTGCTCGAGGCCGGGATAGCGGCGGCCTTCGCTGACGGCTTCGAGCAGCGCGTCACCGGTGACGCCGCCGCCGAACTCGGTCGCATAGGCCATGCGGAACCGCCGCCGCGACTCGTCGTCGAGCTGCACTTCGCTGGTCGGCACGAGATCGAGCGCATTGAGCTGCGCGGTCGTGCGCTGCGTCTCGGGATCGAAGCTGCGGATCGTCTCCAGCTCCTCGCCGAAGAAATCGAGCCGCACCGGTGCCGGCGACCCCGGCGCGTAGAGATCGACGATGCCGCCGCGCACGGCGTATTCGCCGACATCGCGCACGGTCGAGGAACGCGCGAATCCGTTCGTCTCCAGCCAGCGCACGATCCGGTCCATCGGCCGCACCTGGCCCGGGGCCAGTGCGAGGGCCTGCGCTGCCACCTGATCGCGCGCGGGCACGCGCTGCAGCGCGGCGTTGATGGTCGAGAGGACGATCGTGCCCGGTGCGACCTGACCGGCGGCAAGGCGCGCGAGCGTCGCCATCCGGCGCGCGGATACCGCCGCGTTCGGCGATATGCGGTCGTAGGGCTGGCAGTCCCACGCCGGAAACGGCAGGCGCTCGATCTCGGGCGCGAAGAACTCCAGCGCGCGCTCAAGCGCCGAGAGCCGCTCGGCATCGCGGCAGAGAACAAGGAGGCTCGGGCCCGATGCTTTGCTCCGAGCGGCGACCGACCGCGCGAGATCGGCGATCACGACGCCCTCGAAGCCGTCGGGCACGCCGGTGATCGTCGGCGCCTTGCCGGGTACGAGGCGTGCAGCGGGACTGAGGGCGGATTTGTTCATCCGGGTTGTCTTCCTCTGCCCGAGCGATGGAATTCGGCCATGCGACGGAACACCGGCGTGTCGTACTGCGGCGGCACGGCCGCCTGACCGACAACCCAGCCGAAGAGATCCGGGTCCGGCAGATCCATCAGCGCTTCGAGCTGGGCGATTTCCTCGCCGTTCATGCCGGCGAGCTCGGCGTCGGCGAAACGGCCGACCACGAAGTCCATTTCGAGGGTGCCGCGATGCCAGGCACGAAAACGCAGCCGGCGCCGGCGCATTTCCAGATGGGCGCGGTCCTGTTCTGTTTCAGCCATGTTGCCTTGCCAACGCAAAAAGCCCGGACGCGGCCGGGTGCGGTTTCTATAGCGGGCCTGTGGCGGCGTGTCAGCAGCGCGGTTGCGCGCCGCGGGCCCTTCCGCCACCTTTCGCCCGCACCATGCGCCCGGCGATCCTCGATCCACTGTTTGCGCCGCTCACGAGCCTGAAGGGCATCGGCCCGAAGCTCGTGAAGCCGTTCGCGCGGCTCTTGGACCGCGCGGAGCCGCGGGTGCTCGATCTCCTTTTCCACCTGCCCTATTCCGCGATCGACCGGCGGGCGCGGCCGAAGCTCGCGGAGGTGCAGGCTGACACGATTGCGACGGTGCAGGTCACGGTCGAGCGGCACGTTCCCGGCCGCGGCCGGGCGCCGCACCGGATCATTGCCGCGGACGACACCAACACGATCGAGATCATCTATTTCAACCTGCCGCGTGACCGCGTGGAGAAGATGTTTCCTGTCGGCGAGACGCGGTATGTGTCGGGCCGGGTCGGACTCTATGACGGGCGGCTGCAGATGGTGCATCCGGACCGCGTGGTCGACGAGAAAGGGCTCGCCGACCTGCCGCTCGTCGAGCCGGTCTATTCGCTGACCGAGGGACTGGGGGCCGGCATCGTGCGGCGAGCGGCGCAGGGCGCGGTCGCGCGGCTGCGCGACCTGCCGGAGTGGTTCGATCCGGCATTTGTGAAATTGAGAAGCTTCGGCCCGTTTGCAGACTCGCTCCGCCGCTTGCACCACCCGCAGGAGCCGATGGACGTCGCGCCGGCTTCCGGCCTGCGGGCGCGGCTTGCCTATGACGAATTGCTCGCGCACCAACTGGCGCTCGCACTCGTGCGCAGCGAGATGCGGCGCGAGCCGGGCCGGTCGAGCCGGGGGGACGGCCGGATGCGCCGGGCGATCGAAGGAGCAATCCCCTTCTCGCTCACGAACGCGCAGCGGAAGGCGATCGAGGAGATCACCGCCGATCTCGCGAGCGACACGCGCATGCTGCGGCTGCTGCAGGGCGACGTCGGCTCAGGCAAGACCTTGGTGGCGCTGCTTGCGGCTGCTGCCGTCATCGAGGCCGGCCGGCAGGCGGCGATCATGGCGCCGACGGAAATCCTCGCGCGGCAGCATCATGCGCGGATCACGCCGCTGGCTGAGGCCGCTGGAATTCGTCTTGGCATTCTGACCGGCCGCGAGCGCGGGCCGGCGCGGGAGAAACTGCTGGATGAACTGGCGGCAGGGGAAATCGACCTTTTGGTCGGCACGCACGCGCTGTTTCAGGAGGGCGTCGAGTTCCACGACCTTGCGTTCGCGGTCGTCGACGAGCAGCACCGGTTCGGGGTGCATCAGCGGCTTGCGCTGGCGTCGAAAGGCCCCGCCGTCGATCTCCTGGTGATGACGGCGACGCCGATCCCGCGCACGCTGGTGCTCACCTATTTCGGCGACATGGACGTGTCGGAGCTGCGCGAGAAGCCGGCGGGCCGCACGCCGATCGACACGCGCACGGTGTCGCTGGAGCGGCTCGATGAAGTGGTCGAGGCGGTGGGGCGCGCACTCGCCGAAGGCGCACGGGCTTACTGGATTTGCCCGCTCGTTGAGGAGTCGGAGATCGTCGACCTCGCCGCCGCCGAAGAGCGATTCCAATACCTGAGAGCGCGGTTCGGAAAGAAGGTGGGCCTCGTGCACGGGCAGATGCGTCCTGCCGAACGCGACGAGGCGATGGCGGCTTTCGCCGAAGGTACGACGCCGCTGCTGGTCGCGACGACCGTGATCGAGGTCGGCGTCGACGTGCCGGAAGCGACCATCATGGTGATCGAGCAAGCGGAGCGGTTCGGGCTCGCGCAACTGCATCAGTTGCGCGGCCGCGTCGGCCGCGGGCAAGGCCGCTCAACCTGCCTGCTGCTGTTCAAGCCGCCGCTTGGCGAGAGCGCGAAACGCCGGCTCTCCAAGCTACGCGAGACCGACGACGGATTCCTCATTGCGGAAGAAGACCTCGCGCTCCGTGGCGAAGGCGAAGTGCTCGGCACGCGCCAGAGCGGTTTGCCCGGCTTCAAGATCGCCCGGCCGGAACTGCATCGCGACCTGCTGGAAGCGGCGCGCAAGGACGCGGCCCTGATCGTCTCGCGCGATCCGACTTTGTCGTCGGAGCGCGGCCGCGCGCTGCGGCTGCTCCTGCATTTGTTTGATCGAGACGAAGCCGTGAGGCTGATCGAGGCCGGCTAGTCGGCGTCCGCGGGCACCGGCCGGCGCAGCACGCGCGCCCTGTCCGACGGCTTCTTGATGTACTTGTTGTATTCCGGCGACACGAGGCCGGCGGTAATCACCAGCTTCGCCGCATCCTCGATCGACATGTCCAGCTCGACCATCTCGCTGCGCTTGCAGAACAGGAGATAGCCGGAGGTGGGGTTGGGCGTCGTCGGCACATAGACACTCATCACCTGATCTTCATAGGCGTCGCTCTCGCTCAGGACTTCGTAGAGCTCGCCCCTCACCGGCGACGAAACGAAGGCGAGCGACCATAGATTCCGGCGCGGATATTCGATCAGCACCACCTTGTTGAAGGTCGCCGCCTTGTCGGTCAGCACGGTGACGAACATCTGCTTCAGGCCGCTGTAGATCGTCCGGACGAGCGGCATGCGGCCGAGCAGGCTCTCGCCGTAGGCGACGAGGCTGCGGCCGAGGAGGTTGGCGGTGAGAAAGCCAAGGAGCGTGATCAGGACGATCGCGAGCAGGACGCCGAATCCCGGAACGGCGAACGGCAGGTACTGCTCGGGATTGTAGCGCGTCGGGATCAGCGGCTTCACCCAGCCGTCGATCCACTGCACCAGCCACCAGACGATATAGACGGTGATCGCGAGCGGCGCGGCGATGACGAGGCCGGTCAGGAAGTAGTTGCGCAGGCGCGGCATGAGGCCGAGCCCGGCTGGAACTTCGGCCGGAGGGTTGCCGGACGGATCGCTGCTCGTGTTCATGGCCGGGCCCGTTTCGCTCCGGCCAAGCCTATTCGACAGTGACGGATTTCGCCAGATTGCGCGGCTGGTCGACGTCGGTGCCGCGCATCACCGCGACGTGGTACGCGAGGAGCTGGACCGGCACCGCATAGACGATCGGGGTGATCGTGGCGGGCATTTCCGGCAGGGTCAGGATCGTGTCCGCGCCGATGCCGGCCTCCTTCGACCCCTTCGGGTCGGTCACGAGGATGACACGCCCTCCCCGCGCCAGCACTTCCTGCATGTTGGAGGCCGTCTTCTCGAACACCCGGTCGTAGGGCGCGATCACGACGACCGGCATCTGCTCGTCGATCAGGGCGATGGGGCCGTGCTTCAGTTCACCGGCCGCATAGCCTTCTGCGTGGATGTAAGAGATTTCCTTGAGCTTCAGCGCGCCTTCAAGCGCAAGCGGATAGCTCGTGCCGCGGCCGAGATAGAGCACGTCGCGTGCGGTTTCGAGCTGCTTCGAGAGCCGCTCGATCTCCGGCTCGAGCTTCAGGGCCTCGACCATCTGATGGGGGACGCTGATGAAGGCGCGGACGAGCCGGCGCTCGTCCTCCGCGGAAAGCACGCCGCGCGCACGGCCCGCGGCGACCGCGAGACAGGCGAGCGCAGCCAGCTGGCAGGTGAACGCCTTGGTGCTGGCGACACCGATCTCGGGGCCGGCCAGCGTTGGCGCCACGACGCCGCTCTCGCGGGCGATGGTGGACGTCGGCACATTGACGACGGCGAGCGTGTGCTGGCCGTGCTCCTTGGCGTAGCGCAGCGAAGCGAGTGTGTCGGCGGTCTCGCCCGATTGCGAGACGAAGATGGCAAGCCCGTTCTTCGGCAATGGCGCTTCGCGATAGCGAAACTCCGATGCGATATCGAGATCGACCGGCAGGCGCGCGAAGCGCTCGAACCAGTATTTCGCGACCGTGCCGGCATAGAACGCGGTGCCGCAGGCCGAGATCGTGATGCGCTCGAGCGTCTTGAAGTCGAACGGGAGCTCGAACGGAAGCCGCACGCGCTCGTTCGCCATGTCGAGATAGTGGGCAAGCGTGTGGCCGACGACTTCCGGCTGCTCGTAGATTTCCTTCGCCATGAAGTGGCGGTGGTTGCCCTTGTCAACGAGGAACGCGCCCGCGGAAGACGTCTGGGTCGGACGCTCGACACGCGCGCCGGAGGCGTCGCGGATCTCGACACCCTTGCGGGTGACGATCGCGATGTCGCCTTCCTCGAGATAGGCGATCTGGTCAGTGAACGGCGCGAGCGCGATGGCGTCGGAGCCGAGATACATGTCGCCGGAACCGAAACCGACGGCAAGCGGGCTGCCGCGGCGCGCGCCGATCAGGAGATCCTCTTCGCCTTCGAACAGGAAGGCGAGCGCGAAGGCGCCGCGCATCTTCGGAAGCGCAGCCATGACGGCCTCGACCGGCTTCTTTCCGGTTTTCATCTCAGCGGTGACGAGGTGCGCGATGACTTCGCTGTCGGTTTCGGTGGAGAATTTCACGCCGGTCTTTTCCAGCGCCTCGCGCAATTCGCGGAAGTTCTCGATGATGCCGTTGTGGACGACGGCGAGCTTGTCGGTCGCGTGCGGATGCGCATTGACTTCGTTGGGAGCGCCGTGCGTGGCCCAGCGGGTATGACCGATGCCGATCGTGCCCTTGAGGGGCTCGCGGGCAAGGCGCGATTCCAGGTTCTTGAGCTTGCCTTCGGCGCGGCGGCGCGTGAGGTGGCCGCCTTCCAGCGTGGCGACGCCGGCAGAGTCATAGCCGCGATATTCGAGGCGCTTCAGTCCGTCGATCAGGCCGGGCGCGACCGGCTCGTGGCCCAGAATGCCGATAATGCCGCACATATCCCGTGAGAACTCCTCGATCCGCCGCCAACGAGCACAGGACAGCGTTTAGAAGCCGACCCGGCTGCTGATAAGTCAAATCAGGTTACGGACGGTTGCAAGGAATACCTCCGCCTGGGGTTAACTGCAGGCGGCAATCGTGCCGGCGGCGGTCGGTTAATCGTGGCCGCCCGTCCCTTGCTTCCCCTTGTGCGCGCGGAAGTCGTTGGCCCAGCCTTCCTTGTTAACCTGGCGGGCGCGGCCGACGCCGAGGGCGTTCGGGGGCACGTTGCCGGTAATCACCGAACCCGACGCGACGTAGGCGCCGTCGCCGATCTTCACGGGCGCGACCAGCGCCGAATTGGAGCCGATGAAGGCCCCCTCGCCGATCTCGGTTCTATATTTGTCGACGCCGTCGTAGTTGCAGGTGATCGTGCCGGCGCCGATGTTCGCATTCGGGCCGACCGTCGTATCGCCGAGATAGGTGAGATGATTGGCCTTGGCGCCGGCGCCGATCTCGGCCGCTTTGGTCTCGACGAAATTGCCGATGCGCGCCTTCGGGCCGAGCTTCGTCCCCGGCCGCAGCCGCGCATAGGGACCGACGGAAGCGCCGGCACCGACATGTGCGCCTTCCAGATGCGAGAAGGAGCGGATGACCGCGCCCTCCTCCACCACGACGCCGGGACCGAACACGACATAGGGCTCGACCACGACATCGCGCGCAAGCTTCGTGTCGGCCGCGAAGTGGACCGTTTCCGGCGCGACGAGGGTCGCTCCGGCCTTCATCGCCTGTTCGCGCAGGCGATGCTGCAGCGTGGCTTCGGCAGCGGCGAGCTGCGGCTTGTCATTCACGCCCATGACTTCCTCCTCGGTCGCTTCGCGCACCACGCTCTTCAGCTTGTCGGCGCGTGCGAGCGCGACCACGTCGGTCAGATAGAATTCGCGTTTGGCGTTGTCGTCCTGCACGCGATCGAGCAGTGCGAGTGCGTGTTTTCCCGAAAGCGCCATCGCGCCCGCATTGCAGAGATCGATCTTCTTCTCTTCGCTGCTTGCGTCACGTTCTTCGCGGATCGCAACAAGCGCGCCGCCTTGCACAATCAGGCGTCCGTATCCCGTCGGATCAGCGGGGCGGAAGCCGAGCACGGCGACGGCGCTGTCTTCCACTGCCTCGACGAGTCCGCGAAGCGTTTCGGAGCGGAGAAGCGGCGTATCGCCATAGACGACGAGGACGTCGCCGCCGCGCTCGATCGCCGGGCGTGCCGCGAGAACCGCATGGGCGGTGCCGCGGCGCTCGTGCTGGACGAAAACCTCGGCGTCGGGCGCGGCGCGACGAACTTCCACAGCCACATCGTCGCGGCCGGGGCCGAGTACCACCGCCGTCCGGCCGATCCCCGCCCCGCGCACCGAACCAAGGACATGGGCCAGGAGCGTCCGCCCGCCGATCCGATGCAGCACTTTCGGCGTATTGGAGGCCATGCGCGTGCCTTCGCCGGCAGCGAGCACGATCGCAATCCGCTCGGGCATCTGGACTCCTGGCCAATGGGTTTCTGGCCCGCAGCGGTGTAGCCGATCACCGCCGCCCCCGAAAGCGGGCGCGGCACGCCCCGCGGACTCTGGTAAATTATTGATCCGACTGATTCGGTTGGAATAGCGGCAGCGGGGCTTTCTCGTGTTCGCCGGCACACACGTTCGGGCTGAAATCGAAACCGGGACTTCCTGAATGGCCCAGCGCAGTTCTCGGGCGAGCTACGTCATCTGGGGTTGCGTCGCGATCTGCGCGGTGCTGGCTTCTGCGTTTACGATCGCCGTGGTGGTCGGTGCGCACCGCGGGATTTCGATTGCCGGTTTGCCGAAGCGGTCGGCGCCGCCGACTCCGGCCGCAATCGAACGGCCGATCGAGACGGTTGCGGCTGTGCCGGCGGTTCCGTCACAACCGAAGCCCGATACCACGGCCCTCGAAATCGCGCGGCTGAACGACGCGTTGCGCCTGCTTGCGGCCGAGCGCGATAGCCTCGCCGCGCGGCTCGAGCAGGTGGAACGCACGCTGAGCGACATCACCGCCTCGATCAAGGAGCAGCCGGCGTCGAGGGCCGAACCGGCTCCGCCGCCCGTGCGGGTCGCGGCTGCCCCTTCGCAGCCGACACCGCCGCCGGAAGTCATTCAGGCTCCACGCCCCGCGCCCGCGCGGGAAATCGGCGAGCCGATGAATATCTTTCAGCCCTATTCGTCGGTGCAGCCGCTGATCAATACGCCCAGTCCGGCAAAGGCGCCGATGCAGATCCAGGCGGTCGTGCGCAATCAGGAGCCTGCCTCGGCGAGAGCCGAGACGGCGCCGGCGCGGTTGGAGTCGACCGCTTCCCGCACCGAGTTCGCGGTCGATCTTGGCGGGGACGCCACGATGGACGGCCTGCGCGCGCTATGGGCCAACCTGCAGGGCAATCACGGGCAGACGCTGTCGGGCCTGCGCCCGCTCGTCAGTGTGCAAGAAGGCAAGCAGCGTGGCAGCGTGGAACTGCGCTTGGTCGCCGGGCCGATGGCGAACGCGGCGGCCGCGGCGCGCACCTGCGCGGCGTTGCAGGCCAAGGGCGTGGGCTGCCAGACCACGGTGTTCGACGGGCAGCGCTTGGCGCTGCGCTGATCTGCGCCGGCCGGCGTTGCTGTGCGGCGCGGCTGCGGCTAGACCCCGCCTGAACCCAATCAGGCATTCCGATGCAATCGAAACTTGGCGTCTATGTGCTGCTGGCGCTGATGCCGCTTCTGTTCGCGTCCAATCTGGTGATCGGGCGGGGCTCGGCCGAGTTGGTCGAGCCGTGGACGCTGGCATTCTGGCGCTGGCTGCTGGCGACGCTGATCGTGCTGCCCTTCACGGCGAGCACGCTGGTCAGGTATTGGCGCGACTTCCGCGCGGTCCGGCGCGAGATCTTCATCCTCGGCATTCTCGGCATGGTGCTGTGCGGCGGCTTCGTTTACACATCGCTGCACGCGACAACGGCGACCAACGCGACGCTCATCTACACGGCGTCGGCGCTGGTCATCGTGCTTCTCGATACGCTCTATTTCGGACAACCGCTGACGGCGCTTCGCGTCGCGGGATTGGTCGTCGGATTCCTCGGCGTTGCGATGGTCGCGCTCGGCGAGTCCTTTCATCCCTACCACGCGCTGGGACTCGTGCTTGTGATCGCCGGTGTGGTGCTTGCGACCAATCCCTTCGCAAAAAGGAAATCGGCCGGATAGGCGGATTGCCGGAGATGCGCGGGCCGTGGCAGGGTTGATCATGGCCTCCTTTATGCCGACCGCACGCCAGACGAGCGCGCTTGTCCTGCTTGGCTGCGCAACCCTCGGCTACGGCCTTTATCTCCGCTTGTCGGTTCTGGACGCCCCCGAATTGGCGGCGGTGTGCGAAGCCGGCCTGCCGCGCGCCGTATGCACGTTGCGGCGGATCGTGTTCGAATTTCAGGACCTGCAGCTATTCGCGGGCGCTGCGATTGCGGCTGCGGCGTATCACTTCTTCCGTCCGGCGCTGACGCTGTTGACGATTGCGCTCGTGGCCTCGCTGCTCGGGTTGACGGTGGGCGATGTCGGCGTCTCCGCCTTCGCCGTCGCCGTGCTGGTCATGTCGTTTGCGCGCCCCGCGCCCGCCAGCAGCTCCATGCCAGCATCAGATATATCACCGCCAGCCACAGCGCCTGCCAGTTCCAGAACGTCTCATTGAAGGCGATGAACACGGCGGCCGCCGCGAGAAGCCAGGCGGCCAGGCGCTCGGCTATGCCTTCGTTGCGCTGCATGTTCGGCTGTTGCAGCGAGAGCGCAAGGAACGCGATTGCGGGGCCGGTCAACGTGGCAAACGGAAAGTCGCGGCCCGCCGGGTCGAACACGAAGACGAGCGCGCTTTGCATGGCAACTGTCACGACCGCTGCGAACAGGAACACAAGGATCGATCCCAGCAGCTTCGCATGGGCGCGTTTCGACGGATCGAGAACGGTGGCGAAGCCGGGGAGCGGCATCCGGCGCGCGCTTGCGGCCGCGGCGATGGGCGGCACGGCAAGCCCGAGCGCAAGCAGGAGCCCGGCATGGAGCCAGTCGGCGATCTGATGATTCTGAACGGGCATTTCACCGAAAGCCCAGCCGATCATGAGCCCTGCTCCTGCCGCAATCGCCGCAATCGGCAGCCAATCGGTTTCTGCGATGGCCGATCTCCCGGTGCTCCGCGCGGAAAGATAGGCCGCCGCAAAGACGACGAACGCGAGCAGGACGCCGAGCAGTCCCTGCGTGAACCAGAGCGGATGGTTGGACACCGCAGCGCCCCACTGGAACTTTGCGGCGCCGCTCTCCGCCTCGATCAGCCCCCAGTGCCCGGCCGCCGTGCCCGCGCTTTCCTGCCGCCTGGGCTGATCGATCCCCTCGAAAACGCTGTGCTGGATGTTTGCCGACTTCGCCGCACTGAAGATTTCGTGCAGCACCCACGCTTGGTTCGCCGGCGACGGGAAGGCAGCTTGGCGCATGCGGCCGGCGCTCGGCCAGCCGACGCCATCGATCAGCACCGATCGGTTCGGATAGGCGGCGGCAATCCGGTTGCGCGCCTCGAGCATGCGGCGCGCTGCTTCGCTGGCGGCAGCGGGAAACTCCGCCGTATAGAGGTCCAGATGCACGGTGATGAAGTCGACCACGCCGGCGATGCCGTCCGCGTCGAGCCAGCGTTCCGGCCGGTCAGCGTAGGTGACGGGCAGCTTCGTGGCGTCGCGCACGGCGCGGATCTGCGCGGCGAGCTCGCTCGTGCGCATTTCCCCGCGTGAAAGAACGCCGCTTCCGACAATGAGCGCGCGGATTGCCGCGCGTTGGGTGCCGGCAAGCTGCAGCGCACGGTCAATCTCCTCGCGGTTGCGTTGCCGGTCGGCGCCGAGCGCGACTCCCTGCAAGACCCTCAGTCCCAGCCTGCCGGCCAGTTCCGGCACGCGATCCAGTCCCATGCCGGTCGTGTAGGTGCGGACGCAGGCCGTGATGCGCGCAAGGCGAACGAGGTCAGCCTCGATGCGCTCGACCGGGATCTCTTTGCTCTCCGCGTCCGGTTGAAGCGGCTCCGGTGCATAGGCGACGCATGGCAGCTTCTCCCCTGCACTCAACGGCGACGGCGGCATCGGCACCGGATAGCCGAGGGCGAACCAGACGAACATGATCGAAAGGGAGATGGCAGCGAGCAGCGAAGCGGGATGACGCAGATACGCGAACGCGGTCATTGCAGTTCTACAGGAAACTCAGCGGCGTGAAATGGCGGCTCGTGCTTCCGGTTCGGCGATGTGCGGCCGCGTCAGGCCGGCATCGCCGTCTCGACAAGCCGGACCCAATAGGAGGTGCCGAACGGGATCGCCTTGTCGTTGAAGTCGTAGGCCGGATGGTGAAGGTTCGCCGTGTCGCCGTTGCCCATGAAGATGAAAGCGCCCGGCCGCTCCTGCAGCATGAAGGCGAAGTCCTCGCCGCCCATCACCGGCGTCACCGAAGGCTCGACACGGCCTTCGCCGACCACCTCGCGCGCCACGGAAATCGCAAAGTCCGTTGCATCGGGATTGTTCACGACCACCGGGTAGTCGCGCTGGTAGCGGACGTTCGCGTGCGCGCCATGCAGGAGCGCCACGCCTTGTGCGACTTCCGTCAAACGGCGCTCCAAGAGGTCGCGCACTTCGGTCTTCAGGCTGCGGCACGTCCCGCGCAAGAGCGCGTGCTGGGGAATGACGTTGTCGGTGAAGCCCGCCTGAAACAGGGTGATCGACACCACCGCGTTGTCGAGCGGATCGACGTTGCGGGCGACGATCTGCTGGAGCGCGTTCACGATCGCCGCGCCGACGAGGACCGTATCGACCGACTTGTGGGGGCGCGCGGCGTGGCCGCCGACGCCTTCGATCTCGATCCAGATGCGGTCGGCCGCCGCCATGATCGGCCCCGGCCGGATCGCGAAGGTGCCGACCGGCAGGCCGGGATAATTGTGCATGCCGAAGACCTGCTGAATCTTGAAACGGCCCAGCATCCCGTCGTCGATCATCGCCTTGGCGCCGGCGCCGCCTTCTTCCGCCGGCTGGAAGATCACGACCGCCGTGCCGTCGAAATTGCGCGTCTCGCAAAGGTGCTGCGCGGCGCCGAGCAGCATCGCGGTATGCCCGTCATGGCCGCAGGCATGCATCTTGCCGGGGGTCTTGGACGCATAGGCGAGGCCGGTTTCCTCCTCGATCGGCAGCGCGTCCATGTCGGCGCGCAGGCCGATGACCTTGGCGCCGTTCTTGCGGCCGCGGATCACGCCGACCACGCCGGTCTTGCCGATCCCGGTCACGATCTCGTCGCAGCCAAAGCCCTTGAGTTTTTCGGCCACGAATGCCGCCGTGCGGTGCACGTCGTATTGCAGCTCGGGGTGCATGTGGAGGTCGCGGCGCCACTCGGTGATTTCCTCGGCGCGGTCGGCAAGGCGATTGATGACGGGCATGATGCGTTCCTTTTGCCGCAGGATAGCGCCCGCAACATGGCGCGGCCAGACTGCATGCGGGGCCGCTATTGACGGAGATGGACCCCGTCCGTACCTCTCCGCACGACACGGCAGCCCTCTGAAAAGAAAGCTCCCTTGCATGACCAGCAAGCTGTTCACGCCGATCCGGCTCGGCGGCCTCGAACTGGATAACCGCATCGTGGTGGCGCCCATGTGCCAGTACAGCGCGGCCGACGGCGTCGCGAGCGACTGGCACATGACCCATCTCGGCATGCTGGCGAACTCCGGCGTCGGGCTCGTGGTCATCGAGATGACCGACGTGGAGCCGCAGGGCCGCATCACGCCGTTCTGTCTCGGCCTCTATTCCGATGCCTGTGAGGCGGGCTTGCAGCGCGTCGTCGCGCATTGCCATCGCATCGGCTCGGCGAAGTTCGGAATCCAGCTTGCGCATGCGGGCCGCAAGGGCTCGACGCTGCCACCGTGGGAGGGAAGCAAACGCCTCTCGCCCGCCGAGGGTGGATGGGAGGTGATCGGCCCCTCGCCCATCGCCTATGGCGAAGGCTGGCCGGCGCCGCGCGAGATGACGGAAACGGACATGATGCGCGTGCGCGAGGCATTCGTGCAGGCGGCTAAGCGGGCGGTGTGCGCCGGCATCGACGCGATCGAGCTGCACGTTGCGCACGGCTACCTGCTGCATGCGTTCCTTTCGCCCATCGCGAACCGGCGCGAGGATGCTTACGGCGGCTCGATCGAGGCGCGCATGCGCTTTCCGATGGAGGTGGCGCGCGCGGTGCGCGCCGCGATTCCGAAGGAGATGCCGCTCGGTGCGCGCATCACCGGCAGCGACTGGATGGAGGGCGGGATCACGGCGGACGACGCGGTCGTCCACGCCCGTGCGTTCAAGGAAGCGGGCCTCGACTATGTCGACGTCTCCTCCGGCGGTATCACCGCCGACACGCGCACGCCGAGCGACCCCGGCTACAATGCGCCGCTGGCCGAGCGCGTCCGCCACGGCGCCGGATTGCCGACCCGAACGGTCGGCATGATCGTCACGCCGAAGCAGGCGGAGGCGATCCTGGCGGCGGGCCAGGCGGACATGATCGCGCTGGGCCGCACGATCCTCGACGACCCGCACTGGCCCTGGCATGCGGCGCAGGTGCTCGGTGCCGAGGCGCGGCGGCCGCCGCAGTACCTCCGCGCCGGCCCGAAGCTCTGGCCGGGCGCGGCGCTGCGGGCCGGCTGAGACAGCCGCGCTATTGACGCGACGGGCCCCGGTTCGTACCTCTGGCCGCGCGGGCCCGTAGCTCAGTGGTAGAGCACGTGACTTTTAATCACGGTGTCGATGGTTCGATCCCATCCGGGCTCACCACATCATAAGATATCCAGCGGCGGCGGCGCAGCTAAGGCGCTATCGCCGTCGGTCAGGGGCGCGGGAGACCGCATGGGGAGGAAACGGCAATGCTTGAGCTCTATCATTACGAGCCCTACGCCAACTCGATGAAGTGCATGGTCTGCCTCAAGGAGAAGGGGATCGACTTCGTCAGCCGCTACGTCGACATCCTGAAGTTCGAGCAGCACGAACCTTCGTTCGTCGCCCTCAACCCGAACGGGCAGGTTCCGATCCTCGTGCACGACGGCAAGGTGATCGTCGAGTCGACCGTCATCAACGAATATCTCGAGGACGTCTTCCCGCAGGTTCGGCTGCGCCCGACCGATGCTTACGAACGCCACCGCATGCGCGTCATCAGCAAGTGGAACGACGAGATTCTCATGCCGTCGGTGAGCATGCTCGGCTGGCACAGCCGTTTCCATCCGTTCGCGAAAAATATCGACGAAAAGGAATTCCAGCAGCGCATGAGGCGGGTGCCGCTGTACGAAATCCGCGAAAAATGGGAGACGACCCGCAAGGGCGCGTTCACCGAGGCGCAGCTCAACGAGTCGCGCCGAAAAATCCGTTGGATGATCGCGAGAATGGAAGAGGCGCTGAGCGATTCCAAGTGGCTGGCCGGACCGGAGTATTCTTTGGCGGACATCAACACCTACCCGCAGATCGAAGGGGTCACGCGGCTGTACAAGGAATTCTGGAACGAGAAGAACGCGGCGCGTTCCATCGAGTGGCTCGCGCGCATGAACGAGCGCCCGGCCGTCAAGGCCGCGTTCGCGCTGTCGCGCTTTAGCAACGCGCCGGGCCAGGCCCGCGACGCCGACAAGACGGCGCGCGCGACGGCCTGAGGCAAACGCAGGTTCGGGATGGAAACTCCCGACTCGGATTCGATCACCAGTGCTTCTTAGAAACTGGTGCCGCTTGCGTCTCCGCGCAGAGACGGACTCCGCCGGCTGCCCGCGTTCGCGCCACCCAGCCCGTTCCGCGCGCAGAAACAGCGCGTTTCCTAAACAATTAACGAATTGTCCACGTGCCGGGCGGTAATTCTGCAATCAGAAGCAGGAGCCGAGGAGCAATGGACAGGCAATGGCGGGCGCCCGCAACGGGCGACGCCGTCACCGCATATGGGCCCGGTGCTTCGGTGCCTTCGGCATCGGCGCCGGACCGTTCGGCCGCGCATGCTTCGCCGCTCTGTTACATCGTCGATGATGAAGTCGGCATCCGCCAGATCATCAGCTACCGGCTGCATGAGTTCGGTTTCCGTACGAGGGAGTTCGAGGGCGCGCCCACGGTCCTCGCCGCGCTCAAGCAAGAAGCCCCCGATCTCTTCTTTCTCGACGTTTCGCTGCGCGGGTCGGATGCGATCGATGTGATCCGAGGCCTTGCCGCGCACAATTTCCAGGGCGCCGTGCAGATCATGAGCGGGAAGGATCCCGCCCTGCTGGAGGAAATCCGGCGGGTCGGCGAGCGCCATTCGCTCCGCATGCTGCCCGTGTTGCGCAAGCCGTTTCGCGCCGAGGCGCTTCGCCGGATCGCCGGCGAGTATTTCAGCGAGCGCGCCACGGAAACGGCGCCGGCCGCCGCTTTGACGGCGGAGACCTCGCTGCCCGAGGTGCGGTTCAACCTCGATGAGATCCTGCGGATGAACTGGCTGCGTATCTGGTACCAGCCGAAGATTCAACTGGCGCGCCGCAGCCTGGTTGGCGCGGAAGGTCTGGTGCGCGCCGCGCATCCGCAGCACGGGATCCTTCCGCCGGGCGCGTTTCTCCCGAATGCCTCCGAAGAGAGCATGCTGCGGTTGACCGAAGTCGTGCTGCTCGGCGCGTTGCGCGACTGGCAGTATTTCGCGGACCACGGGTTCGCGCTGAAGCTCGCGCTCAACGTGCCCGTTTCCGCCTTCATCAGGCTGCCGATCCCGACGATCGTGCGGGAGAACCGGCCGAAATCCGAAAAGTGGCCCGGCCTCGTTCTTGAAGTCACGGAAGACCAGATCGTCCGCGACATTCCGCTCGCGCACGAAATCGCGACGCAGCTCAAGATCTACGACATCGACCTTGCGATCGACGACTTCGGCACCGGCTACTCGCACCTGGCGCGGTTGCGCGAGCTCCCCTTCGCCGAGCTGAAGCTCGACCGCAAGCTCGTGGAGAATTGCGGCGAGGACCCGACTAACGCCGCGCTGTGCCAGACGAGCATCGAGCTTGCCCATCGCTTCGGCACGAAAGCCGTCGCGGAGGGAATCGAGAAGACGTCGGAGCTCGACATGCTGGTCAAATTGGGCTGCGACATGGGCCAGGGCTTCCTGTTTGCGCCGCCCATGCAGAAAGAGCGCTTCATCTCGCTGTTGAAGCAGCGCACGCCACGGCGCGCGGCGGAGAACAACGTGGCGTAAACTTCAGGCGGGCAATCGGGCCGTCTGCGGCAGGATGAACGGCCCGTCGGGAACACCGCGAACGCTCGCGTGCACGCCATAAAGCGCGGCAATCAATTGATCGGTGATCACGTGCTCGGGCGGGCCGGCGGCAATGCGGCAACCGTCCTTGAGGGCGATCAGCTCGTCGGCAACCATGGCGGCGAGATTGAGATCGTGCAGCACCATCAGCACGCCACCGCCGGACTCCGCGTGCGTGCGCGCAAGCCGCAGGATCAGCAATTGGTGCGAGAGGTCGAGGCTGGCGTTCGGCTCGTCCAGCAGCAGGTAGGCCCCTTCTCCGCTCCAGGCCTGCACCAGGACGCGGGCGAACTGCACGCGCTGCTGCTCGCCGCCTGAGAGCGTTCCATATACGCGGCGGCCGAAATCGGCGAGGTCGACGGCGCTCAAGGCGCGGCTGACCAAGGCTGCCGCTTCGCTCCGGGGGACGCGCTGTGAGGAGCCGAGCGCGACCACTTCCGAAACCAGGAACGGAAACACGACCTCGATCGATTGCGGCAGCACCGCGCGGCGGCGCGCCAGGTCCGCCGGCTTCCATTCCGTGAGATCGCGGTCGTCGAGCAGGACGTTGCCGCCCGTAGCCCGGCGTTCTCCCGCCATGATCTTCAGCAGCGTGGACTTGCCGGCGCCGTTCGGCCCCACGACGGCGACGATCTTGCCCGGTGTCAGGCGCAAGTCGACGCCGTCGAGGATCGCGCGGCCGCGCACTTCGTATCGGATTGCCCGCGCCGCGTACATCTCAACCGCCCAGCACCGCGCGATTGCGCTGCACGAGATAGAGAAAATACGGCGTACCGAGGATCGCCGTCACCACGCCGAGCGGCAATTCCGCCGGACTCACGATGGTGCGGGCCACGATGTCGGAGGCGATCAGCAGCGCGCCGCCGAGCAAGGCGCACCCGACCAGCAGCCGTGCATGCGAGGGGCCGGCGCTCAGCCGCAGGAGATGCGGCACGACCAGCCCGATGAACCCGATGACGCCCGACACCGCAACGGATGCGCCGACGCCGGCGGCGACGAGAACGATCGCCACGCGCTTCAGGAGCTCGGTATTGACGCCGACATGAAACGCCTCGGCCTCGCCCAGCGCCAGCGCGTCGAGCCCGCGCGCCAGCCAGCGCGAGCCCACGATCAGCAACAGGATGAAGGGTGCCGCGGCGGCGATCTTCTGCCAGCTCGCGCCGCCGAGGCTGCCGAGCGTCCAGAAGGTGAACTCGCGAAGCTGCTGGTCGCTGGCGACGAACACGGCGAGGCCGGTGCCGGCGGCGGCCATTGCGCCCAGCGCGATGCCGGCGAACAGAAGCATGGCGACGGAGGTGCGGCCTTCGCGTGTGGCGATCCGGTAGAGCAGCACGGTGGTTACGAGGCCGCCCGCAAACGCCGCCAACGGCAGACCGAACGCCGCCACCGAGCCGGGCAAATAGCCCGCCGCAGCCGATCCGAAGATGATCCATAGGACGGCCGCCAACGCCGCTCCCGGGGAGACGCCGACGAGGCCGGGGTCGGCGAGCGGATTCCGGAACACACCCTGAAGAACGGCCCCTGCCACCGCCAATCCGCCGCCGACGAGCATCGCCAGCACGGTGCGCGGCAGGCGGATGTCCAGCACCACCACGGCGTCGCGCATGCCGGTTCCCTCGCTCGGGCGTGCACCGGCGAGCGCGTCGATCAGCGTGCCGACCACGCGCCCCGGCGCGATGTATACCGGCCCGATGGCAAGGGAAGCGAGCAAGGCGGCGACGAGAAAGACGGCCGCTGCCGCGATCACCAACCCACCGCGCCGCACCGGCAGGGGCTGCATCGCGGCGATCGTGATTGTCGCGCTCATGGCTTGCCGGCGCTTGCGTCCCGGGTCCAGGGACGGGCGGGCAAGTCGGGCAACGCGAGATCGGGATAGACCGCTGCAGCAAGGTCGCGCGCCGCATGGGCGGCTCGCGGGCCGAAGGCAAGCGCGTAGGAAGGAAGCGGAATCAGACGCTTGCCGCGCGCCGCCGGCGTCTCCGCAAACGCCGGCAAGGCGAACATGGCGTCCGGCGAGAGATCGTGATTTCGCTCCAGCAGCGTGACGACCACGTCGGGCGCCGCCGCAAGCGACGCCTCGGCGGTCGCGGGCTTGTAGCCCGGCAAGGACTTCATCGCATTGTCGACGCCGCTCAATGCGAAGAATCCATCCGCGCTCGTGCCGGCGCCGCCGACCATCGGCGTTCCGCCGCCGATGGCGAGGACGAACGTGGCTTTCCGGCGCTTGCCGATACGTTCGCGCATGGCGCGGATGCTAGCGAAATCCTCGGCGATCGCCTTTTCCATTGCGGCGCCGCGCTCCTCTTCGCCGAGCGCCTGCGCGATGAAACGGACTTTCCGCAGAACCGACGCCTCGTCATGATCTTCCGGCACCACGACGAACGGCACGGCCGCGTTGCTCAGCACTTCGATGACGTCTGGCGGTCCGGAGCCTTCCACCGCGAGAACAAGGGTCGGCGCAAGCGCGATTACTCCTTCGGCGGACAGCGCGCGCATGTATCCGATGTTCGGTTTTTTCTGCGCGGTCGAGGGAAACGTGCTCGTCAGGTCCACGCCAACCACGTTGTCGCCGCGCCCGAGCGCAAAGACGATTTCCGTCACGGCGCCGCCGATGGTGACGATGCGCGAAGTGTCCCTAATCTCGACCGCACGCCCGCGCCCGTCAATGATCGCGCGCGGCGACTGCGCCTGGGCGATGCTCACAGCGCATGCTGCGTATGCGGCAACCGCAAGAGAAAGCGCGGCAAGCACCAAGGCGCTCGACTTCCGAGTCCGTGTCATTTCGTCAGGATCAGTTTGTTCTGCGCGGTCAGGCGCAGCCGATAGATTTCGTTGCCGTGGCGGATCGTCACTTCGCGTGTGCCGACAAAGAGATCGGTGCTATCGATGCGGTGGGCCTCGACAGGGATCGACCGCGGTGGAGCGGGCGACGCACCGGATGATGGCGGCTCGTCCAGTTTCGAATTCTTCAAACTCGAACATGCCCCAGTTTAGAATGATTTTATTGTGATTTTTCAATCACTTGACGCAAGTACGCCAATTCGGCGATAAGCGCAACACGCTTGCGAATGAAAATCACTCGCGAGCGTGTGCCTGCCAGCAAGCGCCGCACCGCGCGACTGCCCGCCAGCTACGGCAAGAAACATCAAAAAACGGGGGCAGCAGTGACTTTCCATGGGGATTCAAGGTTCGTATTGCGGGCGCGGGCGCTCGCATTGGCCGCGTCCGCGCTCGCGCTCGGGACTGCGGGCGCACCGGCAACCGCATCGGCACAGGAACCGTACTGGCTCGATGCGCTGACGGTGCTGGCGACGAAGACGGAAGAGCGCGCGATTGATTCGCTCGCGGCGGTCTCGACGGTGCGTGAGGAGCAAATCCGGCAACTAGCGGCAAGCCGGACGCATCAGATTTTCTTCGGCGTGCCCGGCGTCTCGTCGGAAGCGACGGCGCAGGACCCCGGCACGGCGATCAATATCCGTGGCCTTCAGGACTTCGGCCGCGTTGCCGTCATCATTGACGGTGCGCGGCAGAATTTTGCCCGTGCCGGCCATGACGGATCAGGCAGCTTCTATCTTGAGCCGGAATTGCTTGCCGAAGCGGATGTTATCCGTGGCCCCGTCGCCAATATCTATGGATCCGGTGCGATCGGCGGCGTCGTCTCCTTCCGCACCAAGGATGTGGACGACATTCTGAAGCCTGGCGAGAGGTGGGGCGTAGCGACGGCGGGCGAGATCGGCTCCAACAAGTTCAGCGGTCTCGGCTCGATCTTTGCTGCGGTGCGTCCGAACGAGAAAGCCGAATACATCGTGGGTGGCACCTACCGGCATCTCGACGACTACAAGGACGGCGGCGGAAACCTCATTCCCAACTCGGGCGAGACCGTCGGCACCGGACTCGCCAAGGCCACGTTCCGGCCGGCAGAGGGGCATATGGTGAAGTTCGGAGGCATCTACTACGACGCCGACTGGACGAACGGCTCTCCCGGCAGCAACGTCATCCGCGACAGCAACTCAAAGAACCTCACGGCGACCGCCAACTGGCGCTATTCGAAGCCGGAGGACAGGCTTTTTGACTTCGATGCGACGGCCTATTGGAATCGCGTCGATGTTTCGACCATCGCCACCTATGTCGAACCGGGATACGAAGGATTTTACGGTCCTGTCGGCAACCGGGCGGGTTATCTGCTCAATACTGGCGGCTTTGACGTGCACAATACCTCGCGCTTCGAGACGGGGCCCTTGCGGCATGCGCTGACCTACGGCGGCGACTTCTTTCGCGACACGGTCGAGAACACCGATCCGGGCGGTTTCGGCGACGGGTACAACCCGAGCGGCGAACGTTCCGTCGGCGGCGCTTTCGTTCAGCTGAAGACGAATTATTCGACCTGGCTCGAGATCATCACCGCGCTCCGCTACGATACCTACAAGCTGGATGGCGTCGACGTGACCTCGGGTGATCCGATCCGCAACGACGGCAGCCGCGTATCACCGAAGGTAACCGTCGGCCTCTCGCCGCTGCCCTGGTTCACGCTATACGGCACCTATGCCGAGGGCTATCGCGCGCCGTCTGTGACGGAGACGCTGATTTCCAGCGTGCATCCGGCGCCTGCCTTCACGTTCCTGCCGAACCCCAACCTGAAGCCGGAAATCGGCAAGAGCAAGGAAGTCGGCATCAACATCAAGCGCGACGATCTCTTCCGTCCCGGCGACCGTCTGCGGGTGAAGGCGAACGTTTTCCGCAACGATGTCGAGGATTTCATCGACGATGCGTTCGTGCCCTATACCGGGCCGTTCGGCGAGTGCCCTGCACCACCCTTCTGCGCGCGGTATGAGAACATATCGCAGGCGAGGATCGAGGGCGTGGAGTTCGAGAGCCATTACGACCGGGGCGACTGGTTCTTCGGCCTGAGCGCGCATCGGCTGCGCGGCAAGGATTTGACGGAAGGCGATCCCTTGGGGAAGGTGCCGGCCGATATGGTCGCGACGACGTTCGGCGTCCGCAGCGCAGACAGAAAGTGGACTGCGGCCGTGCGTTGGGCTGCGGTGGCTGCCAAGAAGCTCAATGATCTTCCGAGCGGCACGAGCCCCGAAGTGGCGAGCGGCAGCTACAACCTCGTCAATCTCTATCTCGGCTATCAGCCGAACGAGAACGTTATCGCCGCCCTCTCGGTCGAAAACCTCCTTGACGAGGAATACAAGGTTTACACGCACGAATACAATTCGCCGGGCATCACGGTAAAAGGCTCGCTGCGCGTGCGCTTCGCCGGCGGCGTGCCGCCGGCCAAGGAGGAGAAGAAGTTCGTGAAGTGAGCGCGGCTGGTCCGTGTTCGACAAGCTGAATCATGGCGGCCGGGAGGAAAAGGCATCCTCCCGGCACGCTGTGTTTTCCACCAAGGCCGCACCGGCCGACAACAAGGAGAGACGACGGATGTTTATTGCGATGAATCGATTCCGGGTGAAACCCGACTGCGTCGAGGAATTCGAGCGGGTGTGGCGCGAGCGCGACAGCTATCTGCTGACGATGCCGGGTTTCGTCGAATTCCATCTACTGCGCGGCCCGGTGCGCGACGATCACGTGCTCTATTCGTCGCATACGACTTGGCGCACCAAGGACGATTTCGAGGCATGGACGAAGTCCGATGCGTTCCGTGCGACGCATGCGCGCGCAGGCCAGGGCAAGCCGCTGACCATCGGCCACCCGGAATTCGAGGGCTTCGAGTCGGTGCTCGAGCTGCTACCGAAAGGCAAGGCCGCCTGATAACAGGGGACGATGGTGCCAAAGGGGCTGTTGGTCGGGCGGGAAGACAAGCAATTGCGGACGCGCGCAGTGTCCGCGATCGTGCTTGCGTTTCCCGCGCGCGACGGGGACGCGACGTCTGCCGCTTCCGATAAGCGTAGCGAAAGTGCGGCGAAGCTGCCGGCCATACCTTCGCGGGGAGACCGTCCTACCCTGATTGCGCCGGCGCTGCGCGAATGGCTGCGGACGGCGCTGATCGTGTCGCTCGCGGTCCATGCGGTGATCTTTGCCGCGTTTCAACTGCGCTTCGAAGACGATCTCGAACGCGCCGCGGGGGCGGCGGCGCTGGCGAGCAACGGCAGCGCGACGATCGAGATCGAGATCGTTTCGACGGCGGCGCTGCCTTCGGCGCCCTCGCCCTCGGACGCGAGCGAGAATGAGGCAGCGAAGCCCACGCCGGTCACGCCGCAGCCGGAGGCGGCTCCCGAGCCCGAGCGTGAGATCGCGCGGGCAGAACTCGAAAAGATGATCCCGCTGCCGGAGCCGACGCCGGTCTTGCCGCCCTTGTCGGCGTCGGCCGCGAATGAGGCTTCGCAGGTTGCGTTGCCCGAGGAAGAGAGCACGCCGCCGCTTCCCGTGGCCACGGCGAATGCGCCCGAGGCGCCTGCGGCCGAGGCGATCGTCGAAGAAAGCCCGCCGCTGCCGATCGCGCGGCGGCCGCCGCCCGAGCCGGAGCCGCGGAAGCCGGTCGAGCGCCGCGAGGAGAAACAGACGGCGCGGGCAAGCCCGAGCACGGCGGCGAGCCCAAGCCAGGCCGCGGGCGCAAATTCCGCGGGGCACGCGGGCGCCGGCGGGCTCGCCGATGCCGGCGGACGGGCGGCGGTCTCGTCGTATCAGGCGCAGGTGCTCGCGCATCTCGCGCGGTACCGCGTCTATCCGCCGGAAGCGCGCAGCCGCGGCGTGACGGGTGTCGCGCGCGTCCAGTTCGTGCTCGCGCGGGACGGACGCGTGCTCTCGGTCAGGCTCGTGGGGGGAAGCGGCGAACGGATTCTCGATGACGCGGGAGTCGCGATGGTGCGGCGGGCGTCGCCCTTCCCTGCGTTTCCTCCTGCCTTGACGCAGGCGAGCATGAATTTCGGCGCGCCGATCCGCTTCGATTTGCGCTAGCAGTTGCTTGACTCAACTAGAAACATCCGCTCATTCCCGCGCAAGCGGGAATCCAGAGCATCCTGCGTAGCGATTGTGGTCCTGGGTCCCCGCTTTCGCGGGGACGAGCGGATAAGGAAATCCTACTCGCCTTCCGCCCATCCTGCCCGCGTCTCCGCAGCGAAGTCCGCAAAGCGGCCGGCGGAGATCGCCTCGCGCATGCCCGCCATCAGCGATTGGTAGTAGGCGACGTTCGCCCACGAGAGCAGCATCGCGCCGAGGATCTCGTTCGCCTTGACGAGATGATGCAGGTAGGCGCGCGAGTAGTCGCGGGCCGCCGGGCAGTCGCTCGCCTCGTCGAGCGGGTGCGGGTCATCGGCGTGGCGTGCGTTCTTCAGGTTGAGCTTGCCGAAGCGCGTATAGGCGTGCGCGTGGCGGCCGGCGCGGGTCGGCAGCACGCAATCGAACATGTCGATGCCGCGCTCGACGGTAAGCAAAATATCCTCGGGCTCGCCGACACCCATGAGGTAGCGCGGCTTACCGGCGGGCAGTTCGGCAACCGACGTCTCGACCATCTGCAGCATGACATCCTGCGGCTCGCCGACGGCAAGGCCGCCGATCGCGTATCCCTGAAAGTCCATCTCCACGAGCGCCTGCGCAGATTCCCGGCGCAACTTCGGGAGCGTGCCGCCCTGCACGATGCCGAACAGCGCGCGGCCGTTTGGCGCGCCCTCGAAGGCGCGCTTGCAGCGTTCGGCCCAGCGCAGCGACAGGCGCATGGCGCGCTCCACGTCGGCATCGGCGGCGGGCAGCCGGATGCATTCGTCGAGCTGCATGACGATATCGGAATCGAGCAGGCGCTGGATCTCGATCGCGCGCTCGGGCGAAAGGTCGAACATGGCGCCGTCGATGTGCGAGCGGAAGGTGACGCTCTGCTCCGTCACCTTGCGCAACGCGGACAGCGACATCACCTGGAAGCCGCCGGAGTCGGTCAGGATCGGATGCGGCCATTGCATGAATCTATGCAGCCCGCCGAGGGCGGCGATGCGCTCGGCACCCGGCCTCAGCATGAGGTGATAGGTGTTGCCGAGCACGATATCGGCGCCCGCCGCGCGCACGTGCTCGGGAAACATCGCCTTCACGGTCGCGGCGGTGCCGACCGGCATGAAGGCGGGCGTGCGGATCGTGCCGCGCGGTGTCGAGATTTCGCCGCGGCGGGCGGCGCCGTCAGTCGCAAGTACGCGGAAGGAAAATGACTTCGGCATCAACCTTTACCCGTCATTGCCGGGCTTGACCCGGCAATCCATTCGTCGGCGCGGCAAGCTGTGCAGTCCTATAGATGCCCGGGTCAAGCCCGGGCATGACGGGATTGGGTTTCCGGAAACAGCAAACAGGCGTCGCCATAGGAATAGAAGCGATAACCGCTCTCGATCGCGTGTGCGTAGGCGCGCTGCATGCGGTCGAGGCCGGAGAAGGCGGTGACCAGCATGAACAGCGTCGAGCGCGGCAGGTGGAAATTGGTCATCAGCACGTCGACTGCGCGGAAGCGATAACCCGGCGTGATGAAGATCGAGGTCTCGCCGGAGAAGGCCCCTAGTTTGCCGCCTTCGTCTGCGGCGCTCTCGAGCAGCCGCAAAGCCGTGGTGCCGGTGGCAACGATGCGGCCGCCCTGAGCGCGCACGGCATTCAGCGCGTCCGCCGTTTCGGCGGAAACCTCGCCCCATTCAGCGTGCATTTTGTGTTCGCTCGTCTCTTCCGTCTTCACCGGCAGGAACGTGCCGGCGCCGACGTGCAGCGTCACGCGGTGAATTTCGATGCCGCGCGCCTCCAGCCTTGCGAGCAGCTCCGGCGTGAAGTGCAGGCCGGCGGTGGGTGCTGCGACCGAGCCTTCGTGCGTGGCGAAGACCGTCTGATAGTCGGTGCGGTCCTGCTCGTCGTCTTCGCGGCGGGCGGCGATATAGGGCGGCAGCGGCATGTGGCCGAGCTGCTCGATCGCCTCGTCGAGCACGGCGCTGTGGAAGTCGAAGCGGAGGAGCGTCTCGCCGCCCTCGCCTCGCTCCTCGACCGTTGCATCAAGCGTGCCGAGGAGACACACGCGGCCTTCGTGGCCGAAGCGGATGCGATCTCCGACCTGGAGCCGCTTGGCCGGCTTCACTAGCGCGCGCCAGCGTTCCGGGCCTTCGCGCTTGATGAGGGTCGCTTCGATGTGTGCGCTCGCATCCTCGCGCACACGCTCGCCTTCAAGGCGGGCGGGAATGACGCGGGTGTCGTTGATGACGAGGGCGTCGCCGGGGGCAAGCAGCTTCGGCAGATCACGCACGACCTTGTCTTCAAACTCCGTTGCCGCACCCGGCCGCACGACGAGCAGCTTCGCCGTGTCGCGCGGCGACACCGGCCGCAGCGCGATCCGGTCGGGCGGGAGGTCGAAGTCGAAGAGCGAGGTGCGCACGATGCACTTCTACTCATCATGCCCGCGCTTGTCGCGGGCATGACGAGGAAGGAAACTCAGGCGTCCCCCGCCATCCTTGCCCTGACGATCGCGTCGGGGTTCTTCACCGGCTCGCCGCGCTTGATCTTGTCGACGTTCTCCATGCCCTCGGTGACCTCGCCCCAGACCGTGTACTGGTTGTCGAGCCAGGGCGCGTCGGTGAAGCAGATGAAGAACTGGCTGTCGCCGGAGTCCGGATTGGCGGCGCGGGCCATGGAGACGGTGCCGCGGACGTGCTTGGTCGGCGAGAATTCGGCCTTGAGCTTCTTGCCGGAGCCGCCGGTGCCGGTGCCCTCGGGGCAGCCGGTCTGCGCCATGAAGCCGTCGATCACGCGATGGAAGACGATGCCGTCATAGAAGCCGTCGCGGACGAGCTCCTTGATGCGGGCGACGTGGCCGGGCGCGAGGTCCGGCCGCATTTCGATCTTGACCGGTCCCTGCGTCGTCTCCAGCAGGAGCGTGTTCTCCGTATCGGCCATGCTGTTCTCCTTTTCTCTTTAATCTCTCGCTATTCAACGGCCGGGCGCCGTCAGGGTTCGATCGTCGCCTTGCGCACGAAATCGAGACGCGGGAAGTCCTTGCTCAGGTAGGCGTTGCCTTCCTGCTGCATGCGGAATTGATCGGGTCCGCGGCCGCGCGGTGCGCCTTCGCCATACTCGGCATTGAGCTTGTCGACGACATCCATGCCCGAGATCACGCGCCCGAACGGAGCGAAGCCCTGCCCGTCGAGACCGGCGTTGTCGGCAAAGTTGATGAAGACCTGCGTCGTGCGCGTATCCGGGCCGGCCATCGCATAGGTGATATAGCCGCGCTTGTTGCTCTGGCGCACGGGGTCGTCCTTGATGCGCGCGCTGCGCCAGGGCGCGGACACGTTCGGATCGCCGTTGATGCCGAACTGCACCATGAAGCCGCTGATCACGCGGAAGAAGCGGACGTTGTCGAAGAAGCCGTTCTTGACGAGATTGTAGAAGCGGTCGGCGCCATTCGGCGCCCAGTCGCGGTTCACCTCGACGACGAAGGCGCCCTTGCTCGTGTCGAACTTCGCCTTGAAGGTGGCGGGGGCCTTCTCGTTCAGCGCGCCGGGGTTGGCGAGATTGCCGGCCTGCGCAAAGGCTGGCGTCGAAGGGGCGGCAAGCAGCAGCGCCGCGCCGAGCGCGAAAATTCCTGCACGGATTGTCATTGATCTCCTCGTCGGGTTACGCGCCGGCCTTGCCGGCAAATTTCTTCTTCAGGTGAGCGGCGACCTGCGCCGGCACGAAAGCGGAGACGTCGCCGCCCATGCCGGCGATCTGGCGGACGAGCGTGGCCGTAATCGGGCGGGTTGCCGGCGTCGCGGGCAGAAATACGGTCTGGACTTCCGGCGCCATGGTGCCGTTCATGCCGGCCATCTGCATCTCGTAGTCGAGATCGCCGCCGTCACGCAGGCCGCGGATGAGGATCGTCGCGCCCGCCCGCCGCGTAGCGGCGACCACGAGATCGTTGAAGGTCGTGGTCTCGAGCTTGACCTTCTCCTTCGCGGCGATGGGCTCGCAGACTTCCTTCAACATGGCGAGCCGCTCCTCGACCGTGAACAGCGGCTGGCGGCTCGGGTGCGTGCCGATCGCCATGACCACCCGGTCGGCCAGCCGGCAGGCCCCCCGCAGCACGTCGAGGTGGCCATTGGTGACGGGATCGAAACTGCCGGGATAGAAGGCCGTGCGCGGCATGGGTTTTCTCGCCTCCGGGCCGGCCTTTCGACTCGGCGCCCGTGCTGTCATCGCCCATGCAGGCCGGACGGATCAAGCGGATTCGGGCTTGGATGAGGCATTATGCGTCGGACGGGCGCTCGGCGCCTTTCGGGCCGCCCTTCTCGCCTTCTGGTCGCTGAAGGGGCGGATCGGATGATCCGCCCCGGGTTTACCGTTCGGCCTCAACTGCCGAACGGAGTCAGCCGCAGGAGTGGAGATAGCACTCTGCGTTCCTGCGGAGATCGAAGCGCACGTTGGGGTCCGGGTCCTGGCCGATGATTTGGTTGCCGTCGATAACGACATCCGGGCCCAGATACTGGCCCGGATACTGCAGATACTGGCCCGGGTAATAGTAATCCTGTGCGAAAGCCGGAACGGCGGTGCAAGCCGCCAGCGTGGCCGCGAGAAACAGCTTCTTCATTTGACTTCTCCTTTGAGGTTCGACCCCGAGGTGGCGCTCGAGGCTTGCGTCACTGCCCACGCGATTGCGTTCAGCAGACCGCCGCCCGCATGCGACGATGCGCCCGATCTGGATGCGCCAACGCGTGCGGATTGCGGCAGACAGTTCACACGCGTGTGAGATCGGGCGTGCCCGAGCGCCCTTCCGCGCGGCGTGCCAAACGGCAGCGCAATTTCGCGCGAAAAACTCGACTAAAACTGGCGTCCATCTTGTCGCGCGCGATCATGCTTGCGCTCTTTTCACAAACGCTATTCAAATGATCGGTGAATCCGTTCAATCGCCTTGCGATTGGATATCGACAACTGAGTGGGCGTGGAATCCGCGGTGAACCCGACCGAGACGCGATGGTGGTGGATCCGGCATGCGCCGGTGCCGGACGGCGGGCGCATCTATGGTCAGCGCGATCTCGATTGCGACTGCTCCGATGCTGCCGTGTTTGCGGCGCTGTCCCGCGAGCTGCCGGGCGATGCCGTCTGGGTTACGAGTCATCTCGTGCGCACGCAGCAGACGGCTGCGGCGATCCGGTGCGCGATGGGCGGTCATGAATTCATGGAAGATCCCAGGCCGCTTCGTGAGCTCGCCGAGCAACACCTCGGCGACTGGCAGGGATTGAACCGGAAGGAATTCTTCGTGAGCCGCGGCTCGGACCGGCATCCGCATTGGTTCGGCCCCGCATCCGAGCGGGCGCCGAACGGCGAGAGTTTCATCGACGTGGTGCAGCGGGTGTCGCGCGCGGTCGATCTGTTGTCGAGCGAATGCGCCGGCCGCGACATCATCGCGGTCGCGCACGGCGGCACGATCCGTGCGGCGCTCGCCGTCGCGCTTGGTGTCGAGCCCGAAGGCGTGCTGCACTACCCGATCGAGAATTGCTCGCTGACGCGCATCCATTGCCTCGGCGGGGCAGAAGCAGCCGCGCGGTGGAAAGTGGTTGCAGTCAACCAGCGGCCGTGGGCCGAAGGCGCGGCTGCAACCGCCGCCGGGCCGCTTCGGGACGCTCCCCCGCCCGCGTGACGGCGCCGTCCTATTTCCGGCGCGAGGCTAGGATCAAAACCGCCGCGTAGCTCAAGAGGGCGAGTATCGTCAGCAGCCCGCTGCTGGAACGGAGGGTGATCCACCCGAAGAGATCAGCGGCGACGCGCAGCAGCACGGAGCCGTGCAGCAGCGCAAGCGGCACGTAGGCGGCCGCATTGGCGCGGACCTGAATGCCGGTGACTGCCGGCAGGATGATGGGTGCGTGCCCGAATATCATCGAGAACACGAATCCGATCGTGATCGCGTGGACCGCAGCGTCATAGGAGAAAGCCGCGGTGGCTGGCGGCGCAAGCAGGAGCAGCACGCCGGCGACTGCGAGCCATGCATAGCCGCCCAGCATGCAGGCGGCTGAGAAACGCGCCGGACCCGGCCGGCGAACGGTCTTCAGCGCAACGTCGTACCGAAGCAGCCAGACGGTCAGCGCAATCAGGCTGATGCCGCTGAACGGGGCGGCTTCTCCAGAGTATTCACCGCGCAAGGCGCCGACGATAAGGAGAGAAGCGGCAACGGCAAATGCCGCCTGGCTCAGCAACGGCGGCGCAAGCAGCCGGCTGAGCTCGAGGCGTTCCGCTGCAATGGTGAGCACCAGGAAGCCGAGCCACCAGGCCGCAACGTCGGGCATGGCCGCTCCCATGAGCCACAATGCCGTTCCGACGGACCAGCACGCGGCGCCGATCGCAAGAACCACGGTGAACAGCGCCGGCTGGCGGGTCACGACGAGGATCGACACGACCGTCAGCGTGAGGCCGGCAAGAAGGAAAGCGGATGCGCCGAAGCCCGGTGCGCCGGCAATCAGGGCGATGGCGCCGAGCGCGGACAGCGCCGGCGCGAGGTAGGCCCACCAGAGTCCGACCGCGACCGCGCGTTCCAGGCTGATCAGCGTGCCAAGAAAGCCGGCGATCATCAGCGCGCTGTGAAACTCAGCCAGGCTCGGCGTTCCGCCGGGCATTTCCAGGCCGAGGCGGGCAAGGCCCGTCCAAAAGCCGGTGGCGAGCGACGCGGCGCCGATGCCAAGCGGAATAAAGCGCAGCCGTCGCCAGCGCATGGCCGGCGACGGCATCCGACTCGTTCGTCTGTCAGGACGTTCGACTGATCCGGACGCGCCAGACATCAGGGCCCTGCTCCATGTAATCCCAGCCGAACGCACCACGATATTCGGCCTCGAATTGATAATAGAGCGGCTTGGGGTCGTGATCATTGACCAGATCGAAGCTCTGGCCCGGCTGAAGCGCCGAGAATGTGTTGAAGATCAGCGGATGTCGTTCACGCGGTACGATGGTGCGCACGTCGATGATCGGCTGGTCGGTCTGCTGCGGCATGGTTCTCCTCCTTCGGTTGGCAATGCTGTCAGGTCGGATAGGCGGCGCCGGCCGTCGTATCGGGCGTGAGTCCCAGTTGCCGGCGGCCGTCTTCGGTCATTAATTCGGGCGACCAGGGCAGGTCCCGGCGCAGCATGACGTCGATCAATTCCACTGTGGGAAAGTGTTTCAACAACGCGGCCTCCGCCTGCTCGACCAGCATCTCGCCGAGCGGGCAAGCCGGCGTCGTCATCATCAGCGCGACCAGGATTCTGTCGGCCTTGGCGATGATCTCATGCACAAGGCCGAGATCGACAATATTGAGGCCGAGCTCGGGATCGATGACCTCCTTCAGCGCGGCGAGAATATCGTCGTCGTTCATGGCGCGCTCTTCCGCATCCCCGGCGCTCATATCCTGCACGCTCCCTTAGGATGGGTCCGTCGGCGCGGAATTCGTGACGGAGGCGGACGCCGGCTGCTGTCCGTGAGGGGCCGGGCTGAAATATGCGCGTTTGTCGGGAACGCCTTCCCAGTCGCGCGCATCGTCCGGCGGCAGGTCTCTTATCGTGATGTTCGGCCACTTCTCCGAATATTCGCGATTGAGCGCGATCCACTCCTCCGCTGCCGGCTCGGTGTCGGCCTTGATCGCCGCGATCGGACACTCCGGCTCACACACGCCGCAATGGATGCACTGGTCGGGATGGATGACCAGCATGTTCTCGCCCGCGTAGAAGCAGTCCGCCGGACAGACTTCCACGCAGTCCATGTATTTGCACTTGATGCAGCTTTCGGTGACGACGTAGGTCAGGGCTAGCCTCCTGCCTCGGCTCATAATATGTATCGAGAATGCATATTATAGATTTTGCTGAAAAGCAATATGCTGTATGTATCTTTCTGAAGGCATTTTCGGAGGACTGCCGGCGTGCGACTAACGGTCTATACGGACTATTCCCTGCGGGTGCTGATCTTCCTCGCGCTCAAGGGCGAGGAGCTTGCCACCATTGCGGAGATTGCCGGCGCGTACAGGATTTCGCGGAATCACCTGATGAAGGTGGTGCATCAGCTCGGAATCGGCGGGTACGTCGAAACCGTGCGGGGCAAGGGCGGCGGCCTGCGGCTGGCGCGGCGACCGGGGGACATTGTCCTCGGCGAGGTGGTGCGGCGGACCGAGGCGGATATGGCGCTGGTGCCCTGCTTCAATCCGGACGACGCCGACTGCACCATTTTTTCGGGCTGCGCATTGCGCAAGGCGCTCGTGGAGGCGCGCGACGCGTTCCTGTCGACGCTCGATCGCTACACGGTGGCGGACCTGATGCGTCCGCGCGCGCCGCTGCGGAAGTTGCTGTCGCTCGATAACGGTGCAGGGTCGCTCGCGCGGTCCTGACCCGCTTTCCGAGAAACCGGCAGCGGGGTCGCAATCAATCCGCGGCCGCGGGCGTGGCGGCCGCGGTGATGGCGGGCGCCGGACGGCTCTTGCGCGCCTGTTGCCGCCCTCCTCCATTATGCCAGCGGTAGTTTGGGCCGGTGTCGATGTGGATGTGTCCGGACGAGTAGGTCCCCATCCCGCCACTCCAACTACGGCGCAAGTGCGCCGCTACGGCGCCATAGGTCCCCCTCGCCGGCCGGAAATCGACAGCCCGACACGTTGCATGGAGCGACGGATGCCGCGTGCCATTGATGCGCGCGCCGGGACGCAAGGTCGAAACGACGACGATGGATCCGAAACGGTGGTCGATCTCGGCAAGCTGGCTCTTGAGTGCGCCGGGCAAGCAACTCGTGCTTGTCGAGGGAGCACCCTTCTTCTTCGGGAGTGGTGCGGCGGGCGGTTCGAAACGCCAGAAATTGAAGAGGCTGGGTGCTCCCGTTGCGAGAGCGGGCGATGTGCCGCCCGTCGCAGCAATCGCTGCGACGGTGCAACAAGCCGCGAGGCAGCGGCGGCAGGGAACTCGGAACATGGGCCGGCAACGGCCCGGGTGGAACCTGGTTCCCTTCGATTTAGTAACAAATTATTGCAGTCATTGACTCATTATTTCGCTGCGGAATCAGCGGCATCCTCTTCCTCGCTGATGCGCTCGACCGAGACCACCTTCTCGTCCTCGGCGGTCGAGAACACGATGACGCCCTGCGTCGCGCGACCGGCGATGCGGATGTCGTGCACGGGCGTGCGGATCAGCTTGCCGGCGTCGGTGACCAGCATGATCTGGTCCGTCTCCTCCACCGGGAAGGAGCCGACCACGTTGCCGTTGCGCTTGTTCACGCGCATGGCGACGATGCCTTTGCCGCCGCGGCCGGTGATCCGGTACTCGTATGACGAGGTGCGTTTGCCGTAGCCGTGTTCGGTGAGCGTAAGGATGAACTGCTCGGCCGCGCCCATTTCGGCGTAGCGCTCCTGGCTGAGTTCGATCGCGTCCACCTTCTCCTCGTCGTCCGCCCCCTCTTCCGGTTCGTCGCCGCGGCGGACGGCATTGGCGAGGCGCAGGTAGGCCGCGCGCTCCTCGCTCGTTGCCAGGACATGACGGATGATGGCCATGGAGATCAACCGGTCGTCCTCGGCAAGCCGGATGCCGCGCACGCCGTCGGAGCTGCGGCCCTTGAACACGCGCACGTCGGAAACCGGGAAGCGGATGCACTGGCCGGCGGCGGTCGACAGGAGCACGTCGTCGTTCTCGGTGCAGACGGCGACGTCGGCGATCGCCTCGCCTTCGTCCAGCTTCATGGCGATGATGCCGGAGCGGCGGATGTCGACGAAATCGGAGAGCGCGTTGCGCCGCACGTTGCCGCTCGTCGTGGCGAACATGATGTTCATCTTCTTGCGCGCGTCGGCGGATTCCGGCAGCGTGATGATCGAGGTGATGCGCTCGTCGGGCTCGATCGGCAGGAGGTTCACGAACGCCTTGCCGCGCGCCTGCGGTGCTGCGAGCGGCAGCCGCCAGACCTTCATCGTGTAGGCGCGGCCCTTGGAGGAGAAGAACAGCACCTCGTCGTGGGTCGAGGCCACGAACAGGCGCGTGACGAAATCCTCTTCGCGCGTCTGCATGCCGGAGCGGCCCTTGCCGCCGCGGCGCTGCGCGCGATAGGTCGAGAGCGGCACGCGCTTCACGTAGCCGGCGTGTGACACCGTCACCACCATGTCCTCGCGGTGGATGAGGTCTTCCTCGTCCACCTCAGCTTCGGCCTCGGCGATCTCGGTCTTGCGCGGCGTGCCGAACTCGGCCTTGATCGCCAGCAGCTCTTCCTTGGCGATTGTGCGGATGCGGGCGCGGCTCTTCAGGATTTCCAGATATTCGGAAATGTCCCGTCCGAGGCCGTTCAGCTCGTCGCCGATCTCGTCGCGGCCGAGCGCGGTGAGGCGCTGCAGGCGCAGGTCGAGGATGGCGCGCGCCTGCTCTTCCGACAGGCGGTAGGTGCCGTTCTCTGCCACGCGATGGCGCGGGTCGTCGATCAGCTCGACGAGCGGGCGCATGTCCTTGGCCGGCCAGTCTCGGCCCATGAGGGCGTCGCGCGCGGCGTTCGCGTCCTTGGCGGTGCGGACCAGCCGGATCACCTCGTCGATATTGGCGACCGCGATGGCGAGGCCGACGAGGACGTGGGCGCGATCGCGCGCCTTTCGCAGCAGGTATTTCGTCCGCCGCCCGATCACCTCTTCGCGGAAGCTGACGAACGCGGAGACGAGATCGAGGAGGTTCATAACCTCGGGCCGGCCACCGGTGAGTGCCACCATGTTGGCCGGGAACGCCGACTGCAGCGGCGTGAAGCGATAGAGCTGGTTCAGCACGACGTCGGCCATCGCCTCGCGCTTCAGCTCCATCACGATGCGCATGCCGTCGCGGTCGGACTCGTCGCGGATGTCGCCGATGCCTTCGATCTTCTTGTCGCGGACGAGCTCGGCGATCTTCTCGATCAGCGAGGTCTTGTTCACCTGATAGGGGATTTCTGTGGCGACCAGCGCCTCGCGTTCGCCGCGCAGCGTCTCCTGCGTCACGCGCCCACGCACCACGATCGAGCCGCGGCCGGTGAGATAGGCCTGGCGGATGCCGGCCTTGCCGAGAATGATGCCGCCGGTCGGAAAATCCGGGCCCGGCACCAGCGCGGCGATCTCGTCGAGCGACATCTCCGGCCGGTCGATCAGCGCCACGCAGGCGTCGATGACCTCGCTGAGGTTATGCGGCGGGATGTTGGTCGCCATGCCGACGGCGATGCCGCCGGCGCCGTTGACCAGGAGATTCGGAAAGCGCGCGGGAAGAACGATCGGCTCGCGCTCGGAGTTGTCGTAGTTCTCCTGGAAGTCGACGGTTTCCTTGTCGAGATCCTCCAACAGCGCATTGGCGACCTTGGCGAGGCGCACCTCGGTGTAGCGCATGGCCGCGGGCGGATCGCCGTCGACGGAGCCAAAATTCCCCTGCCCGTCGATCAGCGGCACGCGCATGGAGAATTCCTGCGCCATGCGCACGAGCGCGTCGTACACGGCCTGGTCGCCGTGCGGGTGATACTTACCGATGACGTCGCCGACCACACGCGCCGATTTGCGGTAGGGCTTGTTCCACTCGTAGCTGTTCTCGTGCATCGAATAGAGGATGCGGCGATGCACCGGCTTCAGCCCGTCGCGCGCGTCCGGCAGCGCGCGGGCCACGATCACGCTCATCGCGTAATCGAGATAGCTGCGCTTCAGCTCGTCGACGATCGATACGCCCTTGATGTCCGATGGGCTCGGCGGCTCCACCGGCGGCGTCGTGGGTTTGTCGGGCAAGGCCTCAGAATCCTTGAGAAAACGATGTCGAATCGTATAGCCGATCCGGCGCCGCAATGCCAGCAATCGGGACGCTGCAGGACGCTATTTTCCATTGTTATTTCATATATTTAGATGCCATCGGATCGCCCTTACAGTGTGGCCGCGAGATCGCCATAAATCGCCCCGGCAGCGCGCGAAAAACCTGGCGCCGCGAGCCCTGCGATTGACCACAGTTCTCGCCGCCAGTACGCCCGGTGCATGCCGCCCGATTTCTTCGTGTCCGCGTTCGTTACCCTGTTCGTGGTGGTCGATCCCCTTGGACTCATCCCCGCGTTCCTGGCGGCGACGGAGAAGGTGCCGGCGGCGGCGCGGCGTTCGATCGCTTTCAACGCATGCATCATTGCGGGCCTGATCCTCGCGGGCTTCGCGCTTGCGGGGGATTGGTTGCTCTGGGCGCTGGGGATCACCCTGCCCGCGTTTCACATCGCCGGCGGTTTGCTTCTGTTCATTGTCGCCTTCGACATGGTGCTCGGCTGGCGCGTGCCGCGAGAGACGGACACGGCCGAGCAGGCGCTGGAGGAACGCGCGCGGCATGTCGCCGCCTTCCCGCTTGCCACGCCGTTGATGGCGGGGCCGGGCGCGATCACGGCGACGATCCTGCTCGCCGGTCAAACGCAGGGACAGCCGATCGGGCTCGCGATCCTGCTCGCGGTAATCGCGCTCGTGATCGGCGGGTGCCTCGCGGCCTTCGTTTTTGCTTCCGTCATCCGCCGATGGATCGGCGCGATGGGCAGCATGGTGCTGTCGCGTCTCTTGGGGATTATTCTTGCGGCGCTGGCCGTGCAATATGTCATCGACGGAACGCGATCGGCGTTTGGCCTCTAGGCGATTCGTGCAGCAGACGATTGTGGTATTGCTTTCGGCCGCGGCCGCAGGCATGCCGGACAAATAGGAAACTAGGCCCATTGGCCGAGCCCGGCATCTTGATGCTAAGTTCAAGTTCCCATGCTGTTCATTGAAATTATCGTCGTCCTGCTGCTGATCCTGGTCAACGGCCTCCTCGCCATGTCCGAGCTTGCGATCGTCTCGTCGCGGCCCGGCCGCCTCAAGGCAATGGTCGACCGCGAGGTGCACGGTTCGCGGCGCGCACTCGAGCTTGCTTCCGATCCCGGCCGTTTTCTGTCCGCCGTGCAGATCGGCATCACGCTGGTCGGCATCCTGGCGGGCGCGTTCTCCGGGGCGACACTCGGCATTCGCCTTGCGGATTGGCTCGTCGAGTGGGGGGTTTCCGGCAGGCTTGCCAATGTCGTGGCGGTCGGTCTCGTGGTGACGGCCATTACCTACCTGTCGTTGATCGGGGGAGAACTGGTTCCGAAGCGCGTCGCGTTGCGTGACCCCGAGCGCGTCGCGTGCCTGGTCGCGCCGGGCATGACGCTGCTCGCACGGATCGGCGCACCGCTCGTCTGGCTGCTGGATGTTTCGAGCAAGGCGGTACTCAATCTGTTCGGGCTCGGGCAGGAAGGCGAAGCGCGGGTGACAGAAGAGGAAATCCGCGCGCTCGTGGCGGAGGCGGAATCCGCAGGCGTGCTGGAGCCGGAAGAGCGCGCGATGATCTCCGGCGTGATGCGCCTCGCCGACCGGCCGGCGAAGGCGGTGATGACCCCCCGTCTCGAGGTGGACTACATCGACCTCACCGACGATGACGAAACGATCCGCAAGGATCTCGCGGAGTCGGTCCACTCCCGGCTGCCGGTATGCGAAGGATCGCTCGACGAGGTGATCGGCGTGATCCAGGTCAAGGATTTGGCGAACGCCTACATGCGCGGCGAGGAAGTGAATGTGCGGAATCTCGTGCGTCAGGCGCCGATGATCCCCGACACCGTCTCCGCGCTCGACGTGATCGAGCGGTTCAAGGAGTCGGCGGTGCACATGGGGATCGTGCTCGACGAGTACGGGAACTTCGAAGGCATCGTGACCGCGGCCGACCTGCTGGAAGCCATCGCCGGCGAGTTTGCGGAGGCCGAAGGGCCGGCCGAGCCCGATTACGTGCGGCGGCAGGACGGCTCCTATATCGTCTCGGGCTCCATGCCGGCGGACGAGCTTGCGGACCTTCTGCATACCAAGCTGCCGAAGGAGCGCGATTATCACACGGTCGCGGGTCAGGTGCTGGCGGCGTTCGGCCGCCTGCCGGAGGTCGGCGAGACCGTGGAATCCGGCGGGCTGCGTTTCGAGGTGCTCGACCTCGACGGGCGGCGGATCGACAAGGTGGTGGTGGCGAAGGTGCCGCGCCGGCGGCGCGCGAAGAGCTGAGAACCGCCGCGCCGCGCTATTTGCGCACCGATCCTTCCCGCACGGCCTTGAAGCCGGAGACGAAGCGCGAAAGCGTATCGGAGATCGCCCCGTGCGGCAGCATCACCTCGATGAGCGAGAACTGGCCGCGGCGCTGATAGGCGTCTTCGAGCGCATTCGCGAGGGCCCGCCGCGTCGTCACGCGCGTGCCGTGGCCGCCCAGCGACGGGACGATTGCCGCGAAATTCCAGTCGGAGAGATCGTTGAACTTCGATTCCGGCTGGAACGCGCGCAGCATCTCCCAGCTTGCGTTGTTGAACAGGACGACGATCGGATCGAGGCCGTAGCGGCGGCAATTGCCGAGCTCCCAGCCGGTCATCTGGAAGGCGCCGTCGCCGACAAGAACGAGCGGCCGCCTGCCGGTTGCTGCCGCGACGCCGACCCCGCCCGGCACGCCGAAGCCCATGCCGGCGTAGTAGCCGGGCGCGGCGAGCGAAGTGTTTTCGATTTCCATTGCCGTGAACAGGCAGTCGCCGATGTCGGACGTCATCGGCATTGGGCCATGCCGGTCGAACAGATCGTTGATCGCAGTCGCGATGTCGGAAGGCCGGATCGGTGCGTCGTCGGCCTTCAGGCCGCGCGGGTAGTTGGTGACGGGCTGCAGCCGGTTGCGGCCGCCGGCGACGATGGGCTTCGTGCGCTCCACCAGCGCGTTCACCAGGTCATCGAGGCCGAGGTTGGGATAGCTGTGATGGCCGATGTGCACCGCCCGGTCGAACGCATGGATCGTGCGGCGGGGATCGAGCTTGCGCTTGGACAGCGCGAAGTTGGTATCGGAGAGGATGACGCCGAGCAGCAGCAGCGCATCCGCGTCGTCGATCAGCTTCGTCACGTCGGGATGGCCGGCTGCGCCGAGATAAGTCCCGCTCACCACGTCGGGATCGGCGGACAACAAGCCGCGGCCCATGAACGTCGTCACCACCGGAATGCCGAGCTTGCGCGCGAGGCCGGCCACGCCTGCCTCGATGCCGAAGCGGCGCACCTCCACGTCGACGACGATCGCCGGCATGCGCGCGGCCGAAAGCCTGTCGAGGATTTCATCGACGCATTCGTTCAGCGCATCAGCGTCCGCCGGACGGCGCGGGAGCACGGGCACCTTCTCCACCTCGACCGCCACCATGTCGCGCGGAAATTCGATATAGACCGGCAGCGAGCGTTCGCGCGCGCTCTGCAGGACACGGGCGATCTCGAGCGGCGCCGTGGCGGGATTGGTCAGCACGGCCTGATCGCAGGTGATCTCGCGGAATACGGCGAGCTGGCTGTCGACGCTGCGCGCCTGATGGTGCAGCAGGAAGCCGCTCGCGCGCTCGCCGGCGCCGGGCGCGCCGGAAACCACGACAACGGGCGAGCGTTCGGCATAGGCGCCGGCCGTGGCGTTTACGAGGTTGAACGCCCCTGCCCCATAGGTCACGACGGCGACGCCGAGCCCGAGGTGATAGCGCGCGGCGGCGTCGGCGGCGAAGCCGACCGCCGGCTCGTGCGAGAGCGTGAAGTGCGGAAGGATGCCGCTCTCCTCCACCGCCTTGAAGAACGGCAACACGAAATCGCCCGGGAGGCCGAAGATTTCCCGGGCGCCGTGGTCCTTGAGGGCTTGCAGAAGAGCGTCGGCGAGTCTGGCCATCCACGCATTATGCAGGTCGCTGCCGGCCTCGCCAGCCTGCTCACTGCAAGGCTTGGGAATCCGTCGGCCCGGGGTGCGGAAGGCGGTCGAGAACCGCGTGCAGCCCGTTGACCAGCATGGTCATCCAGAATGCGCCCGCACGCGTTGTTCTGAACCGGCCGGCCGTCATCTCGCCGAGTCCCGCGCTCGACCAGTTGGCGATGAGCGGCATGGCGGCTTCCTGAAAACCCGGCGCGGCGGCTTCCACGGCGGCGAGATCGAGGTCGCCGACTTCGAGCCCGGCCGAGACTTCGGTCCAGGCACGGTGCAGGATCGAGACTCTCGCCAACCCTTCTGCCGGCGGGAGTCCCTGGGAAATCCGCTCCCGGCGGCGCACAGGATCCAGCATGTTGCGCCACCGATAGCCGTGCGCGCTGCCGCCGGCGCCCGGGCCGAATGCAAGACACGCGGCGCCCGCCTTCACCAAATGATTGTATCGATTGCGTTCGTGGGGCGAGTTCGTGAAATGCGATTGCGCGATATGTTGCCAGCCGGCCGCCGCAAACAGTTCGCAGGCGCTTGCATAGGCCAGCGCCTGCACGGGCAGACTTCCGGGCTTCGGCAATTTTCCCTTCTCGACGGCTGAGAACAAGGGACCGCCGGGCCAGACGTTCAGGGCATAAGCCGAAACCGCGTCCAGATCGAGGGCGATGGCTGTCTCTATGTCTTCGCGCCAGATCGCGTCGTCCTGTCCCGGCAGACCGTAAATCAGATCGCAGCCGATGACTGCCCGCTGCAGGGAAACCAGATCGTGCAGAAATGCGCTGACTTCGTTGCCGCTTTTCTTTCTTCCGATCCGCCGCCGCACGTCCGTATTGAAACTCTGCACGCCGATCGAAATCCGGTTGACGCCGGCCTCGATCGCGGCAACGGCTTTGGCGATCCCGAAGTCGTGGGTGCGGCCCTCGAGGGTGATCTCGCAATCGGCGGACAGCGGCAGCATCGCCGAAAGGCCGCGGATCAGCCTCGCCAGATCGTCCTGCTGCAAGGCGGTGGGCGTTCCGCCGCCGAGATAAACTGCAGTAATCGGCGCCGAATTCACCAGCGGCGAATCCCGGAAGCGGTCGATCTCCAGGAGCACGTCATCCACATACGAAGGAGAGGCGTCGGGGCGCCAGGCATTCTGGAAGAAACCGCAAAACAGGCAGTGGTTGTGACAATAGGGAACGTGCAGGTAGGCGGCCGCCGGCTCCTGGCGCGGGGTATTGAAGATGGTTTCCAGCGTGGCATCGACGTCGCTGTCGTCGACCGGACGGCTGCCCTGCCAAGGGACCACGAACTTCCGTCGTGCGAAGGCGGCCGTCAAAGGATCGCTGCCGGGGCGCACCGCAAATGCGACGCGGGGATCGTCGTCGCTGCCGTCCCGATTTTGTTGCCGCGTTGGCGAATCCCGATATTCGCGAGCCATCATTCGCTTCCGTTGAATTGTGCCGTGGGCGCAAATTTGCTGAGATCAGCAATGCCGGCATGATTGCAGAATTTTTTGCGAATGGAAGGAACGGGACGAATATCGGAATTAGACGAATTCAATTCTGCTGGACGAGCCAACACAACTTTGGTGCCGGATCGTGTACGAATGAAAGGTTTGCAGTCAGCGGTATTGATGAAGCCGAATGCCAATTTATTATAAGTCAAATCTGTATTCGCCGGCTTCCGCAAAGGTACGGTATCGGGATCGGAAGGCCGCCGTCACACTCGCGCGCGAGCCTCGCGAGAGGCCCGCGGCGAGCGTGTAAAGGAGCCCTGCTCTTCTAGTTCGCCGTGCTCCGCCCGAGGATCATGTCCGACGCCTTCTCGGCAATCATGATGACTGCCGCGTTGGTATTGCCGGAGACGATCTTCGGCATCACCGAGGCGTCCGCCACGCGCAGGCGCTCGATGCCGTGCAAGCGAAGTTGCGGATCGACCACGGCGTTCGGGCCGTGACCCATGCTGCAGGTGCCGACGCAGTGATAGAGCGTCGAGCCCGCAAGCTTGGTATAGGCCTCGATCTGTTCGTCGGTTTCGACGGCTGCGCCCGGCGCGGTCTCCGATTCCACGTATTTCGCAAGCGCCGGCTGCGAGGCGATCTTGCGGCACAGCCGGACGCCGCGGATCGCCGCCTCCTGGTCCGACCGGTTGCCGAGATAGTTGGCGTTGATCGCCGGATGCGCCGTCGGATCGGGCGACTTCACATGGATGGAGCCGCGCGATTCCGGGCGCAGCGTGCACGGGTTGATGGTCATGCCCGGCTGCTTCTCCATGCGGAAGAGCTGCGCTTCGATCAGCTTGGGAAGGTCGATGCTGGCGGGCATCGCGTGGACCTGGATGTCGGGATGCTCGAGCTCGGGCCTGGTGCGCACGAACGCCGCGACATGCGCCACCGGCCAGCTCAACGCGCCCTTGCGCGAGAACGCGTAACGGAGGATTTCGCCGACGAGCCGGCCTCCATGCGTTCGTTCGTTGATCGAGTCCACTCCCGGCTTGAAGCGCCACTGCATGCCGATCATGAAGTGATCCTGCATGTTCTCGCCGACGCCCTTGAGCTCGTGCTGGACCGCGATGCCGTGCTTCTGCAGCACGTCGCCCCGGCCGATGCCGGACAGCTCAAGGATATGCGGCGAGGCGACCGTTCCGGCGGCGAGGATGACTTCCTTCGCCGCGCGCGCGGTGCGGCGCGTGCCGTTCTGGATGAACTCGACGCCAACGGCGCGTTTGCCCTCGAGCAGGACCTTTGCGGTTTGTGCGTTGGTCTCGACCTGCAGGTTGCGGCGGTGCATGACCGGATGCAGATAGCCGACCGCGGTCGAATTGCGCTTGCCGCGGCGGACGGTGGTCTGGAAGAAGGTGGCGCCTTCCTGCTTCGCCGCGTTGATGTCGGGCGAGTGCGGGATGCCTGCTTGGACGCAAGCGTCGAGGATCGCCTGCGACAGCGGATGGCGTTCGGTTAGATCGGCGACGTTCAGCGGCCCGCCGGTGCCGTGCCACTCGTCGGCGCCGCGCTCCTGGTGCTCGGCGCGCTTGAAATAGGGCAGCACATCGTCGGCGCTCCAGCCTTCGCAGCCCATCTGGCGCCAGCCGTCAAAGTCGGCGGCTTGGCCGCGCACATAGAGCATGCCGTTGATTGACGACGAGCCGCCCAGCACCTTGCCCTTGGGCCACAGATGCGGATGGCCGACCGACGGATCGTTCTCGGTGAGGTACATCCAGTTGACGTTCTTGTCGTGCAGCGTCTCGCCGAAGCCGGCCGGCGTGTGGATCAGCAGGTTCGACCAGAACTGGCCGAGATTCTTCCACGGCCGGTCGTCGCCGCCCGCTTCGAGCAGCAGCACGCGGTTGTTCGGGTCGGCAGAGAGACGGTTGGCAAGCACGCAGCCGGCGCTGCCTGCGCCGACGACGATGTAATCGACCTGGATCGGGTCCGGCATTTCACTCCCCCATTGCGCTTTTTTTGGCTGGGGGAGTGTAGCCGAATTCTTCGCGGTTTACGCCTTCAGGCTCGAGGCCGCGGGTCTCAGAAGGGAATCTCGTCGTCCATGTCGTCGCGCCGGCCGCCGCCACCCGCGGCTACCGCCGCACGCCGGCCGCCGCCGGACATCGGTCCGGTCGAGCCGAACTCGGAGCCGTTGTCTTGGAACGACTCCCCGCTTCCGCCGCCGCGAGTGTCGAGCATCGCGAGCTGCGAGTTGAATCCCTGCAGCACGACCTCGGTGGTCCAGCGGTCCTGGCCTTCCTTGTCCTGCCACTTGCGCGTCTGCAGGCTGCCTTCGAGATAAACCTTCGAGCCCTTCTTCAGATATTGCTCGGCGATCTTCGCGAGGCCTTCGTTGAAGATCACCACGCGGTGCCACTCGGTGCGCTCGCGGCGCTCGCCGGTGGCCTTGTCGCGCCAGGACTCGCTCGTGGCGACGCGCAGGTTGGCGATCGGGCGGCCGTCGGCGGTGCGGCGAATCTCGGGATCGGCGCCGAGATTGCCGATGAGGATGACCTTGTTGACGCTGCCCGCCATTGGAAACTCCGCTTTTTCGCCTGAATTGGTTCGCTTGTTGGCTCGCACCCTATCCGCAATTCCCGTCGCGCGGCCCGCGTTAAGATTTTTTCCACAGGGGGCGCAAGACTTGGGAAAACTATTGCGTTCGCTGTTTGTTCTAGTGCCGGCTGACGCCGATGGCAAGGGCGGAAGTCGGCAACGGCGAGTTCCTGTTAATGCTCCGCATTAAGGGTGTCACGATGCGATGTTCGCTTTCTGTCCGGGCCTTTTTCCCGTGTAAAATTAATAATTTGGGCTATGGAACTCGTGCCATCACGCCGCCGTGATTGAATGGCCCGGGACCCGTTGCCTCACGCTGAAATACCCAGCCCAGGGATCGCTCTTTGTGCGCAAAAATTCACCGATGCGCATGGGCTGCGCGTTCTTCAGGCGGGCGAGTTGCGGCCAACTCAGCGGCAGCGCGATCGCAGCGCCCTTCTTCGCCCGCGATGAGTACGGCGCAATTGCCGTCGAGCCGCGCTGGTTGCGCAGGTAATCGACAAAAATCTTTCCGCGGCGCCTCGCCTTCGACATCACCGCGGTGAAGCGCTCCGGTTCCTCTTCCGCCATCAGCCGGGCGACTGCTTCGGCAAAATTGCGGTGATCATCCCAGGAATGTCCGCGCACGAGCGGGACGACGACGTGAATCCCCTTCCCGCCCGTCGCCATCGGAAACGATTTCAGGCCGAGGCGCTGGAGCCGTTTGCGCATGTCGCGGGCGGCTCCCTTGACGCGCTCGAACGGGATGTCTTCGTCAGGATCGAGATCGAACACCAGACGGTCCGGCTTCTCCACATCGTCCACGCGGCTGCCCCACAGATGCAGCTCGAGCACGCCCATCTGCGCGGCGGCGACGAGCCCGGATTCGTCCTCGATATAGAGGTATTCATCGCTTCCCGATTTCTCGCGAATGCGAATTTTCCGGAATGCACCGGGCCACCCGGGCGAGGCATGCTTCTGGAAGAAACATTCCTTTCCGCTCCCGCGCGGGCAGCGGACGAGCGCGAGCGGCCGGTCCTTGACGTGCGGCAGCATCCATTTCGCGACCTTGAGATAGTGTTCGATCAGCTCGCGCTTGGTAATGCCCTGGTCGGCATAGAGCACGCGGTCGGGATTCGTGATGTGCACGCCGGCGATCTCGTCCTCGCCATTGCTTTCCAGATTCACTGCAGCGGCTTTGGGCATGGGGCGCTCCCGGACAATCGCGCGCGCCGGCTTGTCGGCGCGCAGCCCTTTGAATGAACCCTGCCTGACCAGCCCGTCGTGGGTCCAGCCGCGGAAGGCGATCTCTGCGACCAGCACCGGCTCGACGAACTTTGCCTGCCGCGCGATGGAAGCCGGTATTCCCTTTACCGGCGCATTCTTTCGCGCGTGCTTATGCAATTGCGCCGAGACTTGGTCGAGGCGGGTTTCAGAATATCCGCTTCCGACCCGGCCCGCGTAGCGGAGGCCGCCGTCTTTGTTGACGGCGAGCAACAGGGAGGAGAATGGCCGGCCCCGCTTGTCGGATGGCCGCCAGCCGACAATGACGAATTCCTGTTCCATGCCGCACTTGCTCTTCAGCCAACTTCCCGTGCGGCCCGGCCGGTAGGGCGCATCGATGCGCTTGGAGATGAGACCTTCCAGCTTCATGTCGCACGCCTGCGCATAGGCGCGCTCGCCGGCGCCGATAATGTGGTCGGAGTAAAAGAGAAAGCCGCGATCGCCGGCGTGCTCCAGCAGCTCCCCGAGCGCCTTCTTTCGCTCGATGAGCGGATCGCGCCGCAAATCCCTTCCGTCCAGGGAAAGAATGTCGAACAGGTAATATCCATAGCCGCCGGTGCCGTTTGATAGCGCTTCCTGCAGGGCTCCAAAGTTGGTGTGGCCCTTTGGATCCGTCACCGCAATCTCGCCGTCGAGCAGCGCCGAGTTGCAGGGAAGATCTGCGAGCGCCGGAACCAGCGCCCGGAAACGGTCGGTCCAGTTCAACCCTTTCCGGGTGCGGATCGCGACCTTTCCGTTCGCGATGCTGGTAATCGCCCGGTAGCCGTCGAACTTGATCTCGTGCAGCCAGTTTTCCCCCAAAGGCGGCGCATCGACGAGGATCGCCAATTGCGGCGACACGAAACCCGGGAGCCTTGCCGGGGGCTCGTCCTTCTTCTGCCTGATCTCAGCCGCAGGAGCCTCGGACGTCTGGTCCCGGGTCTCCTTCTTTGCGTGCCAGACCCTTCGCCCCTGCGCGATCTGCTGCATCGTGCGGCCGCTCTTCGCGCTGCGCGTTTCGCGCTCGACGATCGGCCGCTTTTCTTCCTTCGCATAAGGATCGCGCTCCTTCACGAGGAGCCAGTTCTCCTTTCCCTTGTCGCGCTTGCTGCCCCGCAGACGTATCAGCGCCCAGCTTCCTTTGAGGCGCTTGCCGCGCAGCGCGAACTTGAGCTGGCCCTTCCGCAGTCCCTCGTCGACGTCGACGAGGGGTTCCCAGGTGCCGGTGTCCCACAGCATCACGGTTCCGCCGCCGTATTCCCCGGCGGGGATAGTCCCCTCGAATTTTCCGTACTCGAGCGGATGATCTTCGACCCGCACGGCAAGCCGCTTGTCCTTCGGGTCGTAGCTCGGCCCCTTGGGCACGGCCCAACTGAGCAGCGCGCCGTCATGCTCAAGCCGGAAATCGAAGTGCAGCCGCCGCGCGGCATGCTTCTGGATCAAATAGCGCGGCTTGCGGCCTGTGCGCCGCCTGCGCGCCGGCGCAGGTTCGGGCGTGCGCGAAAAGTCGCGCTTGGCGCGGTATTCCTTCAGGCGGTCGCTTTCGCGCAACACATCTCAGCCCTTCAGGCGGCTTTCCGTTTGGAGGCCCCGCGTTTGGCGCGCTTGCTCGCCCGCTTGGGGCGCGCACGCCTCTCCTTTTTCTCGCTCGCCGCGCTCTTGACGTTCGGCGCGTCGCGGCCACGCACGCTCCGCTTCAGCGCCTGCATCAGGTCGATCACCTGCGCGCTCTGCTGCGGCTCTTCGATCTCCTTCGGCGGACGCTTCTCGAGCTTGGCATCGATCAACTCCTTCACCGCCTCGGAATAGGAGTCCTTAAACTGACGCGGATTGAAATGCGCCGCCTTGCGGTCGATCAGCTCCTCCGCGAGGCCAACCAATTCCTTGTTCGCGTCGCCTTTCGGCAGATCGGAGAAATAGCTGTCCGCTTTCCTGATCTCGTCGGCATAGCGCAGCGTCTCGAGCATCAGGCCCTTGCCGCTCGGCTTGATGGCGACGATCGAGCCCTTGCCGCGCACGACGAGCTGGCCGAGGCCGACCTTCTTCGTCTTCTTCAGCGCCTCGCGCAGCACGACATAGGCTTCCTCGGCGTCTTCGTTCTGGTCGTCCGGCACCACAAAGAACGGACGTTCGAAATAGATCGGGTCGATGTCGGCCTGATCGACGAACTGCACGAGGTCGATGGTCTTCTTCGCCTCGAGCTTCACGTCGTCGATTTCCGCGTCGGTGAGCAGGACGTACTTCCCCTTCTCCACCTCGTAGCCCTTGACGATGTCCTCGGTGTCCACGGGGCCGATACCGGGCACGACCTTCTCGTAGCGGATGCGCTTGCCGCTCGGCTTGTGCACCTGGTTGAAGCTGATCTTGGCGGAAGACCTGGTGGCCGGGAACAGGTGGACCGGGATCGACACCAATGCGAGGCGGATGCGGCCGGACCAATAGGCGCGCTGAGGCATGGCGAACTCTCTACAGATTTGCCCGCCGGGGAAACGCACGGCGGCGGGAGCCGGTTCCTCTGCCCCGGTTTTGCCGCGATCGTCCGGCCCCGGCGGGCTTCACAAGCGGCCGCCACTCCCCAGATGAAACAGAGCGGAGACAAGGAGAAGGATGCATCCCATGACACCGCAGGAACGCCAGCGCGTCATCGACCTCTTCGAGCGCCTCACCCGTCTGGAGAGCGCCCCGCGCGAGCGCGAGGCCGAACAGCTCATCGCCGAGGGGCTGCGGCAGGCGCCGCACGCGCCCTACGCCATGATCCAGACCATCCTGATCCAGGAAGAGGCGCTGGAGCGCGCGAACGAGCGCATCCGCGAGCTGGAAGCGCGGCTTTCCACCGACGAGCAGCCGCAGACCGGCGGTTTTCTCGACACGCTGCGCGGTGCGCTTGCCGGCCAGCCGTCCGCGCCGCGACGCACGTCCGTGCCACCGACCCGTCCCGATGGCCTCGATCGCAGTACGCCCATGGGCGTGCCGCCCGGCTTCCGGCCGGGGGCGGATGCGCGCGGCGGCGATAGCCAGATCGGCCGTGGCGGCTCGTTCCTTGGGCAAGCCGCGTCGATCGCGGCGGGCGTCTTGGTCGGCAGCCTCGTGGTCGATGCCCTGCGCGGGCAGTTCGGCGCCGAGGCGGGCAAATCCGCCGCGCAGGAACAGGGCACCCAGCAGGAGGCCCAGCAGGCGAATTACGAGGAAGACCCGGCCCCCGCCGAAGACGGCGGCGGCTACGAGACCGCGGACTTCGACGGCGGCGACTTCGATTTCGGCTGATCGCGCGAGATTCCGCCTCATCCTTCGAGACGCGGCCTGAGGGTGCGTTGCCGGCGGGAGCAATTTCGCCGCAGCCTGCTTATATGACGCCCTGTGGGTTACTCGCCCGCGGGGGATCGCGGCCGCCCCTTCCGGTATAATGGGCGGTCCGCCTCCACGTAGTTCCAGATCCGACCGAAAGCATGTCCGGCAAAATTTCCATTCGCGGCGCACGCGAGCACAATCTCAAGGGCGTCGATCTCGATCTTCCGCGCGACCAGCTTGTGGTGTTCACCGGGCTCTCGGGCTCGGGGAAATCCTCGCTCGCCTTCGACACCATCTATGCCGAGGGCCAGCGGCGCTACGTGGAGTCGCTCTCCGCCTACGCGCGCCAGTTCCTCGAGATGATGCAGAAGCCGGACGTGGACCGCATCGAGGGCCTGTCGCCGGCGATCTCCATCGAGCAGAAGACGACCTCGAAGAATCCGCGCTCGACCGTCGGCACGGTCACCGAGATCTACGACTACATGCGGCTCCTGTGGGCGCGGGTGGGCGTGCCCTATTCGCCGGCGACGGGCCTGCCGATCGAGAGCCAGACCGTCTCGCAGATGGTGGACCGCGTGCTGGCGCTTCCCGAGGGCACGCGGCTTTATCTCTTGGCGCCCGTCGTGCGCGGCCGCAAGGGCGAGTACCGCAAGGAGCTCGCGGAATTTCTCAAGAAGGGATTCCAGCGCGTCAAGATCGACGGCAAGTTCTACGAGATCGCGGAAGCGCCCGCGCTCGACAAGAAGTTCAAGCACGACCTCGACGTGGTCGTGGACCGCGTCGTCGTGCGCACCGACATCGCCCAGCGGCTTGCAGAGTCTTTCGAGACCGCGCTCAAGCTCGCGGACGGGATCGCGGTCGTGGAGTTCGCGGATGGAAGGCCCTCATCCTTCGAGACGCGCCCAGCGGGCGCTCCTCAGGATGAGGGCAAGAAGAGGAAACTCCCTCGTCCTGAGGAGGCGCCAACGGGTCCGCGCGAAGCGCGGCCCGATGATAAACTCCGCGCCGTCTCGAAGGACGAGGGGATGAAACGCGGTCACTTGGACGACGAGAACCGCATTCTTTTCTCCTCCAAGTTCGCCTGCCCGGTCTCGGGCTTCACCATCAGCGAGATCGAGCCGCGGCTCTTTTCCTTCAACTCGCCGCACGGCGCCTGCCCGGCTTGCGACGGACTCGGCGTCGAGCGCGAGATTGACGCGGAACTTGTGATCCCCGACACGTCGAAGACGCTGCGCGGCGGCGCCATCGCGCCGTGGTCGCGCTCGAGCAATCCCTCGCCCTATTACGCGCAGACGCTGGAGGCGCTGGCGAAGAAGTACAAGTTCTCGCTCAACGAGCCGTGGGCGAAGCTGCCGAAGAAGGCGCGCGACATCATCCTCTACGGCACCGGCGAGGAGGAAGTGAAGTTCGTCTATGACGACGGCATGCGCACCTTCGAGACGCGCAAGCCGTTCGAGGGCGTCGTCAACAACCTCACGCGGCGCTGGAAGGAAACAGAGAGCGAGTGGGCGCGCGAGGACCTGGAGAAGTATTTCTCCACGGTGCCGTGCAAGACGTGCGCGGGTTATCGCCTGAAGCCGGAGGCGCTCGCCGTGAAGATCGCGGCCAGGCACATCGGCGAGGTCACTGAGCTTTCGGTCAAGGCCGCGCGCGCGTGGTTCGAGGCGCTGCCGAAATCGCTCAACAAGCAGCAGAACGAGATCGCGGTGCGCGTGCTCAAGGAAATCCGCGAGCGGCTCACCTTCCTCATGGACGTGGGGCTCGAATACCTCACGCTTGCACGCGCGTCCGGCACGCTCTCGGGCGGCGAGAGCCAGCGCATCCGCCTCGCCTCGCAGATCGGCTCGGGGCTCACGGGCGTCCTCTATGTGCTGGACGAGCCCTCCATCGGCCTGCACCAGCGCGACAATGCGAAGCTCCTCGAAACCCTGAAGCGGCTGCGCGACCTCGGCAACACGGTGATCGTCGTGGAGCACGACGAGGACGCGATCCGCACTGCGGACTTCCTCGTCGACATCGGCCCGGGCGCCGGCATCCACGGCGGCGAGATCGTCGCCGCCGGCACCGTGGACGACGTGATCCGCGCCAAGAAATCTATCACCGGCAAATATCTCTCCGGCGAGCTGGAGGTGGCGATCCCCGAGCGGCGCAAGCCGAGCGAGCGGCGCAAGCTGCGCGTCGTCGGCGCGCGGGGCAACAACCTGAAGAACGTCACCGCGGAAATCCCCATCGGTCTGTTCACCTGCATCACCGGCGTCTCCGGCGGCGGCAAGTCCACGCTCCTCATCGACACTCTTTACAAGGCGGTGGCGCGGCGGCTCAACGACGCGCACGACGCGCCCGCGCCGTTCGACAAGATCGAGGGGCTGGAATTCCTGGATAAAGTGATCGACATCGACCAGTCGCCGATCGGCCGCACGCCGCGTTCGAACCCGGCGACCTACACCGGCGCCTTCACGCCGATCCGCGAATGGTACGCGGGCCTGCCGGAAGCGAAGGCGCGCGGCTACGAGCCGGGCCGCTTCTCGTTCAACGTCAAGGGCGGGCGCTGCGAGGCGTGCCAGGGCGACGGCGTCATCAAGATCGAGATGCACTTTCTGCCCGACGTCTATGTCACCTGCGACGTCTGCAAGGGCAAGCGCTACAACCGCGAGACGCTCGACGTGCAGTTCAAGGGCAAGTCGATCGCCGACGTGCTCGACATGACGGTGGAGGAAGGGGCTGCGCTGTTCGCCGCGGTGCCGACGATCCGCAAGCCGCTGGAGACGCTGCACCGCGTCGGGCTCGACTACATCCACATCGGCCAGCAGGCGACGACGCTCTCGGGCGGCGAGGCGCAGCGCGTGAAGCTTGCCAAGGAGCTGGCCAAGCGCGCCACGGGCCGCACGCTCTACATCCTCGACGAGCCGACTACGGGCCTGCACTTCCACGACGTGGCGAAGCTGCTCGAGGTGCTGCACGAGCTGGTGGCGAACGGCAACACGGTCGTGGTCATCGAGCACAATCTCGAGGTCATCAAGACCGCGGACTGGATCATCGACCTCGGCCCCGAGGGCGGCGACGGCGGCGGCGAGATCGTGGCCGCCGGCACGCCGGAGGATATCGTGCGGGTGAAACGGAGTTATACGGGTGAGTTCTTGCGGCCGGTCTTGGAGCGTGGGTCAAGGGCGCGGAAGAAGGGCGCGGTGGCGGCGGAGTGAGAGAGCGTCATGGGCAACCCATTACACTACAGCTTGGAGCTTCCGCAGCGTTGCCTGCAGTTGATCGAGGAGCTTTGGCCACACGTCGAGAGGATACGGCAGCGCGAGCATCCTGAATTGGGTGCTTTAACCACGACCTTTTTGATTTCAATGTCAATGCCGATCATCAACCTTCCTATCGAACGGCTTGAGCGACACCGGGACGCCAGGAGCGAGGGCTACGCAGACGATCGACACATAGACCCGCGCATTATGGAAGCTGTAACGACCGTTCTCAGTAATCAAGCGCTACAAAAAGCGCCTTTCTATTCTCCCAAGGCATGGAGCTTCGTTGCTTATACGAATCGACCGCTATTCAATATTGCAAATCCAATTCCTGACGATCTCGCTCTAGAACTCGATACAGATGAAGCGACCGCAAGAGCGGCCAGAATGCCGACGTTGCAGTGGTGCAGCATTCTCCGGAATGCGATGGCGCATGGAGGCATCGTCTATCTTGATGACGAGGGCCGGGCGAGCTACGGACGGCCGGTCAAGATGTACGCGTTTGTGAGCGGGAAGTTTGCTGACTCTGACCGGGAAGAGGTGAAGGGTTTGAATGTGCTTCGCATCAGTCAAGCGAACTATCACGACTTCCTTCGCAAGTGGGTCGCATGGCTAAAATCATCTGGAGTGGATGAATTGGCCGCATAGGAGTGATTTCCCGATCCGGCGCTTTCTTGCCATGAACCGCTCCCTGTTTGGCCTTCCCGACGGCCATGCTAATCTGATTTTATGACCAAACTCGAAGACATCGAAAAGGCCATCGAGAAGCTGCCTGCCCCGGAGCTCGCGCGGTTTCGCGCGTGGTTCGAGCGGTTCGACGCGGCGCGCTTCGATGAGAAGATCGAGCGGGACGCCAAGGCCGGCAAGCTCGACCGCCTCGCAGAACAGGCCCTCGCCGACCATCGGAATGGTCGTTCACGCGAGTTATGAGGCATTTCGCAAGCCCGTCTTTCTGGGACGCCTACCGCACGCTGCCCGCTTCTGTCCGCACACTCGCCGACAAGAACTACGCACTTCTCAAGGAAAACCCACGCCATCCGTCGCTGCAACTGAAGCAGATCGGACGCTATTGGTCGGTGCGCGTTGGGTTGCGCCATCGCGCACTTGCGGTGGAAGTCGAGGACGGGCTGTTATGGTTCTGGATTGGGTCCCATGCCGACTACGACAAGATGATCGGCTAGATGGACGCTCTAGGATCATATTCACATTCGCGTGATCCATTTTCCCCACCCTTCCTGACCTCCTTTATTATGCCGCGCATCCCGCTTACGAGGGGCGCTTCTAGAGGCGTTCTTGAAGTGGAGCGGGAGTGGCGCCCGCTGTCGCGTCTCGCAGACGCGGCACCGGGAGTTGCGGAGAACCGCCCGGCGGCAGTGTGGCTTGCCACACCGCTGCCCGGAAGCGGCCCTCGAAGGAGGGAGCACCCGCTTCCGGGAGCGTAGAGACCGCCTGCGAGCAGCTCGCTGAGACGGAGGCTGGTGACAGTCTCCCGAAAAGCGCGGCCCGCAGCTTAAGACGCCGCGATGGAGCGCCGGGAGGCGCGCGGCCAGCGTTATTGGCCGCTGCGTGCCCGCGAGGGCACGAACAAGATGCAGCGCCGACCGGCGCTCCGTCCCCCTCATACAATATGAGGGGAATCTGACGATCCCTCGGGTGCGAAACGCGCCGCGAGAATGCTTGTGCTCGGGTGAGCGCTTCCCCTCCGCTCATTCCCGCGTAAGCGGGAATCCAGAGCAGCATACGTTTTCGATTGGGGTCCTGGGTCCCCGCTTTCGCGGGGACGAGCGGAGTGCGGAGACAAGCGGGGTGATGATTTCGCGGGAGTCAGCGAAGGAAGGATTTAGCGTGTCACGCCCAAGCGAACCGAAAAGGCCGGAATGCGTTATGATGCAGCGCGGGGACGGGCAACGAGCCGAGGCGAGCATGCGTTCGATTCGCAATCCCTTCTGCATCTCCCGCAATCTTTTCCTTTCCCATCCCTTCCGCAAATTCCGCCATCCTTCCCGGTCCCGTCTTTTTCGATCCGATCATCCCTTCCGCAAAGCCCCTTCCCTGTTGCTGCTCACTACGATCGCCGTTGCAATGATCCCGTTCGGTACCTCCGCGCAAGCGCAGACCGCGCGTTGCGGCAACGACGCCGGCGGCTTTCCCGCCTGGCTCGCGGTGTTCCAGCGCGAAGCCGCGGCGGAAGGCATCTCGCCGCGCGCCATCGCCGCGCTCGACGGCGTCACCTACAACCCGGGCGTCGTCGCGCTCGACCGCCGGCAGGGCGTGTTCAAGCAGAGCTTCGAGCAGTTCGCCGGCCGCATGGTCTCGCAGCAGCGGCTGCAGCGCGGCGCGCAACTCCTGCGGCAGCACGCGGGTACGCTCAAACGCATCGAAGGACAATTCGGCGTGCCGGGCCCGGTGATCGTCGCGATCTGGGGGCTGGAAACGGACTTCGGCGCCAACATGGGCAAGCAGCCGTCGCTGCGCGCGCTCGCCACGCTCGCCTACGATTGCCGCCGCGCGGAATTCTTCACGCGCGAGCTTCTCGCCGCGCTCCGCATCATCGACCGCGGCGACCTTGCACCGCCGGAAATGCGCGGCGCCTGGGCCGGCGAGCTCGGGCAGATGCAATTCCTGCCCTCGTCCTACGTGAAGTTCGCCGTCGATTTCGACGGCAACGGCCGCCGCGACCTCATCCGCAGCAGCGCCGACGCGCTCGCCTCCACGGCCAATTACCTGAAGGGATACGGCTGGCGCGCGGGCGCGGGGTGGAACGAGGGCGCGCCGAATTTCGCCGTGCTGCGAGAATGGAACAAGGCGCAGGTCTATCAGCGCACGATCGCGCTGTTCGCAACGCGGCTTTCGCAGTGATAGCGTGCGGACGGACGCGGCAGACGGCCGGGGAGAACTCCATGAGCGCGATTTCTGAAGCAGGAGCCGGCGCGACGGAGGAAGAAATCAACGCCATCGCCGCCGAAGTCTTCGCGCTGCTCGACAGCGGCCGCTCCACCACTTCGTTCTCGGCGCGCCATCCCGGCTTCGATCTCACCGGCGCCTATCGGGTCACGGCGGCGCTGCGCGCGCTGCGCGAGGGCCGCGGCGAGAAAGCGGTAGGCCGCAAGATCGGCTTCACCAACCGCACGATCTGGCCGGAATACAACGTCTATGCGCCGATCTGGGGCTATGTGTACGACCGCACGGTTCACGAGTTGGCGCGCGCCGGGGACAGCTTTTCGCTCGCGCGCTTCTCCGATCCGCGCATCGAGCCGGAGATCGTGTTCGGCATCGGCCGCGCGCCCGCGCCGGACATGGACGCGGCGGCGCTCTTCGGCTGCATCGAGTGGGTCGCGCATGGCTTCGAGATCGTGCAGTCAATCTTCCCGGGGTGGAAGTTCTCGCCTGCCGATACGGTCGCGGTGAACGGGCTGCATGGCGCGCTCCTGATCGGCTCGCGCCACAAGCTGACGGCGGACGGCGACTGGGCGCGCAACCTCGAGACGTTCGAGATCGACCTTTTTCGCAACAGCGATCTTGCCGACCACGGCCGCGCGGCGAACGTGCTTGACGGCCCCTTGCACGCGCTGCGCCATCTCGTGGAGCTGCTGGCACAGGACCGCGTGAATCCGCCGCTTGCGGCGAGCGAGATCGTGACCACCGGCACGCTCACCCGCGCGCTGCCGGTCAGGGCCGGCGAGGTCTGGCATACGGCGTTGACCGGCGTGCCGCTCGAGGGCGCGCGGATACGCTTCGCGTAGCGGTGATCGTGTGCGCCGGGAAAGGAAGACCCGCGTGAACCTGCTCCACTTCGTTCTGCTTGTGACCTATCTCTTGCTCGCGCCTGCGGCTGCGCTCGCGGCGGACGCCGTGCGCGGCCGCCAGCTCGCGCAGGAGCATTGCGGCGGATGTCACGCCGTCGGAGCGGGCGAGCGGCGCGAGGTGGCCGACGCCTCGCCGTTCTCTGCCATCGGCAGGAAATACGGGTTCGATCCGTCCGCGCTCGCCGCCGCGATCCTCGGCCCGCATCCGCGGATGAACTTCGCACCCGCACCGGCCGATGCCGCCGACCTTGCGGCCTATATCGCCGCGCTGGGGCGCTAGAGCAGCGGCAGATTTTCGTGGTATCATGAATTTATGAGCAAACTTGAAGACATCGAAAAGGCTATTGAAAAGCTGCCCGCGGCCGAACTCGCTCGTTTCCGCGAATGGTTCGAGCAATTTGACGCGGCGCGCTTTGACGAAAAGATCGATCGCGATGCCAAGGCGGGCAAGCTTGACACGCTCGCCGAGCAGGCTCTGGCCGATCATCGGAACGGCCGCTCCCGCGAGCTATGAGGCATTTCGCAAGTCCGTGATCGGCTAAACGGTCCTACTGCGGAGTACCGCTCGGCGGTAGTGCAGCACAAGGGTGAGGGCGAAGTTCGCGAACGCTCAGCGCGGCCGGCCGGGTCCGCCGAACAACTGGTCGAAGAGCTGCGCGATGTTGTCCTCATGCCGGCGGTCCACGTCGTGTCCCGGCTCGAACAGCTCGCCGAAGAGCTGCTCGCCGATGCCGCCGTCCGCGAACGGAAGCTGCTTGCTCAGGTCGGAGAGGTCCTTGAGGTCGCGTGCGGGTGCGCCGCCGGTCGAGCCGCTGCTCCGGCCGCCGCCGAGAATGTCACGCAGGATGTCACCGAGCCCGCCGGGCATCTGTCCTCCGCCGGGCGACGGCTGCGGTGCAGGCGCGCCGCGCCCGTCCGGGATCGGGAAGGGAAATGGCGATTGCCCGCCACCGGGCACTTGTCCGCCGCCCGGGACGCGGCCGCCTAGAATCTCACCGAGGATGTCACCGAGGCCACCGCCCTGTCCGCTTTCCGGTCCGCCCGGCAGCGGAATACGCGGCGCGGGCTGGCCCTGGGCAGTGCCGCCGCCGAGGTTCTTCAGGAAGCCGCTCAGGATCATGCCGATGATCACCGGCAGCATCTGCTTCAGGATCGCGGAGCCGATGCCGGTCGCGTATTGCGCCTGATCGGCGACGGCGCGGCTCACCTCCTTGGAGCCGAAGATCGTGCCGAGGGCGTCGTTGCCGGCGCGGCGACCGGGATCGCCGAAGGCCGCGTCCGCGTCGTCGTAGAGGTCCTGCTGCTGCGCCATCTGCACCAGGAATTCGCCGAGACCCTCCGGCGTCGCGGTGGACTGCTTCAGGCCGCGCGAGATTGCGGGCAGGAGCGCGGCAACCGCGCTCTCGGCTTCCTCGGTGCTCAGGCCGAACTGGTGCGCGAGGCGGTCGATGGCCTCGCCGTGCTGGGCGTTCAGGAGAATCTCATACAGGTTCGCCATGCCACGCTTCTCCGATCCAGAGTGTTATGCCGCGCGGTAGACGGCAATAATGCGGCACCGATCCGGAAATCATGACGCCGCTGTCACACGACATTCGCAGAAGTATATCGCGGCGCTGCAACCGATGTGACGGATATCACAGACGATATGATTTCATGAAACTACTTTAATAAAAAATTGTAAGTTCATCGATGCATTCGCGGAACCTTGGCGAACAGTTCAGCGCACGATGCTGTTCGGATGATGGATGCTGAGGCCGCTCGCAACCGGCGGAGAAACTTCAATGGCAGAAGATTGGGCGGTCGACGTCAAGAAATACGTTCCGAATGCCGACGACAAGGTAATCGCCGGCATCGTGAAATATTGCGGCATCGCGCTGCAAAGCAGGGACGCTTCGCTGGTGTCGTTCACGGACAAGGCGGAGCTTGCGCGCGTGCGCGATAATTTCCCGAAGAAGAAACTTGGATTGACCGCCTCCGACGGCGAGCTGGACAAGGCGATCGCGGAGGTCGGTGACAAGATGAAAGCCGATCGCACACGCAATCGGGTCACCGTGTATTACCTGCTGGCGCAGCGCTTCGGGAAGCTGTCAACCTTCGCCTGACGGCGCCGCTGCGGCGCCTCCCCGCGATATCGCAAGCATAAAAAGCCCGGCGCGGCGGCCGGTTACCGGCCGCCGATGGGCTAATTCCGCATATACCGCCGGAAACCCTGCCTGCCGTGTCATTCCTTCGCTGGCCTATGGCGACCTGACGAGCGCCTCGAACGGCGCTATAAGGACCGCCGAAATCGGCTGAAGACACGAGGGGAATCTCCATATGCAAGCGTACAAAGCTCGGGCCACCCTGATATCCGCCCTCTGGCCCGCGGAAGCGCGCGCCACGCTGGTTCGCAACGTGGTGCTGGCGCTCGGCGGCACGGTGCTGCTGTGGCTGTCGGCGAAGATCAACGTACCGTTCTATCCGGTGCCGCTCAGCATGCAGACCTTCGTGGTGCTGGCGATCGGCGCGGCCTATGGCTGGCGGCTCGGGGCGGCGACGATCCTGCTTTATCTCGCCGAGGGCGCTGCGGGCCTGCCGGTGTTCGCCGGCACGCCCGAAAAAGGCATCGGCCTCGCCTACATGATGGGACCGACCGGCGGTTATCTCATCGGCTTCGTCGCGGGCGCGGCGCTTGTTGGCTGGCTCTGCGAGCGCGGCTGGGACCGCTCGTTCATCAGCCTCACCGCGGCGATGTTCCTTGGGCACGTTGCGCTGTTCGTCTTCGGCGTTGCCTGGCTCTCCAGCTTGATCGGTTTCGAGAAGGCATGGGTGGCGGGCGTTGCACCGTTCTATGTGGCGACGGTGCTCAAGACGCTGCTCGCTGCCGCCTGCATCAAGGGCGGCTGGAAGCTCGCCGAAGGACGCCTGTAAACTGCACGTCGTCGTCGCGGGCGGGTGGCGCTCGCGCCGCGACGGCGTGCGTTTGCATCTCCCGCTGACGCTCCTACATTGCCTCTAAGAGCGGAGGCAAAGGAGCACGCATGCCGGAAGTCATCGACAATCCTTCTCTCCGCCGCTTCGAGATGCCCGTCGACGGCCGCGTCGCCTTCTCCGAATATCAGCTTTCCGACGGCGTTCTGATCGTCCGCCACACGGAGGTGCCGCAGGAGCTTGAAGGCCGCGGCATCGGCTCGCGGCTTGCGCGCGGCGTGCTCGATCATGCGCGGGCGCAGGGCTGGAAGGTGATCGCGCGCTGCCCGTTCGTGAATGCCTACATGAAGCGGCATCCGGAATACGACGACCTGCGGGCGTGAGCGCGCTATTCGCCGATCAGATGCAGCACGACCTCGCGATGATGCGGCGCGCGGCGGTGCTCGAAGAGATAGATTCCCTGCCAGGTGCTGAGCACGGGTTTTCCGCCGGAAACCGGGATCGAGAGCTGCACGCCGGTCAGCGCCGCGCGGATGTGCGCCGGCATGTCGTCGGGGCCTTCGGTATCGTGGACGTAATCGCGTGTTTCCGGCGCAATATCCTCGAAGTAATTGGCGATGTCCGTCTGCACGTCGGGGTCGGCGTTCTCCTGGATGAGCAGCGATGCCGAAGTGTGGCGGCAGAAAATCGTCAACAATCCGTCCGCAATTCCCTGCGTGCGTACCCATTGGCGCACTTCGGCGGTGAACTCGACGAGCCCCTTGCCGCGCGTCGCGATCGTCAGTGTGTGCTGGGCCTGACGCATGGCGGTGCGGCTCACCCGTTCAGTTGCCGAGCGAGGTCTTGCAGGTCGCTCGCCGCATAGTCGACCCGCATCGACGGCGCGGTTTCGCCTTTTCCCGGACCCTTTTCATTCGGACGAGCGACATGGGCGGTCTGCAGACCGCATTCCGCCGCGGCTTTCAGGTCGTTGCTGTGTGCCGCCACCATCATGCAGTCGGCGGGCAGCAGATTGAACGCGTCGCAGGAGGCAAGATAGACGCGCGGCTTCGGCTTGTAGTCGCCCGCGATCTCCGCGCCGAGGATCGCGTCCCACGGAAAGCCGTTCCTGCGCGCCAGGTTGACCATGAGCGAGACGTTGCCGTTTGATACGGGCGCGAGCCAGAAGCGCTCCTTCATGGCGGTGAGTCCGCCCGCAACGTCCGGCCATGCATCGAGCCGGTGCCAGGCGAGGTTGAGCTTTACAAGCGTCGTTTCGTCGAGCCTGTCGAGCCCGAAGCGCGGGCGGATGCGGTCGAGATTGCAGCGGTGGATGACGTCGAGCTTCGAGAAGGGGATGCGGCCCGAGCGCACTTCTTCCATGCCGGTCTGATATTCCCCGCGCCAGGCGTCGGCGAAGGCGAGCCAGTCGAGCTCGTGGCCGAGCGGCTTCAGGAGGATTTCCGTCTCGCGCGCGACGCTCGTGCGCCAGTCGACGAGCGTGCCGAAGACGTCGAAGAAAAGCGCCTTGATCTGCCGGGGCATGCGCTATCCGCCTACACAATCTCGAACACGTTGTAGATCGGCCCGCTCGGCAGCCGATGGCCGATCGCAACTGCAATCACGCGGTTGAGCCAATCGTATTTCTCGGAAGCCGTCTCGAACCACGGTGTGACGCGGAAATAGTATTCATTTGGATTCACGATCTCGCCCTTTGCCAACCGGTCGATCACCGCCTTGGGGCCGTGGCGCACTCCGCGATAGCGCATGGCGATAAGCGCGCCGTCGTCGGCCTCCATGACGGCCCGCACATTGATGGTGATCGCTCCGTCCGACCGCAGCGATTGCCAGTCGCTGCCGCCGCTGCGGAATTTTCCGCGCAGCCGCGCACCTTCGAAGCTGCCGCCGGTGATTTCGCCGATGCGGCGGTCGTATCCCGGCGTCATGCCGATGATGCTTGGCGGCGCCACGTCGATCTGGAACGCGAACAGCGGCTGCCAGTGCAACTCTTTCATCTCGGCCGGCAGCATCGCCGCCGGGGATACGGAATTCATCGGGCTCCTCCCAGTCTTGTGTGTTGGAACTTAGCCGAATGGCCCGAGCTCGGCGACGTCGCATCGTGTTCCGGCTTGACAAGCTTGTTCTTCACTCCAAACTACGAATTGTCCTCTCCCCTAGGGAGTGGCCGGCGAAACTTCGCCAGGAGGTGCGCATGACACCACCGGACCAGGCGACCGCGATGATCGCCGCGGCAATCGTTCGGGCCAAGGCGTAGCGGTTTACCCACGGACGCCGCGCCGGGAGCGGCCTCATGGGCCGCATCAGTCAGGCATGGCCCGCCCTCGCCCCTCCCGGCGCGCTTGCTCGTCTCCGTTTGCTTCATCCCCGCGCATTCGGTCGCAGCTTTGCGCTGAATCAAATTCCGATTCAAACGCCGTTCCTAGCCTGCACGCGCGCAGAAGTCCGTTTTTGGGCCGCGCGAGACTCGTGCAGGAGGAACGCCTTGAACCTGATCGCCAAGTATCCGACCGTTTCCACCCTTGTGATTGCCGTCGCAATCGTTGCCGTGTCGATCGGCGTGTTCATGTCGATCATGCCGCCGCCGCCACTTCGTTGAGGCGCGGCGCGCGACCCGAAAGCGGGAGGAACCTCGGCACTAATCAGCCGTTAGATGCGAGGGGCGCTGATCTGCAGCATGGAGCGCCTCATGCATCTGACGGGCAAGAAAGTCCTCATCCTCGCCACCCACGGCTTCGAGCAGTCGGAACTGGAAGTGCCGCGCGACCGCCTGAAGGAGCACGGCGCGGAGGTTCATATCGTTGCGCCCGAGAAGGGAGAAATCCGCGGCTGGGAGAAGAAGGACTGGGGAAGGTCGGTGCCCGTCGACCGGACGATCGACGAGGTCAAAGCGGACGATTACGATGCGATCGTGTTGCCCGGAGGGCAGATGAACCCGGACACGCTGCGCCGCAACGAAAAGGCGCTGAAGCTGATCCGGGCGTTTTTTGACGCGAAGAAAGTCGTCGGCGCGATCTGTCATGCCCCGTGGCTCCTGATCGACACGTCGATCGCCAAGGGCCGGAAAGTTACGTCCTGGCGCTCGCTCAAGACCGACCTCATCAACGCAGGGGCGAAGTGGGAGGATAAGGAGGTCGTCACCGACCAGGGGCTCGTCACCTCCCGCTATCCGGGCGATCTGGAAGCCTTCTCCGCGAAGCTGATGGAAGAGATCGCGGAAGGCAGGCACGCCCAACGCACCGCGGCCTGACCGGCCGGTCTCGTGGGCTGTCCGGCCGGCCGCCTTGACGGCTCTGGCCGACCGGGCGACACAACGCGCCAATGAAGGCCCCAGTACACATTGTCGGCGGCGGGCTCGCCGGTTCGGAGGCTGCCTGGCAGGCGGCCGAGGCTGGCGTTCCGGTCGTCCTGCACGAGATGCGGCCGGTGCGCGGGACCGCGGCGCATCGGACGGACGCGCTGGCCGAGCTCGTCTGTTCCAACAGCTTCCGTGCCGACGACAGCGACACGAACGCCGTCGGCCTGCTCCACCACGAGATGCGGCGCCTCGGATCGCTGATCATGCGGGCCGCCGATGCGAACCAGGTGCCGGCCGGGGGTGCGCTCGCCGTCGACCGGGAGGGGTTCTCGGCTGCGGTGACCGAAGCGGTCGGGTGGCATCCGCTGATCGAAATCCAGCGGGAAGAAGTGAGCGTCCCGCCTGCCGGTTGGGACAGCGTCATTCTCGCGACAGGCCCCCTCACCTCTGCGGCGCTCGCCGAATATATCCGGGAGCGAAGCGGCTCCGACGCGCTGGCGTTCTTTGACGCGATCGCGCCGATCGTGCATCGCGATTCCATCGACATGTCGGTCGCATGGTTCCAGTCGCGCTACGACAAGAGCGGACCGGGCGGATCGGGAGCGGACTACATCAATTGTCCGCTCGACCGCGCGCAATACGAGGCGTTCGTCGATGCGTTGCTCGCTGCCGAGAAGGTCGAGTTTCACGAGTGGGAGGACACCCCTTATTTCGACGGCTGCCTGCCGATCGAGGTGATGGCGGAACGCGGGCGCGACACGCTTCGCTTCGGCCCGATGAAGCCGATCGGCCTTTCCAATCCGCATCGGCCCGAGCACAAGCCTTATGCCGTCGTGCAGCTCCGGCAGGACAACAAGCACGGCACGCTGTTCAACATGGTGGGCTTCCAGACCAAGCTCCGCTACGGGGAGCAGGCGCGCATTTTCCGGATGATCCCCGGGCTTGAGAAAGCCGAGTTCGCACGCCTCGGCGGCCTGCATCGCAACACGTACATCGACAGTCCACGATTGCTGGATTCCCACCTGCGCCTGAGATCGGAGCCACGCCTGCGCTTCGCCGGCCAGATCACGGGATGCGAAGGTTACGTCGAAAGCGCAGGCATCGGTCTGCTCGCGGGACGCTTCGCCGCCGCCGAACGGCGCGGGGAGCCGTTCACGCTGCCGCCGGAGACGACCGCGCTGGGCGCGCTGCTTGCGCACATCACCAGCGGACACTTGCCGGGCGAAGAAGGCGGCGCCCGCTCTTATCAGCCGATGAACGTCAACTTCGGTCTGTTTCCGCCACTCGCCGAGCGCTTCCGCGGCCCGGACAGGGTGCGCGACAAGAAGCGCGCGCTGACCGCGCGCGCCAAGGCCGACCTCGAGCGCTGGCTCGGCAGCCATTCGACTTCGGACGCAGCCGCATGAACTTCGCGCCCGCGCCGCCCCGGCCCGACCGCTCGCAGTGGCGGCGGGCGGCGGTCCTCAAGTCCGATCATTTCAGCACGGTCGAGCGCGGCTTCTGGCGCATCGACGGGGACGAGATCGAAGGCGTGCTGCGCCGGTTCGACAACGTCCCCTGGTGGGTGCGGCCGATCGCCTACCATTTCGCGCAGCGGGAGACGGAAGCGCTTGCGCGGCTCAACGGCATTGCCGGCCCGCGATTGATCGCGAGCGGCGACGGCTTTCTGGTCCGCGCCTGGATCGACGGGCTGCCCATGCATATCGCGAAGCCCGAGGGCGACACCCGCTATTTCCGTGCGGCGAAGCGCATGATGTTCGCCATGCACCGCGCGGGCGTCGTGCATAATGATCTGGCGAAAGAGCAGAACTGGTTGCGCGACAACCACGGCCTGCCGCAGATGACCGATTTCCAGCTCGCGCATACGACGAAGAAGCGGGGAAGGTTCTTCCGGATCGCCGCGCACGAGGACCTGCGGCATCTGCTGAAGCACAAGCGCAAGTACTGCCCGGATGCACTCACCCCGATCGAGCGCCGTATTCTCGCGACGAAGAGCCTGCCGGCGCGCATCTGGATGGCAACGGGAAAGCAGGTATACATCTTCATCACGCGGCAGATTCTCGGTTACATGGACCGCGAGGGAAGCGGTGCCGACGCGACGCTCGACGGCCCGAAGATCGCCGCGCGGATCAGGCAGCTCTCGGGGGTCACCGGCGCGGTGGTCGTCGCCTACCCGACGCCGCGTGGCGCCCGGCTCTATGCGTTCGTCGAGGTGGCGCGGCCGCTCACGGAAGCCGAGGTGCGCAAGCATCTCGCATCCGCGCCGGAAGCCCTGCCGGAACCCACGCTGATCCAGATCGCTCGGCAACTGCCGCGCCGACCCGAAGGCGACCTGCGCGACGACGTGCTGCGCCTGATTGCGCAGAACCAGGTGGACCTGATCGACCGTCTGTCGCTCGATCCGTCCGCCAAAGTCGCGGCAGACGACATCATTGCGGCGCGGCTTAACCGCACGGACCGGCGGCTTCGCCAGTCCTGACTACCCGCGCAGCCTCCGCGCGGCACGCCAGAGCGTCCATTGCCTCCGCCACTGCGGGACTTCGATTGGCGTATGGAACGGGTCATAATTGGTCGCTTCCATGCGCGCCAAATAGGCGTCGACGAGAGCCAGCGGCAGGAACGCAGCCTGGATGCCCGGTTGCATCGAGCTCAGCCGCTCGCGCGCCGCTTGGAGATGCGAGCGAGCTTCGCCTCGCAACGCGCGCAGTGCTTCCGCAAGCGCCGGGCTGCCCTGTCCGGTAAGCACGTCGTCTGCCCTTACGTTGAACTGGTCGAGCAGATCATGCGGCAGGAAGATCTGGCCGCGGGAGGCATGCAGCGGAAACGCGCGCAGGAGCCCGGTGATCCCATAGGCGAAGCCGGCGTGCTCGGCTGCCGTATTCAGCGCCTCGCCCGTTCCGCCCGCGAGGCGGCCGGCCAGCGCAAACAGGAGCGACGAGGTCGCGCGGAGATAGCCTTCGAAGGCCGCGCGGTTCGGCATGGGGTCGTTGTAGAGGTCGAACGCCCGTGCCTCGATCAGCCGCTCGAGGTCGGCGCGCGGGAGGCGGCGCTGTTCGATCGTGTCCAGCAGGGCGGCCGCAACGGGACTGCCGCCTGCCTCGCCGGCAGCCCTGCCCGCCAGCGCATCGCGCCACCATTGCAGCCGGATTTCGCCCGCCATCGGCTCGCGCACCCGTTCGCGAACGGAAGCGATTTCGGCGTTGAACGCATACAGCGCGAAGAGATGCCGGCGATCGGTCTCCGGCACGAACAGGCTCGCCAGGTAGCGGTCGCGATCCACCTCCCGCACCAGCGCCTGACAATGCGCATACGCATCCTGCATGCGGCGGATACTATCTCAGTCAATCGACCGCGATCAGCGCCGCCGCCACGCGCCGTCCTTCCGCGAACAGGACGTTATAGGTGCTCGCGGCGGCCGGCGTGGGAAGGACCTCGGTTCGCAATCCCGCGTCGCGCAGGCGCCAGCGCAAGGGCTCCGGAAGCGGACTGAAGTCCGCGCCGATACCCAGCACGAAGAGGTCGATATCGTCGCGCTGCTCAAAGACGCGGGAGAGGCTCGTTTCGTCGATTTCCGCGGCGGTACGTGGCAGCCATGCCCAGATGCCGCTCGGCAGGATCTGGATCGATCCGCGATGCGACATGCCGGCAAAGCGGAAGCCGCCGCTGCCGTATCCTTCGATTGCCGCGCGGCCCGGATAATGCGGCTCCGGCGGCCGGCCGCTCACGAGGCCCCGGCTTCGACCTTGGCCTGCGCCGGCGCCTCGCCCACGGTCTGGGTGCGGACGCCGAGATAGATCAGGATCGGCGCGGCGATGAAGGTCGTGGAATAGATGCCGATGATGACGCCGACCAGCATGGCCTGCGTGAAGGCGCTCAGCACCTCGCCGCCGAAGAACGTCAAGCCGAGCAGCGCCAGGATCGCCGTCGCGCCGGTAATCACCGTGCGCGGCAGCGTCGTATTGATGGCGAGGTCGAGCAGCTCGCCAAACGGCATTTTCTTGTACTTGCGCAACAGCTCGCGGATGCGGTCGAACACGACGACGGTGTCGTTCAGGGAGTAGCCGGCGATCGTGAGCACGACCGCGACCGCGGACAGGTCGAAATCGACCTGCGTTATGGCATAGAAGCCGATGATGACGGTGAGGTCGTGCAACGTGGCGATCATGGCGCCGACCGCGAATTGCCACTCGAACCGAAACCACAGATAGACCCAGATGCAGGCGAGCGACAGCGCCACGCCGACGACGCCCGCGTGCAGGAGCTCGCCCGACACGGTGGGTCCCACCACCTCGACGCGGCGAAACTCGAAGCTATCGCCCAATGCCTGCCTGACTTTTTCGACGACGGCGAGTTGCGCCGCGTCGCCGCCCGGCTGCTGCTCGAAGCGGATCAGCACGTCGCGCGGGCCGCCGAACTGCTGCAGCTGGACGTCGCCGAGCTCCAGTCCGCCCAGCGTCGTGCGCATGGCCGCGAGATCGGCTTCCGGGGCTCGCGATTGCACCTCGATCAGCGTGCCGCCACGGAAGTCGATGCCGAGATTGAGGCCGCCCAGCATGAAAGCGCCGAGCGAGATCACTGTCAGGATGGCGGACAGCGGGAAGAAGAAGCGCCGCCAGCGCACGAACGGAAACTTGGTGTCGTCGGGGACAAGGCGTAGCAGGCGCAAGATCGTCACCTATCCGGTCAGATCGGGATGTGGGTCGGCCGCGCCCACCAGATCCAGGCGGCGACCATCAGGCGCGTCAGCGTGTAGGCGGTGAACATCGTGGTGATAATGCCGATCGACAGCGTGAGCGCGAAGCCGCGCACCGGGCCGGTGCCGATGTAGAACAGGATCAGGCCGGCGATCAGCGACGTGATGTTGGCGTCGACGATCGTCCGCAGCGCTTCCTTGAAGCCGGAGTCGACCGAGGCGAGCGCCGAGCGGCCGTTGCGGAATTCTTCGCGGATACGCTCGAAGATCACGACGTTGCTGTCGACGGCCATGCCGACCGTGAGCACGATGCCGGCGATACCGGGCAGCGTGAGCGTGGCCTGCAGCAGCGAAAGCGTTCCGAAGATCATGCCCACGTTCACGAACACGGCGATATTGGCGATGAGGCCGAAAAAGCCATAGGTCGCGAACATGAAGACGACGACGAGCGCCGTCCCGACATAGGCCGCGAGCTTGCCAGCCTCGATCGAGTCCTGCCCGAGTCCGGCGCCGACCGTACGCTCCTCGACGATATTGAGCGGTGCCGGCAGCGCGCCCGCGCGTAGCAGGATCGCGAGGTCGTTTGCCTGCTGCACGGTGAAGTTGCCGCTGATCTGGCCCGAGCCGCCGAGGATCGGCTCGCGGATGACGGGCGCGGAGATCACCTCGTTGTCGAGGACGATCGCGAACGGCCGTCCGACATTCTGCTGCGTCGCCTGGCCGAAGCGCCGCGCGCCGTTGTTGTTGAAGCGGAAGGTGACGATCGGCTCATTGGTGCGCTGGTCGAAGCCGGGCTGGGCGTCAACAAGGTCCTCGCCGGAGACGACGACGCGCCGCTCGATCAAATACGGCACCGGCGGCTGGTCGCTCGACATGAGCACTTCGGATTCGGGCGGCGGGCGGGTCTCGATCGCCTGCTGCGCCGACATGGACATATCGACCATGCGGAAGGTCAATTGCGCGGTCTTGCCGAGCAGTTCCTTGAGGCGGCCGGGGTCCTGCAGGCCGGGCACCTGCACCAGCACGCGGTCGGCGCCCTGACGCTGGATCAGCGGCTCGACGGTGCCGAGCTCGTCGACGCGGCGGCGCACGATCTCGATCGATTGCGTCACTGCCTGCCGCACGCGATCGTTCAGGCCGGGTTCGGTCAGCGTCAGGCGGATGACGTTATCGCCCGCCTCGGCAACTTCCACGTCGGCGCCGCCCTGCGCACCGAACAGGCCGCCGACGGGAGCCGCGATCTCGCGCAGCTTGCGCAGCGCCTCCGGCATATCCTTGGCCTCGCGCAGGCGCACCTGAACGGCGGCGTTTTGTATGGTCAGGTTGGAGTAGCCGATGCGGGCATCACGCAGGACGCGCCGCACATCGTCGCGCAGGTTGTTCGCGCGCTCGGTGCGGATCGCGTTCGTGTCGACTTCGAGCAGGATGTAGGAGCCGCCCTGCAGATCGAGCCCGAGCGTCATGGTCCGCTGCATGAAGCTCGGCAGCGATTGCAGGACGTGCGGCGGCAGGATGTTCGGAATCAGCAGGGCACAGAACAGGATCGACACGAGGAGCGTCGCGGCAATCTGCCATCGCGTGAAATGCAACATCCGTCACGTCCTCGATCGCGCGCCCGGGTACGGCGCGCTGGTGTCATCCCCCTGCGGAAAGGCTCACTCGTCCTTGACAGGTTCGCCCTTGGCGCGGACCTCGGAGACCATCTGCCGCATCTGCCGCACGCGGATGCCGTCTGCGAGCTGCAGCTCCACCTCGTTGTCGTCGACAACCTTGGTGACCTTGCCGATGAGCCCGCCGGACGTGACCACGGTGTCGCCCCGGCGAAGCGAATTCACCATTTCCCGATGCTGCTTCACGCGCTGCTGCTGCGGGCGCAGGATGAGAAAATACATGATGACGAAAATCAGCAGGAACGGCAGCAGAGAAATCAGCATATCGCTGCTGCCGCCAATGCCCTGCGCATAGGCCGGAGTGATAAACATACGGTGGGTGTCCCCTCGTTCGCCGTTCGTCGTGCGAATTGTTCAAAGGCGGCGGGACTATAGCGACGGAGCCCCCAATTGCAAACGCCGCAACGCCGTTCCAGATCAACGACTTGCGGTAGAACCGCCGGACGGCTATTCCGCGGGCGGAAGAGGAAAGCATGAACAAGCCCTCCCCCGCCGACTCGGTGCTGGCGCTGCTCGCGCAGGCGCTCGACCGCATATCCGGGGCGCTCGACCGCATGGCGCCGCCTGCCGCGGTGCAGGCGGATTTCGGCGCCGCCGACGCGTTCATCTGGCAGGCCGCGAGCAAGCGGCTCGAGCCGGTAAAGCGCGTGAACCGCGTCGACATGCGGCTCCTCAAGGGTATCGACCGCATGCGCGATACGCTCCTCGAAAACACCGAGCGGTTCGCCAGGGGCTTGCCCGCCAACAATGCGCTGCTCTGGGGCGCGCGGGGCATGGGCAAATCGTCGCTCGTGAAGGCAGTGCACGCCCAGGTATGCGCCGAGCAGAAGGGCAAGACCGGCTTCAAGCTCGTGGAGATTCACCGCGAGGACATCGAGTCGCTGCCGGGCCTGATGGCGATCCTGCGCGAGGCGCCGCACCGCTTCATCGTGTTCTGCGACGATCTCTCGTTCGAGCACGAGGACACCTCGTACAAGTCGCTCAAGGCCGTGCTCGAGGGCGGCATCGAGGGGCGGCCCGACAACGTGATCCTGTATGCGACCTCCAACCGCCGCCACCTGATGGCGCGCGAGATGGTCGAGAACGAGCGTGCAACGGCCATCAATCCCGGCGAGGCGGTGGAAGAGAAGGTCTCGCTGTCCGACCGTTTCGGCCTGTGGCTCGGCTTCCATCGCTGCAGCCAGGACGAATTCCTTGCGATGGTCGACGGCTACGTGGCTCATTACAAGCTGCCGGTCGATGCGGAGACGCTGCGGCGCGAGGCGCTCGAATGGGCCACCACGCGCGGCGCAAGGTCCGGCCGCGTCGCGTGGCAGTTCATCCAGGATCTTGCCGGAAGGCTCGGGGTTCCGCTCAAGGACTAGAAACGGCGATGCGTCTGTTGCGGCCAGCGATCTTTCTGACAACCGCCTTGATCCTTGCGGCGTGCGGCAGCTTCGGCAGCAGCACGCGCAAGGAAATCGAAGGCAACAACACCGGCGGAATCATTCCGGCCGAAATGCTCAGGGCCGGCGGAAACGCGCAATTGCTGGCGGACGCGCACTGCGCAAAGTGGAAGAGCACCGCGCGCATCACTTACGGCCCGACGGATGCCAACAGCGACGCCGTGTTCGTATGCGAGATCGGCGGCGCGCCGGCGTTGATGGCGCCGGCTGTGCAGCAGCCGGCGCCCACGAAGCGCTAAGCGGAATCTCAGAGCTCGGCGAGATACTTGGTCGGATCGACGGGCGACGAGCCCTTGCGGATCTCAAAGTGCAGTTGTGGCGACGACACGCCGCCGGTCTGGCCGGCCCGCGCGACGCTCTGGCCGCGCCGCACCTGATCGCCGCGCTTCACCATGAGCTGGCTGTTGTGGGCGTAAGCCGTCATCCAGCCGTCGGCATGGCGGATGAGCACGAGGTTGCCGTAGCCCTTGAGCTCGTTGCCGGCATAGGCGACCACGCCGTCCTCGGCGGCCTTCACGTCTGCGCCCTCGGGCACGGCGAGATTGATGCCGTCGTTGTGCTGGCCGCCGGCCTTGGGGCCGAAGCCGGAGATGACGCGACCGCGCACGGGCCAGCGGAATTGCGGGGAGTTGCCGAGCGAGCGCGGTTCGTCCTGGGCCGCGGGCGTCACGGCCGCGACCTTCTGCGGCTGCTCCGTCACGCTGGCGGTCTGCTGCGGTGCGGGTGCAGGCGCTTCCGCGCGATAGCCGGGCGGCGGCGAGAACGGCGAGGTCTTCGATGCCGTGCTGCTCGCGCCACCGGGGATATTCAGTCGCTGTCCGACACGGAGGCTCGCGTCGCTGGACATGCCGTTGGCCTGCGCGATCGCCACGTGCGTCGTGCCGTAGCGGCGGCCAAGCGAGTAGAGCGTCTCGCCGGCATTGACGGTGTGAACCTGACCGCCACGCGTGGGTGCGGGCGAATAGGCCGGCTTGCTTGCAGGCGTGGAAATGGCCGCCGTCTGGGCAGGTGCAGGCGAGCCTTGGTACTGCGGGATTACAAGGCGGGTGCCGGGCTGCACGCGCGAAGCGTCGGCGATGTTGTTGGCGCGCAGGATCGCCCAGGCAGGCACGCCGTAGCGGCGCCCGATCATGTCGACGGTCTCGCCGTGCTGGAGCGTGACAGCAGTGCCGCCATCCCAGCGCCAGTTGCCTTCACCCGAACGCGGCGCGGCCGAGCCGGTGACCGGCGGGCTGTAGGCGCCTTGCGGTGCGGGCGTATAGGCGGGTGCCGGGGCCGCCGGCACGGAGTTCGGCGCCGCAGCGTAAGCGGGCTGCGACGTCGGTCCGGCGAGCGGCTGGGACTCGATGGTCGCCGGACGCGAACCGGTCGAGCTCGTCACATCATTGCGCGAGCTGAACGGGTTGGTGAAGGGGTCGTCGTTGAAGCGGCTCGTATCCTGGCTGCAGCCTGCAACGGCCGCGCCGATGAGCCCCAAGGCCAACGCGAATTGGTAGGGCCGCGAACGGAGATGTTTTGAACGCATCGCTACTCACTCGGACGCAACACTGTGCGAGGCGAGTAGACGATCAATCGGTAAACGGGGGCTTAAGGAAATAGAGGTTGGGCGCGAATTTTCGTTGTCGGGGCGACCTTTATCCCCTCCCTAAAGGAGGGAGGATCGTCGCTCAAAGGGCAGAAGCCTTGCCGGCCACGAGCGGGACGAAGCGGACCTGCATCAGGGTCTCCTGCTCGATCCCCTCGCCCTTCGGGCGCTTGCGGATGCGTAGGAGCGACTGGACGCCGGTGACCGGGCCGACGGGAACCACCATGATCCCGCCCTCGCGCAATTGCTCCAGGAGCCTCTGCGGGATTTCCGGCGCGGCGGCCGTGACGATGATCCGGTCGAACGGCGCGTGATCCGGTGCGCCGAGCGTGCCGTCGCCGACGATCACGGTGATGTTGTCGAGGCCGAGTTCGGCGAAGCGGCGCTCGGCCGTCTCGGCGAGCGTGCGGTAGCGCTCGACGGTGACGACCTCATGCGTGAGATGCGAAAGCACCGCCGCCTGATAGCCGGAGCCGGTGCCGATCTCGAGCACCTTGTGGTTCGGCTCGAGCAAAAGCGCCTCGGTCATGGCCGCGACGACATAGGGCTGGCTGATGGTCTGGCCGCACTCGATCGGCAGCGCCTGATCCTCGTAGGCGTGCGCCTCCTGTTCCGGTTCGACGAAAACCTCGCGCGGGACGAGCTCGAGCGCGCGCAGCACGCGGATGTCCTGAATGCCGCGCCGGCGCATGGTGAGCAGAAATTCCATGCGCGCTTCGGCGAAGGGATCGTGACCGTCGTGCGGGCCTCTCGTGCTCATCTCAGTCAGTCAGCGGGCTCTCGTCGAACAATGCGCCGAGCCGCGTCAGGAACGGTTCGTCCGTCATGTCGAGCCGCAATGGCGTGACGGAAATGCGCTTGTTCTCGATCGCCCAGATGTCGCTGCCGTTAGCCGGCGGACGCTTCTGCCGGTTGAAGGCGAGCCAATAATACGGATTGCCGCGGCCGTCCTTGCGCTCGTCGATGTGCATGAGGCCGGGATCGCGGCGGCCCTGCACGCTCGCGCCGACGCCGGTGACTTCCTGCGGGCGGCAGTCGGGGAAATTGATGTTGACGAGGATGCCGGGCGGGATGCCTTCCTTCAAGAGTGTGCGGATGAGGTCGGGCGCGTGCGTTTCGGCGGTCTCGTAGGTGGGGCGTTCGCGGGTAGTTGGGCCGAACACCTGCGACAGCGCAAACGACGGGATGCCGAGGATGGTGCCCTCGATCGCGCCGGCGACCGTGCCGGAATAGGTCACGTCCTCGGCGAGGTTCTGGCCGCGGTTGACGCCGGAGAGCACGAGCTCCGGCCGCTTTTCCTTGAGCACGTGGCGGACCGCCATGATGACGCAATCGGTCGGCGTGCCTTTCACGGCGAAGCGGCGCTCGTCGACGCGGCGCATGCGCAAGGGGTCGTTGAGCGACAGCGAGTGCGCGACGCCGGATTGATCGAACTCGGGCGCAACGATCCACACATCGTCCGACAGCGACTGCGCAATGCGCACGCAGGATTCGAGGCCGGGAGCATTGATGCCGTCGTCGTTGGTGACCAGGATGCGCATTCTAGTTCTTCTTCTCGATCTTCTTCATCCCGCCCATGTAGGGCTGCAGCACATCCGGCACGGCGATGGCGCCGTTCTCGTCCTGATAATTCTCCATGACCGCGATCAGCGCGCGGCCGACGGCGACGCCGGAGCCGTTCAGCGTGTGAACCGGGCCCTTCACCCTGCCGTCCTTGCCGCGCCAGCGCGCCTCCATGCGGCGGGCCTGGAACTCGCCGCAGTTGGAACAGGAGGAAATCTCGCGATAGGCGCCCTGCCCCGGCAGCCAGACCTCGATGTCGTAGGTCTTCTGCGAGGCGAAGCCCATGTCGCCGGTGCAGAGCGTCATCACGCGGAAATGCAGGCCGAGGCGGCGCAGCACTTCCTCGGCGCAGGAGAGCATGCGTTCGTGCTCGTCCTTGCTCTGGTCGGGCGTGGTAATGGAGACGAGCTCGACCTTGGTGAACTGGTGCTGGCGCAGCATGCCGCGCGTGTCTTTCCCCGCCGCGCCCGCCTCGGCGCGGAAGCAGGGCGTGCAAGCGGTAAGGCGCAGCGGCAGTTCTTCTTCGGCTACGATGGACTCGCGGACGAGATTGGTCAGCGGGACTTCGGCGGTGGGGATGAGCCAGAATTTGTCCTGAGATGGAAGGTTCTTTACGTCTGCTAAAAGAGTTGCTGTCCCGGCGCCGAGAAGCTCCAACATTGAGGTTGGAACGCCTTTTTCCTGCTGTTGTCTAAGATATTCTTGCTGAACCTTAGTGTAGGCTCTTTCCATCAACTCAATGCTGGGCACATCTCTGAATGCACCGAACTGATCTTCCTTGAATTTCGGTAATTGTGCTGTGCCGAACATGACGTCATCGCGCACGAGAATGGGCGGCGCGACTTCGGTGTAGCCGAACTCGGTGGTGTGCGTGTCGAGGAAGAACTGCGAGATGGCGCGTTCCATGCGCGCGAGCGCGCCTTTCAGGACGACAAAGCGCGAGCCGGAGAGTTTCGCCGCGGCTTCGAAGTCCATCAGCCCGAGCGCTTCGCCCAACTCGAAATGCTGCTTGGTTGCGAAGGCGAAGCTGGGCTGCTTGCCCATGGTGTGGCCGTCGCGGACCTTGTTGTCCTTCTCGTCCTTGCCGTCCGGCACATCGTCGGCCGGCGTATTGGGAATCCAGGCGAGCGCTTCGCTCAGCTCTTTTTCCGCTGCCGCCTGCTCGGCCTCCAAGGCAGGAAGCTCATCCTTCAGCTTCGCCACCTCGGCCATGAGCGCGGAAGCGCGGGCCTCGTCCTTCGCCTTCTTCGCCTCGCCGATTTCCTTCGATACGGCGTTGCGGCGCTCCTGCCGCACCTGCGCCTTGGCGATCACCGCCCGGCGCTTGTCGTCGAGCGCGAGGATACGCGGGGACTCCGGCGGCAGCCCGCGGCGGGCGAGCCCGCGGTCGAAGGCTTCGGCGTTTTCACGAATCCATTTCGGGTCGAACATCAAGGCTTCCTAGCGCAGCGGCGGCTCGGTTGAAACGCGGGCAGGATCAACGGAGTGGCGACGCTTCTAAGCCACTGGCCGGCAAACGCAATCGGAAAGGGGATTATTCGGCCGCCGTGCCCGAGGCGGCCTCGGTGCGCGCCGCCTCCTCGGCCTGGCGCTTCTTTTCCACCGTGGCCACGAGCCAGATGGACGCCTCGTAGAGCGCGAGCGTGGGGATCGCCAGCGCGAACTGGCTGATCACGTCGGGCGGGGTCAGGACAGCGGCAATGATGAACACGCCGACGATCGCGTAGCGGCGCTTGTCGCGCAGCGTCTGCGCGGTGATGATTCCGACCCGGCCCAGCAGCGTCAGGATCACCGGCAACTGGAAGCAGATGCCGAAGGCGAAGATCAGCGCCATGATCAGCGAGAGATACTCGGAGACGCGCGGCAGCAGCGAAATCTCCGCGACCCCCTCCCCGCCGAGCTGCTGCATGCCGAGGAAGAAGCGCATCGCCATCGGCATGGCGACGAAATAGACGAACGCCGCGCCGAGCAGGAAGCAGAACCAGGTGGCGACGAGATACGGCGCGAACGCGCGGCGCTCGTGCTTGTAGAGGCCGGGCGCGACGAAGGCATAGATCTGCCCGGCGACGATCGGGAACGAGAAGAACGCCGCGCCGAACAGCGCGAGCTTGATCTGCGTGATGAGGAATTCCTGCGGTGCGGTGAAGATGAGCTTCAGCTCGACGTTGCCGCCGGCGGCGAGCGCGTAGGGCCAGAGCAGGATGTTGTAGATGTAGCGCGCGCCGGCGAAGCAGACGACCATCATGAGGAGAAACGCGATCAGCGACTTGATTAGCCGCGAGCGGAGCTCGATGAGATGATCCATCAGCGGCGCGCGCGATGCGTCGATCTCGTCCTCGCCGTCGGGTTTCTTGTCTGGGGCGTTCATGCGGCTGCCCCGCTATCAACGGGTCGTCCCCGCGAAAGCGGGGACCCATGAACATCTGCCGCGCCATGAATGCACCGTCGGTGTTCATGGGTCCCGGCTCTCGCGACGCTTACAGCGTCGCTCGGCCGGGACGACAAGAAGTGGTGAAACCTCCTCATCCCGGCCGCCCTCCGCTGCTTGCGGAATCGGCCGCGGTCTCCACGGACGGAGTTTCGATTTTTTCAGGCGCCGGTTCGGCGGCGGCTGGCGCAGGGTCGGGAGCGGCTGGCGCCGGCGTCTCTGCCGGCGTCGGCTGATCGACGATGTTCTGCAACTCGCTCGTCGCCTTCTCGATCGGATTGCTGATCGTGGAAGTCACTTCGCCTGTCAGCTTCTCGGCCTGCTTGCGCAGCTCGTCGAGCTCGGCTTCGCGCAACGCGTCGTTGAGCTGGCCCTGAAACTCCGACGCCATGCGCCGGAGCTTGGTCATGGCCTGCCCGATCGTGCGCAGCGTCGCCGGCAGCTCGCGCGGGCCGATGACGATCAGCGCCACGATGCCGATGACGACGAGTTCACTCCAGCCGATGTCGAACATGGCCTAAACTGCCGCCGTGGATGCCGCCGGCTGCGTGCCGCGCAAGCCGGCCGCGCCCTGGTTCAGCCGACCTTCTTTTCGGTCTCGGTGCGAACCTGGCTCGACCCCTGGTGGTCGATGCTTTTTGGTTCGCTCTTCGCGGCGGTCTCGTCGTCCTCGGACATCCCCTTCTTGAAGGCTTTGATGCCCTTGGCGGCGTCGCCCATGATTTCCGAGATCTTGCCGCGGCCGAACAGCAGCAGCACGACAACCAGAACGACGATCCAGTGCCAGATACTCAAACCACCCATTCGCTCCTCCGGAAGGCAGCGCGCAGGCGCGATCGGCCGTTATCCACGCTGCCCCGCAATATCCCCCGCAACCTAGGGCTCTGAGGCCGCAAAAACAAGAACTTCGGCCGGGTCCACGTCCACGCCCACATCTTCGCCGGGGGTGTGGTCGCCGCCTTCCCGGACGCGGGCGAGAACCGGCGCTTCGAGGCCGTTCACCACGATTTCAAAGAGGTCCACGACGCCGAGGCTGCGGCGGGCGACGATGCGGCCGGGAATGCAGTAGCCCGCCGGCCGCAGGCGGACGCCCGGCAGGCGGATGCAGACCACCGCCGCGGTTCCCTCGGCGAGGCCCGGTGCCTCGAACAGGCCGAGCGGCGTCTCCACGCGCCCTCCCCGTACCGTGCCCGTGATCTCGTTCGTTTCCGAGAAGAAGCGCGCGGCGAACAGGCTGTTGGGGTGCTGGTATAGATCGGCGGGTAGTCCCACCTCGATCAGCTTGCCCGCGCGCATCAGCGCGATGCGGTCGGCCATGCGCATGGCCTCTTCCGGGTCGTGCGTGACGATGAGACAGGTCGCGCGCGCTTCACGCAAAATTGCAAGCGTGTCGGCGCGGATGGTGTCGCGCAGGCGGCGGTCGAGGCCGGAAAACGGCTCGTCCATCAGCAGCACGGCGGGACGCGGCGCGATGGCGCGGGCAAGCGCCACGCGCTGCTGCTCTCCGCCGGAGAGCATGTGCGGGTATTCGTCGGCGAGCTGGCCGAGGCTGACACGGTCGAGCGATTGCCGCGCTTGCCGCTCGGCGTCGCTGCGGGAAAGGCCGCGCAGGCCGAACATCACGTTTTCCAGATTGGTGAGATGCGGAAACAGCGCGTAGTCCTGAAACATCAGGCCGATGCCGCGCCGCTCCGGCGGCACGAACGTGTGCGGGCCGGCGATCTCCAGGCCGTCGAGCAGCACGCGGCCGGAAGTCGGCCGCTCGAGCCCTGCCGCAAGACGCAACAACGTGGTCTTGCCGCAACCGGAATGGCCGATCAGCGCGACGACTTCGCCCGGCGCGATCTGCAGCGTGACGCCGCGCACGGACTCCGCGCCGGCACCATAAGAATGGTGCACGTCCTCGAACGCGAGACTGGCAGCGATCGATGCGGGAGTGCGCGTCCGCGGCATACGCGATACGACCGGGACTTCGGTCACAACTACTCCTCTTCGCGCGGCGGCTCCTGCCCGGAATCCGCGGCGTCTTCTTCCGGCTCGACCGCAGGCGCGAGCGCGAGGTCGAGGTCACCTTCCTCGAGCGGATCTTCATCCTCGCGCAATGCCGGGTCATCACTCGGCATCGGCACGCTGAAGCCCGAGGGCAGGCGCCCTTCGAGGAAGCCCGCACCTTTCAATTCCTCCAGGCCCGGCAGGTCGTCAATCGATTCCAGCCCGAAGTGATAGAGGAATTCCTCGGTCGTTCCGTAGGTCACCGGCCGGCCCGGCGCGCGGCGGCGTCCGCGCAGGCGCGCCCAGCCGGTCTCCATCAGCACGTCGAGCGTGCCCTTGGAGATCGTGACACCGCGGATCGCCTCGATCTCGGCGCGCGTCACCGGCTGGTGATAGGCGATGATCGCGAGCGTCTCGATTGCTGCGCGCGAGAGCTTCTTCGGCTCGGCCGCTTCCTTGGTCATCAGGTGGCCGAGATCGGTGGCGGTGCGGATCGCCCATTTGCCCGCGACCTTGACCACGTTCACGCCGCGCGTCGCGTATTGCTCCTTCAGCTCGTTCAGCACGGCGCGCACGTCCGTGCCTTCCGGCAGGCGCGCGGCAATCGCCTTCTCGTCGAGGGGCTCGGCGGTAGCAAACAGCAGCGCCTCGAGCATGCGCAGCGCCTCGCTATTGTCGGGCTTCGGCGCGGTTATCTCACTGCTCTCCGCAACGGGCGCTTCGTCTTCCGGCAGCGGGTGCGCAAGCTTCAGTTTATGAGCCGGAGCGGCATTCACGAGTTACTCTCCCCGTTTGGCATGGATTGCTGTTCGCGGCGGCGCAGCCAGATCGGAGCGAACGCCGCCTCCTGCTGGATTTCGACGTGGCCTTCGCGCACGAGCTCGAGCGTCGCACTGAAACTCGACGCAAAGACGGTGGCGCGCATTGAGGGTTCGACGACGTACTGGATCAGGAACATGTCGAGCCGGCTCCAGTCGCCCGCGCGGCCGATCAGGCGCTGCAGCGTTTCGCGCGCCTCGGCGAGCGTCCACACGTTGCGCTTTGGCAAAGTCACGCTCGACAGCGCCGCACGCTGGCGCTGGAACGAATAGGCGTGCAAGAGATCGTAGAGCGTCGCCGTGTAGCCGCTCGGCGGCCCTTCGCGCACCGCTTCCGGCATGCCGCGGGCGAAGAAATCGTGCGTGAGCCGGTGGCGAGTCATCAGCCGCGCGCCGGCCTGACGGATCGCTTCCAGGTGTTGCAGGCGCTGCGCGAGATCGGCGGCGAGATCGGCGGCCGACGGCTCCTCGTCGGCGGGCGGCTCGGGTAGCAGCAGCCGCGACTTCAAATAGGCGAGCCACGCCGCCATCACGAGATAGTCGGCGGCGATCTCGATTTTCAGGTCGCGCGCCTGCTCGATGAAGGCGAGGTACTGGTCGGCGAGCGCCAGGATGGAGATCTTCGAGAGGTCCACCTGCTGCGAGCGCGCGAGCGCGAGCAGGAGATCGAGGGGGCCCTCGAAACCGCCGACGTCCACGACGAGCGCCGGCCCTTCGGCCAGGCGCTCGCCTTCCGGCAGCTCGAAGTCGTTGGTTTCAGCCATTGATTCGTTCATCAGGCGGTAATCATAGCGGAAAAGCGGTCCCGCGCCTCGGCTACATTGAGGGCTTCCACGGGCCGTTTCAGGCGTTCCAGGGCGGCTTTCGCCCGCTCCGTCCCTTCGCCCGCGAGCCGCGGGGCGGCGGCCGCGACCTCCCGTGCCTCGTCGAGGCTGCCATTGCAATGAAGGGCAATGTCGCAGTCGGCCGAAAGTGCCGCCTCGGCCCGGGCGCCCAAAGTTCCCTGCAGCGCCTTCATGGAGAGGTCGTCGCTGATGAGGAGCCCGCGGAAGCCCAGCCGCTCGCGGATTACTTCGCGGATCACTTTGGACGACGTGGTCGCTGGCCGGCCGGGGTCGATGTCGGCGTACACGACATGGGCCGTCATCGCGATCGGCAAATCCGCGAGGCGGCGGAAGGGCTCGAAGTCGGTGCGGTCGAGTTCCGCGAGCGGCGTTGCAACGATGGGAAGTTCCTCATGGCTGTCGGCGCGTGCGCGTCCGTGGCCGGGGATGTGCTTCACCACCGGGAGCACACCGCCCGCAAGCAGCCCCTCGGCGGCGGCGCGGGCGAGTTCCGCGACGGAGGCCGGATCGCTGCCATAGGCGCGATCGCCGATGATACCGTGGGCGTCCGGATGCAGCAGGTCGGCGACCGGCAGGCAATCGACGTTGATCCCGAGCGCTGCTAGCTCGGCTGCGATGAGACGCGCGCCGAGGCGCGCGGCGGCAATTCCCTCCGTGCGATCGCGCGCATAGATCGAGCCGAACGTCTGCGCCGGCGGGAAGTCTGGCCAGTGCGGCGGCTTCAATCGTTGCACGCGGCCGCCTTCCTGATCGATCAGGACCGGCGCATCCGGCCGGCCGACGATGGCGCGAAACTCGCGCACGAGCGCGCGCACCTGCTCGGGTGTCTCGATGTTGCGTGCGAACAGGATGAGCCCGAACGGCTGCGCGCGCTCGAACAGCTCGCGCTCCTCGGAATCGAGGCGCGGGCCGATGCAGCCGAGAATGCAGGCACGGGCGGAGGTGGCCGAATTCATCGCACGCGCGTAAGTGCGACTGCCGGAAGCGTCAAGGCCGCGCCGACAGTTATCCGTCGATAACCGAAATCAGATCAATTGCGCTGGATCACGCACTCGCCGCCGGCCGCCTTCAGGCTCTGGCAGACTTCGCTCGCCTGCGCGCGGGACGAGAACGGGCCGACCTGCGCGCGATAGAAAATGCCGCGTTCGCCGAGATCGACGCGGCGGATCTGCGCCTGCTGGCCCGACAGGATCGTCGGGAAGCGTTGCTGCAGCGACTGCCACGTCGCTTGCGCGTCGGCCTCCGTCTTCTGCGCGGCAACCTGCACGACATAGCTGCCGGCGGGCGGTGGCGCGCTCACGGCGATGGCGGGCGCGGGCGCGGGTTGCTGCGGAGGCAAGGCGGCCTGCGTCTGCGCCGGCGTTCCCGGCGTTGCGTATTGGCCCTGCGAAGAAAGATTGGCCCAGGGATTGTCGCTCGCCGCTCCCGACGTGCCGGGGCGCGACGGCGGCAGTGCGGGCGATTGACCGCCGGCGGGCTGTGCGCCGCCCTGCAGCGCCATCGGCCCGTTCGATGCGGGTGCCGGTCCCGTGCGCGCCACGCTCGCCGGTGCAGCGGCGGCTGGCACACGGCCGGCGTCCTGCACGATCGTGCCGTCGGAGCGCACGGTGACCGTGCGGACGCGGCGCGGCTCGGTGGACACCGGCGGCGGGGGCGACATGGGTGCCGCTTGCGTCGGCGCCGCCTGGGTGGGCGCGGCGTTGAATTGCGGTATGGCGGTGACGACGCCGGCGGGCGACGGGCTCGGCGTGCCCTGCGGAATGCGATCGGGCGTCACCGGGCGCTCTTCGCGCGACACGATGCGTTCGCCGCCTCCGGCAGGCTCGCCGCCCACGCGATCATAAATCTGCTTGTTTCCACCGTCGGCGGCCTTGGTTTCGGAGCCCGGCGCCACTTTGGTCGGGCCGGCTTCGGGACGGATGGTGACGGGCGGCTTGCCCGTGCCGTCGACGTTGAAAATCGCGCGATACGCGAACAGGCCGCTTACACCGATGACGATGACCGCTGCGGCCGCAACGCCGGCCAGCAGCCAACCCTTCAGGCGGCGGCGCGGCGCTTCTTCGTAGAACTCATCGCCATGCGCAGGCAGATACGCCTCGTCGTCATAGTCCGGGTCGTACTCGGAGCCGGCGTAGGTGTAGCCGTCGTCATGGCGCTGCGACGCGGGCGTGCGGCGGGGCGAACGCGCGTCGGCGGGAAGCTCGAAATCCTTGGCGGATTCGGTATCCACACCGTCGGGAAGCGGCGCGCGGCGTGCGGTCTCGCCTTCCGACGGCTCAATGCGATCGTCGCGGAGGCTGCGAAACGGCGCGGGCGCTGAACGATTGCGGCCATAGGCATAGGCCGTGCGGCCGTTGCCGCGCGAGACCTCGGCAGAGGCGGGGTCAGCCTGCTCGTCGAAAGAATCGGGTGCCGGCAGGCCGGGGGCTGCCGGACGGCGGCGCTCCGCAGGCCGGGTATCCAAGCCGCGTGCATCCTGCGGGCGGGCGCGGCGCGGCGCTACGTTAGCGCTCGCGCCAGGCGCCCGGGCATCGGCCGGGCGATGGGCGACGAAATCGGCGAAGGGGTCTTCCTGCCCAATGAGGCGGGCGAGCTCGGCCAGCGGGTCTTCGGTGCGGCGGATGCGCGCAGCCCCCGCCTGGGAATGCGGTTGCGCTGATCCGTGAACCCGCGGAGCCCTAAACCTTTGATCGTCAGTCATGAATTTGGACAGATCCCCGATGCGCGCCGCACCATCGACAAAACTATCGGCGTCACCGCATCTCCTCGGGCGCCCGCACTCCGAGGATTGCAAGGCCGGAGGCTAGCACCGCCGCGACCCCATGGACTAGGGCGGCGCGAGCCAATGTTAAAATTGAATCATCCGGCATAATAAAGCGTAAATATGGCAAGTCGTTACCCCGGTTCCAGTGTGTGTGGAACTCGCTCGCCAGCTCGTGCAGGAAGAAGGCGATCCGGTGAGGCTCGTGGGCGGCCGCTGCCTGCTCGACGAGGCGGGGCCATTGGGCAAGCCGCTTGACCATGCGTAGCTCGCCTTCGTCGGTGAGCCGCTCGACCGGGGCCGACCGCAGGCCGGACGGGCTCAAATCCAGCCCCGGAAGGGCTTCCGCCATGTTGCGGAGGACCGACTTCGCCCGGGCATGCGCGTACTGGACGTAGAAAACCGGGTTCTCGCGGGACTGCTCGATCACCTTGGCGAGGTCGAAGTCGAGGGTGGCGTCGTTCTTGCGGAACAACATCATGAAGCGGACAGGATCTTTCCCCACTTCATCCACAACTTCCCGCAGGGTGACGAAGTCCCCTGCCCGTTTCGACATCTTCACGGGCTCGCCGGCGCGCAGGAGCCGCACGAGCTGGCAGAGCTTCACGTCGAGCGTGACCTTGCCGCCGCCGAGGGCGGCCACCGCCGCGGACATGCGCTTCACGTAGCCGCCGTGGTCGGCGCCCCAGACGTCGATCAGCGTCGTGAACCCGCGCTCGATCTTGTCGCGGTGATAGGCGATGTCGGCGGCGAAATAGGTGTAGCTGCCGTCGGACTTCATCAGCGGACGGTCGACGTCGTCGCCGAAGTCGGTGGCGCGGAACAGCGTCTGCTCGCGGTCCTCCCAATCCTCGACCGGCGCACCCTTGGGCGGCGGCAGCCGGCCTTCGTAGATGTGTCCGGCTTTGCGCAGGTCCTCGATCGTCGCCGCAACCTTGTCGACCGCGCCCGAAGAAAGCGAGCGCTCGGAGAAGAACACGTCGTGGCGAATCGCGAGGCTTTCGAGATCGTCACGGATCATGTCCATCATCGCGTCGATGGCGGCGGCGCGCACGACCGGCAGCCATACCTCGTCGGGCTTCTGCAGCAGGTCGCGGCCGTGTTGCTCGGCGAGCGCCTTGCCGACGGGAATGAGATAGTCGCCGGGATAAAGCCCCTCGGGGATCTCGCCGATCTTGTCGCCGAGCGCCTCGCGGTAGCGGAGGAACGCCGAGCGTGCGAGCACGTCCACCTGCGCGCCGGCATCGTTCACGTAGTACTCGCGCGTCACGTCGTAGCCCGCGAAGGCGAGCAGGTTCGCCAGCGCATCGCCGAAGACCGCGCCGCGGCCGTGGCCCACGTGCATCGGCCCGGTCGGATTGGCGGAGACATATTCCACGTTCACGCGCTCGCCCTTGCCGATCGCGGCGCGGCCGAAGTCGGCGCCCGTGTCGATGATCGCGCCCAGCACGCGCAGCCAGAACGCGGGGTCGAGCGAGATATTGATGAAGCCGGGCCCCGCGACCTCCACCTTCTTCACGTCCGGCAGTTCGCCGAGCTTCTTCGCCAGCCGCTCGGCTAGCTCGCGCGGCTTGGCCTTGAAGTCCCTGGCGAGCACCATCGCGGCGTTCACCGCAAGGTCGCCGTGCGCTTCCTCCCGCGGCGGCTCGACCGCGATCTTCGAAAGGTCGAGCGCGCCCGCGACGCCGCTCTCGGCGGCCAGCGCCGTCACGGCGGCGCGCACACGGTCGGCAAAGAGTGCAAAGGGATTCATGCAGTTAGTCGGCTCCGAGGCAGGGGCCGCCTAACGCAGATCGGGGGTCAAGTCAAAGAAGCGGGCGTGCTCTTCCAGCGCGTAGTTATCGGTCATGCCCGCGATGAAGTCGCTGACCCGGCGGGCGCGGATCGCCTCGTCGGCGCCGGCGATCGCCCTGCCCCATTCCGGCGGCAGATCCTCGGGCCGGCGCACGTAGTGCTCGAACAGCTCGCGGACGACCCGCTGCGCGTCGTTCATGATCCCCATCACCCGTCCGTGGCGGTACATGCGCGGGGTGAGGAACTGCTTGATCGCCTTGTCGGTCTCGGCCATCGCGGCGGAGAAGCGGATCGTCGGCTCGCCGGCCGCCCGGATGTCCGCCGAAGTCCACGGATTGAGCGCCGTGATCCGGCGCTCACTCTCGGCGACCACGTCGCCCACCATCGCGGAGATCAGGCGCCGGGTCATCTCGTTCACGAGGCGGGAGCGATCGGCTTTCGGATAGCGCGCGTGCAACTGGCGCATGAGATCGCCGATCAGCGGCAATTCCGAGAGGTCGTCGATGGGAAACATGTCGGCGCGCAAGGCGTCGTCGAGGTCGTGCGCGTCATAGGCGATGTCGTCGGCGATTGCGGCGGCCTGCGCCTCGGGGCCGGCATGGGTCCACAATTCGAGATCCTGCGTCTTCGCATACGCAATGAACGTCTCGGGGACGCTTCGTCCGGCGTAGCGGCCGAGTCCGCGGCCCTGCCGGTCCATGACGGGGCCGTTGTGCTTGGCGATCCCTTCGAGCGTCTCCCAGGTGAGGTTCAGGCCGTCGAACTCGGCATAGCGGCGCTCGAGCTCGGTCACGACCCGCAGCGCCTGCGCGTTGTGATCGAAGCCGCCATGGGCGGCCATGCATTCGTCGAGCGCCCGCTCGCCGGCGTGGCCGAACGGGGGATGGCCGAGGTCGTGCGCCAGCGCCAGCGCCTCGGCGAGGTCCTCGTCGAGGCCGAGGGAACGGGCGAGCGCGCGGGCGATCTGGGTGACCTCGAGGGTGTGGGTCAGGCGCGTGCGGAAGTGGTCGCCCTCGTGCGAGATGAAGACCTGGGTTTTGTGCTTGAGCCGCCGGAACGCGGCCGAATGGATGATGCGGTCGCAGTCGCGCCGGAAATCGTTCCGCCGCGGGCTCGGCTCCTCCTCGATGAGGCGGCCGCGGGAAAAGGCGGGGTCCGCCGCGTGCGGCGCACGTGGGCGGGCGGCGGCAATGGCCATGGATGCCCCCGAATTGACACTCCGGCAGGACCACCTAACTATTCTTTGTGCCGCCATTCAACGGCCCATAGAGTCTCACCATGGAAGCGCAGACCGTCGTCGTGACCGACCGTGCCGTCCAGCAGATTGCCCATATCCTGCGGGGCGAGGCTGCGGAATCCGTCCTGCGGGTGGCGGTCGAGGGCGGCGGCTGCTCCGGCTTCCAGTACCGCTTCGACATCGAGCGCGGCAGCGCGCCGGACGACCTCATCATTGAGAAGGACGGCGCCAGGGTGGTCATCGACCCGGTTTCCCTCCAGTACCTCACCGGGTCGCAGATCGACTTCGTGGACGAGCTGATCGGGGCGTCGTTCCGGGTGGAGAATCCGAACGCCACCGCGTCCTGCGGGTGCGGGACGAGCTTCGCGCTCTGAATGGCGGACCATGAACGCCGTCATTGCGAGCGAAGCGAAGCAATCCATGGCCGACACGGCTGGATCGCTTCGTCGCTACGCTCCTCGCGATGACGCTCGTGGTGTTCGCCCGTAACAGACCTTAGATCGCCCATGATCATCGCGACCTGGAACGTGAATTCGGTGAAGGCGCGCATCGAGACGGTGCAGCGGTGGTTGAAGGAGCGCGAGCCGGACGTCGTCTGCCTGCAGGAAATCAAGTGCACGGACGACGCTTTCCCGCGCGAGCCGTTCGAGGGGCTCGGCTACAACGTCGCGACGCACGGGCAGAAGAGCTACAACGGCGTGGCGCTGCTCTCGAAGCGGCCGTTCGACGAAGTCACGCGCGGCCTGCCCGGCAACGATGACGACGGGCAAGCGCGCTACATCGAAGCGGTGATCTCGCTCGAAGGGGGCGCGCTGCGGGTCGCCTCGATCTATCTGCCGAACGGCAATCCGGCGCCGGGCGACAAGTACGACTACAAGCTCGCGTGGATGGAGCGTCTGCAGGAGCACGCGCGCGAGCGTCTCGTTTATGAAGAGCCGCTCGTGCTTGCAGGCGACTACAACGCGATCCCGACCGGGGCGGATGTGCACGATCCCGAGCTATGGAAGGAAGACGCGCTCTTTCTCCCGCAGACGCGGGCGCAATTCCACGCGCTGACCCATCTCGGGCTCGTCGACGCAATCCGGGCGACGAGCGACGATGCCGGCCTCTACACGTTCTGGGATCATCAGGGCGCCGCGTTCCAGAAGAACAACGGCATCCGCATCGATCATCTGCTGCTGTCGCCGCAGGCGGCAGACCGGCTTGCGAGTGCCGGGATCGATCGCGGGATGCGCGGCGGCGAGAAGCCGTCGGATCACGTGCCGGTCTGGATCAATCTGGATTTGTAGAGCACTGTGATTGAAGTTCGCATTCCCGGCGTCATTGCGAGCGCAGCGAAGCAATCCAGCTACCGATAAACTGGATTGCTTCGGCGCTGCGCGCCTCGCAATGACAGAGGCAAACGACGCGACCTGCCTTCATGCCGATTGAGCAAAGCGGATCAGCGCTGCGTCTTCAGCCATTCCTGAAGATAGGTATAGGCGGCCGAGCGCTCGACTTCGGTCGCGCGGGCGAACGCTTCCTCGTATGCCTGCACGATCCAGCCGTCGTCGGGGCCGGCTGCGGCGTCGCGGCCAAGCGTGAGCCACATCAGCCCGCGGGCGCGGTCGCGCGGGATGCCTTCGCCGCGGAACATCATGCGGCCGAGCTGCGCCTGGGCCTGGTACTGTCCCTTCGGCGCGGCCAGCCCAAGCCAGCGCACGGCCTGGCGAATATCCTTCTGCGCGCCATGGGCGCCGAGCGACAGGCGCGCCAGTTGATATTGCGCGTCGGCATCGCCGAAATAGGACGCGGCGTAGAAGAACAGCCGCCGCGCGCGGTCAACATCCGCTTCCACCTGCGTGTCGGGAATGCCGGTCAGATAGTAGCTGCCGAGCGACACGTAGGCGTTCGCGACGAAGCGCGCTTCCTGCGTCCACGGCCCGACTTCCGCATGATCGGAGGCAACGCGGCTGAAATACTTGAACGCCTGCAGGTGATCGCGCTTCACGCCATCACCTTCCTGATACATGCGGCCGAGCTTCCATTGCGCGAGCGGGTGCCCTTGCTCGGCGGCATAGCGCAACTCGGTCAGGCCCTTCTCCATGTCGCCGGCGCGCAAGAGCTCGGTGCCGGAGCGGAACGCCTGGAAGGGCGTCGGCGCCACGACAGCCGCGGCCGGCGCCGCCGTCGGCGCCTGCTTGGCGTCGAGGGCGAGCAGCGGTGCGGGGCCCGCGAGCGCAATCGCGAGCAGCACGCCTGCGCGCGAAAGGTCAGATGTCCGCATAGGTCTTCCGTTCCGCCTTCCCGCCGGGATGGGTCACGGCGCCGCTGACGGCGGGGCCCACGCCCTGCGCATATTTCCAGAGATAGCCGGAGCCGAACGGCTCGGGGCGCGGCTTCCAACCCGCGCGCCGGCGCTCCAACTCCTTGTCGTCGAGGCGCACGTTCAGCGTGCCGGCCTCGGCGTCGAGATCGAGAATGTCGCCGTCCTGAAGGAGAGCGATCGGGCCGCCGATCGCCGCTTCCGGGCCGACATGGCCGATGCAGAAGCCGCGGGTGGCGCCGGAGAAACGTCCGTCGGTGATGAGCGCGACTTTCTCGCCCATGCCCTGGCCGTAGAGCGCGGCCGTGGTCGCAAGCATCTCGCGCATGCCGGGGCCGCCCTTCGGGCCCTCGTAGCGGATGACGAGCACTTCGCCTTCCTTGTACTTGCGGTTCTTCACGGCCTCGAAGCACTCCTCCTCGCCATCGAAGCAACGCGCGGGGCCGGAGAACTTCAGGTTCTTCATGCCGGCGACCTTCACGATCGCGCCTTCCGGCGCGAGGTTGCCGCGCAGGCCGACGACGCCGCCGGTCTTCAGCAACGGCTTGTCGGCGGGGTGCACGACATCCTGACTCGGATTCCATTTCACGGACTTCAGGTTTTCCGCGATCGTGCGGCCGGTGACGGTCAGGCAGTCGCCGTGCAGATAGCCGTGGTCGAGCAGCGTCTTCATCAAGAGCGGAATGCCGCCCGCCTCGAACATGTCCTTGGCGACGTATTTTCCGCCGGGCTTCAGGTCGGCGATGTAGGGCGTGCGCTTGAAGATCTCGGCGACGTCGAACAGGTCGAACTTGATGCCGCACTCGTGCGCGATCGCCGGCAGGTGCAGCGCGGCATTCGTGGAGCCGCCGGTCGCGGAAACCACCGCCGCGGCGTTCTCCAGCGCCTTGCGGGTGACGATGTCGCGCGGACGGATGTTGCGTGCGAGCAGTTCCATGATCTTCTCGCCCGCGGTCGCGCAGAACGCGTCGCGGATCTCATACGGCGCCGGCGCACCGGCCGAATAGGGCAATGCGAGCCCGATGCCTTCCGAGACGGTCGCCATGGTGTTCGCGGTGAATTGCGCACCGCAGGCGCCGGCCGACGGACAGGCGATCTGCTCCAGCTCCTCCAGGTCCTCGTCGGAGAATTTTCCGACAGAATACTGACCCACCGCCTCGAACACGTCCTGGACGGTTACGGGGCGGCCGCGGAACGAGCCGGGCAGGATTGATCCTCCATAGATGAAGATCGAGGGCACATTGAGGCGACACATGGCCATCATCATGCCGGGCAGAGATTTGTCGCAACCCGCGAGGCCGATCAATGCATCGTAGGAATGGCCGCGCATGGTCAGCTCGACGGAGTCGGCGATCACCTCGCGGGACGGCAACGACGACTTCATGCCTTCGTGACCCATGGCGATGCCATCCGTCACGGTGATGGTGCAGAACTCGCGCGGCGTGCCGTTGGCGGAGGCGACGCCCTTCTTCACCGCTTGCGCCTGGCGCATGAGCGCGATGTTGCAGGGAGCAGCTTCGTTCCAGCACGTGGCAACGCCCACGAACGGCTGGTGGATCTGCTCGCGGGTCAGCCCCATCGCGTAGTAGTAGGAACGGTGCGGCGCGCGCTCCGGTCCTTCGGTCACGTGGCGACTGGGCAATCTGGTCTTGCTGAAGGTCTTGGCGTCCATCTTCCACTCGTGCCGCATCCGGGCTCTTATGCCCGCCGCGCTCTATTCTCGGCCTCGAAAGCCCCTGTCGTTCTGGTTTATGGCGGGACCGCGGCGTTGAGAGCCCCTAACGGGCCTTAAGGTTGCAATCTTGTAACGGTGTGTCGCGTTCGCCACACTGCTCATCCCTACCCGGTCTCCGCCTGACGATGCAAACTATGCAGAAAACCCCAATAAATCCTGTGATCGCGATCACTTCGCCGGGCAATATGGGGGCCGCGGTCGGGGCAAGGTTAACCGCAAATCGCCTGCGGGTTCTGACCTCGGTCCATGGCCGGGGGGCGGCCAGCCGGGCACGGGCGGAGGCGGCGGGGCTGATCGCGGCGACGGACGATCGACTGGCCGAAGCCGACTTCCTCCTCTCGATCCTGCCGCCGAAGGATGCGGTAGCCATCGCCGAGCGGCTGGCCCCTGCCCTGCGGGCCGCGGCGCGCAAGCCGGTCTATGTCGATTGCAATGCAGTCAGCCCGGCCACCGTGCGGCGCATCGCCGAGGTGGTCACGGCCACGGGCACGCCGTTCGTCGACGGCGGTATCATCGGCGGGCCGCCGCGCGAGGGCTATGCCGGGCCGAAGTTCTACGTGTCGGGGCCGGAAGCCGAGCGCGTCACCGAACTCAACCGGTTCGGGCTGGTCATCCGCGTGGTGAAGGGCGGGATCGGCGCGGCCTCGGCGTTGAAGCTCGCCTATGCCGGCATCAACAAGGGCACGATCGCGCTCGGGGCGGCGATGGTGCTGGCCGCGCGGCGGGCGGGCGTCGAGGCCGATCTCCTGCAGGAACTCGCGGAAAGCCAGCGCCCGTTCCTCGCGCAGCTTTCGCGCGGAGTGCCGGATATGTTTTCCAAGGCCGAGCGCTGGGCGCCGGAGATGCGCGAGATCGCGGACTATGTCGAGCGCAGCGTGGAAGCCGACATCTACGACGGCATGGCGGAATTTTTCGAGCGGCTGGCGGCGGACTTTGCCGGCGGAAAAGAAGAGATCAGCGCGCTCGATGAATTTTTTGCACGTGCGAGAAAGCTTTCCGGCTGAGCATGGCGCGTCCGCAGAAGCTCCGCCGCGATTTCTTCGCCCACAGCGTGCATGCGGTCGCGCCGGAACTGATCGGCGCGACGTTTCTCTTCAAGGGCGTGGGCGGGATCATCGTCGAGGTCGAGGCGTATCATCATACCGAACCGGCGGCGCATTCCTACAACGGACGCACGGAGCGCACCGCGGTGATGTTCGGCCCGCCCGGATACGCATACGTCTATCGCTCCTATGGCATCCACTGGTGCGTGAATTTCGTGTGCGAGGCGGAAGGGAGCGCGAGCGCGGTTCTGATCCGCGCGATCGAGCCGACGGAAGGCATCGCCGCCATGCGGCGGCGGCGCGGCGTCAAGGATGTGCGCCAGCTTTGTTCAGGGCCGGGCAAGCTGTGCGAGGCGCTCGGCATCACCGGTGCGCACAATGGGCTCATGCTCGACCGCCCGCCGTTCGAGCTCTGGAGCCGCGCTGATAAACCGGAAATCCTCTCCGGTCCGCGCATCGGCATCACCAAGGCGGCGGAACTGCCGTGGCGCTACGGCCTTGCGAACTCGGACTTTCTGAGCCGGCGTTTCCCGATATCTAGATCGCGGGCCGCGGGAAGCGGATTGTCGAAATAAGCAGGATTTGCGGAAGCACGCTGATCGCCGTCGGCAGGAACGCCCAGCGTGGATCGCCGGCAAGGTCCCAAGCGGCGCCGCTTGCGATCGAAAATAGCATGGCCAGCGCGTAGCTCACGGTGAACATCGCCGCCGACGTGCGGGCGACGTCGTCGGAATCGGCGAGGAGCGCCGGAAGCGTCAGCCCGAGCGCGAGCGTGATGGCACCGACGAAGCCGAGCAGCGCGGCAAACGCCACCGTCCATACGCTCGCGGTGAACGCAATTCCGATCAGCGCAACCAAAATGATGATGCCGGTTGCGATCAGCGGCCAAGCGCGGCGCTCGACCCGGCGCGCGATCGTCAGCAGCAGGAACGAGGCGGGCAACTGGGCAAGATTGAGCGCGGTGAGCGTCGCGCTGATGAGATCGGGTCTGCCGGCGTAGGTCAGATGGCCGGGAATGAACGCGTTCGCGTTGAAGTAGGCGGTGTTCACGCTGCTCAGGATGAAGCCAAGCTGCCAAACCTTAGGATCGCGCCAGTCGGGCCACCAGCGCGGCCGAACCTTCATTGTCGAATAGCCCGAACGACTGCTTCGCGGCGCAAAGACCATCAGACCTGCGATCACGATCATGGGCAGGCCCCAGAAGGCCAGGCTGCCGCGCCAGCTCCCGTCTACGAGCGGAAGCACGAGCGGGAGCGTCAAGGCGACCGGGATCACTTCGCCGACGAGCAGGCCGTTCGTGTAGATGGCGGTGGCGAAGCCGATGCGCTGCGGCACCCATTCGCGGACGAGCGCGGGCATTGCCGGTTGCATCACGGCAATGCCGACGCCCATGACGATCGTCATGGCATAGAGCCACAGGAGATTGGGCAGCACGCCGCGCAGGGCGGAGGCGATGCCGGCGAGGAGAAGGCCGGTGACGAGCGCCGGCAGCGCGCCGTATCGCGCGATCAGGAGCGCGCCCGGCAGCGCCGCCAGCGCGAAGAGGATGACCGGCAGTCCGTTGAGCACGCCGATCTGCGTGCCCGTGAGGCCGAGGTCGGCCTCGATCAGCGGCAGGACCGGCGGGATGGCGAGGACGGTCAGCCGCAGGCCCATGCCCGCGAGCCACAGGAGCCCGAACGTCAGCCAGAGACGGCGCGCGTCCATTTCTTCAGGCCGCGCCTTTCAGTCTCTCCAGCGCCTCGCGTACCTTGGCCCGACGGCTTTTGGCTTCCTCGCGGCGCTCACGCTGCTCTTCGACGACTTCCTCGGGTGCGCGGGCCATGAAGTCGGCGTTGCCGAGCTTCTTGTCGATGCGGGAGATATCGTCGGCGATCTTCCCAAGTTCCTTCTCCAACCGTGCGCGTTCGGCGGTGAGATCGATCACGCCGGCGAGCGGCAGCGCCGCGATCTCGCCGCGCACGAGCAACTGGACGGAGCCCGCGGGCGGCGCGTCCACGAAGCTGATCTCTGAAAGGCGTGCAAGGCGCTTCAGTGCCTCGTTCCAGCGCCCTGCCCGCTCGCGGGTATCCTTGCCCGCGACAAGCGCAAGTGGAATCTGTGCGCCTGCCGGCACGTTCATCTCCGAGCGCACCGAGCGCACGGCGGAGACGAGATCGACGATCCAGCCGATCTCTGCCTCGGCCTTGTCGTCGGCGAGGCCCTTGTGGGTCGGCCACGGCGCGAGCACGAGCATGGTCTCGCGCTTCGGGCCCTGTTCGCCCGTCACGCGCCAAAGCTCTTCCGTGATGAATGGCATGAACGGGTGCAGGAGCTTCAGGATTTCGTCCATAACGAAGGTCACGGTCGCTCGCGTCTCGTCCTTGGCGGTGCCGTCGGGACCGGTGAGTACGGGCTTCGAGAGCTCGAGGTACCAGTCGCAATAGATGTTCCAGACGAAGCGATAGGCGGCGCCGGCGGCCTCGTTGAACTTGTAAGCTTCGATGGCGGATGTGACTTCGGCGGTTGCTTTTTCCATCTCGCCGAGAATCCAGCGGTTGATCGTCTCCTTCGCCTTCTTTGGGTCAAAGCCCTCGACGCGCACCGCGCCGTTGAACTCGGCGAAGCGGGCGGCGTTCCAGAGCTTGGTCGCGAAGTTGCGGTAGCCCTCGACGCGGCTCGTTGCGAGCTTGATGTCGCGGCCCTGCGCGGCCATCGCCGTCAGCGTGAAGCGCAGCGCATCGGCGCCGTACTTGGTGATGAGATCGAGGGGATCGATCACGTTCCCCTTCGACTTCGACATCTTGGCGCCCTTCTCGTCGCGGACAAGGGCATGGATATAGACGTCGCGGAACGGTACTTCCTTCCTGAAGTGCAGCCCCATCATCATCATGCGCGCAACCCAGAAGAAGATGATGTCGAAGCCGGTGACGAGCGCGCTTGTGGGATAGAAGCGCTTGAGCTCGGGCGTCTCGTCGGGCCAGCCCAGCGTCGAGAATGGCCAGAGCGCGGACGAGAACCAGGTGTCGAGCACGTCTTCATCGCGCAGCAGGAACGGCTCGCGCGACTTCGGATCGAGCGCCATGTCGTGGCCCTGCATGGGCGTGATCGCCTCGGTCTCGGCGTAATAGGCGAGCGCGTGCGAGACCGCCTCTTCCTCGGTTTCGGCGACGAAGACCTTGCCGTCCGGTCCGTACCAGGCCGGGATCTGATGACCCCACCAGAGCTGGCGCGAGATGCACCAGGGCTCGATGTTCTCGAGCCAGTCGAAGTAGGTCTTCTCCCAGTTCTTCGGCACGAACTTCGTGCGCCCGTCGCGCACGGCGGCGAGCGCCTGCTTCGCCAGCGTCTTCGCGTCGACGTACCACTGATCGGTCAGGTACGGCTCAATCACCGCGCCGGAGCGGTCGCCGTGCGGGACCATGTGGACGTTCGGCTCGATCTTGTCGACGAGGCCGCGCGCCTCCATCAGCTCGACGATCGCCTTGCGCGCGACGAAGCGGTCCTTGCCGTGTAGCGCGAGCACCGCGTCGAGATCGGCGCCGGTCTCCGCGCCGTCGAGGAACGAATCGTTGTCTCGCAACGACAACCGCGCCTCGTTGTCGAACACGTTGACGATCGGCAAGCTATGCCGGCGGCCGACGTCGAAGTCGTTGAAGTCGTGCGCAGGCGTGATCTTCACCGCGCCGGTGCCCTTTTCGGGATCGGCATAGTCGTCGCCGACGATCGGGATGCGGCGGCCGACCAGCGGCAGGATCGCGTGGCTGCCGATGAGGTGCTTCCAGCGCTCATTCTCTGGATGCACGGCAACAGCTGTGTCGCCAAGCATGGTTTCCGGCCGCGTGGTAGCGACGATGATGTACTCGCTGTCGCTGCCTTCCACCGGATACTTGAAGTGCCAGAGATTGCCCTTGGTCTCGACCTGCTGCACCTCGAGGTCGGAGATCGCGGTGAGCAGCTTCGGGTCCCAGTTCACCAGCCGCTTGTCGCGGTAGATGAGGCCCTCTTTGTAGAGCGTGACGAAGACCTTGAGGACGGCGCGCGACAGCCCCTCATCCATCGTGAAACGCTCGCGCGACCAGTCGCACGACGCGCCGAGGCGCTTGAGCTGGTTGATGATCATGCCGCCGGACTGTTCCTTCCAGCTCCAGACGCGGCGGATGAATTCCTCGCGCGATAGGTCGCGCCGCTTCACGCCCGACTGCTCGAGCTGTCGCTCGACCACCATTTGCGTCGCGATGCCGGCGTGATCGGTGCCCGGCTGCCACAGTACGTCCTTGCCGCGCATGCGCTCGAAGCGGCAGAGCACGTCCTGCAAGGTGTTGTTGAGCGCGTGGCCCATGTGCAGGGAGCCGGTCACGTTCGGCGGCGGGATCACGACGCAATAGGGATCGGCGCCCTTGCGCTCAGGGCGGCCGGCCGCAAACGCGCGCGCCTCTTCCCACGCTTGGTAGATGCGGTCCTCGACTTCGGAAGGCTGGTAGGTCTTTTCCAACATGTGATTTCCAGACAGGTGCCGCTAGAAAGCGAACCGCCGCCAAGCTGTCAATGTTCGCTCTGCGGGCATGATTTCCGCCGGGCCTTTCGGCCGCATAGCGAATATGAGGAAGGTACGCGACGAGATTTAATCGATTCTGCTATCGACAGCCGTGGCTTCTCCCGACCCCTCCGACGCGAACCGACAAGACCGCGCCGCCGAACCGCGGGAACTCGAGCGCATCCTCGTGTTTCTGATGATCGCGGGGTTTGCGGTTGCCCTCAATATCCGCATCACCGACCCCCTTCTGCCCTCGCTCGCCGCCGAGTTTCAGTCGACGCCCGGCAGAGTGGCGATCGTCTCCGTGTTCTATGCTGCGGCACATGGCGTCATGCAGTTCGCCGGCGGCCCGCTCGGCGACCGTTTGGGCAAGCTGCGGGTGCTGACGCTCGCGACCGCCGCGGCGGCGATCACGACGATTGCCTGCTCGTTCGCCACGTCGATCGCGACGCTGAGCGCGTTTCGATTTCTTTCGGGTGCTACGGCGGCAATCGCCTTCCCGCTTGCTCTGGCCTATCTTGGCGACACCGTTCCCTATGAGAACCGCCAGGCCACGATCGCCCGCATGCTGGGCGCGGCGATGCTCGGGACCATGGTCGGGCAAGCGGTATCCGGCGTGATCGCCGACTTCGTCGGCTGGCGCGCGGTGTTTCTGTTCGTCGCCGCGATGTTTGCGGTGGCGGCGGGCGGGCTCGTCTGGGTGCATGGCTTACGCACGGCGAAGATCCAGCGCGAAGGCAATCCGAGCCTCTTCAGCGATTTTCTGTCGCCGTTCCTTCTGTTGCGGCGGCCGCAAGTGCGGCTGCTGCTTTCCGTCACGGCGGCGGAAGGTGTCCTTGCGCTCGGCGCCACGACCTTCTTCGGCGCCTATCTGCACGACCGGTTCGGCCTCTCCTACTCGCAGATCGGCCTTGTGCTTGCGCTGTTCGGCGCGGGCGGGATCGCCTACACGGTCGCGGCGCCGCGGCTGATCGCGCGGCTTGGGGAGCGCGGACTGATCGCGGTAGGCGGCGCGGTGTTCTGCGTCTTCTTCCTGGCGGTCGCGCTGACGCCGGTGTGGCAGCCGATCCCGCTGCTTCTGTTCGTCTGCGGCGCGGCGCTGATCATGCTGCACAATACGCTGCAGGTGCGCGCGACGCAGATGGCGCCGGAGGCCCGGGGTGCTGCCATATCGGCGTTCGCCGCTTCGTTCTTCCTGGGTCAGCTTGGCGGCGTTGCGCTCTGGGGTGTCGTGTACGACCGGATCGGCGGTGCAGCCGTATTCGCCACCGGCGCCATCTTGTTCGCCGGCGTGGTCATTCTCCTGCTCCGTTACCTTGAGGCGCCGAGCCAGACGACCTGATCGGCCGCAGGCGGGATGGCCCAGTCATCGATATGGCATCCCGCCAAGCTATGCAGGGCGTGTGCGTCGGGCGCACCGACTCCATGCTAGAGGAGCCACATGGACGCCGGACCCATCGAGCCGAGACAAACCACCGGCCCCCGCCTGGGGGCCGGCAGCACGTTGATCCTGCTCGGTTTGGCCGGGTTCGGCATCGGCGCCAATCTCCGTATCACCGATCCGTTGCTGCCTACCTTCGCCGTTGAGTTCGGCACGACGGTCGGCGCCGCCGTGATCATCGCGACGCTGTTCGCCGCCGCGCACGGCGCGTTGCAGATCGTGTACGGGCCGCTCGGCGACCGGATCGGCAAGCTGCCGATCATTGCGTTCGCCGCGATCGCCTCGGCGATCATCTCGGTTGCGTCATCGTTCGCTACCTCGCTCGCCACGCTTGCGGCCCTGCGGTTCCTCTCGGGGGTCGCTACCGCTGCGGTGGTGCCGCTCTCGCTTGCCTTCGTCGGCGATACGACGACCTACGCCCAGCGGCACGCAGCGCTCGCACGCTACACGGCCACGGTCATGCTCGGCCTCATCTGCGGTCAGGCGCTCGGCGGGCTGATCGCGGACCTCCTGGGCTGGCGATCCGTGTTCTATTTCGTCGCCGGCATCTTTGCGGTCGCGGGATTGGGGCTGCTCGCATCGCCGGAACTGCGTGCGGGAAGCCCGAAGCCGTCCGGAAGCGTCAGGAGCAGTTACGCGGAGATGTTCGCGCTGTTCAAGCGGCCGGTCGTCCGCCATGTGCTGTTCGCGGTGTGCGCGCAGGGCATGGTGTCGTTCACCACCGCCGCGTTCGTCGGCGCGCACCTGCATGATCGCTTCGGATTCTCGCTCGCGGCGATCGGGCTCGTGCTCGGCGTCTATGCCCTGGGCGGGTTGGCCTACAGCTTCGCCGCGCCGCTGGTGCTTACCCGGGTCGGCGAGCGCGGCACACTTGCGCTCGGCGGCATCCTGTTCGGCCTCTGCTTCTTCTCCCTGGCAATCGCCACCGACTGGCGGCTCTATGTCCCGGCGCTGTTCCTCGCCGGCATCGGCGTGATGATGGTGCACAACACTTTTCAGGTGCACGCGACACAAATGGCGCCGGAGGCACGCGGGGCTGCGCTGTCGCTGTTTGCGGCGATGATCTTTCTGGGACAGACGATCGGCTTTGCCGTGGCGAGCCTGATCTACGACCGGTGGGGCGGAATCCCGATCTTCCTGATCGCCGCGATCCTGTTTCCGGTGATCGCCTTTGCCTTCCGCACCACGATTGCGAAGGCTTAAATCAGCGTCCGCCGCGTGCCACGCGTTCGATCTCGCTGCGAACCAGCCGCTCGACGATGGCGGGCAGATTCTCGTCCAGCCATTGGCGCAGCATCGGACGCATCATTTCCTTCACAAGGTCCTCGAGCGTGCGCGAATGCTCGCTGAGCACGGTGGACGCCAGCGAATTGAAGGCGGATGAAACGGCGGCTGACGAGGCCGGCGACAGAAGCTCTTCGTCCGGCACTGCAGCTGCGGCCGGCGGCTGAGGCGCTACGGGCAGCGGCCGCGGCATCGCCTGAGCGGCCGGGCGGGCGGGCCGCGGCTCTTCCTCACGGAAGACGACGTCAGGGCCGCGAACCGGCGTGAATGCGGACCCCGTTTCGACCGGCTGGGTCAACTCCAGAATGTCGGCCTCGGGTCCAACGGCGCTCGTACCTGCCGGTGATGGGGGTTCTGGCGCTGCAGCCGGCGCGGGCTGTACTGGGCTCGGCGGCGCATAGGGTCTCGCCTGCGGGCCCGCATCGTCGGCGATGATCCGACGAATGGAGGCGAGGATTTCCTCCATCGAGGGTTCGGGAACCCGGGCACTTTTCGACATGGCCTCTGCCGCTCCGAGCTTGATTCAAATTCCGCCCCCGGAACCGCCGGGAGAGAATCGCCGCCGCTACATGGAATCACTATGGCATCTGGAAGCCAAGCCGCCAATGCGCGCCCGGCCGGCTATGCACGAATCAATTGGGGACTAAGGTGACGTCGCTGCAGGTGAAAGCGACAATGCTGCGGCCTGAAACGCGAATTCGACCTAGCGTCCGTCGGGAGTACGAATTCCGAACCAGCTGTCGCGCACCTGATTGTAATGGATTTCAGGCGCATAGGCTTCGACGCGGAGCCTCAGCTCGTCCACGCTCAACCGGCCGATCGCGGAAAGCAGCGAATAGGAATTCACCACCCGGTCGCGCTGGGCGGTCACCAGCGCCACCCGGGCGCTGACGAGTTCGGCTTGCGCATTGAGCACGTCGAGGGTGGTGCGCTGGCCGACCCGGTATTCCTCCTGCACACCGTTCAACGCGATCTGCGCCGCGTTGACCTGCGCTTGCGCCGCCTCGACCTGGAGGCGCGAAGCGGCGAGCAGCCCGAACGACTGAATGACCGCCGCCCGCACCTCATCGCGCGTCACGTCGGATTCCAGCCGGCGCTGGCCGAGCGTCTCTTTCGACTCGCGGATCTGGGAATATTCGATGCCGCCCTGATAGATCGGCACGCTCAGCCGGCCGAACAGCGTCGCGTCGGAAACGGAATCGATGCTCAAGCTTGGATCATGAGACTTGGAGACGGAGCCTTCCAGATTGACGATCGGCAGCAACGCGCCTTCCGCAACCTTCACCAGAAGCTGAGCGGCGTCGACGCCGTGGCGGGCGGCGGCAATCGCCGGATGCTGCTGGTCGCCGGCGGCGAGCGCGGCGTTGAGCGCCTTCGGCAGGACGTGCTCGACCGGCCGCGCCGGCGCGAGCTTGCGCGGCTCGGAGCCGATGTCCCGGCGATAGGCGGCGCGTGCGGCATTCGCCTGCGCACGCGCGGCGCTCAACTGCGATTCCGCCTGCGCCACGCGGGCCTCGGCCTGCGCAACGTCGGTGCGCGTCAGCTCGCCGACGTCGAAGCGGTCGCGCGTCGCGCGCAATTGCTCGCGCAAGGCTTCCAGGTTCTGCCGCTGCAGTTCGACGACGGCGTCGTTCCGCAGCACGTCCATGTAGGCGATCACGGCGCTCAGCAGCACGTTCTGCTCGGTGTTGCGCAGCGTCTCGCGCGCACCGAGGACCTGCGCCTCGGCGGCGCGTGTCTGATTGATGGTGCGAAAGCCGGTGAACAGATTCTGCGTGACGGTCAGCCCATAGTTATGGGGACGTACGGTGCCGCTCGTCGTGATGCCTGTCGCCGTGCGCGTTCTGCTCCAATCGACGCCCGCGGCGGCGCCGGCCGAAACGTTGGGACGGAAGCCCGCCAGCGCCTGCGGCACGCGCTCGTCGACCACGCGGGTCGCCGCGCGCTGCGCATTCAGGGTCGGATTGCTCTGATACGCCTGCGAAAGGGCCTGCTCGAGCGTCTGCGCAACAACGCCGGTCGGCGCGGCCGATATTGCGGCCACAAACCCCATTCCCGCAGCGGCCAACCAAAACGCCCGTTGTCCAATCATCGATATTTCCAACCTCGCGGCGCCTGGTGCGCCGCAAGGTCTTGCCCACCCATTATTCGGCACAGGATAAAGGGGCACGCCGCCGCGGCAAACCGGTAGCCCCCTGAAAGCTGAAGATTTCTGGGCACCGAGACACTTAAGCCACAGCTTCTTTGTAGGCTTAGAAAACGAAGCCGCGCGGCGCTGCAAATCCATGCAGAGGGGGAACGGCAGCTTCAAACAAGGGACGATGGCTGATAATTCCCGCCGCATTCATGTAAATTGTGGCACGCCCCGGCGGGCTGGTCCGGACCACGGCCACCAGGCGGCCCCCGTCCTTGAGCTGCGCGAAGAGCGGCTCGGGAATCAGCTCAACCGAACCATTGATGAGGATTGCGTCGAACGGGCCTTTTCCGGCCGCACCCGCTCCCAGCGGGCCCAGGACGATCTCTGCGTTGCCGATGCCCAGCAGGTGGAGATTGTTACGGGCTGCCGTGGCGAGATCGGCGTCTTCCTCCAGCCCGACGACCGAGCCGGCAATGCGCGCCAGCACCGCGGTCGAATAGCCGGTCGTGCACCCGACATCGAGCACACGGTCCTCCTCGCTCAAATCGAGTGCCTGGATCAGCTTGGCAAGCACCATCGGTTCGATCAGGTAACGCGCCGGCTTACCTCCTTCGGCATCGCTGACGGGCAGATCGTCATCCAGATAGGCGAGGTCGGAGCGCGAGGCCGGCACGAACCGCTCACGCGGCAGTTCAAGCATTGCGGCGATCAGGCGCAAATCGGTGACGTCGTTGGGGCGGATCTGGCTGTCCACCATGGACTGCCGCAGCCGGCTGAAATCGATCATCGACACCTCGGGGTCCTGCCTGAAGCGGGACGAGAAATGAGCCAGCGTCGGCGAAAAGGCAAGGCGCCATTGTTGTCGCGGCGGGGCTTTGCTATCACGGCGCGCTCGCGGAGCCCCTATATAGGGGCCATCGACGGCCACGTGGCGGAGTGGTTACGCAGCGGACTGCAAATCCGTATACCCCGGTTCGATTCCGGGCGTGGCCTCCACTTCCGAGTTCATCAGGCTCGGCGCATGCCCGCAGCGCGGCCCGCGAGCCGAAGATGCTTGGCAAGCCCGCCAGCCCCGTCTATATGGCCTCGCTACGGGCTCAGACCCATTCCCCGGTAGCTCAGCGGTAGAGCAAGCGGCTGTTAACCGCTAGGTCGCTGGTTCGAATCCGGCCCGGGGAGCCATTGGCAAAATTCCCTCTCGGAAAATCGGTCACGGCAAGCCGCGCGCGTTCAGCGTGCGTCACGTCGTGCACCGCTTCCTTCGCCGTTTTCCATACGAACGTGGCGATGTCCGAATAAACGGTCAGGCTGCCTTCCGATTCACCGTGGACAGGGCAATCTGGCTCAGCTTCTGGTCGGCCGCTTTCTCTTCCTTCAGCGTCTCTTCAAGCAACGGTACCGCCTTCGCGTAGCCAAGTTGCTCGGCCCACGCGATCATCGTTCCGTAGCGGGACATCTCATAATGCTCGACGGCTTGCGCGCCCGCGAGCAAGCCCGCGTCGACCACATCGCTGTCTTCGCCCTTCTCGATGACCTCCTCCCCTTCTTCGACGAGGCCGAGAATCGCCGGGCATTTCTCGCCGCGCGGAGTCTTGCCGATGATCTCGAAGACCCGTTCCAGGCGGTCGACCTGTTCCTTGGTCTCATCCAGGTGATGCTCGAATGCGGATTTCAGTTCCGCGTTATCGGTCGCCTTTGCCATCTTCGGCAGCGCCTTCACGATCTGCTTTTCGGCGTAATAGATGTCCTTGAGCAAATGATGGAAAAGTTCTTCAAGATTTTTCATCGTTGCACCTCACCGGTTGCCCGCCCGAGGACAGAAAGCACTCTGTTGTGTTTTCGTTCCCCTCAGGCAGAAAGCCGAGTAGCCAGCGAGCGCCGCTACGAATTGGTTCCCTCGACCTCGCGACCCATGACATCATGCCGGGCGGGCACTGACGCACGCCGTGTTCCCCCAAGACGCGGGTACGCAAGGAAGCCCGGCATGGGTGCCGGGCTTCCTTCGTGATCCTTATCGGCAACGCCGCCGACGCACGGCTTAGAACGCGGTCACCTTCGATCTCTGTCTTCGGCGTCCGCGAGGTTCCGTCACAGGCAAGTCGGGCACCAGCGAAGGGGCAGCAACGATCGGCGCGCCTTTGCCCCCTGATCGCGCGAGTACTGCCGCCACCGCTTGGGGAGAAAGGATTTCGAGCGGCTCCGTCGTTTCGTAGGCGCGCAGAAATACCGCGGCGAGATCGCCGCCGCAGATCGCCGTCAAGGTCCGCGCTTCATCGGCGGCGATGCGATCGAGAATTTCCAGGTAGCGCGACGGCCGGCGCAATACAGCCTCGCTTCCCTTCCTGCGGAGACGCACCCAGGCGCAGCGGATCTGCAGCTCGTCGGCCTGCTCGCGCGGAGTCATGCCGCGCGCCCGGCAATCGCGATCCCATTCCAGATGGCGCTGCTGGACTTCTTCCGCCGCCGTGCGCGGCCGCTGCATCAGCGCAACGAGTCTTTGGATGGCGCGCTTCATGTTCGCCTCCGACTGCATCACGGGAAGAGGCGCGACTATATCGCGGACGCGCGCGACTCGAAAATCAAAAATTCTTTCAGCGCGAATGCATCGACGCTTAATTCTCTTCTTTGTATCATCACCCGCAAACCGAGATTTATTTCGCTTACGCGAACGAGCTTCCACAACGCTGGCACATCAATGAAATCAAATGCCGAAATAAATCCAACGTTGCGGTGTTCCTGACTGCGGAGACGAAGAAATCTGTTTTCTCAGCCGACTCGTTCAGCACGGGAGAACGTCATGAGCAGACTGTCACTCACTGCATCCGCATTCATTCTCGTCGCGACCGCCGCTTTCGCCCAATCGCCCGTACCGGCCAATCAGACCTATTGCCTGGAGGTGAGAGACGAAAGCGGACCGCATCCGCTGCTGTGCCGGTTCACGACACTGGAACAGTGCCTGGCGTCAAGGACGGGTCTATCGGATGCGTGCTGGATCAACCCGGAGATCGCCTTTCGCCGGCGCTGATTACGGAATCCGAACCCCAGACATCTCCGCAGCGCGTCGTTTTACCTGCGTTTTTCCCACGCCTGCACTGCGCTGGAATGATCCGCGTTGGCGCCAAGCGTATCGCGCGCCTCGGTATAGCGTTCGCGCGTGAGGCGGCCATAAGGATTGTCGACACCGATCTGCTCGCCGAGGGAAGCCGCGATCGACACGTCCTTCACCAGCAGGCCGAGCGTGAAGCCGAACGCAAAGCGGCCCGTCAGCACCTCGTTCTTGATGATGCCCTCGGTCGAGTTGTTGCGGCCGCTCGATACGTTGATGACGTCGATCATGACCGCGGGATCCAGCCCGAACGCGGTGCCGACGCGCATCGCCTCTGTCGCCGCTGCGAAATTCGTCGCCGCGACGAAATTATTCAGCGCCTTCATAGCGTGGCCGCAGCCGAGGACGCCGACATCGAAGAGGCGTTTTCCCATCTTTTCGAGCACGGGGCGGATCGGCGCGGTAATGGCGGGATCGCCGCCGATCATGATGGCCAGGCTCGCGTCCCTGGCGCCGCGAATGCCACCGGACACGGGAGCATCAATCAGCGTGATGCCGCGCTCGGCGAGCTCCTTGCCGAGCTCGCGCGTGCCGACCGGGTCGGCGGTGCTCATGTCAACGACGATCGCGCCTTTGCGGAGATTGGCCACGAGCGCGCCGTTATCCATGCGCGTCAGCACGTCGCGCACTTCGCGGCCGGACGGGAGCATGGTGATGACGACGTCCACGCTCCGGCCGAGGGCTGCGAGGTCGGTTGTGGATTCTCTGCCGGTTTCCTTTGCCCAGCGCGCGGCCTGCTCGGGCCGGGCATCAAATGCCGTTACGCCGAAGCCGCCGGCAACAAGATTGGCGGCCATGGGCCAGCCCATGTTGCCGACACCGATAAATCCGATTTTCATTTTACAAGACCTGTTTCACGTCGTGCTTTGTCTGCCGTTGGGTTCGCCGCCGACTTTGCCCGGAAATACGGAATGATCTCTTTCGCGAAGATTTCCGTGTTCTTCCTGACAAGTTCGTGCGGCATGGTACCGAATTGCATCTGCGGCAGGACGTGGCCGAAGCCGATCTCCTGCTGATACTTCTCGAGCCGTTCGCAGATCGTCTTCGCGCTCCCGCAGAGAAAGATCCCCTGTTCGATCACATCGTCCATCGTGCGGGGACCGACGGAGATCCCCTTCTTGGCGGCGAGAATACCCTGCATCGAAGCGAGGGAGAGGTATCCCGGCGGCAACAGCATCTCCTGTGGCATGCGGAGAAGCTTGTTCAGGAAGAACTCGACGTGCGGCTTTGCTTCGCGTCGGGCGATCTCGTCGGTCTCCGCCGCATAGGCGGGCATCGACCAGCCGATTTGTTCGTTGGTGGCCTGATAGCCGTATCTCGCCGCTGCCTCGTGATACATCTTCACGAAGCGCGCGAGCGCCGACACGGGGCTGAAGGTCTGGAGATAGGTGTACTTGCGGCTCGGGTGCGAGGCCCATTCGATGGTCTCGCGGCTGCCCTGCGACGGAATCCAGACGGGCGGGTGCGGCTGCTGGTAGGGCCGCGGCCAGCAGTTCACGTATTCGAAGTGATAGTGCTTGCCTTCGAACTTCGAGGGACCCGGCTGCGTCCACGCCTGGATGATGAGGTCGTGCGCCTCGTGGAAGCGGTCGTGGGATTCCGCCGGGTTCGCGCCCCATGCGTGGTACTCGGCGCCGATGCCGCGGACGAAGCCAGCGATCAGGCGACCGCCGGTGATGTTGTCGAGCATCGCGAATTCTTCGGCGACCGTCAGCGGATTGTTGAGGAGCGGCAGCGCCCGGCCGAGCACCGCGATCTTCGCCTGCTTCGTGCGCCGCGCGAGCGCGCCGGCCATGACGCCGGGGATCGGCATCAGGCCGTAGGCAGTCTGGTGGTGCTCGTTGACGCAGATGCCGTCCCAGCCGAGCTCGTCCGCATATTCCATCTCGTCGAGATAGCGGTTGTAGAGCTGGTGGCCGATCTTCGGATCGTAATAGGTGTTCGGCAGCGTGACCCAGGCCGAGTTGTGCTGCTTGTCGTAGTCGGGGTCGAGCGCCGCGTAGGGCATCAGATGAAAGAAGAAGAATTTCATCGTCCCGTCTCCGCTGCGAACCGGATGATGCGGTCGGTCCACGCTTCCATCTTCTCGACCTGCGGGATGTGGCCGCAATCCTTGAACACTTCGAGCCTGGAGCCGGGAACGAGTGCCTGGTAGGCGGGGCCATAGGCCGGCGGAATGACCTTGTCGCTGTCGCCCCAGAGGATGAGCGTCGGCGCCGAGATGCGGTGCAGCCACTTGTGGAGGTGCGGATTGTAGAGTCGCGGCTGCCAGGCGAGCTTTGCGGTTGTCAGGCGGTTCTTCGCCGCGGCCATTTGCTGCTCTTCATTCAAGGGCTGCGCGAGGATCTGGTCCGCGAACTTCTGGTCGAAGTACATGTTGCGGACCGTCTGTTCCGGCGACCACAGGAAGAGGTCGCCCTTGGCGACGCCCTTGACGTGAATGCCGGCGGCGCACGAGAGCACGAGCGTCTTGAGCGGTGCACAAGAACGGACGGCGATTTCCGCCGCGGTCCAGCCACCGAGCGAGCTGCCGACCAGCGTGACGTTCTTCAGGCCGAGTTTCTCGATGAAGTCGAGGTAGAAATAGGCGAGGTCGCCGACGTTATCGAGCCATTCGGGCGTCTCCGACGCGCCGAAGCCCGGATGCTCCGGCGCGAGCACCTCGAAGTGGCCGGCGAGCTTCTCCATGAAGGGAAACCAGATGCCGCCGCCACCGGCGCCGTGGAGATAGAGAAGCGGGGCTCCCTTCCCGCCTCGCAACAACCGTATCCTGCAGCCGGCAATCGTCTCGAACCTCTCCTCCCCAGGCATTCCCCTTCCCTTGCTTGACTTGTTCTTCGTTCTTGGCCGACGCTCGCAGCGTCAGTCGGGATAGATTTGCGGCATTCTCCTGTCCGCTGACGCCGCGGCCGTGGCGCCGCGCGGCTTGCGCTGGCGGGTGCCGAACGCGGCGATCACCTCGGGAATGGCCTCTTCGTGGTTGGGCGCCATGATGTGCGCGCCGGCGACGCCGGGGATCTCGGCGAGCTCTTCCAGCAGCTCGACGCAGATCTTGCGGCCTTCCTGCATGGGGTCGGCTGCCTTCTCCATGCGCTCGATCATCCACTCGGGGATGATCGTACCGAAGAGATTGTTCTTCATCCAGCGGCCGGATTTCGCCGAGCGCAACGGCGCGACGCCGATCAGCAGATAGAAATCCTCCGGCACGCCGGCCTCGGCGATGCGCTGCGTGTAGCGCCGCACCACGCCCGCATCCATGCAGAACTGCGTTTGCGCGAATTGCGCGCCGGACCGGATTTTTCCGAGCAGGCCCTTCGGCTGCCAATCGGCGGGCGGATCGACCGGCGCCTCGGCAGCGCCGACGAAGAATTGCGCCTTACCGGAAACCTTGCGCCCGTGAAGCAGCTCGCCGCGATCGCGGATCGAGACCACGGTCTCGATCAGCGTGCGGGAATCCAGATCGAATACCGGCTTCGCCTCGGGCTGGTCGCCCTGCTTCGGATCATCGCCGCGCAGAACGAGGAGGTTGCGCAGGCCGAGCGCAGCGGCACCCAAGAGATCGTTCTGCAGCGCGATCCGGTTCCGGTCGCGGCAGGTGAACTGCATGATCGGCTCGATGCCGTTCTCCTGCAGGATGAACGCGGAAGCGACCGAGCTCATATGCGTCCGCGCACCGGCGCCGTCGGTGACGTTGACCGCATCGGCATAACCGCGCAGCGGCAGCGCCTTGGCGAGGAGGTCGTTGCGGTCACACGAGACAGGCGGCGTGACCTCCGCCGTGACGACGAAGCGGCCATCGCGCAGGGCGCGCTCAAACTGACCGCTGACGCCGACGATATTCGGCTCCCGTTTATTCATTGTGCTCGACCATCTGTTGTGGCGTTTGCAGATCATGCGATACCAGATGCGGGCCGGGAAGATAAGCGCCCCGGCCGGTGGGCACGTATTCGGACGGCGACAGGCGTCCCACTCGGCCTCGCACCTGACAGCGGGCGGCTACACAATCTCGTGCTGGGCCGCCCACGCGAAAGGTGAATGCATACGAGACATTCTTGAGCAGCGTTGCGGTTCACCTACCGCTCCACTAGGTTGATTTTTCAAATCAGCAGCTTGCGGCTGTAGAATCCATGAAGATCAACAACGACGTCATTGACGCGATCGGCAATACGCCGCTGATCAAGCTGCGGCACGCTTCCGAGATCACGGGCTGCACCATCCTCGGCAAGGCCGAGTTCATGAACCCCGGCCAATCGGTGAAGGACCGCGCGGGGCGGCAGATCATTCTCGAAGCGGAGAAGCGCGGCGAGCTCGAGCCCGGCGGACTGGTTGTGGAGGCCACGGCCGGGAACACCGGTATCGGCCTGGCGGTTGTCGCCAATGCGCGTGGTTACCGGACGCTGATCGTGATTCCGGAAACGCAGAGCCAGGAAAAGAAGGACGCGCTGCGGCTGTTCGGCGCCGACCTCGTCGAGGTGCCGGCCCTGCCCTACAGCAACCAGAACAATTACCAGCACGTCGGCCGGCGCCTTGCGGAAGCGCTGCGTAAGACCGAGAAGAAGGGCGTGCTGTTCGCCGACCAGTGGAACAATCTCGACAACCGCAAGGCTCACTACGTTTCAACCGGCCCGGAAATCTGGGAACAGACCGGCGGCAAGGTGGACGCGTTCATCTGCTCGGTCGGCACCGGCGGGACGCTCGCGGGCACCGCGGAATTCCTGCGCGAGAAAAAGAAGGACATCGCCATCGGCTGCGCCGATCCGCACGGCGGCGGCATGTACAGCCTGTTCAAGGAAGGCGTGGCAAAGCCGTCGCCCGGCGACTCCATCACGGAAGGGATCGGGCTCGGGCGCTCGACGCCGATCGTCGGCGACGTGAAGGTCGACTTCCCCTACATCGTCCCGGACGAGGAAGCGATCCCGCTCGTGTTCGACCTGCTCGAGCACGAGGGCCTCTGCCTCGGCGGTTCGACCGGCATCAATGTCGCCGGTGCGATCCGCCTCGCGAAGGAGCTCGGGCCCGGCAAGACCATCGTCACGGTCCTCGCCGATTTCGGCTCGCGCTACCAGTCGAAGCTGTTCAATCCGGCCTTCCTGCGCTCGAAGAATCTGCCGGTGCCGGAATGGCTGGAGCGCAAAGTGAACGTTCCAAACGCAATCGTGTGACGCCGATCGAAGCGTTCACGCTGGTTCGTCAGGCTCGAACTCGACTAATTCCATAGTGCGTTCTGTGGACGTTTTGCCGCGCGTCGCGAGATCGGAATCAATCCATGCAGGCGGCTCGCGCGAGCTTGCGCGAACTTGACCGGATATGGGCAAGGTCCTAGTCGTCTGTGAGCCAGCCAGCGGCCGCCATCCGCAAGCAAGCTTGTGCGCACTCAAGAGGGCTTGTCATGCTGGCTGAAGTTTCCGCCGATCTCCGCAAACTGGTTTCCGAGAACCCAGGCGTCGTGTTCGAAGACGCCGCGCGCGAGCACAAGGTGACGCCGCGCACGGTCGTTGCCGCCCTGCCCGATGCGATGCGCCGCTTTGCGCCGGGGTCGGCGTTCATCCCGGCGATGGACGACATCTCGACCTGGGGCGACGTGACCGTGATCGTCCATACCGACGACGCGATCATGGAGTTCGGCGGGCCGGTGCCGAAGGGTCAGGTCGCGCGCGGCTATTTCAACCTGTCGGGCCGGACGGGCCTGCACGGCCATCTGCGGTACGAGCGCTGCGGCGGCATCGCCTTCGTCGAGCGGCCGTTCATGGGGCGCAGCTCGAGCTTCCTGGTCTTCCTCAATCGCGACGGCGGGATCATGTTCAAGATCTTCGTCGGCCGCGACGAGAAGGGCGAATTGCGCGCCGATCAGGTGGAGAAGTTCCGGGCGCTGCGCGACCGGCTCTGCGCCGATTAAGGGGGCGCTTGCGCTCCGGCGCCTGCTGGCCGATCTTGTGCGGGAATAGCCGCACGAGAGGAATATGCCCGGGCAGACTTCGCGCCACCTTGTTTCGACGGACTGGCTCGCCGGGCATCTGGGCGACCCCGATCTCGTCGTCGTCGACAGCTCCTGGTACCTGCCGGCGATGAACCGCGACGGCTTCAAGGAATATCAGGCGGCGCATGTTCCCGGCGCCGTCTATTTCGACATCGACGAGATTTCCGATCACGGCGCCGGGCTGCCGCACATGCTGCCGCCGCCGGATGCATTTGCGCTGCACATGCGCCGGCTCGGCATCGGCGACGGCATGAAGATCGTCGCCTATGACGGCGCCGGAATCTTCTCTGCCGCGCGGGTGTGGTGGACGTTCCGCGTGTTCGGCGCAAAAGACGCGTTCGTGCTCGACGGCGGGTTGCCGAAATGGCGCGCGGAAGGACGGCCCGTCGAAGCCGGCATGGTGAGCCGCAAGCCGGCGACGTTCACGCCGCGGTTCAACCCCGACCTCGTTGCCGACATCGACCGCGTGGAGCAGGCGCTGACCACGGGCGGCGCGCAGGTCGTCGATGTGCGGCCGGCGGAACGCTTCCGCGGCGAAGCGGCGGAACCGCGTCCCGGCGTCCGGTCCGGTCACATGCCGGGCAGCCTGAATGTGCCTTTCTCTAGCGTGATCGCCAACGGTTCCCTCGCCGCGCCGGCGCAAATCGAGGCCGCGCTCGCCGCCGGCGGCGTCGATCCGGAGAAGCCGGTCATCACGAGCTGCGGATCGGGCGTTTCGGCCGCGATCCTCTCGCTCGCGCTGGAGATGATCGGCAGGAAGCCCGCGGCGTTGTATGATGGTTCATGGGCGGATTGGGGCTCGCGCACCGACAAGCCGATCGCGACCGGCCCAAAGTAAAATCGCCCACAGGCAGGAGGAGCCGATGATCTTCCGCCAACTCTTCGACCAGGTTTCCGGCACCTACACCTACCTCCTCGCCAGCCGGCGCGGCGGCGAGGCGCTCATCATCGACCCGGTGATCGAGAAGGTCGACCGCTACCTGCAACTCATCGACGAGCTCGACCTCAAGCTCGTGAAGGCCGTCGACACGCATGTGCACGCCGACCACGTCACCGGGCTCGGCGCACTGCGCGACCGCACGCATTGCATCACCGTGATGGGCGAGCAGAGCAAGGTGGATGTCGTCTCGATGCGGGTCGCGGAAGGCGACAAGCTGAAGATCGAGGGCCTCGCGCTCGATGTGCTCTATACGCCCGGCCACACCGACGACTCCTACAGCTTCCTCACGGGCGACCGCGTGTTCTCCGGCGACACGCTGCTCATCCGCGGCACGGGCCGCACGGATTTCCAGAACGGCGATCCCCGCGCGCAATACGACTCGCTCTTCAACAAGCTCCTGAAGCTGCCGGAGGAGACGCTCGTCTTCCCGGCGCACGACTACAAGGGCGACACCGTCTCCACGATCGGCGAGGAGAAGCGCTTCAACCCGCGCCTGCAGGTGCAGTCGATCGACGAATATGTGGAGCTCATGAACAACCTGAAGCTCCCCAATCCGAAGCTCATGGACGTGGCGGTGCCGGCCAACCTGCGGCAGGGGCTACACCAGGAAGAGGTCGCAAGGCGCGGCTGGGCGCTCACAGCCGAGCAGGCGATGAAATTCATCGGCCGCGACGACGTGGAATTCGTCGATCTGCGCGAGGCGAGCGAGCGGCAGAAGCACGGCGTGATCCCCGGCTCGCTGCATGCGCCCTACCCTGACCTCACGGCCAACGTGCATCCCGGCGGCCTGCTGCACCGGCTCGCGGAGAAGGGCGAACGATCGATCCTCTTCTACTGTGCCTTCGGCGAGCGCTCGGCGATGGCGGTGCAGGCGGCGCAGGACGCGGGGCTCGCTTCGGCGAAGCACATCCAGGGCGGTATGGACGCCTGGAAAAAGGCGTGCGGGCCGGTGGAGCACTAGTCTGAATTCCACCTCCAATCCACTCATTCCCGCGCAAGCGGGAATCCAGAGCCACACGTGCATTCCATTGTTGCCTCTGGGTCCCCGCTTTCGCGGGGACGAGCGGAGAAATGAGATTCCGCACCAGCCAAAAATGCGCGTAGGCCGCCCGCGGCGCGTTCAGCGCAGGATCTGGCTCAAGAACAGCTTGGTCCGCTCGTGGCGCGGACGCGCGAAGAATTCGTCGGGTCCGTTGATTTCGACGATCTGCCCGTCGTCCATGAACACGACGCGATCGGCCACCTCGCGGGCAAAGCCCATCTCGTGGCTGACGACGAGCATGGTCATGCCTTCCTGGGCGAGCTCGATCATGACGTCGAGCACTTCCTTGATCATTTCCGGATCGAGCGCCGAGGTCGGCTCGTCGAACAGCATGATCTTTGGGTTCATGCAGAGGGCGCGGGCGATGGCGACGCGCTGCTGCTGGCCGCCGGACAGCTGCGACGGGTACTTGTAAGACTGTTCGGGAATACGCACCCGCTCGAGATAGTGCATCGCGCGCATCTCGGCCTCCGCCTTCGAAAGGCCGCGGACCCAGATCGGCGCCAGCGTGCAGTTCTCGAGCACGGTCAGATGCGGAAAAAGATTGAACTGCTGAAACACCATGCCTACGTCGCGGCGTGCGGCGTCGAGGCTGCGCACGTCGCGCGTGAGCTCGGTGCCGTTGACGACGATGCGGCCGCGCTGGTGCTGCTCCAGCCCGTTGATGCAGCGGATGAGCGTCGACTTGCCGGAGCCGGACGGGCCGCAGATCACGATGCGCTCCTTGCGCATCACCGTGAGGTTGATGTCCTTGAGAACGTGAAACTGCCCGAACCATTTGTGCACGCCGGCCATCTCGACGGCGACCAGCGTATGCTCGGCGGGGGTCGGGGTGGACATTGCGACGTTCATGATCCGCGCCCGTAGGCCGCTGTGCGGCGCTCGATGTACAGCGCGTAGCGCGACATGCCGAAACAGAACACGAAATAGATCACGCCGGCGAATGCGAAGCCTGTGTATAGCGTGACCGGCGTTGCCCAGTTCGGGTCGGCGAACGAAGCGCGGATCTGGCCGAGCAGATCGAAGATCGCGACGATCAGAACGAGCGTCGTATCCTTGAACAAGCCAATGAAATTATTGACGATTCCGGGGATCACGAGAGTCAGCGCCTGGGGCAGGATGATCAATCCCATCATACGCCAGTATCCAAGGCCGAGCGCTGCGGCCGCCTCGTGTTGTCCACGGGAGATCGACTGCAGACCGCCGCGGACTACCTCCGCCATATAGGCTGCGGCGAAAAGCGCCACGCCGATGAGCGCGCGCAGGAGGGTGTCGAAGGTGACGTCGCGCGGCAGGAACAGCGGCAGCATGTAGGTCGCAAAGAACAGCACCGTGATCAGCGGCACGCCGCGCCAGAACTCGATAAAGAGAATGCACGCATAGCGAACGGCCGGCATGCGGGAGCGCCGGCCCAGCGCCAGCAGGACGCCGAGCGGCAGCGACACGACGATGCCGGTCACGGCGACGATCAGGGTGACGAGGAAGCCGCCCCAGGACCGCGTTTCAACGGGAGCCAGACCAAAGTCGAGGTCGACCGCGAGCAGTATGATGCCGAGGCCAGCCAGCACCATGCCCGCGGCTGTAACCGCCGCGAACACGGAAGCGCGGAGCAAAGCTGCAAGTGCCGCCACCAATGCCACAATGACGACGGCCGAAAACAGAAAGTCGGTCCAGAATGCCCAGCGGAGTCCGATGCCGAAGCCGACCCCCGCAACCGTAGTCCATTGCAAGAACCGGCCGAGCAGGAACTTCTGCAGATCGAGGTTGCCGCCGGTGAGCAGCACGAAGCTGACAACGGGATAGACGCCGAAGAAGAGCAAGGCGTTCGTGCGCTTGAACGGCGCCGCCGGAATCAGGAGCGGCGCAAGCAGGAGCGCGCCGAAGGCGAGGACGAGGTTCGGACGCCATCTCTCTGCGGCAGGATAGAACCCGTAGATGAACTGCCCGAATTTTGCGCGCACGAACGGCCAGCACGCGCCGGCATTGGCGAGGCAGTCGTCGCGGCTCGTGCCCGACCAGGTGGCATCGAGAAACAGGAAGCGGATCAGCGGCGGCAGCACCAGCGCGACGATGCCGACACTCAGGACCGTCAACGCGAAGTTTGCCGGAGTCGCAAACAGGCTGCGTGCAAAACGCGATGCGGTGCTGTCCGCCTCAAGCGGCGGCGGCTCGTTCGGCGCGAAGGCGGTGCGGACGAAGGTGCGTGTCGTCATCTCACGCTCCCTTCAGGGCGATCGCCCGATTGTACCAGTTCATGAAGATCGCAGTGGCGAGCGAGATCGCGAGATAGACCGCCATGGTGATGGCGATGATCTCGATCGCCTGCCCGGTCTGGTTGAGCGTCGTGCCCGCGAACACATAGAAGAAATCCGGATAGCCGATTGCGGCGGCGAGTGACGAATTCTTGGTGATGTTGAGGTACTGGCTCGTCAACGGCGGCACGATCAGGCGCATGGCCTGCGGCGCCACTACGCGGCGCAAGGTGGTGCGACGCGACAATCCGAGCGAGAAGGCCGCCTCGGTCTGCCCGCGCGGCACGGCGAGCACGCCCGCGCGCACGATCTCGGCGATGAAGCTCGCGGTGTAGGTGGACAGCGCAAAGAGGAGCGCCAGCAGCTCGGGGTTCAGCCGCGCGCCGCCGACGAAATTGAAGCCGCGCAACTCCGGCCATTTGAGGGAGACCGGCGCGCCGGTCAGGACGAAGGCCAATGCGGGCAGCCCGACGATCAGAAGCAGCGTCAGCCAGCCGAAGCTCCGCCGCTCACTCCCCATAAGCATTTGCCGCCGCTGCAGAAATCGCAGGATGAGCGCCAGCAGGAACCCGATCCCCAGCGCGCCGAAAACGATGCCGCTTCCCGGCTCGAGCCCGATCTTCGGGAAGATGATGCCGCGGTTCGTGAGATAGACCGCGCCCAGGAGCGGCGTGCTTTGGCGCGGGCCCGGCAGGGTGCCGAGCACGGCGAGATACCAGAACAGGATCTGGAACAGGAGCGGCAGGTTGCGCAGGACTTCGACGTAGGCTTCGGCCAGCCGCGCCAGCAGGACGTTCCTCGACAGGCGCGCGATGCCGACGGCGAAGCCGAGGATCGTGGCGAACACGATGGCGAGCGCGGAGACGATGAGCGTGTTCACCAGCCCGACGAAGAAGGCGCGGCCGTAGGTGGACTCCTCGGTGTAGGGGATGAGCGTCTGGCTGATGCCGAAGCCGGCCGTCTCGCCGAAGAAGCCGAAGCCCGAGGCGATCTTCTGCGCCGCCAGATTCTGCCGGATGTTCTCGAACAGCGTCCAGCCGATCCAGACAATCGCGATCAGCAGGATCGCCTGGACGACGAAGGCGCGGAAGCGCGGATCGGCGGCCAGCGATCCCCCGCGCCGCGGCGGGGCGGCGGCCTTGCTCTCCGCCGCCGGTCTTTTCATCGTCCGGCTATCCCTCGACGTTCGGCGCGCGTCAGCGGATCGGCGGCGCGTACTGAATGCCGCCCTTGTTCCACAGCCGGTTCAATCCGCGCTCGATGCCGAGCTTGGAGCCGATGCCGACATTGCGGTCATAAGACTCGCCGTAATTGCCGACATGACGAACGATCCGCACCACCCAATCGCGCGTGAGGCCAAGCTGCTCGCCGAAATTGCCTTCGGACCCGAGCAGCCGCTTGACCTCCGGATTGGGGGACTTGACCGCCTCATCGATGTTCTTCTGCGTGATGTTCATCTCTTCGGCATTGAGCATGGCAAAGAGCACCCATTTCACGACATCGAACCATTGATCGTCGCCATGGCGGACGACCGGGCCGAGCGGTTCCTTGGAAATCACCTCGGGAAGCACGGTGTGGTCGGACGGATTGCCGAGCTTCAGCCGCATCGCATAGAGCTGGGAAACGTCCGTCGTGAAGGTGTCGCAGCGGCCGGATTCATAGGCCTTCAAGGTCTCATCGGCGGTCGTGAACGAGACGATCTCGTATTTCATATTTCGGGCGCGGAAGTAGTCCGCAACATTGAGCTCCGAGGTGGTGCCCGTCTGTGTGCAGATCGATGCGCCGGAGAGCTCGAGCGCGGAGGCCACCTTCTTATCCTTGCGGATCATGAAGCCCTGACCGTCGTAATAATTGATCCCGGCGAAGTTCAAGCCGAGCGACGTGTCGCGCGAAAGAGTCCAGGTCGTGTTGCGTGACAACACATCGATCTCGCCGGACTGCAACGCGGTGAAGCGGTCCTTCGCGGTCAGCGGCGTGTACTTGATCTTGTTGGGATCGTCGAAGATTGCGGCAGCAATCGCGCGACAGAGATCCACATCGAGGCCGGTCCAGTTGCCCTTGTCGTCGGGGCTGGAAAATCCGGGGAGACCCTGCGTGACGCCGCAGTGGAGGACGCCGCGGTTCTTGACGTCGTCGAGCACGCCGGCATTCACCGCGGGCGCCGTTACGGCAAAGCCCGCAAGCACGAAGAGCGCGCAGAACATCCGCTTCATCGAACCAATCCCCTCTTCCGCAGAAATTTCAGGCCGGCTCACGGACAACCTCGCTGCGGGCGAAGCTACCAACGCACCTCCGATGACGGGATCGGTCCCCGCGACCAGCCTTTGATCCGGGCGCCATCACAAGCCAAAGCCGATGACCGGTCAAGGGGCGGCGGCGCGGTTTGCCTTGACGGACGGGCTTTCGGGCGCCTATTCGGCCCGGTTCGTGCTGTGGAGGAACCGGATGGCCAAGCGCAAAGACGGAACGAACAAGGACCGCATGCGGAGGGCCACCGAGGTCGTGCTCGCAGGCCGCAATCCGTCCGAGCAATACGGTTTCGTGAACACGCCGATCTATCGCGGCTCCACGGTGCTGTCGCCCACGGTCGCCGACTACGTCGGCAAGAAAGGCCGCTACGTCTATGGGCGGCGCGGAACGCCGACCACTGAGGCGCTCGCGCAGGCGATCAGCAAGCTCGAGGGCAGCGCCGGCACCACGCTCGTTTCCTCGGGGCTTTCGGCGATCACGACCGCGTTGATGTCGGTGGTGCGTTCCGGCGATCACGTACTGGTCGCCGATACGGTCTATGGACCAACCCGGCATTTCTGCGACACCCTGCTCTCCGGCTTCGGCGCGGACGTCGCCTATTACGATCCTTTGATCGGAGCGAAGATCGCCGACCTGTTCCGGCCGAACACGCGTGCCGTGTTTCTCGAGTCGCCCGGCTCGCTCAGTTTCGAGGTGCAGGACGTGCCGGCGATCGCGGAAGTCGCGCAGGCGCGCGGCGCGGCCGTGCTCATGGACAATACCTGGGCGACGCCCCTCTTCTTCCGCGCGCACGATTTCGGCGTCGATCTTTCGATTCAGGCCGGCACGAAATATCTCGGCGGCCACGCCGATGCCAATCTCGGCACCATCTCAACCACCGCGAAATACTGGCCGCAGGTGAAAGAGACTGTCGGCTCGCTCGGCCTCAATCCCGGACCGGAAGACGCATTTCTTATGTTGCGTGGCTTGCGCACGCTCTCGGTGCGGCTCGACCGGCACATGGAATCCGGATTGAAGGTCGCGCATTGGCTGGAAAGCCGGCCGGAGGTGCTGCGCGTGCTGCATCCCGCCCTTCCCTCACACCCGCAGCATGCGTTGTGGAAGCGCGACTTCACCGGCGCGTGCGGACTGTTCAGCGTGGTCCTGAAGCCGAAGCCGCAAACGGCCGTGAATGCGTTCATCGACGCGCTCGAGCTGTTCGGCATCGGCGCGTCGTGGGGTGGCTACGAGAGCCTGGTCATTCCCTTCGACTGCAAGTCCGTGCGTACGGCGACCACGTGGAATCCCGGCGGGCCGACAGTGCGGCTGCATGTTGGCCTCGAAGACCCCGAAGACCTGATCGCTGATCTGGAGCAGGGCTTGCAGCGACTGGCGACCGCCTGATCAGGTGACGACGGCGCGGCGGTCGCGCAGCTCGAAGTAGAGATTGCGCGCATAGACGAACACGCCGAATGCCTGCCCGGCAATGAAGACCGGATCGCGGCGATGGATTGCGTAAACCAGAAGCAGCACGCCGCCGCCGATCGAGAAGAACCAGAACGCGAGCGGGATCACCATCCGGTTCTGCCGTTCACTGGCGATCCACTGCACGGCAAAGCGCCCGGTGAAGAAAAGCTGCGCGATGAAGCCCAGCGCGATCCACCAGTCGAGCTGCGCAACGAAGACTTCGTGCAAATAGTCGCCAAGCTGGCGGGTCAGATCAACGAGCATCTGCGCGAACCTCCGTGACTTCCGGCACGCGCCGCCGCCGCCGGATCAACCAGAACACGCCGGCAAGATCGACGATGCCGATCCAGAGCCGGCTCCACATGCCGTAATGACTCTTGCCGTGCTGCCGCGGGCGGTCGAGTACGTCGACATAAACGACGTCCAGCCCCTCGCGCCGGACCAAAGCGGGCGTGAAGCGATGCAGCGCATCGAAATAGGGAAGCGCGAGATACGTTTCGCGGCGGAACGCCTTCAGGCCGCAGCCGGTGTCGCGCGTGCCATCGCGCAGGATCGCCGAGCGCACGCCGTTGGCGATGCGCGACTGGAACTGCTTGAACGCGCCGCGTCGCCGCTGGCGCTGGCCCTGTGTGAGGCCGATGCGGGCGCCGCCGGCCTGAAGGGCATCGACGAGCTTTGGAATGAAGGCTGGGTCGTTCTGGCCGTCGCCGTCGAGCGTCGCGACGATCTCTCCCTGCGCCGCCTGCACGCCGGTACGGATCGCCGCCGACTGCCCGCAGCTCTGGGCGTGCTTCATCTGGCGCAGCCACGGGCGCGAGGCCGCAAGGCGGGCGAGCACCGCTTCGGTGCCGTCGGTCGAGCCGTCGTTCACGAACACGGCCTCGAACGGCTCGCGGCCGGCAAGCGCGGTGGCGATCTCGTCGACGAGGACCGGGAGGTTTTCGGCTTCGTTGTGAACCGGGACGACAACCGAGACGGCCGGGCGCCCGGTGCCGCTTCCCTCGGACTTTGACACAGAATCCTCACCATGCGGCGCGCTGCCGCCGCCCCAGAACCGACGGGCGCGGTCTTAGCCTGCCCCGCGGGAGGGCGGCAAGCGGAGGGCCTATACGGCAGGCGAAAGCGATCGCGGCGCCGGCTCGGCGCGTCCGCTGGTCCGGCCTTGCCAGTGGGCGCTCTGATCCGTCGTTCTGAGAACGTGAAACCGCGCGGAAAACGTCACTTCTTTTGAGTCGGTTCGAGAGCTCAAAGGGTTGTCAAGGACAAGATCGACATATCGAGGCTGCGAGCTCAGTACATACTGGAGCCACAAACGCGAAGCTGGTTACCAGCGCGTCAGCGCCGATTGCTTTGCGTCGCTCGCTTCGGAAAAGCATATCGCCCTTACTACGATTGCGACCACATAGCCCGTTTGCTGTGCGACTAAGCCCACTAGCGTCCATAGCAGGCCGACCGAAAGACCTTCTCCGACGACGACGGCGGAAACGGCTGCGGCCGGCACTGTAACCAGTGCAACCAACGTCAGCATCCGCACGCTCGCGAAAGCGCCAAGCAGCACACCCGACAATGCGTAAATGATTGCGATGAGCACCATTCTCATCTCAGACAAAATACCGACGGCGTTATGTACTAACGCCCACAGTTAGTTTTGGATCGGTTAATTGTGCCTTCTCAGGACGCTCTCACAACTTCGCGATGACAACGCGGCGCCCCTTTGATTTCATTGCGTCGGTCGGGAAAGATCGGTTCCGCGAATCACAATTTATTCATAATTAACTCAAATTTTGCAACACATTAGTGTTTCTTAGATGTTAAAAATCTGTTAAAAATATGGAATAATTTTTGGTATGCAAGGGTTACCTAGTAGTGACCTACCGAGTAAGCGAAACCACAAGCGAACAGCAGATTTCCGGCATTGTGGCAGCTCGGCCATGGGTGCGCGTATCGCCCATCATCATCAAAGCGACGGTTGGTTCTCTTGATTTCGCCCTCGTGGTGCTGAGCCTCATTGGCGCGGATGTTGTCTATCACGTGATTAAGGGCACGGAGACGCGTGTTGCCGATGCGTTTGTGATTTCACTGCTGGCGGGCAGCCTGGTCGTTGGTACGCTTACGCTGAAGGATGGCTACAACCTTGTGCGTCTGAGTGACTTCAAATTTCAACGACGAACGGCGTTCATTGCGTGGATCGTCAGCTTTTTCGTCGTGGGCTGGATCGGCTTCTTGACGAAATCGACCGCAGAGTTTTCTCGATTGGCCGTAACCGGCGGCTTCTTGCTTGGCTTCTTCACTATTTTGACTGTACGTCAAGCCTTCTTGACGTACCTGTCCCAGCTTGTTGCGGCTGGGCAGCTTGGATTGCAATCCGCTTACATTGTCTTCGCGGGAGACCCGGTAGATCGCCGGCAGCGCATCGCGCAAATGATGCGAGAAGGTACTGCCATAACCGGCGTCAGTGATCTTTCGGTCGACGAGTTGGACGCGTCTGCGCGACGGTCGGCAATCAGATCCTTGGTCGATGACATAAGATCAACATTTGGCCAGCGGCGCTGTGATGCGGTGTATCTATTCTTACCCTGGTCGAAACTGCATCTGCTCGATGAAATGAAACGGCAATTCGTGCGTTTGCCAATACCTGTTTACCTACTTGCCGATCACTCCGTTGATAAGTTCGTTGCGGGTGGTGCCATCACGATTTCGGCGACGCCGGCGTTTGAGATCCAACGTGCCCCGCTTTCTCGATTTGCACGCGGTCTCAAACGCGGTCTCGATCTTACCGGTGCAGTCGGTCTCCTGCTGTTCCTTTCGCCCCTCCTGATCATGATTGGGACGCTCATACGCTTCACTTCTGGCGGCCCGATTCTGTTTCGACAAACGCGTCGCGGGTTCGGAGGCAGACACTTCGAGATTCTTAAGTTTAGAACAATGGCGGTCCAGTCGCCGGAGGTTAAGTTCGCGCAAGCGACACAGAACGACCCTCGTGTGACGCCGCTCGGCAGTGTGCTTCGTCGAACGAGCATCGACGAATTGCCGCAGTTGTGGAACGTGATACGTGGAGAGATGTCGCTTGTCGGACCAAGACCGCATCCCATCCCGCTCGACAATCGATATGACGAGCTGATCGCCGACTACGCGAACCGCAATCACGTCAAACCTGGCATCACTGGTTGGGCGCAGATCAACGGATATCGAGGCGAAACGCCCAATGTGGCCACTATGGAGGCCCGCGTCACTTACGATCTATGGTACATTAACAACTGGTCCATCTGGCTCGACTTACGAATTTTGGTCCAAACGCTCATGGTTGTGCCCTTCGATTCAAGAGCATATTGATCCGCAAAATTGTTCGACCCTCTTCGTGGATGCTTTGGGGCATGCTTTCTTCGTCTAACAATAAAGTGGGCCCTTTGTAGGGAACGCGCGAGATCCGTTCGGTGCACCCAATCCGTCTTGGGCGCGGAGCGTTCGCTCATGCCTTTGCCCGCCAGCGCGCGAAGGATCCGACACGCGGAGAATCAGCGGATCTGTGTGCACTCGAGTTTCATCGGCTGATATGCCTCGATCTGAATGTCGGCATGCCGTTCCATGCCGTATGCGGGGAGTTCGGATAATTTCCTCCGCTGACGCTTGACCACAAAATATTGGTGATCGCCCTGCGGAACCACGTAAGCGTTGCGCTCGAATCGGTTTCCGGAGCTTTCGTCAAACCAGTCTCTCTCATGGTCGGCGACCATCCCGTTGAATCCTTTTGCGGCAAGATGAATGATCGTATTGCCATGCACAAAATTGTTTCTTGCTACCCACGGCCCGTAGCGTCCCTCACCGCGTTTCTGATTGATTACCGCTATGCCATTTCCGTAGTGCGCTCCGATCTCCACGGTGTTGTCATAAACCTCGACGTCTTGACTGTTCTGGATGAGGATTTGAGAACCCCACAGCCAATTGAGGTTTTCGTGGCCGTTTCGTGCGACAGTATTCCCGTGAATCTTTGCTCCGTACGAAATCTCGTGCTTGATTCCATCACCCCTGTTATCAAAGACCAGATTGTCAACGTACTCGACATTAATGTTATCGATGTCGGTCCATAGGCCGGGACCACCATTGTTGTGCACGCAAGCATTACGAACAATTAAGCCGCCTGATCGCACAAACTTGGTGCCGCCCGCCTCCCAACCCGGCCCGAACCCAGCAAAGTTGTTGTGGGCGATTTCCACGTTCTCGATAACGATGCCATCTCCATTTCCGCCGCCAATACCAAGCTGCCCGTTATGGCTATAAGACCCGCCTGATATGCGGGTGCCCGGGCCGATGCGAGCACCCACCCCGTGGTTCCATCGCGCAGTGACATTTCGCAATTCCCAATTGCGGCCTTTGAGAAAATCGATCGCGCCGTACTGTGCTGCCGATGCATATTTCTCGACAATAATGTTTTGCAGGATCACCCCTTCAGCTTCGCTTGCGAACGCGAACGGCATCACGCCGAGTTCCACTGGCTTGTCGGTCGGATTGTCGAAAACAACAGCCTTCAGGTCCTCGTCGAGCCACGTTCCGCTCGTCACTTCCGCACGCGACGCAACTCTTCGATAGAGTTTTCCGCCTATGAAAAGATCTTCGCGATGACCACATAGCGGCGTTTCCTTGAGACAGTAGCCGCTCGGATTCAGTCTTGTTTTCGGTCCGTCGGCTATCCAATGATGGCCCGCTTTGCGCCAATCTGACAGGACTATCGCGCCGTTGAAGATCACCTCACCCTTGCCAATGAACTTCTGACCGTTCTTAGGGCGCGCAGACTGCATCCGGTAGAGGCCGGCATTCAGATAGAAAGTGGCACCCTCGGGCGCCCGCTCAACGATTGCTGCGATATTGTCGCCCGGACTGAGCTCAATAAAGGGGGCAGCGTCAACTCGGCAGATCGTGGCGATCAGGAGTGCCAGAGCGCTCTGAGCAGTGACCTTCATCAATCAGCTCCGTACGATGGACTCTCAGACTCTGAGCCCAAACTTCTCCTTCTAGCGTCAAGCATCACGTTAGTATTAATCTCACATCGAGACGACCGCCGCCAGTCCGCGCCCGTATACTTTCGAAGAGGCGAGCCGCAGGCATGGCCTGAAGCAAAAGGTGGGAGAAAACTGTGTTTGCAGACCGCAGTGTGCTCGTGACGGGTGGCGCGGGCTTCCTAGGATCACATTTGTGCGATCGATTGCTTGAGCGCGGCCACGAAGTTCTGTGCGTCGATAATTTTTATACAGGTACTCGCAACAATGTGCATCATCTACTCGAAAATCCCCGGTTCGAACTAATCCGCCACGACGTCTGCTTCCCACTCTATGTGGAGATAGACGAAATCTACAATCTGGCGTGCCCCGCGTCGCCCGTGCACTATCAGCACGATCCCGTCCAAACAACGAAGACGAGTGTTCATGGTGCGATCAACATGCTTGGACTTGCCAAGCGCGTAAAGGCCAGAATTCTGCAGGCCTCCACGTCCGAAGTCTATGGAGACCCGGAAGTTCACCCGCAGACCGAAGACTATTGGGGCCACGTCAATCCAATCGGCCTGCGCGCGTGTTATGATGAAGGAAAGCGCTGCGCAGAAACGCTTTTCTTCGATTATCACCGACAGCATAAACTCGGGATCAAAGTTGCGCGTATTTTCAACACCTATGGTCCGCGTATGCACCCCAACGACGGGCGGGTTGTATCAAATTTCGTTCTTCAAGCGCTTCGCAATCGAGACATCACGATCTACGGAGACGGCAGTCAAACACGTTCATTCTGCTATGTTGATGACTTGATCGACGGCGTCATTGCGCTGATGGAATCCGGGCCGGAGATTACGGGACCAATTAATCTGGGCAGTCCCAACGAAATCACGATGCGGCAGCTTGCGCAGACCATTCTGGACCTTAGCGGGTCTTCATCAAAGATCGTCCATCATCCATTGCCGAATGACGACCCGAGGCAGCGTCGACCAGATATCGCAAAGGCGCGCACCATCTTAGGCTGGGAGCCGCGGACCAAGCTTACTGATGGTCTGAAAGCAACGATTGCGTATTTTGAAGAATACGTGAGAAACAACAGTTAGAAAAATTAAGCCGCGAACGGGCCGGTCGATCACGGTTGCTCGCGACGGCGGAACGCCACTAAACACTGCTTCTCCGTTGCGGCTTTGAGGAGATTCTTCCGGTTATCTGCCCCTTCTCTACCGTCAGGACCTGATCGCAGACCTCCGTGGTTGCCAACCGATGTGTAATCATGATGATCGTCTTCGCAGGCGCGAGTTTCTCCAGGGCAGTCAAGACGGCAAGTTCAGTGTCATGATCGAGCGCGTTCATCGCTTCATCGAGAACAATGATCTGAGGTCCGTGGTACAGCGCGCGGGCGATACCTAGTCGTTGCCGTTGCCCGCCGGACAAGCGAATGCCGCGTTCGCCGATAATCGTATTATAGGCCAGCGGCAGCGATTCGATGATGAAGTCGTGGATTTGCGCAAGCCGCGCGGCGCGCTCAACGGCCGTCAGGTCGATTTGGTCCCCATCAACACCGAACGCAATATTGCGCGCAATCGTGTCATCCGTCAGGAAGATATGCTGTGGTACATATCCGATGTTGTTGTTCCATGCCCGACGGCTCGCCGCGGTCAAGGGAGTGCCGTCAACCAAAACCTGTCCGCTCGTCGGCTCCAGCAAACCCAGGATGAGATCTACCAATGTGCTCTTGCCCACACCTGTCGCACCGACGATTGCAGTAACAGTGCCAGCATGAATGCTAATCGTAACGCCTCTAAGAATCGGACGGCTAGATCCAGCGTAGCAGAAGCTGACATTGTTCAGAGTGATCCGTTCGCGAAGGGGCAGGCACTCGTTGGCCGCTTCAGTCAAATCCGAGGATGCCTCGACGCTCCCAATTTCTCTGACGATGGTATCGACGGCCGGCGCGATGAAGCGCAGCATGACGAACGCGCGATATATTAAGTGCATCGCCGGCAGTATTCTGTACCCGGCGTATGCGTATAATCCAATCAAGGGCAAAGCGGCGCCCATCCCACCCGATCGCGTGAGAAGGAAGAGAGCGACTATCAGCACCGCGGCAAAACCAAGGGCTTCGACCAGGTATTTCGGAATCTCCGCGAAGGCCATCCTCAACGCCTGATAGCGAGAAAAGTGTATCGATGGATTCCTGAAGCTGTTGACGTAGGCCCGATCGCGTCCCAGGACCTTCAGCTCTTTGATCCCACCGAAAATTTCGGCAGCGGCCTTATAACGTTCGGTGTTGGCCTGCTCGCGGCCAATCCCAATGCGGTCGAGCGTGCCGCGCAGCCCACTATATACCAAAGCATAGATCGCTCCCATTGATGCGGAAACGATGATCGCAAGCGCTGGGTCCACAATCAGGAGCAATGCGACGAGCGCCAGCAGCACTAAGCTGTATGAGAAAAACAGCAGTGCTGGTGTGATCGCATTGTCAATGAGCTGATCGACTTCAGACAAAACTGTCTTGGATAAATCGGTGCTATTTCGCTGTAGAAAAAATGCGTATGGTTGCTGCAAATAGCGATTCATCAGCCGCATGCCAATGGAATGGCGGCACATGTTCGCATATCGAAAGATGGAATAATTTACGAGCGTTCGCAAAGCCGATACGAGTATCAACATGGCCAAGGAAAACCCGGCGAGTCCTGCCAGGAAACTCTCAGTGCTATCAAAGCCAAAGGAATGATAGAATAAAGAGAGATATTGGTTTGCTTCGATATTGGTAGGGTTCCCCATCACCGCCAAAAAGGGGGCGATCGACGCAACGCCGGCGACCTCCATGGCTGCCAATACAGCCATCATAGCGACAAGCATGGCGCCGCGCAGCCGCTCGGTCCGGCTTAGTATTCGAATGGTCTTTAGCAACGTACTTATCATTCCATAATTCCTATACTCATTATACTCTCCATACTCTCCATTCCTGCGCTATCCAGGAAAGCAAGGGATTAGGCGTACAGGCTAGCATTAATCGGACCAATGAGCATCGCCAGACGCAACAATACGAGCTTCGGGTTCGCTAGAGGGGACGGCTGGATCTTCGTTGCCTTGGTGTTGGCTATTGTAGGCATCGGCGAGGCGCTGAGGGTTTTTCGCGCACCCGCTCTGTTGTTGATTGCTCTTGTTGCAGCGACCTACGCGCGAGAGAGCATGTTTAGACGACAAAATTTTCCTCTGCTGCTGTTTTCTGTCTGGGGATTGATCTATGTCGTTCTGTCGTTCATCGATGCTTTTCCAGCGGCCTGGACTCGATATTACGATCGTGGCGCAATTTTTCAGCAGGCTTCATTTCTGGCCATTCTGCTTCCCTTGGTTTCAGCATCACAGAAATGGTGGGAGGATGCGCGATTTGATTTCAATCGGGATGCCGTACTGATTGCCATTGTGCTTGCGGCCTTTTTGTTCGGCTCTGTCATTGACATTATCATGTTTGGGACGGAAGGCATGATCCCTCGTCCGTTGGTCACATTGAGAAACTTCGTTTTCATTGGACTGCTCGCACTCACGTATCTCATATTTCGAAGCGAAAGATGGCGGAGCATTGCAATCGGGGTTTTTGTGGTCCTGACCGGATGGTCTATCTGGTGGGCGCTCTACGTACAGAATGTCATCGCTTATGCAACGATTTTCGGCTTCCTCACGATGGCGATTCTTCGAATTTCTGCCGACCGGTTGATGCTATTCTTGTTCGTCCTTCTGGCGACAATAGTAACGATCGTCGGAATTCTAGATCCACTTCCCATCTTCGAGATTGATCCCAACACCGGCTGGCGCTTGGCGTGGTGGGGAGATGTGGTCGAGGCTCTGCGCGACACCTGGGGCGTTGGTGTTGGTTTTGGGACAGAGTCGCTTCGCAATGAATATTCAGCCATATTGCACCGGGACAGTTATCGAGCGGAATTGGAGGACTTCTTGTTTGTCGGTACGCATAGCGCCTTCTTCGATACGATGTTTCGTACTGGAGTGGTTGGCTTTCTGCTGCTCTGCATTGTCCTCGTCCGCTGTTTCCCTCATCCACGCATGGCGCCGCTTGCTCGAGCACACTGCTGCGCGATGTTCGCGCTGCTGATCCTATGTCTTCATTCCAATCTTGGACTGCAAAGCCCGATGTATTCAATCGGCGCTGCAATCTGCATCGGATATCTGCAATCGGAACGGCGCAGGATGGTGCACTCGGTACGCCTGCCAGCGTTTCCGTGGAGGCACCGCCCCATGCGGCCCCGTTCGGCCGCCGGTGACGCCTGAGCCACTACCAGTGGGGGCCGCCTGGGGCATTGGCCCTCGGCTCCCACAATTTCAGCGGCCAACGCCGCCTTACGGCATTCCGATTCACCTAGTCCTGCGGAAAGCCGACTCCCCTGCAAAATCGGGATGAAACCGGCGCGAAAGATTGATATCTTTCTAGCTGACAGTCTGGAAAATCTCGTAGGGTCCGATTCCTATTTCTTCGTGGGCGTAACAGTTATGTCGCGCGTTCTGGTTACGGGGGCTGGCGGTTACATCGGAACGACGCTCGTTCCTGCTCTGCTCGGAAATGGCCATAGCGTACGCGCCATCGATCGGTTCTTCTTCGGCCAATTCCTCCCAGCGGACCATCCCAAGCTGCAGATTGTGCAAGACGACTGCCGGAAGCTTGAGATCAAGCACTTTGACAACGTTGACGTCGTAATCGATTTGGTCGCCATCTCCAATGATCCAAGCGGCGAGCTCTTCCAGAAGGCGACTTGGGAAATCAATTACTTGTCTCGCGTGCACACTGCAGAACTGGCTAAGAAGGCCGGTTGTCAACGATACATCCTGCCCTCATCGTGCAGCATCTACGGATTCCAACCGCACGACGTCATCGTCAACGAGACGAGCCCGACGAACCCGTTAACCACCTACGCGAAAGCGAACGAGGCAGCAGAGAAAGGCGTGCTGCCGCTTGCCGACGACAGGTTTTGCGTGGTCGTGCTGCGGCAGGCGACAGTCTACGGCTACTCGCCGAGAATGCGATTCGATCTGGCGATCAACGGCATGACCTATGGCGCTTGGAAGACCGGCCGGCTGCCGCTCTTGCGCGACGGCACGCAGTGGCGCCCCATGGTGCATGTCAAGGATATCGCCGACGCAATGAATTTCATGATCGAGGTACCATCGGGTAAAGTAAATGGCGAAATTTTCAATCTTGGCTCGGACAAGAATAACTATCAGATCGGCGAACTCGGGCGGATCGTCGCCAATTGCGTGCCACGCGATGCGGAAATCGAATGGTACGGTGATCCCGACCATCGTTCCTATCGCGTGGCCTTCGACAAGGTTGAGGCGCTTGGCTTCCGCGCACTCCGGACCGCGGAGGACGGCGTCCGTGAAATCTGCGAGGCGCTGGATGCGCAGATTACCGACAAGTCCCTCCGCACGATGACGCTCGACTGGTACAAGGCGATGACCGAATGGCACCAGATCACCAAGAGCGTCGAGATGTACGGCGGGATGATCGATTTAAAATAGCACGGCCGGATGCGCGCTCGGAAGTAATCGACTGCACCCGACGTGCTGCTCATGAGCTGACTGTTACGGCGATGGACACGCGCTCAAAGCAACATGAGACTATCCCCTTCTCTCGACCGTCGCTCACCGGCGAAGAGTTCGATTACCTGAAGCGCGTGTTTGAGATCGGCAAGTTTTCCGGCAAGGGATACTTCTCGAAATCTTGCCGCGAGTGGTTCGCGCAGCACTACGGCACGTCTTCCGTGCTGATGACGCCGTCCTGCACGCACGCATTGGAAATCGCGGCGATGCTCACCGAAGTGGGTTCGGCAGATGAGGTTATTCTGCCTTCCTTCACGTTTACCTCCACCGCGACCGCGTTCGTGCGTTGCGGGGCATCGTTGGTGTTCGTCGACATACGACCGGATACGATGAATATCGATCCGGAACAAATCGAAAAGGCAATCACAAACCGCACCAAAGTCATCGTGACAATGGATTATGCCGGTGTCGCCTGCGATTATGATCGGATCAATGAAATCGCCCGCGCACACGGCCTCACTGTGGTCGAAGATGCGGCGCAAGCCCTGCTCTGCTCCTATAATGGAAAATGGTGCGGCACACTCGGTGATCTCGGCTGCTTGAGCTTTCATGAGACCAAGAACCTACACTGCGGCGAGGGTGGTGCGCTCGTCACGGGCAATCAGGCGTACTTTGTCCGGGCTGAAATCATTCAGGAGAAGGGTACGGATCGCAGTCGATTCCTGCGCGGCGAGGTCGACAAATATACCTGGCAGGATGTGGGGTCGTCCTACGAGCTCAGCGAGATCAACGGCTCGATTTTGCGGTGCCAGCTGGAGCAGGCGAAAACGATCATGGACGATCGCCGCCGCAGCTGGGAAATCTATCAGGATCTCCTGACGCCGCTGGCGCGGAACGGCCAGATTGGCGTCCCCCACGTGCCGCAGCACTGCGTACACAATGGTCATATTTACTATATCAAGACTCGGGACAAGACGGATCGCGATGCCCTGATCGCATTCCTCAAAGCGCGGGGAGCGCAATCGACATTCCACTACGTGCCGTTGCACTCAGCGCCGGCCGGGCGGAGGTTCGGCCGTTTCCATGGTGAAGACCGCTGGACCACTGTGGAGAGCGAGAAGCTCCTGCGCCTTCCCCTCTACTATCGCATGGAAGAAGCTCACGTCGTGCGTGTCGCCGAAGCGGTCAAGGAATACTACGGGTACAATCGCGGCCACAGCTCGACTCTAACGCCCCCCGTACCGCAGAGCGCCGACTGACCAAAGCCAGCATGGCTCGATCAGAACTCTTGTGAGACGTCACATGAAGGGTATCGTCCTATCCGGCGGCTCAGGCACACGGCTACACCCGGTGACGCTCGCGGTCAGCAAGCAGCTGTTGCCGGTGTTCGATAAGCCGATGATTTATTATTCGCTGTCGCTCCTGCTGTTTGCAGGCATCCGCGATATACTGATCATTACGACACCAAAGGATCAGGACTCCTACCGGGCACTGCTGGGCGACGGCAGCGCGATCGGTATTTCAATCTCCTACGCGGTGCAGCCGGAGCCGAAAGGTATTGCGCAGGCGTTCTTGATCGGAAGCGACTTCATCGGCGGCGACAGTTGCGCGCTCGTCCTCGGCGACAACATTCTTTACGGCAGCGGCTTGCAACGTCAGCTCCGGGAGGAAACCGCGAAGCACAAGCGAGGAGCCGTGGCCTTCAGCTGTGCGGTCAGCGACCCCGAGCGGTTCGGCATCGTCACCTTCGGGCCGGACGGAAAGCCGATCAGCATCGAAGAGAAGCCAAAGACTCCGAGATCAAATCAAGCAGTTATCGGGCTCTATTTTTATGACAACCGCGTAGTGGAAATCGCCCGTCAGCTGAAACCCTCCGCCCGTGGCGAACTCGAGATCACAGCGATCAATCAATGGTATCTCGAACGAGGCGAACTCAATGTCGTGCCGTTGGGGCGTGGCTACGCTTGGCTCGATGCCGGCACCCACGAGGCGCTCGTTCAGGCTGGCGAGTTCGTCCGCATCGTCGAGCAGCGCCAAGGCTTGAAGCTCGGCTGCATAGAGGAAATCGCCTATCGCATGAATTTCATCGGGCTGGATCAGTTGCAAGCGATCGCCGGCAAGTACAAGGCGAGCGCCTATGGGGACTATCTGGAGCGGCTTATCGAGGAAGCAAAAAGCGCCACCGCTCGGGTTACTGGCTAAGCCGCATTGCGGATGTAGGGATCCGGCCCTCGCTTCAATACGGTTTCGTAGATGCCCATGAGCATTGCGTAGTTCACGTTTGGCGAATATTTTCGCTCGTATTCCGTCCTGGCGTTTGCGCCCATCTCGCGCATGCGCTCCGGATTATTGAAGGCCCAACTCACCTTCCTTCTCAAATCGACGACATCACCCGTCGTGAACAGCAGCCCGGTCTTGCCATCCTCCACCACCTCTTCCATGGCGCCGAGGCGTGATGCAATGATCGGAAGCCCGTTCGCCAATGCCAGCGCGAGCGTAACCGGAAAACCTTCATACCAAGTAGAGGGCATCAACAGAAACTCGGCGCGACGTAGCTCGTCGACTAGGATGTCCATCGGCTGCCAGCCGATCAGGGTCATTGCAGGCGTCGCCTTCTCACGTACCAACTCTGCCAGCGGTCCATCTCCAATCATGCGCAAAGGAAAATCAAGCTCTTCCCAAGCCTGCAGAACCAAGTCTACTCCCTTTTCACGGCTGAACCGTGCAGCGAAGAGCGCGCTCTTGCGCGGAGCCGCCATGTCGAGCGGCGGCAAATTCGGATACTCCGGAACGAAATTCGGCTTCACATGAATTCTGTCGTCAGGTAACCCAGCCTCGACAAATTTTGTCTTCATAAAATGGCTCGGCGCGATGTAGCTGGCCACTTTTTCCCGCCAGGTATTGTGACGGCGATGCGTCCATAACATACGCGCCACAACCGCCGAACCGAGTAGAGAGTTCTGATAACATCTGTGGATCACGCCCCAATAATGAGCGCCGTGTACGCACTTTTCGCATGGTATGGCATTGCGAGCGAGCTGCCCGTTTGCGCACAGAAGACGATAGTTATGCAACGTCTGTACGACAGGAACACCCGCGTCCGAACACGCGTCATAGATTGACGGACTCAGCAACGGAAAGAAATTGTGAACGTGTACCAAGGCTGGCGAGAATATCCTGATCGCCGCCGCAACGTGCTCGTAACCTTGCTGCGAATAACTGGAATTCCATGCAGTTTTGACCTTGTCTGCGAAGCTCTGGATCTGGTCGTTGCGGACCGCCAGCAGCTCCACATCGTGTCCGTGCTCAATCAACATCGCCTTTTCGTTGGCGACGACATCGTCCTCGCCGCCGGGGCGTTGGTAATAGTTGTGCACGATCAAGATTTTCATTTGTCTCACTCGGCCTTGACGCCGGCGGCTTTCGCCGAATTTACGCCGCTGCTTTTCAGAACACCTTTGATGTGGTCAGCCAGGCGAACTGCCAAGGCGACGATGGTCAGTGTGGGCAAATCGTTGCTGCCAGTCGGGAAGACCGAACTTCCACCGACATACAGATTTGCGATTCCGTGCACCTTGCAGTTCCTGTCGACAACACCCTGCTTGGGATCGTCGTGCATGCGCGTCGTGCCCATATGATGCCAACCCCACCCCATATCGCTGGGCCAGTCCGCACCGATCTTGCCTGACAGTGGACTTACGACTCTGCCGATGCCAGACTTTTCAACTGCATCATGGATGATCGCGTGTGCGCGTCCGATTGAGTATTTATCGAGACGCGTGAGGCGCCAGTCGAGTCGAACACGGTTCAGGCCGATCCTGTCCCTTTCGTTTGCCAACACAACTCGACTATCCGGGTTCGGTGCGGGCTCAATCAGATTCGCAAACATTAGCTTCTTGACGAGCCATCTGGGCTTAAGGAGACGGCCGAGGATCACGGCGGCGGTATTGGGGAAATCCAAAACGATGTTGCTGAAGTTTCTTACCCAGAAGCCAAATGAAGTATCCATGAAATGATCGGGCAATGTCGTCCTGCGGATGGCCCGATAGAGGTTCTTCAACGACTCGCCACCGCGTGATTCCTCGCCGCAATAGACGGTAATGATCCAGGTCTTGAAATTGACCGTTCCTTCGGCGCGTTGCGTTTCCTCCGAAAGAGCGAGATGGGCGCCGATCGGGGAATTGAAATACGTGTATTGCGGATCGTACAGGTTGGTCGTTAGTGTCGGGTCGTTCAGAACGATCTCGCCGGCGTGCAATCGCGGATGCTCCATGAAGAACCGACCGACCAGATCGTACTGATTGCCCAATCCGGTCTTCTGCACGGTACTCGATGCGAGCAAGAGACGAGGATTCTCAATTCCGCCCGCCGCCAAGATGTAGATTTTGGCACTTACGCGGAATCGGGTCCCGTCGAGCGTAACAACTTTCAGTCCCGTAACCTTTTGCGCCGGATCGGCTGTTTCGATCTCGACCACGTTGGCATTCAGGTAGGCCTCAACATTCGCAGCGATGCGGATCTCTTCCCGATACGCTCGACCGAAGCGGGGTTCCTTGCTGATCCTGGAAACCTGCGTGATTACCCGCTTGTCTTTGATGGGCAGCATCCGCAGACCAATCGGTTCGACCTCTTTGGCGCAGGTGTCCAGATCGTATTCGCCGGGTTGGACGTTGCAATGCTGGTGGGCACGTTCATAGAAGGGCTCTAGCTCTGTTCGGCCAAAGGGCCACCCGCTGTGCGGGATCCAATCCCGTTTTTCGAAATCGATCGGATCAAGGGGACGACACCATCCGCCCCAGCAGTTTGTGCCCCCGCCGAAATAGCGGGAGCGGCCGGTCTCCAGGGCGGTGTAGGGCAGCCCAACGCTTTCTCCGGCATTCAGGTCTTGCACCGCGGTGTCCATCTCGAACTCGCCGCTTTCCAACAGGATGACCTTGTGCCGGCTTCCGATGAATTCGCGTGCAATGGTAATGCCTGCTGCCCCAGCACCAATGACGCACAGGTCGCACTGCAGGACCGTATCCTGGGGAACCTTACGAGCATCAAGAAAAATTGCTGACCACTCCCCGCGTCGCGTGCGCAACAAAGTTTGTCACTGCTGTTCTGATTTCGGAACCACTGCCAAAATCTCCAACGTGTATGAACCCCTGCTCTCCCTTCTTCCAGGTCGATCCGTGTTCGATTTCCGAGTGACGCTGATTGCGCGAGATTATCAAGCCGCCGCCATTTCGAAGATAGGCGTGAATGTTCTTGAGCGCCCGCTGCAACTTCTCCCCTTCGAAGCCATAGCGCGGCGTAATAATATTGCTGGCGCGAACGAGGTCGAAACGGCCGACCAGTGACGGCCGGAGCTCCAGGCAATCCAGTTCCTCAATCCGAATGTCCGGGTCGCGCTCAGCGGACGGATTGATCAGCGATATCCGAAGGTCCTCTGTCATCGCAGCCCGAAGACCTCCAAGACTCAAATACCACCGGGCCAATGCCGTCGCCGGCCAATTCCATTCGTACTCGGAATCCGGCAAGCGTAGCCCGAGGCGACCGATTCGTACGAGCACCGGATGCCCACCCGACGACCGATACTCCGTCACAATTCCTTTCCGGTAGCGGTACAATGCATTGCACAGGTCAGTCGTTGTGATCTCGACATTGTAGTTGCCGTTCTTCCTGATTGCCTGAAGCAGATCGACGGTAGTCGATCCATCGGATGCACCTACGTCGAGAATTTGGACCGGCGCCCCTGGATCGCCCGGACGTGGCCGGTAGGTCTCCAGAAAGCGAAGCACAGCCTTCTCGGTTTCCGGCAATCGCCCTTTGGACGTGAACTTCCAGACATCGTTTACGCGAATGTCCTGCAGAATGGCCGTAAACTCGTGCTGATTCTCAGCGGCAGCATCCGGGTCGGCACGATCGAATTTCGCAGTCAGCTCGACAAGCCGGTCAAGATTCGCGTGAAAGAAGAAACGGCACCATTGCATCCGTGGCTTGGGTCCGCGGGTTATGAACTTAACGATCATGAACAGAACCCACTTGACATCACATGACTACGTCAGCACGTGGCCCGTGTCGGCTCAAAATTATCACTCAAGCGTTCCCGGACAGAGAACGTCTTCCAGGTGATACAGTACGAATTGACCGATCTCTGGCCAAGGTCTTGTATCGCTCAATGGCCCGAGCCACCTTCTTCTCCCAGGTGTTCTCAGCCGCCCATTTCATCCCGCTGATGCTCATTGCCTTGAGGGTCTCCGGCTCCCGTGCTAGCCGCTCCAACGCGCCTGCCAAGCTGGCGGCCGTTTCCTCAGGCGACCCCACCGGCACTTTGATGCCGGCGCTGTCGGGCACCGCCAGACGCGAACCATGGTGGTCCAGAGTCAACACGGCGGCACCTCCGGCCATTGCTTCGAGGAGCTGCAGACCTTCTGAATCTCTTAGACTGGAGTATACAAAGACGTCGTGAGTTCGATAGGCCTTGATCGCCTCCTGCCACGGAACCTGACCGCGCCACTCGACGCGGTCCGTAAGACCGAGCCCCTTAATCCATTCCGGGAGATAACGGCCCTGCTCGCCATCGCCCAAAATTGTGCAGTGGAAATTAGTGCTTGGATCAATGCGGGCAAGCGCCTCCAACGCGAGCAGGACCCCCTTGCGAGGCAACAACCGTCCTACCCAAAGGATCTTGAGGCAGTTGACGTCGTGGCGGCATCTTTCCGACGGATTTGCGAGCAAGGAGCCTGAAATTCCATAGGAGACCATATGCTCGACGCGCCGCGCACCTAGTCGCTCGACCCAATCTCGGGTCTCTTCATTTACGACAAGCACCAGGTCAGAATTCGCAACCGTGCTTCTGGCCGCAAACAATGTCCCAGTGAAATACCGAACGACGAACGAACGGAGCAGCTCCGCTATCCAACCACCGCGGAGGTGGCGCCGAAATCCCCGGGGCGCAGTTTGTCCGCCACCGATCGGTCCGAAGACAAATGGCTTTCCGAGCCGCCAAAGTTGCGATCCGACCTGAAGGCTGCTGAAGGATATGTGCTGCACGAGATCAAAATCGACCTTCTTGTCGAGGTCGCGGGCGATACTCAGTGCTTGCCGTTGCCACCGCATATTCTGTAGTTGAACGCGGAATGGTTCGGTAAAAGCGGGCACAAAAGGCCGGCCCAGATAGACGAAATGGAGCCTCGGTGTTGGCTGCGATGCGAGGAAAGCTTCGATCGCCGGCTTGCCGTTGAGCGAGGTTAAGACCCAGACCTCCTGTCCCGAACGCGCCAGCTCGTACGCCCAGTTCCAGGACTTGCCCGGTTCGGATCCACGCCCGGGTTCGCAGGAATAGGCCGAGACCAATATCTTCATTGCGCTCTCTTCGCCCCACCAATCGTCTACCAAAGAAAGGCCAGGGTTTTGGCGGGAATCGCATCAGGAGGCTTCAGATTTGCGAAATCGAGAATCACCTGGTCGGACCGGGCAGCTAGAAGTCCCGCCATGTAAACCGGGTTGTTTGTCGACACGACGATTGCCTCGGCCCATTCGACAGCGTCCGATATATTCGGCACCATCAGATCCGCGATGTGGGGAATCACTCGCGTCAGGAACTCCTTGTTACTGCCGACAAGTCGCGCGAGTTGTACGTTCGGGTCGTAGATGCGAATTTCGCATCCCTTTCCGATCAACCGTTCTACCAGCTCAACGAACGGGCTTTCGCGCATATCATCCGTGCCGGATTTGAAACTAATCCCAAGAATCGCAATGCGTTTCTTTGATTGTCTGAGAACCCAATCAACTCCGCGATCTACCAACATCTTGTTGCTGTCGATAATATGATTGAGCACCGGCAGGTTAAGATCCTTATTGCGGGCAAGGTGGGCGAGCGCACGCAAATCCTTTGGCAGGCAAGAGCCGCCGAATGCGAATCCCGGTCGTAGATATGCGGTGGATATATTGAGACGCTTGTCTTCAAAAAAGATGTTCATCACGTCATGGCTGTTTATGTTCAGAGCGTTGGCAAGAACACCGATCTCGTTACCAAAGACAACCTTCAAGGCGTGCCAGCTATTGTCAACATACTTGACCATCTCTGCCACTTCGATGCTGGTCGAAATTTTTGCGCCGGGAAGATCGGTATAGAGCGACATAACCGCGGCGATCGAAACCTGATCAATTCCGCCAACAACAGTCTTTGATGGGTTCAAGAAATCGCCGATAGACGATCCCTCACGGAGGAATTCAGGATTGAATGTGAGTCCAAACCCGTCGCCGGGTTTCTTTCCGGACGATTCGGCAAGTCTCGGTATGATAAATTCGCGAGTGGTGCCGGGTACGACGGTGGAGCGAATGACCACTTCATGCCGGGTTCTTTTTCTCCCGATTTCCTTCCCGATTTCCCTGGAAACCGCCTCAATCGCCGCAAGACTAAGTGATCCGTTCGGTTGACTGGGTGTCCCGACACAAACGATCGACATTTCCGTATGCGCGACCGCGTAGGCGGAATCCAGTGTAGCGGTGAGCCGGCCACTTGCGACCGCGCGCTGAATTAGCGCCCCTATCTCCGGTTCGACGATGGGCGCCCGACCGGATCGAATGAGATCGACCTTCGACGCCGCGCTGTCGACGCCGATGACCGTGTGTCCGCGATCAGCGAGACACGCTGCGCAGACGCTCCCCACGTAACCGAGACCAAATACGCTAATCTTCATTCTTGACCCTTGGTTCCCGGAACTTGAGCAGGCGCGCACCTGTCGCACAACTCGAACAGCTTGTCATAGGCGCGAAGGAGTTTCGGTTGCTCGTATTGCCAAGCCAACTCGTTCAGTATCCGCTGTCTTCCGTACCGTCCCATGCGGCTGCGCTTCTGCGGATCGTCGAGAAGCTCCAATACCTTGTCGCCGAAGTCCGCGGGATCGTTCGGGTTTGCATAGAGTGAGGCCTCCTGAGCCGAATACCGTCCCTCGATTACGTCAAATTGGACGATCGGCTTTTCGAGGGCCATGTACTCCATGATCTTGTTCATCGTGGAAATGTTGTTCATTGTCGTGACGCGGTCTGGGTTTACGCAGACATCGGCTGTTGAGAGAATTGTAAGGAGCGTCTTGTCATCAACCCTGCCAGTAAGCGTCACGAACTCGTGCAGGTCGAGCTCGCCGCATAGCTGCTTGATCGCGTTCCATTCCGGACCGCCGCCAACGAGAACGAATTGAATATCCGTTCGACCCCTTTTTCGCACGATGTGCGAAACCGATTCCAGTAGCAAGTCCAGCCCCTCTGAGTGGCTGATCACGCCAACATATCCGACCAGGTGAGTGCGGCCGTTACGCCAGCGTGGTTCGCAGGGCAGCGGCTTTACCCGATCCAGATTGGGACCGGAGCGCACTATGAATGCGCGATCAGGCGGCATGCGACCGCGCTCGATCGCGATCCGCCGATACGACTCGTTGGTCGCAATCGAGACGTCTGCGACCTTGAAGGTCCATCGCTCGGCGAGCAGCAAGAGCCTCCAGAAGAGACCGCGGCGACCGAATTTTGACTCAAAGAATTCCGGATTCGCGTCGTGGTGGTCGAACAGGAATCGTTTCCCGCCGAATATCTTGAATGGAAGCGCGATAAGAAAAATTAGGTCCGGCGGATTGCAGGCGTGAATGACATCGAAACCTTGTCGCCGCGCAATTTTCAGCGACAGTACAAATTCCCAGAATAGCGCTATTGTGTACTCGATGAGATAGCCGGACGCTCTTCTGGCTTCCCATGGCAGGCTGTGCCGAAAGACGTGGACGCCATCGATGGTTTCTTCCGCAGCCTCGTAGCCGCGTCCCTTGGGACAGATTACCGAGACCTCATAGCCTGCGTTGCGAAGGGTTGTGGCTTCAGACCAGACACGCCGGTCGAAGGGCACTGGAAGGTTCTCGACGATGATGAGGACGCGTCGCGCTCGCGGCTTACTCGCGTTCTGTACAAGCATTGCTCCGAGCAACTCCTACTCGTCGAGGCACCGTAAGCAACAATCTCCTTCGGTGCTGCGCCCTCCGCCCGCGTGCAGCATCAATAGACTTGCAGTCGGCTAACGAGAGCCACCCCGTTCGATATATTGCCCGCGCCGACCAGCGTGAATGCCGGGGTCTTCGTGCCGAACGATTTCGAATACCAACCAAGCGGCGGGTTGGTCTCACCGCGATGAAGCGACCAACTTAGCTCATTGGCCAATTCAAAACGGCCCTCGCCCCCCGGCCACGACAAGTTTACGCCGGTCGAAGTCAAATCGCATTCTACGCTTGGCCCAAAATGAAAAGCGAGACGTGCCGGCACCAGATTCATGCGGCCATCGTAAATTCGGTCGTTAATCGTAAATGTTAGCGTTCCCCGGTCAAACTCTACTGTGCGCCGGTGTACGGGGCCGCCACGTCCCACATAACCGAAGTGTTCCGCCTGCCACGTAGCGCCTGAAGCACCTTCATCTAACCCCGAGACGTTGATCAGCCTACTTTCCGCGTGGCTTGTCCAGAGGAACGGGCCGCCGGATATCGACTGATCCTGGCCGAGAAGCTCAAGGGTGTTGTGCCCGATGGTCGATCGAAAATAATCCCGCCAATCGGTTTCGCCGTGATAGCAGTACGTCCCCGGGTCGGCCAGAACGTTGATACCATTCACCCGAAGCTCGATCGAAAGGGCATCGGCATGAGCATGTGCTGCGATACCAAGGAACCCGTGCGGTCCGTGATCGCATCGGCACCAAATCTCTTTTCCGATCTCGTTCTTTCGGAGATAAACGTGACCAGCGTCTGCAAACAGACTGGGACGCTCTGAAGGCCGCCGCTCACGCAAAGGCGGCACAGTAACCCCGCGCGTCCACACGTAAGTTCTTAAGTCGCGCTCGGATTCGGGAGGCCACCAAGGCAGGCCGCCAAACAGCGCGCGCCCGGTCGAAAGAAGGGCCGTCCATCGATTATATGCCGGAGCGTCAAGCAACAGACCACTCGCGTCATCACCGTCTCCTTGACGGGGCGGATTTCCCTTCACGTCCAGAATTGCTGCCAACGCGTCGGTCATGGCGCGAACGCGATCCCAGACGATCGTTCCAAGCGGGCAGCCGGTCAACTCGCCTTCGATTGCCGCAACCAGGAACAGCTCCAGCACCAGCCCCTGATATTCCGTGGCGAGCTCGCGATTGAACCCACTCGAATAAGTCTGTGCGACCGCCTCCCTGCGGAGAACGTCCGCTGCATGCTCCCGCCAGTTTTGGCTCTCGCTGAAAACGGGGAATGCGCTCGCGGCCACAAATTGTCCGGCAGCCTCCGCAACGAGATGATTGTTGGCAGAAGAGCCGCGGCTTGGCAGCATCGAAAGCCACCGCTGGTGCTGATGGAGCTGGCTTAGGAACCGCGGATTTTTCTCAAAGAGTTCGGCGGCTCCCCCCCATTCGCTTAGAAGTCTACGAACCCATACCCAAGCGATCAGTCGAATACCAATTTCGATGCCGCTGATCCAATGGGGACCGCGCAAAAACGGATTCTCTCGCCACCACGATTGCAAGTGGTCGGCGATGCGCCGCGTGTAGCGCTCGTCCCTGCTTACGGCATAGGCCGCAGCGAGCACGGTCAAATGATGATGTCGCGACGGCTCCCAAATGTATTTGATATTTCCTATGCGATCTTCGTTTCGATAAGGAATGTCGAACGCATAGTCATCGTTCGGCGCTCGGCAGCCGCTGCGAGCGTCCACGAACCAGTCCGGATATTCGTCAAACTTGGGGTGGGGAGTGCCAAAAACGCACCAGCGGCCTTCCAGCACATCTTCGGCAGCCTTCAATAAGCTATCGCGCGCGAACTCCGGCAACTGCGCGGCTTCCATCGGTGGAAGCGTTCCGACGAATCCGGCGCGGTACAGAGATGCGCTCTGTGATTCAGAAGCGTTGCGGACAAGGTATCGATATTTCCAGAACCTGCGAACAGCTGCGTCGCGCGCTCGTCCGACGACTTCCGAGGGCGCCATCCGCCTGAGGCGGCGCCAGTACCAGGTCGCGTTCATTCTACTTCGGCTGCAGCTTTGAACTCACGTGCGCCAGCATGGCCTGCACTCGCAAGAGAGATCGGCATATTGGCAGCAACGCTCTCCTGCACCGCAATCGTCGCGGCCGTGGTGGTCAACAGCGATTCGACATTTACTGGCATTCGATCGCCACCCTTGACTGCTGATATGAAAGCGTCCAACTCCCCTTGCTGCCCCTTGTCGAGCGTGCGGGCGCGTCTCGTCATCGAGCGGCCGTTTTGCCATAGCACAAACTGCGAGAAATTGTCGAAACACGCGACTTTACCTTCTCCGAAAATCTCGATCCGTTCCTTGGGCAGGCGTGCATCGCCGTCCGTCAGATAACTGATAGTCGCCAGCGAACCGTCGGGATACCTGAAGATCGCAGAAAGATTATCTTGGTCGCCGACGGTCGCCGCGGCGGTGACTTGCAGCGGATCTGCTTCCAGCCACCAACTCACCGTATCAATGAAGTGGCCGCCCTCGCCGACAAAGCGGGAGCCTTCGGTCGAGGATTGCAGATACCAAGACCCCTTCTCGAGCGGGCCTGCATTGATCCGATAGTGAATCATATGAGGGCCGATGCGCCTTTCCCACTCCTGCTTCAACTGGCTAAGTAAAGGAGAGAAGCGCCGGTTGAAACCAACCATCAGACGGTCGTTGCCGGTCTCTTCGATCGTGCGCACTATTTGGGATAGAGATTCACGCGTGATCGCAAGCGGCTTCTCGACAAAAACGGCCTTGCCTGCCCGAAGCGCGGCGCACACAAGTTCGGCGTGGGTCGCATGACGTGTGCCGATCAGCAGCGCGTCGATGTCGTCGGCAGTCATGAGACCGGTGCTGTCTGTCGCCGAACGAGCGAACCCAAACTTCCTGACTGCATTTGCCGCAGACAGTGCGGTGTTCGTGACGACTTCCATAAGGGCGACATCGTTGCGGCGAACGAGGTGTGGGAGCAGCATGCTCGACACGTAGTTTCCTGCGCCAATGACACCGAGTCGGATTTGGCCGGCCACTTTCGGAGAAATGTTGCGGCTGACCAACCGCCGAACGACAGGAGATGTTTCCGGATACCTGAAGAGAATTCCGAGACCGGGAACGTCGCCTTTATTCATTCTTTCGTAAATATCGACGGCGGATTCGAAAGGGAACACGTGGGTGATCAATGGTGCGAAGTCCAAGCGCCCGTCGCGAAGTAGGCCGAGGACGCATTCCATATTGCGCCGTTCCGTCCACCGCACATACCCGATTGGATAATCGATGCCCCCCTCCTCATAGATTGGGTCGTAACGGCCGGGTCCATAGGAGCGAGAAAAACGAAACTCGAGCTCTTTCTCGTAGTAGGCGTTCCAGGGCAAATCGATTCTGCATTTGCCGATATCAACGACCCTCGCGCGATCGCGGGCGAGTTCGGCGGCAAGTTCTACCGGTTTGTTGTCACTGCCGCCGGCAGTGATGAAGACGCAATCAACACCATGACCTCCGGTCAACGCGGCCACTTCGCGGGTGAACCGCGCGAAATCCGGAGCGCCCGGAATGGTGCATATCGCTGCACCGGCAGCCTCAGCCGCCCGACAACGATCGGGTACGATATCAATTCCGACGACTTGAACACCCGTACTTCGGAGGATCCGAACGAGGATCTGGCCGATCAGGCCAAGGCCAATTACGCACGCAGTTTCCCCTAGTCGAACGTCTGCCTGGCGCAATCCCTGTAATGCGATCGCTCCAATCGTCGTAAACGCCGCCTGATCCAATCCGATACCGGACGGCACTGGAGCACACATATTCTCCGGAACCCAATTGTATTCGGCGTGAAGTGCGTATTGGTTCCCGGCGCAGGCGACCGCCTGCCCAACGTAAAGCCCTTCCACGCCCGCCCCTAACTCCACGATGACGCCGGCTAGCGAATATCCGAGGGGCGTATACGAATCGAGGCGATTCATGACTTTCTGAAAAGTCGACAGCAAACCTTGCTGACGAACCGCATTGATTACTTTCTTCACCTGATCCGGTCTTGCTCTGGCCTTCCCGAGCAGTGAGAGTTTGCTCTCGGAAACTTTCATAATCTCCGTTCCGGGAGAAATTACGGAAAATGCAGTGCGCACGAGCACGCCGCCCGGCTTGCAGCTTGGAACCGGCACATCAAGCAGGCTCAGCTCTCCGCTCTTATAATGTTGGGCGATCTGTTTCATGGGGGACCGTAGTTTCAAAGGTTGGCTGCCGCGGGGGTTGGCAAAATTTGTCTTGAGGCGGCCGCTTTTTGGTTTCTCAACCAGTAATCCAGAGTCAGGAGGTGCCAGATTTCCTTGCTGTAATCATGCCGTCCGACACGATCGCTATCGATGAGATTGCGGATATAACCGGCCTTGACGTACCCTCGCCGCACAAGTTCACCGTTCGGAAGGATGTCGTCCACCATTTCTCTCAAGTCCTTCCGCACCCACGCCCGCAAGGGAGCACTGAACAATCCTTTCGGTCGATAGACGATCGATTTCGGCAGCCAGGCTTCTGCCGCCCTCTTGAGCGCCAGTTTTCCATTTCGCCCGTGGATCTTCTCCCTCCCCTCAATCCGGAAGGCGGCACGAACAACCTCGACATCCACGAACGGCACACGTACTTCCGTCGATGCAGCCATCGATGCTCGGTCGGTGTAGGCGAGATTGAGACCCGAAAGAAACAATCTCACGTCCGCCTGACACATGCGGTTGACCTGATCGTCGGGGGATCCTTGCGCATAAACCTCCGCGTGGTGGCGAAACACGCGCTCGACTTCGCGTGAAAAATCCCTGTTCAGGACGGATGGAAGGTCATCTTGTCCAAGCAGGGCGTAGCTGCGGTGGAACGCTTGCTCCTCGGGTAGACTGGCGAACTTGGTGAAACGTTTAGCCCAGCGCAGCGTCTGGTATCCCCTGTTGCGTCCGGCCGCAGGCAGCGCATCCGTTAGCGGTTCGATCAATCCTTTGCGCAGGAACGTCGGCAACTGCAGATAGCGAGCTGCCAGCATACATGCGTAATGGCGGCGATAGCCGGCGAATATTTCATCCGCGCCCATGCCCGACAACAAGACCTTTATGCCGAGATCTCTCGCTCCTTTGCAGATAACGTATGCGTTTATTGCCGCAGCATCGCCGATGGGCTCATCGAGGATGTGCACCATCTGTGGCAACATCTTTACCAGATCAGGTTGAATGACGACCTCGTGCAAATTCACCGCAGCGGCCTTGGCAATTTGGCGCGCATAGGATAGGTCGTCCGGCATTGCTTCGAATTTTTGATCTTCCGGCCGGAACGCGATTGTAAAGCAATCCAGATTGTCGACTTGGCGGCGAGCAAGCACCGTAATCAGGCTGGAGTCGAGCCCTCCGGAAAGAAATGTCGCCACCGGAACGTCGGCCACCATGTGCGCCTCAACCGACTCTTTCAAAACGTGACGAAGTTCTTCGATGTCGAGCGGCAGATGCTGTTGCTCCACGGTCTCCCTGACCGGGTCCCAGTAGACATGCTCGGCAATCGTTCCATCTATCCTTCGCTCAAGCCATCTTCCCGGCTGGAGCTTCGTGATCTGCCGGTACATGCAGAATTCATCGGGAAGCCAGCCATAGACGAGCGACGCAATAACCCCGGTGTCGTCTATCGCCGCGTCTGCTCCGAGAATAGGAAGTAAGGCCTTGAGCTCGGAGGCAAAGGCTAGACCGGTTCCTTTGCTCAGCACGAAGAGCGGCTTGATTCCGAACGGATCGCGGGCGAGCACCAGACTGCCGCTGCGTCGATCATAAAGTGCAAATGCGAACATGCCGCGTAGCCGAAGCAGGCTCTTCGCTCCCCACAGCCGCCATGCCTCGAGTACGACTTCGGTGTCAGAGTTCGTTCGAAAGGTTACGCCAGATCTCTCAATCTCGGATTTCAGCTGGCGATAATTGTAAACCTCACCGTTGTAGACGAGTACGAGACCGTCTTTCTCGAACGGCTGATTGGCTGCGTCAGACAGGTCTATGATTGAAAGTCTGCGGTGACCAAGCTTTATGTCCTGACCGGCGAACCGCTCCTCGAATATTCCATTGGCGTCAGGACCACGATGGGCAAGGCAATCGACGAGTGTGCGGAAGGACGCGTCGATTTCTGGAATTCCTATTGTTCCGACTATCCCACACATTCCAATTCAATTTCGCCTGATGGAATCACGATCGAACCGTTCAGGACTTCTTGAGGCACAGCTGCTCGTAGACATCCAGGATTTCGTACTCTCCCTTCTTCATATACAGGAATGCGTTGATTGCCGTGACAGGATTGTCGCGCGTCTTCGGATAAAACTCCCATATGTAGTCGTCAAAAATAATCACCCCTCCTCTTGATAGAAGCCGCCAAGCATTTATCGCGTCGCAAACAACGTCATCCGCGCAATGCGATCCGTCGACGTAGATAAAGTTGAATTGCTCCTCACCCTTATACTCCGAAAAGAAGGATGCAGATGTTCCTTTGTATTTTCGCACGCGATTGCCAAATTTTGCGGCATTCGAGTCGAAAATCTCCTCTATCGTTTGCACGCTCTTCATTCCGACGTGCTCGTCGCTTCCTTCCCAGGTATCCACTGCAATCAATGACGCATTTCTCAAATTGCTGAGGAGGAAACACGCGGACATCCCCTCCCAACTTCCAATCTCCAAAGCATTGATGAACTGATGATGGAAATTCTGCGTTTCAAATATTTTCAACCAATATGGCGCTTTTGCCGAGAACCAATCCACGCTGAATACGCCAATCGCCGCCATGCTCCGACTGACTTCCAATGATTTCGACTTATACGCCGAGAAGTGTGCGATTTTGTGAAGAAGGCTCTGCAGATATCTCGCGATCACGCTTATGGGAGCGCGGGATCGAACTAGCAGGGCGATTGTGCGAAGCGCATATTTCGCTCTGCCGGAGATATCCGCGAGATGACCAACACTTGGATTCCACATGGCGGTCTTCGCGCTAGCCTTAAACGCAGCTAGTTCGACTCTATTGTTCGGGCTGAGAAGCCGATCATTAGTACAGCCAAACCATTGCGTCCGTGAGGCATCCTTGTAATCGTCGCCGCCCTATTGAATAGTCGACCAATTGACGTTGCGCGGTCAAGCCTTTCCGGGCAAAGGTCGAGTTGCTCGAACGAAGGATGAAGATTAACTAATCGGCCGATGCGTTCTTGTGATTTCAGCGGTATTTACTACCTTTGGCAACGTTCGATATCGACGGCTGGAGTGCGTTGGAACGGTCTGGGTTCACCGGGAGTATAGCTCTGATCCTGGGGGAGACGGTTCGTGGCTAAGGCGGTAACGGCGATCGTTCCTTGCATGACGGCTGGTGATCGGCCTTTTGTTGGCGAAGCCATCCGTTCCATCCGCGAGCAAACCGAACCCTGCGACATCATCGTGGTTGTGGAGACGTCCAACAACTGGATCGAAGACGTCATGGGTGATTGTCCGGAAGCCCGCATCTTGCGCATCCCGATGAGTCCGCCCGGCCCCACACGCAATGCGGCAGTCGCCGAAGCGAAAACAGAATTCATAGCGTTCCTCGATGCGGATGACGTCTGGCTGCCGACCAAAACGGCAGCACAGCTGGCGTTCTTGCGAAGTCACGACGCGGATTTTGTTGGAGTGGATCATCTTCTCATGCGGGAGGACGGCACCGTCTTTGCGTATGGAACAGCGAAGTACACTCCGATGCCGAGTGCGTGGATGATACGTCGCGATTTTATGCTCAAATTTCCATTTCGCGACAAGTCGATCTACGACCGAGCAACAGACAGTGGAATTTGGTGGGATGATACCGAAAACTCGACTACGAGATACCGGATTCCTGAACCGCTGATCAAATACAGAGTCCGAGACGTCTCAGTGTCTTCGGCGCATGCCAGCAAACAGAAAAAGCTCCGCTACGCCAACATAAGCAAGCTACCATTGGCGCGACCGCTTCTTCTGGTCGGCAGCTATATCTTGCACCAGCTCAATCGACGACCATACTATGTTCATTTCAATGGAGCCTAAACTCCGACTCGCACTTGGCGGCCAAGAACATTTTTCCAGACGCCGCAACACAATCCCGCAGACTCGAACAAGGACCGAGTAGCGTTAAGCAACCTGCCTTGTCGGCTCACCCAAGAGGGTTTTCGCTCGTTTCAAAGTATGCCCGCGTGGCGGCGATCGTTCGCTGAACCTCACGATCCGAATATTTCGGATGATCGGGCAGCAATACGACGCGTTGCGCGACCCAGCGGGCATTCGGGCAATCGCGATGGAATGACTTGAAACACTTCTCGTCAGCCAAGTTCCCGCAGTGCTGAATTGCGATATCCCGGCCTGCTCGCATCATGTGTCTGATGAATGCGTCGCGGTCTTCGACCTGGATCGGATAACCGAGATAGATGTGACTGTGATCCATTCGTCGCGGCGGTAGCTGCAATCCTCTAATGTTCTTCAGGCCCTGATAATATTTCTCCGCTATCTGGCTGCGGCGCTCGATGCTGCGTTCTACCGAATCGAGCTGCTGAATAACGATACGTGCCTGCATCTGAGTCATGCGGCACCGCAGGAATTCACTTAGCGTATCACGCCGCACCGGATGCTCTTCGGTATTGATGACCTTGTTGGCTGCGCGAGATCCGCGCAACGATGCAAAGCGGACAATGGGATAGGTGACGAGCTGAAACACGGGCGTGACGGAAAGCAGTTCGCGCACGGCGCAGTAGATAATTTGCTTGAGCAGCCGACGCGGCTGGATTGGCGGCAGTAACCCTACTTCCTGTCGAATCCTTGCGGCAAGCTCGGCGTCGTCGGTGACAATCGCTCCGCCATAGAAGCTGTTGACATTCTTGACGCGATTGAAGCTGTACGCTCCGGCATGTCCCACAGTGCCAACCAGCCGATTGCCGGTCATTGCGCCGAAAGCCTGCGCACAGTCTTCGATCAGCTTAATTCCGTGCTCGTCGCAAAGCCGGCGAAACGCCATTGCATCGCACGCCATTCCCTGAAAATGCGTAATCAAAATCGCGCCGGTGTTCTCGTCGATCAGACTGCGCGCATCTTCCAAACTAATATTGCAAGTCTCTTTATCGATGTCGGCGAAGACAGGGATTGCCCCTGCCGCAATTACCATGTTGATCACGTCGTGAATGGTGTATGGGGATAAAATGACTTTCTGGCCCGGTTTGACGAGATGCTTGACCAGCAAGTGCAGCGCATATCTGCATTGCGAGACGGTGACCGCATGATTGACGCCCGTATATCGGAGAAGCTCCGCCTCCAGCCGTTGGAGGTCCTGCCCGCGGTTCACGCTGCCGGTGAGATATGCTTTGGCGACCGTCACGAGAGCGCCAGGCATCCCGTACAAACGCAGCCGCGGCTGTGGACTAAACATCACTGTACCGGAAACCCGCACGGTCTCTTAAAAACCAATCCTAGGGTAGATAATGGGGTCTGCAAAGCGGTCGGGGGTCGTTTAGGGTCCTGGATGGCTAATTCCTTCATTGGTCGGTAAATTTAACTATGGGCTAGCTCCGAGCTTGATGGGAGACGCTGCAAGGCGTCAGATGTGCCGAGGTTGCCGCCACTTCCCGCATCTGATGCTACAATATATTTTCGGCCGGGCCGGTAACCGTAATTCAGTCGGCGGCGCTTCTGCCGTTCCCTTCAATGATGGCTGCTGCCAGTTCTTTGTCCGACCAGTCACTCCCGACCTTTGATGTGGCAATTGTCGGCGCGGGAGCAGTGGGAGTTGCACTTGCGATGCGCCTTGCCGGCCGCGCCGGGCGGATCGCGCTGGTAGAAGCCGGCGGACCGAGGTTCGAGAAGCATCGTCAGACCCAATTCTTCAGAGAGGATCACATCGTCGATCCACGACATCCTTCGACCGTGCTGGGACGAAGGATGGTCCTCGGCGGAACGACCTCGGTTTGGGGCGGCCGTTGCATTCCACTTGACCGTGAAGATTTTGAAGGAAGTCCTTCCTCCCCGCGATGGCCCGTTTCCTATGAGGAGGTCGGCTCGTGGATTGCGGATGCGCTTCGGTTCCTGCAGGCCGGCGAAGAGGACTTTTCGACATCCGTGCTTTCCCCGACGGTCAAGTCGGCGGCCGTCGATGATATCGCCGATCCAGATCTCAAGCTGAATCGGATCGAGCGTTTCAGCGAGCCGACAAATGTCTGGAAAAAGTGGGGGAAGACGCTCGTTGAGTCCGAGCACGTCATCGTACTGCGAGGCGCTACCTGCACAAACATCCTGACGACTCCCGATGCGGAGCATGTCCTCGGAGTCGAACTCCGGGCCGAATCTGACCGACGCCTCACCCTCAGGGCCACAACGGTCGTCATTGCCTGCGGTGGGCTGGAAACGCCAAGGTTGTTGCTGGCATCGCGCGACCACCGACCATCCGGACTAGGCAACGAACACGACCTCGTGGGCCGGTTCTACATGACGCATCTCGGCGGGACGATTGGATCCATCCGGCTGCGACACACCGAAAGTGGCGGTTGCTTTGATTACGCGATGACCCGCGATGGCGTGTACGCCCGTCGCCTTATTCTGCTTTCTCCCGAAGCCAGACGGCGCAACGATATTCGGAATATCGTGTTCCGCCCAAATGTTCATTCGATTGTTGACCCGTCACACGGAGACTCGATTCTGTCTGCGATGGCCTTCGCCAAGAGCTTCGTGATTCCGGAATATTCACGCAAGCTAGCGTTTGGGACCGCCAGTCAAGTCTCGCCCGCTACGTTGGTCCTGCGGCACGGATTGAATATTGCCACAGGCCTTCCGCGGCTCGCACGCTTTGGAATTGACTGGCTCTGGCGGCGGACATTTGCGGCGCGCAAGTTGCCATCGGTGTTCTTGCTACGGCCAGATGCAACCTATCCAATGGCGTTCGACGCCGAGCAATCGCCGGACCCGGAGTCGCGCGTTGCACTCGGTGCAACCACAGACCCTTATGGCGTGCCGCGGCTCGCCATTCGCTGGCGCGTCAATGAAGCCGACCTTGCCTCCATCACGCGTGCGTATGGTATCCTTTCACAAGCTTCGGATCGAGCCGGACTTGGTCAAGTTGAACTGAAGCCCGACTTTGCCGAGCGCTTGCCGGAAGTGATCGGGCCGGGAGGCGGCCATCATATCGGCACGGCCCGCATGGGGTCTGATCCGCGAACGAGCGTGGTGGACGAGAATGGCGAGCTTTGGAGCACCAAGGGGTTGTTCGTAGCGGGAAGCGCGGTGTTTCCGACCTGCGGCTTCGCTAACCCGACTTTGACCGCGGTTGCATTGGCCTTTCGGATGGCGGAACATCTCGTGCGAAGGTTGACTGGCCGTCACCCTGACCCTGGAGGGAAATGCTAGACTTACGCACCATGAGGCAAGTCGAAACCCTTGCGACATTCGTTTGTAGGCTTCGGCCGTTGCGGGGCCTCGTTGGCGCGTGTCTAGCGTTGCTCTTCGTGTCGGCCGTAACCGTCTTTACACCTGCAACGCCTGGATTTTCCCCCATCCCCGAAACGCACGAGCAGGATGAGCTTCACGCATTTGACTGGTATCTGTTTGCACACGAAGGAAAAACTGTTCAGGCGGCGCCCGTGTCGAACCGATCAAACGACGGGGGCGGCTTCATCGGAAAACCGGTCGATCGTGCGCGCATCGCGATAGCCGTTCCGTCTCGAACATCCGCGCTCTCCGCCCGGATCGAAATCCGCGCGACAATCAGTGTTTATTTCTGGTCCTCGTTCTCGCGCGCGCCACCCTCAGCCGGCACATGACGGCGGCCCCTGCGTAAGGGGCAATCCCGCTTTCTCATACAGATGCGATCGAGACGTCGGCGGCATGTCCGCTGACCGATCGGGCGCAGGAATTGCGTGGCGGAGGACGCTATGCGCATCCTGCTTTCCTCTTACGTTTTCTATCCGTCGATTGGCGGACTGCAAACTGCTGGTCTGTTTCTCGCCAGCGGACTTGCAGAACGGGGTCATCAAGTCACTGTGGTCACCACAACGCCGGGCGACGGTCGCGAATTTCCGTTTACCGTCGTTCGACAACCCACGGCGTCGACGCTTTTTCGACTGGTCCGCGAAGCTGACATCGTGTGGCAAAATCAAATCAGTTTGCGTAGTCTGTGGCCGCTGCTTCTTGTTTCCCAACCTCTCGTTTTCATGCATCACATCTCCCTTCGCAAAATTGGTGACCACACCCCGCACCTTGGATGGCTGAAGCGCGTCGTATGCAGAACTGGCTATAATGTTTTTGTCAGCAAGGAACTCCGGGAAGACGCAGGGCTCCCTGGAAGGATCGTGCCGAACTCGTACGATGCGCGGATATTTCGTGTCCTTCGGCACTTTCGACGTGATCGGGACATTGCTTTCGTCGGACGTTTCGAACGTTTCAAGGGGGCGGACCTGCTCATCGACGCGGTCGCCCAGTTGGCCGCTCAGGGCATGGAGGCAAGAGCCACCGTGATCGGGTTTGGACCGGAGGAAGCGGCGCTGAAGGCTCAGGCCACTACCGAAGGGATCGGCCCGCTTGTCGATTTCCCCGGAGCGCTTGAAGGCGAAGCACTTGTGCAAATGTTGAACCGTCATCGAATACTTGTTGTTCCATCCCGGTGCGACGAGGCATTCGGACTTGTTGCTCTGGAAGCGCTCGCGTGCGGCTGCGTCGTCGTCGCGGCTGACAGCGGTGCACTGCCAGAAGTGATCGGATCATGCGGATATATATTTCCTAAGGAAGACTCAAAAGCGCTGGCCGGGATTCTCAGAGAACTGCTGGCTCATCCGGGTGAGATTGAAAAATTGCAGCAGCATATCCCGGCTCAATTGGCCAAGTTCGATAGGACGGCTATTCTTGACTCCTATGAGGCCGTGCTACGCGAAGTTGTGCGAGCTTAACTTCCGGTTTCTGCTAATGTTTGGTCATGATGGCCGGGAGAAACTATGCGATTTCTCTTTACGGAAATGCTCGCCTCAGGGGATTTCGGATTACCGCATCTTTCGGAACAGGTAGCCCGCGTACGAGCCCAGCAGAATTCCCGTCGTCGCACCTACCACATTGGCGAACACATCATGCCACTCGGCATACCTTCCGACCAATGGCTGGACCAACTCAATTGATCCGCCGAGTGCAAAGCTGGCCACAAAGATCCATGGCGCATAGGTGGGACACACGCATGCAAGCGGAAAGGTAAGCGCGGCATAGGCGAGTATATGCCCCTCGACATCTGACCCACTCCCTGCTTCCTGCGACGGGACAAGTGATAGGATGAGGATGACGATGGCTATGACGAACGTCGCAAGTGCTCCGGCCAAGAAAACGAGGCGCTTGGAGCAGGATCCCTGCGGCAAATCCGAATGCATCTATTGAACACCCTTCAATGGGTTCTCTTCAACAAGACAAGTCGCCTGCACCTATTTCGTCGACTGGCTGCCACGCTGGACTTTTTTTCAATTATATCAGACTGGCCTGTTGTCGAGCAGCTTTCGCGACGGCGCTGTCACAAAGCCAAATCGACCGGTTCGCGCGCAACAAGAACTTGCTGGCACTGCTTGCGCGATATGGATGGGGATTGAGCGCCTGAAGTTGCGGAAATGCAACGCGGCATCCGCTTCGACGAACTGCCGCTGCCGCCCGGGCTTTGCTAGCGCGGCTGCGAGGGGCGATCCCCGAGCAAGCGTTCTGCTGCGCCGACCATCGGCGCAGTCGAAGGAGCCGCGGACAATGGTAATGGCGTATCGAGCTGCTTCTGCACTTTGACAACATCACCGGGTTCAACGAGTACCTCGTCCTGAGCGGGAATTTTTTCAACCGCCCCATCGACTCTTCGGACAATCTCGTACATAGGCTCGATCGCGAGCTCCTGCTGATTTCGCCGCAGCAGCGTCGGCGCGATCAGCGTCGCCTCGACGAGCAAATGCTTTGCCGTCTTGAGCTGTTGCTGGGCGGCTTCGAGCGCAGCTTGGCTTTGCTGGCTTTCCAGAACGACTCGATTCCGCCTCTCCCTATTCAGATCGAGGATTCTCTGCTTTGTCTGCGCAATGTTCTGTTGCGCCCGGAGCACGTTGGTCTCAAGTTGCCGCTCATTGCCCAGCATGGTTACGATCATTCGTTCCATATCGAGCTGGCGAGGTGTGGGGGCGTACCCGCGTGAAACGAGCTGCCGAACCTTTTCCAACTGCTCTTCCGCTGAGGCCACTTGAGCGCGTACGTCCTTCAATTGAGCGGCCAACGATTCCGCTTCCGCCTCATAGAACTTCTCCAGCATAGTTAAAACCTCGAGCTGCTCGGCGCGTTGCTCCCGGTACGATGAAAAGAGCAGCCTCTCCTCTGTCATTATTTCCTGCACGTACGGCTCATGCTTACGGGAGAGAAGGGAATCAGGGAATTCGATCGTTTCGAGCTCGTTCAGCTCTGCATCGAGCCGGGCCTTTCGGGCGGTCAGCTGGTCGATCTGCAACATCAGCAACGCGACCTGTCCGCGACCGCTGATTACATCTCGCTCATGCCTCAACATGTAACTGTCAGCCGGCCGGAACAGACCGCCTGCCAGACTAACCGCTTGCAAGACCGTGAGCCCGGGCCGGTACGTGTATTCTCCCGGCCTCTGGACATCGCCGAGAATAAAGAAGGGACGAAATTCCGAAACCTCCACGGTCGTGCTCGGCGGTTCATTCAGCCGAGCCTTGACCTTAAGACGCTCTGAAATCTCTTGTGCGAGTTCTAATACGGAAAGGTTCTCCGCGACGATCTCGCCGATAAACATCAAGAATACTGATCCGTTTGGACCGACAGAAAACTCACCGCTCAAGTCCGGCCATTCATAGACCTTGATGCGAAGTTTGTCGCCGATCCCCAGCCTGTAGGCCTGACGCTCGGAATTCGCCGGGACGGCAAGCCAGGCGAAGAGTAGGACGGCGCCGAGACACTTTACGACAATTTTCAACACCATGGCGATCCCACCACAGACAAATCATGTGCAGCGTTCCGGCTGGGCGCGGACTCACGGACATAATGAGATAGGACTCGTGGCGCAGGCATCTCGCGATCGATGAATGCCTGCCATCTCGAAACCTTGACCTTGTTTAGCACTACTCCAAGCAGCTTATCCTCCGTGGAGCCCGAGGATACCAGAGCCCTGAAGACGACATCCGGGTCGATCCGTTCCCACTCCATCACCAGCAAGAAACGGTCGAGGTACGCTGCCGCGTCCGCCACATCCGCAACCGGACCGAGCGGCGGGAGATCAAAGACCACGTGATCATACTTGGGCTGCAATTCCTGGAGGAACTCCTCCATTGCTTGGGACCATAGCAGGCGAACGGACCAATCACCCTCTGCCATCGCTGGAAAAGGCAGGAGATGCATTCCGGTTCGCTCGTCCGAACAGATAGCCTCAGCGAGCGACACATCCTTCCTGAGCACCCCAAGCAGCCCGGCGCCGCCCTCCGCGAAGAAGCCGCGGGACAACGCCGCATTGTATGGAACAGCATCGATCAGCAGGGTTCGCTTCCCCGCTTTAGCCATGACACGCGCGAGATTGGCAGCGGTGGTGGTTCTGCCTTCCCCTGGAAGGACGGAAGTCACGCCGATCACTCGCGTGGATCGTCCGCCGGACGTCTTCGTGTCTGCTGCAATTCTGATCCTGTTGATCGTGTGAGCAAAGCGCGACAACGGATAATCGAGCGCCCACCCGAAAGCATCTCGATGATGCTCAATGACGCGGCGCCCGGTAACCGCCTTGCCGTGCTCCTGTGCGCGCTCGACACGAGGCGACCGCTTCATGTGCGGTAAACTACCGAAGCATTCGACCCCTGTGGCCGCGACCGCTTCGAGCGGTGTACGGATGCGCTTGTCTGTCAACTCCCGTGCAAACGCTGCCGCGAAGCCGAGCATCAACCCAACGAGACCGGAAGCGCCAAGAACAGTAACGCTGCCGGGCCCGGCGCGACGTGTCGGCGGTCTGGCCTCCGTGAGCACGCGTCCACTGGTGCCAAGCTCAGCAATCCGTCCACGCAACCAAGCGCTAGCAGCCTCGGCTGCGCGCTTGTTCATCTCGGCCTGCTCCTCCAAGTAAACACGGGAAATCTCGTTCACAATTCTTGCAGCGCTCACAGGATCGGGAGAGGTGAACTTGATCGTGACCGTATAATCTTGTCGACCGGCTTCCACGTGTAGATTGCTCTTGAATGTCCTCAAGACATCCTCGATGTTCTCAACCGTCAGAGCGGATTCTTGCGGGCCACGAAACTCTGCGGTGCCCTCCGCAGCTGAGACGGGGTCTGCGGAAACTTTCTCCGATCCTCCCGGAACTCCGTTAGCAGGCCGTGCGACCGGGCTCGCTGGCTTGCGTTGAAACTGCTTGTCTTTGGCCAGATCGAGGTTCTCGATAACACGGAGGGCGATCGCGTCCGATTGAATGACTGCAACCTGATTCTGCAGCAATGCTCCGGCGACGGATGACGCTGCAAACATCGTGTTTTCTCGAACAAACTGAATCACCTTATGGTCAATCAGCAAGACAGCTGACGCGGCGTAGTTCGCCGGCCGCAAGCTGACATAGCTGATGCCGAAAAAGAGTCCGAGGCCGACGCAAACCGCAACCAAGCGAACATGCCTGCCAAGGCGGAAAAAATTGAAATCCGTGCTGCGCAGCTCGGGGCTATGGTCGCCTATTGAACGCGCAACTACTCGGCTATTCCCGTCCAGCATTGGGGTACGCCCGCGTCGTAGGATAGGCCCCATAAACAGCCTAGCCGCATGAAGCCCAAGCGTGCAATAGGGGCCATATACATGAATTCGTGGATCGGCACACCAGGTGGAGCCGTCCGCGGTGACGAAATCATAGTGATTGTGCTGGTTTCGTTAATGGCCAACGCCGCTGCGCTCGTCTTGCCAAGCATCTGGTGTGAGGGTCTCGCCGGATTGCCTTTGATCGGCAGCCGCATTGGCGCTACCGGCGGCAAAGCCGCACGCGTGCTCGGTTCTGATCGCTCGGCAATAAATTTCCTTCAGCACACGCACACAATGCGGCACGTGGGGTCGGGCGATTCCGATGTCTCGGAAACAGCTCCTCGCCAGCATCGGGGGGCCGGCGCCCGCCCGCAGCATTGCCCGGCATGAAGTTCCGTAGAGCGCGGCGTCAAACCGTTTCGAACTGCTTGCCCTTGGTCGAGCCGACCAGCCCCTGGAAGACTTCGTTCACTTGGTTCCAAGTTCTCAGCTCTTTCATATTGCCGAGCCAGCGGGCGACGTTCGGGTATTTGTTGAAATCGACATGGATGACTTCGCCGAGCGTCACAAGGCCCGAGCCGAAGTAGTCCGCGATCGTAATCTCATTGCCGAGCAAATATTGATTGTTTGGGCCGATCCAATGGTCGTTGAGGATCTTCAGCCATTTCTGTGAGTTCTGCTTGCCCCATTCGATCGCGCCGGCGTGCGCCTCGTCGCTACGCCGCTTGTGATTGGGGAAGACCTGCGGGTAGCAAAGGTTGTACGCCCAGTCGCGATAGAATTGGGTGTTCAGCCAATCCATGACTTCATTGACCTTCGCCCGCTTTTTCAGATCCTTCGGATAGGCGGGACTGCCGCTCTTCTCGGCGAGGTATTTCAGGATCGCGGAGCTTTCCGTTAGCCGCAGATCACCGTCCTCGAGCACGGGCACGAGCTGGCTCGGATTGATCGCGGTGAAGGCCGGCTGCATGTGCTCGCCGGTCATCAGATCGACGACCTGCTCATCAACCTTGATGCCGTTCTCCGCGATGAAGAGGCGGACGGGCCGGCTCGTCATCGAGACGGGGTGCATGTAGAGCTTCATGAATTCCTCCCGCGTATATTTTTTGTCGGTGGTCATTCGCCGGCGGCGCGTGGGCGCCAGCCGGCAATCGCGAAGGAGGCTATTCGAACTTGCAGCCCGGCTTCAAGCCGGTTGGGAAGTCGGGAGAAGTGGTGACCCCGAGAGGATTCGAACCTCTGACCTGCTGCTTAGAAGGCAGCTGCTCTATCCGACTGAGCTACGGGGCCATCGCCGCGGACGTTGTTACCCCAATATAGATACCATCCGGTAGCCGTCCGGGTCGACGCCGGGTGCGGAACAGGTCGAGGTCAACGAACCGCAGGTGCGCGCGACGAGGGTTGTTGCAGCGGCGCTGGCGGGACAAGGAGCTGCACCTTGGGCGGGGGTTGGACCAAGGGGGCGCAGCGGCGGCCGTCCCATTTCGTGTTTGGCGGGCAAGCCGGAGCAACGGTCCTCGGCTGCAGGCTCGGCGTCTTGATCGTCGGCGGGGTCGCTGCCGGGGCGCACCGCGTCCCGTCCCAGCGGGTGTTCGGCGGACAAGGCGGGACCACCGGGGCCGCCTTGAAGGTTTGGGGCTTGCTCGACCGTGTGGGGGCGGCAGGCGACGCGCACTTCGTGCCATCCCATTTCTGGTTACCCGGGCAGGTCGGCACGACCGGCACGGCCTTCGTGGTTACCCCTTTCGGCGGCGGCGCCGTCGTCGGAGCGCAGCGCTTGCCGTCCCAGGTGCTGCCGGTTGGACACCGCGGCGGGACCGGCTTGGCATCGAGCAGCCCCGGCACACGCAAGCGCGTGGGGAGACGAACGCATTTTGATCCGTCCCAGGCCATATCGGGCGGGCACGGCGGGATGACGGGCTGCGCCTGCAGCGGCGAGCCGTCCTTCGGGATCGTGTACGGACCGGAATAGACGCACGTATCGTCGACGCGGTGGTAGTTCGGCGGGCATGGGATCACCGGCTTCGTCGTCAGGGTCGGCGTCGGTTGATCCTTGAGCGAGATCGGCTCGAACTGCGCGCAGCTCTTTCCGTTGGCCGCGATCGCCATGTGGCCGGGGCACTTGATCGGCTGGCACTTGCCGCCCTGCATGCTCTCGCCCCACTTGCAGTCGCAGAACATGTTGCCGCTCTTGTACTGCACGACCTGCCCCTGCGCGGGACACTTGCAGATCGAAGCGACGAGGATCGGCTGCACGATCAAGGGCGGCTTGCACGTGCAGGCGGTCAGTACGGGACCGCCGGCGGTGGTCTTGTAGGTCGGCGCATAGCCTTCGTTGCATGCGCACATGCCGTCGGTCGCGCCGTGCGCCGCGTAGTTCAGACTCTCGGCGCACGGTACGCAGCGATCGTTCAACTCGCCGCCGCACTGCATGCCCTTGGCGCAGAGCACACCTTGGCAGTTCAGGTCGATCTTCGGCGGCTTCGGCTTGGAAGGCGGGCTGCAGCCGCCGCACGCCCCGCCCCAGAGCTTGCCGATGGTCGCGCAACAGGCAGGCTTCGCCCAACTCGTGACGGCGCCGAGCGCATCGAGAAAGTCCTCGGCGGCGCTCGCGGCGCTCCCCAAAAGCGAGCCGAGTGCCGCGGCGAGGTCGGGCAGTTCGCCAAGACAGTCCATCACGGATTTCTGTCCGACCGACGCACTCAGGCAATCTTCCATCAGGTCGACGAGATTGCCGGCGATGCCGGCGAGATCGTCGGCCACTTTATCGAGGTTCTCCGCGATCTCGTTGACGACCTCCTCACCGAGCTTGGCGATATCGCCGATCACGCCGGCGCACGCCTCGGCGGTGTCGACCACCTGATTGATGACCTTCTCGAACTGATCGGTGCCATAGGTTGCCACCGCGCAGCCGCAGTTCATCTGCGCCTTGATCGAGGCGACCGCCGGATTGCTGTTGGCCACCGAATTGATCCAGTCGACGATCGCCTGCTTGCCCTTGCTCTTGATCGCATCGGGGATCTTGAAGCCGATCACGTCGCCGACGCTGTCCGACACCTTCACCGCCACGTCGGCGAGCAGATTGGGGGTCATGCCCTGGCACTGGCCGACGGAGCTGAACTGCCCCGCCTTCTTGGCCGCGACCAGCGCCGACGTGATGGCTGCGAACTGTCCGGACGGGTCTGCGATCAGCGGCACGCATTGGCCGTAGTTCGCCAGGAACTCGGCGGCCTGCTTGATCGCATTCGGATCAAGGGCGGTTTTGGCCCAGCCGCCGACGCATTGGGCGATGTCGTTCGCGCGCGCGGGCGCCGGCGCAACCCAGACAAACAGCGCAACCAGCGGCGCCAGCAGGAAGCCAAGCCCCCTGATGCGCGCGGCGATCATCGCGGGCAGTCGCCGATGCGCTGTGCCTCAATCCGCAACGTCGAGGTCAGCGACTTGCGCACGACCGTCAATGTCGTGGTCATGACGGCGCTGTAGCGGTCGGCGCTGTTGAAGACATATTCCGTTTTCGACTCGACCGGCACCGCGCCCGAACATTGGATGTGCGAAATCAATCCGTCGCGCGTGCGGCGACTATCGACGACCTTGCATTCGTTCCTGGCATCGAGGGCGGGATCGACAGACGGCTGGGTCAGCTCTTTCGCCTGCTCGGGCGTCAGGCAGGAAGTCGCGGAACGCTCGCCGACCGTAACGTTGCCGCGTTCACTCTTGGAGGAGATTTGCCAAAGCCCCGGCTGCGGATCGGCTGCACGCGCCGGAACTGCCGAGGAGACCAGGAACAGCGCGCAGACCGATAGCGCGCACCACCTTCTGCCCCGATCACGGCCGCGCCAAGCGGCAAGCGTGCGGTCTGCCCTTCGTCGCAATCGGCCTCGAAAGAGCTTCAGCATGACTCCCCTCTGACGACAGAGGCGAGAGTGAAGTCAGCTTAGTCCGGCGCTGTTACGGGCACAATGGAGACGTTTGCGCCCGGCTGTGCATTGCGATGCATTGATGCCGGGATGCAAAAAAGATCAGTGCGTCCACTGGCCGATGCGTCTGAAGCTGAAATTGTCGGCGTAGGCGATCTTGCGGCGCGCGGGCTCTTTCGGCTCGTACACGCGGTATGGAATGCCGTGGCGCTCGCAATAAGCCACCGCCTCTTCCTTGGTGTCAAAGCGGAGCCGGAGCTGCTGCTTCATGTCGGACGAGGAGGTCCAGCCCATCAGCGGCTCGACCCGACGCGGCGCCTCCGGCTCATAGACGAGCAGCCATTCCTTCGTCTTCGCCTGGCCCGACTGCATCGCGGTGCGGGCTGGTTTGTAGATGCGTGCGGCCATGTGCGTCCGTATTGTGTGCGTCCGTATTGTCTTCCTCGAGGGCGGATGGTCGGGGCGGCAGGATTTGAACCTGCGACCCTCTGCTCCCAAAGCAGATGCGCTACCGGGCTGCGCTACACCCCGCCGCGCCCCGAGGCCCTGGATATCGGGCCCGGATTGCGATTTCGCTACCATGCACGATAGGGGCCGGCAAGCACGGGGCCGCGCCGCAGCATGCGGCGCAGGGCCCCCATTTCCGGAGAAAAGCGCTATTTCTTCTTCGCGGCTTGCGCGGCCTGGGCTGCCTGACGCTTGGCGCGGTTCTCCTGGCAATCGCGCATCGCCTTCCACATGTCGCTGAAGCCGATGGCGGTCTTTGCCGCCTCCTCCTGCGTCAGCTCGCGGCCTTCGCAGTAGCCGACGACCGACGAGTGGAAGATCAGGCCGACCGCGCTCACCCCTTGCGCCGACGCCGGACTGCTGAACGCGGACAGGACAAAACCCCCGGCCAACGCAATCGCCGCAAACCTCTTCATGGTGCCCCCACAATTCGCCGACACGGTTCGGCCCGGCCCTGCGCCGGGATTCCTCGGCGGCGGCGAAGCATACTCTACGACCGTGACCGCGCAATGCGGCGCGCGATTTCCGGCCTATCGCGAGCGGAAAATCCTGTGCGCGACGCGGTCGCCCGGCGCAATGCCGAGACGCTTGGCGGTGCCGGCGACCACCTCCAGCACCGCCTTCACCGGGGCGCCGGAGGGGATCGTCGTCTCCGAAAGCGGCTCGGTGTTCTCGGCGATCCGCGCGATGCGGCCGTCGGCCCGGATGAAGATCATGTCGAGCGAGACATAGGTGTTCTTCATCCACATGGCGACCGGGCCTTCGCCGCTGAAATCGAACAGCATGCCCTGCCCCGCCGGCAGCTCGCGGCGGAACATCAGTCCCTTGCTGCGCTCCTCGGTGGTGGCGGCGAGCTCGACGTCGAAGACGTGCACGCCGCTCCGGGTGACGATCTCGAGGCGCTCGAGGTTCGCCGCGGAGGCGGAAACCGCGAACAGGCCAAGCGCAAAGGCTGCGAGAAGAAGGCTTCGCCGGGTAAGCATGCGGAGTGCGATAGCGGGTCCCTGCACACTCCGCTCATTCCCGCGAAAGCGGGAATCCAGAGATCGTGGCACTGGGTCCCCGCTTTCGCGGGGACGAGCGGAATTCCGATCCAGACCGATCAAGAGCAAATCTAGCGTAACCCGACAAGCGCGCGCTAGCGCAGGCCCATTTCCGCCGGTTTGGCCTTCGGCGATGTCGGGACTACCGCGCGCTTGACCTTCTCGCGGCTGCCGTAGAGCGCGACCGCGCCCTCGATGTCGCCTGCCTGCAGCGACCGCGAGGTCTCGCGGTACTGGAAACCCATGAGCTGACCGTGCGGCCCCGGATGGTTGAGGCCGATCGCGTGGCCGATCTCGTGCGCGATCGTGTAACGAAGATCGTAAGCCGTGGGGTCGCCGCCGAAGCCGATCTTCCAGGGCTGTTCGGGACTCAGGCAGATGAGCGACTGCTCGATCTGCCGCGTCGGCCCGTTGCCGGCGTGGTCGTATTCGACATTGGCAAAGGCGCGGCCGCGCGGTTCTGCCTGTGCGCCGATGAGGATATCGGCTCGCACGGGATCGCCGATCTCCTCGAAGCTGATATTGGCCGCCTGCTCCCACATGGCGAATGCCGCGGACGTCTCCCCACGCAATTGGGCGGATGCGATGCCGAGCCGTTGCAGCGACGGCGCAAGCGCGACCATCGCACCGCAATTGCGCGCGCCAGCGAACTTCATCTCGTCCTGCACGAAGGCGTAGCTTGCCTTGGCGCCGGTGCCGAGCTTTGGGCCACCCCACTTCACATAGGAGCCGTCGAGCCGCAGCAGCAGATATTCCTGTTCAGCCCGGGCGCACTCGGGCGCACCAAGAACCAACGCGGCCAGTGCCACGCTGCAGGCACACGCAATCCCGTGAAGGCGAGAACCGTTGCGCAATGAACCCCGTCCGCCGCGCCCAGCCCCCAGTTTCGTTCGCGGCGCGGGTGCGAACATGTCCACTTAAATTGTCTGGAAGGTCCGCAAGTCAATACCGCCATACGGCGCATGGCCTTGGCGCAGCGCGGCTCTCGGGAACTTTCGGCGGTGGAACTTTGGCGCGTCAGTGCGAGGACGGGATATGGCCGCCGGAGTCAGGCCGAATTTCGGCCGCCATCAGCCCTTTCGGGCCGGGGCCGTAGCGGACGAGCACGGCTTGGCCCGGCCGAAGTTCCGTCAGGCCGAAGCGCCGCAGGGTCTCCATGTGCACGAAGATGTCGGGCGTGCCCTCGCCGCGGGTCAGGAAGCCGAAGCCGCGGAGCCGGTTGAACCACTTCACCCAGGCGCGCTCGAGTCCGCTCGTCGGCGTCACCGCCACGTGCGTGCGCGCCGGCGGCATCTGCGAGGGATGCACGGCGGTCGATTCGTCCATCGACAGGATGCGGAAGGCTTGCAGGCCCTTTGGGCGTTCGACCGCTTCGCAGACGACGCGCGCGCCTTCATAGGCGGTCTGAAAGCCGTCGCGGCGGAGGCAGGTCACGTGCAACAGCACGTCCGGCGCGCCGTTGTCGGGAACGATGAAGCCGTACCCCTTGGAAACGTCGAACCACTTGATGAAGCCAGTGATCTCGACGAGCCCCACCGGTGCTTCTTCGGTGAGGTCTTCGATTCTTGCCTCGGACTCGCCGAACGCGAGCTTTGGCCCCAGCCGCTCCGACCCCATAATCGCTCGCCCGACGGACGCCGCTTACGTCGCCGCTTCTTGGCATCCGCCACTCGAATGCCGATTCGACTTATAGGATAAACATCGTATTCGCGTGCGCAAAGTTCAAATTGAGACAAATCATAGGCGCCGGTGGACAGAAGGCAGTATTCGCCGTGGAAAACGTGGATATCGCAATGACTAAGCGCGCGAAGCCACACCCCGCGGCATTCAGCCGACAAACGGCGCCAAAACGTCGCCGATGTCGTCGCGCACGACGAGATCCGCCATGCCGTCGAACTCGGTCGCCTCGCGGTTGATGATCGCGAGACGCGCGCCATTGCGCTTCGCAAGCGCGGGAAATCCCGCGGCGGGCCAGACAACCAGCGACGAACCGATCGCCAGAAAGAGATCGGCGGCCAGCGACTCCGCTTCCGCGCGTCGCATCGCCCCCTCCGGCATCGCCTGACCAAAGGAGATGGTCGCCGATTTCACCGGTCCGCTGCAAGACGCGCAATCGGGCGCGATGCCGCCCGCGCCATGGAAGCGCTCCCGCACCCATTCGATCTCATAGCGTTCGCCGCAGTCGAGACAGGTCGCGTAGCTGCCGTTGCCGTGCAACTCGATGACCTTTTCATCAGGAATGCCCGATAATTGGTGAAGGTTGTCGATGTTCTGCGTGATCACCGCGGAAAGCTTGCCGCGGGCGATCAGGCGGGCAAGCGCGCGGTGGCCGCGGCCGGGCTTGGCAGCCTGAAACTTGTCCTCCATCGCGAACTTGCGGCGCCAGGCTTCGTTGCGCGCTTCGCGGCTGGCGACGAACTCATCGAAGGGGATCGGCCGGTTCTGCGTCCACAGCCCGCCGGGCGAGCGGAAATCCGGGATGCCGCTTTCCGTCGAGATGCCGGCGCCCGTGAAGGCAACGCCGCGGCGGCTTTCGGCCAGCAATTCCGACAGCCGCTCGATCGCCGCGTTGCGGTTCAAGGCGAGCATCAGGAGAGCCCTCCGCCGGCCATGCGGCGCGTTCGCCCGTTCATTGCAGCATTGTTCCAGATCAGATTGCGAATGCTTGCTTTCCCGCCGATCGGATCGGGTCTGACCGGCGCGAAAGGATGAGCCGCCCATCTTCGGATTTCAAGGTTCCGTCGGTGCTGTTCGCGCAGGCCGGCCGTGGCGGCAGGGCTTCCGCTTCGTCTAAGATCAACCGGACGCAGAGTGATGAGGGATCAATGCGATATCTGCATACCATGCTGCGCGTGAGCAACCTGGACGCGGCGCTCGATTTCTATTGCAACAAGCTCGGCCTCCAGGAATTCCGCCGCATCGATAACGAGAAAGGCCGCTTCACGCTCGTGTTCCTGGCGGCGCCGGACGACGACGCCGAGGTGGCGCAGAGCCAGAAGAAAGGCCGCCCCGCCCCGCTGCTCGAGCTCACCTACAACTGGGATCCGGAAAATCTCGGCGAGGCGCGCTCCTTCGGCCACCTCGCCTTCGAGGTCGACGACATCTACGCCACCTGCGACCGGCTGATGAAGGCAGGCGTCACCATCAACCGGCCGCCGCGCGACGGCCAGATGGCATTCGTCCGCTCGCCGGACAATCAGTCCGTCGAGCTATTGCAGCGCGGCGCTGCGCTGCCGCCGCAGGAGCCGTGGCAGTCGATGCCGAACACCGGTCACTGGTAGCGGCGAGGCCGCGTCAGCACTTCGGGGCGCAAACCCCGCTCGGCTCCCAGCACGAGAAGGCGGTTTGTTCGAGCTTGCCCTGCACGCACCATTGCACCGGGCACCACTGGTACTCGTTGCACTTGGTGGCGCAGGTTTGCATGTTCTCGAGAACGCCGCTCGTGATGGCGCAGCCGCCGGGCGGCACCGCCATCTTCGCACTCTTCGCTTTCTGCTGGGCCTCGGAACCGGCCGGCAAGAGGACGATCGCAAGCGCGCAGGCCGCCGCGATCAGCAATGTCTTTGCCATCACTCCCATACGCATGACTGGCCTCCCCCAATCGAGTGAGGCCGCGATCTTATACCGGGGGTTGGGCGCGACAAGATTGCCGGAACGAAACAGGGGAGCTGCGCGCATGCACGGCTCCCCTTGCGAAGTCTGCAACCTTCTGGTTCAGCGCTTGTGGTTCAGCACTTGGCCGGGCAGTTCGGCTCGTAGCACATCGCCAGCGTCGGCATCGTGGCGCCTGTCGACGTGCGCCAGTGCATGTGGCCCCACTTGAATGCATTGACGTGGGCCGTGCAGAAGCCGGGGCCGGCAGGCTTCGGCGTCATCTTGGCGCCCTTCTGACCCTGCGCCGCGGCCGGCGCGGCCGACAGGGCAACGACAAGCGCCGCGACCGCCGCGGCGGCGAACATGCCTGAAAGCAAAGCATTGCGCATGGATGGCTCTCCCCGTTTGGCTTGACGGACTGTGGAAGTTGAGCCCGCCCTGGCGGCGAAACGAAGGCTGCCGGACACGGCGCCGGAAAATCGCGCGGCGATCCTTCCTTGCCGCGCCGGCCAAAGCTCTTTATATCAGCCGCGCGCCAGCACCCTTCGTCTAGCGGTCTAGGACGCCGCCCTTTCACGGCGGAAACACGGGTTCGAGTCCCGTAGGGTGCGCCACCCGTTATCAACACCGTCCATTTTGCGCGGCTTTCTTACGCAGAGTGTCAAGCCCAGCGCGGGTTTTGACACTCCGATGTTCTAGTTTCCTCCTCTGCCAATCTTGCTGATTGCATCTGCAGCCAAGCGTGCCTGCTCCGCTGCGCGTACATACCGTTCGACCTCGGCCAGCGTCTTGTGGCCGCTCACGGCGGCAATCTGGCTGGCCGAGCATCCTGCCTCTGCCAATCGCCTGCAGGCGGCCTTCCTGAGTCCGTGTGCTGAGCAATGCGGCAGGTTTGCCTGGTCGCACCAGTCGCGCATCGCATTGCCGAAACCTGCCGGCGTGTACGGCTTGCCGTGCTCCGTGAGCAGGAAGGTCATGTTGCCGATTGCCGACGCCTCGATCGTGCGCGTGAGTTCTGTATGTACCGGGATCACAAGCTCGGTCCCGGTCTTTCGCTGCCGCACGCGGATTCCTTTCGGGCCGATATGTTGCTTGCCCATGTGGACGACATCGCCGCGCCGCTGGCCGGTATAAAGCAGGAGCGCCAGGGCCAGCCTCGGCTTGGTCCCGATCGGGTGCCGCGCCCCGAACTGTTCTATCTCGGCATCGGTCCACGAGTGGAAGCCCTTCGACTTCAGCTTCGGCCCGTGCACACCGAGACAAGGGTTGTCGTCGCGCATCTCGATCGTGACTGCATGACGCATGACCGAACGCATCACCTTGAGGAACCAGCGCGCCCTGTACGGCCGCGGTGACGCGCGGTTATCGGTCATGCGCTGAATATCCTTGCGCGTCAGCGTCGCGACCCGCAGATCGCCGGCTTCCGACCGAATTTTTTCAAGGACCAGCCGATAGGTCCGCTGCGTGCTCGGCACGAGCGACTTGAAGGCGGCGGAATTGTAGTAGCTCACGCACAAGGCCGAGAACGAACCGGGCAACGTCCGCTTCGCCGCCACCTCGATCGGCGTGCCCTTGAGCATCGCCTCATGGGCGGCCATGAACTCGGGCGCCCAGGGCAGGCCAGGCAGGCGCACGCGCTTGTGCCCTCGCTTCCTGAAATAGAAATACGTCCGGCCGGTTTCCCGATCAGTCCATGCCTGAACGTATTTCGGGAGCTTTCTCATTGGATGCCCGCCCATTCGTTCGTCCCCTCGTCCGGCCCCGGCGCTTTGCAGCTCGGGGATCTGGGAAGGATGACGATTGCCCCGTCCCGGTCAACCTTGACCGCGCCGATTTCAACGCCCGCGGCCCGGGCTGCCTTGATTGCCCGGGTAACTTCGCGCTGGCGGAATCTGTAGGGGCCGCGGCTCATCGCTGCTCCCTGAGCTCCCCGTCCAGGTGCTGCAGTTCGACGATCAGCCGCTCGATGTTCTCCGGGGCGATGAAGACGAAGCTGTCCTCGTCGTCCATCGGTCCCTGCTCCTGCCGGATGACGATGCAGCCTTTCGGATTGATGTAGACGGCCGTCGCCGGCTGCTCCTTCAGGACGACCGAGTCGTCTTCGCTCCAGTCGAAATCCGGCTTTTGCGTCCGGCTCGGCCGAGGCGTCGGCGCGCCGCAAGCCTCCTCCTTGGCCTGGACGGCGAGCCCGGCGAAGGTCGCGACAACCTCGGGCGTGGCCCCGGCCCCCGCGAGCGCCAGCGCACACTGCTGAGTGGCTTCGGGCGTGGGGTCGAATATCTCCTCCCCCGAGTCCGTTTCCAACGTGCCAGAGCCCCGCACGTTGCCCAAACGTGCATTCCTTCGCTCAGGTGCATCGTGATAGGCGCGAAGACAGGCCGGCTTGCAGAATTTCTGCTCCTTGCCGGAGCCGCGCGGGGTGAAGTGCTCGCCGCAGTTCTGGCACTTTGGCGCCAGGCTGCTGACGGGCTCGCCTTCGAGCGGGAGGGTTGCGGGCTTGTTCATGGCCGCGCCCCCCAACTGCTGCCCCTACCAGTGATCGGCTGCGCGACCGCGGCGGCGGCATACATCGCCTCGATTAGGTCTAGGGAGGCACGGGCCATGCCCCGGACCTTTTTGGAACGGGTTCCAATTTGCTCCGTCATGCTGCTGCTCCGATCTCGTCGGAGACAACCTGCACGACGACACCGAGGCGGTAGCGCGCGTGCGTGCCCGCGTACTCGCCGCCGTGCTGCTCGCGCTCGGCGAGAATGCCGACGCCTTCACGGCGAAGCCGAAAGATGTAGTGCGACAAGCGCAGGCCGGCGGGCAGCTCGCCCGACGATATGCCGGCGGAACCGGCGGCGATCAGCTTGGCTAGGGTCCAGCCGACGCGGCCGGTGAATTCCTTCACCGCGCCGCTCGGCAACCGGACCTTGATGGATTCGGCCGGCTTAGACATTCGCCCAGCCTCCCGTCCGCTTGTGGACAACGGATCGGTGACGGCGCCGGTCGGCAAGCTCGATGAGCTCGAAGCCATCGAACAATTCGGCCGGGTGCTTCACTCGGCGGAACGGATGGCCGGCATGGTGGGGGAGAATTCCTGCGAACGGTGCGGGCTTGAATTCAGGGATTACTTTCTCTAAACGTCGCATTGTTCTTGATCTCCATGTGGCGGCCGACGGATTTCCTGGCGGGAAGCGTCGGCCGTTGCATTTTGGGGGATGGTTAAGCGGCTTTGGCCTCGACCTTGGGTAACGAGTCGAGCCACCGACGCAGTTCGTCGGCGCGGATCAGAGACCGTTTGCCTGCTTTGTGAAGCGACAGGCGACCCGCCTTGACTTCACGATACAAGCCCGTCTTGCCGATGCCGACGAGACGCGACGCTTCCTTCAACGAATAAACAAGTGGGCTTTCCGACATTGGTTCTCTCCGCTTTGGAGCGGACGCACTTGCGCCGCTCTGTTCGGAGTAGAACCAAAACTAGAAAGACTGTCGAAGTCGAAAAAACATAGGGGGTAAACTGCTCACCGCTTCACCGACCTATTCAGTTTGAATCTCTTGCCGGCGTTATGAAGCAACTCGTAAAGCCGATCGGGTTCATCTCCGTAGATGTCACCCGAACTCGGAATAGGATATTTCTTCATCCAGTATTGCACGGTGCTTCGGTTCTTAACCCCATAGACCTTCTGAACCGTCAATACCGGAGTCCGGTCATGAATTTTCTTTTGTTTGGCGGCATCGAGATAAGCTACCGCCACCTGAATATCTCGTCTCTTCGTAGGGCCATCCTTCGGCCTCTTGTCCGCCACCCACAACACCGCATCGGGTATCGAGCCACATGCAAGATAGTCAAACAGCTTGCTTAGGTTTCCAGCGAGGTCCGAAGGCAATGGCCGCATCGGCTCGCCGTTGAGGTCATCCCTATCCACCCTGAAACACCGCGACAGGGCTCCGTAAAATTTGCGGCTTGCATTGGTAAGCGCGTCGGTCCTGACCGGTGGCTTGTCCTTCGGTGCGGACTGTCCCAACCTAATTATTTCGTCACGCCAATATCGTGCCTCAGCAACAGCACGATCAAATTCATCAGGCATCGCGTCGCACCGCGCGCACGAGAGGGACGCGCGGCGGCCTGGCGTGCGATCCGGGCTATTCGGGAGCTACCCTAGCCGCGCGAAGCGAATCTAGCATTTCCCGCCTGGGAAATGAATCCCCTGTGGAAAGGTTATCCCACTGGAATTGCATGGCTTTGGAGGGCTGACTGTCAGCCCATTAGGACGCCAAACTGGCCGCTTCCAGCCGGGCCGCCGCCGCCGCATGATTGGCACAGTATTTCAGCCAAAGCAGAGGGGGCAGACCATGGGGCGGGAAATGGAAGATACGATTGGCGCCGGAGCAATGGCTAGTCTCACCTTGACCATCGCCATGACGCGAACGCTCTACAACAAGAATCTTCTATCGGCAGACGACATTCGAGCAATCATTGAAGATGCCAGATCGAGCCTCAGGAATCGTCGCAAACAGTCTCCAAATTTGCAGGAGATGTTCTTTCTTGCGGAGACTTTGATTGAGCAGGCGATGCCAAAATCGACAGGTCACTGACGACACTCTTTAACGCGGCGATGTATTCTTGGGCTCGCTGTTTATCGACCGCGCGGCGATGAATCCAAGTAAGCATCACCGGCCCCCTCCCGCACTGACGCCCTGCCCCGCGAGCAGCGCGCGAACCACCAGTTCCTGCGGGACGCTCATCTGCTGCCGGCGGCGAAACTGGTCGTTGAGCAGTATCTGCAGAATCTGGTCGCGGGCATTCCCTTGCGATCCGAGCTGCTGCACCAGCGCCTGATCGAGCCGGCGCTGGCCGCCGCTGGCCAATGCGCCCCATCCGCGCTTCACGCCGCCGACCATTGCCGCGCCGCCCGCCGCCACTGCCGGATTACCCGTCAGCGTCAGGCCGGCGATGGCGCCTGCGGCCTCGGGGGTCAGGTTGCCGGGGCCCGCCACGCGGGTCATGGCTTCCGCAACCTGCCGCGGCGCTGTTTGCGAATTGGCAATCAGTGAATCATACGCCTGCCGGAATGCCACCTCGCGATCGATGGCCCCGAATACCCGATCAGCTTCGCGCGTACCGAATACCTGGGCGAGCTTGTTCCAGTTCCACTTCCCCTCGCCCTTCACGAGATTCCGAACCGCATTGATGTCATGCAGCGCAGTGCCTACCACGCGATCAATTTCCGCACGCGCGCCCATGCGCAGTGACGCTTGCTGCTGCGGCGACATCGTCCGCAAGGCTTGCGCCAGTTCGCTCGGCCGGATCGCTTCCTTGCCCGTCGCGAGGATCTGCCCGCCTTTCTCCAGCGACTCGGATTGCTTCGCGAGTGCGGCGAATCTCGCATCGACCGCCTTCACCGCGGGCGCGGCCTGGCGGATGGCGTCGTCAATGCTTTGCCTCGTTTCACTGATGACGCGGAGCGCATTCTTCTGTCCCTCGAAGCGCGGCACCATGTCATCAATAGCCGCGCGAACGGAAAGCAACTCGTCCGCATTCGTTTTCAGGCGGCCGTTGTCGAACAGGAACGACTTGATCTCGATCAGCGCCTTTTTCGGCGCGCCGGCCAGCCTGGAGATTTCATCGTCGAGCACACCGACAATCGGCCGCACGTTCGCCGGCGCCGTCTGTGTCGCCACGGCCGCCCGATAGTCCGGCGCCAGGGCCTGCTGCGCCTTGTCGATCCGCGTCTGCACGCGCGACGGCGCCACCGGCCTTCCGAACGACTGTTGAATCTCCGTCTGCAACCGTTCCGGCGCGAGCTTGTGCCGTGCCGTCACCGCCGACCGCAACTGCTCGGCCGCCGCGCCCGGCCGCTGCACAACGCCCTGCGCCGTTTGTGTCAGCGTGGGATTGCCTTCGAACAGGAACGCGTCGGGGCCGAGCTCCCGCAACCGCGCCTGCGTCTGCGGCGTGACCATTTCGGAAAGCGCACGGTTCGCCCTGCTCGCCGCACCGATCGAAGGCATCCGCGCCGAGGCCGCAACACCGCCGGCAAGAGCGCCGCCAAGCCTCGCCAGGCCTTCATAGCCTTGCGGGGCATAGCGTCCCGCCGTCTCGCTTGCCACGGCCGGTAGCACGACCTGCGCTGCACGCCGCGCCACGCCGCCGGGAGCAAGCGCGCCCGCCGCGAAATTCCCGACCGTGCGCGCGTATTGCCCGACAGTGGAATCCGACCTCGGCATATCGCCCGTGACCGGGCGGATCGCCTGCAATACTTCCCCGCTGGTCGGGAGGATGCCGCTCGGGCGCGGGCCTTTCTCTGGAAGACCGAGCTTGCGCGCCGCCCAATCGATGCCGGTATCCATCAGCCGGCCAACGTCGCCCGGCATACCGACTAGGCCAGCGCCGGCTTCGACCGCGCCGTAGCCGAGTTGCCGCGCGGTATCGAGGACGCCGCCCGACTGCTGCGCCTGCTCGCGCATCGCCAGCAATTGCTCGGTCGGCACCTGCGAAAGCGGCGACTGGCCGCCCGCCGCCTGGTTGCGAAGAGCAAGCAGCTCTTCGGTGCTGAGATTGCGCAGGTCCGTCATGGGATCACCCCGCGCCGCCGCAATTCGGCGTCAATATCGTTCACGGTCGGCGCCGCTACCGCTGGCGGTGCATTGAATGCCGGTGGCGCCGGCAGCTCGCCAAAGTCGGGGATCACGTCCGCTTCGTTCATCCGGTTGCGCTGGACAATGCCGCGGTACTGATCCACGTCCCGATTGAACTGGTCCTGGAACGACTGCGCCGCGCCGAGCGCCTCACGGAGCATCGCTGCCCGAACATGCGGCGCCAACCGCCCCTTGCCCGTGAGGAAGCTTTCCACCTGCGCGCGGAACTGTTCCGGAATCGTGGCTATGTTCTGCGCAAGACTTACCTCGCTCTCGCGCACGACCGAGGTAGGATCCAAAATCTTGGCGAGATTATATACCAAAGAGAGGTCCGAAGCGCGGTCGTCACGCCCTATAGCGGTCGCCATTGTCTTCACGCGAGGCGCGACCTCTGCCATCGCCTTGTAGCTCGGCAACTGCCGGACCTCGTTGCGCAGCTTCGCCACGTCGTCGAATCCCGGCGCACCCTGCGCCATGCCCGGAACCGCGTGCGGCGTGACGGAGCGCGATTGCGGATTGACCCAGCCGTACTGCTGGCGCCCGTATTGATCTTGCCCGACAACGCCCCAGCTCGGGTCTTTCGGTTCTTTCGGCTTCTGGCTGTCGCGATACTCCTTGATGACCATCATCGCGATTTGCTTCGCTGCATCGCCGCTGTTTGGGTTCTGCACGACTTCGACGGCGGCAGCGACCCGCGGCGGCAATTGCGTGCCCGGGGCTTGGGCCCCCATCGCCGCCGCCACGTTGCCGCCAGCGGGACTGACAGCGCCGCCCGCGCCGCCCACGTTGAGCAGCGCCGAAGCAACGCGGGAAATAAGCGATGGCTGTCCGCCGGCCGCAGACGGCGCTATGCCACCCGGCCCGTACAATGCCTCTCGCCTCGCACGTTCCCGCTCCATCCCGGCGGGATCGTTCGGAAACATCCGATCGAGGGGAATCCGGTCAAGGTCCGATGGCACCGGCCCGGCAGGCCGCGCAACGGGCATCGGCACGGCCGGCGAGGCAGGCGCAGGACCGGCATAGGGCAGCGCGCCCGGCGTCTGCATCGCCGGAACGGCACCGACATCGAGCGCGTTGGCCGGGACGGCAGCGAAGGATGCCGGCGCCACCTGCGATTGCTGCATCATCTCCGCAGGCGTTGCTCCGGCCATATAACCCGCCAACGGATGCGGCGTCGGCGCCTGCGCGGCGAGCGGGATGCTGCTCGGCAACGCGCCCGGTGACGGCGCCAATGTCGGTTGCGCAGTCGGTCCCATCCTCTCATTGAGAGCGCGCACGGCAGGCGCCGCGTTGATTGCGCTGTTGAACCGCTGCGCGTAGCCGCCGACGGTCGTCCCGATCTGGTCGCGGCGGCCCATGTCGTTCATGCCGCCTTCGCCAGCGAACCAGGCCCGTGCCGCTCCCTCGGGGCCGTACTTGTTCACGTACTCGCCAAAGCGATGCTGGAACACCGCGTCCTGGGCTTGCGGGCTGGCAAGGAATTGCTGCGGCGTCAGGCGCGTGCCAAGCGCAGCCTCGCTCCAGGGGCCGATGTTGTTCCCCATCACCTGATATTTGCCGAAGGCTCGATCACCGGAGCGCGTAACAGGACCGAGCAGGTCGTAGCGCCCGCCGCTTTCAATGCCAGCAATGGCATTGGCGAAGGCTGGCATTTCTCCTTGCTGCGGTACGGCAGCCATCTGATTTTGAACTGGCCCTGGCGCCGGCTCGATCACCTGCACGGGCGCCGGTTGCGGCCCAGGACTTACCGGCTGCATCATCGTGTTGATTGCCGCGTTGTCCTGCTGCTGCATTGCTGCTGCCGCCGCGTTGGCCCGCCAGTTCTTGATGAGGCTGCCCAGGCCGGCGCCGAACTGCGACATGCCGCTTTGCAATGCGCCGCCGCCGCCCGTTCCACCGGCGGGCCGCACACCGCCGCCGCCTTTGCCAACGAACACCGCCGGCCGCCGGGAAGACTGCTGCGGCTCGCGCGGCTCGCGTCTCCGCGCAAGTGCGTTTGCCAGCATCGCCATGCCGTCGAGCGGCGCCAGGGCGTCCAATCTTTCAGTCCAGTGCCCGCCGCTCTGCGGCGTTGCCGCCAGAAGATCTGCTACTCGTTTCATGCTGGGTGTGAAGGCGGCCATCAGTTCATGCTCCCGGCCCGCGCCGTCTGCGCGAGCGCCGCAATGAAACCCATCTCCATCGCGCCGACCGTTCCGCCCATGACCATGTCCCGCAGCACCATGGCCAGCAGCACCCCGTCTTCGCTTTGCTTCACCGCCTCAAGCGCAAGTCGCGCATACAAGGCGCCCAGGCCGACATCCGTCTCATAGTCGTCGCTCGGGGACACATCCCAATAATTTAGGTCCCCGGCCTTCTGCGAGATGAACGGCAGGTCCGGCAGGTCGGGTCGATCCGTTGCTTCGATCATACGGCGGCTCTCCGTTCGGCGGCTCTCCGTTCGGCGGCTCTCCGGGCGATTGCGCGGGCTACCCGCTCCGCTCGCGTGCGCGTCAGTTCCGCAGGCGATAGCCGCGCCCGTTCCTCTTCGTCGATCTGCCGGGCGGCTTCTTCGTATTTTTTCATGCCCCATTTCATTTCTTCATCGCCCTCGTAGATCGTGAGGAACACGATCAACTCGGCATCCGCTTCCGCCGGATAGAGCTTCTTGTGCCGATCGAGCACCGCGTCCTTATCCAGCCATTCCGGCATCTGGATCGAGCAGACCCGCTGGCGGCCGGCCCTGAGCTTCGACGCCAGCTCGTCAACGTCGGCCTTGAGCCGCTTGATCTGTTGTGCCGTCGCCATTTCAGACTCTGCCCCGCACCGTTCTGATTGCCCTCAGCACGGCTTCCTCGGGCGTGCTCGACCGAGGCCGGTCCTGTCCGCTCCCGTATCCGGTAAACCCGGCGCCAGGACCGCCGCTGATCGATTTCCCCGCATGGCGGCGCCTGCGTTCTCTTTCGTCTTCGTCGCGACGGTCGCGCCTTTGATCGTCATTGGCCATTTCCCGCCTCCCCAAACTTCGAAGCGTGTCGCTCCAGCCACTCTTCCACCGTCGCGCAGGGTGTCGGTGCGCAGATGTAGAACGGCGCCAGCCGTCCCTCTGCCGCAAGCCGCGCCGCTTCCGCTCGCCATTCGGCTTCATTCTCGCCGTAGACGACAGATTCCTTCGACGGCTGGAATCGATCGGCCAGCGCCTCTACATCGGCAAGCATCCGGCGCACCGTCGAATTAGCGACCATGACGCGCCTCCACCTTGGCCGACAATTCCGCTAGCTTGCCTTGCACGTCTTCGAGCAGTTTCGCCTCGATGCAGCCCCGGATTTCCCGCAGCACATAGACGAACTTCGTCATGGCATCCGGCGAGATGTCTCTTTTCAGCCCGAGCCGGTACAGCCGCGCCATTTCCGTCCGCACGTTCGCAAGCGTGTCCAGTGCGACCGGATGGGAGGGGTATAGGTTCTCTTTTTTATCCCGCTTGGCCAAAGCGTTGCCCTCAGTTCACTGCGGACGCAGGCGCCATTCGCCCCGCGTCTGCGGTTTGCTTTGCCGCCAGATATGCTTGCGAAAATTCCTCCAGCGACACTGGCGAGCCGTCCTCATTGCGAATGTCCAGCCTCTTCAGGATCAACCGCAGGCCTCCGATGAGGTCCGCCCGCAGCGCCCTCTCGATCTCAATGCCTCCCTTGATGACTTGCCCCATCTGAGCGAACGTCAAATGCGGGTAGGCTTCCTCAAGCTTGCGTATCCTCGCTTCTCCCCTTTCCAATTCCGCGACCGCCCGGTCATAGGCGGCCATGCTCTTGAACGGCGCGCCGGGCAAGCAGTCGAACCTGGCCAGCTTTTCGTACCGCCACCGGTCGAATTCCCATTCGGCCGCCATGAGGAAGAAATGCACGGCCTTCTGCACGTTTTCGGGAAGCCGCTTCCACTCGCCCGCGAATTCCTTCTGGCCGCCGAACCGCTTTGGCATTTTCCGATGGTCAACATCGGCGGGCAGGTCGCCATACAGCGCCGGCTCAAGGAGCACCGCGCACAGCATCCTTGCATGCCGGCGCATTTCTTCCTGAACCCACTTCGGCACGCTCTCGCCCCAGCCCGGGATCGCCTCTCTCCACACCTCGTCCGGGACTTCGGGTAATTCGTCGCGAAACCGCTTGAAGGTCATCAGCTCGGTCATTTGCATTCCCCTTGGACGTACTGGCGAAGTGAAGTGATTTCCGCTTCCGCTTCGTCGATTACCCGATGGATTTCGCCCCGCCAGTGCTCGGGCAAGCGCTCCCATTCGCTGAGGTAGTAATTGCGGAAGACCGGACGGAATCGCTCCGGCACTTTCAGCGTATTATTCAGCGGCTCGATCTTCTGCGCGGCGTCAGCCATGAACGCCTCCGTGCTGGCGCCGTGCGCGGGCAATCTCGTAAGCGTGCTTCAGGACGTGCAAATTGTCCGGCAGGCCGGAAGGCACTTCTCCGCGCTCGATAATGCCGGCGATGTCGTCCAGCATGTGCTCGATGCCCGGCATCAGGTTTGACTGAATCAGTTGCCGCAGGCCGAGCTGAATGTTGCCCAAGCGCTCCTGCTCGTTCCGCGGTGGGTTGAACGCCTGCCCCTGCTGTTGCGCAGGCGGCTGCCAGCCAGCCTCGATTGCCGCTTGTTTCGCTTTCTCGGCCTTCTCCTGAGCCCGCCGCGCCTCGAGCTGCGCCTTCTCGGCCGCCTCCTCGCGGCCGATTTCGTAATTGAAGCCGAGCCGGAGCATCATGTTGGCCGGGTCGTCGATCAGCCCGCGGACCACGGCCGCCGTCTGCACCAGCACCTTGGGGAAATTCGCGCCGTATTTCTTTACGGCCTCGTCGAAGTCCTGCAGGTCCTTCGCGTCGTCCAGGCCACGGCGCATCGAGGCATGCGCGCCTTTTTCCTCGGGCTCGTCCTTGGCCCGCCCGAAATGCGACGGCATGAACTTGTAGATTTCGCGCAGCGCCGTCGCCGTGGCTTCCTCGCGCGGGCGCGTCCTGAAAAGCTCGTCCCAGTTTTCCAGCACCTTCCACGTCTCGGATAGCTTCCGGCTGGGAAACATCGCCTTCAGTTCGCGGCGGGCCTTCCGGACTTCCGGCGAAGTCCATTCCTTCTGATCGACCTTGCCGCCCCTGGCGCCGCTCTTCGCTTCGCGGAGGCTTCTGGAAATAATCCCCTGCCGGATGTCGGAATCTTCAACCGCGTTGGGCGAGTACGCCGGTCCCTTGCGGGCTTCCTTGGCTTTTCCGGCCTCGGCAGCTTTTTCCTTTTGGCCCTTTAGGGCCTTCCTGACCGATTCATCCCGTGCACGGCGGTCGTCGCCCTCGCGTTTCGATCGCGTCCACATCGGCGACTCATAGTCGCCGTCGTCGGATTCCTTGCCCTCGCCGCGGCGGCGATCCTTGTCCCCGGCCTTGGCGACCTTGCGCTCCTCGCGCTGGCGGATGCCAAAATCCTTCCAATTGACGCCGCTTTCATCGTGCGCCCCGGCATGATCGGGCACCGACTCGATCGGTGCGCCGCCGGCAGGATCAGGCGTGAAGTCGGTGTTGCTCATTACGAGGCCCCCAGCTTCTCGCCGCGCTTCAACAGAGCGTCAGCAATCGCCCGGCGCACGAACGAACTCACGTTCGTATATTCGAGCTTCGCCGCGCGCTTGACCGCCTCGCACATTTCGGCGGGCGCCTTGACGTGGATTCCGCTGTCTTTCGTCTCTTCAATCGCTAGCATGCGGTTCCTCTTGAGGTTGCCCGCGCACGCGCAGGGGATGGGCCTGCGCGTGCGCGGTGAATCTCGTGATGTCGAACTGGAGTTACGCCCGGCGGTCTGAGCGCCTGTGGTCTTGCGCGGGGTCTGAGCTCGCGTACCAAGGACGGCGCCTTGGGTTTCCGGCGGCGTATGAGGCTCGCCTATCGCACTGCTGATTTTCTGCCGGACTTTTCGGTCTGCCGTTTCGAACCGGCTGCCGTGGCCATCGTCCAGCGCAAATCAGCGGTGTAACTGTTTAGAAAAATATAGGCTGCGCTTACAAGGGCAAGTAGAAGCTGACACCGTTTTGAAACACGAACGTCCGCGAACGTTCGCGAACAATCACATTTTGTTGCAGGGGAAAATTCAGCGCGCGATGGATTCAGTCACGCGGTTGGATTCGATTGCGGTCTTGATTTGCGCCATGTCGCCTCCGGCAATCACAAACCGCGTGTGCAACGCCTCGAACTGCCGGCGCATTCCAATCCTCACGACCGCTCCACCGATCACCGCGGCGACGAACGAGAGCCCGATGATCTGCCACGCTTCTAGGAACATGCCCGCGCCCTCCGCAGAACCTCGTCCGCGATCCAAAATAACTGATCCTGCCGCCAGCGTCCCGAATGCCGGACGGCGTCCGCCAGAACCTGCTCGACGGCCGGGGCGACCAGTTCGGGGTCCTGGGCGGCGATGATCCCCGCCAGCTCGTCCATGTTGGCTTGGATCGAGGCCGCCAGTTCTGCCGGCCGGGTAAGCTCGGTCATTTCCACCGCTCTAAGGCCCACGCCACGAGGCGGCGGACGGCTTCCGAGAAGCCCGGCTTGTCGGGCTGGCGACGCGCCCAAGATTCCACCTCGGCAACCTGTGAATCGGACATGCGGACGCCCCGCATCGGGGCTTTGCCGGTGGCCGGCCGCCCTGCTCCCTTCCGCTTTCCGCCGTGTTTAGCCTTTTTCAAGTTGATTCCCTTCGCAAGATGTTTTACATTTTTCAAGCTTGCGAAGCAAGCGGCCCGCCGGGGTGCTGTGAACACCCGCGACGGGCCTAGTCACACGAAGCCGAAAGGGGAAATGCGATGGCTCGCAAGAGTGAACACGCAAAGCGCATAGATGCGCTCTCATTTGTCGGAATGCGCAAGAACCCAAAAAAGGGAGAACCGCCCCGGAACTGGTGGGTGGTTGCCCCTACCGGCGACTACTCCCGCGACTGCGAGGTCGGCGAAAAGCTCGCGCTCGAATATCTTGCATTCGAGACCGCGGACAAAGGCGGCCCCGGCAATCTGCAACAAATCGTTGCCGATATGCCGCGCAGACTGACGGGCGTCGAGATCGGGTTCCTGACTATGGTTTCCTACGCTGCAGGCGCTGGTATGCATCGTGCCCGAGAGGTTTCGGCGTATTGGGAAAGATGCCGTGCGAAAGAGCGGAGGGCGACGTGATGAAAAAGAAACCCAACGCACGCCCGCGTAAGGCGGAGGATGACCGCGAGCTGATCGCCAAGTGCATCGAATACGCGCAAGCACTTGCAGCGTTTCATGCAAGCTTTTTTGCCGATCCCGATGGCAACAGCGTCAATGCCGAAAAGACGGCGCATGGTTATTTGCGCAAAGCCGAACGCGCCCTTGAGGCGATTTCGACGATGCCGGCGAGGACACCGGAAGGGCTCGAAGCCAAGGCACGGCTATTGATGACCTTCTGCAGAGATCAGGAAGACTTCGCCCCAAGCGAAACCGATCGAATCCTCTTGAAGCAATTCGTCCTGGAAGTTCGCGCGTTACTTCTGCCGATGATGGAGGAACGATGGCGGGAGAAGGCGCGGAAGGCTGCCTGACGCGGCAACTCTAAGTGAAGCCCTGGCTTCCGGCCGGGGCTTTTTCTTTCGCGAGCCTCGTGGACTTCCTTCGCGGTGAGGCCGATGTCGGAGATTGTTGCCTTCCCGATATTCTCGTTGGGAATTTCGGAGCCGCGCCGAAGATTGTCGGCTGGCTTCGCAACCTCTCCCCGCTCCTGCGCGGCGTCGTATTCGTCCGCGAGGATGCGTTTGGCTTGGCCAAAAAATTAAAGCCCAGCGGGGCTATTTGTATAGGTCGGAGTGCGTCCCGGTTCGCACGAGGATCAACTCGTCTGGTTCGTTCTTGTAGATCAGGCACCAATCACCCTGCGGATGGCATCCGCGATAACCATCAAATTCGCCTTTGAGCGGATGATCATCGTCGATTGGTGAAAGGGGCTGACCCGCGCGCAATTTATTCACGAGGGCTACCAGCTTTTCGAGCCGATAGCCCCGTGAAGTCATGCGCTTAAGGTCTTTTTTGTATTGGCTGGTGAGTCGGAGGAGCTTCATCTCCTCTGAGTGTCACCCTCCGCCACAATCTCGTCAAACGCTGCCGCGGTATCGCCGGCAATTTTCTCGCCGCCGCCAGCCTTCGCCTCTTCCAGAGCTGCTATGGTCACATCATTAGGGACACAAACATCGAAGGGGATGCCCCGCCGATAGACTGCCTGTTTAAGAAAAATTGTAACCGCCTGGGTCATCGAAAGGCCAACAGCAGCAAAGATGCCTTCGGCCTTCTCTTTCAGCTCCGGGTCGATTCTCGCGTTGAGGTGTGCGGTTTTTCCCATCGCGCTCTCCCCTGTACACATCGCCCGTAGGCGCTATGTAACACAAACGTTCTACGTTGCAATACGTTCCGTGTCGTTTTACCGGCATGACATAGATACGGTAAACGCATGGTTTCAATCGAAACGTATTTATTTGAATAGTTAAGTATTTGGTCCAACTGCTTTTTTTGTTGAGTGCGTCCAATCGTTAATATTGGAGATGCAGCGAGCCGCGCCGTCTTTTCAACCAAAGGAGAATGGGCATGATTCCTCTTCCGTACCCTCCCCTCCCGCCTTGTGGGCTTTCGGGGACACGGTCTGAGGGGCAGGCTTTCCATCCCGTATAGCGTAGCTGTCCGATGTCGCTGGACCAGGCGCTCCCGCCCTTTCGGGCATAGGGGGTTGGGCGCTACGTTTTCCCTCAGCCCGCCTGCGGGCATTCGGGGCGTCGGAACCGGGCTTATGCGCGTTGCTGCCAACGTGCGACCGTAAGTGCCGCCGGGAATTGCCCGCTTGAAGAGGCGCGGGCGGCCTCAGGATCGTTCAGCCGGGAAGCTCAAAAAAATCGGGCGAAAATTTCGCGCGTTTCTCTCGCCGGCCGCACATTGAAGATCGACAAGATGTGCGGACTGGTGCGAGCGGCTTCCCGGTGCTATTAGAAGCGGGAACCTCCGAGCAGACCTTCCAACGGCAAACCGTTTCGCTGCTCGCACACGGCCTCGGATCGCAGGGAACGATCCGGGGCCTTGTCGCTTGACAGCCGCGCAAATTCGCTTTTGCGATCAATCCAGCCCTTTAGGGCGGCTTGACCGCGCAAGTAGTTGGAAAAGATGATTCGGGAGCGTCCCGTAGGGTGCGCCACCCGTTATCAACACCGGCCATTCCGCTCGCCACTCCTCGCCAAGGCGATTTACCGCCCGGAAACTTATTTCCCGCGAAAATTCGTGTGCTGGCCAGTGCCCCGTGGCGAAGGTGACACGGGCGTCGGACGAGAGCCGGAGAAGCGCGGCGGTTAGAATGGACAAGACCAGTCATTTCGAAGCGATGGCGGCGCAGCGTCTGCCCGGCGTCCTGTATTCGTTCAACATTGCCGATCTGAAGCGGCGGAACAGCCACCTTGGCCATCTTCGCGGCGACGAAGACGTGAAAGCGTTCGACGCGGCGCTAAGGGCGAGCTCGCCCAAAGATGCGGTTGTTGGACGGATCGATGGCGCGCGGTGGCTCATGCTTTGTCCGCGCAGCGAGAACGATCTCGTCCAGGCATTGCTCGAGCGGTATCACCGGAGCGAGCCGCTCACCGTCGGTTGGCGGATCGACGCCCGGCGGGATGCGGTCCGAAAGACCGCCAGCGCGCAGATCGACTCGGCAATCAGCCGCTCGGTTCGCTGCTTGTACGTCGACGTCAGAAATGCCGAGGCGCTCGGCCCCGCCATCCTTGCTCTCTGCGACAACGATTACGGCCTGCCGGTGGGCAGGCCGTTGTATTTGCCCGACGTCGCCCGCCTCGCACGACAACCCTGGCGCTGCGTATCCCGTTATCCCGATCACGATCCCGCCTGCCCGTTTTGCGGTGGCACGCGATTCGAATGGACGGATGGCGACGGAGCGGTCTATTCGGGGGATGGCGTGTGCCAGGATTGCGGCGCCGAAGTTTCCATCTCGCAGTTCGATGAGCAAACTATCCCTGAGGCCGTCTGAACACGCTTCAGAAGCGCGTCTTCGTTGCCGTCTGCACGAGCTGATACGCCTGCTGCCATAGCTCTCGCACTTCGTGGCGAAGCTGCGTCAACTCCGTTGCCTTGGCAACTCCTTCACAGGCCCGCACGAGACTTTTCGGCCAGGCGGCGATCCACAGAAGCAGGCCATAAACCGCATAGGCCACAAACACCGTACCCAGGAAGACAAACTCAAGAACCCAATATAGGCCTGACGCCAGCGCAATCGTCATGGGAAATACGAACGGTAAAGCGACGGGAGCTTTCGTCAGGACCGGATAATTCAGAACAAGTACGAGCATGACGAACAAGCCGGTCATCACGCCCGACAGCAAATCCTTGGCGAAGTTTTCCCGCAGCACGTATATCGCCGCGTCCGGAAATTGCACGACCCTGAAAAACCCACTGCATATTCCGTGCAGCGTCGAACGGAAGTCGTTGCTCATCGGCTGATAATCGACAAGGCACTTGGTGTTCAAGTTGCGCAGGTTGGGAGATGGCCGCTCGTTGCAGAAGAACAGCCAGCTATAGTCGCAATGGAGGCGCCGCTTCTCGATCGCGCCGACAAAAGCGGCGGGGGCCAACTTGGCGAATCTATCCGAAAGCGCCTGGCTCGCGTCCTTGGCCCGCTGGAAATCCGGGGATGTATGGATCGCATGCAGGAGAGTAAAGATGCACGCAAGAGTGGCCAACACCCGAAACGCCATTCGGATTCGATGATCGTAGTATAGCGTCAGCAACAGGCGCGAGATGGCATGCCGCGCCTTTTTCGTTGTGCCTTGCGTTTCCAGATTGGCGTTGCCGGTCATCTGCCGTTCTCCGATCGCACGTCTGGGCTGCTTCACTGCACCACAAGTTCATGTATCGAGGGTTAGACGGCCGGCCCGCGCTCAGGAATTTTTTCTTTTCGTTAAGATCGGATTACCGCTCCGTCCCGCGCCTTCGTCCCCGGAACGGGGGCGACAGGCGGGCCCGCGATTTCAAGCTCTTGCCCCCTGCTCCGTTTCCTCTGGACTTCCGGATTTCCCTTGCACAATGGTAAGCAAGTAAAGTTCGACTCAGGCCGCGCCGACGGAAACTCCGTGAACCAAACAAGCCGCCTCGCCATCCTCTGCCTCCTTGCCGCCCACGCAGTACCTGCGTACGGGCAGGAGAACGAACGGCAGTTCGCCGGCCGCGGCAAATCGTTGCTGACCGAGCAGTGCGGCCGCTGCCACCAGGTCGCCGCGACGGGAAAGAGCCCGCTCGCGGAGGCGCCGACCTTCTCGGAGGTGATGCGCCGCTACAAGCCGGACCAGCTCGAGGAGGCGCTCGCCGAAGGGCTGTCGACCGGACATCCGGCGATGCCAGAGTTCACGTTCGAGCCCGACGACGTCGCAGCGATCCTCGCCTATCTTGGTACGCTGCGCCCGGCGCGATGAGTTGAGGACCGCGGCAATGGCGAACGCCGGCCAGCCCAGTCCGGGCGGAGACAAGCGACAGGGCGCGGAGATCGTGCCGCTGCCCTGGATTGCGCGCCGCCGCTCGCGGCGGGCCGCGCGGCTGCCGGATTCCGAGCTGCACGATCCCGACGATTATGTGGTGAGCACGCGCACGCTCATCGTCATCGGAGCTTTTCTCACGCTCTTCGTCGTCGGCAGCGTGTGGCTGCTCGACACGATGCGGAAGAACGCATTGCTCGAGGAATGCCTGATGGCCGGCCGGAAGAACTGCACGCCGATTGCAGCGCCCCCATCGGAACGCTGATCACATTCCGCCGTAGAGCCAGGCAACGCCCTCATAGGCGTCCTTGGGCGTGCGCGCACCGAGCATCTGGTTGCGCAATTCCGCGGCGACGCCGCGTGCGTGATAGAACTCGCCATAGACGCGCGCCATGATCTGCACACGGCCGGTGCGCAGGTAGCGCTGTTCCTGATAGGCGCGGAACGCGGCGGGCAGATCGTCGGGCGCCGCCGCCGCCTTCTCCGCGAGCCAGACGGCGTCCTCGGTCGCCATGCAGGCGCCTTGCGCGAGGTATTGCAGCATCGGATGCGCGGCGTCGCCGAGCAGCGTGACCCTGCCCTTCGACCATTCCTTCACCGGCTCGCGGTCGCACAGCACCCACATGCGCCAGGTCTCGATGCGCTCGAGCATGCGCAGGACTTCGGGCCGCTGGCCCTTGAAGTGCGCCCACAGGGTCTCGGCGTCGGCTTCCTCGTTCCAGCCTTCCACGTAGCGGTCGGAATGGAAGACCGCGACCAAATTGTAGAGCTCGCCACGGCGCAGCGGGTAGTGCACGAAATGGGTGCGCGGCCCCGCCCACAAGACGACGTCGGGCCGCCAGAGATCGGTGGGCACGTCTTCGCGCCTGAGCACCGCGCGGTAGGCGATGTGGCCGGAGACGCGCGGCTTGCCGTCGCCGACGATCTTCTCGCGCACGCGCGACCACATGCCGTCGCAGCCGACCAGCGCCCCGCCCTCGGCGGTGCCGCCGTCCTCGAAGCGCAGGGTGACACCTTCGCCGCCGTCCTCATAATCGGCGACGCGGCGGCGGGTCTCGAGCGAGATCAGGTTGTTGTTCTGGCAAGCCTTGAGGAGCGTCGCGTGGATGTCGTGGCGGTGCGTCACCGCATAGGGGCCGTTGAAATAGGCGAAGAATTCCTCGCCGAGCGGAATGCGGTGGACGAGATCGCCGCTGAGCGCGTCGCGCATTTCCATGCCGGTGGGCTGCCAGGCATCGGCGAGCACTTCGTCGCGCAGGCCGAGCTTCTCCAGCGCGCGGAAGATGTTGGGGCCGAGCTGGATGCCGGCGCCGACCTCGCGGAACTCGCCGGACTGCTCGAACAGGCGGACGGGAAATCCCTTCTGCGCCAGCGCGTGTGCGGCGGCCAGGCCGCCGATGCCGCCGCCGGCGATGAGGATGGGTTGATTGCGCCCGTTGCCCGCCATTTGCCGCTCCCTGCCGTGGGCAGAATCCACCCTACATTGGCGAATTCTGCAAGCTTCAGAAGGTAGGCAGACCGGGCGCGGGCGTGTAAAAGAGAATGACACTATTCAGGCCAAGCCGAATGCTGAAGATCGAAACAGAGCAGGAAGAGGACGGCCGCTGGATTGCGGAAGTTCCAGCTCTGCCGGGCGTGCTCGCTTATGGTGCGACCAAAACCGAAGCGCGCGACAAAGTCAAAGCATTGGCTCTTCGCGTGATTGCCGACCGCTTCGAAAATGGCGAACCGCTACCGCGGGAAGTTGCTATCGTCTTCGAGGCAGCGTGAGCCGTTGGCCTGCAGCGAAGGCAAGCCGCGTCTTGGCGGCGCTGCTGCGGATCGGCTGGACAATCAAGCGGCAAACCGGATCCCACCGCATCCTGCAGAAAACGGGCTTCCCCGATTTCGCATTCGCGTTCCATGACGGCGATGAAATCGGCCCACGCATGCTTGCGCGTATCGCCAAACATACGGGCCTGCAACCTGACGACCTGTAGTCAGTGGGCAGCAGAGGTCCCTACTCGCTCCCCCCGGAAATCCGGCCGTCAGTTCTAACCGAGCCAGACCGGATGCGGACATAGATGCGTGCGGCGGACACGAAGGCGCCCGCCGCTGTTTTGGTTGTTTCGTGGTGCGCGCTTACGGGCAGAACCAGACCGCGCCGACGACGATACAGCCACGGCGCTCCCAGTTCGACGGACGCCCGGCAAAACGGTGCCAGCCGCGCGGCGCGCGGCTGTAGTGCCGACCCGGCACATAGCGGTGCGAGTACCGCTCCCGATGCACGCGGCGGCTGTCACGATCCCGGTGCCGATACTGTGCATCGATGATTGTGGACTGCGCACGATCGGCGTTCACAACCGCCGATGCGGCCGCAGGCGACGCCAGCGATGCGGCCGACACCGAAGTGACGGCCGCGAATGTAATTGCAGATGCAGCAAGCAGAGCCTTGAGCATAACGGTTCCCTTCCTTCCGTCTTTTGACAGCGGTTCACGCGCGATGGATTGTCAGGCGAGCCGGGCGAGAACGGCTGCTCCCGCGCGTCAACGTCGGGACGTATGAAACGTTCCGGGTTCCAGATCTTGAGAGCGGGTTCGTCAGCGCGCCGTGAGCGGGTCGGCGTGGGCGGCGTCGATGACGCGGAGCTCGATGCGCTCCTGCCCGTTCCAGTTGTCGCGCGAGAGCGTGCCCGCCACGTGCAGCGGCTGGCCGCGCGCCGCGAGCAGCGCATCGCCGAGCGGGCGGCCGAGGGCGCGGAACGCGACCGCGCCGATCTGCCGGCCGTCGCCGGCTCGCAGCCGCATGCGCACGTGCGCCGAGCCGACGGGGTCGGCATAAGCGACCGCGTGCGCCGCGAGCGCAAAGACGGGCTCCGGATTGCCGGAGCCGAACGGACCCGCGCGTTCGAGCATGGCACAGAGCTCGCCGGTGGCGGCCCCCGCGGTGATCGCGCCATCGATTTCGAGGTGATCGAGCGCGCGCGCCGCCTCGACCTGCTCGCGCAGATGTTCTTCGAGGTAGGCACGTAGCGCGCCGAGCTTCTCGCGCGTGACGGTGAGACCCGCCGCCATCGGATGCCCGCCGCCCTTTTCGAGCAGCCCTTCATCGACCGCGTGGCGGACGGCGCGGCCAAGATCGACGCCGGGAATGGAGCGGCCGGAGCCGGTGCCGGTCTGGCCAAGGAAGGCGATCGCGAAAGCCGGACGCCCAAAACGCTCCTTCAGGCGCGCGGCGACGAGGCCGACGACGCCGGGGTGCCAGCCTTCGCCGCTCGCCAGCACGATCGCGCCCTTCTCGTCGTGGCCGAGGGAGGCCAGCGCCTCGGCCTCGGCTTGTTCCAGCGTCGCCTTCTCGATAGCGCGGCGTTCCTCATTGAGGCGGTCGAGCTTCGCGGCGATCGTCGCTGCTTCTGCGGGGTCGTCGGTAAGGAGAAGCTTCGTGCCGAGCGTCGCGTCGCCGATCCGGCCGCCCGCGTTGATGCGCGGGCCGAGCAGGAAGCCGAGATGAAACGGCGCCGGCGGGCCGGACAGCCGCGAGACATCCATCAGCGCGCGCAGGCCGATATTTTCCCGCGCGCGCATGGCGAGCAGGCCCTTGCCGACGAAGGCGCGGTTGAGGCCGTGGAGCGGCACCACATCGGCGACCGTACCGAGCGCGACGAGGTCGAGGAGCCGCAGGAGGTCGGGCTCGGGCCGCGCGCCGTTCCAGAAGTTTCGCTTCCGCAACTCCCGCACCAGCGCGACCGCGAGCATGAACGTGACGCCCACCGCGGCGAGATGCCCAAGCCGCGAGAGATCGTCCTCGCGGTTGGGGTTCACAAGCGCCGTTGCATGCGGGAGCTTCTCCGGCGCCTGGTGGTGGTCGATCACGATCGTATCGAGGCCGAGCTTGGTCGCCTCGGCCAGGGCCTCGCCGCTCGTGGTGCCGCAATCGAGCGTGACGAGGAGCATCGCGCCGCGGCCTGCGATGGTGCGGACGGCTTCGACGTTCGGGCCGTAGCCTTCGAACTGGCGGTCGGGAATGTGGAAGAAAGGTTCGAGCCCCGCTGCACGCAGCACGCGGACCAGCAGCGCGGTCGAGGTCGCGCCGTCCACGTCATAGTCGCCGATGATCGCCACCTGCTCGCCGCGCTCCGCCGCGTCGGCAAGCCGCGCCGCCGCCGCCGGCATATCGGTGAGCGCGTCGGGGTCCGGCATCAGGCGCTTGATGGTGGGATCAAGATAACTTTCCGCCTCGTCGAGACCGACGCCGCGCCCGGCCAGCACGCGCGCCAGCAGCTCGGGCAGGCCGTGGCGCTGGCGGATCGCGAGTGCGGCCGCATTGCCGCGCGCGTCCAGCCGGTCGCGCCAGACGCGGCCGGTGGCGGACGACTGCACGCCGAGAAAGGCGCGCGGCTCGGCGAGGGCCAAGGCTCCCATTGCTTCTCCCGTCCGGGGATCATCCCGGCGAATCACCCGGAAGTTTAGGCGAATCGGATGGCCCGCGAGGGGCGAACAGTGCCGGGAACAACGGGGGCAGCGGGGAAATCTACCTTATCGCGGGGTCTTGCTCCGGCGACCCACACTGCCGCTCAATCGAGGTGGAACTTCTCGAGCTGCCGGTGCTCGGCTTCTATCCAGCGCACGGTGCCGGTGATCGAGCGCATGACCACCGTGTGGGTGTAGATGCGGTCGTTCTCGAAGCGCACGCCGCGCAGCATGGAGCCGTCGGTCACACCGGTGGCGGAAACGATGCAGTCGCCGCGTACCATGTCAGTGATCGAATATTTCTGCTTCGGGTCCTTGACGCCCATCTTGGCGGCGCGGGCGCGCTTCTCGTCGGTATCGAGCACGAGCCGCCCCTGCATCTGGCCGCCGATGCAACGGAGCGCCGCGGCCGCGAGCACGCCCTCGGGCGCGCCGCCGATGCCCATGTAGATGTCGATGCCGGTGTTCTTCGGATCGGCGGTGTGGATGACGCCCGCCACGTCGCCGTCGGTGATCAGGCGCACCGCCGCGCCGACCTTGCGCACGGCGGCGATCATGTCGGCGTGCCGCGGACGGTCGAGGATGAGCGCGGTGATGTCCTGCGGCTTGCCGCCCTTGGCTTTCGCGAGCGAGCGGACGTTCTCGTCGGCCGGCGCGTCGAGATCGACGACGCCCTGCGGATAGCCTGGGCCGATCGCGATCTTCTCCATATAGACGTCGGGCGCATTGAGGAGCGTGCCGCCCTCGGCCATCGCCATGACGGCGATGGCGCCCGGCATGTCCTTGGCGCAGAGCGTCGTGCCTTCCAGCGGATCGACGGCGATGTCGACCTGCGGGCCCGTCTTGTTGCCCACGGTCTCGCCGATGAAGAGCATCGGCGCCTCGTCGCGCTCGCCCTCCCCGATCATGACCGTGCCGTCGATCGGCAGGTTGTTCAGCTCGCGGCGCATGGCGTCGACCGCCGCCTGGTCGGCGGCCTTCTCGTCGCCGCGTCCGCGCAGCCGGGCCGCCGACACCGCCGCGCGCTCGGTCACGCGCACGATCTCGATCGAAAGCACCCGCTCGATGACGAGGCCCGGTTGAACAGTGATCGAAACCATGTCGCTTCCCCTTCAGCTTTTCTCTATACGGATCATTTGCGGCGCTTCCGCAACCACGCCCTCGCGCTCAATCGTCGCAAGGGCGCGGCGGACCGCGTCCTCGGTCGTAGCATAGGTGATCAGGATGACAGGGGCAGGACCGGCCGCACTCCTCGGGTCGTCGCCGCCGTGCGGGCGGCTGTTGTCGTGGCGTTGCACAATCGATTCCAGCGAAATGTTCTCCGCTGCCATCGCCTTCGCTATGGCGGCCATGGTGCCGGGCCGGTCCACCGCCGCGAGGCGAATGTAGTAGCCGCCTTCGTGGCGCTGCATGGGCGCGCGCTTGGGCTTCGCCAGGTGCGCCGCAGCGCGGCCGAGCGGCGGCGAGATGCGGCCGCGGGCGATATCCACGAGATCCGCCACCACGGCCGACGAGGTGGCCGGTCCGCCGGCGCCAGGCCCGACCAGCGTCAGCCCCATCATGTCGGAGTCGATCGCCACCGCGTTGAGTACGCCGTCCACGCCGCCGATGGTGGAGCCTTTCGGCACCATGGTCGGATGCACGCGCTGCTCGATGCCGGCCTCGGTGCGGGTGGCGACGCCGAGGAGCTTGATCTTGTAGCCGAGTTCGTCCGCCGACTGCAGGTCGGCGAGCGTGATGCTCTCGATGCCCTCGACATGCACGGCATCGGTGTCGATCTCGGTGCCGAAGGCGAGGCTCGTCAGGATTGCGATCTTGTGCGCGGTGTCGAAGCCGCCGATGTCGAAGGTCGGATCGGCCTCCGCATAGCCGAGGCGCTGCGCTTCCTTCAGGCAGTCGGCGAAGGAGCGGTTCTCCTTCAGCATCTGCGTGAGGATGTAGTTGCAGGTGCCGTTGAGGATGCCGTACACGCGCGAAATCTTCGCGCCGCCGAGCCCTTCGCGCAGCGTCTTCACGATGGGGATGCCGCCGCCGACCGACGCCTCGAAGGCGAAGGAGGCGCCGCTCTTTTCGGCGATCCGCGCGAGTGCGTTCCCGTGCTTGGCGATCAGCGCCTTGTTGGCGGTGACGACCGCGCGGCCGCCGCCGAGCGCCGCCTCGACCGAAGCCTTCGCCGGGTCGCCCTCGCCGCCCATCAGCTCGACGAACACGTCGATGTCCGGATCTTTTGCCAGCGCCACCGGGTCGGCGACCTTGCGAGCCCCGGTGAGATCGACGCTCTTGTCGCGCGGCGGGTCCTTCGAGGCATAGGCGACGAGTTCGAGCGGGCGGCCCGCGCGCTCGGCGAGCTGCTCGCGCGACTGCGCGAGCATCTTCACCACGGCCGAGCCGACCGTGCCCAAACCGGCTAGACCCACCCTGAGCGGCGCCACCATGACGAGACCGGAAAGCCGCCGCTATCCGCGTGCGGCGAGAGGAATGACGTTGTGCAAAAGCTTGTCGGCGCTGTCGAGGAAGCGGCGCATGTTGCGCGCGGCCTGGCGGATGCGCTGCTCGTTCTCGACGAGCGCGATGCGCACATAGCCTTCGCCGTGCTCGCCGAAGCCGATGCCGGGCGAGACCGCGACTTCCGCCTTCTCGATCAGGAGCTCGGCGAACTTCACGCTGCCGATCTCCTTGAAGCGCTCGGGCAGCGGCGCCCAGGCGAACATCGATGCCTTCGGCGCCGGGATCGGCCAGCCGGCGCGCGCGAAGCTTTCCACCAGCGCGTCGCGGCGCTTCTTGTAGATCGCGCGCATTTCCTTGACGCAATCGTCGGGACCGTTCAGCGCCGCGGTCGCCGCCACCTGAATGGGCGTAAAGGCGCCGTAGTCGAGATAGGACTTCACGCGCGCCAACGCCGCGATCAGGCGTTCGTTGCCGACCGCAAATCCCATGCGCCAGCCGGGCATGGAAAAGGTCTTCGACATCGAGGTGAATTCCACGGCGACATCCATCGCGCCAGGGATCTGCAGGATCGAAGGCGGCGGGTCCTCGAAATAGACTTCGGCGTAAGCGAGATCGGACAGCACGATGAGCTCGTGCTTCTTCGCGAACGCCACCACGTCGCGATAGAAATCGAGATCGGCGGTGCAGGCGGTCGGGTTCGACGGATAGCAGAGCACGAGCGCGATCGGCTTCGGCGTCGAATGGATGACGGCCCGCTCGAGCGCGTAGAAGAATTCCGGCCCCGGCTCGCACGGCACCGAGCGGATCACGCCCTCGGCCATCAGGAAGCCGAACGCGTGGATCGGATAGGACGGATTCGGCACCAGCACGAGGTCGCCGGGCGCCGTGATCGCCTGCGCCATGTTGGCGAAGCCTTCCTTGGAGCCGAGCGTCGCGATCACCTGCGTTTCGGGATTCAACTTCACCCCGAAGCGGCGGCCGTAATAGGCGGCCTGCGCCTTGCGCAAACCGGGAATGCCACGCGAGGACGAATAGCGGTCCGTGCGTGGCTTGCCGACCGTCTCTTTCAGCTTTTCAACGACGTGCGCGGGCGCCGGCAGGTCCGGATTGCCCATGCCGAGGTCGATGATGTCGACGCCCTTGGCCCGCGCGGCTGCCTTCACCCGATTCACGCTTTCGAACACGTAGGGCGGCAGGCGGCGGATGCGATAAAATTCTTGCATTGTCTCAAGTCCTTGGCCGGGAATCGGGCGCAGTCCCGGCTTGTTTGCGGTTCTCATAGCACCGAACGGCGCGGCGGTAGAGGGCAGATTTATCCCTATTTGGCGCGTTCGATGCGGCGTTTGACCGTGCTCTCCCGGTCCTTGGCGAGCTTGCTCAACTGGGCTTCCAATTCCTGCTGCTCGATATTGGTGAGGACGCGGCGGGCCTCGTCGTCGCCGGTATCGGGTGCATTGAAGCTCGGATAAGCGGGCGCGGGGCCCGGCGGCTCCGGCGGCAAGGGGGTCTCGGGCAGGATCCCCTGCCCGGCACAGCCAGCGAGCAGCAGGGCGCATGCAGCAGCGGCCACCCATTTGTGGCGCCGCCGTTGCTTTTGCGGTGCACGCTCGCAAAACTGTCGCAACTTCGTGCTCCTTAGCCGATGCCATCTATGGCGACGGCTGATGTCGCCGCCTAATATGGCGGAAGCGCGATTGCCGCGGCGCCGGAAGCGCCGGTTGCGCGCACGCCAATTTAACCTAGTTCTACGATGATGGCGTGCGTTGAGGACGCTGCGGGAAGCCACGCCCCGCCGCGAGCGGGCTGGAAGGCAGTCGAGACGATCTGGTGAGCAACGATGCACGGCACCGAAGAGGGTCCGAAGACGCCGGTACCGGCCGACCCCGAGGCGTTCGCCCAGAACCTCGCCCGCATGATCGAGGAAGGCGGGCGGGCGCTCGCCGCCTACCTGAAGCCGCGCGAGGACGGCAAGCTCTCGGATGAACTCGCGGAGCAGATGACCGATGCCGTGAAGACAATCGGTCAGGTGGCCGAATACTGGCTTGCCGATCCCAAGCGCACGCTCGAAGCGCAGTCGAGCCTGATGAAGGCGTATCTCGACATCTGGTCGAATTCGGTGAAGCACCTCGCCGGCGAGCCGACCGAAGCCAAGCAGGAGATCAAGGACAAGCGCTTCGCCGATCCCGAGTGGTCGCAGAACCCGTTCTTCGACACGCTAAGGCAGACCTATCTTGCCACCACCGACTGGGCCGAACGGATGGTGCGCGAAGCCGAAGGGCTCGACGAGCACACGCGCCACAAGGCAGAATTCTACGTGCGGCAGATCGCAGGCGCGGTGTCGCCGTCGAACTTCGTGCTGACGAACCCGGCGCTGCTGCGCGAGACCTTCGAGTCGAACGCCGAGAATCTCGCGCGCGGACTGAAGATGCTCGCCGAGGACATCCAGGCCGGCGGCGGCGAGCTGAAGATCCGGCAGACCGATCCGAGCAAGTTCGAGGTCGGCCGCAACCTGGCGACCACGCCGGGCAAGGTGATCTTCGAGAACGAGCTGATGCAGCTCATCCAGTACGCGCCGTCGACGGCGGAGGTGCTGGCGCTGCCGCTCCTCATCGTGCCGCCCTGGATCAACAAGTTCTACGTGCTCGACCTCACGCCGGAGAAATCGCTCATCAAGTGGGCGGTGGATCAGGGACTGACGGTGTTCGTGGTCTCCTGGGTCAACCCGGATGCGCGGCTCGCCGACAAGGGCTTCGAGCACTACATGCGCGAGGGCGTGCTGACCGCGCTCGATCAGGTGCGGGCCGTCACCGGCGAAGCCAAGGCGCACATGGTGGGCTACTGCGTCGGCGGCACGCTGCTCGCTGCGACGCTCGGCTGGCTCGCCGCCAAGGGCGAGGACCGGGCGGCAAGCGCCACCTTCCTCGCGACGCAGGTCGACTTCACCCATGCGGGCGATCTCAAGGTGTTCGTCGACGAGGACCAGCTCAAATGGATCGAGCGCCGGATGCAGGAGCTCGGCTATCTCGACGCCGGCAAGATGGCGACCGCGTTCAACATGCTGCGCGCCAACGACCTGATCTGGCCCTACGTCATCAACAACTACATGCGCGGCAAGGCGCCCTTCCCGTTCGACCTCCTGTTCTGGAATTCGGATTCCACGCGGCTGCCGGCGGCGAACCACTCCTACTACCTGCGCAACTGCTATCTCGATAACAAGCTGTCCAAAGGCGAGATGGAGCTAGCCGGCGTCCGGATCGACCTGAAGAAGACCAAACTGCCGGTCTATAACCTCGCGACGCGCGAGGATCACATCGCGCCGGCAAAGTCCGTCTTTCTCGGCTCGAAGTTCTTCGGCGGGCCGGTGCGCTTCGTGCTGACGGGCTCGGGCCACATCGCCGGCGTCGTCAATCCGCCGAACAAGAAGAAGTATCAGTACTGGACCGGCGGCAAGGCCAGCGGCGACCTCAACGCCTGGATCGCCAAGGCCAAGGAGCGTCAAGGCTCCTGGTGGCCGGACTGGTTCGCCTGGCTCAAGAAGCACGACCCGCGGCGCGTGGCCGCGCGCGAGCCGGGCGGCGGCAAGCTCAAGCCGATCGAGGATGCACCGGGGCGTTACGTGAAAGTGCAGTCGTAATTATCAGCGCCGGGCGTCAGGCGATAAACGCAACGGCTCCCGTCGCGAGATCGTAGATGCCGCCGACGATCTGCAGCTTGCCGGCACGGAACGGATCGGAGAGCGTTTTCTCCGAACGTTTCAACTGATCGACGGTGTCGACCACGTTGCCGCGCACCGAACCCGCCACCAGGTCGCCGCCGGCAGTCCTTGCCTTACGGACCGCGGGGACGATCGGCTGCACCATGTCTCCGATCGCACCGGGATAGGAAGCCTTTTCGGTTACGATCTTGACGGCGGCTTCCACGGCGCCGCAACCGCTGTGGCCGAGCACCACAACGAGCGGCACGCCGAGCACCACCACCGCGTATTCGAGCGAGCCACGCCCCGCGCGGTCCACCGTATTGCCGGCCACCCGCACGATAAAAAGCTCGCCGAGCCCCGTGTTGAACACAAGCTCGGGCGGCGTGCGCGAATCCGAGCAACCGACGATTGCCGCAAACGGCGCCTGTCCCGCCGCCAGCGGCGCGATCCTTTCGCCGCCAGCCGGCACGCACGCGCCGCCTTTGACAAATACCGCATTGCCTTCCTTAAGGCGTGCAAGCGCCTCGCCGGGACCCAAACCGGTTTTGGGGACGCCCGCGGCCGCGACAGGCGCTGAAAATGCGAGCGCGGGAAGCGAGGCGCAACCGCCTGCCAGCGCGCCGAACAAACGACGTCGAGACATTTTCAATGGAGGCATGGCGAATCCTGCAGGAAGAGCGCGAGGAACGGAAATTCGTACTTCGAGTCGCGCATGGCGTATAGCTAGACCGCGTGCGCCGCCTTCTTCTTTGCACCGGCGGCGCGCTCCCACAGCAGCACGAGCAATTCGTCCTCGGTCATCGGCCGGCCGAACAGGAAGCCTTGGCCGATGTCGCAGCCGAGACGCTTGAGCGTCTCCAGGTCGTTCGCGTTCTCGATGCCGACTGCGACGGCATTGGCGCCGAACTCGTGCGTCATTTTGATGATGTATTCGCACACCTTCTGCCGGTCGGGACTGTCGCTGCAGTTCCGCACCAGCGTGCGGTCGAGCTTCATCTCGGCGAAGCGGATGTTGCCGAGCTTCCGGATCGCGTCGAAGGTCTGCTCGATTTTCCCGTAAGCCTCTTCTTCCTGCGCAATCGAGAGAAGCGCGGCGCCGAAATCATCGATGGCGATGCAGAGCCCGTCCCTGCCGAGATCGAGCGACACTCTGCGCATCTTGTCGTGGCTGCCGAGCACCTCTTTCTCCGTCACGTCGAAGATCACGCTCGCGCCCTTGCGCTTGGGCAGATGATACTTCTGCACCATCTCGGCGAGCGGCAGGCGCACGAGCGCCGCGACATTGGCATTGACGGCGAAACGCACGTCGATGCCGATCTCGAGCAGATTGGCGCTCGTCTTCAGCGTGCGGAGCAGCGCGCGCTCGGTCAGGCTGACCAGCACGCGATCGGATGCGCCGGAAATGAGCTCCGCGCCGGGGATGATGTTTCCGTCGCTGTCGCAGAAGCGCGCGAACACCTCGACGCCGGCCAGCCGCTTCTTCCGCAGGTCGATCTTGGGCTGGTACCAGAATTCGATCCGGTCCTGGCGCAGCACCCGCTCGAGGTCGAATCCGTCCGGGCCCGGCAACGGCCAGTCCATCGGCGAGACTCTTCGGCGGTGCGACTTCGATTTCATTGCGCAAGTATTAGGTCCGAAACGCTAATTCCAGACGGTGAAAGTCGCTAAAATTATTCAATACGGGGTTACGGGACGGCGCACTCGCGGTGCGCGCGGGAACCGCCACTCACGAGCGCGGGCGCTGGGGATACCTCCGATTCCGTGGATCGAAACCGCCAGAGCCGCACGGAATGCGCAGGCGCGGCGCATTGAAAATTTATTATCGGCGAACGCCTTCACAAAACCGCGGGCGCGCCGCGGATTAACCAAGCGGCACGTCAACGGCACTTCGGTACCCATACAGCGCTTACGGAAACAGTGCGAGTTGCTCGAGGCCCATCGTTTCCGGGTAGCCGAGCATCAGGTTCATGTTCTGCACGGCCTGGCCGGAGGCGCCCTTCACGAGGTTGTCGAGCGTGGAGATGACGATGGCGCGTCCGGCGATGCGGTCGGCGATCACGCCGATCTGCACGTGGTTGGAGCCGCGCACGTGCCGCGATTGCGGCACCTCGCCCATCGGCAGCACCTGCACGAACGGCTCGCTCTTGTAGAAGTCGGCGAGCACCCGGTGAATCTGCTCGACGGTCGTCTTGCCTTCCGTGCGCACATAATGCGTCGCGTAGATGCCGCGGTTCATCGGCGCAAGATGCGGCGTGAAGGTCGGCGTCACCGGCCGGTTGGCGGCGCGCGAGAATTCCTGGTCGAGCTCGGCCATGTGCCGGTGATGCGCGACGCCGTAGGCGTGGATGCCCTCGGACACTTCGGAGAACAGCATGTTCTCCCTGGCGCCGCGGCCGGCGCCGGTCATGCCGGTCTTGCTGTCGATCACGATCTCGTCGGGATTGATCGCGCCCGCCTCGATCAGCGGCACGATCGCGAGAATCGAGGTCGTGGTGAAGCAGCCGGGGTTGGCGACAAGCCGCGCCTCCCTGATCTCGTCGCGGTAAATCTCGACGAGGCCATAGACGGCCCTGGCCTGCAGTTCGATTGCCTGATGCGGGTGGCCGTACCACTTTTCGTAGGCCGCGGGATCGCTCAGGCGGAAATCCGCCGAGAGATCGACGATCTTCTGCTCCGGCACCTTTTCGAGAACGTTCTTGATCACCGCCTGCGTCGTCGCGTGCGGCAGCGCGCAGAAGATGAGATCGAACGCACCCGGATCGAGATCCTCGATGGTGACGAGCTTCGGCAGGTCGAAGCCGACGAACTGCGGGAAGACGGCGCTCATCGCCTGCCCTGCCTTGCGGTCGGCGGTCAGCCCCTTGATCGCGACCTTCGGGTGCCGCAGCAGCAGGCGCACGAGCTCCGCGCCCGTGTAGCCGGACGCACCGAGCACGGCGATCTCCGCCGTGGTGGCGGAACTGCGGGTCTTCCTGGGCTCTGCCATCGTGGCCTCCTGCGGAGGCGGAGGAATACAGCAATCGAGCGGCGCGCGGAAGCGCGGCATACGCAGACACTGCCGTCGTTGACACGCTGAAACGCATGCCTATTTAAAGGTCGGCGCGGACGGCCGCGTTCTTTCCTCACAATGTCAGGGACGACCCTGCCACGGACTTGGAGGTCTGGGATGGCGTGGGTTTATCTGTTCTCCGCCGGCCTGCTCGAAATCGGCTGGGCGATCGGCCTGAAATACACCGCCGGATTCACGCGCCTCGTTCCGACAATCCTCACCCTGGCAAGCATGGCGGCGAGCCTCGCGCTGCTCGGGCTTGCGCTGTCGTCGTTGCCGGTCGGGCCGGCTTACGCAATCTGGACGGGCATCGGCATTGCCGGAACGGCGATCCTTGGCATCGTGCTGTTCGGCGAGGCCGCGACCGCCGCCAAGCTCGCGAGCATCCTGCTCATTCTTGCCGGCATCGTCGGCCTGAAGCTCACGTCGACCTGAGCTCAACCCCTGGCGCGCCGCTTCTCCGCGACGAGACCGATCATCGTCATCGCCATGGTGGCGCCGGCGAGCGCGGTGATGTCGGCGTGGTCGTAGGGCGGGGAGACTTCCATCACGTCGAAGCCGACGAAATCGACGGGGCCAAGCGCGCGGAGCAGCATCATCGCCTCGCGCGTCGTCAGGCCGCCCGCAACCGGCGTGCCGGTGCCGGGCGCAAACGCGGGATCGAGCGCGTCGATGTCGAAGGAGAGATAGGCCGGCCCCTGCCCGGCCCGGCGAAGAATTTTCTCGACCACCGCCGCAAGGCCGAGGGTCGCTATCTCATGGCCGAAAACGATCTCAACGCCGAAGGTGGCCGGCGCGTGCGTGCGGATGCCGATCTGGATCGAACGCTCGGCATCGATCAGGCCGTCGCTCACGGCGCGCGCAACGAAGGAGCCGTGGTCGATGCGGTCGGGCGCCGGATTCCAGGTGTCCTGATGGGCGTCGAACTGCACGAGCGCGAGCGGCCCGTGCTTCGCCGCGTGCGCCTTCAGCAGGGAATACGTGGCCGAGTGATCGCCGCCGAGGGTGAGCAGCATGGGGCCCGCGGCGACGATCGCAGCCGCCTGCGATTCAACGACTGCCGGGACGAGATCGACGCGGCCGTGATCGATGCCGCAATCGCCCCAGTCGATCACCGCCAGGCGCTCGTAAGGATCGAATGCGAACGGATATTGCGGATCGCCGTCGAGGATCGCCGAGGCGCGGCGGATCGCCTGCGGGCCGAAGCGGGCGCCCGGACGATTCGACGTCGCGGAATCAAAGGGGATGCCCCAGACGACGAGATCGACGCCCTGCAGCTCGCGCGCATAGCGCCGGCGCATGAAGGAGAGCGCGCCGGAATAGGTCGGCTCCTGCGCCCCGCCATAGAGGCTCTCGCCGGCGAAGGCGTTGTCGGTCGGGCGCTGCGGCGGGTTGGCCATGCGTGATCCTCGTGCTGCTTTTTACCAGACCCGGCGTCATTGCCGCGAGATATGTGCCCGTATAGTCTCGCGCCAACACATTGAAAATGGAGTTTTCCCATGGCCATCGACGGCACCTGGAACATCGCAATCGAAACCCCCATGGGCACCCGCAACTCGACGCTCGTTCTCAAGGCAGAGGGCGACAAGCTCACGGGCACGCAGTCGGAAGGCGCGGACGCGACGCAGATCGCGGACGGCGCCGTGAGCGGCAATCAGGTCTCGTGGAAGGTGTCGATCACCAACCCGATGCCGATGGACCTCGATTTCTCCGCCGAGATCGACGGCGACAAGATCAGCGGCAAGGCGGCGACCGCGATGTTCGGCAGCTTCCCGTTCACGGGATCGCGGGCCTAGCTCGTCGTTGCAATGCTCCTGCAGATCATTATTTGACCACTTCAATCGGCCAGAGACCGTCATCCTGAGGTGCCCGGCGGAGCCGGGCCTCGAAGGGTGACGGTGGAAGCTAGTCCGACAACGACAACTCGATTCAGGTCGCCACAACGTCGTGGCATGATCCTCGCTTACTGATTCGCCACTGAAGAGGCCGCAAGAACGCGCATGTCCCCTCGCCGCATCGCCGCCAAGAACTCGAAACGGGCCGTGAAGAAGTCGAAGGCACCGGCGCGCGCCGCGGCCAAGGCTGAGAAGAAGAGCGACAGGAAGCAGGCAGACCTGTTCGAGGCCTCGTCCGGCGGGGCGAAGAAGCGTGGTGAAACGGCGGCGAAGCCCGCCAGGCGCGGCGAATACGGCGCGCACCACATCGAGGTGCTTGAGGGGCTTGAGCCCGTCCGCCGCCGGCCCGGCATGTATGTGGGCGGCACCGACGAGCGGGCGCTGCATCACCTCTTTGCCGAAGTCATCGACAACGCGATGGACGAGGCGATCGCAGGGCACGCAAGCTTCATCGAAGTGGAGATGACCGAAGACGGCTATATCGCCGTCACCGACAACGGCCGCGGCATCCCGGTCGAGGAACATCCGAAGTTCAAGAAGAAGTCCGCGCTCGAAGTCATCATGACCACGCTGCACGCGGGCGGCAAGTTCAACCACGAGGTCTATGAGACGTCGGGCGGCCTGCACGGTGTCGGCGTGTCGGTGGCTAACGCGCTCTCGGAGGTGCTGGAAGTCGAGGTCGCCCGCGGCGGCGAGCTTTACCGCCAGGTCTATAAGCGCGGCGTGCCGCAGGGGCCGGTGAAGCTCGTGCAGAAGGGCGTGAAGCGCCGCGGCACGCGCATCCGCCTCACGCCCGATCCGCAGATTTTCGGCGAAGGCGCCGCGTTCAAGGCGCCGCGCGTCTTCCGCATGACCAAGGCGAAAGCCTATCTCTTCGGCGGCGTCGAGATCCGCTGGTCATGCGACAAGTCGCTGATCAAGAACGCCGACGAGGTGCCGGAAGAGGCGAAATTCCACTTCGAGAACGGCCTGCGCGATTATCTCAGTCAGGAGATCAACGGCCGCACGCTCGTGCACACGGACATCTTCACGGGCTCGGCCGAGAAGAAGGGTCTCGGCAAGGCGGAATGGGCGGTGGCGTGGACCGCCGACGACGACGGCTTCCTTAATTCCTACTGCAACACGATCCCGACGCCCGAAGGCGGCACGCACGAGACGGGACTGCGCACGGCAATCGTGCGCGGGTTGAAGGCGCACGCCGAGCGCGTCGGCAACAAGCGGGCATCGATCGTCACAGCCGAGGATGCGATCACCGGCGCGGGGGCGATGCTGTCCGTGTTCATCCGCGACCCCGAATTCCAGGGCCAGACCAAGGACCGCCTCGCCAATTCCGAGGCCGCGCGGCTCGTGGAGTCCACGGTGGGCGATGCCTTCGAGCACTGGCTCGCCGGCAATCCATTGCAGGCGAACAAGCTGCTCGAATGGGTGGTGGAGCGCGCCGAAGAACGCGTGCGCCGTCGGCAGGAAAAGGACATCGCGCGCAAGTCCGCCGTCCGCAAGTTGCGGCTGCCCGGCAAGCTCGCCGATTGCTCGGCGAGCGCGGCCGCTGGCTCGGAGATCTTCATCGTCGAAGGCGACTCGGCCGGCGGCTCGGCCAAGCAGGCGCGCGACCGGCAGACGCAAGCCGTGCTGCCGTTGCGCGGCAAGATTCTCAACGTGGCCAGCGCAGGCCGCGAGAAGGTCACGCAGAACCAGCAGCTCGCCGATCTATTGCAGGCGCTCGGCTGCGGCGCGGGCGTGCACTACCGGGAAGAGTCGCTGCGCTACGACAAGATCATCGTCATGACCGACGCCGACGTCGACGGCGCGCACATCGCCTCGCTGCTGATTACTTTCTTTTACCGCGAGATGCCAAAGCTGATCGAGAACCGGCACCTCTATCTCGCGGTGCCTCCGCTCTACAAGCTGACGCACGGTGGCACCGCGGTTTATGCGCGCGACGACAAGCATAAGGAAGAGCTGCTGAAGACGGTGTTCAAGGGCAAGAAGAACGTGGAGATCAACCGCTTCAAGGGTCTCGGCGAGATGCTGCCGTCGCAGCTCAAGGACACGATGCACCCGAAGACGCGCTCGCTCCTGCGCGTGACCGTGAAGGACGCGCTCAAGGCCGCCACGACGAAGGCCGTCGACCGCCTCATGGGCAACAAGCCCGAGGCGCGCTTCGAGTTCATCTCGGAGAAGGCGCCCTACGCGAAGGAGTTGGATATCTAGCGCGCGCGGCTACTTCTCGCAGGCGCACTCGGCTGCGCCCGCCAGGGCCAACCGCCCGCACCGGTTCCAGCAGTCGCGCATCGCGGCGATTTGAACCTGCGCGAAATCCCTTTGCAGCACCAGCGCGTCCGTGGGTGTTTCGGTGCGGGCGAGCTTCTGTAGAAACTCGAAGCCGTTCATCACGCTGCGGTCCGCGAACGCGAACCATTCGCGCCCAAGCTGTCTGGCGCAAGCGCTCGTTGCCAGGAGCTGATCGCCAAGGACGCGGAGATCGTTCTCGGCCTCGACCGACAGGCTGTTGAACACCGCCTCCGCGTTGTCGACCTGCGCCCGCGGTTGCAAGGCTGGAGACTGCTCAAGCTCTTGTTGCGCCAGGGTCTCGATCACGCTCATGACTGCCCCTCTTGTTTCAACGCATCTCAAAGCGACGGGTTCGGCCTCGCATTGATCTGCATCAAGCGCGACGGCTCGCAGAAGTGTCGGAGACATTTCCGGCGAAATCACGAATTCCCGCCTGTTCCCGTGCAAGCATCTGAATGTGCGACCGATTTCTTTCCTGAGAAAAAAGTTACGCCCCCTCTTATGGCGCGGCCTTACACTGTTGCCGTCCTGATCCACGCGAGGGGCGCTACCGGTGCGACCTGTGGTGCGGATCGGGAGCGGCGCCCGCTGTCGTGCCTCGCAAGCGCGGCACCGGGAGTTGCGGGGTTCCGCCCGGCGGCACTAAGACCGCCTGCCAGGAGCTGGCTGAGAGCGGGCCGACTGGACGGAAGTCCGACCGGCCTCGGGAGAAGCGCGGCCCGCAGCTGAAGACGCCGTGATGGAGCGCCGCAAGGCGCGCGTCTCCGCAAGGAGGCGCAGACTAAAACGATGTGGCGCCGAGCGGCGCTCCATCCCCTCGCGCTTGTCAGGGCGAGGGAAACTGAAGATGCCTCGGACGCAATGCGCCGCGAGAACGGGAACGGCTGTTTGAAAATTGAATCGGAGAGAAACTCAGCGCTCGATGGCGCGGATGATGCCCGTGCCCTTGACCGATCCGAGGCCGGACAGCACGGGATCGAAGGCCACCACGCGGTTGCGGCCGGCGGCCTTGGCATCGTAGAGGGCAAGGTCCACGCGCCGCAGGAGATCGTCGATCGTGTCGCCGAACTCCCATTCGTCGACGCCGAAGCTGCAACTGAGCTTCACCTGATCGCCCTCGAAGCTCAGCTCCATCGCGGCGACCGCGGCGCGCAGATCCTCGGCGATCTTCACGGCCTCCGGCAGCTTGATGCCCCTGAGCAGCAGCGCGAACTCTTCGCCGCCGAGGCGGCCGGCGATCTCGCTCGCGCACATGGCCTGATCGGCGACGAGGCGGATCACCTGGTCGCCGGCGCCATGGCCATACGTGTCATTGATGCGCTTGAAATGGTCGATGTCGAACATGATCGCCGACAAGTGGGAGCCGGCGCCGGCGTGCGCGCACACCTCCTCGGCCTTCTCGAAGAAGGCGCGGCGGTTGAGCAGGCCGGTGAGCGGGTCGGAGGTGGCGAGGCGGACGAGATCGCGTTGCATGGACCCGAGCCGCTCGGCCGCGCGCAAACGCGCGAACAATTCCTCCGTCACCGGCGGCTTGCCGATGAAATCGTCGGCGCCGCCTTCCAGCGCCTTGACGAGCTTGCGCTGCTCCTGGCTCGACGACATCACCATGATGTAGAGCGGCCGGTGAATGCTCGAAATCGAACGAGCCTGCCGGCAGAGCTCGATGCCGGAGATCGTCGGCAGCTCGACGCTCGTGATCAGCGCGTCGATGTCGTGATTGCTGCGCAGGCATTCGAGGGCGTCGCGGCCGTCGGTGAAGGGATGCGCCTTGTGGCCGGCGCTCTCCAGCAGACCGCCCACGATCTTCAGCACGGTTCGACTGGGGTCGACGACGATCGTTTGCATGAACACCCCCCGCGTGGCGTCTCGGCGCGAACGACTTCGGGGCATGCCCCCGCCCCGCCGCGGGCATTGGCTCAGCGCCCGCGCACGCAGAAATTGCATGGGAATCCATGCGGAACCGTTAAAATGGTAATTTGGTAATTGGCACAATTACTTATTTTGATGGCAACCTAGGATGGCGCGGGAAAAACTGCCCCGGCGCGTCAACGCCGCTTGCGCGTGCCCTTGCGCCGGGACTTCGCGCGCCGCCGCGCCTGCCGCTTGGCCCGCCGTTCCTCGCGCCGCTTCTCCATGCACTTCACGCACTTGCAGCCCTTCGGCTTGATGAAGGAATCGAAATAATCGCGGCCGTAGTCGTAGCCGATCTCTTCGCCGGGCTGGATGTTCCTGCGGGCGCGGATCTTGATGGCGTGGCCGACGAAATAAACTTCGGCGTTCGGCCGGCAGGAATGATTGATGTAACGCGCGATGTTCTTGCGCGTCGTGCCGTCGATCGTCCAGCGGTTGTTCAGCTCGAAGAGATAGCGGTTGTCACGCTTGTCGGCTTCGTCGTTGGTGATGCGCGGGCCGGTGTAGCGGACGATGAACCGGCCCTTGGAGATGAACTGGGTTGCGAAAAGGCCGAGGCCAGTGCGGGAACGGCCGACGCGATAAGGACGGCCACGAGACGCTTTGCTCATTTCAGGAGAATTGCCAACCAGGGAAGAACTTCGCCGCAGGATCAGATTCGCACGCAAATGATATCACCTGCATCGCGAAATGCGATGCCGGCTCCACTGCGTCGGGTGAATGCCGGAGGGGCGCTACATCTTCGCCAACGCGGCTTCCACTTTCTTTCTCGAATTGCCGACCTTCTTGATCGCCGCGCGCACGTCGGCGGCGCTCACCTTGTGCTTGCGCGCGAGATACGCGACCTCATGCGCCTGTTTGCCGGAGACACGCGCGCGATCCGCCTTGCGGCTTCGCTTCGCTTTCGACTTTCGGGTTTTCTTCCTGGCAGCCATGGCTCCTCTCCTCCTCAGAACGTGCGTGACGCGGATCGTGGACGGTCACGCTGTTTGTCTGCACCGTCAGCGTCGCGGGCGATAGATAAACTGATATTGATCCCAGCCGCCGCGCACAAACGTACAATCGAACTCCCTGCTGACGCGCGCATCGTAACACTTCCATCCGCCGCGCTGCGTGCCCGAAGGGAATTCGGTGTACGGACGCTGGAAGGCACCGTCGACGTACAAATATTCATAGCGTGCGTAATCGGGATGCTGGGGGCCGTAGCAAGCACCCGCCGACAAGCCGAGGGGCGCGAGCACGGCGATCCGAATCAAGCCCCGATGCATGCACCCTCCGTCCGGCGGCGGCCGGAATGTGTGGTAATTTAGTAAGATTCGCGGAAGAGACAAACCGATGAGAATCGATTTGCCAGGCCGATTCGGGATGCGAGGTTACAAACGCCGGCCGCCGGATGTCGTGCGATCCATCCGCCAGCGCTGGCTGCTGGCCTATTGGACGCGCCTGCGGGCGGACCGTGCGCTTCCCCTCTGGTCGGAGCTCGACACCGGACAGCTCGATTCCTGCTTTGACGACCTGACCATCGTGGACGCCGTCCCGAACGGCGGCCGTCCCCTCTTCCGCATCTTCAATCACGGGAAGAACGTCGGCGCGATGTACGCGGGCCAATGCGCGGGCAAGCTGCTTGCAGACACCCTGCCGGAGGCGACGCGCGCCCGCACGCTTGAGACATACGAACAGGCTGCGCATACGCGGTTACCAGTCTTCACCACTTCCGGCATTCTCGATGCGAAAGAGCGGCCGGTCATCTACGAACGCCTCCTCCTGCCCTTCAGCCAGTCGGGCGAGGAGGCGACACGCATTCTGGGGTTTCTGGAGACGATCAGCCCCGAGGGAATTTTCGAGCGCCGGGAACTGATGACCCGGGCGCACGCCGCTTCGGATTTTGCGATCAAGGCCGTGCTGCAGACGCGGCTCTAGCCGCCGGCCCGATTGCGGCCGGCGGAGGTATTGCTCATAGTGCAAATGATTATCAAATCATGTTGATTTCAAACGGCCCAACATACAACGCCAAATCGAAGCATTTTATATTTGCCGCCGGGACAGACAGACCGGGGAGCGTGGGGCGTCCGCAATGGCGAAGGAACGGCGGAAAAGCTTGCGGCGGGCATTTACGCAGACCGCCGGACTTTTTCATACAAACGGCAAGCGAATCTGCTCGTGCACCATGCGCGACATTTCCGATACCGGCGCGCGACTGAAGCTGCGCGAGGCGTCGGCGGCAGCGCAGGGCCAATTGCCTGCCCGGTTCATTCTTGCGATCTCGAAAAGCGGGAACGTATTCCGGCGCTGCGAACTGGTGTGGCACAAGAAGGACGAAGTCGGCGTGCGCTTTGCCAGCTCGATCTAGGGTGCAGCAAAAAGCCTCCTCTCGGTGAACAAGAGGAGGCTCTGACGCTGACCGCGTCGCGCCGGCCAGTTCATCCGTGGTCCGGCGCTGCGGTCAGAACGAGGCGGGAAGTCCCCGCCTCAAAGTGGCTGCTGCTCAGATGGCGCGGAGGTTTTCCGCCGCCGCCTTGCCGCTCTTCGGGCTGGTCACAACGTCGAACGAAACCTTCTGGCCTTCGTTCAGGTTGTACATGCCCGCGCGCTCGACGGCGCTGATGTGGACGAACACGTCCTTGCCGCCGTCATCGGGCTGGATGAATCCGTAGCCCTTTTGCGCATTAAACCACTTTACAGTCCCAGTGCTCATCGAGAGCCCTTTCTTCGTGCGTTGCTCGTATGGGTCGCGCTCTCACGCTACCCTAGTTTCCATCGATGTTTGGAGAAGGTCAGCAGCGCGCGGCCCAAACCGCACAAGGCCAAGTCTTTCGGCCGAAACTCGATGATCGGTAGATAGAAGCGTCTGTCGCCTTATGCAAGTCCCGATAAAAAACATAATACCGCAGATTGCATGCATCGGCCAGCCGTTTCGGCCGCCGGTCAATCGGCACGCAATCGCCATCCATAGCGGGGGACGGCTGCCCGGTAGCGCCGGTACGCATCGCCGAACTTGCCTTCCAGATAGCGCTCCTCCCGCAATACGACACCAAAATGCAGGACGAGCGCCGCGGGAGCGAGCAGGACCATGGTCCAGTCTGACGCATTTGTGATCGCGAAGGCGAGCGTGCCCAAACCGAGCGCCAGATACATCGGATTGCGTGTGTGCGCGTAGATGCCGGCGGCGACGAGGGTCGTTGCGGGCTTCCACGGCTCGACATGGGTGCCGGCCCGCATGAACCCGCGAATGCCGGCAATTCCAATGGCCCCCGCAATCGCGGCCAAGACCAATGCAAGAACGCCGCGCACGCCACGTGAGACCTGCTCGAGCAGCCCGAGCGGCATCAGCCAGTCCAACCCGAACCCGAGCAGGATCGCGATCGCCGGGAGCAACGGCGGCCAGATGACGACGTGAGGACGATCCGCGGATTCCGGTACGGCCGCCATCAACCGCTCACTCCGAGAACCAGGTCACGAGCAGCTTCGACACCTCGTCGGGTTTTTCAAGGGTCGACAGGTGGCCGCACGCGGGGAGAATTTCCAATCTGGCCCCCGGAATGCCCGCGGCGATCTCGCGGTTGAACTCCACCGGCGTGATCTGGTCTCCCTCCCCGACGATCACCAGGGTCGGGCAGCGGATCGCCGGCAGGGTCGGCCGGGAGTCGACGCGGGAAATGATCGCCTGGAACTGGCGCACGACGGCCTCGGCGCCGGTCTCGATCATCATCGCGTCGACCGTGGCGCGCAGTTCCCTGTCGCCGTGACGGCTCGCATGCACGAGCACGGGCCACAGCGTGTTGTTGATCTCCAGATGCCGGCCCGCCTTGGCGAGCTTGATCAGCGGAAGGCGGCGTTGCGTCTGCTCGGGCGTCTCGGGGCGGGCCGAAGTGTCGAGGAGCGCCAGCCGTTCGACGCGATCCGGCGCCTGGCGAACGATCTCAAGGCTGATGTAACCGCCCATCGACAGGCCGGCGAGGCGGAAACGTGGAGGCGCGTTCGCCAGGATCGTGCGCGCGATGCCCGCCACGCTGTCGTCGGCGGTGTTGTCGGCGACCATCACGGGGCCGAGCTGCCACAAGGCGGGGATCTGGGGCGCATAGAGGCGCGCCGAGCACGCGAGGCCGGGGACGAGGAGCGTCGGGAGAGAATGGGACATTTTCGACCGTTACGGGGTGGCTCGATGCAACGTTCTTCGGGGCAGTTCCGTGTTCACCTTGCCCGGAGACAGGCACAAAATGCACGCAGAATATGCGTGATTCGACATTGACTTCCGCAGCTTTGTTCCTATGTTGCGATGCGTCGATCGAAGCAAATCACTGTTGGGCGCTCCCCTCGACGACAGACGCTTCCGCCAGCGATCAATCGGGTCCGGCGGTTTGCGGAACGCCCAAGGCCAGCGCGATGAGCGCGCGAGATTCGGAACTACATGTCATTTGACCAACTCGGGCTGAGCGACAAGGTGCAAGCCGCCGTCGCCGCCTCCGGCTATACGACCCCTACCCCCATTCAGGAACAGGCTATTCCGCACGTCCTTGCGCGCCGTGACGTCCTCGGCATTGCGCAGACCGGCACCGGCAAGACGGCCGCCTTCACGCTGCCGATGCTGACGATCCTGGAAAAAGGCCGCGCGCGGGCGCGCATGCCGCGAACGCTGATCCTGGAGCCGACGCGCGAGCTCGCGGCGCAGGTCGTGGAGGCCTTCGAGAAGTACGGCAAGAACCACAAGCTCAACGTCGCGCTGCTGATCGGCGGCGTCTCGTTCGACGATCAGGACATGAAGCTCACGCGCGGCGTGGACGTTCTGATCGCCACACCGGGCCGCCTGCTCGACCATTTCGAACGCGGGCGGCTTTTGCTTTCCGGCATCGAAATCCTCGTCATCGACGAGGCGGACCGCATGCTCGACATGGGGTTCATTCCGGACATCGAGCGCATCTGCAAGCTCGTTCCCTTCACCCGCCAGACGCTGTTCTTCTCCGCCACCATGCCGCCGGAAATCCAGCGGCTCGTGGGGCAGTTCCTGCACAATCCGGTCACGGTCGAAGTCGCGCGGCCGGCAACGACTGCAGCCAATGTCACGCAGATGCTCGTTTCCTCCGCTGCCGATCCCGCGAAGAAGCGCGAGGTGCTGCGCCGGCTCATCCGCGACGACGAGGGCGTGAAGAACGGCATCATCTTCTGCAACCGCAAGACGGAGGTCGCAAAGCTGCATCGCTCGCTGGTGAAGCACGGCTTTTCGGCAATCGCGCTGCACGGCGACATGGATCAGCGCTCGCGCATGAATGCGCTCGATGCGTTCCGCAACGGCGAGATCAAGCTCCTGATCGCGAGCGACGTGGCGGCCCGCGGGCTCGACATCCCCGATGTGAGCCATGTGTTCAATTTCGACGTGCCGCACCACGCCGAGGACTACGTGCACCGGATCGGCCGCACCGGCCGCGCCGGACGCAGCGGGACCGCGATCACGATCGCGGCCCCCGAGGACGGCAAATCGCTTGCCGCGATCGAGAAGCTGATCGGCCAGAAGATCCCGCGGCAGGCGCATGCTCCCGAGGGCCGCGAGGCCACGGCCGGCCGGCGGGAGGCCCGTCCGGCGCCGGCTCGCCCCGAGCGGTCCGACCGGCGGGACGGCCAGCGGCCACAGCCGCGCAAGGTCGAACCGAGCCGCCCGCAGCCGCAGGCGGAATCGACCGCGCATTTGCCGGCTTTTCTCCTTCGCCCGGTGCCGGTCAAGGCCGGCTGACCTCCTAAGCCCCGGCAGCGCCAACAAGTTTACGGCTCCTTCACCACCCCACCCTAGTCTTTCCATCGGTTTGGATGGGGCGCGGATTCGGAACTGCGAGGCAGGTCCGAACGCGTTTGGCGCTGGCGGGCATGATCGATCACGACGAACACGCGCGCACGATCGCATTCGCGGAGACAGCCCTTGGCCAGATCAAGGCGCTGAAACAGGCCGCGACCCCGCGCAATTTCGAGATCTGGTACGCCTACGCGACCGGCCACAACCAGGAACTCAACCAGGCGATCAACGAAACGCTCGTCCGCGAAGGGCAGCTCGGCGAGGACGATCTTTCGAAAATCTATGACCGCCATCTCTCGCCCATGCGCTTCAGTGAGCGTATCGACGAGGTGGGTTCGCGCATCATCGGCGAGATCGACCAGGTGATGTCGGTGATCGAAAGTGCGATCGATTCATCGAGCGGGTTCTCGCGTTCCCTCGCCGGCGCGCAGCAGCAGATCATCACGTCGAGCGACCGGGATCAGCTACGGTTCATCGTGGAAACGCTCGTCAAGGCGACCAAGGAAGTCGAAGAGGCGAACCAGACGCTGCAGAAGCGGCTGGTCGACTCGCGCGAAGAGATCAACGTCCTACAAGAGAACCTGGAGGTCGTGCGGACCGAGTCCCTTACCGACCCGCTGACGACGCTCGCCAACCGGAAATTCTTCGAGGAATCGATCAAACAGCTCGTCGTCGAGTGCGAGGCGACCGACCAGCCGCTCTCCCTGATCCTCACCGACATCGACCACTTCAAGAAGTTCAACGACACCTACGGCCATCTGACGGGTGACCAGGTGCTGCGGCTGGTGGCGATGGCGCTCAAGTATAACGTGAAGGGAAAGGACGTCGCTGCCCGCTATGGCGGCGAGGAATTCGTGGTGCTGCTGCCGAAGACGGCGCTGATGGCCGCGGTCACGGTCGCGGACCAGATCCGCCGCACCGTCATGAGCAAGGAACTGATGCGGCGCTCCACCGGCGAGACGCTCGGCCGCGTGACGATCTCGCTCGGGGTCGCGGCCTGGCGGCGCGGCGACAGCGTGGCGTCGCTGCTCGAGCGCGCCGATGCCTGCCTCTATGCGGCCAAGCGCGCGGGCCGCAACTGCGTGGTCGCCGAGACGGCGATCGAACAGGACGCCCAGGAACAGGAAGAAGTGCAGGTCGCTTAACGGCCCTAGCGCTGCTTCGCCTTTTTCCCCTTTTCCGGCTTGCCGGCCTTTGGATGTGATTTGCGCTTGGCTGGCTTGGCCGCCGAGCGTTGCGCTGCGCGGAACGCGTCACGCGCCCATTGCGCCAGTTCATCCTGATCGTCGAATAGCCGCTCGGGCATTCTCCAGTATGACATGATCACACGGCGGCCTTTGGCGCCGTATTCGAAGGGGCTCGTGCCTTCCGCCTGAAACGCGGGGATCGTCTGCCCGTCCGCCTTGAGGAACAGTTCGCCATAGGCGATCAGCGCGATCATCAGGCCGTCGGCGAAGACGCCCGCGCCGCCGAACATGCGGCGCACGAAACGGGTCCGAAGCCGGCGAACAGTTCCTTGACGTACTCGGGATCTTCCAGCGCCACGGATCAGGCGCGGGTGCCGGCCTGATCGAGGCTGGCGGGCGCGAGCGTCACGGACTCGCCGCAGCCGCAAGCCGAGGTCTCGTTCGGGTTGCGGAAGACGAAGTGCGCGGAGAGCTTGTCGACCGTGAAGTCCATTTCGGTGCCGAGGACGAACAGGATCGCGGCCGGATCGACCAGCACGCGCACGCCCTTGGTCTCGACGACCTCGTCGCCCTTGGCCGCCGTTTCGGCGATGTCCATCGTGTAGGTCATGCCCGCGCAGCCGCCCTTCTTGATGCCGAGGCGCACGCCCGCAACCGGCTTGTCGGCGCGCGCGAGAATCTCGCGGATGCGCGCGGCGGCCGCGTCGGTGACGCTCAGGACGGCGGGCTTGGGGCGGGCTTGGGCCATGGCGCTCTCGGTCTCTCCGGCTAAGCCAACTATAAAATTACACAATTCAACATGGGGTGAACAGGAGCCTGACGCAATCCTGCCATTCGCGGTTACTTGCAAGTGACCGTGTCTGCGTAAAGCAGCCAGAGCGACTCGGCGTCGGCCACCTTGCCCGTGGCGCTGAACCCTTTGCCGGCCGTGCAGCTCGCCGGCGGCTGGCCGCGGCCCCAGATCTGTTTCACCAGGCAGGCGCCCTTCGGGGTGGCGGCAGGCGTGATCATCCAGATGCGGGCGTCGGGCTCGGGTTCCGCGCGTTCGAGCTTTTGAATGGTTCCGGACAGGGTCGCGCGGGTGCCGTCCTTGCACTGGCTCTGCGCCGCGGCAAGCGGGATGACCGCAACCAATGCGACAGTCGTGGCCAGGGCGGCCGCACAAGTCTTCATGAGAATCTCCGGGGGTCGAACAGCGAATCGGACGACTCTCATAGCGCGTAAATCGTGCGCCGAAACGCTCACCACAGGTTCAGTGAGAGCCGGGCTTCCTCCGACATGCGGCTTTGATCCCAGGGAGGGTCGAACACGATATTGATCTTCACTGTTCCTACGCCCTGCACGGACGAGATCGCGTTCTCGACCATGCCCGGCAGTTCCACGGCAGCCGGACAATTGGGCGAGGTCAGCGTCATGTCGACGGTGACCGACCGGTCGTCGGCGATATCGACCTTGTAGATCAGGCCGAGCTCGTAGATGTCGACGGGGATCTCGGGGTCGTAAACCGTCTTCAATCCCCCGATGATGTCGTCGGTGAGGCGCGCGAGTTCCTCCGGCGGAATGGCCGACTCGAACTTCGGCAGGTTCGACTCCGGCTCCGTGCCGGCGTTGGTTTTCACGTCATTCATGCGAACAAATCCTGCGCTTTCAGCAACGCCTCGGCAAGAATGTCGATCTCCTCGGTCGTATTATACAGCGCGAACGACGCCCTGCATGTGGCGGTGGCGCCGAAGCGGTTCAAGAGCGGCAGGGCGCAGTGGGTTCCGGCCCGGACGGCCACGCCGGCGCGGTCGATCACGGTCGCGATGTCGTGCGGGTGCGCCCCCTTCATTTCGAAGGAGATGATCGCGCCCTTCTCGGCTGGCTGCCCGAGGATACGCAGACTGTTGATGCGGGAGAGACGGTCAGTCGCAAGTTTCAGGAGCGCAGCCTCGTGCGCATGGATGCGCGTCTTGCCGAGGGAGCGGACGTAGTCGATGGCGGAGGCAAGGCCGATCGCGGGCACGATCGCCGGGGTGCCGGCCTCGAACTTGTAGGGCGGATCGCCGTAGGTGACGACGTCTTGCGTCACTTCGCGGATCATCTCGCCGCCGCCGGTGTATGGCGGCAGTTCCTCCAGCCACTTCTGCTTCGCGTAGAGCGCGCCGATGCCGGACGGGCCATAGAGCTTGTGGCCGGTGAAGACGTAGAAATCGCAGTCGAGGTCCTGCACGTCGACGCCGAGATGCACCGCCGCCTGGCTGCCGTCGATCAGCACCGGCACGTTGTGCGCGTGCGCGATCCGCACCACGTCCTTCACCGGCACGATGGTGCCGAGCGCATTCGACATGTGGGTGATCGCGACGATCTTCGTGCGCGGCGTGAAGAGCTTCTCGAACTCCTCGATGAGGAAATTGCCGTCGTCGTCGACCGGCGCCCACCTGATCACCGCGCCCTTGCGTTCGCGATGAAAATGCCACGGTACGATGTTGGAGTGATGCTCGAGGATCGAGAGGATGATCTCGTCGCCTTCGCGGATCTTGGCGAGGCCGAACGAGGAGGCGACCAAGTTGATCGCCTCGGTGGCGTTCCGGGTAAAAATGATCTCTGTCGCAGAACCCGCGTTCAGGAAGCCGCGCACGGTCTCGCGCGCATTCTCGTAAGCCTCGGTCGCGGCATTGGCGAGGAAGTGCAGTCCGCGATGGACGTTGGCGTATTCCTTCTCGTACACCTCGCGCATGCGGTCGAGCACGGCGCGCGGCTTCTGCGCGGAAGCGGCATTGTCCAGATAGACAAGCGGCTTGCCGTAAACCTCGCGCGACAGGATCGGAAAATCGGCACGCACCCGCGCGACATCATAGCCGCCGTCCTTCACCGCCGGGTGCAGCCATTCACTCACGATGCGCGCTCCCGCAGTTCGAGCCACTTGCCGGCCCGATCGATCAATGCCTCGCGCAAGCCCTCGTGGCGGACCTGCTCTAGCGCGGCGCCGAAGAACGCCTGAATGAGCAGCGCCTCGGCCTGCTTGCGCGGAATGCCGCGCGCCAGGAGATAGAACAGCAACTGCTCGTCTAGGGCGCCGGACGTCGCGCCGTGCGCGCACTGCACGTCGTCGGCGAAAATCTCGAGCTCCGGCTTCTGGTCGGCCTCGGCGCCTTCGGCAAGGAGAAGGGAGCCGAGCGACATGCGGGCGTCGGTCTTCTGCGCATCGGGGCGGACGACAATGCGGCCCTGCACGACGCCGCGGCTCGTATCGTCGAGCACGCTACGGAAGGTCACGCGGCTCGTGCAATTAGGCACGGCATGATCGAGCACGAGGGTGTTGTCGGCATGCTGGCGGCCACGCAGCAGCGTCGCGCCGGCAAGATTGATCTGCGTGTGCTCGCCGGCGAGGTGCAGGCTCACGTTCTGACGAGAGACCGCTGCGCCGAGCGTCAGTGCGGCAAACGAGAGCTCCGCGCCTCCAGCGATCTCGGTGAGCAGCGAAGAAATGTGCAGCGCGCTTTCGCCTTCCGCCTGCAGACGAACGAAGGAGAGGTTCGCGCGGTCGGCGACGTGCAGTTCCGTCACTGCATTACGCTGATAGGCCACCTCGGCCGGACCTTCAAAGCTCTCCACAAGGGTCGCGGCGGCGGCGCGGCCGAGCACCACCAGACTGCGGGCGAAGGCGGCCGCTACCGTGCCGCCTGCGAAGACATGCCGGAGATAGATCGGACGTTCGAGCACGGCGCCCTCGCCCACCTCGATCAGGACGCCGTCGTTCAGGAACGCCGTATTGAGCGCGAGCGTGGCGTTGTGGGTCTCGGGCCGGAGCTTGCCGATCATGCCGGCGAGCGGATGCTTTTCCGCCAGCGCCCTGGCGAGCGGCAGGATGGTCAGCTTCTTCTCGAGATCGCCCAGATCGGACAGCTCGGGGACAAACGAGCCGTTGACGAGGGTGATCTGCCGCAGGTTCGGAACGGGCAGCGAAACGGTTTCCTTCGCGCGGGCGATCGCGCCCGCGTCGGGCGGACCCGCGAGCGGCGCGGCCTCGCGCAGGAGCGTGCGGAGATCGGTGTATTTCCATTCCTCGACGCGTCGGGTCGGCAGCCCGCTGTCGGCGAAGGCGGAGAACGCGCGGTCGCGCAGGCGGGCGATCTCGGGGCCGCCGGGCAGGCGCGATTTCGTGTCCTCATAAGCCGTCGCGAGCGCCTGCTCGGCGGCGGTGCGGATCGGGCGGATGTCCGCGTTCATTGCGTCCACCTCAAGCCGCTTCCGCTTCGATCGCCGCGTATCCGCGCTCTTCCAGCTCGCGGGCGAGGTCTGGTCCGCCGCAGCGGACGATGCGGCCCTTCGCCATAACGTGCACGAAGTCGGGCACGATGTAGTCGAGGAGCCGCTGATAGTGCGTGATCACGATCATGGAGCGGCTCGGCGAGCGCAGGCGATTGACGCCGTCAGCGACGACCTTGAGCGCATCGATGTCGAGACCGGAGTCGGTCTCGTCGAGCACGCAGAGCTTGGGCTCGAGCAGCGACATCTGCAGGATTTCGTTGCGCTTCTTCTCGCCGCCGGAAAAGCCGACGTTCACCGCGCGCTTCAGCATTTCCTGGTCGATGCCGAGGTCCTTCGCCTTCTCGCGCACGAGCCGGAGGAAATCCGGTGTCGAGAGTTCGGGCTCGCCGCGGCGCTTGCGCACCGCATTCAGCGCCGTGCGCAGGAACACCATGCTCGCAACGCCGGGTATTTCCATCGGGTACTGGAATGCGAGGAAGATGCCCTTGGCTGCGCGTTCGTCGGGCGCAAGCTCGAGGATGTCTTCACCGTCGAACGTCACCGAGCCGTCAGTGATCCTGTAGCCGGGCTTGCCCGCCAGCATATAGGCGAGCGTCGACTTGCCGGAGCCGTTCGGGCCCATGATGGCATGCACCTGTCCCGGCCCAACCTTGAGGTTGAAACCCTGCAGGATCTTCCGGTCGGCGACCTCTACATGGAGGTTCTTGATTTCCAACATTTCGTTTCACTCGCGTCCTAAATTGGAGTTTGAGCCCGCGCCCCACTGCCAGCGCCAGGCGCCGTCGGTCTTCCAGTAGCTGACAACGACGAGCGCGACCGCCGCCGCGAGCACGGCGGCAAGCCAGTAGAACCATTCCTCACCGGCCGGCACTCCGCTCCGCAGCCGCCAAACGCTCATGCCGATGATGAAAGCGGCAAAGGCAAACGTGACCGCCCAGCCTTCCCAGGTGACGGGCGTCGCGCCATAGCCGTAGCGTTTCGGTTTGAACCAGTAGCGGGTCATTCGCCGTCCCAATAGTTGACGCTCATCTCGCGGCGCCCGATGAAGCGCAGGCCGGCCTTGGCGCGGTCGCCGCTCGGGTGCGGCCGCGACAGGACCAGGAATTTGTTCGATTCCGGATATTCGACAGCTTCCGGCCAGATCGTCGTCGAGATGCCGAGATAGCGCATCTCCTCCGCGCCGGTGTTGACGATCTGGTGTGCGAGCTCGGGGCCGCCCGCGGGCGCGCTCACGACGTCGCCGGGCTTCAACGAGTAGGTCTTGCCGCCGAAACGATACTCGCCGGTGCCCTGCAGGATCACGAACATCTCGTCGTTGGCGTGATGCACGTGATAGGGAAACGCCGCCTTCCCGGGCTGCACCACCGTCAGCATACAGCCGAGCTTCTGTAAGCCGAGGGTGCGCCCGAAGCTGCCGATCTGCGCCGAGAACTTCTCGCCGTGCTGCCAGGCGTTCAGCTCGACCTCGGCGATATTCTTTACCGGATTGAAATCCGCAGCCTCCGTCATCCGACGCTCCCCTCGAGGCTGATCGCGATCAGCTTCTGCGCCTCCACCGCAAATTCCATCGGCAGGTGCTGCAGCACGTCCTTGACGAAGCCGTTGACGACAAGCGCCACCGCTTCTTCCTGCGAGAGCCCGCGCTGCATCGCGTAGAACAGCATGTCTTCCGAAATCTTCGAGGTCGTCGCCTCGTGCTCGAAGACGGCGGTGGCGTTCTTCGCTTCGATATAGGGCGTCGTGTGCGCGCCGCACTTGGAGCCGACGAGCAGGCTGTCGCAATTCGTGAAGTTGCGCGCGTTGGTGGCCTTGCGATGCGCGGAGACGAGCCCGCGATAGGTGTTGTTCGAGTGGCCGGCGGCGATGCCCTTGGAGACGATCCGGCTCGACGTGTTCTTGCCGAGGTGGATCATCTTGGTGCCGCTATCGACCTGCTGGTGGCCGTTGGAGATGGCGATCGAGTAGAACTCGCCGGTCGAGTTGTCGCCGCGCAGGATGCAGCTCGGGTACTTCCAGGTGATGGCCGAGCCGGTCTCCACCTGGGTCCAAGAGATCTTCGAGTTCTTGCCGCGGCAGTCGCCGCGCTTGGTCACGAAATTGTACACGCCGCCCCGGCCTTCCTTGTCGCCGGGGTACCAGTTCTGCACCGTCGAGTACTTGATTTCTGCACCGTCGAGCGCAATCAGCTCGACGACCGCGGCATGGAGCTGGTTCTCATCGCGCATCGGCGCAGTGCAGCCCTCAAGGTAGCTCACATAGGCGCCTTCGTCGGCGATGATGAGCGTGCGCTCGAACTGGCCGGTCTCGCGCTCGTTGATGCGGAAATAGGTGGAGAGCTCCATCGGACAGCGGACGCCCTTCGGCACGTACACGAACGAGCCGTCGGAGAAGACCGCCGAATTGAGCGTGGCGAAGAAGTTGTCGGTGGTCGGCACGACCGAGCCGAGATACTTGCGCACGAGCTCGGGATGCTCGCGGATCGCCTCGGAGATCGCGCAGAAGATCACGCCGACCTTGGCGAGCTCTTCCTTGAACGTGGTGACCACAGAGACGGAGTCGAACACGGCGTCGACGGCGACGCGCGAGGGCGTCGAGCCATCCTCGCGCACGACGCCGGCGAGCATCTCCTGCTCGTGCAGCGGGATGCCGAGCTTCTCGTAGGTCTTGAGAATCTCGGGATCGATCTCGTCGAGCGACTTCGGACCGGCCTTCTTCTTCGGGGCGGCGTAGTAGTAGAGGTCCTGATAATCGATCGGGCCGTACTGCACGCGCGCCCAGGACGGCTCGCGCATGGTCAGCCAGCGGCGGAACGCCTCCAGCCGCCATTCGAGCATCCACTCGGGCTCGCTCTTCTTCGCGGAGATGAAACGGATCGTGCTCTCGTCGAGACCCTTCGGCGCCTTCTCGGACTCGATCTTGGTCTCGAAGCCGAACTTGTATTGGTCGACGTCGATCGAGCGGACACGCGCAACGGTCTCCGGTACGGCCGGCATTCTACCTTCTCCTCATCCTTGCGGTTTCAAGGACCGCAACGTGGGGGACTTCGGTCAGTCATGCGGCGCGTCCGCGCCGACGCTGACTGAGGTTTAGATATACGCGCTTCCACACATCGAGAAAGCGCGAAATGTCGCTTTCAGCGGTACTCCAGCCAACGCTCAGGCGCATGGCACCTTTGGCGATTTCGGGAGCCGCCTGCATTGCGGCAAGAGCCGCGGATGGCCCTACTTTACCGGACGAACAGGCCGCCCCGGCGCTCAGGGCAACGCCCTCCAGATCGAAGGCGATGACCGCCGTTTCGGCGGCAATCCCCGGCACGGCAAAACAGAGCGTATTCGGGAGCCGGCCGGCATTCGCCGAAAGGATGACGGCCTCCGGCGAAATGGCATGCAATCCAGCCTCGGCGGCATCCCGGAACCTGGCAAGCCGCACCGCTTCCGAACCGAGGGCCTTTCCCGCCTCTTCGGCTGCCGCGCCGAAACCGGCAATGGCGGCAACGTTCTCGGTTCCTGCGCGGCGGCCCCGCTCCTGGCCGCCCCCGCGCAGGAGGGGTGGAACCCGGAGGTCCTCGTTGCGGCCGATCAGCGCGCCTGCGCCCTGCGGGCCGCCAAGCTTATGCGACGAAACGGATATAAGGTCCGCGCCGCTCGCGGCAAGGTCGAAGGGCAACCGACCCGCGACCTGCACGGCGTCGGAATGGAGGATGCCGCCGACGGCGTGCGCCCGGGCGGCGATCTCGGCAATCGGCTGCAGGACGCCCGTTTCGTTGTTTGCGGCCATGACCGAAACGAAAGGCCGCCGGGCGGCAGCGTGATACTGGGCAAGCAAGCGGTCGAGGGCGGCGAGATTGACGACCCCTTCGCCGTCGACCGGGATTTTCTCGACCCTGTCCTCGGGGAAGCGGCCGCCGGCCTGCACAGCCGGATGCTCCACACCGGAGATCAACAGGACATCGAATCGGGCCGGCTTTCCATCAATCTCGGCGTCCGGCGAGAGGGCGGTCGCGATCGCCTCGGTCGCGCCGCTCGTGAAGGTCACGGCCTTGGTTTCGGCGCCAAACAGCGCCGCCACCTGCTCCCGTGCGGTCTCGACGATGGCGCGCGCCCGGCGGCCTTCCTGGTGCACGGAGGAGGCGTTCCCGGGCAGTGCGAGCGCCTGCTCCATAGCCGCACGGGCCGCCGGCCGCAGCGGCGCGGTGGCGTTGTGATCGAGATAGACCCGCCCGGTCGGCATCACGCTAGGTCCTTCCCTCTTTGCGAAGAATCTTGCAAAGAGGCCCTGCTTTCGTCATATGTGGGGTCTCGCTCGTCACCGCTGCGCTTTTGCGCAACTGCGGGCGATGCCCGAATTTAGAATAATTCTAAAGAGATAGGCTGATCGCCAAGTCGAGTCAAGCCGCCCACCCACGCACCGACCGGCGGCGGCATCCGCTCGCCCCGTCCGGCGGCAGCAGCGGGTCCCACCGGAGTTCCTCATGCCTGAAGTGATTTTCACCGGCGAAGATGGGCGGATCGAAGGCCGTTTCCATCCGGGCCGCACGCGCAACGCGCCGATCGCGATCATCCTGCATCCGCACCCGCAGTTCGGCGGGACCATGAACAATCCCGTCGTTTATCAACTCTACTATGCTTTCGCGAACCGCGGGTTCGCCGCGCTGCGATTCAATTTTCGCGGTGTCGGGCGGAGTCAGGGCGTGTTCGACCACGGCCAGGGCGAGCTCTCCGACGCGGCGGCGGCGCTCGACTGGGCGCAGGCCGCAAACCCGGATGCACGCGCGTGCTGGATCGCGGGATTCTCGTTCGGCGCATGGATCGGCATGCAGCTCCTGATGCGGCGGCCGGAGGTGGAAGGGTTCATTTCCATCGCGGCGCCGGCGAACCTTTATGACTTCTCCTTCCTCGCGCCCTGCCCTTCGTCGGGCCTGTTCGTGCATGGCGACAAGGACGCGGTCGTGCCCGTGTCCGCAGTCGGCACGCTCGTGGAAAAGCTGAAGACGCAAAAAGGCATCGTAATCGAGCAGCAGATCGTCAAGGGCGCGAACCATTTCTTCGACGGCAAGGCCGACGAACTGATCGAGGTGGTCGACGCCTATCTCGACAAGCGGCTCGCCAACACGCGCGAGAGCGCGGCCTGACCGCGCCGCTACTCGCCGAGGAACAGCCGGATTTCTTCAAAGAAGCGTTGTGTCGCCGGGTCCTGCTCCAGCAGGATGTGATTATTGCTCTGCAGAGCGACGAATTTCGCGTTGGGAATCCCCGCTGCCAGTTGCCGTCCAATTTCGATCGGAACGCGAAGGTCGCCGCGTGCATGCATGACCAGGGTCGGCGCACTCACTTTGGCCAGCAGTCCGCTCACGTCAAACTCCGCGGTCGTTTCCAGATAACGTGCGGCATTTTCCGGCGAGGCTGTCTTCCGCTGCAGCTCGTTGAACGTGTCGGTCTGCTCCTTGGTGGCGTCGGGCATGAACTGCGTCGCAATGAACTGGCGCAGCGCCGGACTGTCCGCGCCCCACTCCAACCGCACGAGCATCGCCGTCGCCTTTCTTTTCTCCGCTTCCTGCGGTGATCGCTTGTTCGCTCCGATCGCAAACCCTCCGTACAGGATCAGATGCGACACGCGTTCGGGATGACGCACCGCGTAGGCAATCGCAACCACACAGCCCTGCGAGCATCCAAGCAGCGGGAACGCCGTCAGGCCCGCGGCATCGATCACCACCTCGAGATCGTTCACCCAGGCATCCAGCGAAAGCTCCGGAACATCCCAATCGGACAGGCCGGTGCCGCGCGGATCGTACCGGACCAGCGTGTGGTTCTGCGAAAGACCGTGCAGGAAGTGATTCCAGATCGGGCTGTCCCAGTCGTATTCGAGGTGATTGAGCCAGTTGCCGGTCTTCACCAGCGGCGCGCCATGACCGCTGATGGCGTATGCGAGCCGCACGCCGTCGCGGGTCCGAACGTAGCGGATCTCCTGACGGTCATCGGTGATTACCGAGCCCTCGGCGCCGACGGCAAAGACTTCCACCGGCTCGGGAATATTCTTCAGATTCTTGGGGCCGAGCTTGCGGAATTGCAGGTTCAGCTTGTTCCGCACCTGGTCATAAGCCTGGCGCGAGATGAAGATGCCACCCGGATTGGCGATCCCTTCCAGCCGTGCGGCGATGTTCACGCCGTCACCGTAGATGTCGTTACCATCGATGATGATGTCGCCGAGGTGCACGCCGATGCGGTAGCTCAGCCGCTTGTCGGTCGGGCCATCCGTGCGCCCATCGGCTGCACGCTGGATCTCCGAGGCACACCCGACGGCCTCGACGACACTGGCGAACTCGGCCAGGAGCCCATCCCCCATGAGTTTCACAACCCGGCCCCGGTGCCGGGAAATAGCCGGGTCGATCAGATTGGCGCGGTCACTCTGCAGGGCAGACAGCGTGCCCAGTTCGTCCTCGCTCATCATGCGGCTGTAGCCAGCCACGTCAGCGGCAAGGATTGCAGCAAGTCGACGCTCCATGAGCGCTTGCCCTCAAGTGGCGGCGTACGATCCTACCAGCACGGCATGCGCCTGCCGAGTCAGCGGGGCTCGGCCAGCACGCCACCGGTCATGGGCGCCTTCACGCCGGTCGTGGTCGGAAAAGTGATCGGCAGGCCGCGCAGGCTCCGCACTGCCATGTAGGCGAAGCCTTGCGCTTCGAGCGCGTCGGCGGACCAGCCGAGCTCGTTGGCCGTGCGGACCTCGCCGCCGAGGTGCGCGCGCAACATCTTCATCAAGGTCGGATTGCTGGCGCCGCCGCCGACGATGACGAACGCGCCCGGCCGTTTCGGCAGAAAATCCAGCGCGCGGGCGACCGAGGCTGCGACGATTGCGGTGGCAGTTGCGGCTGCGTCCTTAAGCGAGAGATCGTCCAGCGGCAGGCTTGCGAACTCGGCGCGGTCCAGCGACTTCGGCGGGCGCTTTGCGAAGAACGGATGCTCGAGGACGGCTGCAACCGCGGACTCGTCCACGGTCCCCGCGGCGGCGAGGCGGCCGTCGGTGTCGCAGCGCGCGCCTGTTCGCTTGAACACAAGGTCGTCGATCGGAGCGTTTGCGGGGCCTGTATCGAAGGCGACGGGATCGGCGTCGCCATCGAGAAAGGTGATGTTGCCAACCCCGCCAAGGTTCACGATCGCGACCGGCCCCTTGAGGCTAGAGCGCATGGCGAGCGCGCGGTGATAGACGGGCAGCAGCGGCGCCCCCTCGCCGCCCGCGGCAACATCGGCAGCACGGAAATCATAGACGACCGGAATTCCGAACCGGTTTGCCAGCGCCTGCCCGCCGCCGATCTGCACGGTCAGCCGTTCACGCGGCCGGTGCAGCACGGTCTGTCCATGGAAGCCGATGATGCCGATCTCCGATGCGGCGAGCCCATGCGCTTTCAGGAAGACATCCACGGCTTCGGCATGCGCGCGGATCACCAGCGCTTCCGCCTTAGCGAGCACGCCGGGGCGTGCGGTGCGGTCGGTCAGCGAGACAGCGTCCAAAAGCGCCGCGCGCAGGGTCGCGCGCTCGGCCTCGGAATAAGGGCGGTAGCCGCTCGGCCCGATCCGGGCAATCGTCTCCCCGTCGGTCTCGATCAGGGCCACGTCCACCCCGTCGAACGAGGTGCCGCTCATCAGACCGATCGCCGTCATTGCCTGCATGGGTGAAGCCGCGTTCCTTTGAATTGCCCGGGAGACCTGTTACACCACCGGCCCGGCGGCGGCGACCCGCCGTCCAGCCACGACAGAACCCATGAGCGAATACAAGTCTGATTTCCTGCGGACCCTCGCGAGCCGCGGCTTCATCCATCAAGTCTCCGAGCCGGAGGCGCTCGACGCCTTGGCGCAATCGGAGCGCATCACGGCCTATATCGGCTTCGACTGCACGGCGCCGTCGCTGCATGTCGGCTCGCTCCTGCCGATCATGATGCTCTACTGGATGCAGCAGACCGGTCACCAGCCGATCGCGCTCATGGGCGGCGGCACCACCCGCGTCGGCGACCCATCCGGCAAGGACGAGACGCGCCAGTTGCTCACTGAGGCGCAGATCGAGAAGAACCTCGTCGGCCTCCGCGCGATCTTCGCCAAGTTCCTGAAGTTCGGCGACGGCCCCGGCGACGCCATCATGAGCAACAACGCCGACTGGCTGAACACGCTCAACTACATCGATTTCCTGCGCGAGGTCGGGCGGCATTTCTCCATCAACCGCATGCTGACGTTCGACTCGGTGAAGCTCCGGCTCGAACGGCAGCAGGAGTTGTCGTTCCTCGAATTCAACTACATGATCCTGCAGGCCTATGACTTCGTGGAGTTGCACAAGCGGCACGGCTGCGTGCTGCAGATGGGCGGCTCGGACCAGTGGGGCAACATCGTCAACGGCATCGACCTTGGACGGCGCATGCTCGGCGCGCAGTTGTTCGCGCTCACCTCGCCGCTGATCACGACGTCGTCCGGCGCCAAGATGGGCAAGACGGCGCAGGGCGCGGTGTGGCTCGATGCCAATATGGTAAGCCCCTACGATTACTGGCAATTCTGGCGTAATACAGAAGACGCGGATGTCGTGCGCTTCCTGAAGTTTTTCACGGTGCTGCCGCTCGACGAGATCGGCCGGATCGCTGCACTCAGGGGTGCGGAGATCAACGAAGCGAAGAAAATTCTTGCGACCGAGGCCACGGCCCTCGTGCACGGCCGCGAAGCCGCACAGCGCGCCGAGGAGACGGCGCGGGCGACGTTCGAGGAAGGCGAGCTGTCGACGAGCCTGCCGACCGTCGACGTGAAGCGCGCGGATCTCGAGAACGGGCTGGGCGTTCTTGCCGCCAACGTGCAGGCGGGGCTCGTCGCCTCAACGAGCGAAGCGCGCCGCCAGATCAAGGGCGGTGGCCTCAAGGTGAACGACGAGACGGTCACCGACGAACGGCTGGTGCTGACGCCGAAGCATCTGACGGCCGAGGGCGTGATCAAGCTTTCGCTCGGCAAGAAGCGGCACGTGCTGCTGCGGCCGGTCTGATCGCCGTTCTATTGCGCGCTATTGATTGGGTGGCCCGCCGGCAGGCGGCATGTCGGAAGCGCCGCGGAATTCAAACAGCTTGCGCAACAGCCCCGGCGCCGCCGCCGACATCGGGTTCACGCGCAGCGTCGGGCCACTGGCCGGGCCGACGACCTCGAACGTGATCGCGATCAGGCCCTCTTTCGGCCCGCCGAGGAACAGGCCGACGATCGGCAACTGCCCGAACAGATTGTTGATGCCGTAAGCCGGGATATAGGTTCCGCGCAGCTGGACGCGGTCGTTCGCGAAGTCGAGCACGCCGTCGACCGTTGCGCCGATGGCGGGACCGAAGATCGTGGCTTCGCGGATGTTGAAGCGGCCAGGCGTGCGGGTGAAATCGACCTGCATGCGCAGGAACGGAACGCCCTGCGCTGCCGGCCGCGCGGCGTTGCGGGCGTCGTTCGGTTCGGCCGGGGCGGCTGCCTGCATGCGGTCGAGTGCGGGCTCACCGCGGATCGTGAATTCGCGGACATTGATGACCCCTTCCTGCGGGGTCCCGTCGGCATTCGGCGGATCGATCGCGATCCAGGCCTCGCCGCCATAAAGACGGCTGTAGAAATCGGCGAAGCGGAACAGCGCGCCGGCATCGCCGGTCGAGACATAAAGGACGGGGCGGCCGCCGTCGCGCGCTCTCAGCTCGCCAACGAGGCTGGCGTCGCGGCCGACCTTCCCGAGCAAGGAGAAGCTGCGAATTTCACCGTTGCGGCGCTGAACACGCAGGTCGACTTGCCGCGCGACCTCGCCATTGTGACCGGTCGCAACGCCGAGACGCAATTCGACGTCGAGATCGCGCGGGCGTTCTTTCGCCTGGGCGGCCGTCTTGGGTCCCTCGGTCAGGCCGCGCAGAGCGCTGCGGGCATCCAGCACATCACCGCGCACAATCACCCGCAAGCTCCCGTCGGCCGCCCGTTCAGCACGCAAGCTCGCCTTATCGCCGTCGGAGAGGTGGAACACCGGCAGGTTCGCCGTGAGGAACCCGCCGGAGGAATCGAGCTCCACGGAGCCCTTCAACGTCGTACCGGAACCCGTGACCGAGATGTCTTCAAGCCGGAGGCTGCCGTCGCGCTCAACCAGGCGGAATGCTGCCTTGGACGGACGCCCTGCGGGCTTCTGCCAGCCGGGGACGAGATCGCTGACCGTGGCGTTGGTCAGATCGCTTTCGACGTCGACCCGGTTCTCCCGCTCGTCGATCCGGCCCTGCGCCTGAATCTGCACCGGGCCCGCAAGCCACGGCGTCATGTCGATACCGATGCGCGAACGAGCGGCTTCGTCCACCGTCGCCGCCACACGGAATTCCGCGTCGCGGCGCTCCTTCGACTTGCGGTAGTCGAAATTCGCGGTTGCGCCGGCAACCCTGCCCGTCCCCTTGGCGAGGACCGACGTCGCAGTGACGTTCACCTTGGCATTCACGCCCTCGACGCGGTGGCCGCGGACGACGTTGTCGGCGGAGAAGTCCTTCAATTCGCCGTCGGCCGCATAGGTGACCTCGTCGCCGCGAATTTCCTGGCGGAAGACGAGATTGAGATTCACGTTGGCCGACGCGGTGCCCTTGGCGCTCGCTGGATCGACGGTGAAGCCCACGGCATCGCGCAAGAGATCGGTGGATACCATTTCGGCAGCAGCATCAGCCGGACCCTCGAAGCGGAAGCGGATGGTGCCGTTCGGGTTCTGCGGCACGTGATCCGGCACTTCCAGGACGCCGTCCGCGATCTGGATGCGGCGGCCTTGCGGCGTCTCGAGGACGCCCTTCTCCATGCGGACGCGGGCCGTTCTTCCTGTGACGATTCCGGTCACTTGCGCGGCACGGACGAGCGGCAAGTCCGCCTTCGGCCGGAACGCGCCGCCGGCCGCCGTGAACTCAAGGCGCACCGCGGAGTCCGGTAGTTCGACGCCGGTCTTGCCGATTGCGTCGAGCGGCACATTCAGCGCGATCAGGATGCGCTCGATGACGCCCTGCTCGATGCGCTCCAGCGCCCATCCGCGGGTGCCGGGGGCGACCAGCGCGGGCCAAAGCCGCTTGGCGGCCGAAACCGGGACCTGCGACGCGGCAAGCCCAAGCGCGAGCATCGGCTGCGCGCCGAACGTAAGCGAGCCGGAGAAAGCGCCGCCGGTTGTGGAGCCCGCAAGATTGCCTTGCTGGATCACGAGCCGCTGTTGCGCCGGATCGTAGTTGCCCCGCGCCGTCACCTGATCGAGCACGAGCGGCACCTCGCCGGGGCGGCCGGTCGACAGATAAAGCGCCCCTTGCGGGATCGTCACCGGCCAGTTCCGCGCACCGTCTTTGGGCGCCTCTACGATCGCTGACAACGCCAGCCGGTTCGGACCGGCCCGGATCAGGAACGGCTCAATGACGGTCGCTCGGCGCTCCGGATCGAAGCGTGCCTGCACCTGAATCTCGTCGACACGGAAGCGCGCCTCGGGATCGCCCGCGCTGCCGACAATGCCGGCGCCGGCGGTTGCGCGGAAGTTCGCCGAGACAAGCCGGCCGTCATGCGCAATCTGCGCGCGCAGAATCCCCGAGAGCGGGTTCTCCGCGATGAAATCCACGCCGCTCATGCCCGCGGCCAGCATGATGTCTTCCGGCGCGAGGTTGCTCGCGACCACGTCGATCGCGCGAATGCCGTCCTGCATCGGCGCGGCGGTCGCAGTGAGACTCCATTTCGCTGCGGCGCCGCTCGATGACAGCGCGAACAGAAGTCCGCCCTCGGCGGGACGCGAGAGCTGAATGTTGATGTCCTTGAAGGTCCACTTGCGCCCGGTCTCCGCGTCCTCGACGACGAGCGAGCCTTGCTTCAGGCCGATCTGCGAAAGCGCGACGCCGTCGAGCCCGCCCTTCTCGAAGCTGTCGAGCCACCGCACCAGCTCCGGATAGCGGAACGGCTCGCGCGCTGATTCCGCGACTGCGGTGCGGCCAGCGGATGCTTTCGGCGAGGCGGCCTGCGGCGGAACAGACGGCGTTGCGCCGCCACTCGCATCCTCGGCCGTCAGCGGCGTGGCGTCCCGACCGGCGGTGATGGCAACGCGGCCGTCTGCGCCGACATGGACCGTCGTTTCGGCGCCGACCAGATCAATGCGGCGGGCGCGGAAGCTGCCGACGAGGAGGCTCGTTCCGTCCAGCCCGACCTCGGCGCTCGGCGCGTTGGCGATGACCTTGCCGCCGGGGCCGTACACGCGGATGCGCTCGACGCGAAGGACCGGCGCGCCGGTCTCGTCGTGCTCGAGCTTCGTATAGCCGATGCTGACCTTGTGGCCCGGGCCGAGCTGACGCTCGAGCGCGGATTCAATCCACGGACTTGCGACATCGAACGGGAAGAAGCCGCGGACGAGGAGTACGTAGGCCAGCGCCACCGCGACGATGCCGAAGGTGATGAGCTTCGGCTTCGAGAGATTGCCGGAACGCGTGCGGAAGAGCGCCTGACCGATGGCGCCGAGGGTTCCTCGCCAACTCGACCGCCGGCGATGAGGATGGTGCGGCGGTGCAGGACGGTGGACACGGGGATGCCGACGCTGATGCGCCGGATGCGCATGGACCGGGTGGCCCCGATGCGGACCGTGGGGATGCGTCGGACTCATGAATGGCGGCGCCTCACCGTCCCCTCGTTTCCGGCAGGCCAAACAGGCGCAGATGCTCGCGCCTGTGTCAGGTTCGTCCCCAGCCCGCGAACCATCTAAAATTTCAGTACATTCTGCTTACTAGCAAGGCAACGAAAAGGCGACAAAAGGAAGGCAGATGACGGAGTTAGTACCATAGGGCGCACCCGCCCCGGATTTCGAGCTTCCGACCGATGACGGCGGTACGATTACGCTTCAGGGGCTAAAGGGCCGAAAACTCGTGCTCTATTTCTATCCCAAGGCGGATACGCCGGGCTGCACGCAGGAGGCGATGGACTTCAACCGGCTGCGGGCCAGGTTCGAAGCCGCCGGCACCGCGGTTCTCGGCGTTTCCGCCGATCCGGTCCCTGCCCTCGGCAAGTTCAAGCGCAAGCACAAGCTCGCGCTCGCCCTCGCTTCCGACCCGAGCCACAAGATGCTCGAGGCATATGGGGTCTGGGGCGAAAAGAACATGTATGGGCGCAAGTTCATGGGCGTGAAGCGGGTCACGTACCTGATCGACAAGGACGGACGCGTCGCGAAGGTCTGGGCGAAGGTGAAGGTAGCGGGCCACGCCGAAGCGGTGCTGGCGGAAGCGAAGGCGCTGTGAGGCGGCCGGGCGGTATATTCAGCGCATATTAACCATACCGGGCCATTCATTGAGCGATTGCGCCGGCTGTCCCGGCGGCGTGAGGCTCGATGTACCGTCGCGACACCGGATTCGGCCGCCAGCATCCGCACGAAGCGCGGCACCACCACCGCCCACACGCCTCCGGCACCCGCGCGAGCCGCATTCTCACGATCGGAATCATCGGCGCGCTCGCGGCATGGGGCGGGGCCGCAAGCCTCTACATCCTGTTTCGCGACGATGCGCTGAAGCTCATCATCGAGCAGCAGGTGGGGATCACCCGCTCCTACCAGGCACAGGCCAGCCAGTTGCAGGCCGAGATCGAGCGGCTCCGGTCGCTGAAGCTCATCGACCAGGAACGCGTCGATCGCGCGCTGGCCGATCTCGTGCGGCGGCAAGCGGTGATCGCAACGCGGCAGTCCGCGCTCTCGGCGATCGGCGGATCGAAGGCAGCAGTGCGGGAGGGATCGCCTGAGATCACCGGCTCGCTGCGCGAGCCGCAGTCCCCTTCCCTGGCAAAAGAACGCGCGCCGAAACCCACGCCGCTTTCCGACACCATTCTGATCGCCGCGCCATCCGAGCGCGTCGCCCAACTTGAATCGCGGCCTCTGCCACCGGTTAGCACTCCGCACGAAGCTCGCAGGTCCGCTCCCGTCATCGAGAACCAGATTGCCGGTCTTGCGCGCGAGTTGTCGCTGCTCGAGATCGAACAGAGCCAGGCGTTGAACCAGATCGAGGAAGCATACGACGAGCGCGAACGGCGAATTCGCAAAGTGTTCGCCGATCTCGGCGTCGCGCCCGGAAAGCCTGCGCCGCGGTCTGCAGAAGCAGTCCGGAGTGCGGCGGCCACCGGCGGGCCGTTCCTGCCGTGGACGCGCCCGGCGGAAGATCCCTTTGCCATGCAATTGCATCGCATCCGGACGGCCGCGCTCGCAGTTGAAGCCTTGGAACGGGACATCGCGAGCGTGCCCGTGCGCCGGCCGACGCGCGGGCCGGCCGACGTGACGAGCGGGTTCGGCGTGCGGCTCGATCCGTTCGTGCGGCAACTCGCGATGCACACGGGCGTCGATTTCCGTGCAGAACCCGGCGATCCGGTCCGTGCGACCGCCGCAGGCAAGGTCGTGCAGGCGGAACGCAACGGCGGCTATGGGCTGATGGTCGAAGTGGAACACGCCAACGGTTTGACCACGCGGTACGCGCATCTATCGGCCATTGAGGTCGCCGCGGGTTCCGTCATTCCGGCAGGCGCAATCGTCGGCCGGGCCGGCTCCACCGGACGGTCAACCGGGCCGCATGTGCACTATGAGGTGCGCGCAAACGGCGAGGCGGTCGACCCGCAGCGTTTCCTGCGGGCGGGTCTCAGACTGACGGACGACTGACAGTCGCCGCGACACGCGTCCGCTCTGCCCCCTCCCTGCGATATGGATTGTCGGTCCGCCGGCTCAGGCCGCCCGCTTCCAATCGATGACGGAAGCGATCCACGCGTGGGCTTCTTCGTCGAAGCGAACGCGATAGACGGTGCGGCCCCGTTCACGCAGCCGCAGGGCGATTTGCACGGGCTCCTCGTCGGCAGGAGCCGAAAAACCGGCCCGGACGCGGCCCTTGGCGGTCTCCAGCAGAACCGGAAAACGACGTTGACGCATGGTTCTCACTCACCTCGCCGAGTATATGGTTCGTGCGGCACCTTGTTTCCATCAAGTCTGCGCGAGTGGCGCGACCGGGGCCGAGGCCGGCGCCGTCTGGCTTCGACCGCAAATTCCCAAAATGGGAACGGAATCCGGCAGCGTTTCTGCTGCAGCGCAGTGGGATGGCCACGGATGCATCGCCCCGCCGGAACCGGATGGCGTCTTCGGGCGGACTACTCTAGGCTTAGTTGAGGTGGGGCCGGTGGCGGGGGCCTGTGATGCGTATTGAATCGAATTGTTCCGGAACAAGTGAACGACGGCTGTGGCCGGTCATTCTGATCGTGGCGGCGATCGGCGGTTGTGCTGGCGATGGCGGCTTCGGAACACCGCCGCCTGCTGCCGGTCCGGTTCCGCCGGCGGTTCCCGCCTCCGCGATCGCCGGCCGCTGGGGGCTCGCCGCCTATCACCGCGAGGAAGACCGCGAGCGAACCGTCGTGACGGCGCGCGGGCTGTGCAGCCAACCCTATACGATCGCGATCGGACCCAACGGCGGTGTCGTCATGCACCTCGCCGACCAGCCGCAAATGCAGGAACTCGCCGTAAAGGGCGCTACCGGCGGACGGACGTTCATCGGCCCGCCGGGCGATCCGGGCGGACCGGAGGACCGCGAGATCATTCAAGCCGACGGCCAGACGATCATCATGCGCTGGCTGGATCCCGAGGTGGCGTCACGCTACGGCACGAGCGTGTTCGCGCGCTGCCCGGACGCGCCGGCTACGGCTGCACGACAACCCGCGTCCCGACCGGCACCCGCTCGTAAAGGTCAATGACGTCGCTGTTGACGAGGCGGAAGCAGCCGGACGAGACGGCGTGACCGATCGTGTGCGGCTGGTTGGTGCCGTGAATGCGATAGACGGTGTCACCAAGATAGAGCGCGCGGGCGCCGAGCGGATTGCCCGGGCCGCCCGCCATGAAGCGCGGGAGATAGGGCTGGCGCTCGATCATCTCCGCCGGCGGGCGCCAGTCGGGCCATTCGGCCTTGCGCGAGATTTTCAACTGGCCCTTCCATCGAAAGCCGTCGCGGCCGACGCCGATGCCGTACCGCATGGCGCGGTTCTCCGGCATGATGAGATAAAGCGCGCGTTCTCGCGTTTCCACGATGATCGTGCCGACGGGCTCGAGCGTCCGGTAGAAGACGACGCGACGCGCCCACTTCTCATCGAGCTGGTACTTCTCGTCGGCGACCTTTCCAGGCTCGTCGCCGACGTCGATCGTCACTTCATAGTCGCGGATCGCATTGAATTGAGCGGAGGCTTCGTTGGCGCAAATCGCCATCGCAACAACCACTGCCGGAACCAGAACGCGCAGCATCTTCAGAAATTCCAACCGATCATCGTGGGATTCAGCTTAGCGAAGGGCCAAAAAAAGGAACAGGGCATCCCTCTGCCTCCCCCCGAAAGGGGCTGATTGTGCCACAATTCGAGTTCACGATTTCGGCATGTCAGTTGTTGCTTCTCGGACACGGAGGAGACGGCAATGAACTTGGCAACGCCAACCCAACCGGAAATCTCGGAAACCCACACCCTCATCGCCAGCGACCGCATAGAAGGAACGCCGGTGCGGGGCATCGATAGCCGCAAGATCGGGTTCATCAAGCGGCTGATGATTGACAAGCATACCGGGAGAGTGCGCTACGCGGTCATGAATTGCGGCGGATTCCTCGGCATCGGCGGCGAGTATCGCGCGGTCCCGTGGGATGCGCTGCAGTACGACCCGGTTCTCAGCGCCTACCGGCTCACCCTCTCGGAAGACGAGTTGCGCGCGGCGCTCGCCTCGGACACGGGCGAGGATTTCGACTGGGGCGAGCGGCCGCCGAAATTGATGGTGCAGGCCGACCTCTCCGGCCGCCGGTACTGGGGCTAGGCGGGACCGCGCTTGATCCCTCGGCCCCCTATCGCGCGCCGAGGCGGAGGATTTTGGTCGCGACCTGGTAGTGCGCGACCGTCTCATAGATCCAGTGCGCGCGCCGCGGATCGTCGGCCGGCAGCTCGCGCCCGGTGTCGGCCTCGGACACGCGGACACGCCGCTTCGGAGCAAGCTCGACCAGCACGTTGTTTTCGAGATGGCCGACCGTCAGGTAGTTGGACATCAATGCGCGCTGGTGCCAGCGGCCTTCGGTCAGGATGTCCTGGCCGAAGAACTTCGACATGTAGCTCATATTCAGGAGCGCGAGGATCGTCGGCCCGACATCGATTTGCGAGGCGATGGTGTCGACCGCCTGCGGTGCAATGTGGCTCGGAGAATAGATGATCAGCGGGATGTGGTAGTTCTCCGGCGGCAGATCGGTACGGCCGCGGGCATGCGACGTGTGATCCGCGATAAAGACGAACATCGTGTCCTTGAACCACGGCCGCTTTGCCGCGCGGCGGATGAAATCGCCGATCGCCCAGTCCGAATACATCACCGCGCCTTCGCGGCCGGAACCCGAAGGAATGTCGATACGCCCTGATGGATAGGTGTAAGGCCGATGATTTGAGGTGGTCATGATGTGCGCAAAAACGCGCTTTCCATCGGCCGTCCGCCTGTCCATCTCGCCGATCACCATGCGGAAGAGATCTTCGTCGGCCACGCCCCAGATCGTCTCGTGCGAAATCTCCGAGGCTGGGAGCGACGTGCGGTCGATCACCGTGTAGCCGTTGCCGCCAAAGAAATCCTGCATGTTGTCGAAGTAGCTGTAGCCGCCATAAACAAAAAGCGGCTCGTAACCCTGCTCCTTGAAGATCCCGCCCAGCGTTTGGAATCCTTTGTTGTTGGCGCGCTTGATCACGGCCTGACCGGGCGTTGGCGGAATCGACAATGAGAGCGCCTCAAGCCCGCGCACGGTTCTCGTGCCCGTCGCATAGATGCGGGTGAACTGCATGCCGTCCGCTGCGAGGCGATCGAGATAAGGTGTCAGGCGCTTCTGGCCACCGAAGGATTTGAGAAAGTCCGCACCCATGCTCTCCATGGTCACGAGCATGACATTGAGCCGTTTGGGTTCGCCCTCGGCGACAACTTTCCGCGCGATGGGGCTGCCGGTATTGGTGAAGGCGGCGGCCGACTGGGCTTCTTCGAACTCGGCTCGCAGCTCCGCCTCTGCCGCGTCCTCGGGCATCGTCTGATAGAAGGTGAAGAAATCGAGGTCGTTCGCGCGAAATGCGCGCACGAAATCGTAGTAACCGTCGCCGGCCAGCTCTCGCGCAGCCGTGGTCGGCAGGGCCTCGCGCGGCCCGTCGCCGAGCAAGAGGAAGAACCCGACGGGCATCAGCAACAACGCACCGCTCGTCCGCATCCGCTGTGACGGCCTGCCCCCATCGGCAATTCCGGCGGCCCAGACCGGCTTCCTGATGAGCCAGAACGCCGCGAGCGTCGCAGCGACGACGGTGGCCAGCAGCGGCATCACCGGATAGGACTCTCGGACATTGCCGAGCGTCTCACGCGTGTAGATCAGGTAGTCGACGGCGATGAAGTTGAAGCGAGAGGAGAACTCGTTCCAGAAGAAGAATTCGGCGACGCCGACAAACAGTAGGGCGAAGATGAGCGCAAGAATGTGTGCGCTCGCGAGGAAGCCATTGACCTTGCGCCCCCAAGCGCCATTCGGGAAAACGAGCGATCCGAGCGCGAAGGGAACGAGCAGCGCGGAAAGGGCAGCGACATCGTAGAGAAGACCGATTGCGATGATCGGCAACAGCCGCTCCGGCAGGAAATTCGCCGTGTCGGCTTCGAAGAGGACAAGCCCCAGCCGGACCAGCGTATTTGCGGAGACAAAAAGACCGGCAACCCAGAGCAGGACTTCGTAGCGGGCCGGCACGCCAAGTCGGACCAGAATGCGTCTGATCGGCTGCAATGTCTCTTCCCTGGTCAGTGGCGTGCGAAGCGGCAGGGCGGCGACTAGGCCGCCCGGTGTGCGGCTTTTTTGTGCCCGGAGGGCGCCGGACGCGGCCGCGCGCCGTCGCGGATCAGATCACCGCCGGAGCCGCGGGGGCGACGATGCGCCGGTAGAGATGCCAGGTGGCGTGGCCGAGCACCGGCAGCGTGACCAGCAGCCCGAGGAAGAACGGCAGCGCGGAGACCATCAGCAGCACGACGACCACGGCCGCCCAGCCGATCATCGGCACGGGGCTCGTGACCACCGCGCGCACGCTCGTGATCATGGCCGTGACGAAATCCACTTCGCGGTCGAGCAGCAGCGGAAACGAGACCACCGTAAGCGAGAACAGGATCAGCGACAGCGCGGCACCGACGATGTTGCCGATCGCGAGAAACAGAAGCCCCTCGTTCGTCGTCAGCACCACGGTGATGAATTGCTGCAGGGTGGAGAACGACGCGTTGAGCCCGAGAAACAGCGCCATCAGCAGGCGCACCTGATACATCCACACGATGAAGACGAAGAGCGTGACGAAGGCCATCCAGCCGATCTCGCCACGGCTCGTCATGGCGGCAATGACTTCACGCGGCGACGCCGCCTGCCCGGTCTCGCGCCGGCGGCTCACCTCGTAGAGGCCGGTCGCGACGAACGGGCCGATCAGCGCGAACCCCGCGGCGAGCGGATAGGCGAGATAGCTCATGCCGAGGGCGGTGACGCTCAGCACCGTCAGGATGCCGCCCGCCGCGTAGAGCGCGCCGAAAGCCAGCCCATAGAATGGCGCCGCCTGGAAGTCGCGCAGGCCGCGCACGAGCGCCTCGGCGACATCCGCCGCTGCGATCCGCTGCACGACCGGATCGGTCTTGCCGGAAATAGAAGACATGCGTTTCCCCCGTTCCATTATTTTTGCGAATGAGGACAGGCAAGGAATAACGGCGCTTTGATCGGGATCAAATCCCTGCCGACAACGCTTCCGCTGCACCGTATGGACGGCGAGCGGATAACGGCCGGCCGCAGGCGCTTGCGGTCGCCAAACGCCGCATAAACGATCATAGTTGCCGGCGGTCGAAGAACTTCTGCCGGTTACAGGGAGAGACCCATGGCCGCGAACCACAAGCAGATGATCGAGCGACTGCTCGAGGGTATCGACAGCCGGAATATCGCCGTGATGGACGAACTCTTTCATGAGGATGCCCTCATGGACTGGCCGCAATTCGGCGAGCGCGTCCGCGGGGGCGAGAACCGGCGAAACGTCTATCAGCGCATTCCGACGCTGCCAAAGGTCGCGCCGCGGCGCATCTTCGGTAGCGGCGAACTGTGGGTCGCCGAGGCGCTGCTCGACTACGACGGCAGCAAATACAATGCGATCTTCGTGTTCGAATTTCGCGACGGCAAGATTGCGAGAGAGACGGGTTATTGGGCGACGCCGTCGGAGCCCGCTGCCTGGCGTGCCCAGTGGGTGGAGCGGCTGTAGTGAGCTGACGGCGGAGCGTGAGCGCAGCCAACAGATTCGATTGTGCCCTTTGCGCGGTGCAAAAATCTATTTTGCACCGCCCACTGAATCGCATCGCAAGCACAATGGTTTGAGCCGATCAAGATTGCATCGGATTGCCTCGGCACCTAGCATGCGCGGGCCGGAGAATGTCGCTCCGCGAAAACAAGGAGCCCTTCACCGCATCCATCCAACGCTCGCTACAACGCAAGGGGAAACTGCGTCATGGCGGCCACCTACAATATTCTCATCATGGGAGCTTCTTACGGCTCCCTGCTGGCCTCGAAGCTTCTGTTCGGCGGCCATAAAATCCATCTCGTGTGTCTGCCCGCCGAGGCAGAGCTCATCAACGCAGAAGGCTTCCGGGTGCGGCTGCCGGTGCGCGGGCGTGCCGAACCAGTACTGCTCGACTCGCGGAAGCTGCCCGGCAAGGTCACGGCCGGGGGCACGGCGGGCGTGAAGCCGTCGGACTACGACCTCATCGGGCTTGCGATGCAGGAGCCGCAGTACCGCTCGTCCGGCGTGCGCGAGCTACTCGACGCGGTCGCGAGATCGCGCGTGCCGTGCATGTCGATCATGAACATGCCGCCGCTGCCCTACGTGAAGCGCATTCCGGGGCTCGACTACAACGCGCTCAAGGTGGCCTACACCGACGCGAGCGTGTGGGACAATTTCGATCCGGGCCTGCTCACGCTCTGCTCGCCCGACCCGCAGGCGATCCGCCCGCCGGAGGAGAAGGTCAACGTCCTGCAGGTGACGCTGCCGACCAACTTCAAGGTCGCGCGCTTCGACGACGACGGGCACACGGCGATCCTGAAGAAGCTCGAAGCGGACGTGGAAGCCGCGCGCTTCGACGCGCCCGAGGGCAAGATCGAGTTGCCGGTGAAGCTCAAGGTGCACAACTCGATCTTCGTGCCGCTCGCCAAATGGGCGATGCTGCTCGCCGGCAACTACCGCTGCATCACGCCGGACGGCATGCGCACGGCGCAGGAAGCCGTGCACAGCGACATCGAGACCTCGCGCTCGGTCTATAACTTCGTCAACGACCTCGTGGTGAAGCTCGGCGCGGCGCCTTCCGACCTCGTGCCGTTCGAGAAGTATGCGGCGGCGGCGCAGAGCCTCACGCGGCCGGCGTCGGCGGCGCGCGCGCTGCAGAACGGCGTCCCGAATATCGAGCGGGCGGACAAGCTCGTGCAGATGATCGCGAAGCAGAAGGGTCTATCGCACCCCGTCATCGACGCAACGGTCGCACTCGTCGACCGCCGCCTCGATGCAAACCGGAAGAAGCAGGCGGCCTAGGGTCGGATTCACGCTTCAGGTGGAAGCACGAGCGCTTCCACCTGAAGCGATCGTACCCTAAGCATAATTTCCTCCGGGGAGTCAGGGTTTTCCTGCACTCCCCGGAGAAGGAAAACCCGATAGGATGCGCATCCACCAAATTGGAGGCGCGCGATGCCAAGCTTGTCTCAAATCCTCGTCTGGATCGCCGTTGGCCTGATCGGCGGAAGCCTTGCGGGTCTCGCCGTCAAGGGACGCCGCGAGGGCTATGGCATCCTGCGCAACCTGGTGCTGGGCCTCATCGGCGCGCTGGTGGGTGGATTTCTCTTCCGCGTGTTCGGACTTTTCCCGCGTCTCGATCTCTTTGCGATTTCGCTGCGCGATGTCGTGGCGGCATTCGTCGGCTCGCTGATCGTGCTGGCCGCGATCTGGTTGTACGAAAAGTACAAGTAGTCGACCGCCCTGCTGGCGTCGATCAGGCGTCAGGCCGCACGCGCTACATCATGGTCCGCTCTGGAATAGGCCGGCGCCTCGCCGAGCCTCTGCCCAGGGTCAGCAGGCGCTGGAGCAAACCAAGCTCCTCAACGGGCGTCTTTGCGATCTCGATGTGGCGGATCACCATCTTCGATTTTTCCTCGAAGATGTGGAAGCAGTCGAGATGAAACGACGGGCGATAGACCGCCGGCAAGTATCCGAAGCGGACGGGAATACGCCGCAATATCTTCAGCCAGGTACCAGTGTTGATCACCACCCTTCCCTTCGATTGCATGAGAAATGCGTCGTGGGTGTGCCCGAAGATATAGACAGCCACATCCGGATGCCGGGCGAATACTTCATCCGCGCGCCGAAGATAGGGCGCGTTCGAGGTGGCCTCGATCGCCTCCAAGTCGCTCCATGTCACGCGGAATCGGCGCAGCGTCTTGCGGACGTCGCGGTAGACGACAAAGCCCGGGATCGCCACGACCAGCATGAAGAACAGGATCATCATGTTGATCGCGATGATTGCGTACAACACGTTGCCCACATAGCCGAGCGACCTGATCAGCGGATTGGACAGGATGATGTTGGTGTCAAAGACACCCGCCCTCCGCAGCAGCTCCGCGACGAGCGCCAGCATCGTTACCGTCAGCAGCAGCAGGAACATGGTTGTCACGGCGCGGATGGCCCATCCCATCTCCCGATAGAAATAGTTCGACAGGATCCAGTCGGGAATGTTCTCGGTGCCGACCGAGCGGATGTCCTTGAGCCAATTGCCGCGGCCGAAATCGGAATGGCGGCTCGCTCCGGCGACGATCGTGCGGGTGATGAAGTAGCCCACCGGCAGGGCGTATGGATTGCCGTAGTCGGGCGACGCGTTGAACGAATCCGCCTGCTGGCCGTGCTCGATCCAGATGGTCCTGCCGGCGACGCGGCGCTGCAGGCTGATCGCGGTATCCAGGTTGAGGTTGTATTCCTTCAGCCTCGCCTCGAATGCCGGATGGCAGGCAAGATCGTAGTCGTGGTTGCCGACCATGACGGTGATCGCGATCTTCCTTCCGGTCTCGCGGAACTGGTCGAAGATTGCCTGGTGATGCGAGACAATGGCGTCGAACTTGGCCACGCCCTCGACTGTGGTCAGCTCCCAAAAGCCAAAGGTGTCGCCGGCAACGATCAGCTCGATATCATTGCGCTCCGACTCGAGCTGCCGGAGAAAGGCAGTGAACTCTCCGGCGAAATCGCAATGCTGGAGCGCGCCATCTCCGCCGAAGTGGAGATCGCTCACGAAATAATATTCGCTGGCCAAGCCGGCGTCTCCCTTGCCGTGCGCCCGCACACGCTGCGGTGTGCGTTGCCGTCAGCCGACAGGCTGAAATTTCAGGCGTGCCGGCGCACCTCGAATGCGTAGACGATCCACCAGAAACCGTACAGCAGCAGGTCGATGCCGACGAAGAAGCCGATCACCCACAGCCCGCTAACGGGCCATCCGGAGATGATGATGACCGCTGCCGCGATCGCGATCAGGCCCGAGAAGAGCAGCAGCCAGCCGTAATCCGCCCAGTAGCGGAATGCGAGCATAAGGCGAACGAGGCCCGATGCGAACAGCAGCGCACCGAATGCCAGCGTCAGCGGAAAGATCGCGCTGACCGGATTCGACACCAGCACCCAGCCGCCCAGCATGTACAGGACGCCGATGATAAGGCTGTAGAGAACTCCTCCCCATCCTTTCGCGTAAAAAGCGTGGAAGATCTCGAAGGCGCCGGCTACGAGCAACACGATGCCGAATATGAATGCGCTGACGATCGTCGCAGCAACCACGTTGCCGAGCACGACAAAACCCGCGATGAGAAATGCAATACCGAGCAGCGCATAAGCCCACCACGCTGTTCCGCCGGTGTGATAATCGGCAGTCGACGACTGATGTGCCATGACACGTTCTCCGTTCGATGAACGGAAAGACTGTGCCCGCTTCGGTTGCCCGGCAATCGAGATGACCCCGGTATGGCGTCAGAATAGGCTGTAGCGAGCTGCTCGCGTTTATGTCGAATTGCCCCGACCGCGCTGCAACGGCGCGGGTTCGTCGAAGGCCATCCCGCGCCGGGCTTGGGGCTGGAACGGCGGCATAGCCCCCCGGTATCCCGTGCGGGAATAGTGGTGAGTTACCGTCGCTCGCCGCAACGAGGCTTCCCGGAATTTACCGGATGGAAATTACGCCCGTGCATATTCGGCGGGCTCAGTCCTCCAGGACGGAACCGTGGAACGCAGGAAAAAGCCGCGCACACGCGCGCTCAAGGGCGGCAAGATCGCCTTCAATCAACATCGCTCGGTGATGGATTGCGTGGTGCGCAACCTCACGCGCCAAGGCGCGCAACTCAAGCTGCCAAGCACGGTCGGCATTCCCGAGCGCTTCGAATTCCGGTTCGAAGCGGACAGCGGCTTCCGCCCCTGCCATGTCGTATGGCGGCGGCCGGACGCGCTCGGCATCATTTTCGACTGAGCCGCGAGCCGCTCCCGGGTCGAAAACTCAGGCGGCGGACTTTTCCTCCCGCCGCAATTCGTCGCGCAACGCACGACGCAGGATCTTGCCGACGTTCGTCTTCGGCAGCTCCGAACGGAACTCGATGTATTTCGGCCGCTTGTAGTTCGTCAGCTTCTCGGTGACGAACTTGCGCAAGTCCTGCTCGGTGAGGTTCGGGTCCTTCTTCACGACGAACAGCTTGACCGCCTCGCCCGAATCCTTGTCCGGCACGCCGATCACGGCGCATTCGAGCACGCCCGGATGGTGGGCGATCACATCCTCGACCTCGTTCGGGAAGACCTTGAGGCCGGAGACGTTGATCATGTCCTTCTTGCGGTCGACGATCCGCACCTGCCCTTTCTCGTCCATGATGCCGATGTCGCCGGTGCGGAAGAAGCCGTCCTTAGTCATGACCTTGGCGGTCTCTTCCGGCCGCTGCCAGTAGCCCGGCATCACCTGCGGCCCGCGTGCGCAGATCTCACCGGGGTCGCCAATCGGAACCTCGTTGCCGGAGTCGTCGCGGATGGAGATATCCGTCGACGGCATCGGGTAGCCGATGGTGCCTGTGAAGGCTTCGTTGTCCGGACTGTTACAGGTGAGCGTGGGCGATGTCTCCGACAGGCCGTAGCCCTCGGAAAGCGGCTTGCCGGTCTTCTCCAGCCAGCGGTCGGCAACGGCCTTCTGCACGGCCATGCCGCCGCCAACGCAGACCTTCATCTCGCTGAAGTCGATCTTCTCGAAGTCGGGGTGCTGCATCAGCGCGTTGTAGAGCGTGTTCACCGCCGGGAAGAAATGCGGCTTTGTCTTCTTCAATTCCTCGATGAAGGCGGGGATGTCGCGCGGGTTGGCGATCAAGAGGCACATGCCGCCCTGGCGCATGCCGAGCAGGAAGCACGCGGTCAACGCGAAGATGTGATAAAGCGGCAGCGCGGTGATGAAGTTCATCGCATCGACAAGCGGCGGCTTCCGCAGCGTTGGTTGCAGCCAAACGTCGTTTTGCAACACGTTCGCCAGAATGTTGCGATGAAGCAGGATCGCGCCCTTCGATACGCCAGTGGTGCCGCCGGTGTATTGCAGGAAGGCGATATCCTCGTGCGTCAGCTTCGGCTCCTTGAACGGCAGCCGGCGGCCGACGCCGAGCGCATGGTTGAACCAGATGGCGCCGGGCAGCGAATAGGCCGGCACCATCTTCTTCACCCGCCGCACCACGAAATTGACGATCGTACCCTTGATGCCGAGCAGTTCGCCGATGCTCGCAAGCACCACGTGCTTGACCTGCGTGTTGGCGATCACCTTCTGCAGCGTGTGGGCGAAGTTCTCGAGGATCACGATCGCCTCGGCGCCGGAATCCTTCAACTGATGCTCGAGCTCGGGCGGCGTGTAGAGCGGGTTGATGTTCACGACCGTGTAGCCGGCACGCAGAATGCCCGTGATCGCAATCGGATTCTGCAGCACGTTCGGCATCATCACGGCGACGCGCGCGCCCTTCGGCAATTGCAGCGACTGCAGGAACGCCGCGAAGGCGCGCGACATCTCGTCGACCTCGGCGTAAGTCAGCCGCTTGCCCATGAACAGGAACGCGCTGCGATCGCGGTATTTCTTGAAGCTCTCCTCCAGCAGCGCGACGAGCGAGCCGTACCCCGACATGTCGATCTCGCTGGGCACGCCGGGCGGGTAATGCTTCAACCAGATGCGGTCCATCGAAATTCCTCCTCGAACCCGCTCGCGGGCTGATCGTCTTTGACGATGCTTTCCCGTTTCCCCTGCACGCAAGGATAGACCGGCGCGCGGCAGACCCGCTACAGCGCGCAAGGTCACACCTGCGCGTATTGCAGTGCGAAAGATCGGACAAACGCGACCGTGGCGGCCGGCGGTGCACGATGCGCCTGTTCCGGGTGAGGACGGATCGACGAAGCGTGTCCGCCCGCCTTCCCGCCCCGGGTATTTCGGTCCTATGCTTCGGAAACGCCGACGCCGGCGCCGCATTGCCGGCGAACGTCATGGGTACGTCATCGGTGCCGAATAGACGGGAAACGCCGCCGACGGGCACTCGCATCACGGGGAGGATTGTATGTCGATCCGCAAGTTTACCTTCGCCGCAGCCGCTTCGCTCCTGCTCACCACCGCCGCGCATGCCCAGCTGGAAATCCAGTGGTGGCACGCCATGACCGGCGCCAACAACGACGTGATCGTCAAGCTCGCCAACGAGTTCAACGAATCGCAGAAGGATTACAAGGTCGTCCCGACCTACAAGGGCAGCTATCCGGACACGATGAACGCGGGCATCGCCGCATTCCGCGCCGGCAACGCGCCGCACATCATGCAGGTGTTCGAGGTCGGCACGGCGACGATGATGGCGGCGATCGGCGCGGTGAAGCCGGTGCACGTGCTCATGAAAGAGGCGGGCGAGAAGTTTGACCCGCAGGCGTACCTTTCGGCGATCACCGGCTACTACTCGACGGCGAAGGGCGAGATGCTCTCCTTCCCGTTCAATTCCTCATCCATGGTGATGTGGATCAACAACGACTCCTTCAAGAAGGCAGGGCTCGATCCGGCCAAGCCGCCGAGGACCTGGCCCGAGGTGTTCGAGGCGGCGAAGAAGCTGAAGGCGGCGGGGCATGATGCCTGCGGCTTCTCCACTGCGTGGGTGACGTGGGCGCACATCGAGCAGTTCTCCGCCTGGCACAACGTGCCGATCGGGACGAAGGCGAACGGGCTCGGCGGCTTCGACACGGAGCTGCAGTTCAACTCGCCGCTGCATGTGCGGCACCTGCAGAGCCTCGTCGACCTGCAGAAGGACAAGACCTTCGACTATTCGGGCCGCACGAACACCGGGGAAGGCCGCTTCACCTCGGGCGAATGCCCGCTCTTCCTCACCTCCTCGGCCTTCTTCGGCAACGTGCAGCGCAACGCCAAGTTCGCTTGGTCGAATGCGCCGATGCCTTACTATCCCGACGTGAAAGGCGCGCCGCAGAATTCCATCATCGGCGGCGCCTCGCTCTGGGTCATGGGCGGCAAGAAGCCGGACGAATACAAGGGCGTGGCGAAGTTCTTCGCCTTCCTTTCCGACACCGACCGCCAGATCGCAGTCCACAAGGCGTCAGGCTATCTGCCGATCACCAAGGCGGCCTACGAGAAGAACAAGGCGGCCGGTTATTACAAAGACGCGCCCTGGCTCGAAACGCCGCTTCTTGAGCTCACCAACAAGGAGCCGACCGAGAACTCGCGCGGTCTGCGCTTCGGCAACATGGTGCAGCTCCGTGACATGTGGTCCGAGGAGATCGAAGCCGCGCTCGCCGGCAAGAAGTCGGCGAAGGAGGCGCTCGATGCGGCAGTCTCGCGCGGCAACGCGATGCTGCGCCAGTTCGAGCGGCAGGTCTCGCGGTAGCGAACAGTTCGGGGCGGGCTGGAGACGGTCCGCCCCTGCCCGTCCATGCATAAGCGCGCGGTCTTCAACAACCGGATTCTGCCGTTTGCGCTGCTCGCGCCGCAGATTCTGGTCGTCGTTGTCTTCTTCTACTGGCCGGCCGGGCAGGCGGTCTGGCAGTCATTCCTGCTGCAGGACGCCTTCGGGCTCGCCACCGATTTCGTCTGGTTCGAGAACTACGCCTACCTGTTCGCGGACCCGGCCTATTACGACACGATCTGGAACACGCTGATCTTCTCGGCGCTCGTCGCCGTGATCTCCCTTTCCAGCGCTCTTCTTCTGGCGGTCATGGCCGACAAGCCGCTGCGCGCGGCAGGCGTCTATCGGACGCTCTTGATCTGGCCCTATGCGGTCGCGCCGGCGGTGGCGGGCGTCTTGTGGATCTTCATGCTGCACCCTTCGCTCGGCATGGTGGCGCGCGGGATCAAAGCGCTCGGTTTCTCGTGGAACCCGCTGCTCGACGGCACCGACGCCATGACCATGGTGGTGCTGGCCGCCGCCTGGAAGCAGATTTCCTACAACTTCCTGTTCTTCCTCGCGGGGTTGGCTGCGATCCCGCGCAGTATCGTCGAGGCAGCGGCGATCGACGGCGCGCGCCCTACACGGCGTTTCTGGACCATCGTGTTTCCGCTGCTCACGCCGACCGCGTTCTTCCTGCTCGTGGTTAATATCGTCTATGCCTTTTTCGACACGTTCGGCGTGATCGACGCCATGACCCAGGGCGGGCCGGCGAAGGCGACGGAAACGCTCGTCTATAAGGTCTATGCCGACGGGCGGCTCGGCGGCGATCTCGGCGGGTCGGCGGCACAGTCGGTGATCCTGATGATGATCGTGATCGCGCTCACCTCGATCCAGTTCCGCTATATCGAACGGCGGGTGAACTACTGATGGTCGAGCGAAAATCCATCGGCAATCTCATGCCGCATGTCATCCTCTGGATCGGCATCGCGATCGTGGCGTTTCCAGTCTATCTCGCCTTCATCGGCTCGACGCACGACGCGGCGACCATCGCCAACGGCCAGATGCCGCCGACGCCGGGGCCGCATTTCCTCGAGAACTACTACCGGACGATTTTCGTCGGCACGAGCGCCACGACGCGTGAGCCCGTGGGCACCATGATCGTCAACAGTTTCGTCATGGCGATCGGGATCGCGGTGGGCAAGATCGCGATCTCGATCATCTCGGCCTATGCCATCGTCTATTTCCGCTTCCCGTTCCGGATGTGGTTCTTCTGGATCGTCTTCATCACGCTGATGCTGCCGGTGGAGGTGCGCATCTATCCCACCTACAAGGTGGCGGCGGACCTGAGCCTCCTCGATACCTATGCGGGACTCGTCCTGCCGCTGATCGCGTCGGCGACGGCGACACTCCTGTTCCGCCAGTTCTTCATGACGGTGCCGGACGAACTGGTGGAGGCGTCGCGCATGGACGGCGCGGGGCCGATCCGCTTCTTCTGGGACACGCTGCTGCCGCTCTCGCGCACCAACATGGCGGCGCTGTTCGTCATCATGTTCATCTACGGCTGGACGCAATATCTCTGGCCGCTTCTCATCACCACGCGCGACGACATGCAGACGATCATCATCGGCATCAAGAAGATGATCGTCACCTCCGACGCGCTCACCGAATGGCAGCTCGTGATGTGCACGGTGATGCTCGCGATGCTGCCGCCGGTGTTCGTGGTCATCACCATGCAGCGGCTGTTCGTGCGCGGCCTGATCGAGACGGAAAAGTGAAATGGCCGGCGTGAAGCTCGAGGAAGTGCGCAAGGTCTATGCCGGCAACGTCGAAGCCGTGAAGGGCGTCTCCTTCGAGGTGCCGGACGGGCATTTCTGCGTGCTGGTCGGGCCGTCGGGTTGCGGGAAATCGACGCTGCTGCGCATGATCGCGGGACTGGAGACGACCACGAGCGGCGTGATCTCGATCGGCGGCGAGGTCGTCAATCACGTCGAGCCCTCCGAGCGCGACATCGCCATGGTGTTCCAGAACTACGCGCTCTATCCGCACATGAACGTCTATAACAACCTCGCCTACGGCCTGCGCAACCGGCGCACGCCGAAGCCGGAGATCGATCAGCGCGTGCGCGAGGCGGCGCGCATCCTCGAGATCGAGCCGCTGCTTGCGCGCAAGCCGCGGGAACTCTCGGGCGGCCAGCGGCAGCGCGTGGCCATGGGCCGCGCCATCGTGCGCAAGCCCAAGGCGTTCCTGTTCGACGAGCCCCTTTCCAACCTCGACGCGAAGCTGCGCGTCTCCATGCGCGTCGAGATCAAGAAGCTGCAGCGATCGCTCGGCACGACTTCAATTTACGTCACGCATGATCAGCTCGAGGCGATGACGCTCGCCGACATGCTGGTGGTGATGAACGTCGGCCGGGTGGAGCAGATCGGGCCGCCGCTCGAAATCTATGAGCGGCCGGCGACCACGTTCGTCGCCGCTTTCATCGGGGCGCCGCCGATGAATCTCCTCAGGATGAAAGCTCAGGAAGCGGCTGCCTTGATCGACGGCGCGGCCATCGGCATCCCGGAGGACGGCGCGATCGTCGGCGTGCGGCCCGAGGACCTTAGCCTTTCCACGGATGGCTCACAGCCGGCGGGCGGTATCACGCTCGGCTTGATCGTGAACGCGGTCGAGCGCGTGGGCCCGGAGACGTTCGTCTATGGCAGCGTCGAGCGCGGCGACGACATTATCGTGCGGGTGCCGGGACAGGACGCGCCCGGCGCCGGCGAGCGCGTCGTTGCCGTGGCGCGGCGGGAGAAGCTGCACCGGTTCAGCACGGATGGGAGCAGGCGGCTCGGGGACTAATCTTTCACTCCGCCGCAACGTGCCGCCGCGACGGAGCGGGCACCGAACGTCCCAGTTTCTTTGCTTCGTCGATCCAAGATGCAATTGCATCCTGCACCTGCGCTAGTGCCTCTTCCGGCGTTTCCCCGTCGGAAGTGCAGCCGGGCAGATCAGGAACGGTCGCAACGAAGCCGCCGCCGTCTTCCGCAGACAACGGCTCGATCAGCACGGGATAGTCAAGTCTTGCCATATCTATGCTTTCGTCACAGCTTCGATGAAACGCATGAGCTTGCGGATATATACCGGCTTCACCGGGCGTCGCCTCGGTATTGTAAGAATATCACGGATCGCCGGATGCGACACCTTGTAGTGTGAGCCTCCCCCGGAGGGAGGTGAAATCCGTATTTCGAATTCACGACATACCGCTTCTATGTCGGAGATCGTCCAGTCGCCCGCGGGATTGGCACGCATGCGACTGAGCCGATCGCTCACTCCACATCCTCCACCTGCTCCGGCCCGCCGCCAAAGACCTTCTGCGCCAAGGTCGCCTGCATGAATTCGTCGAGGTCGCCGTCGAGCACCCGTTGCGGGCTCGTCGAGGTAACGCCGGTACGCAGGTCCTTCACGAGCTGGTAGGGCTGCAGGACATACGAACGGATCTGGTGGCCCCAGCCGATGTCGGTCTTGGCTGCCTGCTCGGCAGCCGCCTGCTCTTCCCGCTTCTTCAGCTCGCGTTCATAGAGTTTGGCGCGCAGCATGCGCCACGCCTCGGCGCGGTTCTTGTGCTGCGAGCGATCGCCCTGGCTGACCACGGCGATGCCGGTCGGGATGTGGGTGAGGCGCACGGCGCTCTCGGTCTTGTTGACGTGCTGGCCGCCGGCGCCGCCGGAGCGCATGGTGTCCACGCGCACGTCGTTCTCGTTGATCTCGATCTTGATGTCGTCGTCGATCTCCGGATAGACGGTCACGCTCGCGAACGAGGTGTGGCGGCGCTGGTTGGCGTCGTAAGGCGAGATGCGCACGAGCCGGTGCACGCCGGCTTCGGTCTTGAGCCAGCCATAGGCGTTGCGGCCCTTCACCTCGACGGTCGCGGACTTGATGCCGGCGCCCTCGCCGTCGCTCTGCTCGACGACATTGACCTTGAAGCCATGCGCCTGCGCCCAGCGGGTGTACATGCGGAGCAGCATCTCGGCCCAATCCTGGCTTTCCGTGCCGCCGGCGCCGGCATGGACCTCGAGATAGGCGTCGTTCACGTCCGCCTCGCCGGAGAGGAGCGATTCCATGCGGCGCGCCTCCACCTCGCGGCGAAGGTCGGCGATCTTCGCCTCGGCGTCGGCGATGACGGACTGGTCCTTCTCCGCCTCGCCGAGCTCGATCAGCTCGATCTGGTCGGCCAGCTCCTGCTCGATGCGGCGGACGGCGTCGAGGCTGTCGGCGAGCGCGGTGCGTTCCTGCATCAGGCGGGATGCGCGCTGGGGATCGTCCCAAAGCTTGGGATCTTCGGCGAGCTGGTTCAGCTCCGCGAGGCGGCGTTCGGATTTCTCGAAGTCAAAGCGCCCTCCTCAGCAGCCCGACCGACTGCTTGATTTCTTCGACGACGCTTTCCGTCTCGGCTCGCATTCCAGGAATCTCCTTGTCGGTCATTTGTATAGGTGCGGGGCGGCGCCGGCACAAGAGAAGGAGGCATTTGAAGGTTCCGATTTACGCGGCCGAAACGACAACTTGTTAGCGTGGCCGGCGCATTTCCTCCCGCCCGGACGCCCGCATGCTCCGCCGAACAGAACCGCCGGCCCTCGAAATCCGCGGCCTGCAGAAGCATTACGAACGCCCCGCGGTGGACGGGCTCGACCTGCGCGTGGAAGCCGGCGAGTTCTACGCGCTCGTGGGCCCGAATGGCGCGGGCAAAACCACGACGCTCCGGATGGTCTCCGGGCTGATCGCGCCCGACGCAGGCGAAATCTTCGTGCACGGAATCGATGCGTTGCGCGAGCCGGTGGCGGCCAAGCAGATCATCGGCTGGGTCTCCGACGAGCCGATGATCTACGACAAGCTGACACCGTTCGAGTATCTCGAGTTCGTGGCGGGGCTGTGGGGCATCGGCGCCGCGGAAGCCGAGCGCCGCGCGCATGCGCTGTTCGGCTGGCTTGGGCTCGCGCCGCACGCGCACGAGCGCTGCGAGGGCTTCTCCAAGGGCATGCGGCAGAAGGTGGCGCTCGCGGGCGGGCTCGTGCACGAGCCGCGGTTGATCATCCTCGACGAGCCGCTGACCGGCCTCGACGCCGGCTCCGCGCGGCAGGTGAAGCACGTGCTGCGCGAGCGGATGCGCGGCGGCACCACTGTCGTAATGACGACGCACATCCTCGAAGTCGCCGAGCGCATGGCCGACCGCATCGGCATCATCGTGCACGGCAAGCTGCTCGCCGAAGGCACGCTCGACGAACTGCGGCGCAAGGCGGGACTCGGCGAAAGCAACCTCGAAGACACCTTCCTCACGCTCGTCGCCGAGCAGACGGAAGCCGCGTGAGCCAGCCCGCCACCTACACCTGGTTCGCCGCGCACGAGCTCAAGCTCGCCTGGCGCGACTGGCTGTCCATGCTGATGGCGGGAAAGCGCGGCCGCATCGGTGCGGTCGCAATCGGGCTCGGCGCCTTCGTCGTCTTCATGCATGTGATCGCGCTGATCGCGGTCGGGCCCTTTGCTGGCGCGGGCCGGACGCCGGACAAGGCGACGCTCGCGATCCTGAGCGCGTTCGTATTGCTCGCCTGGTGCCTGATGATCTCGCAGGCGATGGAGTCGGTCACGCGCGCGTTCTATAGCCGCGGCGACCTCGACCTGATCCTTTCCTCGCCGGCGACGACCCGCCGGCTCTTCGCGGTGCGGATCGGCACGCTCGCGCTCTCGTCGATGTCGATGGCGGTCTTCCTCGCCGGGCCGTTCGCCAACGTGCTGGCGGTGCTCGGCGGGCCGCGCTGGCTGTTCGGCTACGGCGTCTTTGCCGCGATGGGCGCCACTGCGGCGGCCATCGCCGTCACGGCAACCGTATTCCTGTTCCGGGCGATCGGGCCGCGGCGCACGCGCTTTGCGGCGCAGGTGCTCGCAGCGGTCGTCGGCGCCGCCTTCGTCATCGGGCTGCAGATGGTTGCGATCCTGAGCTACGGCACGTTCTCGCGCATCGCGTTCATCTTCTCGCAGGGCTTCATCGACAGTTCGCCGGATGCATCGAGTCTCCTCTATCTGCCGGCGCGCGCGATCCTCGGCGATCCCAGCGCGCTGCTGGCGGTGATGGTCACGGGGATCGGCGTACTTGGGGCGGCGATCGGCGCCTTTGCGTCAGGTTTCGGCGAGCACGCCATCGCCGCGGCGAGCGTGTCGCAACATGTGCCCGCGCGGAAAGCCCTTGCACGCCCGTTCCGTGGAGCGACGCCCGCCGGCGCATTGCGCAGGAAGGAGCTCACGCTCCTGCGGCGCGATCCGTGGCTGATGTCGCAGACGCTGATGCAGCTCCTCTACCTCGCGCCGCCCGCGCTCTTGCTGTGGCGCAGCTTCGGCGATGGAATCGGCATCAGCCTGCTCCTCGTGCCGGTGCTGGTCATGGCGGCCGGACAACTCGCGGGCGGGCTCGCTTGGCTTGCGATCTCCGGCGAGGATGCGCTGGATCTCGTCGCCACGGCGCCGGTGCCGCGTGGCTTCGTCATGCGCGCGAAGATCGAGGCAGTGCTGCTGGCCGTGGCGATCGTATTCGCGCCGCTGCTGGCCGCGTTTGCGATCATCATGCCTGTGTCCGCGCTCGTCACCGCGGCCTTTGCCGCCGTCGCTGCCGCGTCGGCGACCGCCATTCAATTCTGGTTCCGGTCGCAGGTGAAGCGCAGCCAGTTCCGGAGGCGGCATACTTCTTCGCGCATCGCGACCTTTGCGGAGGCGTTCTCCTCGATCGGATGGGCGGCGACGGCTGCACTTGTGGCGCACGGCACGTTCGCCGCCATCGGCGTCGCCATCCTCACGCTCGCCGTGCTCTGGGTGGCGCGGCTCATCAGCCCGCACCGGACGGTTATCGGCGAGCGATAACGCTCACCACAATCCGCCCGGCCCGCGCAGGATCGCGCGGTCGGCGTCCTGCGAGATGCCGCCGCCGAACGGGCGGCCCTCCTCGTCCGTCAGCCCGATCATCGAGTAGCTGTCGGACGGCTGCGTGCCCGGCTTGAAGGCTTCGAGGATCACGCGCTCGTCGCCCGGCTGCGCGCGCAGACCGGTCTTGGCGTTGATGCGGATCAGCTTGATGCCGGGCGGCACGCGGAACGGCTGCGCCGGCTTGTCGGCAAGCGTCATCTTGAGGAAATCGCCGACGATCGGCGCCGCGTACTGGCCGCCGGTCACGCCGCGGCCGAGCGAGCGCGGCTTGTCGTAGCCGAGATAAACGCCCACGACGATGTCCGGCGTGAAGGCCATGAACCAGACGTCCTTCTCGTCGTTGGTGGTGCCGGTCTTGCCGGCCACCGGGCGGCCGACGTCGCGCACGCGCGTGCCGGTGCCGCGCTGGACGACGCCCTCCATCATCGAGGTGATCTGGTAGGCGGTCATCGGGTCGATGACCTGCTCGCGCCGGTCGACCAGCGAGGGCTCGTCCTGGTTCGACCACTGTTTCCCTTCGCAGCCCTGACATTCGCGGTCGTCGTGCTTGTAGATGGTGCGGCCGTAGCGGTCCTGGATGCGGTCGACCAGCGTCGGCTTCACCTTCCTGCCGCCGTTGTCGAAGATCGAATAGCCGGCGAGCATGCGCACGAGCGTGGTTTCACCGGCGCCGAGCGCATAGGACAGATAAGGCGGCAGATCGTCGTAGATGCCGAAACGCTTGGCGTATTCGACGATCAGCGGCATGCCGACGTCCTGCGCGAGCCGCACGGTCATGACGTTGCGCGACTGCTCGATGCCGAAGCGGAGCGTCTGCGGCCCGTAGAATTGCCGAGAATAGTTCTCCGGGCGCCAGATGCCCTGCCCCGCGCCCTGATCGATCTCGATCGGCGCGTCGAGCACGACGGAGGACGGCGTATAGCCGTTGTCAAGCGCGGACGCATACACGAACGGCTTGAACGACGATCCCGGCTGGCGCAGCGCCTGGGTCGCACGGTTGAACTGGCTCTCGTCGAACGAAAAGCCGCCCACGAGCGCCAGCACGCGGCCCGTGCGCGGGTCCATCGCCGCGATGGCGCCGCCCACCTCCGGCACCTGGCGGAGGCGCCAGTGGCCGGGGACCGGCCCCTCCCTCGCGGGAGGGCTGTTCTTCGCAGCGGTCTTGGGATCGGGCTTCGGCTCGATGTAGGGGTCGACATAGACGACGTCGCCCGGATTAAGCACCTGGCGGACGCTCTTGATCGCCTTGCCCTTGTCGGGACCGGTCGCCCACTTCGCCCATTTCATGCCGTCGAAGGCGATGGTGCCGGTCTCGCGCTCCTTGGAGAGCTGGCCCGACGGCTCGCGGATCGGCTGCAGGCCGATGCGGGCCGCCTTGTCGTCGCTCTCCAGCACCACGGCAAGCCGCCATTTGATGTCGGACAGCGCACGCACGTCGGCAAGCTTCGCGCCCCAATCGCCGCTCACCTCGATCTGCGCGACCGGGCCGCGCCAGCCCTGCGCCTCGTCGTAGCGGACGAGGCCCTCGGTCAGCGACTTCTTCGCGATCTCCTGAATCTTCGGGTTGAGCGTCGTGCGAACGGAAAGCCCGCCCTCGTAAAGCTTCTTCTCGCCGTAACGCTCATAGAGCTCGCGGCGCACTTCCTCGGCGAAATACTCGGCCGCAAAGATGTGCGCGCCGGTCGGCCGCGGAGTGACGTTGAGCGCCGCTTTCTTGGCAGCCTCGCCTTCGTCGCGCTTGATATATCCGTTCTCGACCATGCGGTCGATCACCCAATTGCGGCGCTCGACGGCGCGGTCGCGGTGACGGAACGGATGCAGGTTCGACGGTGCCTTCGGCAAGGCGGCGAGATAGGCCATCTCCGGGATCGTCAGCTCGTGCACCGACTTGTCGAAGTAGATGAGCGACGCGGCGGCGATGCCGTAGGCGCCGAGGCCGAGATAGATCTCGTTCAGGTAGAGCTCGAGGATCTTGTCCTTCGAATAGGCGCGCTCGATGCGCAGCGCGAGCAGCGCCTCCTTGATCTTGCGCGTGTAGGAGGTCTCGGCGCCGACGAGGAAGTTCTTGGCGACCTGCTGGGTGATGGTGGACGCGCCCTGCGGACGGCGGCCGGTGCCGTATTGCTCGATGTTGGAGATCACCGCGCGGGCGATGCTGGTGAGGTCGACGCCGCCGTGCTCGTAGAAGTTCTTGTCTTCGGCGGAGATGAAGGATTCCAGCACCGATTTCGGGATGGCCTGGATCGGCAGATAGAGGCGCCGCTCCTTGGCATATTCGGCGACCAGCGACCCGTCGGAGGCATGGACCCGGGTCATCACCGGCGGTTCATAGTCCTGAAGTTGAGAATAATCCGGCAAGTCCTTGGAATAATGCCAGATCAGCCCGGTCGCAGCGACGGCGCCGACGACGAACAAAATCGTCCCGACAGCGAACAGGAAGCCCAGGAACCTGATCAGAAATCGCATTGCCGCGTCCGTTCGCGATGCCGGCTAGATTCGGGATTTTTCACAATATCCCGGCGCCGAAGCCGTTTCGACCCATCGCCCTCGCCTATGGCCAGATTAGGGCCACAGGCGTGGCCTCCGAGTTAATGCTAGCGGACGCCGTAGCGGGCAAAAGTAGCCTGAATCTCCGGGTCGATTGCCCGCGCGGCGGCCACATCTTCGTTACCGCCCGCGCGGTCGCCGCGACCGATCCTGGCGAGGCCCCGCCCATAAAGCGCGCTGGCGAGCTTCGGTTCCAGCTTGAGGGCGGCGCTGTAATCGGCGACGGCGCGGTCGAGCCGGCCAAGCCGCAGGTAAACGAAGCCGCGGCTGTCGAAGATGTTGGGGTCATGGGAACGCAAACGGACGGCCTCGTTGCAGTCGGCCAATGCCTCCTGCAAGTGCCCGAGCAAGGCGCGCGCCCAGCACCGGCTGTTCAGCGCGTCGATGTTGGCGGGCTCCACGGCGATGACGTGATCGAGATCGGCGACGGCGAGCTGATATTCGCCCGTGCGGTTGTAGGCGACGGCACGGTTCAGGCGGTTCGCCACGTTCGACGGATCGAGCCGGACCGCCTCGCCATAGTCGCGGATCGCCGCCGGGACATTGTCCTTCTTCCAGTGCGCGTAGGCACGATTGGCGTAAGGCGCGGGCTGCAACGGCTCGAGCCGGATCGCGTCATCGAAGGCGGCGATGGCGCCGTCATGGTCGCCGCGGGCGAGCAGCAGGTTGCCCTGCCGGAGCGCCTGTTCGGCTGCGGCGCTGAAGCCCGCACCCTTGATCAACTCCGCAGCCGGGCTCCGCACGGGTGCAGGGCCGACGGTGCCGGAACGCGGCGGCGGGGCGGGCGTATTCGTCGAGAAAAGTCCGAGCCGGTCGAACAGCGAGCCGATGAATGCGGCGGCGAGGATCGCGATCACCACCACGCTCGCCGCGACGGCCAGATAGATCGCCAGTCCGCGCCGCGCCGCCGGCTCGGGGACAAACTGCTCCGGCTCCTCTGGCTCAACGGCTTCGATTTCGATTTCCGAAGGCGGCGAGGCTTCGGGCGTCGGTGGCGCTACCCGCTCGAGCTCCGACCGAAATATTTCCGCCTGCCGGGTTGGCGGTTCGGAAGCGAGGCTTGCTTCGCGGTCGCTTGCGGGAGCGGCGGATGCGGGCGCCGGCGCTTCCGGTTCAGGGGGCGGCGATGCTTCCGGTGCAGGCTCGGGCGTGGACGGCGGCTCGGCGGGCAGCGGTGGAGGCGCCGAACGCGGTGGTGGAGGTGGCGGCGGCGGATCGTGCAGCGCCGCTTCCGCTTCGACTGCCTTGATGATTTCTTCCAGCTCGCGCGTCTTCTCCAGTGCGGTCTGCACCGGCAAGAAGGGAGCCGCCGCGCGAACCTCCGCCTTCAGGGTTTCGCGCGCCTTGTCGTAGATGGCGCGGCGGGCGGCGGGAGTGCTCGGCTGCAGGCTGGCGATCAGTTGCGCGAGGTTTTCTCGCAAGTCAGTCGGCAAGGCGACCTATCCGTCGGAATCTCACTCCCGCATCGGTTGCGACTATACGACAAAATCGGTGATTGGCGCAGCGCGCTAGTGTCCCGAATCCGAAGTTCGCTTGACCTTGCGGCGAGCTCGGGAGCGAACTTCGGATTCGAAGGACACTAGCAACTCTTTGATTTTAGTGTCGTTTGGTTCAGAAATTCGCTTGAGTGACTCGCTGCAAGAATGAAGCGAATTTCTGAACCACGACACTAGCGCAAGCCGTAGCGGGCGAAGATTGTCTCGATCTCGGGCCGCATCGCCTTGGCGGCGGCGACGTCGGAGTTGCCGCCGGTCTTGTCGCCCTTGCGGAGCTTGGCGAGGCCGCGGCCATAGAGAGCGCCGGCAAGCTTTGGGTTGGTCTTCAGGGCGGCATCGTAATCGGCGATCGCGCGGTCGATCTCGCCCATTTTCAGGTGGGTGAAACCGCGGCTGTCGAAGGTATTGGGATCGTTCGGCCTGAGCCGCAGGGACTCGTTGCAGTCCGACAGCGCCGCCTGCATCTGGCCGGCGAGCGCCCTCCCCCAGCAGCGGCTGTTCAGGATGTCGGGACTGTCGGGCTTCAGGCGCAGGGCGTGGTCGAGGTCCTGCACGGCAAGATCATAGTCGCCGCGAAAATTGTAGGCGACGGCACGGTTGGTGCGGGCGACGATGTTGTCCGGGTCGAGGCGCACCGCCGCATCGTAATCGGCAATCGCAAGGTCCGTCGCGCCCCGGCTCCAGTGCGCATAGGCACGGTTGATGTAGGGCGACGCGTCGGTCGGCACGAGGCGGATCGCCTCGCCATAGGCGGCGACGGCGCCTTCATAGTCCTGCGCGCGGCTCAGGTTGTTGCCGCTCTCTACCGCCTCGCGCGCGCGGCGGGCGAGCTCTTCCGGGCTCGGCGCCGGCACGGCGGTTGTTTTCGCAGTCGGCGCGGCGGCCGGTTTCGGCGGCGGCGGCGCTTCGGCGGGGCGCAGCAGCAGCATGAGCAGGAAGGCAATGATGAGAACGAGAATGCCGATGCTCGCCCATGCCCACCAGGGCACGGCGGCAAAGGCGGATGCTCCCGCACCCGGATAACGGGCGGACTGCCGCGTGACCGTCGCCGGAGGTAATGGCGCATCCGACCGCTCCCCCCATTCCTCGGCATCGTCGCGCTCATCCTCGATTTCATCCTCGTCGCGGCGGCGGCGCTCGGGCTTGCTCGGCGGCGGAGGCGGCGGCAGCAGCCGGCGCGCAGGCGGCTTCTTCGGCGGGACCGGCCGCGGCGGGATCACCTGCTCCGGCTTGTCCGCGTACATGGCCTCGACTTCCTCGATCGCTTCTTCGAGGGCGCGCTGTTCGCGCACGATGTCGACGAGCTGCCAGGGCGGCTCCGCGGTCTGCGCTTCCTCGAGCAGCAGCTTGCGGGCGCGGTCATAGATGGCGCCGCGGGCCGCCCGGCTGTTGTTCTTCAGGCGCTCGATCGCGGCGGCCAGCGCCTCGAAATAGTCCGGCGGCGAATCGTTCATAGATGGATAGTTCTGCCTGCAATCATGGGCCGGATCATAGGCTTTGCCTCGGCCCGGAACAGGCGGTCTAGCGTCGTCAACGGACCTCGGCCAGATGGCTCTGGAAGAAGTTCTGGACGGCGTCGGCCATGGCGCCCGCGACCGTTTCGCGCCAGGCCGGCGAGGTCAGCAGCTTCACGTCGTCCGGGCTCGAAAGGAACCCCAGTTCCAGCAGCACGGAGGGGACATCGGGCGCCCGCAGGACGATGAATCCCGCGGATTTCATGGGCGTCTTGTGCATAAGGGTCGCCGATTGCATGCGGCCGACGAGGGTGCGGGCGAACAGGCCGGAGAAATTCCGGGTCTCTCGATGGGCGAGGTCGAACAGGATATTGGCGACGTCGTCGCTCTTGTTCGAGAGGTCGACGCCCGCGATCAGGTCGGCCTTGTTCTCCTTGTCGGCGAGCTTGGCGGCCTCGGCGTCGGATGCCTTGTCGGAGACGGTATAGATCGTGGCGCCGCGCGCCTCGCCTTCCTTGCGGGAAATCGAATCCGCGTGGATGGAGATGAAGAGCTTGGCGTCGTTCATACGCGCGATCTGCACGCGGTCGTTCAACTGCACGAAGGTATCGTCGTAGCGCGTGAGCACCACGCGGAAGAGCTTGGTGCGCTCGAGCTTCTCGGCGAGCTTCTTCGCCACCGTGAGCACGACATCCTTCTCCTCGACGCCCGAGGGGGCGATGGCGCCGGAATCGATGCCACCGTGGCCGGGATCGATGACGATGACGGGCGGGCCGGATTTGCCCGCCTGGGCGTCGGCTTCCACCGCCACCCGCGCGGCAGAAACCGAAGGGTTCGCCGGCGCTTTCGCGGCAGCGTTGCGAATGAAGGTCTCGCGGTCGGTGGGGACGAGGTCGACGACGAGGCGCGCGGGCTGCTTGTCGTGCTGCCCGACGACGAACGTGCGGTCGATCGCGACCGGGCCTGTGGCATCGAGTACGACGCGCGCCTTGCCTGGCGCGAACACGCCGTAGCGAAATGCGGAGACGAGGCCCCTGCCCTTTCGTCCGGCGGCCGTCGGTAGGTTGAAGCGGACGTTCGGGAAATCGAGAATGACGCGATAGGGATCGGCCAGCGTGAACGCCGCGAAATCGATCGTGCCGTTCAGGTCGAGCACGAAGCGCGTGCGCTTGTCGTCGCCGGCAACGCGCGCATCGATCGCGACGATGCCCTTGGCGGGCGCGGCTTCGGCCTCTGCGGCGCGCGCGGAGGACGCACCGGCCAGCAGCCCCAGCATCAGCGCGGTCAGTACTCCAACAAAACGCATCGGCGATCCCGGCGCGGACACTCCCCCGCACCGAGATAAGCCTTCATAGTTAATCGGTTCTTTCCGGCCTCGGCACAGGTCGCTGAGGAGGATCAAGCCAGCGTTGTGGTATGATTGTTGTTAACATGGAGCTTGCGAAATGACCTTCTCCCGAATTACCGCCAGGCCGGACCAGATGGACGGCGTGCCCTGCATCCGCGGCCTGCGGATTCCAGTGGCAAGCGTAGTGGCGATGGTGGCAGATGGAATGAGCGAGGCCGAGATTCTGGCCGCCTATCCCGATCTCCAGCGCGAGGACATCCACGAGGCCTTGCGCTATGCGGCGGAGGCCGTGCGCGAGCGTGAACTGCCGCTTGCCTCGCCGTCGTGAGATTTTTGATCGACAACGCACTGTCGCCGCTCGTCGCCGATGCCTTGCGGCGAAGGGGCCACGATGCCATGCACGTGCGCGACTTTGGATTGCAGTCGGCCGATGATGGTGCGGTCTTCGCCGCCGCCAAGGAACAGGATCGCGTACTCGTCTCGGCAGATACCGATTTCGGCGCGATGCTCGCGCTGAGGCTCGAACGTCGGCCCTCGGTTGTATTGTTTCGCCGCGGGACTGACCGGCGGCCGGAGCGGCAGGTTGCACTGTTGATTGCGAATCTCCCGGCGCTCAAAGAACCGCTGCGGCAAGGTGCAGTTGCTGTATTGGAAGAGGCGCGCGTCCGAATCCGGCGTCTGCCGATCGGCGGCACCGGCTGACCCGCACCAGCTCGCCCGCTTGCGCAGGCGCCGCCCCACCCCTTTTTAGGGGAGCGAGTGCATATGCCCGACGCTTAGGCCGGTGTCGGGCTGCCGTGCGCGGTCCCGGATCGCGGCTTCGCCGTTTCGGGGACGATGATAACCATCACGCCGCGGCTCGGGCGGGATTGGAGCGCGCGTCGGCCAGGATCATCTCGGCACCCTTCTCACCGATCATCATCGCCGGCGCGTTGGTGTTGCCGGAGGTCACCGCCGGCATGATCGAGTTGTCGACGACGCGGAGCCCTTCGATGCCGATCACCCGCAGGCGCGCATCGACCACCGCCATCGGATCGGACGGCAACCCCATCTTGGCGCTGCCGACCGGGTGATAGATGGTGGTGGCGACATTCCTGGCGGTCTGCAGGAGCGATGCATCGTCATCGCCGGGGATGTAGCCCTCGGAGACCGGCTTCGGATTGAGGGTAGCCATGGCCGGCTGCTCCATCACCCGCCGTGCGATGCGCAGCGCATCGATCGCGACGCGCTTGTCGCGTTCGGTCGAGAGATAGTTGAACAGGAGTGCGGGACTGGCTGCCGGGTCCGCGCTCTTCAGCCGGAGCGCGCCGCGGCTCGTGGGCCGCAGGTCATAGATCGTCATGGTGACGCCCGACCCGCGAGCGAGATTCGTGCTCTTCGCGGACTCGCGCGCAAAGGGAACCGCGAAGAGCGTCACGTTCGCGCGGTCCTGGCTCGGATCGCTGCGCAGGTAGGCGCCGATCTGTGCCGGCGACATCGTGAGCGGCCCGCGCCGGAACAGCGCGTATTCGATGGCGATCCAGGCGCGGCCCGGCATCGACCAGTAGCGGTCGTTCAACGTGCCGCCGCCTTCGATCGAATACCGCTGCGGGAATTGCAGATGGTCATGGAAATTCCCGCCGACGCCGGGCTTATCGAGCACGACATCGATGCCGAACTCCTTGAGGTGCGCGGCAGGACCGACGCCCGACAGGAGCATGAGGTGCGGTGAGCCGATGCTGCCGGCGGACAACACGATCTCGCCGCGTGCGTACGCGATCTTCGTCGCGCCGTTCTGCCGATATTGAATGCCGCTTGCGCGGCGTCCTTCGAACAGGACGCGCTCGCAGAGGACTCCGGTTTCCAGTTTCAGGTTCGGGCGCGACAGCGCGGATTTCAGGAATGCGCGGGCTGAGCTCATGCGGCGGCCGCCCTTCTGCGTGACTTCGAGAAGTCCGACGCCTTCCGCCTCGCCGGCATTGAAATCCTTCGTCGCCGGAAAGCCCGCCTGCTTCAGCGCCTCGCGGAATGCCTTGTTGATGCGGTAGTCGACGCGCTGCGGATCGACATGCAACTCGCCGCCGGCATGGTGCGCGTCGTTGCTGCCGCCGAAATGGTCTTCGTGCTTCTTGAAATAGGGGAGCACGTCGTCCCAGCCCCAGCCGGTGAGCCCGAGTTGCCGCCAGTGATCGTAGTCGCGCGCCTGGCCGCGGATATAGACCATCGCATTGATGGCGGACGAGCCGCCGATCACCTTGCCGCGCGGGCATGGAATCCGGCGGCCGTCCAGACCGGGCTCGGGTTCGGTGAGGAAGCACCAGTCCGCGCGCGGATTGCCGTTCGAGTACATGAAGCCGACCGGGATGTGGAACCAGATCCAGTTGTCGCGGCCGCCCGCTTCCAGCAGCAGGACGCGGTTGCGCGGGTCGGCGGACAGTCGGTTCGCGAGCACGCAGCCAGCCGAACCAGCACCGACGACGATGTAGTCGAAAGTTTCCTGGGTAGTAGGATTCTGGCGGCTGTTCATGGTTGGCGTTCCCCCTCAAGTCGCGAACCGGCGGGCTCGGGTTAAAGTAAACTCGCCTCCGGCCCCATGCTTCAAGGGCGCTGGCGGCCATCGCGGGCCGGCAACGATTGCTGCGCTGCGATTTCCACGTGGGATTCCCGGCCCTTATGGCCGTATTCCTTGCCAAGGTCCCCCGGCGGGCCTAGATAATTACCCGCTTACAGCTTGACCGGCGGATTCGCTGCAATGAACCGCATGGGTGCTCGCTGCGACCGGCCTCCGAGACGAGACCGCGACGTGCGGACCCCAAGACCGAGGCGGTAAGCCCGGGCGGCACTACGGCCGCCCCGAATGGATCGAAAACGCATGTTCGTGCTTGGAACTCGGGCCGGAGCCTACTTTTCCTATCAAGCCCCGGCAGAGGTGCCGGCTCATCGAGCCGGGCTTCCGCGGCACGTTTCACTCCAATCCCCACACAACGTCATTCGGCGCGCGGGTCTTGCTGAGACCCGGCATGCGCCCATTCGCGGCGCCGCACGACGGCGCTGCCAAGAGAGATCAACATGGCCAACAAGATGCTTATCGACGCCACCCACCCGGAGGAAACCCGGGTCGTGGTCGTGCGCGGCAATCGCGTCGAGGAATTCGATTTTGAAGCCGCAAACCGCCGCCCCCTGCGCGGCAATATCTATCTAGCCAAAGTCACCCGCGTCGAACCTTCGCTGCAAGCCTGTTTCGTCGACTACGGCGGCAACCGCCACGGCTTCCTCGCCTTCAGCGAAATCCATCCGGATTACTACCAGATCCCGATCGCCGACCGGCAGGCGCTGATCGCCGAGGAAGAGCGCGCGGCACGCGCCGACGACTCCGATGAACATCGCGGCCGCCGCGAGCGTCGCGAGCGCCCGAAGGCAGCGGCACCCGAAGAGACCGTCACGCAATTGCCGGCGGAAGACGCCGAGTCCGCGGCGGAGCCGATGACGTCGGAAGTCGCGCCCGAGGCGCCCGCCGAGAGCGCGGAAGCAAGCGCCGAGATCGAGGCCGCCGAAGAAGCGATCGTTGCCGAAGCAATGCCGGACAACGGCGTTTCCGAACCCGTGGAAGAAATCTCGGAGACCGTGTCGGCGGAAGCCGAGCAAGCCGAAAGGGCATCGGAGCCGGACAGCGACGCGGACGACGACAAGAACGGCGGCGAGGAGGAAGTCGTCGAATCCGTCGGCGCCGGTGACGCACTTGAAGAAGTTCCGGAGCGGCAGCACCGTCCCCGCCGTCATCACTATAAAATTCAGGAAGTCATCAAGCGCCGGCAGATCATGCTGGTGCAGGTCGTCAAGGAAGAGCGCGGCACCAAGGGCGCGGCGATGACGACCTACCTGTCGCTCGCCGGCCGCTATTCGGTGCTGATGCCGAACACGTCGCGCGGCGGCGGCATCTCGCGCAAGATCACCGACAACGCCGACCGCAAGCGGCTGAAGGAACTGGTGCAGGATCTCGAGGTGCCGGAAGGCATGGGCGTGATCCTGCGCACGGCCGGCGCATCGCGGACGAAAGCCGAGATCAAGCGCGATTACGAATATCTCTTGCGGCTCTGGGAGACAGTGCGCGAGCTCACGCTCAAGTCGAGCGCCCCTGCCCTCGTCTATGAGGAAGGCTCGCTGATCAAGCGCGCGATCCGCGACCTCTACAACAAGGACATCGACGAGGTCATCGTCGCGGGCGACGAAGGCTACAAGGACGCCAAGGAATTCATGCGCATGCTCATGCCGAGCCATGCGAAGAACGTGAAGCTGTACAAGGACGCGCAACCGCTGTTCGTGCGCTACGGGGTCGAGAACCAACTCGACGCCATGTTCTCGCCGGTCGTGCAGCTCAAGTCGGGCGGCTACATCGTCATCAATCCGGCCGAAGCGCTGGTCGCGATCGACGTGAACTCCGGGCGCTCCACGCGCGAGCACCACATCGAGGACACGGCGCTGCGCACCAATCTCGAAGCGGCCGAGGAAGTGGCACGCCAGCTCCGGCTGCGCGATCTCGCGGGCCTCATCGTGATCGACTTCATCGACATGGAGCAGAAGCGCAACAACCGTTCGGTCGAGCGGATGCTGAAGGACTGCCTGAAGCACGACCGGGCGCGCATCCAGGTCGGGCGCATCTCGCACTTCGGATTGATGGAGATGTCGCGCCAGCGCATCCGCACCGGCGTGCTGGAATCTTCCACCGTCATCTGCCCGAGTTGCGGCGGTACCGGTCACGTGCGCTCGGTCTCGTCGGTCGCGCTGCACCTCCTGCGCTCGCTCGAGGAGCAACTGATCAAGAGCGCGAGCAACGACCTGATCGTGCGCACGAAGCCCGATGTCGCGCTCTACATCCTCAATCAGAAGCGCGCGCACCTGCGCGAGCTCGAGCAGCGGTTCGGCGTCAACATCCTGATCCAGGCGGACGCCACCCTCTCCGGCCAGCAGTATTTCGCCGTCGAGCGCGGGCCCGCGGCGCGTCCGCAGCCCGCGCAGCCGTTGTCGCGCGTGGCGCCGGACACGATCGCCCCGGCGGTCGAGGAGGAGGAAGAAGAGGAAATCGAGGCCGAGGGCGAAGAGGCTGCAGAAGCCGAGGCCCGCGGCCCGAGCGAGGAAGCCGGCGAGCCCGGCCGCCGTCGCCGCCGTCGGCGCCGGCGCGGCCGCGGGCGCGGCCGCGAGGGACAGGAGCAGCCGCAAAGCTTCGTCCATGAAACGGTGCCGGAGCACCAGGTCGAACACGAGGAAGACTTCGAAGAGCTTCCCGAAGAGTTCGCGGCTGAAGGCGCGCCTGCTGGCGCTCCCTCGACGGAGGGGGCGGGCGGCGAACAGGAGGGACAGCGACGGCGCAGACGGCGCGGACGGCGCGGCGGACGCCGCAACCGGCGTGGACGCATGGAGCCGCGCGAGGCGGGCGCGCCAGGCGAGTTCGGACAGGAACCCGAGCCGGAAGCAGACGAATTCGAGCCGAGCGCGGCGGATCCGTTCCGCTCCGTGACGGAGCCTTCGGCGCCACCCGCACCGGAGCCCGCGCACGAGCCGGCCTTCGCGCCCGAAGCGCACGAGCCGGTGCCGCACCCGGAAGAGGCCGCGCCCCGGCGCGGCTCGACGGTGCGCGAGCCCGTTCCATTCAGTTTCGACGGCGAGACGACGCCGGAGCCCGCCTATGGGCATCGCGCGCCCGAGCCGCAGCCGGAGGTCGCCGAAGAAGGAAGCCATGCCGAGCCGGAGCAGATGGCGCCCGAGCGGCCGCGGCGAAGCGGCTGGTGGCGGCGCCGCTAAAGCGTAAGATGCGGCGCAACCGATGGGGGCGACGATGGTTGCCGTTCGAGCAAGCCTGATTTCCGCTGCGCTGCTCGTTGCGGCGACGGGCCCCGCCTCGGCGCAGACGGGGCCAGCGCTCGTGCTCAGCGACCTCAATCTTCGCGCTGCGCCGACGACCGCTTCGCCATCGCTCGGGGTCATCCCGGGCGGGTCGACGATCGACGCGGGGCCATGCAGCTACGGCTGGTGCCAGGCTTTCCTTGGCGGACAGGCGGGATTCGTGAGCGAAAGCTATCTCGATTTCGGCGGTCCGCGTCCGCGCGTCTATGGCGCGCCGCCGCCCCCACCGCCCGCAGTTTATGGCCCGCCGCCGGTCATCTACGGCCCGCCACCACCGCCGCCTTATTGGGGCTGGCGGCGCTGGTAACGTTCCCGGCTAACCGGCCGGCACGCGCAGCGCGTTGAGCGTCGCCGCATTCGGGCAATAGGTCTTCCAAACCGGATAAGCGGCATCGCTCGCAAGATCGCGCGAGCATCGCCCGCGCTTCTCACACGCAGCGCAAACACACTGAAGGTCGCGCAGCACGCGCGGCTCGCGTCGAAGAAGTTCCTTGAAGTCGAGATCGAGGGCCGCCAGGCGGCGATGCAGCAGATTTGCGTTGTGATCGCCCGCCGGTCCGGACGACGGACGGCCGCGAATTTCACTCGGCGGCCTCCTTCGCGCGGAGATACCCGGACGCGGTAAAACCGAGGGCTTCTGTTGCTTGGCCGCGAGTTCCTGCAGGACGTCCACCTCGCGGATCGTGACTCGCGAGCCGTGCACGTCGACGCCGGCGGGCTTCAGCTTGGTGAAGATGCGCGACAGCGTCTCCGGCGTGACGCCGAGACTGCCGGCAATCAGCGTCTTGCCGTAGGGAAGCTGGAGATCGCACGGTCCGTTGCGAACCGGACTCAGGGAGACCAGGAACTCGGCCACACGCTGGCACCCGCTGTTCACCTTGAGATCCTCCACATGCTGCACGAGCTGACTGAGGTGCTGGGAGGTTGCGGTGATCACGGCAAGGGCAATTTCCGGCAGTTCGCGAATGCAACCGCGCACGTGCTCCATCGGAATCTGGATCACACGGGCTCCGCCGACGGCTTCAGCCGTGACGAGATAGCGGCGGTCCGCGAACGCGCTCGCCGCGGCGACGCTTTCCCCGCGCGTCAGCAGCTGGATGATCGCTTCCTCGCCCGAACTGGTGATCCGGCACAGTTTCAGGGTGCCGTCGAGCACGATGAAGAACCTGGTCGTCGGATCGCCCTGCCGGAACAACGCCTGCCCTTTTCGCAGCGTCACGACCCGTGCGGGACCGACGAGGAGCTCGGCAGCCTCCCGCGGGATCGCTGCAAACACTCCGATGCGCGAGATGAGCTTGAGATCACGAGGGGTCGGTGCACTCATCGTTTCCGTCCTCAGGTTGCGTTCCTCCGGCCGTAGTTCGCGGTTATTTTTTTGGATGCCGCATGTTCTTGTCGTTCGCCTTAGCAGCAAACTGCAGGCAAGACCGCGATCCCGCCGAAGCGCGGCACCGCGATATTAGCAAGTTACGGGGCATTCACGCGGGGCTGCGCTCAACGGTCGCACTATAATGCACTACCCGAAGTATAATTCCGGAGCCGGTGGCTCTTGTTAACACACTCGGTATGGACGGCGGGGCTCAGCGAGCGCCCGCCGTCAACGCATTGCCCACCTGCAGCACGGTGAGCGAGCGCACGCCGCCCGTCGGCGACTCCCATTCGATCGATTGTCCGGTGGAAAGTCCGATCAGCGCGGCGCCGATCGGTGTCAGCACCGATACGCGACCGGCGGAGATGTCGGAATCGGCCGGATAGACGAGCACGACCGTGCGCTCCTGCCCTGTCACGTCATCGCGGTAACGCACGCGCGTGTTCATGGTCACGAGATCGGCGGTGGCGGCCTCGGGCTCGATGAGGCGCGCGCGGTCGATCTCGCGGGCGAGAAACTCCCCGGCATGCGAGGAGGCCTGCGACAGCGTGCGCAGGCGGTCGAAGTCCGCCGTGGTGACGGAGATCGGAGGCAGATTCGTGGCGCGTGTCATGGCGGTTCCCATTGCAACGGAGGTGCCGCAAAGCGGCGTCGGTTCAGGTCGAAAGATGAAGGGAGGAAGAAGAAGCGAATCCCGGACGAGCAAAATCGTCCGGGCTAAATGCCTGCCTGCAGGCAGCCCGCGCGGAACCAAAGCCGGCGCAGAGAGCTTCTCATAACCAATATGAAATAGGCCGAAAGCCCTCGAAGTCAAGAAAGCGGCGCCGCGAGGGAGATGAGGCCGCCCCCTGCGGCGCACAGCACGACAACAAGCCAGGGCGGCGTCTTCCAGACGTAGAGCAGCAGGAATGCGGCGGCGCCGAGCGCGAAATCGGCGCCGCTCCTGATGCCGGCCGTCCACACCGGATCGTAGAGCGCGGCAAGCAGGAGCCCCACCACCGCCGCATTCACGCCGCGCAACGCGGCTTGCGCGTCGGGCCGCGTGCGCAGTTCCTGCCAGAACGGCAGCGCGCCGACGATCAGCAGGAACGAGGGAAGAAATATCGCGACGAGGCAGAGCGCGGCGCCGGCCCAGCCGTTCGGCGCCGGATTCATCACGGCGCCGAGGTAGGCGGCGAAGGTGAAGAGCGGTCCCGGCACGGCTTGCGCCGCGCCGTAGCCGGCGAGAAACGCGTCATTCGTCACCCAGCCGGGCGGCACGACTTCCGCCTGCAGGAGCGGCAGCACCACATGCCCGCCCCCGAACACGAGGGAGCCGGCGCGATAGAAGGAATCGAAATAGGCGAGTGCCTGATTGCCGATTGCGCCGGCGGCGATCGGCAGCGCGATCAACAACACGAAGAACGACACGAGCGCGGCGGTTGCCACCGTTCGGCTCACGCGGACCGGCAACTCGCCGTCGGGTGCGGACGCGCCGTTGCGCAACAGCGTGACGCCGACGATGCCGCCGAGCATGATCGCGCCGATCTGGCCAAGCGCACTGGGGATCGCGATGACAACCGCCGCGGCGATCACCGCGAGCGTCGCACGCTCACGATCGGGTGCGAGCGACTGCATCATGCCGAGCACGGCGTTGGCGACGACCGCAACGGCCGCCACTTTCAACCCATGCAGCCAGCCGGAACCCGCGGTATCGCCGAGCGCGCCGACGCCGTAGGCGAACAACACGAGCGCGATCGCGGACGGCAGCGTGAAGGCTGCCCATGCGGCAAGCGCGCCGGCGAAGCCCGCGCGCATCAGCCCGAGCGCCATTCCGACCTGACTCGAAGCCGGCCCGGGCAGAAACTGGCAGAGCGCGACGAGGTCCGCGTAGGCGTGCTCGTTGAGCCATTGGCGGCGGACGACGAACTCCTCGCGGAAATAACCGAGGTGCGCGACCGGCCCGCCGAACGAGGCGAGCCCGAGCTTTGCAAAAGCGACGAGAACTTCCGCCGACGATCCCTGCGGCGTTCCGGCAACCGAAGGTGGCGGCGACGCCCGCCCTCGCTTCCGGCCGCCCTTTGTCGCTCTAGCCGCGCCCACGATTCCCCCGACGATCCACGCCCTTCCCTACAACGCTTTGGACCACGGCGGAATGACGCAGGCGGCCTGCCGTTTTCGGCGATTGATCCTGCTCAATGCCGGCGCTGCGGATAAGCGAAATAGATAATTGGAATTCGAGCGCGGAGGGTCTAGCCATGCACTGGTACACCGCCGGCTCCAACGTCGGCTTGTGGATTGGAATGATGCCGTTCGGCGCAGTTTTCTGGCTGCTGGCGCTTACGCTGGCAGTTGCGACGTTCATCTGGTTTCGCCGCATGCAGGCAAACGTGCGCCTGTTCGAGGCAGACACGCGGCGGCAGGAGCAGGCCGCCCGGGCGCTCGACGAGCGTTTCGCGCGGGGCGAGATCGAGCGCGAAGCCTACCTGAAGAAGCGCCGCGATTTGTTTGCGTGAACTGCGCTCAGCGTTTGAGCCAGTTCCCAATCCGCTCCACCGCTTCGTGCATTTCCGCAGCGGAACCCGCGTAGCAAAAGCGCAGGAACTGGTTGCCGCGGCGGGTGTCGAAATCGACGCCTGCGGTGGCGGCCACGTGCGTTTCCTCCAGCATTCGGCGGGCGAAATCGAGGCTGTCGTTGGAGAAGCGCGAGATGTCGGCGTAAAGATAGAATGCGCCGTCGACCGGCAGGAAATGTTCGAGCCCCGCTTTTGGCAGGCCCTCGATCAGAATGCGCCGGTTCTCCTCATAGCCGTGCTTGACCGCATCCATCTCGTCGCGGCCGTCGAAGGCGGCGACGGCGGCGATCTGCGACAGCGTCGGCACGGAGATCGCGAGATTCTGCTGCAGCCGCTCGACGCTGCGCACGAGCGACTCGGGCACGACCATCCAGCCGACGCGCCAGCCGGTCATGCAGAAATACTTGGAGAAGGAATTGATGACGGTGACTTCATCGGAAATCTTCGCCGCGGTCGCGGCGGGAAATGCATAGTCGAGGCCATGATAGATTTCGTCGGAGATGAACTTGATCCCGGCGTCGGCGCAGGCGGCGATCAACTCGGCGAGCGTGTCCTCGCGCACCATCGTCCCGGTCGGATTGGCGGGGCTTGCGACGATGACGCCCTGCAACGGCTTGCGGCGGTGCTCCGCCAGCAGCGCATCGACCGTGAGCGCCCAGCGCGTGTTTTCGGAGATCTCGATCGCCACCGGCTCGCAGCCGAGCGCCTTCAGGATGTTCCGGTACGGCGGATAGCCGGGCTCGGCCACGGCCACGCGGTCGCCGGGCTCGAACAGCGCGAGAAACGCCAGAATGAACCCGCCGGAGGAGCCGGTGGTCGCGACGACGCGGCCGGGATCGATCTCGACCCCATAGGTCTCGGCGTAGTGGCGGGCGATCCGGGCGCGCAGCGGGGGGATGCCGAGGGCCTCCGTGTAGCTGACGCGGCCGACGTCCAACGCCGCCTTCGCCGCGGCGATCGCCGTCTTCGGCGCGGGCGCCGCCGGCTGGCCGACTTCCATATGAATGACCTGCCCGCCCGACTCCTCAATGCGGGCCGCGGCCGCCATCACGTCCATGACCATGAACGGCGGCACGTCGCTGCGCCGGGAGGGTTGCAGCAGGCGCCGGGCGGCAGCAACTTTCGACGTATTCGCAGCGTCATTCAACATTCGTTACCTGCCGTGCCGCGCTATCGCCGCATTCACGCGGTGTGACATCCGCAACTGAATCAGCCGCGAGCCGACGAGACCGCGTGGCGCGTTGACCCCTTCATGGCCGGACCTTAGCGTCCGGCGGACGACGAAAATCTGCAGCATCAGGTTCATGAGCGAGGCCATCACAGCTAGCAGGCGGCGCGGCGACAGACCAGCGCCCGCTCCGGCGCGTCTCCGGCGCGCCTCGGGGCGCTTCGTGTCGGCGGCGGCGGCGCTTGCCGTTCTGTCCACCCACACCGCGCACGCGCAACAGGGCGGTGCGCCCAGGCTCAACGTCATCCGCGACGCCGAGATCGAGGAACTCCTGCGCGACTACACGCGCCCGATCCTGCGCGCGGCCAAGCTCGGCGGCCAGAACATCGAGGTGGTCATCATCGGCGAGCGGGCGTTCAACGCGTTCGTCGCCGACGGCCGGCGCATCTTCGTCAATATCGGCGCGCTCTACGAATCGGAGACGCCGAACCAGATCATCGGCGTGCTCGCGCACGAGAGCGGACACATCGCCGGCGGACATCTCGCACGCATGCGCGACCAGATCGCCAATGCGCAGACGGCGTCGATCGTCGCCATGCTGGTGGCGGCGGCAGGCGTCGCCGCGGGCGCGGCGACCAATTCTCCCGGCGTCGGACAGGCGCTCCCGGGACTCATGCTCGGCCCGCAGGAGATGATCCGCCGCTCGCTCCTGGGCTATGCCCGCCAGCAGGAAGAAGCGGCCGACCGCGCCGCGGTCAACTTCCTCGATGCAACGGGACAATCGGCGAAGGGCATGCTGCAGACATTCGCGCGGTTCGCCGACCAGAGCATGTTCGTCTCGCGCTCGGTCGATCCCTATACGCTCAGCCATCCGATGCCGCGCGAGCGCATTTCCCAGCTCGAGCACATCGCCCGCGCAAGTCCGAACTTCAACCGTGCCGATCCGCCGGCGCTGCAGTTCCGTCACGAGATGATGCGCGCGAAGATCACGGGCTTCATCGACCGGCCCGATGCCGTGCTACGGCGCTATCCGCCGTCGAACAACGGCCTGCCGGCGCGCTACGCCCGCGCGATTTCGAGCTATCGTTTCGGGGACATCCGCTCGGCGATCGCGCAGGTCGACACGCTGATCGCCGAACAGCCGAACAATCCGTACTTTTACGAGTTGAAGGGGCAAACGCTGCTCGAAAGCGGACGGGCGCGCGAAGCTGTCGCGCCGTTGCGGCGGGCGGTGTCGCTCTCCAACGGTTCCGCGCTCATCCGCATGATGCTCGGCCAGGCGCTGGTGCAATCGGGCGACGGGGCGCTCGCCGACGAGGCGACGGCCGTATTGCGGCAGGCGCTGGCGCAGGAACCGAACGCGCCGCTTGGTTACCGCCAGCTCGCCATCGCGCTCGGCCGCAAGGGCGACCGCGCCAATGCCGATCTCGCGTCGGCGCAGGCGAGCTTCAATGAGGGCGATTTCCCGACCGCCAAGCAGCTCGCGGCCCGTGCGCAGCGGGGCTTGCCCAAGGGTTCGCCGGGCTGGTTGAAGGCCGACGACATTGTGAATTACAAGCCGCCGCAAATTCAGCAAAACTGATGCGGCCGCAGGAGAACAACCGATGATTCCGCTCCAACCATTGCGCGCAGCGTTGCTTGCTGCGGGATTCGCCGCCGCACTCGCATTCTCGGCGATCGTTCCGGCGGCCGCGATCTCGCCCGCCGAACGGAGCGAAGTCGAAAAGATCATCAAGGAATACCTGCTGCAGAATCCGGAAGTGCTGCGAGACGCGATGATCGAATTGCAGCGGCGGCAGCAGGCGGCCGAGGCGCAGGAACGCGCGGACGCGGTGAAATCGAACCGCGCGCTCATTTTCGATTCGCCGCGCGGCGTGGTGATCGGCAATCCGAAAGGGGATGTCACCATTGTCGAGTTCTTCGACTACAACTGCGGCTATTGCAAGCGCGCGCTCTCTGACATGGACGTGCTGCTGAAGGCCGATCCCCAGCTCAAGTTCGTGATGAAGGAATTTCCGGTGCTCGGACCCGGCTCGCTCGAGGCCGCGAAGGTAGCCGTCGCCGTGCGCATGCAGGACAAGGACGGAAGCAAGTATCCGGCATTCCACCGCCGCCTGCTCGGCACGCGCGGCGAAGCCAATCGCGAGCGCGCGATGGCCGCGGCAAAGGAGGCCGGGCTCGATCTCGCGCAGATCGAGAAGGATCTGAAGAGCGAGGAGATCGACGCGACGCTCCTGGAAAGCGTGGCGCTCGCCGATGCGCTCGGCATCTCCGGCACGCCGAGCTACGTGATCGGCGATCAGGTCGTCCCCGGCGCCGTCGGCGCCGATGCGCTGCGGCGGCAGATCGACGCCGTGCGGAAGTGCGGGACGGTAAGCTGCTGACAGACGCCTGAAACTCGCGCCCTTGCGCCGAAGGCCCGTCCCAGCCTAGATATCCGGGCCGCGCCGCTGGCGCCGCCCGCCGTAGAAGGCGGTCATTCTGCCCGCCACGGCTCGATGGAACCGCCGGCGGGGGATCTCCAGACAACAAAACGGGGCCTCGCGGCCCCCACGGAGATTTTCATGGGACGCTCGCCGTTCTTCACGGCCGCGCGCTTGGCATTCGTGCTCGCGGCCGCCCTTGCCTTCACCGCGCCCGCGCAGGCACAGGACAAGCCGCCGCTGCTCGTGTTCGCGGCTGCCAGCCTGAAAAACGCGCTCGACGAGGTCAACGCTGCCTGGACCAAGCAATCGGGCGTCGAGGTGCGCGCGAGCTATGCGGCCAGTTCCGCGCTCGCCAAGCAGCTCGAGGAAGGAGCACCCGCCGACCTCTTCCTCTCTGCCGATATCCCGTGGATGGATCACATCGAGAAGAAGAACCTCGTGCGCGCCGGCACGCGCGGCAATCTCCTCGGCAACTCGCTCGTGCTGATCGCGCCGAAAGATTGGAAAAAAGGCCAGGTGAAGATCGGCCCGAACTTCGACCTTGCCGGCCTGCTCGGCGACGGACGGCTCTCGGTCGGCGCGGTCGCAAGCGTCCCGGCTGGACGCTACGCCAAGGCGTCGCTGGAAAAGCTCGGCATCTGGCCCTCGGTCGAGAAGAAGCTCGCCGAAGCCGAGAACGTGCGCGCGGCGATGGCTTTCGTGTCGCGCGGCGAGGCGCCGCTCGGCATCGTCTATTCGACCGACGCCGCCGCCGATCCCAACGTGATCGTCATCGGCACCTTCCCCGGCGACAGCCACCCGCCGATCATCTACCCGGTTGGCGTGATGGCGGCATCGAAGAATCCGGCGGCCGAAAGCTACCGCAAATATCTCGCCGGACCCGACGCGCGAAAGACCTTCATCAAGCACGGCTTCACGGTGCAGAGCGGGTCGTCGTCGTAATTCATGCTCGACTTCTCGGCCGAAGAGATCGGCGCGATCCAGCTCAGCCTCTGGGTCGCGTCGATCGGTACCGCGGCGAGCCTGCCGTTCGGGCTGTTTGCCGCCTATGCACTCGCGCGCTGGCGTTTTCCCGGCAAGCTCCTGCTCGACGGCTTCGTGCATCTGCCACTCGTCCTGCCGCCGGTGGTCACGGGCTATCTCCTGCTCATTCTCATGGGCCGGCGCGGGCCCATCGGCTCCTTCCTCGATCAGTATTTCGGCATCGTGTTCTCGTTCCGCTGGACGGGGGCGGCGCTCGCCTGCGCCGTCATGGGCTTCCCGCTCATGGTGCGGGCGATCCGGCTGTCGTTCGAGGCGATGGACCGCCGGCTTGAGGACGCCGCGCGCACGCTCGGCGCGAACGGCGCCATCACCTTCGCAACCGTGACGCTGCCGCTTGCGCTGCCTGGGATTCTCGCCGGCATGGTGCTCTCTTTCGCCAAGGCGCTCGGCGAGTTCGGCGCGACGATCACCTTCGTCTCCAACATCCCCGGCGAGACGCGCACGCTGCCGGTGGCGATCTATACCTTCACGCAAGTACCAGGCGGTGACGAGGGCGCCATGCGCCTCGTCCTCGTTGCAATCTGCCTGTCGATGCTCGCGCTCGTGGTTTCCGAGCTGCTCGCGCGCCGCGTCGCGCTGCGCATCGGGGGCACCGCATGATCGAAGTGCGGGTGCGGAAAAAGCTCGGCGACTTTCAGCTCGATGCCGCCTTCAAGAGCGACGCGAACGTGACAGCGATCTCCGGGCCGTCGGGCTCGGGCAAATCGACGCTGCTTGGCGCCATCGCCGGGCTGCTGCGGCCGGACGAAGGCTTCATCGCCTTCGACGGCAGGACACTGTTCGATTCCGCACGCCGCATCAGCGTACCGGCGCACCGGCGCGGTATCCGTGTGGTGTTCCAGGACAGCCGCCTGTTCCCGCACCTTACGGTGCGGCAGAACCTGCTCTACGGCTACTGGCTTGCCGGCCGCCGCTCGCATCGGACGCTTGACGAGATCGTCGCCCTCCTCGGCATCGGCCACCTGCTCAAGCGGCGGCCGCGCACGCTGTCGGGCGGCGAGCGCCAGCGCGTCGCGCTCGGCCGCGCGCTGCTCGCGAACCCCACGGTCCTCCTGCTTGACGAGCCGCTCGCCTCGCTCGACCAGGAGCGCAAGGACGACGTGCTTCCCTATCTGCGGCAACTGGTGAGCGCGAGCCATATCCCGATCCTGTACGTCAGCCACCAGCGCGACGAGATCGAGGCGCTCGCCCAGCGCGTGATCCGGCTGGAGGGCGGGCGAGTCGTTAACGGCGGCTGAAGGGCGCCTTCCGGGCCGGGCTTCCCCCCTGCCTCCGGTCTTTCTATAAGGAGCGGCGTGCCGGCCATGGGGGCCGGCCGGGACGCCCCCGCCGGTCATGGCAAACCTCATCTACGTCATCAACGGCCCGAACCTGAACCTGCTCGGCAGGCGCGAGCCGGAAACCTACGGCCGCGCGACGCTCGCCGACGTGGAGAAGCTGTGCCGCGATACGGCGAAGAAGCTCGGCCTGAAGATCGAGTTCCGCCAATCCAACAAGGAAGGCGAACTGGTCGACTTCATCCAGGAGGCGGGGAGCCGCAAGGCCGCGGGCATCGTCATCAATCCGGCGGGCTACACGACGACCTCGGTCGCGATCCTCGACGCCATTCTCGGCGTCGGTTTGCCGACCATCGAAATCCACATTACCAATATCCACGCACGCGAGCGCTTCCGGCAGCGCTCGCGCATCTCCAAGGCGGCGCGCGGCGTGATCTGCGGCTTCGGCATCGAAGGATACGCGCTCGCGATCAACGGCCTCGCAGGCATGCTGCGGACGGGAAAATCTGTAAAGAAGTGACCGTATGTTCCGACGCAAGATCGAAATCGATTCCGAACTGATCGCGGAGCTCACGAAGCTCCTGGAATCGAACAACCTCACGGAAATCGAAGTGCAGCGCGGCGACCAGCGCGTGCGGGTTGCGCGCGGCGGCACCGTCGTCGCGGCGCCCGTTGTGACCGTGCCTGCATCCGCCGCTGCGGGTGCGGCGGCTTCCGCGAATTCCGCGGCCAGCGATATCTCGCGTCATCCCGGCCTCGTCACCTCGCCGATGGTGGGCACCGCCTATCGCGCGCCGGAGCCGGGCGCGAAGCCCTTCGTCGAAGAGGGCACCGAAGTCGCGGAAGGCCAGACGCTCCTGATCGTCGAAGCCATGAAGACCATGAACGCGATCCCGGCGCCGCGGGCGGGCAAGGTCAAGCAGATCCTGGTCGAGGACGGGCAGCCCGTGGAATTCGGCGAGCCGCTGATGATCCTCGAATGAGGACATCGTTCGCATGTTCGACAAAATCCTGATCGCCAACCGCGGCGAGATCGCGCTCCGGGTGCTGCGCGCCTGCAAGGAGCTCGGCATCGCGACCGTCGCGGTGCATTCGACCGCCGACGCCGACGCCATGCACGTCAAGCTCGCCGACGAAAGCGTGTGCATCGGACCGCCGCCGGCGCGCGAGTCCTACCTCAACGTTCCGGCGCTGCTTGCCGCCTGCGAGATCACGGGCGCGGAGGCCGTGCATCCGGGCTACGGCTTTCTCTCGGAGAACGCGCGTTTCGCGGAAATCCTGCGTGACCACGGGGTCGCTTTCATCGGCCCCTCGCCCGAGCACATCCGCCTCATGGGCGACAAGATCGAGGCGAAGCGCACCGCGAAGAAGCTCGGCATTCCGGTGGTGCCGGGCTCGGACGGCGGCATCACCTCCGACCAGGAAGCCACGCGCATCGCGCGCGAGATCGGCTTTCCGGTGCTGATCAAGGCGGCGGCGGGCGGCGGCGGCCGCGGCATGAAGGTCGCGCGCAACGAGGGGGCGCTCTCGACCGCGCTTTCCACCGCGCGGTCGGAAGCCAAGGCCGCGTTCAACGACGACGCCGTCTATATCGAGAAATACCTCGGCCACCCGCGGCACATCGAAATCCAGGTGCTCGGCGACGGGCGCGGCAATGCCGTTCACCTCGGCGAGCGCGACTGCTCGCTGCAGCGGCGGCACCAGAAGGTGTGGGAGGAAACCCCCTCGCCCGCGCTCAATGCGGAGATGCGCAGCCGGATCGGCGAGACGGTGGCCGCGGCCATGCGCGAGCTCAAGTATTCCGGCGCGGGCACCGTCGAGTTCCTCTACGAGGACGGCGAGTTCTATTTCATCGAGATGAACACGCGGCTGCAGGTCGAGCATCCGGTCACGGAGATGATCACCGGGATCGATCTCGTGAACGAGCAGATCCGTATCGCGGCGGGCAACGAGCTTGCGATCCGGCAGGAAGACGTCCTGTTCGAAGGGCACGCGATCGAATGCCGCGTCAACGCCGAGAACCCGCGCACCTTCGCGCCGTCGCCCGGCCGTATCAGCTACTACTATCCGCCGGGCGGGCTCGGCGTGCGCGTCGACTCCGCGGTCTATCAGGGCTACTCGATCCCGCCGTTCTATGATTCCCTCATCGGCAAGCTGATCGTGCACGGCAAGACGCGCAACGAGTGCCTCTCGCGGCTGCGGCGTGCGCTCGACGAATACGTGGTGGACGGCATCGAAACGACGCTGCCGCTGTTCCGCGCGCTCGTGCGCCACCGCGACATCATCGACGGCAATTATGATATTCACTGGCTGGAACGGTATCTCTCCGGCGGCGAAGGCGCCGAGTGACGGCAGAAGGGGAAGCTATATGCTGCGGACAGTGCTCAGCCTTGGTTTCCTGCTTCTCGCCACCTCGTCCTACGCAGAGGAGCGCGTAAGCGTCGGCGGCAAGGAGGCATTCCTGCACGTCCCGCAGGGCGCCCGCGCAAGTGCCATCCTCGTTCCGGGCAAAGGTGGTATCAGCCCGGCGGACCCGCTGCTCCGCAACCGCGCCGCGATCAACGCGCGCGGAATCGCCACGCTCACGGTGCCGCACGGGACGGTGCTCGGCGAAGCGGTCCGCTACATGCGCAAGGTCAAAGAGCCGGTCGCGCTGATCGGCATGAGCGCGGGCGTTTCCTTCGCAGCGCGCGGGGTCGGCAACGGGGCGAAGCCGGACGTGCTGATCCTCATTTCCGGCTCGCTGATACCGCCCGGCAAGATGCCGGCACAGGAGACACTGAAGACACCCACGGTGCTGCCGCGCACGCTCGTCATGCACAATCGCAACGACGCCTGCGATCTGACGCCGCCGTCGGCGGTGGAGCCGTTCGTCAAGTGGTCCGGCGGGCGCGCGAGCATTCTCTGGATCGGCGGCAGCGGCCCCGGCAAGGATCCTTGCGGCCCGAACTCGGCGCACGGCTTCATGGGCGCCGACAGCCAGGTCGTCGACGCGATCGCAAATTTCCTGCGCTAAAGCGCAATCAGGCGGAGACGGCCTGGACGGCTTGCGTCGGCAGGCCGAGATGCTCCGCATAGGCGTCGAGCGGCGCGGGACGGCCGATCAGGTAGCCCTGGATCTGGTCGCAGGCTTCGTTGGCGAGGAAGGCGCGCTCGCCCTCCGTCTCCACGCCTTCGGCAATGACCGGCAGGCCGAGGCTGCGCGCCATGCCGATTACGGCGCGCACGATCGTTGCCGACGGGACATTGTGATCGACGCCGCTGATGAACGAGCGGTCGATCTTGATGCGGTCGAACGGGAACTTCTGCAGATAGGCGAGCGAGGAATAGCCGGTGCCGAAGTCGTCCATGGCGATGCGGACACCCAGTGTTTTCAGGCGGCGCAGCACCGAAACGGCGCGCGAGAAATCCTCGATCAGGACCCCCTCGGTGATCTCGAAGGTCAGGCGTTTCGGCGCGAGGCCGGTCTCCAGCAGCACGGCATGCACGAGGCCGGGGAGATCGCCGTGGCGGAACTGCACCGGCGAGAGATTCACCGAGATTTCGAGCGGGTTCGGCCAGGACGCAGCCTGCCGGCAGGCTTCGCGCAGGACCCATTCGCCGATGGAAACGATCAGGCCGCTTTCCTCGGCGATGGGGATGAATTCGTCGGGCCGGATCATGCCGCGCGCCGGGTGCTTCCAGCGCAGCAATGCCTCGAAGCCGACAATGGTGCCGTCCATGCATGCGTGGGGCTGATAGTGGACGACGAACTCCCTGCGGGACACCGCGGACTGGAGATCCATTTTCAGCGCGCGGCGGTCGCGCAATTGCCGGTCCATGCTCGGCTGGAAGAAACGGACGGCGCCGCGGCCGTCCGCCTTCGCGCGAGACACGGCGGCGTCGGCGCTGCCGAGGAGACTCGCCGCGTCGGCGCCGTCCACGGGATAGATGGCGACCCCGATGCTCATGCCCATCCGGACGAACTGTCCTTCGACCTCGAACTCGTCAGCGAAGGCGGCAAGCATCCGTCGCGCGATGTCTTCCGCGGCGGCGGGCTGATCCTTGTCGGCAGCGATCAGCACGAACTCGTCGCCGCCGAAGCGGCCGATGAAGGTCCCATCGGCCGTCTCTTTCATCCGGGCCGCGATCCGCCGCATCAGCGCGTCGCCGACCTCATGTCCGAACAATTCGTTCGCCTCCTTGAAGCGGTCCAGGTCCAGATACATCAAGGCGAAGGCGTCATGTTTCTCTGCGGCCTGCTCCAGCGTCTCCTGGAGGCATTCGGCAATCGCCGTGCGATTGGGCAAGCCGGTCAGCGGATCGTGATGTGCAAGATAATCGATGCGTTCTTCGGCGCGCTTCTGGTCGGTGAGATCGTCGATTACCGTCAGCAGATATTCGGGTGCGCCGCTTTCACTGAGAATGGGCAGCCGGGTTGTTGCAAAAAGCCGGGGGCCGAGCCCCGGCGTCTCCACCAGATGCGCACCGCTGAAGTGCTTCTGTCTGGAGTCCAGCGCAAGCCGGTCCCCGAGCGCGATCCGTTCTGCGGTTTCGGAGTCGTAGATCTCGCTTCCGGTCCGGCCGATCACGTGGCCGCGCTCGCGCCCGAGGATTTTCTCGATTGTCCGGTTGGCCAGCAAGAAGGTGAGATCGCGCGGGTCCTTGACGACGATCCCGGCAGGCACATTCTCGATGACCGTATGCAGGAACTCGCGCGTGCGCTTCAGCTCGTCGATTGCGTTCCGCTTTTCCGTGACATCGATGATCGCGGCGAGCGAGGTTATGCGTCCCTCGTAGCGCAGCTTCCGGGAATAGATCGTGACCTGGATCTCTCTCCCATCGGCAGTCACGTGGCTCCTCGAAATCTCGCCGTCGATCACCATCTTGCCTTCGCGGGCGAGCTTGCGGGCAAGATCCCGCTCCGCCGGCGTGATGAGATCGAACACGGACATTCCGCAAAACTGCTGTCGGCTATAGCCGTATTGACGGATCGCGGCGTCGTTTGCCGCCAGAATGTTGCGGGTTTGGGCATCGACCACGCACATCGGCACCGGATTACGCTCGAACAGCAGACGGAAGGAGGCTTCGCGCTCCTTCAGCTCGGTCACGTCCACGCCGATCTCGATGCAGCCGCCGTCGCCGGTCGGGCGCGAGTCGATGCGGACCCAACGACCGTTCGGCAGCAGCAGCTCGAGACTGGGGCTCGGCTGCTTGTGGCGCGCGAGCCGCTCGGCGATATAGTCTTCCTCATTCCCCTGAATGTCCGGATAGCGGTTGCGGCGCAGGACGGCGCGGACCGCATCCTCGAAACGCATGCCGCGCTCGATGGTCACGCCGAGCTGGCGGAAGTCCTTTTCGTACTGGCTGTTCCAGAGCAGGTAGCGGTCGTCGGCATCATAGAGCACGATGCCGCCGGGAACCGCCTCGAACGCGTCGAGCAAGCGGGCCTTCGCCTGATCGAGCTCCTCGATGATGCCGAAAAGCAGGCAACTTTCCTGGCTGCACTGGCACCGGCCAGGTTCGATGTGCGCGCTGCTTACGAGCTTTGCCAGCGCGTCGATATCGACGGCGCCGTCCGCCTGCGTTGCCTGCGCCGCCTGCTCTGTGAACCGCTTCTGCACGGCGTCACCGCGCCGATCTGCCTCGCGCCGCACCTCCGAATGGGAGAACGGCACCGATCGCCGGTTGCGAACACGAACCGTGCTGCGAACCGGCGGATGCGAACGGCGACAAATTCTTTGCCGGCTGCATGGGGTCCTCTTGGGCGCGCGAGCTTTCTGCCCGCCACAGATTGCCGCCATGGATAAATCGAAAGCGTGAAAAATTGGGCCGGAATCCGATTCGAATTTGAACGATTGCCGCGCGGTTGTGCCGTTTCGAAGCACTGCCTGTGCTTGCAGGCTATCTTCCCGGTGGCGCCGCGCGCCGATTCTACCGGAATTCTTTCCTGTCGGCGGTGGATTTTCCTGAGGCGAGGCAAACCGGCTTCGAGTCCGCCTGCCGGACCGTCACTCGGCTACCAATTGCAGTTATCACTCAGAATTCGTTGCGCGGGCGCGCAACATGCGTTGCCGATCGCGCGACCCGGGCGCGGTGCTGGACCCTCCGGACGCATCCGCCTATCCTCGCAACCATGTGGCGAGAACGGGCGATCCGACTGCTGCTTGGCGCGCTCCTCCTTCTGGGCGCCGCAACTGCGGAAGCTGGCGCACAGGCCGCGAACCGCGTCTTCGTCATGGACGTAAAGGGCGCGATCGGGGTCGCGACCATCCGCCAGCTCACCCGCGCGATCGAACAGACGAAACGCGAGAACGGCGCGGCGCTGATCATGCGGCTCGATACGCCCGGCGGGCTCGTCTCGGCCACCCGCGATATCATTCAGGAGATGGTCGGCGCGCCGGTGCCGATCGTCGTCTATGTGGCGCCGACCGGCGCGCGGGCGGCTTCGGCGGGCACGTTCATCGTCTATGCCTCGCATGTGGCAGCGATGGCGCCGGGCACCAATCTCGGGGCGGCGACGCCGGTGTCGATGGGCGGCCTGCCCGGACTGCCGGGACAGCAGCCGAAGGAGAAGGACGGCGAGAAGGATGCATCGAAGAGCGCATCGGACCAGAAGGCGATCAATGACGTGGTCGCAATGCTGCGCAGCCTCGCGCAATTGCGAGGGCGCAACGTGGAGTTTGCGGAGAAAGCGGTGCGCGAAGCCGCGACGCTGACGGCCGAGGAAGCGGTGAAGCAGAACGTCGTCGACCTGATGGCGAACGATCTGAACGAGCTGATTGCCGCGATCGACGGCCGCAAGGTCAAGGTCGGCAATGCCGAGCACACGATCGCAAGCAAAGGCGCCGCCATGACGGCGATCGAACCGGACTGGCGCACGCAATTGCTGGGGGCCATTTCCGATCCCAACGTCGCATTCATCCTGCTGATCATCGGCTTCTACGGGCTGATCCTCGAATTCTGGAATCCGGGCACGTTCATTCCCGGCACCATCGGCGGCGTGAGCCTCATTCTGGCGCTGATGGCGCTGTCCGCCCTGCCCGTACATTATGGCGCGCTGGCGCTGCTGCTGCTCGGCATGGCGTTGATGATCGCGGAAGCCTTCACGCCCGGCATCGGCATCCTCGGCGCGGGTGGCCTCGTCGCCTTCGTCGTCGGCGCGATCTTCCTGTTCGAAGGCGGCGGCTGGGACGTCGAGGTGGGCCTGTCGTGGCCGGTGATCGCGGGCAGCGCACTCTCGACCGCCATCATCATCTTCGGCATTGCCGGGGCCGCGGCAAGAGCCTACCGGCGCCCACCCGCCACCGGCGGCGAACAGTTGATCGGCAGCGGCGCGGAAGTGATCGAATGGTCCGGCACGGAAGGCCGCGTGCACGTACACGGCGAAATCTGGTCGGCGCGCGGCGAGCGGCCGTTCCAGGCAAAGGACAAGGTGCGCATCGTCGGCCGCGACGGCCTGACGCTCGTCGTCGAGCCAGTTTGAATGTGCGTGACCGAAGCTCGGCTTCCGCCGCACCGGATCATGCGCTAAGGAGGTTTCATGCTGTTCGATCTTTTGGATTTCACCGGCCTGCTCATTCCGGCCATCTTCATCATCGCGCTGTTCGCCTATTCGGTGCGGGTGCTGCGCGAATACGAGCGCGCCGTGGTCTTCCTGCTCGGCCGGCTGTGGAAAGTGAAGGGCCCCGGCCTGATCCTCGTCATCCCGATCATCCAGCAGGCGGTGCGCGTGGATCTCCGTACGCGCGTGCTCGACGTGCAGCCGCAGGACGTCATCACCAACGACAACGTGTCGGTGAGCGTCAGCGCCGTCATCTATTACCGCGTCATCGATCCCGAGCGGGCGATCATCCAGGTTGAGGAGTTCCAGGTGGCAACGAGTCAGCTCGCGCAGACCACGCTGCGCTCGGTGCTCGGCAAGCACGACCTCGACACAATCCTCGCCGAACGCGACAAGCTGAATGCCGACATCCGCCAGATCCTCGACAGCCAGACCGACGCCTGGGGCATCAAGGTCGCCAATGTCGAGATCAAGCACGTGGACATCAACGAGGTGATGGTGCGGGCGATCGCCAAGCAGGCCGAGGCCGAGCGCATCCGCCGCGCCAAGGTAATCGACGCCGAAGGCGAGCAGCAGGCGGCGGAGAAGCTCACCGAAGCCGGCCGCATCCTCTCGGGCCAGCCGGAGGCGATGCAGCTTCGCTATCTCAACGCGCTCCTGAACGTGGCGAGCGACCGCTCCAATACAATTATCTTCCCGATCCCGGTCGACCTGTTCGAAAAGCTGAAAGACAAATGAAAACGGCGCGCCGCGGGTGGCGCGCCGTTTTTCTTGTTATTTCAGTTGCTTACTGAAGGTTCGGCTGGGCGAGGACGAAGACGCCGAAGTGCAAATCGATTTATTTACTTGAATTCAGTGTTATTTCCTCACTCCGGTACGGGTCTCGCTCTCGCCCGGTTCGCCGAATAATCTCGGCGCATGACTCGCTACGGCGACATCGAGGTCGAGATCACGCCGGAGGTGCTGCTGAAGGCATATGCCTGCGGCATCTTCCCGATGGCGGAGAGCGCCGACGACCCCGGCCTCTACTGGATCGAGCCGCAATACCGCGGGGTCATCCCGCTCGATACGTTCCACGTCCCGCGGCGGCTCGCGCGCACGGTGCGTGCCGAACATTTCGAGATCCGGATCGACCACGATTTCGACGCGGTGATCGCGGCCTGCGCCTCCTCGGCCCCGGGCCGTGGCAAGACCTGGATCAACCGGCGCATCCGGCGGCTCTACCGCCAGCTCTATGCGCAGGGCCATTGCCACACGGTCGAGGCGTGGCGCGACGGCGAACTGGTGGGCGGGCTTTACGGCGTGCGGCTCGGGCGCGCGTTCTTCGGCGAAAGCATGTTCCATCTGGAACGGGACGCTTCGAAGGTCGCGCTCGTGCATCTCGTGGCGCGGCTCCGGCGCGGCGGCTTTCAACTGCTCGACGCGCAATTCCTGACCGAGCACCTGTCGCAGTTCGGCGCTGTCGAGATCGAGCGCGACCGCTACCAGTACATGCTTACCGACGCGCTGCGCGGCGAGGCGCGGATTGCAAAGACACCGATGACGGGTGCGGAGTGCCTGGCGGCGATCGCGTCATCCTGAGGTGCGAGCGAACCTCGAAGGATGACGGCCACTTCTATTTCTATTGCTTGGCCGTCTTGCCGACATCCGGCGGGCCTTGTTTGCAGTCGACCAGCCACACGTCATAGATCGCGTGCTCGACGGCGTTGAGGCCCGGGCTTGCGGCGAACATCCAGCCGCTGAAGATGCGGCGCATCTTGTTTTCGAGGGTGATCTCGTCGACCTCGATGAAGCCGGTGGTGTTCTGCGGCTCGGTCGGCGGGCGCGTGTAGCAGGCGCGCGGCGTCACCTGCAGCGCGCCGAACTGCACCGTCTCGTTCAGCGCCACCTCGAACGGGAAGATGCGGCCGGTGATCTTGTCGAGGCCGGAAAATACCGCCGTCGGATTGGCGATCTTCTGCTCCGGCGGCCGCTCGACGGTGACTTCAGCAGGCTGCTTGGCCGCGGGCGTCCCCTTCTGCGCTGGCTGGCCCTGCCGCTGCTGCGGGGGCAACGCGATGTCCGGCACGCCCTGCTGCTGCCCGCTTCCGGGGGGCGGCAGCGGCGCCGATTGCACGTCGTCGTCGGGCCGTTGCGGCTGCTGCGGCGCCCGTTGTTGCTGCTGCGGCGGATACATCTCGCGCGGCGACAGGAGGTCGCCCCACGGGTTGCGCTGCTGGGCGAGCAGCGGCTGGGAGACGACGAGCCCAACCAGCGTGGCGAGGAACAGAATTCGGCGCATTCAGACCATTCGGCGCGAAGCGATGACTCGCGCTCGTTAACATGGGCATTACGGCGGCGAAAGGGCGCAGCCGGACACGCAAAAGCCCTGGAACCGAGGGGGTCAACCGGTGTTGAACGGTGCCGGGCGGATTGCCCTTGGAAAGCCGCAAGTCCTAAGCCATCTGGCTGTTGTCCGCGAAAATCAGGTTCTTCCGCGCATGCATTCCGACCGTCCCGGCCCGCCGATACTGACCCGCCGAAGACTGCTCGCCGCCGCTGGCGCCACCCTGCTGCATCCCGGCGTCGCGTGGGCACAGCAGCCGCCACTGCTTCCCCTGCCGCCGTTTCTGCAGCCGCGGCCGATCGAGCCGGCACCGCCCGGCGCGGAACTGGCGCCGGGCCTCACGGCGCCGGCCAAGCCCGAGCCGAAGCAGATCACGGAAGAAGACTGGTTCCTGGATTCCGTTCCCGACGGATCGTTCGAAATCCGCAAGGTGAATTTCGAGCTGCTCGATCCGGAATTCCGCCGGCAGCTCGTCCCCTATCCGGGCAACGAGCAGCCGGGCACGATCGTCGTCGATCCGAAGAACCATTTCCTCTACACCGTGCGCGAGGGCGGCCAGGCGGTGCGCTACGGCGTCGGCGTCGGACGCGAAGGGTTCGGATGGAACGGCGCGGCTTCGGTCGGCCGCAAGGCGGAGTGGCCGGACTGGGTGCCGCCGAAGGAAATGCGGCTGCGGCAGCCGGAGCTGCCGGAGCGGGTGGCCGGCGGCCCGAGCAATCCGCTCGGCGCGCGTGCGCTCTATCTCTATCAAGGCAACCGCGACACGCTCTACCGCATCCATGGCACGTTCGAGCCGTGGACGATCGGCACCAACGTATCCTCCGGCTGCATCCGCATGCTGAACGAGGAGGTGGCCGACCTCTACCTGCGCACGCCGATCGGCACGCGGGTGGTGGTGCTCTAAGCCGCCGCCGGCTTTCCCATCCGGTACGGCTTGAGCACCGCGTAGATCGCGGCGCAGGCGGGTGTCGGAATGCCGAGCTCCCTGCCGAGCGAAACCACCCTGCCCGCGAGCCAGTCGAGCTCGAGCCGGTTGCCGCGGTCGAGGTCGTGCGCCATCGATGCCTTCGTATGCGGCGGCACACCGTCGGCAAACGCCATCGCCTTGTCGCCATAGTCGGCGTCGAGCGCGACGCCCCTGGCGCGGCCCACGGCAACCACCTCGCGCATGATGTCGAGCAGCAGCGCGCGGCCGTCGGGATCGTCGCGGATCACGCCGATCGGCTGCCGCGACGCGGCGGTCACGCTCGACAGGCCGACGAGCACCGTGAACTTGATCCAGAGATCGCGCTCGATGTGCTCGGAGATCGCGAAGTCGACGCCGGCGGCCTTGCCGGCCTCGGCGAGCGCCGCAAGCACCGGATCCTTGTGGCCATCGGGATGGCCGAACGCCCATAAGTGAAACTGCGTGGTGTGCGAGATCGCGCCCGGGCGGCTGATCAGCGCGGAAATCTGCGCAAGGCCCGGCACCACATGGCCGCGGCCGAGGATCGGTTCGATCATCCCGACGGTGTCGATGCCGTTCTGCGCGGTGACGACGCGCGTGTCGGGGCCGATCAGCGGCTTGACGATCTTCGCCGCGTTCTCGTTGTCCCAGATCTTCACGGCGAACAGGACGGCATCGACCGGCGCGTGGCCGGCGGCGGTGTCGGTCGCGACGGCGTTCTTCAGGTGCAGGTCGCCGCGCACGCTTTCGACCCGCAGGCCATCCTTGCGGATCGCATCGAGGTGCGCGCCGCGGGCGAAGAAGACGACGTCATGCCCGGCGGCGGCGAGCCGCGCGCCGAAATAGCCGCCCACCGCGCCGGCCGCCATCACTGCAATGCGCATGCGTTTTCTCCTGCCGCTTTCATTTTCCGGCGAGGCCGCGAAGCGCATCGAGCACTTCATCGGGCCGTTCGCTGACCATCATGTGGCCCGCGCCCTTGAGGATCGTGACCTGCGCATCCGCCAGCGCGGCTGCGAGCTCTCGACCACGCTTCGCGGGCGTCATCTGATCGCGCTCGCCGAGCACGAGAGCCACGGGCGCCTTCACCCGCGCGGCGGAAGCCATGCCGTCGCGATAGTCGTTGCATGCGGCGAGATCGGCGAACAGGACGCCCTCGCCCGCGCGCTCCAGCACGCGCGCGCCGCCGCCCGCCATCCAGAGGCCGGGCGACAGCGAGCCGCCGAGGCCGGCGCGGTGGCCGTGGCCCCAGAGGTTGACCATGTCGATCGCCGCGCGGTCGTTCGCCTCCGCCGCATTCAGCAGGTCGGCATTGACGGGCATCGCCGCCGCGGCGGCAATCAGGCCGATGGCGCTGACCTTTTCGGGATGGCGCGCGGCGGTCTCCAGCGCGATCAGCGAGCCCATGGAATGGCCTATCAAGGTTGCTTTGCTTGCGCCCGCAGCCGAAATCAGCGCCGCGGTCCAGTCCGCAAGCTCGCCGATCGAGCCGAGCGGCGCGCCTTCGGAGCGGCCGTGGCCGGGCAGATCCGGCGCCAGCACCGCCGAGCCGCGATGCGCGAACCAGCGCGCGAGCAACGCCCAGACCGTGTGGTCGAAGCCGGCGCCGTGGAGAAAAATCACGAGCGGCAGCGCGGGATCGAATTCGCGGCCGCCGGTGGCGGCGTACACCTTCTTGCCGTCGACGACGAGTTGCATGATCAGGCCCGTTGCGACGCGCGCAGGGCTTGCGCGAGATCGTCGATGATGTCGCCGGCCGCCTCGATGCCGACGGAGATGCGAACAAGCTCTTCGCCGAGTCCCGCCTCTTTCAGTTGGACGGCGCTCATCTGCTGGTGCGTGGTGCTGGCGGGGTGGATGACGAGGGTCTTCGCGTCGCCGACGTTCGCGAGATGGCTCGCGAGCCGCAGCGCCTCGATGAACCTGCGGCCGGCCTCGCGGCCGCCCTTGATGCCGCAACTGATGATGGAGCCTGCACCCTTCGGCAGCAGGCGCTTCGCCAGCTCATGGTCGGGGTGCGTGTCGAGCGTCGGGTGCAGCACCCACTCGATCGCTTTGTTCTTCGTCAGAAACTCAAGCACCGCCCGCGTGTTCTCGACGTGACGCTCGACGCGGAGCGGCAGGGTCTCGACGCCCTGCAGGATGTAGAAGGCGTTCTGCGGCGAGATGCAGGCCCCGAAATCGCGCAAGCCCTCGGTGCGCGCGCGCATGATGAAGGCCGCCGGCCCGTATTCCTCGGCGAAGACGATGCCGTGATAGCCGGCGTAGGGTTCGGAGAGCGTCGGGAATTTCTCCGTGGCGTAATCGAAGCGGCCGCCGTCGACGAGCACCCCGCCGATGGCGATGCCGTGCCCGCCGATCCATTTGGTGATCGAATGCATGACGATGTCGGCGCCAAGCTCGACCGGCTTGCTCAGGTAGGGCGTGGCGAAAGTGTTGTCGATCAGGAGCGGCACGCCGGCGGCGTGCGCGATCTCGGCGACCTTGGGGATGTCGAGCACTTCGAGGCCCGGATTGCCGATGGTCTCGCCGATCACGAGCTTCGTATTCGGGCGGATCGCCTTGCGGAAGCCGTCGAGGTCGCGCGGCTTCACGAAGGTCGTGGTAACGCCGAAGCGCGGGAGCGTGTGCGTGAGCAGGTTGATCGTACCGCCATAGAGCGAGGCCGACGCAACGATGTGGTCGCCGGCGCCGGCGAGCGTCGCGATGCCGAGGTGCATCGCCGCCATGCCGCTCGCGGTGCAGATCGCGCCGACGCCCGACTCGAGCGCGGCGAGCCGCTCCTCCAGCACCGCGGTCGTCGGGTTGGAGATGCGGGTATAGATGTGCCCCGCCCGCTCCAGATTGAACAGGGCGCCGGCGTGGTCGGCGTCCTGAAAGACGAACGAGGTCGTCTGATAGATCGGCACGGCGCGTGCGCCGGTGGCGGGGTCGGGATGCTGGCCCGCGTGCAGGCTGAGCGTCTCGAATTGCGGGGGCTTGGGTCCGGCCATGCGCACCTCTCGGTCAGGCCGGGAGCATGCAACGTTATGAGCCGGCGGTCACTCGCCGGCCTCGCCGCAGCTACTTGTTCGGATTCCAGGGCTGGTAGTCGCCCGTCGCGCGCGGGCGGCGGCCGGCGGCGAGCGTCGAGCCCTGCGGGCGCCAGGCGTTCGGCGTGCCCGTGAGGTTCGGCCGGTGCGGCTTCTGCCACTCGCGCGGCTTGTAGTCTTCCTGGGTCGGCGGCACGTCGACCGTGTGGTGCAGCCAGCCGTGCCAGTCCGGGGTCACGCGGGAGGCTTCGGCAAGGCCGTTGTAGATGACCCAGCGGCGCTCGAAGCCCAGCGTCGGATCGATCTTGCCGCCCTTGGTGCGGTAGTAGCGGTTGCCCGCCTCGTCCTCTCCCACGAACTCGCCGTAGAGGCCGGTCCAGAGCTGGATGCCGAAGGTTTGGCTGTTCCACCAGGTAAAGAGGCGGAGGAAAAAGTCCTTGATGGTCATGGGCGGGTCCGGCTGCGAGGTTGCGCGGTTCATGCCATTTTCGCCGGGGAAAGTCGAGTTCCGGCGTCGCCGCATCCTACTCGGCGGGTGCCCTCTCGACTGCGGCGCGGGTGCGGCCGTGGGTGAACTGCCAGAGCAGGAAGGCCGCCGTCGCGCTCAGCGCGATGGCCGCGACCATCGGCAGCGCCGTGCCGTCGGCGAACAGGCTGCTGATCCCGATCGCGGCCGCGCCGATGACAAGGCGCAGGGTGCTCATCAGCGAATACGCCGCGCCTGCGATCGAACCATGCTCGTCCATGGCCAGCACCGTCGCGATCGGCATGATCTGTCCGAGGAAGGCGTAGCCGATGAACAGAAGCACGCAGATCACCTCGAGCCGGTCGATGCCGGACGCAACCAGCACAAGGAGCAGGAGCATGGCCGCCGCATGCCCGATCGTCGCCACCTGAACGATCCGCCACAGCGGAAAACGCTTGCCGAGCCAGCCGTTCAACTGCGCCGAGCCGAACACCGCCGCTGCGTTCGTCGAGAAAGCAATGGCGTAGAGGGTCGGCGACAGCCCGTAGTGATCGATCAGCACGAAGGACGAATTGCCGAGATAGATGAAGAGCGACGACAGCGCGAAGCCGCCGACAAAGGTGAGCGCAAGAAAATCGCGGTGGCGCAGGAGCAATCCGAAAGCGGCGAGCGAGCTTGCGATCGTCGCGCCGCGCCGGTCGGCGGGCGGACGGGTCTCCCGCTGCAACGCCGCGAGCATGACGAGTGCTGCGACCGCGGCTGCCGCAACGAACCAGAACACGGCGCGCCAGCCGGCAACCTCGATCAACAGGCTTCCCGCCGACGGCGCCAGAATGGGGCTCACGCTGAACACAAGCATGAGCAGCGACATCAGCCGCGCCGCCTTGAGGCCGGTGTGCATGTCGCGCACGATCGCGCCGGGAATGACGGTGCCGGCCGCGGCGCCGATCCCCTGCACCACGCGCCAGACGATCAGCGAGTAGATGTCGTCGGCGAGCGCACAGCCGACGCTCGCCGCCGCAAACAGCACCAGGCCGAAATAGAGCGGCCGCTTGGGGCCGACAATGTCGGACACCGGGCCGACGACGACCTGGAAGAGCCCGAAGGAGAGGAAGAACGCCGTCAGCGTCATCAGCACGAGATCGGGGCTCGCGCCGAGGCTCCTGCCGACGGTCGGCAGCGCCGGCAGGTACATGTCGATGGCGAACGGTCCGATCGCCATCAACAGGCCGAGGATCAGGGCGTCGCGAACAAACCTGGCTTCCACGCAGCGTCCTCAAAGATAGCGCGTCTCGGCGGGCGGACTTTCCCACCGATTGTGGCGGCCGTCTTGGTATATGACGCGCGCGGACGCAAGCTCCTCATCGGTCGCATCGTCGAGACAGGCGATGTTGACCGCGACAAAGTCACCAATCGCTTCATGGTAGCCGCGGCCGAACGGCTTCATGCCGCAGCGGCTGCAGAAGAAGTGGCGGATGTTGTGGCCGCCGAACTGATAGACCGACAGGGCGTCCTCGCCCCGCTGCAGCCGAAACGAGCTTGTGCCGATCACCGCCTTCCAGAACCGCGTCTCGGTGCAGATCGAGCAATTGCACTTGCTCGTTTCGGCCAAATCGAGCTCGGCCTCGAAGCGGACCGCGCCGCAATGGCAACTGCCCCGGTACAATTTTTTCATCGGGCCGTCATGCCGCTCAGAGCTCGACCAGGGACTTGAACCCGCCGTAGATCATGCGCTTGCCGTCGAATGGCATATCCTTCATGTCCATCATGCCGGCAAGGCGCTTGTCCTTCATCACCTTCGCCAGCACGCGGTCGCGGTGCGCGCGCGACTTATAGACGATGTAGGAGAAGAAGACGGTCTCGCCCTTCTTCAGCTTCACGCTGCGGGGAAACGATGTCCACTTGCCGTTCTTGACGTCATCGGCCACGCACTCCCGGAACTCGAGCGCGCCGTGGTCGCGCCAGACCTTGCCGGCCTTGTGCGCCATGCGGCGGTAGGCAGGGATATTTTTCTTAGGAACGGCAAGCACAAAGCCATCGACGTATCGCATTTGCACTCTCCTCTTGCTTCTTGCGTGTTCGCCGCGCGAGCCGCGCGGCTACTGATTGTTGATGTGCAGGATGTTTCCGTCCGGGTCCTTGAACCAGGCGCCCTTGAAGTCGCCGAACACGTGGACGTCGCCTTCGAGGCGCGCTTCGGGAAACTGGTAGTGCTCGAAGGGCACGCCCGCCTTTTTCAGTGTCGCGACGATCGAATCCAGCTCGCCGCCGACGCCCCAGGTGGCGGTCGTCGCCTTGTTGGTGCCGGCGAATTGCGACTCATAGACGACGATGATCGAGTTGCCGCTCTTCAGCGTGACGACGCCCATCGCCTCGGGCCCCGCCGGCGAGAAGCCGAGCGTCTGCTGGTAGAATTTCTTGGCTGTAGCGAGATCCTTCACCGCAATCGTTGCCATGGCATTCTTGTCCGACAGCATGTTCAACCTCCTCGGTTGGCGTTCCCGTTTTGACCACCCATGCGTCATCCCGAACCGCCGGCCGCGCGGACGCGCTCCGGCTTTCGTTCGAGGGGGAACATCGAGAAATAAGGCTCCGCTTCGGCCAGCACGCGCGCGAAGGAAGCGCGATCCATCAGCCGGTCGAGATATGCGGAAAGACTCTTTCTTCCGCCGAGCGGCTCGACCGTATTCGCGTAGAAGAGCGCGGGTGCCGCCGAACAGTCGGCGAGCGTGAATTCGTCGCCGACGGCCCAGCGCTTCGCGGCCATTTCCATCTCGAGCAGCGCATAAGCCTCGATGAGCTGTGCTCTCGCCTCCTCGACGCCGAGCGGATCGCGCCTGTCCTCCGGCCGCAGGCGGTCGGTTACGATCTTCTGCATCGGCTTCTGGAGGTACTCGTCGTGGAAGCGGTCCCACATGCGCGCCCGCCAGGCGGCGTCCGGGTCCTTCGGGATGAGCCGCGTCGCGCCCGGATAAAACGCATCGAGATATTCGATGACGACGGTCGATTCCGCGACCGTGCATCCCCTCGCCTCATCGCGCAGGACCGGAAACTTCGCCATCGGCCAGACCGCCTTGAACGCGGCAGCCGATTGCGGGTCCATAAGATCGACGATCACCGGCGTGAACGGCGTCGCGTTCTCATACAGCGCGATCAGCGGCTTCCAGCAGAACGAAGCGAGCGGATGAAAATAGAGCGTCAAGGCCATACCTGCTGTTCCCTCACCTGCTCGCGCTTCGCTTCTTCTTCACGGCATGCCGCCAGGCGGTCTCGAGTGCGGCTTTCAGTTCCGGAGCAGGCAGCGCGGCGAGATTCACCGTTGTCCAGCCCTGCTTGCCCCACGCATTCGGAACGGGCGAAAACGCCTCCGGCGCGGTGAGGCACTTCAGCTCCTGCTCGTCCGGCGCGAGCTTCAGGTTGGCGGATTTTCCATCGGCGGCGAGCGTCGCATAGATGCGGGCGACCTTGAACGCCGTGCGGTCGAAGTGCGGCGCCTCCGTCGTCCCTTCGAGCGACAATGCAATGCGCCGCAGGTCCTGCGCCTTCGCCATGCACTCACCTATTTCTCCGCAAGCGCCTTCAGGCTCGCCAGCCCTTCCTCGAAGTCCCTGCCCACCATCTTGTCGACATCGAAGAAGACCTGCATGACCTTGGCGGGATACGGGTTCGGGCCGTGCATGTCCCACGAGACCCGGGTGGCGCCGCCGTTCGGGGTCAGCGTGTATTCGACGATGTTGTTGGCCGTGAACGGCCGCACCATGTTGAGCTTGAGGACGACCTTGGTCGGCGGCGACACGTCGGCGATCTCAAGCGAGCCGGCGCCGATATTCTTGTTGCCGTCCCATTCATAGATTGCGCCCTTGCCGCTGTCGGCGCCACGATAGACCCGTTTCATGTCGGGGTCTTTCTTCTCATAGGGCGACCACTCGACCGACCGGCGCAGGTCGGCGAGGAGCGGATAGATCTTCTCCGGCGGCGCCTGGATGTCGAGCGCGCGCTGGACGCGGAACGTATCGGGCCTGGTCGCGGCAACGGCGAGCGCCCCCGCCACCAGGAGGACGACCACGCCGACAATAACGGCAAGTGTGCGCAACATGACTTGCTCCCGTGTCTTGCGATTGCTCGTCGCCGATCAGGCCAGATTGACCATCCAGCCGACGCCGAAGCGGTCCTTCACCATGCCGAAGCTCGTGGCGAAGAAGGTTTTGCCAAGCGGCATGGTGATCTCTCCGCCCTCGGCCAGGGCATCGAACTTGCGTTTGGCGTCGGCTTCATCCTTCGCGTCAACCGACAGCGAAAAGCCCTCGAACTTTGGCTTGCCCTTGGCGTAGCCATCGGACGCCATCAGGGTGGTGTCGCCGATGCGAAACGACGAGTGCATGACCTTGTTCTCGGTGCCGGGCGCAAGCGTGCCGGGCGGCGGCTGCTCGGGCGCTTCCTTGAAGCGCATCAGCATCTCGACTTCCGCACCCAGCGCCTTCTTGTAGAACTCGAGCGCCTCCTCGCAGCGGCCGTCGAAGAACAGGTAGGGTGTCAGCGGCATGGTTCACTCCCGTTGCAGGTTGCAGTGACTCTCAGTGTTTGATCGGAATCCAGAGCTCGACCGCGCCGGTGCCGGTGCGCGGGTCGAACTCGTCGCCGTACCGCTCGAAGAAATCCGCGCCGTCTTTGACGAGCTCGTGCCTGGAGTTCGGCAGCCATTCGCGCATGATCGCCTGCATCGTGCGCGGCAGCGCCGAAAGGTGATCGCGATGCGTGAACACGGCGTAGCGCTGCGCCGGGATTTCGAGGTGGCAGAACTCCTTGGGCAGCCTAGCGACACTGGAGACCTCGACGCCCGACAGATAGCCGAAGCTGTAGGCGTTCTTCAGCGAGTCGAAGATCACGCCATAGGTGGCAGCGCCCGCCTGATCCGGAATCTTCGCGATCTGCGGCGCAAAACGCCGCCACTGCTCGGGAATGCCGGCGTTGCTGCCGCTGTAGCGTTCGGCGATGCCGGCGACCAGCATCCGCCGGCCGTCGACGAAACATGGATCGAGCTCGCCGCCGGGCGCTGCCGCGATGGCAGTGCTTCCGTTGCTCATGGCCGTCTCCCTCAGCCGCCCGCGTAAGCGCGCTCGAGCGCCGCGATGTCGAACTTCTTCATCTGCATGAACGCTTTCATGACGCGGTCCGCTTTCTCTCCGCCCTCGCTCATCATCTCGAGCAGGACGTTCGGCACCACCTGCCAGGAGAGCCCGTACTTGTCCTTCAGCCAGCCGCACGGTCCTTCGCTGCCGCCGCCGGCCGTAAGCTTGTCCCAGTAATAGTCGACGTCCTTCTGCGTCTTGCAGTGGATCTGGAATGAGATCGCCTCGGTGAACTTGAATTGCGGGCCGCCGTTCAGCGCGACGAAATTCTGGCCGTTGATCTCGAACTCCGCGGTAAGCACGGAGCCCGGCTTGCCGCCGTGAATCTCCTGCCCCTCATTGCCGTAGTAGCTGATGTGGCCGAGCTTGGAATTGGGGAAGACGGAGACGTAGAATTTCGCCGCCTCCTCTGCCTGCTTGTCGAACCACAGACAGGGCGTGAGCGCCTTGGCGCTGGTTGGCATGTGATTGCTCCACTCGTTTACTCAGTGCATTGGGTCGAAGAAGCCGCCCGCTAGGCTTGCGGCATTGCCTTGGGGTCCATCCAGAACACTTCCCAGATGTGGCCGTCCGGATCCTCGAAGGATCGTTCGAACATGAAGTCGAGGTCCTGCGCCTCGCGCGGCGCGCGGCCGCCGGCCTTGAGCGCCTTCTCCATCAGCGCATTCACCTGTTCCCTGCTCTCCACCTGAAGGGCGAGCAGGACCTCGGTCGTCTTGCGCGCGTCACATATTTCCTTCTTGGTGAAGCGCCGGAAGCTCTGCGGCGTATGCAGCATGGCGAAGATCGTGTCCGAGAACACGAGGGCGGCCGCGTCGTCGTTGGTGAATTGCGGATTGAACGTGAAGCCGAGCGACTCGAAGAAGGCCTTCGACTGTTTGAGGTCGGCAACGGGTAAATTGACATAGATTGCGCTGGGCATTGTTTGTCCTTTCGCTTGCGAATGCACTCGATAAGACCGGCGCGGCGCCGCAGTCCGCCTGCTTACATGCCGTCGGGCTGCAGCATGCTCACGCGATTGCCTTCGGTGTCGAAGAAGGAGACGTAGCGGCCGACGCCCGGAATTTGCATCGGCTCGCCGAGGACCTTGCCGCCCTCCTTGCCGACGCGCTGCATTGCCGCTTCGATGTCGTTGACGCCGATGACGATTGACGGATGCTGTGCCGGCCAGTCGGGCCTCTTCGGGAAGAAGCCGCCATTGATCGCGCCCGCGGGCGCACCGGCCTTTGCGTCTTTCTCGGCCGTGGTGACGAGCACATAGTCGCCCATCTCGGGGTCGAACATCTGCGTCTTCCAGCCGAACGCTTTCTCATAGAACCGCGCCATGCGGTTGCGGTCCTCGGCCGGCATTTCGAAATGCACGACGGGGCTCATTGCGGTCATGATCGCATCTCCCGTATCGCTTCGTTTCCGAGTTTTCGATCAGGCGGCGTCGTCGTGCCGCCCGGCGCAGCACGCGGCCGCTTCTTCTTCGTATTCGTCGTGGCGCCGCATCCAGTTCATGATCCCATCCTCGTTGCGGCCCTTCGGCGTGAGATCGAGAAAATTGTAGGCGTTGATCAGGATGTCGCCGCCGCGTCCGTAGGACGAGTACGTGTGGAAAATGATGCCGCTCTCATCCTTGTAAAAGATGCTGATGCCGGAAAGTTCCTCGTAGGCATTCTCCGCGTCGATCATCTCGTAATTGTAATAGACCTTGCCGGCGGCGAGCTGTTCGCGCGTGAACGACACGTTGAAGTCGTAATTAAAATCGCTGCCGTAGGATGACGCGAACGGGAACTTCCAGCCCATCCGCCGCCGGTACGCTTCGAGATCGGATAGGCGGCCGCGCGAAACCGCTACAAAGGTCACGTCGTGGTGCATGAGGTGCAGATTCGCACCGTCCACGTGATCGCACAGGAACGAGCATCCGTCGCAACCCGTGCCGAGATCCCAGCGCCACATGAAGTGATAGACAATGAGCTGGCTGTTCCTGCCGAACAGATCGGCCAGGGTCTTTTTTCCCCCGGGGGTATCGAAGACGTATTCCTTCTCGATCTTCACCCAGGGCAGCGCACGCCGCTCGGCAGAAACGAGATCGCGCAGGTGCGTCAACGCCTTTTCGCTCTTGAGGTGCGCCTTGCGCGCCTTGAGCCATTCATCGCGCGCAACCACTTCGTGCCGGTCCGTTGTCCTCGCCATCGTGCTCCTCCGTCTGTCTTTTCTGCTTGTTTTAAGCGTGTATCTACACTCATTATGACGTCAGAAAGGCGCTGAGGTTCCATTTTTGTCAGGCAGGCACGGCGCGCGCGACCTTGCGCATGCTCTCCACCGCCTGGCTTCCCATCTCCTCGATCAGTGCGGCCTGCACCTTGCGCCAGGTGGGAAACGCCTTGCGCAGCGTCGTGCGTCCCTTTGGCGTGATTGTGACGATGCGCTCGCGGGCATCGTCGCCGGCGCGCACGCGGACAAGCTCCTGCTCTTCGGCAACCGCCAGATTTCGTGTGAGCGTCGTGCGCTCCACCGCTAGATATTCTGCCAATGCGCCGATCGAGAGGTCGCCTTTCAATTCCAGCAGCGCAAGCAGCGTGAATTGCGTCGCGCGGATGCCGTGGCGCCGCAACTCGCGATCAAATGCGCGTGTAATGGCGCGCGCGGCGCGGCGCGAATTGAAGCAGAGACAATTGGCGGTCTCCGCAAGCTGGCGGTCTTCGTCGAGGGGCGCAATCATGGGATACGTGTATATACATCTATTTAGACCCGGTCAACGCGGGACATGACCTGGAGTGAGGTTCCGGCCGCGTTAGAATGTATCGGCGGCAAAAGGGAGCGGGTTCCACGCCGGAACTGCGCCACATTTCGCACGCAGCACATGCGCCATCATGACTCCGACCCTCGCAAGCACGTTTTCCGAGATTAGCGACTGGCTGAAATGGGCGCCGACCTGGCTGCAGGCGGCCATCCTGATCGCCGTCGCCGTCATCGCGGCGATTGTGATCCACGCGGTGGCGTTCTCCGCGATCGAGCGCACCATCGGCAAGAAGCGGGATTTCCTGCGGATTCTCCTGGATCGTATGCGCGGGCCGGCGCGGCTCGCGCTCATCCTGTTCCTGGTCGGCACGGTCCTGCCGGTCGCCCCGCTCGACCCGACGGTCGCGGGCGGGCTTCAGCATCTGGTGCTGATCGCGATGGTCCTGCTGATCGGCTGGGCCGCGTTCGCAGCCACGCAGGTATCGGCCGATCTCTATCTGCGGCGTTTCCAGGCCGACTCCGCCGACAGCCTGCTCGCGCGCAAGCACACGACGCAGATCCGCATTCTCGAGCGGGCCGCCGTCACGATCATCGTCATCTTCACGATCGCCGGCGTCCTGATGACGTTCGAGCCCGTGCGGCAATACGGACTCAGCCTGTTCGCCTCGGCGGGCGTCGCCGGCATCATCGTGGGTCTGGCGGCGCGGCCGGTGCTCTCGAACCTCTTCGCCGGCTTGCAGATCGCGGTCGCGCAGCCGATCCGCATCGGCGACGTCGTCGTGGTCGAGAACGAATGGGGCCGCGTGGAGGAAATCACCGGCACCTACGTGGTGATCCGCGCCTGGGACCTGCGGCGGCTGATCGTGCCGCTCAGCTACTTCATCGAGCGGCCGTTCCAGAACTGGACCCGCGAGACGACGCAACTCCTTGCGCCGGTGGTGCTGCATCTCGATTATCGCGCGCCGATCGAGGCGATCCGGCGCAAGGTGGACGAGATCGCCGAGGAATCGCCGTTCTGGGACCGCGGCACCAAGACCGTGCAGATGACCGATTCCACCGCCGACGGAATCCAGGTGCGCGTGCTGTTGAGCGCGCGCGATTCGAGCGACCAATGGAACCTGCGCTGCGAGGTGCGCGAGAAATTGATCGCGTTCCTGCAAAAGGAACACCCCGAGGCGCTGCCGAAGCAACGCACCACCGTGGAAGGCGCGAAGATCGCGCCTCCGGAGGCGAGCGTTGCTCCTCCAGGGGGCGATTGAGTGCCCGCCGCCCTGCCCCCGTCCCCGCAGTTGTTCACGCTGTGCGCGGAAGGCTCCGGGTCCCCTTTACGCGGGCCGCGAATCCGCTTCTGCTAGGCATGTCGAAGGGGGCCGCTATGGAAGGCGGCAATCCCCTGTTTTCGGCCATTTCACACCATATATAGTCTATTAATAGTTCCGTCCCACTATGGCTTGACGGCTTCAGCCGAGTCGTCTTAGGGTCACCCTCCGTTCGGGGCCTGTTCCGTGTCGCACCGAACTTTCCCACGCGATCGAATCGACAGGCCGCCGGATAAAGCCGTGCCGGCGCACGGGAGCGCTTTCGCTTCCCTGGATTTGGCGTGCGGGATGTGGACACTGGGGGTGTCCCGGAATGCATGCGCGGCTCTGTAGGAGAGCCGGTCTAACAAGGCGGGAGCCAAGGCCATCCTTGGCCCGCACAGGAATGCAAGGGGACGAAGAATGCGCATCGAGCGCCGTTACACGAAAGAAGGCCAGTCGCCCTACGCCGGCATCAAGTTCCGCACGGCGGTGAGCGAGATTCGCAATCCCGACGGCTCGATCGTATTCCGGCTCGAAAACATCGAAGTGCCCGAGCACTGGTCGCAGGTGGCGACCGACGTGCTGGCGCAAAAATATTTCCGCAAGGCGGGCGTGCCCGCGCAGCTCAAGCGGGTGGAGGAAGAGACCGTCCCCTCCTTCCTCTGGCGCGCGGTGGCGGACGAGGCCGCACTCCAGCTCCTGCCGAAAGAGAAGCGCAAGGGCGGCGAGACTTCCGCCAAGCAAGTGTTCGACCGGCTTGCCGGCACCTGGGCCTATTGGGGCTGGAAGGGCAAGTACTTCGACACGGAAGCCGACGCGCAGGCGTTCTTCGACGAGATGCGTTACATGCTCGCCATGCAGATGGCGGCGCCGAACTCGCCGCAGTGGTTCAACACCGGCCTGCACTGGGCCTACGGCATCGACGGCCCGAGCCAGGGCCACTTCTATGTCGATCCGTTCACGCACGAGCTGACGAAGGCGGCGTCCGCCTACGAGCATCCGCAGCCGCACGCCTGCTTCATCCAGTCCGTCGAGGACGATCTCGTCAACGAGAACGGGATCATGGATCTCTGGGTGCGCGAGGCGCGCCTGTTCAAATACGGCTCAGGCACCGGCTCGAACTTCTCGAAGCTGCGCGGCGAGAACGAAAGGCTTTCCGGCGGCGGCAAGTCGTCGGGCCTGATGAGCTTCCTCAAGATCGGCGACCGCGCAGCGGGCGCGATCAAGTCGGGCGGCACCACGCGCCGCGCAGCGAAGATGGTGGTGGTCGACGCCGACCACCCGGACATCGAAGCCTATGTGGACTGGAAGGTGATCGAGGAAAAGAAGGTCGCCGCCCTCGTCACCGGCTCGAAGATCAACGCCAAGCACCTCAAGGCAGTGATGAAGGCGTGCGTGAATTGCGCGGGCCCGGGCGAGGACTGCTTCGACCCGGAGAAGAACCCGGCGCTGAAGCGCGAGATCAAGTTCGCGCGCCGCGCGCAGGTCTCCGACAACATGATCAAGCGCGTGATCCAGCTCGCGCGCCAGGGTTTCAAGGACATCGACTTTCCGATCTACGACACGGACTGGGACTCGGAGGCGTACCTGACGGTCTCCGGCCAGAACTCCAACAACTCCGTGCGCGTGACCGACGACTTCCTGCGTGCGGTGGAGGCCGACGGCCCGTGGAACCTCACCTGGCGCAAGGACGGCTCGGTCGCCAAGACCGTGAAGGCGCGGGAGCTGTGGGAGAAGATCGGCGAAGCGGCCTGGGCCTGCGCCGACCCCGGCATCCAGTTCCATACGACTGTGAACGACTGGCACACCTGCGTGTCGTCGGGCGCGATCCGCGCGTCGAACCCGTGCTCGGAGTACATGTTCCTCGACGACACGGCGTGCAATCTCGCGTCGCTGAACCTGCTGACGTTCCGCAACCCGGAGAGCAAGCAGTTCGACGTGGAGAGCTACGAGCACGCCGTCCGGCTCTGGACGATCATGCTGGAAATCTCCGTGATGATGGCGAGCTTCCCGTCGCGGCAGATCGCGGAGCTTAGCTATCGCTACCGCACGCTCGGGCTCGGCTACGCCAACCTCGGCGGGCTGCTGATGTCGTCGGGCATCCCCTATGACTCCGACGCGGCGCGGGCGATCTGCGCGACGCTCTCGGCGATCATGACCGGCGTCGCCTACGCGACCTCCGCCGAGATGGCGAAGGAGCTCGGCGCCTTCCCCGGCTACGAGCCGAACCGCGAGCACATGCTGCGCGTGATGCGCAACCATTGCCGCGCGGCCTATGGCGAGAAGACCGGCTACGAGAAGGTCTCGACGCCGCCGGTGCCGATCGACGCCCCCGCCTGCCCCGACCAGCGGCTTGTCGAGCACGCCAAGCGCGCCTGGAACAAGGCGATCAAGCTCGGCGAGAGCCACGGCTTCCGCAACGCGCAGGCGAGCGTGATCGCGCCGACCGGCACGATCGGCCTCGTGATGGACTGCGACACCACTGGCATCGAGCCCGACTTCGCGCTGGTGAAGTTCAAGAAGCTCGCCGGCGGCGGCTACTTCAAGATCATCAACCGCGCGGTGCCGGAAGCCTTGCGCGCGCTCGGCTACCGGGAAAGCGAGATTGCCGAGATCGAGGCTTACGCCGTGGGCCACGGCACGCTCTCCAACGCGCCGGGCATCAACCACGCCACGCTGAAATCGCGCGGCTTCGACCAGGAAGCGATCGACAAGATCGAGAAGCAGCTCAAGACCGCGTTCGACATTAAGTTCGTGTTCAACCGCTGGCACCTCGGCGACGAGTTGCTCAAGAAGATCGGCGTGCCCGAGGAGAAGCTCACGGACCCGCAGTTCGACCTCCTCGCCCACCTCGGCTTCTCCAAGCGCGAGATCGAGCAGGCGAACCTGCACGTCTGCGGGGCGATGACGCTCGAGGGCGCGCCGCACCTGAAGGACGAGCATCTGCCGGTGTTCGACTGCGCCAATCCGTGCGGCCGGCTCGGCAAGCGGTATCTGTCGGTCGAGAGCCACATCCACATGATGGCGGCGGCGCAGCCGTTCATCTCCGGCGCGATCTCCAAGACCATCAACATGCCGAACGAGGCCACCGTCGAGGATTGCAAGAACGCTTACATGCTCTCCTGGCGGCTCGCGCTGAAGGCGAACGCGCTCTATCGCGACGGCTCCAAGCTCAGCCAGCCCCTCTCCGCGCAGCTCATCGCCGACGAGGAGGAAGAGGAGGACATCGACGCCTTCATCGAGAAGCCGCAGGCGGCGCGCGCGGCGGCGCTCGCCGAGCGCGTCGTCGAGAAGATCGTCGAGCGCGTCACCGTCACGCGCGAGCGCGAGAAACTCCCCTCGCGCCGCAAGGGCTACACGCAGAAGGCGGTGGTCGGCGGGCACAAGGTTTATCTGCGCACCGGCGAATATGACGACGGCCGGCTCGGCGAGATCTTCGTCGACATGCACAAGGAGGGCGCGACGCTGCGCTCGCTCCTCAACAATTTCGCGATCGCGATCAGCCTCGGCCTGCAATACGGCGTGCCGCTCGAGGAGTACGTGGACGCCTTCACCTTCACGCGCTTCGAGCCTTCGGGCGCGGTGCAGGGCAACGACACGATCAAGATGGCGACCTCGATCCTCGACTACGTGTTCCGCGAGCTCGCGATCTCCTATCTCGGCCGCTACGACCTTGCGCACGTGGACCCGCGCGAGACCGGCTTCGACGCGCTCGGCAAGGGCGTGGGCGAAGGCAAGCCCGCGCCCTCACCCGCGGCGCGCGTCGTCTCCAAGGGCCTCGTGCGCGGCAAGAGCCTGACGGCGGTGGCCGGCGGCGCGGCGACCGAGGCGGCGCCTGGCTCAACGCCGCGCGTGCAGGCGGCGGCTGGCAACGTGACGGCGCTGAAGAGCGCGGTCGCGCAGGAACTGACCCAGGGCGCCGTCGCGCTCAAGGCCGAGGTCGAGCCCGAGCCCGGGAACGGCCACCGCGCCGCGCTCGCCGAGCAGCGCGCGGCGGCGAAGGCCAAGGGCTACGAGGGCGAAGCCTGCCCCGAGTGCCACAACTTCACGATGGTGCGGAACGGCACGTGCCTGAAGTGCGATACGTGCGGAAGCACCACGGGGTGTTCGTAAGGCTCACTGGCTGCTGAGGGCGTGGTGGCCGTTGGAAGATCGACGCTTCTAACGGCCCCCCAATTCGTGCTATTTTTATTTTATGAAGACCAAACGGCTCATCGAAACCTTGGAGCGTGTCGACACGTGGCCCGCGCACGCGCAGGACGAACTTGCCGAGATCGTGCTCGATATCGATGCCGGGCTCAAAGACGTGGTGTACGAAGCGACACCCGAAGAGCTTGAAGGCATCGACCGCGGCTTGCGCGACGCCGCCGAAGGCCGTTTCGCCACCGACGAAGAAGTCGAGGCGACCTTCGCCAAGTTCCGCCGTAAATGAAGGTCGTCTATACCGCGTCCGCGCGGCAAGACCTCGAAGATATTGCCGATTGGTTCTCCCTCCACTACCCGGCTCACGCGCCTGCCATCGAACGGCATATCCGTGCGGTCGTCCGGCGAATTGGGCGTTGGCCAAAGAGCGGGCGCCTCTCCGGCAAGCATCCCCGCGTGCGCACGGTGCCGGTTGGTCGATATCCCTACCGGATTTTCTATCGGGTCACCGCTGAGGCGATTGAAATCCTGCACATCCATCACGCGGCGCGTCAGCCATGGGATGAAAAGGAACAGGCATGAGTGTTTCGCTGATGACCGTTCGCTTCGACGAGCATATGATGTGGGTCGACCTTTCGGACGGCCGCACGCTCGGCGTGCCGCTTGCATGGTTTCCGCGCCTCCTGCATGCGACGCCCGCAGCGCGGGAGAAGGTCGAGCTGTCGCGCGCCGGGCTGCATTGGGAAGATTTGATCGCAGGGCGTGGCGATGCGACCAAGCGCCGGGAGCGTGCAGCTTCAGCCTAAATTCAATTCTCATACGCCTCGCGAACTTTATTCGAGGCTTCTATGCATGCCTCAAGAATCGTTAGGCTCGCGCGCAGCAATTTTTCGCTGCGCGGAGGATCGAACCACTTGCCGTTAAACTTGCCGCCATGAAACAGATTGTTTCGAACGCGACGCACGTAAAGAAGAATGAGATCAGCCTTCGACCTTGATTCTGGCTCGACTGTCGCCCATTCGAGGACTCCGCCCCTGACGACTTGCTTTCTTGGCGGGTTGGCTAAGATGTACGCGATAGCATCGCGCAACTCGGGGGGTGAGGCATCGCTCAAGGCATTCTCAAGTGATTGGGCGAATGCAGCCCAGCATGCTCGTGGCTCGTTATCCGAACCTTCGCGAAAGCCGGCTGCTTTTAACGCGTACTCACACCGTGCAAACATCACAAACATTCGCTGTGAAAGTTGTTCGAGTTCATGAACGTGATGGGGAATTTGCAGATTCATGACCACCCTCATGCCGAGCCCGCAAGTGAAATAAGAACTTTTACAATAATTTCTTGAACTCCTCGACCGTGAAGCCCGCCTGCCGAATGATCGAGTGCAACGTGCCCGGCTTGAGATCGCGCCTCGCGTGAACCGGAACGGTTACGGCCCGCGCCGGATCGCTGGGAAAGACCAGCATGTGGTGGCTGCCGGCGATGCGGTCGATCACAAAGCCCGCCCGCGTCAGCGCACGCACGACGCGCTTGCCGTCGACGACCGGTAGCTTGCCCGCCATATCAGGCGGCGACGGTCACGCGGCGAATTTCGGGAGCGGCGTCGGCGGGAATGGGAAGCCCGTGGTCGCGCCGATAGTCGAGCACGAGGCGGATCGCCTCCTCGGCGTTCGCGAGCGCTTCGGCTTCGGTGTCGCCCTCGGTAACGACCTCGGGCAAAGCCGGCACAAGCACGGTGAACCCGCCGCCTTCCTGCGGTTCGAGAACGACCGAGAAGTTGTAATCGCTCTTCGCCATTATATGCTCGCCGTGCCGGTTCAGGTTGCGGCCCTTATAGCAGATCGCGCTCAAGCTGCCACGCCTCAAACCGCCCAGCCAAGCATCGGAACGGACGATCGATCGTCCCGCTTGACAATTCCGCTCATAGGACTATATCCCCATCAACCCGCTCGCGAGGGGCGCTATCTAGAGGCGTCTTGGTAGTGGAGCGGGTCCGGCGCCCGCTGTCGTGCCTCGCAAGCATGGGACCGGGAGCTGCGGAGAACCGCTCGGCGGCAGTGCGGCTTGCCACACCGCTGCCCGGAGGGGGCCCTCGAAGGAGGGAGCACCCGCCTCCGGGAGTGTAGAGACCGCCCGCGAGGAGCTCGCTGAGACCCGGTCTGGCAACAGCCCGGCGAGAAGCGCGGCCCGCAGCTTAAGACGCCGTGATGGAGCGCCGGTTTGGCGCGCGGCCAGCGTCATTGGCCGCTGCGCGTCCCGCAGGGGACGCGAACAAGATGCAGCGCCAACCGGCGCTCCATCCCCCTCGCAAGTCGGGCTTGCCCGACTTGCGCACGAAGAGTCCGTGCTTCGAGGGGAAACTGACCAAGCCTCGGGCGGAAACCCGCCGCGAGCACGATGGAGGCTGTTTGAAATTCGGGGAAGGGATGCTCGGCTTAAGCTATTGAGACAACGCGCCAATTCCGGACCCAAGTCACTCAGAAACTGGTTTGAAAGAGCTTTCCGTGTTATTATTTTAAAATATGAACACGCACGCATCATTGAAATTGCCAGCCGAGCTTGCCGCAGAGTTGGAGCGAAAATTCTTCTGGTGGGAGCCCGTGGACTCGCATCCGCGCTCGGACGCCAGAATCCTGACGCAGGCAATGAACCTGGCTTCGTTCGACGAAGTCCGGCGCCTGGAGAAGACGCTTGGCGCAAATTGTCTGGCGGAAGTGCTGCTCGATGCCGAGCCCGGCTGGATCAGCGAGCGATCCTGGGAGTTCTGGCGGGGACGTTTGGAGCTTGCTACCGGCCGGCGGTTGCCCGACGCGCCTCCCCGGAGATCGTTCGATGCCGGACGAGCTTGAGGCCAAGACCGGCATCCTGCCCAAGGCGCAGCAGGAAATCTGGCCGCTGCTCGCCCCTGCGCCGAAACTTTCCTTTGTCCTGTATGGCGGGACCGCGGTCGCCCTTCACCTCGGTCACCGCGTTTCGGTCGATTTTGATTTTTTCCGATCGGCGCCGCTGGACAAAAGAGAGATCGAAACAGCGTTCCCGTTCATGACCGACGCGACGACGATTCAAGAAGAGCCGAATACGCTTGTTGTAAGCGTGCCGATGCCTTCCGGTCCTGTGAAAGTGTCCTTCTTTGGCGGGCTCATGATTGGCCGGATCAACAAGCCGCTTCGAACCAACGACCGGATATTGCTTGTCGCTTCCCTGGAGGATTTACTTGCCACGAAACTGAAGACAATTCTAGATCGGGCCGAGACCAAAGACTACCGCGACATCGCCGCGATGCTTTCTGCCGGTGCTTCTTTGCCAAGAGCCTTGGGCGCATTCTCCAAGATGTACGGCCAGGATCCCGCACTTCCGCTGAGAGCGATCGGCTATTTCAGAGACGGGGATTTGCCCACGCTTCCCGCGGCCGACCAGGAAATTCTTCGCAAAGCGCGCGATCGAGTGGTCGATATTCCGGATGTTACAGTTTCGGGTGGATCGCTTGCGGATTGATCGTGCGCGCAATCGTGCCCTGCTTATCCTGCCTGCGCTACCCTCTCCGCCGAGGCCACCGTGTTCGCGAGCAGCATGGTCACGGTCATCGGCCCGACGCCGCCGGGCACCGGCGTGATGTAGGACGCCTTCTCCAAGAGCCCTTCGAAGTCGGTGTCGCCGACGAGGCGGCCGTCGGGCAGCCGGTTGATGCCGATGTCGATGACCACCGCGCCCTGGCGCACCATCTGCGGCACGATCAGGTTCGGCTTGCCGGCGGCGACGATGAGGATGTCGGCGAGGATCGTGAACTGCGCGAGGTCGCGCGTCTTGATGTGGCAGATGGCGACCGTCGCGTCCTTCTGCATGAGCATGAGCGCCATCGGCTTGCCGACGATGTTGCTCGCGCCGACGACGACGACGTTCTTGCCTTCGATCTCGATGTTCTCACGCTCGAGCAGCTTGACCACGCCATAGGGCGTGCAGGGCGGGAACACCGTCTGGCCGATGACGAGGCCGCCGACGTTGTAGAGGTGGAAGCCGTCGACGTCCTTCTCGGGGGAGATCGTCTGCAGGATTTCGGCGATCGCGAATTGCGGCGGCAGCGGGAGCTGCACGAGGATGCCGTGGGTGTCGGGCCGCGCGTTGAGCTCGGCGATCAGCTTCAGCACCTCGGCCGGGGCCGCGTCCGCCGGAAACTCGTATTTCCAGGAGCGGATGCCCACGTCGGCGCAGGCGCGGATCTTGTTGCGCACATAGACCTTGGAGGCCGGGTTGTCCCCCACCTGGATCACGGCAAGGCCGGGCACGATATTGCGCTTGGCGAGTCCGGCGACGCGCGCCTTGAGCTCCTGGCGGATTTCTGCGGCCGCGGCGACGCCGTCGATGATTTTCGCTGTCATTCGAAGTCTGCTGTCCTTTGGAGGGCGATACTGATAACGGGCTACTTTGCCGGCGGCGCGTGGTCAAACGCCGCGGTTTGTGCGCACGGCGGGCGGTTGCCCACCGCCCCTTTGCTCACTACGGGCTTTCCCCTTCCGTTCGTCCCCGCGAAAGCGGGGACCCAGGGGCCAAACCGCGAGACTCCAGTTTGTGGCTCTGGATTCCCGCTTACGCGGGAATGAGCGGAATAGAGAGAATTGCTACTCCTCCGGCTCGGTCGTGAAGAAGAGCGGATAGCCCTTCTGCTTGCCGAGCTCGGTCGCTTCCTTCGCCTTGGTCTCGGCGACGTCGCGCGCATAGACCGCGATCACGCAGGCGCCCCTGCGGTGCGCCGTCATCATCACGCCGTAGGCGCGGTCGGCATTCATGCGGAACACCGCCTTCAGCACCTGCACCACGAACTCGCGCGGCGTGTAGTCGTCATTCAGCAGGATGACCTTGTAGAGCGGCGGACGCGCGGTCTGCGGCTTCGTCTTCGTGCGCGGCTGGACGACGGTCTTGCTCATGGCGGAACTTTAGCACCGCCGCGTGGCGCCATTCAGGCCGGCGCGGGCGGCGCTCGTGTCCTTGAGACAGATCAAAGGCTTCAGCCGGTCGCACCGGCATTCTTCGTCGCGGTTCGGGGCGACCGTATCGGAGGTGTCCAATGAAAGCTCTCAGATCAGCATTCCTCGCTCCGGCGCTGGCAGCCGCCGTTGCGCTGTCGGCGGCAGGACCGGTTTCCGCCACGCCGCTCAGCGGCGCCGCGGCGGGCTCCGGACTGGTTGCGCAAGCCGACGACCTGTCCTCGACAATTCAGGTGCGCAGCCGCCGCAGCGCGCGCGTCGCCGCCGGCATCGTCGGCGGTCTTATCGTGGGCGGCTTGATCGCCTCGCACTACCGCCATCACTATCCGTACTACGGCTATTCCTACGGGTCCTATCCTTACTATCCCTATCGCGCGTACCCGGCCTATCCGGTGGATGCGGCGATCGCCTACTGCATGCGCCGGTTCCGATCCTACGATCCGTACAGCATGACCTATCTCGGCTACGACGGGCGGCGGCATCGCTGCCCGTGACCGCAGACGAAAACGAGGCGGCCTTTCAGCCGCCTCGCCTTCTTTCCTGCCTGCGTTCGCGTCAGCGATATTCGCAGTACGTATTCCAGGCATCACGCCAGCAATAACGCTCGCCCGGATAGACGTAGGTGCGGGTCGTCACGCGCGCACGCGCCGGCGGCGCCACATAGACCGGGTCATACCCATAGACGCGCGGCTCGTGTGCCGCACCGACTGAGCCGCCGATGATGCCGCCGATCACGGCACCCGGAGGGCCGCCGATGGCGAAGCCCGTGCCCGCGCCGACCGCAACGCCGGTCGTGGTGGCCGCCTGCGCGTTTGCCGCTGCGGGTGCCGCCGCCAGCGCGGCAAGCGCCGCAGCACCGATAAGAAACTTCCGCATTGTTCCATCCTCGTTGTTGATGGGCGTTGAGAAAACGCTTTCGGCGGCGAGGCGTTCCGCCGAAGGTTCCGCCCGGCGCGCAAGTGGCGGCGAGAGGAATAAATTCTGACGAATCGTAGATGACGGGCGCAAGCTTTCGGTAACCCGCCTTCCCTAGCCTCATGGCATGGGCAACGTCTTTCGCTTCCGCCGGCCGGGGCCCGCTTGCGCCTGTCTTCGCGCTCGGCGTCGTGCTGCTGGGGATGGCCGCCTACGACCGGTGGGCGGGCGACCTGCGCGGCTACTTTTTCCCCGACCGGCCGACGACCGCCGACCGCGCCATCGAATCGCGCCAGGACAATCGGATCGCCCGCGGCGCGAAACTGGCGACCGCCACGGCAATCGACGGTGATTCGCTGCGCCGCGGCGGCGAGGAGATCCGCCTCCTCGGCATCGACGCGCCCGAATACCGGCAGACCTGCCGCGACGAGCGCGGCCGCGACTGGGCGTGCGGGCGCGAGGCGCGGGCGCACCTTGAGCGGCTCCTGTCCCGCGGGCCGGCGCAATGCGTCCCCAACGGCAGGGACCGCTATGGCCGGACGCTCGCCCGCTGCTCGGCGGGGAACATCGCCGACCTCGGCGAGGCCATGGTGCGCGCCGGCTATGCCCTCGACTTCATGGGCGGCGGGTATGGGGCAGCCGAGGCGGCGGCACGGGCGGGCGGGCACGGCATCTGGCGCGGCCAATTCGAGCGTCCGGCCGACTGGCGCCGCGCCAATCCACGCACCGCACAGCACGGCTGACCGCCCCCGCCTTCCGCATGTATGCTGCCGGCTTGCCGGGGTGGCGAGCCATGGAGGCAGCACCGTGCAGTTCACCGTGGGACTAAAGGCAAGAGGCAGGTCCGAGCACATCCATGTAGAGGCGGAGGACGCGCTGATCGCCGCCCTCCGCGTCAAGGCAGAGCAGCCGGACGCCAAGATCACCTATGTGCGGCCGAAGAACCGGCGCGGCGACGCCCGTCACCCGACCCATGGGCTTGCCGCGCGGGCGTCCTGACGCCGTCGACAATGGAGGATAGATCCATGCGGCGTATTGCCGGGGCCAGTATGCCCACATAGAGTTAGACAGCGGCTCCGTCGGGCCGAACAGGGGACGAGCATGGCGAAGAAAGCGAAGCGGTCGAAGGCGAAAAAGGCCAAGGCGAAAGCCAAATCCAAAGTGAAGGCGAAGGGGAAAAAGGCGGCGAAGAAGGCCAAGAAGTCGAAGAAGAAGGCGCGGCGGACGGTGCTCTACAGCTCCAAGGGCAAGAAGCTCTATGCGGTCCGCGACAAGACCGGCAAGTTCAAGGACATCCAGAGCTACCAGCGCGCGCACAGCATGGACATCAAGCGCAAGTCCAAGGCGGAAGAGGAAGCCGCCGCCGCGGCGCCGGCAGCTCCGGCTGCGGCACCGGACGCGCCCAAGCCGATGTGAGGGATCATTTTTCTTTTCGGGGCGGCCGGGAAACTGGCCGCCCTTTTTCGTTGCGGTACGCCGGCCGCCTTATGCATGCCAAATCAGCGTCCGCTTTTTCATGATAGCCTCGGGCCGACAACGAATCCTCAGGGAGCCGGTCATGCGTTCGCGCCGCATCCATCTGTGCCTTTCACTCGCTTTTTCGGCCGCGGCAATAGCCGCCCTTCTGCTTCCCGCCGCCGGCCAGCAAACCTCGACCATCTCCGCGAAGGAAAAAATGGAGATCTGCAAGTTCGGCGCGCAGGACCAGAAGCTGAAAGGCAAGGCCGAGCAGGACTTCATCAGGAAATGCATGGCCAACGAGGAAGCGCCCAAGACGACCAAGAAGAACTGAGGCTCCGCGGCTTAGCCGGTGACAAAGAGCGAGCGGGGAACCGCTCGGCGCCTTGGCGCGTTTCATTGCCTACTCAAGACGAGGAGAAGGCGATGGGACGTGGTCTGTTGTTGTGGCTTATCGGGATTCCGATTCCGATCATTATCTTGATCTGGTTGCTGGGCGGCCTGAACTGAATTACCGGCGCCTGCAAAATGGCGAAGGTGTTTTTCCAATCGAGATGGGTTCCCGCTGCTTGGTTGAAGGCGGTTTTTGAGCCGCCCTCTTTCGCCGGCCGTTCCAGGTCTATTTCCTTCGAGCCTCCCGCCGCCGGTTGAAAGCCGGCCGGAATTCCTGCCGGCGCACCCGGCACGGCATCTGCATCGACTGCAGCTCGAACACATCGACCCAGCGATGACGACCGCCCTGCTCGATCAGAAACATGTCGCGGCCGAATAGCTGCCAGTGGCGCATCAGCATCATGCAGATGTGCAGCGCATCGCGGAGCATGTAGAGCGAGGCGGCCAAGGAGATGATGAAGCCGACCGGTCCTGGCAGGTTGGCGACTGTGAGGCTGCCCACCAGCGGCGGTACGGCAAGGACGGCGACCAGGATCAGTATCTGCATCGCAACGGTCTCCACTTCCGCCACCGGTGCGTTGCAATTCCGGTGCCGGGGGTAATGCGCAGGGCGCATTCCCAACCTTCGCGGAGCGCGTTGGTTCCTCCAAGATCAAGCCCTTCGCAGGGTTGCCGTGCGGTCGGCACGATCTGCCGGATTTAATCGATATGCGCGAAACGCAGGCATTTCCTCCTGTTGAAGGCGATGCGCACCGCCACGATTAGGCCACCAGCGGGCCGGAGATTCGGCCGTCTTGCCGCGCTTCGGCCCGGTGCGGCACCTTCGGTTCGGGGGGCCAGGGAGGGTTCGATGGAACTACTCGTCAACCTCATTATCCAAGTGATCGGCGGTGCAATCGGCGGCAACGCGGCAGGTGCCGCGCTGAAGAACCTCAGCCTCGGGAGCGCCGGCAACACCATCGCCGGAGCGATCGGCGGCGGCGTTGGCGGCCAGATTCTGCAGGCACTGATTCCCGTACTCGCCGGCGCCGGCACCAATTTCGACATCGGTGCGGTCGTCGGCCAGCTCGTGGGCGGCGGCATCGCCGGCGCGATCGTGACCGCGATCATCGGCGCGATCAAAAATCGCTGAACGCGCCCGGCCCGGCCCCGGCGGATCCGCCGGGGCCCGTCACAAACATTTGCCTCCCGGCACGGCGCCGGGAGTGGCAACATTTGAACGATGCGCACCCTTTTCAATCGGCGGAAAATCCTGGCGCTGATCGCCGCCTCGGCGGCGACGCCGGCATTCACGGGCAAGGCCTTCCCGTAAGCGCCCGCCGTCAGCCGGCCGACGGCTTATGCCTTCACCTTCAAGGGCATTGACGGCAACCCGATCGCGCTCGCGCAGTTCGCCGGCAAGCCGATCCTCATCGTCAACGTCGCATCGCAGTGCGGTTTCACCCCGCAATATGCCGGGCTCAAGGGATTGCAGACGCGCTTCGGCGACAAGCTCGCAATCGTCGGTGTGCCGTCCAACGACTTCAACCAGGAGCCGGGCAATGCCAGCGAAATCCTCGCCGCGGCGCACGGTCAGTACGGTGTGTCATTTTCGCTTGCGGAAAAGACGGCGATCCTCGGAGCCGAAGCGCACCCGTTCTATCGCTGGGCCGCGCTCGAGCGGCCGCTCGACGTTCCGCGCTGGAATTTTCACAAGTATCTCGTCGGCCGCGACGGCCGGCTTGCCGCCGCCTTCGCAACGCGCGTCGAACCGATGGATGCACGGGTGATCGAAGCGATCGTCAGAGAGATCAAAGAAGATTGAATTGGAACGTGGCCTGAAGTCGGCCCGGGCCCGCTCACGTGGCACGGGCCCGGGCCGCGGCGCATGCGTCACGCTCAGGCCGCCGTATCCTCGGCCGTCCGCTGCTCTTGATGCTCTTCGCGCACTTGCGCACGCTTCGGCGATGCCGGCAGCTGCAGGACGGTCGCCGTCTGGCCTTCGGCCAGCCGCGTCAGCAGCACGACCTGCCCGTTGGGAAATTCGAGCGCGTCATGATGCAGGTGGGCGCGCTCCATGTTGATCTGGCGGAAGCGCGCAACCCGCTCGCCGACTTTCTTGTTCGGCAGGAAGCCGAAGCCGGCGTCGACCTCTACTTCGTGGTCGAACGCGATCTCCGTTCCGGGTGAGAGGCAGACTGCGATGTCACGCGATTCCACCGGCGCGAAGCCACGCGTGAATGAAGTCGGAAATCGCGTGGAGACGAGCCGGTCGCCGACCTTTGCAGGCCGGGACGCGACGCCGTGCAGGCTATAGTCACACATGATTTCTCTCCTCTGCTAGCAGGAGTCGGGACAACGCCCCCGTGCGCATAATTCAGCAGACCTTGTAGGCGTTCCTAGGTCGAAATCTTGAACAGCGGCGCCATAGTCGAACATCGCCGCGGCATCACGAAATAAAGTTTTCTTCGGCTGCAAGCTGCGCAATGCTGCGTGCGCCAGCCCGCACGGACTGCATGGCTTCGATTTGTGCGGCGCGCCTATTTGACATGCAGCAACTGCAATTCGCCCCGCGCCGCTTACCGATCGAACACACGGCTAGGGTTGGCTGCAGCAGCGAATGGGAACATGCTCTCTCCGAAATCCCACGAGACTCCCGATTGCTCCCCCTCGCCACGCAAAACACAACGCGGGCGGCTTTAAGAAAGAGCGGGTGAAAACCGAAGACTTTTTCGATCAGTCGACGGGTCCGGCCGCCCGCGGGCGGCGCGGCAAGCCCGGATTGCGGAGATATTCCCGCACAAGCCGGTGTGATTGCTTGTCAAATTCGGAAAGACGAATTGAAAGCGACCGTCGTCGCGAAGCTGTTATAATTTTTATTAGTTGATTCGCCTGCGTACTTCTACGGATCGGCGGCGGGGGACTTCGCAGAGGACGCCGCCTCATTGCTCCTCCCGGCGTAGCGTACGAACTGAGGCGGCCGAAAGGCCGCCTCTCTCTGTCTGGCGTTCGCTCGCCGCGCGCTTCCTTCACGCAGCCGATGCCGCCGTCAGCGTCGGCAATCCGCCCGCCGAGGCCGGCTCCATCGCCTCGATCAGGGCAAGATAGGCAGCCGCCGGGACCGGCGGCGCGAAGACGTACCCTTGCGCCGAAAGAACGCCCTTGAGCCGGAGGTACTCGAGCTGGGCGAAGGTCTCCACGCCCTCCGCGATCACCTCCATCTTCATCGTGCGGCCGAGCTCCACCAGCGTCTCGATGATCGTCAGCGAATAGCGTTCCGTGCCGATGGCGTCGATGAACATCTTGTCGATCTTGATCATGTCGACGCCGAGCTTCAGCAGGTACGACAGGCCGCCGTGGCCGGTGCCGACGTCGTCGATCGCGACCTTCACGCCGATCGTCTGCAACAACTCGATGACCCGGCGGGCCTCGTCGAGATCGGGCAGCGGTGCGCGCTCGGTGACTTCCAGTACGATCTGGTTCGTCGAGATCGAAGAGCCGTCGAACAGGTTCTTCACGTCATCAACAATCTTGGCGTCGGCGAGATGTCCGGCGAAGAGATTGAACGCGAGCCGCAGTTGCGGCCGCTGCCGATAGGCGGCGCCCATCTCCTCGCGCGCGCGGCGCATGAGGATCAGCGTCAGATCGAAAATCAGGCCGGATTGCTCGGCAAGCGGAATGAAATGCGCGGGCGAAACGATGCTGCCGTCGCGGCGGCGCCAGCGTGCGAGCACCTCGGCGCCGCGAATGCGCCCGCTGCGCGTATCCACGGTCGGCTGATAGTAGGGAATGATCTCGCCCGCGTGCAGCGCGCGACGAAGCTCGGCGGCGGGATCGTCATGACCGCGGCGCAGCGCCATCCAGATGAGCCCGGCGCCGAGGGTCAACGCGATCATGGCGGAGAACCGCACGAAAAACTGAAGATCGCGGTATTCCCCGGCAAGCGCAGTGCGGCTCTGCTCGGCAATCACCTCGATCGGGAAGCGGTCGGAAGACTTCCGCACGCTGAGCGAGCTGCTGCCATCGAGGCTCATCCCTTCATCGCCGGTGGGACGCGCGGCAATGGTCTCGCCGCTCGCGAACATCAGCCGCATCCGCTTGCCGCCCGCACCCTGCTCGAAGTCGACTTCCGGCAGCAGCGCGTCGATCGCGACGAGCGCGGCGATCGAGCGGCCGCTCGGCCGTTCGAGGCGGACGCGCAGCGCGCGGTCATTGAAGTCGCGGAACCGCGCGGTCGCGAGCGCAATCCGCTCGCCCGGCAGCGAATACTCACGGGATACCGCATAGGTATCGACGAGGGTGCCTACATGGGTGCACAAAGCGCGCCCCTGCTCGTCGAGCACCGAAAGCTCCTTCAGCGGCGTGCTCTCGAAGACGGCAATCCGCATCGTCTCGAGGGCTTTCGGTCCGCAGCTATCGACGCCGGCGGATGCCAGCACGATCAGCGCGTTCGATGCCTGGTCGATGCGGCCTTCCGCCAGGCCGAGCGCGCCGTGGGCGCGGGCGGCAAGCCGCGTGCGCGCCTGGTTTTCCATGTACAGGACGAACGCATGATCGAGCGCGAGCGCAATGGCAACCGCGAGCAGCGCGCCGCCCACGACCGTTGCTGCCAGCCACCGACCGGTCATGCGCCCCGTCCGTCCCAATCGCTCTCAGCGCCATTGGGGCAAAGGGGGATTAAGGTTGCGTTAAGCCTAGTTGGCTGGTGGCCGGGTACTCCCCGCCGCGCCGGGTCATTTGTTTTCCGGCAACGCCAGGCGGATATGCAGCTCCTTGAGCTGCTTCGGCGTGACCTCCGAGGGCGCACCCATGAGCAGGTCCTCGGCGCGCTGGTTCATCGGGAAGAGCACGACCTCGCGCAGGTTCTCCTCACCGCAGAGGAGCATGACGATGCGGTCGATGCCGGGCGCGATGCCGCCGTGCGGCGGCGCGCCGTAGGTGAGCGCGCGCAGCATGCCGCCGAACTTCTGCTCCAGCACGTCCTCGCCGTAGCCGGCGATGGCGAACGCCTTCTTCATCACGTCGGGACGGTGATTGCGGATCGCGCCGGAGGAGAGCTCGATGCCGTTGCAGACGATATCGTACTGAATCGCATTGAGGGCGAGGATCTTCTCCTTGTCCGCCGCGTCGAGATTCAGGAACTCGTCCGCCGCCAGGTTCGGCATGGAGAAAGGGTTGTGGGAGAAGTCGATCTTCTTCTCCTCCTCGTTCCACTCGTACATGGGGAAGTCGACGATCCAGCAGAAGGCGAACTGATCCTTGTCGACGAGATTGAGCTCTTCGCCCACCTTGTCGCGCGCGGGACCGGCAAACTTCACGAACTTGTCGGGTTGCCCCGCGATGAAGAACACCGCGTCGCCGACGCCGAGGCCAAGCTGATCGGCGATCTGCTTGGTGCGCCCGGGGCCGATGTTCTTGGCGAGCGGGCCGGCGCCGCCCTCCTCGCCTTCGCGCCAGAAGATGTAGCCGAGGCCGGGCTGGCCTTCCGAGATCGCCCAGGCATTCATGCGGTCGCAGAAGGCGCGGTTGCCGCCGCCTTTCGCGGGGATCGCCCAGACTTCCGCCTTGGAATCTTTCTCGAGGATGTTCGCAAAGATCTTGAAGCCGGAGCCGCGGAAGGCTTCGCTCACGTTCTGCATCTTGATCGGATTGCGCAGGTCGGGCTTGTCGGTGCCGTAGTCGCGCAGCGCGGTGGCGTAAGGGATCAGCGGAAACTTCTGCGTGACGCGCCTGCCGCCGCCGAACTCCTCGAACAACCCGCGCAGCACGGGCTCGACGGCGGCGAACACGTCGTCCTGCGTGACGAAGCTCATCTCGATATCGAGCTGGTAGAACTCGCCGGGCGAGCGGTCGGCGCGGGCGTCCTCGTCGCGGAAGCAGGGCGCGATCTGGAAATAGCGGTCGAAGCCCGCGATCATGATGAGCTGCTTGAACTGCTGCGGCGCCTGCGGCAGCGCGTAGAACTTGCCGGGATGGATGCGCGAGGGCACGAGATAGTCGCGCGCACCCTCGGGGGAGGACGCCGTGAGAATGGGCGTCTGGAATTCGAAGAACCCCTGCTCCTTCATGCGGCGGCGGATGCTGTCGATGATCGCACCGCGCTTCATGATGTTCTCGTGCGGCTTGTCGCGGCGCAGGTCGAGGAATCGATAACGCAGGCGGATGTCTTCCGGATATTCCTGCTCGCCGAACACGGGCATCGGCAGCTCGGCGGCGGGACCGAGCGCCTCGATCTCGCTCGCATAGATCTCGATCTGGCCGGTGGGCAGCTCGGGATTCTCCGTGCCCGCCGGACGCCTGCGCACCTTGCCGTCGACGCGCACGACCCATTCGCTACGCAGCATTTCCGCCGTCTTGAAGGCGGGGCTGTCGGGATCGGCGACGATCTGGGTCAGGCCATAGTGGTCGCGCAGGTCGATGAACAGGACGCCGCCGTGATCGCGGATGCGGTGGCACCAGCCGGAGACGCGCACGGTCTCGCCGATCTGCTGCTCGCGCAGCGCGCCGCAGGTATGGGTGCGATAACGGTGCATTTCCGGTCCTGGAGGATACGGGATGGAGGGCATCGACTCGATGCCGGCGCCTCCATAGCCCAATCGGGAAGCGCCGCAAAGCGCACGCGGACCGCGGCCTGTCAAGGCGTCAGGCGCGTGCCGCAAGCCTCGACAGCCGCGGTCCGATCTGTAAACAAGGCCGCCAAACAGTGCGCCGGGGGACAGCCGAATGCCGAACATGACCACCGCCGAGGCGACCGTCGCGTCCCTCCTCGCCCACGGCATCGAGACGATCTACGCCCTCCCCGGCGTGCACAACGACCACTTCTTCGACGCGCTGTTCAAGGCGGGCGAGCGGGTGCGCGTCGTGCACACGCGGCACGAGCAGGGCGCGGCCTATATGGCGCTTGGCGCCGCGCTCGCGACCGACAGGCCGCAGCCCTACGTGGTGGTGCCGGGGCCGGGCTTCCTCAACACGAGCGCGGCGCTTCTCACCGCCTACAGCATGAACGCGCCGGTGCTGGCGCTGATTGGCCAGATCCCGCACGCGGACATCGGCCGCGGGCTCGGGCATCTGCACGAGATCAAGGATCAGGCCGGGATCGTCGCGCGGCTCGTCGATCATTCGGCGCTGGTGCACAGCCCGGCGGACGCGCCGAAGCTTATCGCCGAAACGATCCGCGCGATGCGCGAAGGCCGGCCGGGGCCGGCGGCGATCGAGTGCGCGATCGACATGTGGGGCCGCGCGGACGACATCGCGCCGGCCGCTCCCCTGCCCGTGCGCCAGCCCGCCATCGACGAAGATGCGACGCTCGCCGCGGCGAAGCTCCTCGGCGCCGCGGAACGGCCGCTCATCTTCTGCGGCGGCGGCGCGCAAGGCGCGAGCGCGGAAGTCACCGCGCTTTCCGAGATGCTGCAGGCGCCGGTTATGGGTTATCGCCGCGGGCGCGGGGTGCTCACAAGCCGCAATCCTTTCAGCGTGACGCTGCCGCTCGGGCGCGAACTATGGGGCGAAGCCGATGTCGCGTTCGGCATCGGCACGCACATGCTTTACCCGTTCCTGCAATGGGGGCTCGACGACGAGATCAAGGTCGTGCGGCTCGACGCCGATCCCGAGGAGCCCGCGCGCGTGCGCAAGCCGGATGCGGCGCTCATCGGCGACGCGCAGACGATCCTCAAGCGGCTCCTTGAGGTGCTACCCGCGCACAACCGCAAGCGCGCCTCGCGCAAGGCCGAGATGGAAGAACGGCAGGCGAAGCTCCGCAACCGCATGCAGGAGCAGATCGCGCCGCAGCTTGCGTTCCTCGAAGCGATCCGCGCGGAGCTGCCGGAGAACGGCATCTTCGTCGACGAGGTGACGCAGATGGGCTTCGCGGCGCGGCTCGCGATGCCGTTCTATCAGCCGCGCACGTTCCTCTCGCCCGGCTATCAGGACAATCTCGGCTGGGGATTTGCGACGGCGCTCGGCGTCGCCGACGCGCGGCGCGATGTGCCAGTGGTCTCCATCAACGGCGACGGCGGGTTCCTGTACACGGCAAACGAGCTATCGACTGCCGTGCGGCACCGCATTCCCCTCGTCGCCATCGTGTTCGCGGATGGCGCGTTCGGCAACGTGCGGCGGATTCAGGAGACGCAGTTCGGCAACCGCGTGATCGCGAGCGATCTTGCCAATCCGGATTTCGTGAAATTCGCCGACAGCTTCGGCGCGGCAGCAGAGCGGGCAAGGACGCCGGAAGAATTGCGCGGTGCGCTGCGGCGCGGATTTGCCCGCCGCGACGGGCCGACCCTGATCGAGGTTCCCGTAGGCCAGTTTCCGAGCCCGTGGGAGTTCATTCTGATGCCGAAGATCCGCGGTGCATGAGGCGGACTTGAGCGATTTTACCCGTTCGTCCCCGCGATCCCCGCTTCCGCGGGGACAGGCAGCGGGGACCCAGGGCCGCCGTTACTGGATTCCCGCTTTCGCGGGAATGAGCGGAGAATTCAGCCGCTCAACGGCGGCGGAAGTTCGGACGGCGCTGGGCGGACGGCGGCGTCGGGCCTTCCGACTTGTGGCGGAAGCTGATGCGCCCGCGCTCGAGGTCGTAGGGCGACATTTCCACGATCACGCGGTCGCCTTCGATAGTGCGGATGCGGTTCTTGCGCATCTTGCCCGCCGCATAGGCGAGAATGACGTGGTCGTTGTCGAGCTTCACACGAAAGTTTCCGTCCGGCAGGACTTCCGTCACCGTGCCGTCGAACTCCAGCATTTCTTCCTTGGCCATCCGGTTCTCCAGGTTCGACTTCAGTGCATCGGGCGGCGCGCGCCCGGGCCGCCCGAATGGCGGCGATCTTTACGCTTGGGCTGCAGGAACGCAACGGACTCGATATTGCCGCTATACCCGTTGGCGTGATGGTCGCGGGATTGGTGCCCGTTGGCCTGCTCGCGCCGGTGGCCGCCCGGACGTCCGTTCGGCTTGCGGTCCTGATGGCGAGGCTGGTGGCCGTCGCGCGGGGCCACCTGACGCTGCCGGCGGCGATCGGTCGACGGGATCGAGAGCTTGATGAGCTTCTCGATGTCCCGCAGATAAGGCAGCTCGTCGTGGCTGCAGAACGAGATCGCGATGCCCTCGGCGCCGGCGCGCGCGGTGCGGCCGATGCGGTGGACGTAGCTCTCGGGAATGTTCGGCAGGTCATAGTTGAAGACGTGACTCACGCCATCGACGTCGATGCCGCGGGCGGCGATGTCGGTGGCGACCAGCGTCTTCACCCGGCCGGCGCGGAAAGCAGCAAGCGTGCGCTCGCGGTTGTTCTGCGACTTGTTGCCGTGGATCGCCTCGGCGGTGATGCCGGCCTTGACGAGACCGCGCACGACCTTGTCGGCGCCGTGCTTGGTGCGGGTGAAGACGAGCGCGCGGTCGATGGGCTCGCTCTTCAGCATCTCGGCCAGCAAGGTGCTCTTGTCGCCGCGATCGACATGCACGATGCGCTGCTCGACGCGGTCGGCGGTCTTGGCCGCCGGGGTCACGGCGACACGGACGGGATCGCGCAGCAATTCGCGAACGAGCTTCTCGATCTCCGTGGGCATGGTCGCCGAGAAGAACAGCGTCTGCCGCTGGGCCGGAAGCTGCGTCACAATTTTGCGGATGTCGCGGATGAAGCCCATGTCGAGCATGCGGTCGGCCTCATCGAGGACGAACACCTCGACCCGGTCGAGGCGTACGGCGCGCGTCTGCACGAGATCGAGGAGACGTCCCGGCGTCGCCACCAGCACGTCCACGCCGTTCACGAGCGAGCGCACCTGCTTGCCGATCGGCACGCCGCCGATGGCGAGCGCCGCCGTCGGACGCGCGTGGCGGCCGTAGGTGCGGAAGCTTTCCAGGATCTGCCCGGAAAGCTCGCGCGTGGGGCTCAGGACGAGCACGCGGCAGGCGCGCTGCTCGGCGCGAAGCCGCTTGTTCAAGAGGTGATTTAGGATCGGCAGGGCGAAGGCCGCGGTCTTGCCGGTTCCGGTCTGGGCGAGGCCGACGAGGTCGCGGCCGGCGAGCACGGAGGGAATGGCCTGGGCCTGGATGGGGGTCGGGGTCTCGTACTTCTCTTCGGCGAGCGCGCGCACGATCGGCGCGGCCAGCCCGAGTTGGTCAAAGGAATTCACTTTCACTTCTTTCATCTATGCGAATCGGAGCGGCCGGGCGGAGCCAGGCGGCCGCGAATCGCGGGGGATACAGACACCCCGCGTGGTCTGGGTTGTCACTATTTTCGGGTTTGAGAAACGGGCGGGAAAACGAGGCGTTTTCTCTCACGCGGCCCGCAAGCGCCTGAAGCGCTCTGGATGGCGGCCCTTAGACCACGCCGACATGGCGATTTCAAGGTGGTTGCAGCGCCGCAAGCTTGGATTTTGATATGGGACGGGATTGTCCTTAATCAAGGGTGTGCACCGCCCGCCACGCTCCGGCTGCGCAAGCATGCCGCAGACCGGGCGTCGTCACGGCAAACGAAGTTCGCTAAGAAGCTGCCATGGATCTTGTGACCAGTACTGCGGAGCTCGCCGCCGCCTGCGAGCGCCTTGCCCGCCACCCCTTCGTCACCGTCGATACGGAATTCCTCCGCGAAACGACGTTCTGGCCGAAGCTCTGCGTGGTGCAGATGGCGGGGCCGGACGAGGCGGTCGTCATCGACGCGCTGGCGGAGGGCATCGACCTCTCCCCCTTCTTTACGCTCATGACCGACGAGCGGGTGGTCAAGGTGTTCCACGCCTCGCGGCAGGACGTGGAAATCTGCTGGCACCGCGCAAAGCTGATCCCCAAGCCCATGTTCGACACGCAGGTGGCGGCCATGGTGCTCGGACATGGAGACTCCATCTCCTACGACCAGCTCGTGCAGCGGCTCACCGGCGACACGATCGACAAGAGCCTGCGCTTCACCGACTGGTCGCGGCGACCCCTCTCCAAGCCGCAGGTCGACTATGCGATCTCCGACGTGACGCACCTTAGGGACGTCTATCTCAAGCTGAAGACAGACCTCGAGCGCAGCGGGCGGAGCGACTGGGTGCGCGAGGAGATGGCCGTGCTGACCGCGCCCGACACCTATTCGCAGGAGCCCGAACGCGCGTGGGAGCGGTTGCGCGCGCGGCTGCGGCGGCCGCGGGAGCTTGCGGTGCTGATGGAGCTCGCCGCCTGGCGCGAGCGCGAGGCGCAGGAGCGCGACGTGCCGCGGCAGCGCGTGCTCAAGGACGATGCGCTGATCGAGATCGTGCAGCAGCAGCCGAAGACGGCGGAAGACCTGAGCCGACTGCGCGCGCTGCCGAAGGGCTTCGAGCGCTCGCGCGCCGGCGAAGCGATCCTCGCCGCCGTCGCGGCCGGCCTAGCGCGCGATCAGAAGACGCTGCCCCGCTTCACCCGCGACAAGCCGCTTTCGAACGGCGCGTCGGCGACGGTCGAGCTCCTGAAGGTGCTGCTCCGCATGACATCGGAGCGGCACGGTGTCGCGGCGAAGGTGATCGCCACGGTCGACGATCTCGAGCGCATCGCTTCCGACGAGAACGCTAACGTGCCGGCGTTGCGCGGCTGGCGGCGAGAAATGTTCGGCGAGGAAGCGCTGAAGCTGAAACGCGGCCAGCTCGCGCTCGCGATCGAGGACGGCCGCGTGGTGCCGATCGAGAAGCGCACTGAGTAGTCCTTTCCAGCGCCCGCTTTGATCTAGCGCAAGGCCTCTGCCCTTTCCGGTGATTTGCTCTTCCGGGCCGCGTCGAGACGGCCGAGGAGGGATTCGCCGCAATGGGAAAACTTGTTCTCGCCGCCAAGATCACCCACGTGCCGTCCATTCTCTTGTCGGAACGCGAAGGGCCCTTGAAGGGGCGGCGCGAAGGCGCGCTCCGCTCGCTCAAGGAGATCGGCGAACGGGCGAAGCAGCGCGGCGCCGACACGTTTGTCGTGTTCGACACGCACTGGTTCTCGAACTTCGGCTTCCACATCAACGCAAACGAGCGGCACAAGGGCGTCTATACGAGCCACGAGGCGCCGCAGCTCATCCAGGACATGCAGTACGACTACCCGGGCAATTCCGCGCTCGGCGTAGCGATGGCTGCGGAGGCGAAGAAGGGTGGGCTCGACGTCATTGCGCACAAGGTGCCGACGCTCGCGCTCGAGTACGGGACCATCGTGCCGATGCTCTATATGAACCGTGACGCCGAGCTGAAGGTCGTTTCCGCGGCGTCACCGCTGTTTGCGACCATGGACGAGTTCCGCATCTTCGGCGAGGCAACGCGGCGCGCAATCGAGCAATCGGACAACAATGTCGCCGTGCTCGCGAGCGGATCGCTGTCGCACCAGCTCGTCAGCAACCAGCAAGTCGGCGACAGCCAGTGGGACGTGGTCGGCAGCGAGTTCAACCGGCAGATGGATTTGCGCGTGCTCGAGCTCTGGAAGGAAGGCCGCTATCGCGAATTCGTGCGGATGCTACCCGAATACGCGCGCAAGTGTAACGGCGAAGGGCTGATGGCCGATACCGGCATGCTGTTCGGCCTGCTCGGCTGGGACACCTACCAGGGCAAGGCAGAGCAGCTCTGCAACTACTTCCCGAGCAGCGGCAGCGGGCAAGTGAACGTCGAATTTCACGTCGGCTGATAAGCCGCCGCCTACTTGGTGCGGATGACCGGGTCGCGGCCGATGAGCTTGCCGAGCTGACGCACGCGGCTGAAGAGCCTCTCCCCGTCGAGCGCGGCAAGCTCGCCTTCGAGCCGGAGCACGAGCCTCCCCTTCTCCACCTTCATCGGCGCCCGCGGCAGGACGCCGGGCATCGATGCGGAGACGAGGTAGGCGACGCGCAGGACCGCGCCGAGGATGCGCGCGCGGTCGAGGATGCGCGTCGACGCGAGCTCGCGCAGGTGCGGCGACGGCTCGTCGTCGCCGAGGCCCGCGTGACGATAGAAAACCGAGAGCGCCAGGAACGCGCGGCCGGGATGGTCGATGCCGACGAAGGCGGCGTGGGCGATGATGTTCAGCGACTGCTCGCCGCGATATTCGGGATGCGCGCGCCAGCCGATATCGGCAAGGAGACAGGCCGCGTGGCGCAGCCGGCGCTCTTCCGGCGTTTCCTCGATGCCGGTGGAATCCATGAACTGGTCCGTCCAAGCGACGAGCTCGTGGCCATGCAGCGGCGAGCGCGAGCGCAGCACGTTGAGGTCGTTGGCGGCTGCGAGCAGCGGATCTTCGAGCCGCGCCGGCTCGTCGAGCCGGTCGTAGAGCAGGCCCTCGCGCACGCCGAGCGCGGACAGGACAATCCGTTTCGGCTTGCCGAAGCGCAGGATCTGGGCAAGCACCAGCGCGCCATAGGGCAAGAGAGCGCGGCGCGGCTTGGCGACGGATTCAATGTGATCGAGCGTCTCCGGATCGACACGCTGTACGAGGTCGGCAAACTCGAGCGCCTCCTTGGCTGGGATCGAGTAGCCGTGCATCACGTGCAGCGGATAGCCGGTCTGCCGCATGTGCAGGCGCGCAAGCGCGCGCCAGGTGCCGCCGATCGCGTAGAAGGTGCGGCCATTCAGGCTGCGCAGGATCGGCTCCTTCTCGAACACCGCCTCGACGAGCTTGCCGGCTTTCTTCAGGGAGTTCGAGGCGCTGTCGGCGAGCGACAGGCCGCCGAACGGCAAGGTCACGCCGATGCCGATGTCGTTGCCGCGCACCTCGACCAGCTCGAGCGAGCCGCCGCCGAGGTCGCCGACGACGCCGTCCGGCTGATAGATGCTGGCGATGACGCCAAGCGCGGCGAGGCGCGCCTCGCGCTTGCCCGGGAGGACCTCGATGGAGGAACGGCACGCTTTCTCCGCTTCGCGGATGAAGGCGGCGCCGTCCTTGGCTTCGCGCACGGCGGCGGTAGCGACGACGTAGATCTCGCCGACCTCCAGCACATCGCAGAGCGCGCGAAAGCGCTTGAGCGCCCCGATCGCGCTAGTGACGGCTTCGGCGTTGAGCTTGCCCTTGCTCGTGACCTCGCGGCCGAGCCCGCAGAGCACTTTCTCGTTGAAGATCGGCGTCGGACTGCGCGACACGCCCTCATAGACGACGAGGCGCACTGAATTGGAACCGATGTCTATGACGGCGATCGGATGACCGAGCGGCAGGCGGCCCGGTGCGCGCCGCTCCGGCCGCTCCCTAACTTCGGTCGGCTCGGCGGACGAGACTGCGCGGAGAAGAATCTTTGAGAGATTTGCCACGGCCCGAAAGGCTTGGGTTGGTCATGAAGTAGCGATGCGCATTGAATGATTCTTCGCCCTCTGCGGGCACTATGCGCGTGCTGCTCCCGTCGGGCAAGACCCGCCAGCTCTGCTCATTATCCTTCAAATTCGCGACCATGATCTGGTCGAGAATCTGCTGGTGCACGGTGGGATTGAGGATCGGATACAGCACCTCGACGCGGCGGTCGAGGTTCCGCGGCATCATGTCCGCGGATGAAATATAGACGGCCGCCTTCGCGTGCGGCAGGCCGTGGCCGTCGCCGAAGCAATAGATGCGGCCGTGCTCGAGGAAGCGGCCGACGATCGACTTGACGCGGATGTTCTCCGACAGGCCCGGCACGCCCGGCCGCAGGCAGCAGATGCCGCGCACGACGAGATCGATCTCGACGCCGGCGCGGCTCGCCTCATAGAGCGCGTCGATGATCTGCGGATCGACGAGCGAATTCATCTTGGCCCAGATCGCGCCGGGACGGCCGGCCTTCACATGCTCGATCTCTTTCTCGATGTGGCCGAGGATGCGCTTGCGCAGGCCGAACGGCGAGATAGCCATCGTTTCCAATTCAGCGGGCTCGGCGTAGCCGGTGATGAAATTGAAGATGCGGGCGACGTCCTGGGCGATCACCGGATCGGCGGTGAAGAACGACAGGTCGCTGTAGATACGTGCGGTAACCGGGTGGTAGTTGCCGGTGCCGACATGGACGTAGTTCGTCAGCGACTTGCCCTCGCGGCGGACGACCAGCGACAGCTTGGCGTGCGTCTTCATCTCGATGAAGCCGAAGACGACCTGCACGCCCGCGTGCTCCAGCGCACGCGCCCAGCGGATGTTGGCTTCCTCGTCGAAGCGGGCCTTCAACTCGATCAGCGCGGTCACCGACTTGCCGGCTTCGGCGGCTTCGGCAAGCGCGCGCACGATCGGGCTGTCGGACGAGGTGCGGTAGAGCGTCTGCTTGATCGCGACCACGTCGGGATCGCGCGCCGCCTGCATCAGGAACTGGACCACCACGTCGAACGATTCATAAGGATGGTGAACGACGAGGTCCTTCTGCCGGATTGCGGCAAAGCAATCGCCGCCCTGCTCGCGGATGCGCTCGGGGAAGCGCGGGTTGTAGGTCTTGAATTTCAGGTCGCGGCGGTCGATCGCCACAAGCTGCGACAGCTCGTTCAGCGCCAGCTCGCCATCGACGATGAAGACCTCGTCTTCGGCGACGCCGAGCGCGTGCACGACGAAGATGCGCAATTCGTCGGGCATCTCGGCGCCGATCTCGAGCCGGATCGCGGAGCCGCGGCGGCGGCGCTTCAGCGCGCTCTCGAACAGGCGGACCAGGTCTTCCGCCTCTTCTTCCACTTCGATGTCGCTGTCGCGGATGATGCGGAAGGCGCCGCTGCCGCCGACCGCGTAGCCGGGGAACAGGCGGCCGATGAAGAGTGCGATTGCCGCTTCGAGCGTCACGAAGCGCAGCTCGCCTTCCTTGCGGTCCGGCAGACGGATGAAACGCTCGATCTGCGCCGGCACGCGAATGAGCGCGTTCATGCCGCGGCCGTCGCTGGCGCGGACGAGCTGCAGGGCGAGCGAGAAGCCGAGATTGGGAATGAACGGGAACGGATGTGCGGGGTCGATCGCAAGCGGCGTCAGCACCGGGAAAATATGGTGCAGGAAGTGCTCTTCCAGCCACGCCCGCTCGCTCTTCAGGAGGTCGGAGCCATCGACCAGCAGGATGCCGACCTCGCCCAGCTCGCGGCGCAGCTCGCGCCAGCGCGCCTGCTGGTCGGAGGCGAGCTTCGCCACCGCCGCGCCGATGTGCACCAGTTGCTGGGCGGGCGTGAGCCCGTCGGGGCTCGCGGTGGTGACGCCCGCGCGCACCTGGCCCTTGAGGCCGGCGACGCGGACCATGAAGAATTCGTCGAGATTCGCCGCCGAGATCGAGAGGAAGCGAAGCTGCTCGAGCAGCGGATGGTTCGGGTTGGCGGCTTCCTCGAGCACGCGGCGATTGAAATGCAGCCAGGAAAGCTCGCGGTTGATGAAGCGCTCGGGGCTTGCGGCGAGGTCGGCTTCAGGCGCAACCGGCTCCGCCGGCGTGTCTTCGACACGCCGCGCCCGGATTGCGGTGACCTCGGCCGACATCTGACTTCTCCCGTTCCGCCGCCTTGCCGGACAGTATCATTACCAGTGTTGAAATTTCGATGACGCTGCCGTGACGGGAGGCAAGTCCTTGTCAGGACTTGGATTCTTCGGTCCGGAACAGCTCGGCGGCAAGCGCCCGGGTGATGCGCCGGCCGCGCGAAAGCGAGGCTTGGTCGAGCTGGCCCGCGGCCTCGCGGGCCGCCGCGAGCGAGCGCTCGATCCGGCTCAACAGATAAGCGACCGTGTCCTCATCCACCATGAGCTGGCGATCGGCGAAATGCTTGACCAGGACGGCGGCCAGGAGCGCGTCGCCGGGCGGCGACAACGAGATCGCCGGCACGGCGCGCAGACGGGAAGCCAGATCGGCGAGCGTGTAGCCCTCCAGGTCGAGGCGCTTCGCGGCCGTGATCAGGATATAGGCGCCTTCCTGGCGCGCGAGATTGAGCAGATGAAAGAGCGCCGTTTCGTCGACCCGATCCGGCGACAGATCCTCCAGCACGAGGGCGCCGGTCACGAGCGCGCGCGGCACTTCTTCGAGCGTGAGGGAAGCGGCGTCCACCACGCGCGCGCCGGAGCGCTCGGCCCAGATCGCGGCGAGATGACTTTTGCCCGAACCTGCCGGTCCGACGATCGCGGCAAAGCGATCGGGCCAGTCCGGCCAGGCGTCGACGAGCGCGAGCGCCGCTTCGTTGGACGGATCGGGGAGAAAATCGTCGCGGTGGAAACTTTCCGCGTGAGGCAGGTCGAGGGTGAGCTGCCGGGCGCCGGGGTCGGGCATGGCTCAACGCCGTCCCGACTTTTCCGAGGACGATTGCCGCGTCTCGCCCGTGTAGAGCGGGCTCGCGAGATATTGCTTCAGGGCGAAGCGCGTGAGCACACCGGTCACGGCTGCGAGCGGCACGGCGAGCAGGATGCCGACGAAGCCGAGCAGATAACCGAAGGCGAACAGCGCGAAGATCAGCCAGACGGGATGCAGGCCGACGCGATCGCCGACGAGCTTCGGCTGCAGGAAATAACCCTCGATGAACTGACCGACAAAGAAGATGACGACGACGGAGACGATCCAGATCCAGTCCGGCCAGAACTGGGCGAAGGCGACTCCGCCGGCGATCAACAGGCCCGTGGTCGAGCCGATATAGGGGACGAAGCTCAGGATGCCAGCGCCGAAGCCGATCAGGAGGCCGAAATTCAAGCCGACGAGCGTCAGCCCCACCGCATAGAAGGTGCCGAGGATGAGCGTGACCAACCCCTGTCCGCGGATGAAACCGGCCAACGCCGCATCAATCTCGCGGGCGAGGCCGTGGATCGTCTTGCGGTGCCGGCGCGGCAGCCAGGAATCCACCTTGGCGACCATGCGATGCCAATCGACCAGCACATAGAAGGCGACGATCGGCATGATGACCACGACGGCGACCAGCGAGATCAGCGCGCGCCCGCCCGACCAGAGGCCCTGCAGGAAGGTGCCGAGCCAGGTCGCTCCCTGCCCCATCAGATCGCCGACCGTCTTGCGCAGGTCGATCTTTTCGCCCCCCAGCAGCGCATGCAGCCGGTCCTGCACCGCCTCATCGAGCAGAAGTTGCTGCAGGCGCGTGACGTATTCAGGAATGCGGCTGATGAACGCGAAGAGCTGGGAGCCCAGCAACGGAATGACGATGATCGCGACGGCGATGAAGAAGAGCGCGAACACCCCGGTCACGAGCAAGGTCGCGACCAGGCGATTGAAGCCATACGACTCCAGGCGATCGGCGAGCGGGTTGAGGAAATAGGCGAGCGCGATGCCGGCCACGAACGGCAGCAGGACGTCGCTCAGAATCCAGGTGAACAGGATAAAAACAATGAGCGCGCCGACCCAGAATATGACTTGCCGCTGCAGGTTCATAACCAGGTTTCCGGGCAGGGTCCTCGGGCGTGCGCCGAAAGGGCGGAATCAGGCCGCCATGTGCCGCATCCAGGCTGCGAGATAGAAGGCGGCGGAAAGCCCCGTCAAGACCGCCACGGCGAACACCAGTCCTTCGCTGATGAGCCGCCAATCGAAGGCGAAAGCATCGGAGGCGAGGATCACGATCACGAGGAGGATCTGCGCCAGTGTGTTCAGCTTTGACACGATATGCGGCTGGATGGCGATCGGCTTCTCGACAATCCAGGCGACGATGACCGCGCCGAGAATCATGATGTCGCGGGAAACCACCGCAATTACCAGCCAGAGGGGCACCTGTCCGGCGATGCCGAGCGTCACGTAGATCGACATCAGGAGCGCCTTGTCCGCCAGGGGGTCGAGATAGGCGCCGAACTCGCTCTTCGCTTCGAGGCGCTTGGCGAGGAAGCCGTCGACCGCATCGGAAATGCCGGCGATGACGAACAGCCAGAACGCAAGCTGATATTGACCGACCGTGATGGCCCAAACGATGAATGGGACGCAAAAGATCCGGCCGACGGTGATGAGATTGGGTAAGTTCAAGGCAGTTCTAGACCCCCGCCGCTAGGGTCGGATCGATCCAGATGGAATCGCAAGGCGATTCCATCTGGATCGTGAATCCGACCCTTTCAATAGATTAGGGTGCGATTCACGCTTCAGGTGGAAGCGCGAGCACTTCCACCTGAAGCGATCGCACCCTAGTGTCCCGGACCCGAAGTTCGCACGATCGCTCGGCACGCGCGTTGCGAACTTCGGGTCCAAAGGGACACTAGAATTATAAGCATGCTAGTGTCGCTTTGGTTCGGAAGTTCGCCCCGGAGCAAGCTGAGAATCCGGGCGAACTTCCGAACCGCGACACTAGCGCTTGGACATAAACCCCGGCCCGGCCTCTTGCCAAGCGGCGGTGCAATAAGCCGCAGCCTTGCGCCGTTTTCGCGTTCGGGGTACGCCCCGCGGCGGGCGAGTGCAGCGCACGAATAAAGGCATATGAACAAGGATCGGGGGCTCAGCTATCGCGAGGCCGGAGTCGATATCGACGCCGGCAACCGGCTGGTCGATCTCATCAAGCCCCTCACCCGCGCCACGGCACGGCCGGGCGCGGACGCCGCGATCGGCGGTTTCGGCGGCGTGTTCGACCTCAAGCGCGCGGGCTACCGCGACCCGCTGCTCGTGGCGGCGACGGACGGCGTCGGCACCAAGCTCAAGCTCGCGATCGAAACCGGCAAGCACGGCACGATCGGGATCGACCTCGTCGCCATGAGCGTCAACGACCTCGTGGTGCAGGGCGCGGAACCGCTCTTGTTCCTCGACTACTTCGCCTGCGGGAAGCTCGACCCCGGACAGGCGCGCGACGTGGTGGCGGGGATCGCCGCGGGATGCCGCGAGGCGGGCTGTGCGCTGATCGGCGGCGAGACGGCGGAGATGCCGGGGCTCTATGCGGCCGACGACTATGATCTCGCAGGCTTCGCGCTCGGCGCGGTGGAGCGCGACGCGCTCTTGCCGCGCACGGACGTTGCGCCGGGCGACGTCATCCTCGGCCTTCCCTCGTCCGGCGTGCATTCCAATGGATTCTCGCTGGTGCGGCGGGTGATCGCGGAGGCCGGGTTGGCGCTTGGTTCGCCTGCGCCGTTCGCCTCCGGTCAGCCGCTCGGCGAAGCGCTGCTCACGCCCACGCGGATTTATGTGAAGCCCGCGCTCGCGGCGCTGAAGGCCGGACCGGGCGTCAAGGCATTTGCGCACATCACCGGCGGCGGGCTGACAGAGAACGTGCCGCGTGTGCTGCCGGACGGAACGGCGGCGCGGATCGCGCTCGATAAGATTCCGGTGCTCCCGGTCTTCCAGTGGCTCGCGCGGGCCGGACGCATTGAAGAGAGCGAGATGCTGCGCACGTTCAATTGCGGCATCGGCTTTGTCGTGATTGCCGACGCGAAGCAGGCGGAACGCGTCGCCGGCGCTTTCGAGCAGGCCGGCGAGCAAGTGATCCGCCTCGGCGAAGTGGCCGCCGCCAGCGGCAAGCCGCACACCGCGTTCACCGGCACGCTTGCGCTCGGCGGATGACGATGGCGCGCAAGCGGGTTGGCATCCTTATCTCGGGCCGCGGCTCGAACATGGCGGCGCTCATTCACGCCGCCGGCGCGAAGGATTATCCGGCGGAGATCGCGCTCGTCATTTCCAACGAGCCGTCGGCCGCCGGGCTCGCGCATGAGTCTTTGCAGGGGATCGCGACGGCCGTCATCGATCATCGGAAATTCGCCGACCGCGACGCATTCGGGAAAGCGATCGACGAGGCGTTGCAGGCAGCCAAGGTCGAGATCGTGTGCCTCGCAGGCTTCATGCGGCTGCTGCCGACGCCGTTCGTGCAAAAGTGGAGTGGGCGGATGCTGAACGTGCATCCGGCGCTCCTGCCCGCGTTCAAGGGGCTCGACACGCATGCGCACGCGCTTGCGGCGGGGGTGAAGATCCACGGCTGCACCGTGCATTTCGTGGAGCCGGAACTCGATTCCGGGCCCATCATCGTGCAGGCGGCCGTACCGGTGCTCACAGGCGACGACGAAGAGACCCTTGCCGCGCGGGTGCTCGCCGAAGAGCACCGGATCTACCCGGCAGCATTGCGGTGGCTGGCGGAAGGCCGGCTGAAGATCGAGGGAAACCGGGTCGTTATCGACGGCGTGAGCGCGGCGGAAGGAGCCGCGCTGCTCTCGCCGCCGCTCTGACCGTGCTCAGCGCGTCTCAGACGATGGCGGTCGGCCAGATTGGCCGGCGACGCTGATCCCGCAAGCCTTCTTCAAATCGTCGGGCTTGGTGATCGTGAGCGTCGGGACGATGTTGTAGGTGAGGTAGTACTCGAAGTCTTCCGTGCGGAGCGCCTTGACGACTGCATTGGCGTAGCAATCGCACTGCTTGGCGCCCTTGTCGTCCGCGCCGAACAGGCCGCCGACTTCCACCCCGCACTCGCTGCGAATCCGCTGCCGCACCTGCTCTGCGGCGTTCGCCGTTGCCAGCGCGGCCGCCGGCGCCGACTTCGCTGTCTTCGCCGAACGCGACGATGCGGAGGCGGGCTTGGGATCGGGACTCACCGTCTCAAAGCAAGCCGCAAGCCCCACCGAAAGGAGAACGGCGACGAACACGAGACGGGCGCAGCTCTTTGTTGTCATTGCACGCGCGTCTTTTCCGCCGGCTCTTCGATCTCTGGTTTCGTATTTGGATTGGTGCTGGAGGCTTCGAGCGTATCCGACTCCGCTTGGGCGGCCTTCGCAGCATGCGCGTGGCGGCGTTTGAGGATGGCGCCGATCGTCAACACGATTGCAGCGCCGACGACCGCAGCCGGATAGTAGATCTGCCTGGCGAGATCCTCGCCGATCCAGTTCACGACCGCGGCGTCGGAGACGATCATCTCGCCCGCGATCCAGCCGAGCAGCGCGGCGCCCGCCTGCACCAGGACCGGGAAGCGGTCGAGCATCGCGGTAATCAGCGTCGCGCCGCCGATGACGAGCGGGATGGAGATCGCAAGGCCGAGCGCGAGCAGGACGATATCGCCGCGCGCGACGCCGGCGATGGCGATCACGTTGTCGAGACTCATCACGAGGTCGGCGATCGCGACCGTGCGCACGGCGCGGAACAGCGACTCCGAAGCCTGGATCGAACTCTCTCCGTCACCCTTCTGCGGCTGCAGCAACTCGACGGCGATATAGATGAGCGCCAGTCCGCCAGCGACCTTCAGGCCCCAGACGTTGAGGAGCGTGGTGATGATGCCGGCAAACAGGATGCGCAGGAGCACCGCCACCAGCGCGCCGAGCACGATGCCCCAGCGGCGCGTCTTCGGCGGCAGCGCGCGGCACGCCATCGCAATCACGACGGCGTTATCGCCGGCGAGCAGGATGTCGATCCAGACGATCTGAAGCAGCTTCAGCCAGAAGTCCGGCGTGAACTCCGTGGCAGCCCACTGGGAAATCGCTTCAAGCATCGGCGTTGTCCGTCCCCAGGGATCGTCTTTTTAGATTCAGCCGACGATATCCGCCGGCTTGAAGAAGAATTCGATCTCGATCCTCGCGTTTTCGGGGCTGTCGGAGCCGTGAACGGAATTGGCCTCGACCGATTCCGCAAAGTCCTTGCGGATCGTGCCGGCCGCGGCCTTGGCGGGATCGGTCGCGCCCATGACTTCACGATATTTTGCGACCGCATTCTCGCCTTCGAGCACCTGCACCACAACCGGGCCGGAGGTCATGAACTCGACGAGGCTTTTGAAGAACGGGCGCTCGTGGTGCACCGCGTAAAACCCCTCCGCCTGTTCCCGCGACATCCGAATCCGGCGCTGGCCGACGATCCGCAGGCCCGCCTTTTCGATCCGCTCATTGATGGCGCCGGTCAGGTTCCGGCGGGTGGCGTCGGGCTTGATGATCGAAAATGTGCGCTCCAGCGCCATAGACGGGTCCTTGTTCGGGAGGGAACCAGGGTGGGATCGGACGAGTTCTATATCGGCGCATCCGAAGGGCGGCAAGCCCGGGGGATGAACGGCAAATGAACGCACGGCTAAGGGGCGGTTCAGCGCAGCCTTGGCAGTCTGCGTCCGGAAGAACAGGAGACCGTCATGACCGCGGAAGTCTTCGCCTTCTTCGTCCTCGCCGCATCGCTCGTGCTGATCGGATTTGCGAGCGGCCCCATGGTCGCCCGCCGCGTCCATGCAAACCCGCACCGCCGCATCGCGCGCTGACGCATCGCACACAAATTCGCCAATCCGTCCTGCTCGCCCGGCCCAACGGCCGGGCGATCGCGTGAAGCGGCAGAGAGAACGCGAAGCCGATTTTCGCTCACCAATCTGAACGCACGGCAACGACACGCTCAGATCGAGTTCAGCGGGCGCGCGGCAAGATCGTCGCGTCACGGTCGATGAAACGACTGAACCAGAGGAGATCGCACCATGAGAATCGCATTGATCGCGCTGGCGGCCGCCGCCGCTTTCAGCTTCGCCGCCCCCGCATCCGCCGCGCCGATTGCGCCCGCGCATATCGCGGTGAAGAACGCCGGCAGCCAGGTGGAGCAGGTCCGGCACGTCCGCCGGGATGTCCGGCGCCATGTTCGCCGCGATGTTCGCCGCGACTTCCGCCGGCACTTCTGGGCGCCCGGACCGTGGGCTTTCCGCGGCTTGTCGTACCACAACTGCATCCGCGTCTCGCGCGGCGGGTTCGTCTGCTACTACTGATCCCCGACGGTTTGCCCGGTAGCGGACGCATGACCCCGGCCAGTCTCCCCCGCCTGGCCGGGGTTCGTGTATGCAGCGGGCGCCGCAATCGCTACACAATCTTCCGGCTGTCTCGCGCGCTTCGTTTCACGGGCTCCCGAACTTGACCGACACCGCCGCAGACCAACTGAAATTCCGCCGCACGCTGCTGCTCGCGGCATTGATCGCGGCGGTCGCGAACTTCATCGCGTTCTATCCGGGGCTTCTGCACCACGACGCATGGGCGTATTTCGACGCCTCGCGCACCGGCAAATGGACGAACTGGCAGCCGCCGCTGCTCGGCTTCCTCTGGTACCCGCTGCGCGCCATCCATGACGGGCCGCAGCCGATGTTCGTGCTGTTCGTCGCCGCGTACTGGGCGGGCTTCGTGTTGATCGCCGACGCGCTGCGGCACGAAGGGCGGCTGCTCGCCAGCCTGACCTTCCTCGCCGCCTTCTATCCGATGGCGCTCAACTACAACGGCCAGCTCGTGAAGGACATCAGCATGGCGACGTCCCTGCTGATCGGCGCGGGCATCGCCGCCGGCGTCGTCAGCGGCACGATCCGCTGGCGCACGCTCGCGCTGCCGCTGATGGGGCTGTTCCTCGTCATGGGCGCGTTCATGCGCGCGAACAGCCTGTTTGGGCTGCCGCCGCTCATCGATCTTGCCGGCCGCGCCATCAGCAAGCGCTGGGCCGGCGTCTCCATTTTCAAGCGGGCGATCATCGTCTGCGTCATCTCGGCGGCGGTCGCGCCCGCGCACATCCTCGCCGACCGCAACCTCTTCCGCGTCGAAGACATCAAGCCGATGTCGCAGCTGCAGGTGTTCGACATCGGCGGCATCACTTATTTCTCGGGCAGCGACGGCTTCCAGGGATTCTTCGGTCCGGACTTCGTCGCGCGTAACGCCACCTGCTACACGCCGCGGCACTGGGACGTGTACGGCTGGATGGTCGGCGAGCGCGGTTGTCCGGAAGTCTATGAAAAGATGAAGCCGAATTTCGGCTGGCCGCTCTCGAAACTATGGCTCGAGGCGATCGCCTCGCATCCCTTCGCCTATCTCAGCCACCGGTTCGCGCACGCCAACCGCTTCTTCCAGTTCCTGTGCACGGACTGCAAGGAGCCGGTGTTCACCGGCTGGCAGTCGGGCAACCAGAAGGAATTCACGTTCGAGCCGACGTGGCTGTTTCATATGATCGACGCGGGCGCGCAGGCGCTGAACAATTCGCCGCTCGGCCCGCCCTACGTGTGGCTCTTGATCTGCCTTGCGTGGGCATGGGCGGGGCTCGGCATCTGGAACGAGAGCACGCGCACGATCATCGTCTCGCTCACGCTTTCCGGCGCCATGTACGCGCTCGGCTATTTCATCATCGGCATCGCCCACGAGTACCGCTACATCTACTGGACGCTGCTCTGCGCACTGATCGCGACGCCCGCGATCGTCCTGCGCGTGCTCGTGCGCAGCGATGCGCCGACGGTCTATCGGCTATACCCGGTGCTCATGATCGTGGCCGTGATCGCGTTCCGCGAGCTCATGATACGTTTTATGTTGTAAACGGCGCGGCGTCCTCATCCTTCGAGACGCCCCGCCACCTGAGTCACTCGCCGCCTCATCCTGAGGAGCGCGCGAAGCGCGCGTCTCGAAGGATGAGGTGGCGGGGCTCCTCAGGATGAGGACGAGCGGGCGATCATTAAGTGCAGAGAGCGGGGATGATCGAACGATACAGCATGTTCGCCGGCTACAATGCCTGGGCGAACGAACGGCTGTACGATGCCGCCGCCAAGCTCTCCGATACGGACTACCGCGCCGATCGCGGCGCCTTCTTCAAGTCCGTGCACGGCACGCTCAATCACCTGCTCGTCGCCGACCGCATCTGGATGCGGCGCTTCACCGGCGAAGGCGAGCAACCGCCGAGCCTCGACGCGATCCTGTTTGACGATCTCGCGGCGCTGTGCGAGGCGCGCTGGGCGGAAGACAGGCGCATTTCGCGCTACATCGAGAGCCTCGACGACGCGAAGCTTGCCGGCGAATTCACGTATCGGACGGTGACCAATCCGAGGACGATCACGCAGCCGCTCGCGCCGGCCCTCGACCATTTCTTCAATCATCAGACCCACCACCGGGGACAGGCGCACGCGCTCCTGACCGCCATCGGCGGGCACGACTTTGCGCCGTCGTTCGATCTCATCCTGTTCCAGCGCGAAGCGGGATTCGGCGGCGGCAAGCGACAAGCCTAACGCGCCGGCACAAGCCGGCGTCAGTCGTCGTGCATGGTCTGGACGAGGATCTTCCAGGCCCCATCGCGCCTGTAGAGATTGTACGAGAAGGTCGTTTCCCAGATCGTCTCGCCGGTCACGCTCTTGTAGGCCCAGCGGACCGTCGCCAATGCGGCGTTGGCGCCGAGGACGCGATGATCGACGATCTCATACTCGGCCCGGACATAACCGCGCGCGCGATACTGGCGATCGACCCCGGCGAAGAGCGCCGTCAGGTCGGCACGCGTCGCGTGCACGCGCACGACGCCGGCGCGCGCGGTCATGCACGGCTCCGCATAGAACGCGGCAATGGCGGCGGCGCCTTCGGGAAAGGAATCCCGGTAGGCGTCAAAGAACACCCTCAACTCGTTTGGCATGGTCGCCTCCCGCCTCACGCCTTCTTCTGCCAGCGGCCCTGAGCGTCCTGCTGCCAATAGACGACCTCGAAGCCTGCCCCTTGCGCCTCTTTCCAGTTGTCGCGGGCGGCGTCGACGGCATCGGGGTCGTTGCCGTCGAACAGGAAGATCGCGCGCTCATAGGGCGAGAGGTCGTCCGCGTTTGCGCCATCGACGAGGAAGCGCGCCTGCGCGCCGTTCGGGTTCACGTCCTTGGTCGTCAGCACGACCGGCATGTCGGCGGCTTCCGTCTCGCGGTCGGTGCCGTGCGGCAGGAAGCTGTCCTCGCGATAGGTCCACAGCAACGTGTCGAGCGCCTCGACGCGTTCCTCCGAGTCCGCCTGCACGACGCAGCGCCAGCCGCGCTCGAGGCATTTCTCGACCAGTTGCGGCAGCGCCTTTTCCAAGGGCTGGCGCTGTAAGTGATAGAAATGAACCTCGGTCACGGGCGACACTCCGGTTCAGCGTGATTGCGGCCAGGGACGGCGCGCCGCGTGACGGATGTGCACGATCCAGACTTCATCGCCCTGCACTTCATAATAAACTTTATAAGGATAGCGCGTGATCGTAAGCTCAAAAATACCGGGCTCGTCGGTCGCTGAAGCAACGTATGGAAAATCGGCCAACCAGGCGATCCTTTGCTCGATGAATCGCTTGACGGAGCGAGCAGCAGCCGGATTGCGCTCGTCGAGAAAAAGGTAGATCGCGTCGAGATCGGCGTGGGCGCGTAGCGTGTAACGAACCTTCATACGCCGTGGCGCTTGAAGAAGGCGGCCATATCCTCGTCGCTGACGAATTCTCCACGCCGGGCCTGAGCCTTTCCTTCGCGAATCGCCGCTCTTGTCTCGTCGTCGAGCGGCACGATCTCGTCACTTTTCGCCGCCAGCGAAAGTAATATCTCCGCCGCCTGATCCTGATCGGATTCCGGCAGATCACGAACTTTCTTGATCGCTTCTTCGAGCAGCTTTGTCATCACGAGCAATATATCTCCTCAAGCCCCTTTCGACCACATCGTTTTCATCTCTCATAGTGATCCGCGATCAGCCGCTCGAGCAGGCGCACGCCCCAGCCCGGTCCCCAGCTCTGGTTGATCTCGGAAGGCTTCACGCCCATGCCGGTGCCGGCGATGTCGAGATGCGCCCACGGCGTCTTGCCGACGTATCGCTGAATGAATTGTGCGGCGGTCGATGAGCCGGCGTTCCTTCCCTCACCCACATTCTTCATGTCGGCGAACTTGGAATCGATCATCTTGTCGAACTCCGGCCCGAGCGGCATGCGCCACACGCGCTCGCCGGTCTCGTTGCCGGCTTCGATCAGGCGTTCGGCGAGCTTGTCGTCGTTCGAGAAGAGCCCCGCATATTCGTGCCCGAGCGAGACGAGGATCGCGCCGGTCAGCGTCGCGAGATCGACCATGAATTTCGGCTTGTACTTCTCCTTCACGTACCAAACGACGTCGGCGAGCACGAGCCGGCCCTCGGCGTCGGTGTTGACGATCTCGATCGTCTGACCGGACATCGACTTGACGATGTCGCCCGGCCGTTGCGCGGTGCCGCTCGGCATGTTCTCGACGGCGCCGATTGCGCCGATCACGTTCACCTTCGCCTTGCGTTTGGCGAGCGCGTGCATCAGGCCGACGACGCAGGCCGCGCCCGCCATGTCGCCCTTCATGTCTTCCATGCTGGCGGCGGGCTTGATCGAGATGCCGCCGGTGTCGAAGCAGACGCCCTTGCCGATGATGGCCAACGGCTCGTCGCTCTTCTTGCCGCCGTTCCAGCGCATGATCACGGTGCGGCTTTCGTGCGCCGAGCCTTGGCCGACGCCGAGCAGCGCATTCATGCCGAGCTTCTGCATCGCCTTGACGTCGAGCACATCGACCTCGACGCCGAGCTTCTTCAGCTCGGAGGCGCGGCGGGCGAACTCGACGGGGAACAGGACGTTCGGCGGCTCGTTCACAAGCTCGCGGGCATGGATCACGCCGTCGCCGACCGCCTCGCGCTCCGCCCACGCCTTGCGCGCATCGGCGACGTTCGCGACGGCGAGCGAAATCGCTGCGTGCGTCGGCTCGTCCTTGCTGTCGTCGTCTTCCTTCTTCTTCGTCTTGTAGCGGTCGAAGCGATAGGCGCGGAGCTTCATGCCGAGCGCGAACTCCGCGGCCTCGGTGTCCGACACCTTGCCCTCCGGCAGGTCGAGGACGACCGCGGCAGCCTTGGTGGCCGGCGGGATTTTCGCCATGACGGCGCCGCCGAGCTTCGCCCAGTCGGACTCCTTCAGATCCTTCCGCTTGCCGACGCCGGCCACGACGAGACGGTCGGCTTTCAATCCGTGCGGGCCGATCAGCTCCAGCACCTTGTTCTTTTTCCCCTTGAAGCCGTCTGCCTTGGCCGCCCGGGCGATCAGGTCCTTCGCCGGGCCGACCGCCTTCGACGCCGTCGGGCCGAATCGCAGGCTCTCGTCGGTCAGGACCACGAGCACGCCGGTCTGGGCGGGGGCATTCTCGACAAAGGAAAACTTCGGCGAATTGGCCATGATTCGGAGGCTCCGATGCTGGAAAGACGCACTCTTAGCCCATCCGGGGAAGCCCGGTAAGACGCCGCGAGGAGGCCGCATTTGGGCCCCAGCTTGCAACCGAGGCATGGGGCGCGGCTGGGGGCGGCCGCCAGGGGATTACCGGGGACTAATGGGCAGGTTGGACCGCTACATTCTGGTCACGGCCGGAGGCGCTTTCCTCGCCGTGCTGCTCGTCCTCACGAGCATGGTCTGGGTGACCACGGCGCTCCGCCGGGTCGATCTACTGACCAGCCAGGGCCAGACCGTCTGGGTGTTCTTCACCGTGACCGCGCTGTCGCTGCCGACGCTGATGGCGGTGGTGGCGCCGATCGCCCTCTTCCTCGCCGTCATCTACACGCTGAACAAGCTCAACTCGGATTCCGAGCTGGTCGCCATGAGCGCGGCCGGCATCAGCCCGTGGCACATGTTCCGGGCGCCGCTTGCGCTTGCAATCGTGGTCGCGACCCTCTCGATGCTGATCAGCGCCGACCTCAGCGCGCGCAGCATGCGGTCGCTGCGCGAGCAACTCTCCAACGTGAACGCGGACATCGTGACGAACGTCGCCATGCCCGGCCGTTTCACCTCGATCGAGCGCGGGCTCACCTTCCATGTGCGCGAACGCGCGTCCGGCGGCGCGCTGCTCGGCATCTTCATCAACGACGCACGCGACAGCGCGCAGATCACGACCTACATCGCAGAACGCGGGCGCATCGTGCCGTCCGCCTCCGCGCTCATCCTCGTGCTCGAGCAGGGCTCGATCCACCGCGGCGGCGGGGACGCGCGCAACAGCTCGATCGTCGAGTTCGAGCGCTACGGTTTCGATCTTTCGCAGTTCGACCCGGCGAGCGCCTCGATCGGCGACCGCGCGGCGTTCCGCAGCCTCTCCGAGCTCCTGTGGCCCGCGGCGGATGACGAAATCTACCGGAAGGATGCCGCGCGCTTCCGCGTCGAGCTGCACAAGCGGCTTTCGACGCCGTTCTATCCGATCGCGGCATTCGTGATCGCCTTCGCCTTTCTCGGCAATCCGCGCACGACGCGGCAGAGCCGCGGTCTTTCCATCGCCGGGGCAAGCACGGCGTTCCTGTTCGTGGAAGTGATCGGCCTCGGCTCTGGCGGCCTGATCGAACGCACCGCGATGGCATGGCCGCTTCCCTATGTCGTGCCGATCGCGGTCATCGGCATCGGCACCTACGTGTCGCTTGCCAATGTGGAGGCGAGCGTGCCCGCGCCGCTCCTGCGCCTCGCCGACGCGATCAACACGCGCGTCGAAAAACTCAGCACGACGTGAGGGGCGCGGCGTGATCGCATTCGGAACATTGGGCCGCTATTTCGGACGCCGGTTTCTCGGCGCGGTGGCGATGGTGTTCTTCTCGTGCGTCGGCCTGATCGCGCTGGTGGATTTCCTGGAGCTGACGCGCCGCTTCGGCCACCGGCCGGACGCCTCGTTCACGAGCCTCGCCTATCTCGTGTTCCTGCGCCTGCCCGCGTTCACCGAGCAGCTTCTGCCGTTCGCGGTGCTGCTTGGGGCGATGGGCACGTTCCTGACGTTCTCGCGGCGGCTCGAATTCGTGATTGCGCGGTCCGCGGGGATGTCGGTGTGGCAATTCACGGGCTCATCAGCCGCGGTTGCGCTCACGATCGGGATCTTCGCGGTCACGGTCTACAACCCGCTCTCCGCCGCCATGAAGGAGCAGGCCAATCTCGTCGAAGCGAGCATGCTCAACCAGCGGGGGGCGACGCTATTCCAGTCGGCGGGCCGGGACATCTGGGTGCGCCAGCAGAGCGTCGACGGGCAGTCGATTCTGCAGGCGCAGGCGACCGCCGAGGGCGGGCGGCAATTGCGCCGGGTGAAGATCTTCTCCTTCGACCGCACCGGCAAGTTCATCGAGCGCGTCGAGGCGCCGAGCGCCACGCTCGAGGAAGGAAACTGGGTATTGCGCGGGGCCAAGGTGTTCAACGCACAGGCCGAGCCGCAAGAATATGATACCTATCTGGTCAGCACGAATCTCACTTTGGAACAGGTACGGGGGCGGCTGGCGAGCCCGGATTCCCTTTCCTTCTGGAATTTGCCCGAGGCGATCGAAGCGACCGAGCGCGCGGGCCTCAGGACCGAGCGGTACCGGCTGCAATATCAGGTGCTGTTAGCGCGGCCTTTGCTCCTGATTGCCATGGTGGTCATCGCCGCCGTCGTCAGCCTGCGGATGTTCCGCTTCGGCGGCGTGGGAAAGATGATTGTTAGTGGCGTGGTAGCAGGGTTTCTGCTTTATGTGGTGTCCAGACTGGCCGAGGAGCTCGGTGAAGGCGGGATCATCCACCCCGTCGCCGCCGCGTGGTTTCCTGCGGTCTTCGGGTCGTTAATGGGGTGCTTGGTCCTGCTGTACCAAGAGGACGGGTAGATGTGGCCGCGTAGCGCCGTCCAGACGCCAGGGGGATGGGGGATGCGCCCCGGCACGGGCCGGGGCCGCACGTTTGCGTTCGCGCTCGCCGCCGCCCTCGCCTGCGTCGGCGTCTCCGATGCCTCGGCGCAACAGTCCGCGGCCAAGGGCAAGGGCGCCACCAACCTTCGCAGCCAGGTCAAGGTCAATCCGAGCGCGAAGATGCTCGTGCAGGCGAACGAGCTCGTCTACGACCAGGCCCGCGAAGAAGTCTCGGCCGTCGGCAAGGTGCAGATCTATTACGACGGCTCGGTGCTCGAGGCCGACCGCGTCACGCACTTCCGCAAGACCAACCGCCTCGAAGCGCGCGGCAACGTCCGCTACCAGACCAAAGACGGCAACGTCATCTACACCGACCACATCAATCTCGACGCGGATTTCCGCGACGGCTTCGTCCAGTCGCTCCTGATCGAGACGCCGGAGCGGACGCGCATTGCCGCCGCAAGCGCCGAGCGCCGCGACGACAACATCACCGAATTGCGCAGCGGCGCCTACACGGCGTGCGAGCCGTGCAAAGACGATCCGTCGAAGCCGCCGCTGTGGCAGGTGAAAGCGAAGCGCATCGTCCACAACGAGAAAGAGCGCGTCATCCATTATGAGGATGCGTCGATCGAGTTCTTCGGGGTGCCGGTCGCCTACTTCCCGTATTTCTGGCATCCCGATCCGACGGTGAAGCGGCAGACGGGCTTCCTGCTGCCGACGTTCTTCTCGAACAGCCGTACCGGTACCGGCGTCAGCATCCCCTATTATTGGGCGCTCGCGCCGAACTATGATCTCACGGTTGCGGTCGCGCCGATGACGCGGCAGATCGGGCCGCTCGTTTCCGCCGAGTGGCGGCACCGCCTGGTGGACGGCGCGTACTCGATCCGCGCGGCGGGAATCTTCCAGCAGGATTCGAGCGCGTTCCGCGATGCGAGCGGCGTCAGCCCCGGCGACCGCGACTTCCGTGGCTCGGTGGAGACGGAAGGTCATTTCCGGATCAACAAGCGCTGGGCCTGGGGATGGGACGCGACGCTCCTCACCGACAAGTATTTCCTGTCGGACTATTCGACCGCGGCCAACGGCGTGGGTTCCGAGCGCACCTCGCAAATCTACCTGACCGGCCAGGGCGACCGCAGCTATTTCGACGCACGGGCGATGGGCTTCATCGGCTTCGGGCGAACCGACGACCAGGATCAACTCCCCATCATCCATCCCGTGCTCGACTATTCGCGCGTGCTGGAGCAGCCGGTGCTCGGGGGCGAGGTCGGATTCAATGCGAACTTCGTCAGCCTGACGAGGGAGCAATCGGACTTTGATCGCATTACCGCTGAGACCACCGGCGAACCTGACGCGCTGAAATGTCTAACCAATCAGAACCCGAACAACTGCCTTATGCGGGGCATGGCTGGCGACTACACCCGTTTCTCAACCGAGTTGTATTGGCGCCGAACAATTACCAATCCATGGGGTGTGGTTTTTAAGCCCTTTGCAAGTGGGCGACTCGATCTTGCGACCCGAGATACTGACGATGCCGCCGCGGCCGCCTTTGTCGGCGGTGCCAACCGCGAGTCGATGGTGCGCGCGATGCCGGCGGTGGGCGCGGAGGCGCGCTGGCCGTTCATCTCCGTGCATTCGTGGGGCACGCAGATTATCGAGCCGATCGGACAGATCGTCGTGCGCCCGAACGAGACGCATATCGGCCAGTTCCCGAACGAGGACGCGCAGAGCCTCGTCTTCGACGACACCAACCTGTTTTCGATCGACAAATATTCCGGCTACGACCGCGTCGAGGGCGGCACGCGGGCGAACGCCGGCGTGCAATACACGGCGAACATCCACCGCTTCGGCATGATCAACATGCTGTTCGGCCAGTCGTATCATCTGGCCGGCAAGAACTCCTACGCCTTTGCCGACTCCGCCAATACCGGCCTCGAATCCGGCCTCGAGAACGACGTCTCCGACTACGTCTCGCGCATCTATTTCCAGCCGGTCGGCAACATCTCGTATGCGGCGCGCGCGCGTTTCGACAAGAACAATTTCGACGTGCGGCGGCTTGAGCTCGAAACGCGGGCGACGTTCGACAAGCTGTCGCTGGCGACGATCTATGCGCGCTACGACGCCCAGCCGCAGATCGGCTACGTCGAGAAACGCGAGGGCATCTACCAGACCGCCGTGCTCAAGCTGCACGAGAACTGGAGCATCTTCGGCGGCGCGCGCTACGACCTGAACGACGACAAGTTCGACCTCGGCCTGGTCGGCCTGAACTACGTGGACGAGTGCTTCGCGGCGACCTTCAGCTATCTCGCCGACTATTCGAACTTCCAGTACACGAAGCCGGTTCACAAGATCATGATGCGGGTGAACCTGCGCACTCTCGGCGGAACGGGATTCTCCACGCACGTCGGCAGCGAAAAAACAAATTGACGAGAGCCGATTGCCTGTCCCACTACTGCCCCATCGCCCGGCAAGCATGAGGCGATCATGATTCTTTCTTTCAGGAACCTCGCCGCAGCGCGCAGACGTCTGCGTTCGATGGCGCTGCCCGCCCTCGTCGCCACCGTATTGGCGACGGCCCTCGGCCCTTCGCCCGCCGCCGCGCAGCAGATTGTTGCGCTCGTCAACGGCGAGCCTATCACGTCGCGCGACGTCGAAAACCGCACGCGCCTGACAGCGGCCTTTTCGCGGACCCAACCGCAACGCAAGGCGGTGATCGAGGAACTGATCGACCAGAAGGTCAAGCTCAACCAGGCCCGCCGCCTCGGCATCGACATCACCGATTCCATGGTCGAGCGCGCCTATGCGTCAGTCGCCAGCCAGTCCGGGCGCAACGTGAGCCAGCTCACCGCCGCGCTGCGCGAGGCGGGCATCGATCCGCAGTCGTTCAAAACCAAGCTCCGCGCCGACCTTGCCTGGCGCGACGTGATGCAGCAGAAATCGCCCGGCACCTTCCAGGTGCGGGATGCCGACGTGGTCGCGGCCCTCGTCGCCCGCGGCGAAACGCCGACGGCGAAGGCGTGGCAATACACGCTGCGGCAGATTGTATTCATCGTGCCGCGCGGCTCGCCCGCCTCGCTACCTGCCGCACGCATGAAGGAGGCGGAGGCCCTGCGCGCAAAGTTCTCCGATTGCGAACGCGACCTCGCGCTGGCGCGGGAGTACTCCGAGGTCGTCGTGAAAGATCCCGTGGTCCGCATCTCCACGGACCTTCCGCCGCGCCTGCAGCAGCTGCTGGAAAAGACGCCGGACGGCCGCATGACCCCGCCGGAGGCGACGGCCGCGGGGATCGAGGTGGTTGCCGTCTGCGGCCGCAAGGAGACGGTCGCCGATCTCAGCGCGCAACGCGAGATCCGCGAGAAGCTGCTGACCTCGCGCGTCGAGGCGCAGGAAAAGGAACTTCTCGACAAGCTGCGGCGGCAGGCGATCATCGAGTACCGATGAGCCGCTCCGTGACCCGCCCGCTCGCATTGACGCTCGGCGAGCCCGCCGGGATCGGACCCGACCTCACGCTGGCGCTGTGGGCGAAACGCGAGGCGCTCGGCGTCCCGCCGTTTCTGTTGCTCGGCGACCCGGCCTTGCTGGAAGCGCGGGCGCGGGCGCTCGGGCTGACGATCAGGATCGCGGAATGCGGCGCGGCGGACGCCGCTGCACGGTTTTCCGGCGCGCTCCCCGTGCAGCCGATCGGGCTTCCGGCAACGGCGGCGCCGGGCAAGCCGGACGCGACGAGCGGCCCCGCGGCGCGCGCCGCGATCGAGCAGGCCGTCGCGCTGGTGCAGGCCGGCAAAGCCGCAGCCGTCGTCACCAATCCCATCGCGAAATCCGTGATGCAGCAGGCGGGCTTCCCCTTTCCCGGCCATACGGAGTTTCTCGCCGCGCTCGCGGCGGCACCGGGCGGCCAGCCGCCGAAGCCGGTGATGCTGATCTGGAGCGAGGAACTCGCGGTGGTGCCGGTCACGATCCACGTGCCGCTCGCCGAAGTCCCGCGGCTCGTCACGACCGACCTCATCGTTGAGACCGGGCGGATCGTGGCGCGGGAGTTCACCCGCCGTTTCGGCATCGCGCGCCCTCGCCTCGCCGTCTGCGGGCTCAATCCGCACGCGGGCGAGCAGGGCACGATCGGCAGGGAAGACGAGACAATCGTGCGGCCGGCGGTGGCGAAGCTGAAAGCGGAAGACATCGAGGCGAGCGGGCCGTATCCCGCCGACACGCTGTTCCATCGCGCGGCGCGGGCGCGCTACGACGTCGTGCTCGGCATGTACCACGATCAGGTGCTGATCCCGGCAAAGACGCTCGCGTTCGACCGCGCGGTGAACGTGACGCTCGGGCTGCCGTTCGTGCGCACCTCGCCGGACCACGGCACCGCGTTCGATCTCGCCGGCACCGGCAAGGCCGACCCGTCGAGCCTCCTGGCGGCGCTCAGGCTCGCCGAGCGGCTCGCCAGGGCGGAAGCGCCCGCCCCCGCCGCATGAGCGCGATCGACGACCTGCCGCCGCTGCGCGACGTGATCCGGCGGCATGGACTCGCCGCCAAAAAATCGCTTGGACAGAACTTTCTTCTCGATCTCAATCTCACCGCGCGCATCGCACGCGCCGCGGGGCCGCTCGAAGGCGTCACCGTGGTCGAGGTCGGGCCGGGTCCGGGCGGGCTTACGCGGGCGCTGCTCGCGACGGGCGCCGCGCGCGTGATCGCCATCGAACGGGACGAACGCTGCATCGCGGCGCTGCAGGAGATCGCCGAAGCCTATCCGGGGCGGCTTGAGATCGTCGCGGGCGACGCGCTCGAAGCCGACGTCCGCCCGCGCCTCGGCGGGGGCCCGGCGCGCGTCGTCGCCAACCTCCCCTACAACATCGCGACGCCCTTGCTGGTGAACTGGCTGAGCGAGGAGCCGTGGCCGCCCTGGTTCGACCGGCTGGTGCTCATGTTCCAGCGCGAGGTGGCCGAGCGCATCGTCGCCGCGCCCGGCTCGAAGACCTACGGCCGGCTTTCGGTGCTCGTGCAGTGGCGGACGGAGGCGAAGATCCTCTTCGATGTGAACCCGAGCGCGTTCGTGCCGCCGCCGAAGGTCACGTCGTCGGTCGTGCAGTTCCTGCCGCGGCCGGCGCCGCTCGCCTGCAACCGCCGCGCGCTCGAGCGCGTGACGGAGGCCGCGTTCGGCCAGCGCCGCAAGATGCTGCGGCAAAGCCTGCGTTCGCTCGGCGTCGATCCGCTACCGATGCTGGAGGCCGCCGGCATCGAGCCGACGCGGCGCGCGGAGGAAATCCCCGTGGCGGGCTTCGTCGCGCTCGCAAACCTGCTTGGCGTTCCGCAAAAAACGGCTAGCGTCTGACGGCAGGAATTGGGAGGACGTCGTGACGCGCGTGACGCGGCAAGCCTATGCCGATTACGGGGTTCCGCTCAGCGAAATCTCCGCCGAGCTTCCGGCGCCGCAGGGCAGTGAAGTCGTCGTGCGCGTCGGCCATTGCGGCGTCTGCCATTCCGACGTGCATCTGCACGACGGCTATTTCGATCTCGGCAGCGGCCGCAAGCTGAACATGGCGGGCAGCCAGCAGCTTCCCTTCACGCTCGGGCATGAGATCGAGGGGACGATCGAAGCCGCCGGTCCGGACGCCGCCGGCGCGGAGATCGGCCGGCGCGTCGTCGTCTATCCGTGGATCGGCTGCGGAAGCTGCGCGCTCTGCCTGCGCGGCGACGAGCATCTGTGCGCGAGGCCGCGGCAGATCGGCATTCAGAAGGACGGCGGCTACGCGACCCACGTGCTCGTGCCGCATCCGCGCTACCTGCTCGACTACGAGCCGATTTCTCCGGGGCTCGCCGGCACCTACATGTGCTCCGGCGTCACCGCCTATTCGTCGATCGCGAAGCTTGGCGCGGCGGCCGGCGACGGGCCCGTCCTGCTCATCGGTCTCGGCGGCGTCGGGCTGATGGGGCTGTCGTTTCTACTCGCCACCACGAAGCAGAAGCCGCTGGTCGTCGACATCGACGGGAAGAAACGTGCGCTCGCCGTCCAGATGGGCGCGGCGGCCGCGTTCGATCCGGCCGACCCGGGCGCGCGCAAGGCGGTCCTGTCCGCAAGCGACGGAGGCGTCGCGGCGGCGGTGGATTTCGTCGGCTCGGAGGCGTCCGTCGCCTTCGCGCTTGGCGCGCTCGGCCGCGGCGGGCGGCTGGTGGTCACCGGCCTGATCGGCGGCGAGCTGAAATATCCGATCCCGATCTTCCCGCTGAAGGGCGTCTCGATCGTCGGCAACTATGTGGGCTCGCTCGCCGAGGCGAAGGAAATGCTCGCGCTCGTGCGCGCGGGGCGCGTGCCGCCGATCCCGATCACCGAGCGGCCGCTTGCGGAGGCGAACGCGGCGCTCGACGACCTGCGCGCCGGCCGCGCGGTCGGCCGCATGGTGCTGGTGCCGTAGGGCAATTCCGTTCGTCCCCGCGAAAGCGGGGACCCAGGGCGGCAAGTAAATGAACAAGTTGCTCTGGATTCCCGCTTTCGCGGGAATGAGCGGAGTATATCGACCGAGCTTTACAACTCCGCCTGCAGCTTCTTCACAAGCTCGGCCAGATGCGGCTGGCGATCGCGGCGCATGGATTCCGCAAGCGCGGCCTCAGTGCGGGCTTTTGCGCCGGTCGCCTTCCTGCCGGAACGCTGCCGGCGCTCGGCGTCGAGAATGGCCTTGAGCGACTGGAAGGCGCGATCGAGATCGTCGTTGATGATCACGTAGTCGTATTCGCGCCAGTGCTCCAGCTCATCGACGGCATTGCGCAGCCGCCGCTGGATGACCTCCTGGTTGTCCTCGGCGCGGCGCGCAAGGCGCGCACGCAGCGCCTGCGCGGACGGCGGCAGGATGAACACGCTGACCACGTCGGGCCGCGCGACGGTGTAGAGCTGCAGCGTGCCCTGCCAGTCGATATCGAAGAGGACGTCCTTGCCGCGGGCGAGGAACTTCTCCACCGGCGCCTTCGGCGTGCCGTAGCCGTTGCCGTGGACTTCCGCCCATTCCAAGAGCTCGCCGCGCTTCGCCATCTCGTCGAAGCGGCGTCGGTCGATGAAGTAATAGTGCTTGCCCTCGATCTCGCTGCCGCGTTTCGGGCGGGTCGTAACCGAGATCGACAACTCGACGTTGTTCTTCTCGTCGTCGAGCAGCATGCGCGTGAGCGTGGTCTTGCCGGCGCCGGAGGGCGACGACAGCACGAACATGAGCCCGCGGCGGCGCTTCTTCGGGCCGGGGCGGCGTCTCGCCGGAGCCTTGCGCTTCGGTTTCGGCGCGGGTTTCCGTTTCACCGCGCGCTTCGTCCGGAGCGGCTTCTTTTTCTTCGCCCGTTTCATTCGAGGTTCTGCACCTGCTCGCGGAACTGGTCGACGACCGCCTTCAGCTCCAGACCGATCTTGCTGAGCGAAGCATCGTTCGCCTTGGCGCACAGGGTATTGGCCTCGCGGTTGAATTCCTGCGCCAGGAAATCGAGCTTGCGGCCTACCGCGCCGCCCGCCTTCAGAAGCTCGCGCGCGGCGGCGACGTGCGCGTTCAGCCGGTCGATCTCCTCGCGCACGTCGACTTTCGCGGCGAGCAGCACCGCCTCCTGATAAAGCCGGTCGGAATCGAACTTCACTCCGGTCTCCAGCAGCGCCTGCACCTGCTCGGCGAGCTTGGCGCGGATCGCCTCAGGCTGGCGTGCGGGTGCGGCCTCGGCGGCGGCGGCGAGCTTGGCGATGTCGTCGATCCGGGCGGTCAAAATCTGTTCGAGCGCCTCGCCCTCGCGGCGGCGCGCAACAACGAGATCGGCGAGCGCGCGGTCGAAGCCTTCGATCACCGCTTTCTCCGCGGCGCGGCGCTCGTCCTCGCTCTCCTCCGCCTCGACGATCTCCATCACGCCCTTGAGGCCGAGAATGCCGTCGAGGCCCGGCGCCTCGGCGTCGACGCGCCGCGCGACGGAGCGCATGGTCTCCAGCACCGCCGACAGCACCTCTTCATTCACGCGGACGGCAGCCGTGGCGCCCTCGCGCTTCACCTCGAGGGTGGCCGAGACGGCGCCGCGGGCGAGCGAGCGAGCGGCAGCGGCGCGCACCGGCGGCTCCACCGCGTCCCAGCCCGGCGGCAGGCGCAGCCGCAGGTCGAGGCCCTTGGAATTGACGGACTTGATCTCCCACGCCCAGGCATAGGCGCCCGCCGCTCCGTGCGCGCGGGCAAAGCCGGTCATGCTGGCAAGGGACATCGGGTACGAATCCGGCTCGGGAAGAGACGGCGCGGAACCTAGCCGCGCACAGCGGCCCTCTCAAGCCCATGTCGGCCCGCGCCGCCCTGCTCCGCTTGACCTGAGTCAACGTTGCGCTACCGGCGTCGTCTATTCCTCTCCCTGCCGCGCAACCGGAGGGTCATCCCGTGGAACGGTCTCGTATGTCTTATGTGTACTGGGGATTATGGATCGCCACGACGGTGCTGAACGGAATCCTCGCCGGCTACATGATCTCGCATTCCATCATGTTCGGGCGTTTCTTCAGCTGGTTCATCGCGTCGGGGAACGTCGAGCTGCTCCATCGGACCTATACCGTCTTCCGCGGGCAGACATGGGCGAACCAGATCTATGACATCCCTCTTCTGCTCCACCTGATCATCGGCATTGTCTGGGTCGCGCTGTCCTTCTTCCTTAAACGAGAGCGTCTCATTGCCGTACTGGCGGGGCTGTCGACGGTCTGGGTCAGCATTCTTTTCCTGGGATCGGGTCTGGGCGCGGCGGAAGACAGCGTATTGTCGGGCGCCTCCGACGAGGCGACGAGGCAGTATTTCCTGTCGATCAACATTCCGATGCACAGCACCTTCGCCGTCATCTACGCGGCGAGCTTTCTGCTGATGCTGCTCGTTCCGCTGCGGACGAGCGCGAGATAGCGCCTCATGGTTCGAGACGCCCTCGCGCCTCATCCTGAGGAGCCGAGCGAAGCGAAGGCGTCTCGAAGGATGAGGCGCGAGGGCTCCTCACCATGAGGCGCATTCGCGGAAACACGCACTACTGCGTGCGGCTGCTCTTCTCGGTCTGGCCGGTGCGCTTGGCGCCTTTCTCGGGTGGCAGCGGCGGCTTGGGCGGCGCGTTGCCGCCCGTCGCCGCCTTTTGCGCCCCTGCGGGCGGCGTCGCTGCCGGCGCCGGCGTGTTGCCGTTGCCGGTCTCCGACGGCGGCGGGATCGTCGCCTGCTCCTTCTGGTACTGGCGCCAGCGCGCGACGTTCTTCAGGTGATCGTCGTAGGTCGCGGCGAACACGTGGCCGCCGGAACCGTCGGCCACGAAGTAGAGTTCCTTCGTGCGCGACGGATTGGCGACGGCTTCCAGCGAAGCGCGGCCCGGATTGGCGATCGGCCCCGGCGGCAGGCCGTCGATCGCGTAGGTGTTGTAGGGGGTCGGGCGCTCGACATCGTCGCGCGTCAGCGGCCGTCCCAGCGAGCCCTTGCCGCCCGCCAGCCCGTAGATGATCGTGGGATCCGACTGCAGCCGCATCCGGCGGTTCAACCGGTTGATGAACACGGAAGCGACGCGCGTGCGCTCGTCGGCCTTGCCGGTTTCCTTCTCGACGATGGAGGCGAGCGTGATGAACTCCTGCACCGTCTTGACTGGCAGGTCGGGAGCGCGCCGCTCCCAGGTTTCCTGCACGAGGCGGCGGTGCGCCGCCGTCATGCGCGCGATCAACTGCTGCCGCGTGGTGCCGCGCACGACCTTGTAGGTTTCCGGCAGCAGCGTGCCTTCCTGCGGGATCTCGCCGATCTCGCCGGTGAGCACGTCGCTCTCCATGAGCCGCTGCACGATCTGCTCGCTGGTCAGCCCTTCGGGGATCGTCACCTGGTGCTGGATCGAGCGCCCCTCGACGAGCGTATCGAGCACCTCGCGCATGCTGACGTTCGCATCGAAGAGATATTCGCCGGCCTTGAGATTGCCCGTCGCCTGCGAGGCCATGGCGCCGAGCACAAACACGAACGGCCGGTCGATGATGCGCTCGCGGCGGAGCAATTCGGCGATGTCGCGGATGCCGGATGCGCGCGGGATCACCACCGTGCGTTCGCGGTCGAGCGGTCCAGGCGCCTCGAACATTTCCTTGCCAACGTAGAGTGCCGCGCCGGCGGCAATGATCAGCAGAACGATGCCGGTGAGAATCGCATTGCCGATGATGACCAGCGGGTGGCGCGCGCGGCGCGAGGGCGGCGGCGGCATACGCTCCGGCGCAATCGCCTGCCGCGGGCTGCGGGGATGCACCATGCGGCGGCCGTCGCCTGCCGGCGGCGCGCCGTTGCCGTCGCGTTTGTTCCAGTCGTCAGCCATCCCCGTCCTTCGATTCCTCCGCACTATTCGCGGATTCGAGGCCGCCCCCTAGAGCGGGATCGCTTGAGGTGGAATCGCAACGCGATTCCACCTCAAGCGTGAATCCCGCTCTAATCAATAGTTTAGAGTGCGATTCACGCTTCAGATGGAAGCAAAAATGCTTCCATCTGAAGCGATCGCACTCTAGGACTTCTACCCGCCGCGATCCTATTGAGCAATAAGGCGAAACTCTGTGTCGCCCATCACGAATCCGCGCGCCGGAACACGAGCGTCGCGTTGGTGCCGCCGAAACCGAAGGAATTGGAGAGGACGGTGTTGATCTCGCGCTTCACCGCCTTGTGGGGAACGAGATCGATCGGCGTCTCCACGGAGGGATTGTCGAGATTGATGGTCGGCGGTGCAACCTGGTCGCGCAGCGCGAGCAGCGAGAAGATCGCCTCCACCGCGCCGGCGGCGCCGAGGAGATGCCCGACCATCGACTTGGTCGAGGACATGGTGATCTTGCCGGCCGCGTTGCCGGCGAGACGATGCACGGCGTTCAGCTCGATCTCGTCGCCGAGCGGCGTCGAGGTTCCGTGTGCGTTGATGTAGTCGATCTCGTCAGGCGTGATGGCGGCGCGCTTGAGCGCGGCCTGCATGCAGCGGTACGCGCCGTCGCCGTCCGGAGACGGCGCGGTGATGTGATAGGCGTCGCCGGAGAGGCCGTAGCCGATGAGCTCGCCGTAGATCTTCGCGCCGCGCGCCTTCGCATGTTCGTATTCCTCGAGCACGACGACGCCCGCGCCCTCGCCCATCACGAACCCGTCGCGATCCTTGTCATAGGGACGCGAGGCCTTTTCCGGCGTGTCGTTGAACGAGGTCGACAGCGCGCGGGAAGCGGAGAAGCCCGCCACCGAAAGCCGGTTCACCGGCGACTCGGTGCCGCCGGCCACCATCACGTCGGCATCGCCGAGCGCGATCAGGCGGCCGGCGTCGCCGATCGCATGCGAGCCGGTCGAGCAGGCGGTGACGACGGCATGGTTCGGCCCCTTGAGGCCGTGGGCGATGGAGACGTAGCCGCCCGCGAGATTGATCAGCCGGCCGGGGATGAAGAAGGGCGATACGCGGCGCGGCCCGCGTTCCTTCAGCGTGACCGCGGTTTCGGCAATGCCCTCGATGCCGCCGATGCCGGAGCCGATCAGCACGCCGCTCGCGGCCTGATCCTCGTAGCTCTTCGGGTGCCAGCCGGCATCGTCGAGCGCCTGCCGGGCGGCCGCCATCGCGAAAATGATGAAGTCGTCGACCTTGCGCTGTTCCTTCGGCTCCATCCACTGATCGGGGTTGAAGGAGCCATTGGAACCGTCGCCGCGCGGAATCACGCAGGCGATCTTGCAGGGAAGATCCTCGACCTCGAACTTCTCGATGCGGCGGGCGCCGCTCTTGCCGGCGAGGATGTTCTGCCAAGTCGTTTCGACGCCGCAGCCGAGCGGGCTTACGGTCCCCAGACCTGTGACGACGACACGCCGCATCCGTTCCTCCACGCGCCGGAGACGGAAGCTGCCGGCTTGGATCTGGTTCGCCCCGCGCCCTTACTTGCGTGAGATCAGGCTGCGTTCTTCTCGAGGAACTTCACGGCGTCGCCGACGGTCAGGATCGTCTCCGCGGCGTCGTCGGGAATCTCGCAGCCGAATTCTTCCTCGAACGCCATCACCAGCTCGACCGTATCGAGGCTGTCCGCACCCAGATCTTCAATGAAGCTGGCCTTGTCGTTCACCTTCTCCGGATCGACACCGAGGTGCTCGACGACGATTTTTTTAACCCGCTCGGCGATATCACTCATCGATTCACCCTAAGTCCATCCGCTCGTTGCTTCCCACCGCGCCTCTCGGCGCGCTTTGCCATCTTCGTTGTTCGATTGCGCTGGGCCTCGGCTCGACGCGCGACTGCCCCTCGCCCCGCGAAACTTGCCGTCGTTACCATACAAAAAATCCCTTGGCTAGCGCATGGGCAGCAGGCAAGTCTTTGAAATCGTTTATATCATCGCCATACCGCCGTTGATATGCAAAGTCTGGCCGGTGACCCAGGCGGCCTCGTCGGAGGCCAGATAGAGCACCGCCGCGGCGATGTCCTCGGCTGTCCCAAGACGGTTCATCGGCACCTTGTCGAGGATCGCCTGCCGCAGCTTCTCGTTCAGCGCATCGGTCATGGCGCTCTTCACGAAGCCCGGCGCCACGCAATTCACCGTCACGCCGCGGCTGGCGACCTCGAGGGCGAGCGACTTGCTCATGCCGATGAGGCCGGCCTTGGCGGCGGTGTAATTGCCCTGCCCGGGATTGCCGGTGACGCCGACGATCGAGGTGATGTTGACGATGCGGCCGTAACGGCGGCGCATCATCGGATAGACCGCGGCGCGCGAAAGACGGAATGCCGCAGTCAGGTCCACCGCGATGACCTGATTCCAGTCCTCGTCCTTGAGGCGCACGAACAGGGCGTCGCGATTGAGGCCGGCGTTGTTTACTAGGATGTCCACGCGCTCCATGGCCTGCTCGGCCGCCGGCACGAGCGCTTCCACCTCCTCGGACTTGGCGAGATCGCACGGCAGCACATGCACGCGCGAGCCGAGCTCGGCGGCCAAGGCATCAAGCGCCTCACGGCGCGTGCCGGAGATGCCCACCGTCGCGCCCTGCTTGTGCAGCATGCGGGCGATGCCGCCGCCGATGCCGCCGCTGGCGCCGGTCACCAGCGCAGTCTTGCCGGAAAGTTCAAACATCACCGAGTCCTACTCTCTGTTTCTCAAGCATCGCGCGGAGTCGTTCAGAAATCGAGTCAGGGTCAGGCGCCCTTTTGCGTCTTGAAGGCCGCGATGTCATCGGGCGTTCCGATCGACAGCGCCGTCGCCTCCTTGGTAATGCGCTTGGCGAGACCGGACAGCACCTTGCCGGAACCGACCTCCACGAGCCGGTTGACGCCGTGGCCGGCGAGATACTCGACACTTTCGCGCCAGCGGACGGTGCCGGTCACCTGCGCGACGAGGCTGCTCAGGATCTCCGCCGGATCGTTCACCGGATTGGCGACCACGTTGGGAATGACCGGCACTTTCGGCGCGTTCACTTTCACCTTCGCCAGGGCATCACGCATCACGTCGGCGGCCGGCTGCATCAGCGAGCAATGGAAGGGGGCGGACACGGGCAGCAGCATGGCGCGCGCACCGCGGCTCTTGGCGATTTCGACGGCGCGCTCCACGGCGGTCTTGTGCCCGGAGACGACAATCTGCCCCGGCGCGTTGTCGTTCGCGGCTTCGCAGACTTCGCCTTGCGCGGCAGCGGTGGCAACTTCCTTGACGGCCGCGGGATCGAGGCCGAGGAGCGCCGCCATTGCGCCCTGCCCGACCGGCACCGCCACCTGCATCGCACGCCCGCGGATGCGCACGAGCTTTGCCGCGTCAGTGATCGAGAAGGTGCCGGCGGCCGCGAGCGCGGAATACTCGCCGAGCGAATGGCCGGCGACGTAGCGGACGTCGCGGACGAGATCGAGGCCGGCTTCTGTCTCCAGCACGCGCATGACCGCGAGCGAATGAGCAAGCAGTGCGGGCTGCGTGTTCTCGGTGAGCGTGAGCTTCTCGGCCGGACCTTCCCACATGACGGCGCTGAGCTTCTCACCCAACGCGGCATCGACCTCGTCGAAGACGGCGCGCGCCGCGGGAAAGGCGTCGGCCAGCGCCTTGCCCATGCCGACGGCCTGACTGCCCTGCCCGGGAAACGTGAATGCCGTGCTCAAGGAATGCTCCGTTCTCAGTTCGCGCTCAAAGGCCCCCTGCCGCGCCGGGTGTCAAGCGCACGCCGCCGGCCGCAAGATTCTAGGGGACGATCACGTTGCGGGGATCGGGCTGCTCACTCTTGTCGGCCTGGCTGTAGTCGCCGAACAGGCGGTCCCGCTCCGCGATCGCGGCGCGCACGCCCTCACCGCCTGCGAGCTCGACGAAGTGTCTGGCCTCGGCCGTGTTGCGCATGAGGCCGTCGAGGATCGGCCCGAGCGTCTGCACGGCCGACAAACCCATCTGCTCGAACGCGGTGTTGACCACGAGTTTCTGCGCGGCGAGCTGCGAGGCCGGGATGGAGGCGAGCTGGAGTGCCGTCTCGCGCACGGTCCGCTCGAGATCGGCAAACGGCACCGCCCGGTTGATGAGGCCGATGTCCGCCGCCTCGCGGCCGGACAACGGCTTGCCGCTCAGCGCATATTCCTTCGCGCGGGTGAGCCCGAGCCGGTAGATCCACATGCCCGAGAGGTAAGCGCCCCACAGCCGCGCATAGGGCGTGCCGATGCGCGCGTCCTCGCTGGCAATCACCAGGTCCGCGCACAACGCATAGTCGCTGCCGCCGCCCACGCACCAGCCATGCACCTGCGCGATCACGGGCTTCGGGGATCGCCAGATGCTCATGAATTTCTGATGCGGCGAAAGGGCAGGCGCGGTGGAGAACACGAAATCCTTCCCCGGGTCCCATTCGCCGTCGGTAGTGAAGTGCTCGTCCCAGTGGTGGAAGCCGCCGCCGAAATCGTAGCCTGCGCAAAACGCGCGTCCCGCACCCCGCAGCACGATGACCTTCACGGCGGCCGTGCGCGTGGCCTCATGGACCGCGTGCTCCACCTCGTCGGGCATGGGCGGCACGATCGTGTTCAGGGTGTTCGGCCGGTTCAGCGTGATGGTCGCGATGGGGCCGTCCACGGCGTAGAGGATGGTTTCGTAGGACATCGGACGCTCTCCAGGGCGATCGGACGGCTGCCCGCCGCCCGAGGCCGCAACGGCCCCCGGCCGAGGGTCTGCGTTTCTAGCCGGGAAACCCGTCGGGCGTCATTCCGCGTACCGCCGCGCCCCGGACCCATGGCGGGCGGTAGCGGCTTGCACCGGCCGCGTTTTCCCGTATAACCCCGCCACTTCGTTGCTCCCGGCCGGGGGCTGAACGGACGGTTGCGCAGGCAACAGGGCCAGTCGGCCCGGCGTCCCGTGTCCCCGCCTTCGAGATAATCGAGCCTTTCCGAGGCTCGCAGGGCTCGGCGCCGGGACGGCGGAACGAACAGAAAGGCAAAGCATGGCTATTTACGAACATGTCGTGCTTGCGCGCCCGGATTTGTCGGCGCAGCAGGCGGAAGAAATCCTGGCGCAGTACAAGAGCGTCATCGAGCAGAACGGCGGCAAGGTCGTCGGCGATCCCGAATACTGGGGCGTGAAGTCCCTCGCCTTCCGCATCAAGAAGAACCGCAAGGCGCATTTCGGCATGCTGCGGCTCGACGCACCGGCCGCCGCCCTCGACGAGGTGGAGCGGCAGGAGCGGATCAGCGAAGACGTCATCCGCTTCCTGACCGTGCGCGTCGATACGCACGAGGAAGGTCCGTCTGTCATGCTGCAGAAACGCGACCGCGACGAGCGCCGCGAACGGCGCCGCGACCGCGAGGGCGACGAAGGCGACGCTCCGGTCGAGAGCGAGGGAGGCCGCGAATGAGCAACGGTGGTGGCGGACGCCGGCCCTTCATGCGCCGGCGCAAGACCTGCCCATTCTCCGGCGCCAACGCGCCGAAGATCGACTACAAGGACATCAAGCTCCTGCAGCGCTACGTTTCGGAGCGCGGCAAGATCGTTCCTTCGCGCATCACGGCGGTTTCCGCGTCGAAGCAGCGCCTGCTCGCGCAGGCGATCAAGCGCGCGCGGTTCCTGGGGCTCCTGCCCTACGTGATCCGCTGAGCTGAATAAGGCGCCTCATCCTTCGAGACGCCCAGCTACGCCGGGCTCCTCAGGATGAGGCGAAGGGAGACACGTAAGCCGCGGTGAAAATCCGGCGGCGATGGTTGGGGCGGACCTTCCGCCTCTAACTGCTCAAGTAGCGCCTCATCCTGAGGAGCGCCCGGAGGGCGCGTCTCGAAGGATGAGGACGAAGCAGGACAGCTGACGATGGTGCAGATCCTTCTGATCGGATTCGGCGCGGGGCTGACATCGGCCCTGCTGTTTGCGTCGCTCGCGACGGGCAGCGCCTATTCGGTCGCGCTCTTCTATCTTACGCCGCTGCCGATCCTGCTCGCCGGCATCGCCTGGAACCACCTGGCCGGCGCGATCGCCGCGCTCACCGCCGCGATCCTGCTCGGCGCGTTCCTCGGCCTCTGGTTCGTGCTTGCGTTCCTGATCGGGATCGGCGCGCCTTCCTATGTCCTCGCCTATCTCGCGCTGCTCGCGCGCCCGGCAGAGGCCAAGGAAGGCGAGACGCAAGCGCTCGAATGGTACCCGCCGGGCCGCATCGTCATCGCTGCATCGCTGATGGCGGCGACGGCGACGGCGCTCAGCATTCCCGCATTCGGCTTCGACGCGGAGAGCTATCGCGGCGCGTTGCGCTCGGCGTTCGAGCGTGTGCTGCGTGCGCAGACCGGCACGCCCGCCGACCAGCCGCTCACGCTGCCGGGCAACACCGATGCAGCGGCGCTCCTTGATCTCCTCGTGATCGCGATGCCGCCGGCGGCCGCGGCGCTCAACTTCGTCACCCTGCTCTTCAACACGTGGCTCGCCGGACGAATCGCGCGGACATCCGGCCGGCTGGCGCGGCCGTGGCCCGATCTCGGCGCGCTGCGCTTTCCCAAACAGGCGCCGACGCTCCTCGCCGTCGCGATTGCCGGCACCTTCCTGCCCGGCCTCGGCGGCATTGTCGCCGGCTTCTTCAGCGCGACGCTCTTTCTCGCCTACGCGGTGCTCGGGCTCGCGGTCATCCACGGCGCGAGCCGGGCGCTGCCGGCGCGACAGTTTCTGCTCACCGGCGTCTGGCTCGCCGTCTTCCTGCTGGGCTGGCCGCTGCTGCTCATCGCCATGCTCGGACTTGCCGACGCGATGATCGATATCCGCGCCCGCGTCGCCGGCGGGCCGAAGAATTTGCCGACCAATAGACCCAACGAATGAACGAACGAAACAGGAGAAACCGATGGAAGTAATTCTGCTCGAACGCATCGCCAAGCTGGGACAGATCGGCGACGTGGTGCGCGTGCGCGACGGCTTCGCGCGTAATTTCCTGCTGCCGCAGGGCAAAGCGCTGCGCGCGACGAACGACAACCGCGCGAAGTTCGAAACCATGAAGGCGCAGCTCGAGGCGCGCAACCTCGAGCGCAAGGGCGAGGCCGGGAAAGTCGGCGAGAAGCTCAACGGCCAGACCTTCGTGCTGCTGCGCCAGGCCGGCGAAGCGGGCCAGCTCTACGGCTCGGTGTCGGCGCGCGACATCGCGCAGGCGCTCACCGCCGGCGGCTTCACCGTCGAGCGCAACCAGATCGTGCTCAACATCCCGATCAAGACGATCGGCCTGCACAAGGTGCCGGTGGAGCTGCACGCCGAGGTGGAGGTGGAGATCACCGTCAACGTCGCCCGCAATGCGGACGAGGCCGAGCGGCAGGCGCGCGGCGAGGACCTGACGGCCGCCCGCACCGATGAGGAAGAAGAGCGAGCGCAGGCCCGCGTCGAGGCCGGCAAGTTCTTCGAAGCGCCGGCGGAAGGCGCCGAAGGCGAGCAGACCGAAGCCGCTCCCGCCGAAGCAGCCGAAAAGCCCGCCGGCAAGAAGGAGAAGAAAGAGAAGGCCGCGAAGGAGTGAATAGTCTCCCTCCCCTTTAGGGGAGGGTGGCGAACAAGAGACACTTTCATCGTCATGCCCGCGCTTGGCGCGGGCATCCACGCCTTACAACTGATCATACAAATCGTTCCATTCCCGATTTGTTGCGTTGATAAGGCGTGCCTTCCAGGCGCGCGGCCAGTGCTTCATCGTCTTCTCGCGCCGAATCGCGTCACGAATGTCCTCGTAGTGTTCATACCAGACGAGTCGTTTCAGGCTGTAGCGTTTCGTGAACCCTTCGACTAGGCCGTTGCGATGCTGGTAGGCGCGTTGCGGCAGATTGCTCGTCACGCCGATATAGAGCGTGCCATTCGGCTTGTTGGTGACGATATAGACATAGCCCCCTTTGGCCATGCTTGTATTAGGCAAGGCGTGGATGGCCGGGACAAGCCCGGCCATGACGATTGAACTGATCTCCCTGAGCGCTATCCCCGCCGCTTGCGCGGGCGGGATTCGGTGCGCGGCAGTGCCGCGGCCGTCACCAGCGTGGCCGGTGTCGTCTTCAGGGCGCGGGCGAGCCGCGCCAGCACCACGATCGTGATGTTGCGCTTGCCGCGCTCCACCTGCGAGACGTAGGTGCGGTCCACTTCCGCTTCGAGCGCGAGCTCCTCCTGCGAGAGGCCCACAGCCTTGCGTGCCTGCCGCACGTTGGCGGCAAGCGTATCGATTATCCTTGCGTCATCCATGAAAGTTGGCTCAGCGCATCGGCGAGCCGACAGAAGACCCTATTAATACGGTAAACTCATTCAAACAGGAATGAGGACGAAAGGTCCACGGACTCGGAGTCTCATCAAATTCTTGTAATCCGTTTGAGCGCGCAGGGCCCTGTACTAAGAATCGTTTTGCCCTGCCTTCTATACCCTCGCCCCCCGGGGGCACCCCCAAGCCTGCACACCGTTGCCGGGCGCGACTTCGGTATCGCCGCTTCAGCCCGTAGCAATAGCTGGGGGCTTCCCGGGTCCAGTGACAGGGACCGCCGATTTCCACAGCCGAGAAGATCCCTGCCCTCGTCTGCTCCCCGGCTGATGCGCATTTCTCCCCGCGGATGGCGACATATTGAGCAATGACGCCGCTTTCCGCACCGCAAAGCACCGTGGCTATTCTGCCACAGTCGCCATGTTTGTAGATTATCGTCTACGTCCGTTATTGATGACTAACGTCTACAAGTTATAGCTTGACTCATAGTCCACACGCGTTCGTGTGGGCTCTCATCAAGAGGGAGAACGCGATGCAACGCGGAATTCTAGGGGGCTTGCTCGGCGCAGCGGCGGGGATCGCCATGGTGTCGGCCGCCTCGGCGGCGGACCTGCCGGTCAAGGCGAAGCCCGTCGAGTATGTGAAGATCTGCTCGGCCTACGGGGCCGGGTTCTACTACATCCCGGGCACGGACATCTGCCTGCGTGTGGGCGGCTATGTGTATTTGGAGACCGGCGTTAAGGCGCTCAACGGCGTCGCGAACATCTATGGTTCGAACGACGGCGTCATCAACTCAGCCTACAACTACATGAACTGGCGCAGCTCGACGCGCATCATCCTCGATGCGCGGCAGAACACTGCGTACGGCACGCTGCGGGCCTACCTGGCGACCGGCGTCCAGAACATCAACCACTCCGGGGCCGTCGGCCTCGATGCCGCGTACATCCAGTTCGCGGGCTTCACTTGGGGCTACACGAACTCGTTCTTCTCGTTCGCGCCGGTTGGCTACGGTATCGTGGCGAGCCCGATGGCGGACTGGGCGTGGCTCAGTGTTGCAGCCTACACGGCCCAGCTTGGCAACGGCCTGACGGCATCGATCTCGATCGAAGACCCGAAGGGACGGCGAGCCGGACTTGACGGAGTCGCAACAGCGGCTGGACCGGTTACAGCGACTTCAAACGCTTACGGTGGCTCCTGGGCGCCGGAGGTGGTCGGCAACATCAACGTGACGCAGGCTTGGGGCCGCGCCCAGATCATGGGTGCGCTGCATCAGGTCAAGCCGAACCGCGCGATGCTCGGCCCCGTCGATACCGAGTGGGGCTACGCGGTCGGTGGCGGCATCGAGATCAAGACGCCGCAGACCGGCAATCCGAGCAACAGCTTCCTCCTTCAGGGCGTCTACGCGAAAGGGGCGGTGGACTACACCGGCTACAACTCCAGCCCGACCGCGGGTTTCAACTCGTTTGCCTCGCAGAAAAATAGTGGTCTTGGTCCCGTCTTCGCGGTCAACGACGGGTTCCTGAATGCGGCGGGCACCGAGATTGAACTGACGAAAGCGTGGTCGGTCTATGCCGGTTACCGGCACTACTGGACGCCGATGCTGCGCACGTCGTTCGGCGCTGGCTTCCTCAATATCGATGAAGGAAGCGATCTTGCCAGCCTAGGCGAGATCGACGTTGTGCAAGCCAATGTCAGCACCGTGTGGTCGCCGGTCGCCGGGCTCGATCTCAGCCTCGACATCGTCTACTCGGATCTCGAGACGACAAGCCCCGCCGGTGTGAAGAGCTCGAACGATCTGTGGACCGCGTGGACCCGTGTCCGCCGGAACTTCTGATCCAGCACATCTGATCGCCTGAGCTGGGGGCGATGCGATCAGGGGAGAGGGCGGGAATTTCCCGCCCTCTCCTTCCCCGAAGCAAAGAGCTCATTGAAGCGTGGTCATTGCGAGCGAAGCGAAGCAATCCCGGGCCAATGCACCTTATCAGGATCGCTTCGTCGCTACGCTCCTCGCGATGACGCCCACTAGCAAACCGACGGTGCCGCGATGGGCTTGAAGATCCGGAGACTGAAAAGCGGCTTCGCCTACTACGCCGAATACAAGTTCGGCCGGCACTGCATCTACGAAAAGATCGAAGCGGAATCAGCCCGCGACGCAAAGCGGATCTACAATGCGCGCCTGAAGGAGCTGCGCAATTCGATCCCGCAGGAAGCGCGCACGCACACGCGATCCGAGACGCGCGACAAGCGGATCAACGAGGCGCTGTCGGCGATGTTGCGCAAGCTGATCGACAAGCAGGTGATCTCGGAAGCGGAAGCGCTCGAGCTCCTGCCGGAATTCTCGACCATCACGCCGCCGGAGCCGGCGGTTGTCAGCCAGGAAGAGTTCGCGAACCAGCATTGATCGGGATTGCATTCTGACCGCGTTCCACGGGTGACCTCCAAAGTTCGCGATCAGATCAAAGGGGACGGATCAGACCTCCGTCCCCTTTTTCTTCGATCAGTCATTGCGAGCCCCGAGCGCAACGAGGGGCGAAGCAATCCAGTGCCGCCGCCTGGATTGCTTCGGCGGCTGCGCCGCCTCGCAATGACGGCGGGCGACTGACCTCCGATCTCCGTCAATCCGGCATTTTGCGCTTGTGCCATTTGCGCATCGCTGCGGCGATCGCGCGGGCTTCGGCAACCTTTCCCCTGGGGCAGCCGTTCAATTCCGCTTCGACCGCCCAGGCCTCGATCAGCTCGGGCGCCAGCATGTCCTGCGCACGCAGCACAAAATATGGTTCGCCCGCAGCGAGCTTCCCGGACGAATCATACTTCGACCGCCGCCGGGTGGTGTCTCCCTTCACTTTGCCGGCCCCGGCAGCAATGGCCCAAACCACCAGTTGCTGCAGGTCGAGGGAAGCAGAGACCCCCTCCGTGCCAAGGTCTATCGCTGACAGGAACATTCGACACCCAGCTGCTCTGTGTTCATATCGAGTAACCCTCCCCCCGCGTTGTAAGAACCCGTCACAGATGATTCGCCGCGACGACGGATTGCCCGCCGGCGCGCGGAATGTCCGCTTGAAACGAATCTCTAAGTTTCTGGATCAGTTGATGGGGCGGGGAAGCGGCTCGATTTGGTGCAGATCCGTCGCTGCCGGTGCGAGCTGCACTCCCCAAGCATTCTTTCGAAGGATGAAGGAGGCGCCATCCACATTGGACCCCTCCCCGGAGCACGGCCGCGGTTTCGTCGAATATTCTCGTCGACTTTTCCGACCTACCCGTCGGCAATGCCCCTACCCCCAGCGAAACTGCTGTCCGCCAATGCCCCTGAAGAATTCAAGGAAATGTGATTATGTTGGCTTCGTTCCTCGAGGGCAACCAAAAAAGTTCCTGCGGGCCATCACAAATGCGGCCCTTAAAAAATCGAGCAAAAAAGCATCGCAACCGCCGCGCGCAATGCGGGCGGCGCTTTCACGGTCTCGAAGCGAGACGGACGGTCTCAGCTATATTCGACGGTGCAGTTTGCCTGATGGCTGCCGATGTCGAGGGTGGCCTCGCCACGGATGCCGTCGAACCAGAAGCCCGCGCCGGCGTAGCGATAGCCGTTGCCCATGGGCACCAGGCGGAAATGGTGCGACGCGCGCGGGCCGGTGACGATGTAGCCGGTCACGAGCTCGCCGGCGTCGCTGACGGCGCGCGGACGGATCGGAAAGGTGCGGCCGTTGTCACAGGCGAGCGCCAACTGCGCGCCCGGCGCGACGGCGATTCTGCCGTCCACGGCCAGATCGGCGGACCGGGAAACGGCGGTCCCTGCAAGGAATGAAATCAATACAGCCGCGGCCAGCAGGCTGAAGCGGATGCTGCGCCCCATCATTCGAAATCCCCCCGTATCCTTACATTAATGATCGCAGACCCCCTTCCCGCGGACAAGGGGTAGCCGCTCAATTTACCCTATGGGCGGCGGTAATTCCGATCTAGGGCAAAAGCTGTTGCGTCGCGGCAACGGTGGGCCAAGGGCATTAAGAACGTTGCTAAAATGCTTGATTTTCCGGGCCTCCAAGCTTGCTGGGGGTCAGGGTTAAGAATATCCTAACCTGGGATTGGAGGCTGGGTACCTGGTTGTGCGAAGCCGGCACCGCAACATCGCGCGGGCACCGTCGCTCCCCTTGGAACCCGGAATAACAACGCGGCCGGATAACCGGGCCGCAAGGTTTTCACGCGGGAGTCTGCGATGAATGCGCCGATCAAGATTGCTCAGGCCGACACCAAGACGGCGACCAAGGAACAGAAGATCGTCAAGCTGACCAAGCCCGCCGACGGGCAAGCGGTCACGATCGAGCTGAGCTACGACCAGAGCATCAAGGTCGATTTCTCCGAGATCGCGAACGAGAAGATCATCATCGTCCGCATCGGTGAGCGCGCGGTCATCCTGTTCGACAACGGCTCGACGGTCACGCTCGACCCGTTCTTCGACTCGCTGCGGCGGCCGCTCGCCAATCTCGAGTTCGAGTTCGCGCCGGGCAAGGTGCTCACGGCGCAGGAAATCGCCGGCCTCGTGCCGTTCACCGACGACCAGTCGGTGCTGCCGGCCGCCGGCGAAGGCGACCCGCGCGAGGCGGGCGCAAATTTCAATCCGGCGATCGTGGAAGCCATCGGTCCGGTGGTGCTGAACGAGCTCATGCCGCCGGAATTCCTGCCGCCGATCGACTTCACGGCGGACATCGCGCCGGCGTTTGTCTATGCGCCGCTCGCCTTCGCCGGCCTGCTGGCGATCGTCGAGGAAGATCACCTGACGAAGAAGGGCAACCTGGAAGGCAAGTATCCGTTCCTGTCCGAGGGCAATGAGGGGCCGACTTCGTTCAATCACGATACCGGGCTCGAGGACGATTTCGACAACGACCCGTCGACGATCGACGGCGACGACGACACCTGGCAGAACTTCGACAACACCACGCACCAGTTCAAAGCCCAGCTCGTGATCACGGGCGGCTCGGGCAGCTACTCCTTCTCGCTGCTGCCGCTGCCGGACTTCGACACCATCTATCAATCCAAGGGCGACACCATCCGGGTTCACATCGACCCGGTGACCGGCGAGCTCGTCGGCTACGTCGACAACGGCTCCAACGATTTTGGTGCCGGCGACCGCGTGGTCTTCACGCTCGAGTTGTCGCCGACCGGCGAGATCGTCTTCAGGATCTACGACCAGCTCGACCACGCCTCACTCGACGGCCAGCCGGGCGACAACGAGGAGAACAACCTCGTCATCGATTTCTCCAACGTGATCCTGGTGACCGACGCCGGCGCCGGCCAGTCGCTGCTCCTGGAAGACATCGACCTCACGGTGATCGACGACGTCCCGGTGCTCACGCACAAGAAGGAAGTCCAGATCGTCGATGAGGACGACATCAAGACGTTCAACGACGGCCTGCCCGGCGGCTCACTCGGCACCAGCCCGAACGACGGGGATGGCGACGGCTCCTACACCGGCAGCCCGTATAACAACCTCGGCGGACCGGCGACGGTGTTCGGCACCCTCGCCTTCACGGTCAAGGTCGGCGCCGACGAGGTCTATAAGAAGTACGGCAAGGGTATTGCCGAGTTCACATTCAAGGACGGCGACAACACCGACCTCAGCTACCTGTACAGCCTCGGCCTGGGCTCCAAGGGAGACGACCTGCGATACGACATCCAGGGCAACGTCCTCTACGGCTATGCGCCCAACTTCAACGCCGGCGCCGTCGGCTACGACGAAGGCATCGACCGGCTGGTCTTCAAGCTGACGATTGAGCTCGACGGCGACTACAAGTTCGAGCTCTACGACCAGCTCGACCACGACGCGCCGAACGATTTCTTCATCGACGGCGTGAGCGCGTTTCCTGGCGCCGACGAGAACTTCGACCTGCAGGACAGCATCTTCGGCGACGTGGTCTTCATCGACTTCGGCAAGCTGATCAAGGCAAGCGATTACGACGGCGACAGCATCGATCTCGACGGCCAACTCAAGATCGCGGTGCGCGACGACGTTCCGGAAGTGAAGGAATGCGACCCGATCATCCTCAAGGTCGACGAGGACGACATCAAGACTAACCTCTCGAAGGGCAACCATCCGGAAGACGGCGACAGCGACGGTTCCTACACCGGCGATCCGAACAACGAGAACGGCGGCCCGGCGACCGTATTCGGTTCGCTCGCGGGACCCGGCGGCGTTGTCGTTTCAGGCGCGGACGAGCCGCTGACCTTCAGCTTCGTCTACAACGCCACGAACATCCTGCAGCAGCTCGGTCTCCAATCGAAGGGGGACGAGCTCTCCTATTTTGTCCAGAACGGCGTGCTCTACGGCTACGTCAACGCCAATCTGGCGGGCCCGTTCGGCCCGAACGACCGGATCGTCTTCACGTTCACGCTGGAAGACAACGGCGACTTCAAGTTCGAGCTGTTCGACCAGCTCGACCACGACAAGCCGCCCTACGGCGCGGACCAAAACTTCGACCTTCAGGACGACGTCCCCGGCGACGTCTACTTCATCGACTTCGGCAAGCTCATCAACGCGACGGACTATGACGGCGACACCGTCAACCTCGACAACATGCTGCTCATCAAGATCCGGGACGATATTCCCGAGATCAAGGCGGGCGCGAAGGTGTCCGGCGTCGTCGAGGAAGAGCATCTTCCCCAGGGCAACGAAGATTTCACCGCTTCGCCCGATCTCGATGAGGATCACGGCAGCCCCACGCATCTAGATCACACCACGAACGCGGTCTCGGGCAGCGGCGCCAATTCGCTGCTGTCGCTCGTCAACGTCGGTGCCGATGAGAACGGCAAGTTCGCGTTCAAGTCCAATCTCGTCAACGCGAACATCAAGACCACGGGCGGCGCGGACGTCACGTCGGGCTACGCGGCGGTCATCGTGAAGAGCGTGGTTTCCGGCGGCAGCGGCAGCAGCGCCTATCAGCTGCTGACGGCGTGGAACGGCGCCAACGACATCTTCACGCTGAAGGTCTATGCGAACGGCAACTGGGAATTCACGCTGCTCGACCAGATCGACCATCACCCGTTCGGGTCGGCCGACAACCTGGAAGGCTTCCTCGAGCTCGACTTCTCCGGCCTGCTGAAGTTCACCGACTTCGACGGCGACACGATCAAGCTCGATGGCGCCGAATTCTATGTGAAGGTGATCGACGATATCCCGACGCTGAAGGACCTGAGGACGTCGGGCAAGGACGTGCAGCACGACGAAACGCAGGGCATCCAGAACAACTCCACCGACGACGACGTCTCCTACGCAAGCCTGCCAGCGGCGATCAAAAATCTGTTCGACGGCGTTGGCGTGCCGGGCACCGATCCCGACGTATCGCCGAAGGACGGCCCTGCGGGCAATGAAAAGGCGATCGGCTATGCCTCGAGCGGCGGCTCGATCGTTTCCTTCACCTCCTCCGTCGGCACCGACCAGCCGGGCTCGGTCGACCTCGACCTTATCCTCAGCAGCCAGGGCACCTTCTCCGGCCTGCAGACGACCGACGGCCGTAACATCTATCTCTACAAGGAAGGCGACGTCATCGTCGGCCGTTACGACCAGCCGGGCGACGGCAACACGATCATCGACGCCAACGACCCCGCAGCGTTCGCGATCGCGATCGGCGATAACGGCACGGTCTATCTCGTGCAGTGGGTCTCGCTGAAGCACAACGATTCGCCTAACAATTACGACGAAGACACCAAGATCGCCGACGGCAAGGTGAAGGTGCTGGTCACCGTCACCGATTCGGACGGCGACAAGACATCCGGCACCGTCGACATCTCGAGCAAGATCCGGTTCGACGACGACGGGCCGGACACGGACGGCAACAACCTCGTCCAGCTCGACGACGACGATCTCGACGGCGGCAATCCGGGCGGCGTCAACGACAACCCGAACGCCACGCCGATCAACGTGTCGGGCACGCTGTCGCACGACTACGGCTCCGACGGCCCCGGCACGGTGCTGTTCACCGGCGCCTCGCTGCCGGGCGGATTCTCTTCTTCCATCACGGGCGGCGGGACGATTCTGACCATCTCGCAGAACGGCACGCCGGTGCTGAAGGTCACGCTCACCAACACCACCTCGGGCGAGTACGAGGTCGAGCAGCTTGCCGCGATCAAGCACCCGGACGGCAACAACGAGAACAACGTCGAATTCACGCTCAACTACCGCGTCACCGACGGCGACTTCGACCGCGCAAGCGGCACGCTCAAGATCAACGTCGACGACGATACACCCATCATTCCGTCCGGCACCCTCACCGTCTATCTCGACGACGAGGCGGCGACGGACACCTATGGGACGCCGAATACGGGCGGCACTGACGATCAGGATCCGAACATCGTCAACGCTAGCGGCGTGCTGCCGCATCTTTACGGCGCGGACGGCGCGGGCTCGCTCGTGCTGCTCGGCGCCGGCCTGCCGGCGCACGATCCGGGCAACCTGCTCGGCGAGGGCGCGTTCACGCAGGCGGTCACGGGCGGCGGCACGCTGCTCACGATCTACCAGGTGCAGAACGGCGTCGGCGTCGCGGTGCTCGAGGTGTCGCTCACGAACACCTCGGACGGCGCCTACAGCGTCGAACAGCTCAACCCGGTCTTCCATCCGACGCCGGGCACGAGCGAGGAAGAGCAGACGTTCAACATCTCCTACCGCGTGACGGACAGCGACAACGACTCCGTCGACGGCAGCTTCGCGATCAAGGTCGACGACGATACGCCGGTGATCGAATCCACGGACACCGGGTCGATCCAGATCGTGCTCGACGAGACCGTCGGTCCAAAGTCCGGCGATGCCAATCCCACAATCGACGATGCGCTCGGACAGACCTTGGTCGACGGCGAGATGCCCTTCGGCCAGCGCACGATTCCCGCTGCATCGGTAGCTGCCCTGTTCTCGGTGAGCTTCGGCGCAGACGGACCCAAGGCGAGCGACGCGCTTCTCTACTTGCTGACAAATGCCGGCGGCGGCCTGCACAACGGCACACTCTCCGGCCTCTATGTCACGGGTGATACGGTCAACCAGATCAAGCTCTACGACAACAACGGCGTGATCGAAGGGTGGACCGGTAACGCGATCGGAGAAGGCACGCTTGCCTTCGCGATCGGCTTCGACGGCAATGGCGACATCATCGTGCAGCAGTTCCACGCGCTGCACCACCTGGTCGTCGGCTCCACGAGCGCGGCGCATGACGATTCGGTGTTCCTGAGAAATCTCGTCTTCGTCACGGCCACCGCGACCGACGCCGACAACGATTCCGTGTCGAAGACCAGCAGCACGTCCCTCGAGATCGAATTCCAGGACGACGGCCCGCTGGCGGTCGACGATCCGGCGCAAACCGTCGACGAGGGCGGCGCGCAGATCTCTGGCAACGTCCTTACGAACGACACCCAGGGCTCGGACGACGCGACGCTCACGCACGTCTGGCTGCCGGACGGCCTCGGCGGCTACAGCGGGATCACCGATATCACGACCGGCACTCCCCTCGGCGGCGGTGTGTACGAGTTCGTCGTCGCGGGCGTGGGCACCTTCACGTTCAAGGCCGACGGCAACTGGACCTTCACGCCCGTCGCGGCCGTGCCCAGCAACACCATTGCGGACTTTGCGTACCGCATCACCGATGGCGACGGCGACTACGACGACGCCGACCAGCCGATCAGCATCATCAATGTCGACACTCCCTTCGGGACGCCCGATCCCTTCGTGGGCATCGTCGAGGAAGAGCATCTCAACAATATGAATGCCGCTTTCCCCGGCGACGGGAGCAACATTCAGGGCTCGAAGGGCAACGAAGACACTACCGCCAGCCCGGATGAGGACAACGATACGCCCGGCGACTTTAACGTCACCACCAACATCACCTCGGGCACGCTCGCGATCACCGGCGGCGACGGCACCCGGACCTGGGGCTATGAAGTCGCCGACGGCACGCCCGTGCGCTTTACCCTCGGCGGCATACAGGTCCTGTCGAAGGGCATTCCGGTCTATTTCGTCCGCGACCCCAACGATGCGACGATCTTGTACGGCGTCGCGAACGATGACGGCGACCCGCACGATCTTGAGACGGACGACCGCATCATCTTCAAGATCGAGCTCGATACCACCGACGGCTCGTTCGTCTTCACGCTGCTCGACCAGATCGACCACCACCCGTATACCCTTCCCCCGCCGGGTGGGCCGATCGGCGTCGACAACCAAGAAGGCATCATGACGATCGACCTCGGCGGCGTGTTCAACGTCGTCGATGAACAGTACGCGCAGAGCCAGGATCCGGCGGACAAGCACGTCTTCCAGAACGTGAAGGTCGAGGTGATCGACGACATTCCGGTCGCCTTTACCCCGGAAGCGGCGGAGCTGGAGAACTCCGGCGTGTCCGGCACCTCCGACGCGCAGACCTTCGACCTTGAGTTCGCCGAGGCGGTCGGCGCCGACGAGATCGGCAATGTCGTGTTCACCCTCGCCCAGCAGGGCGTGCCGGCCAAGGACAAGAACGGCAACGATCTGTTCCTCGGCGGCGAGCAGTTGTTCCTCTTCACCGAGGACAACGGGCACAAGCTGGTCGCGAAGACCGGGGACGGCGACATCGGCTTCACCGTCACGCTCGACGTCGAGAACGACACCTATACGGTCGACCTCGAAGGCACGATCCGCAACGGCGAGGAATTCAGTTTCGACGTCCAGGCCAATGGCATCTCCGGCGGCAACTCCAACGGCTACGCGCTGACGCAGTCGGTAACGCTACCGTCCGACGGCATTATCATCACGGGTGCGCTCGGCGCGGCGCAGGCGACCGTCAACAGCAGCAATGGCCGGCTGGCTGTGGGTAACGCGCAGTCGATCGGCTCGAACGAGTTCATCCGCTTCGACTTCGTGACCGGCATCACCGTCGACAACACGGCGCCGATCAGCCAGAGCGGGTTCAACTTCGGCACCTACAACCCCGTCAACTACATCTCGCAGCAGGTCGTGCAGACGCAGTCCGGCGACCCGACGACGCTGGTGATCCGCGCCTACAACACGGACCATGACCAGACGCTGATCCTCGACCCCAACGGCGATGTGCCGGTTCCGCTCACCGCCGCGGCAGTGAAGGTCTACAGCAGCGACCCCACGCAGCCGGGCGCGGTCCAGATCCTCAGCGGCACTAACGGCCTGACGATCACGGAGAACGGCGGCATCGTCACAGTCGCCGGTATGCAGCAGGGATGGTACTACGAAGTCACCTCGGACCAGAGCTTCGAGGCGCTGGAAGTCGCCTATGGCGGCGGCGCGACCTTCGACCTCGGCGACATCTCGATCCGCACGGTCAACACGCTCGATCCGTTCGACATCTCGCTGCCGATCCTCGCCATGGACGAAGACGGCGATACGGTCCAGAGCACGATCGAGATCGGCATCAATCCGCCGCCGCCGCCGCCGCTGAGCGTCAGCGGCACCTTCGCCGGCACGGTTGAGGAGGAGCACCTGCAGCCGGCGTCGGCGACGTCGAGCAGCTTTGCGATCACGGCGTCCGGCAACGAGGACGAAGACGATGCGGGCCTGCTCGACACCGATGTTGACCCGGGCAACTTCGGCAACGTTACCAACGTCAAGACCGGCACCTTTGTCGTGACCGGCGGCGACGGCAGCTACGTCTTCGCATTCGACGCGGCCAATTTCGAAGGCGAGCAGGTGCAGAAGACGGTTGGCGGCGGGCTCACGTCCGGCGGCGATCCGGTTCTCTATCACGAGCTGCCTTCGGGTGTGGTGATCGGCTATGTCGATGAGAGCGGCGGCGGCGCCGGCTACGACGAAGGCGTGGACCGCGTCATCTTCTCGCTCGAGATAACGGCGGACGGCAATTACACCTTCACGCTCTACGACAAGGTCGACCATCCGACGCCGACTTCAGGCGGGCCGGCCACGGAAGAGAACATCGAGATCGATCTCGGCTCCGTGATCTCGGTGACCGACGGCGTCCTGCCGGCGATCCCGCTCTCCGGCTCCATCACCGTCATCGACGACGTGCCGGAGGCGCAGGACGATTCCGCCGAAGTCACGGAAGGTGGCAATGAGGTGCCGAGCTTCCACCTCACCTACCTGATCGACGTGTCGGCGAGCATCTCCGATGCGCAGATGGTGCAGGCACTGACTGCGTTCCACTCAATGACGCAGGCCTATATCGATGCCGGCGCCAACTTCTCGGTCGAGCTCATCCGCTTCCGCGGCCAGGCCGACGCCGCGGGAACGCGTCACTACGATACGCCCGCCGAGATCAACACGCTGATGACGTTGTTCACAAACTCGATCAACAACATCAACGGCAGCATCTTCGATCCGGGCACGGTGCTCGGCAGCGGCACGAACTACGAGGCGGGTCTCATCTCGGTGCGGAACTACCTCAACACCGTGAACGGGGCCGACGGCTTCAAGAACGTGTTCTACTTCTTCACGGACGGCGATCCGACCGCGGGCAGCATCACGGAAACGAATATTTCCACGATGTCGACGTTCATGGCCGTCGACCCGGCGGGTGCGGCCGTCAGCTTCAACCAGTTGATCGACGACCTCGACCTCGAGATCCATGCCTTCGGCGTGGGCAGCGTGTCCGCGGCCGGTGCGAACCTGCTCGACGTGCTCGACAACACCAACGACAGCCCGATCTCTCTCGCCACTTTCGAGGACATGCTGCCGGCGCTGCTCGGCACGGTTGGCGACCTCAACGCGATCTCCGGCAACGTCCTGCTTGGCAACAACGGCATCGACGACGCCGGCTCGCCTGGCGGCGATGACGACGGCTTCGGCGCTGATGGCGGTTACATCAAGTCGGTCGAGATCGACGGCAGGCTCTATACGTTCGACGGCAACAACACGATCACGCCGTCGGGCACCGCCGATCCGGGCCACGCGCTGGTGACGAACGGCGGCAAGTACGTTGTCGTGACGACCGCGCTCGGCGGCACCTTGACCTTCCACTTCGCCGACAACGGCTCGAACGACGCCGGCGACTGGGCGTACTCGGCGCCGGAGGACGTTCCTGACAATGACCAGGAAACGTTCACCTACTACATCATCGATGGCGACGGCGACACGGCGTCGGCGACGCTGACGATCGATGTGCTGGATGTGCCGGAGCCGGACAACCTCGCCCCGACGCCGCAGAACGACATCGTCCTGAAGAACTGGGGCGGCACGGCGTTCAATGTTCCGGAATGGGCTTTCCTCGCGAACGACACCGATCCGGACGGCGATCCGCTCGATATCTCTCAAGTCGTGCCGGGGAGTCCGTCTGGTTTGACCGCGGTGCACACTGCCGGCACCGGGACGAACGGCTTCATCACGATCGACGGCGATAACACCAACAGCGGCCCGTCCAACGACGGCTCGTTCCAGTACATCGCTCACGATGGAACCGCGGGAACCAACGCCAGCGTCACGGTCACTCAAGACCAAAACAGTATCACCGGCACGTCGTCAGATGAAATCTTCGTTGGCGACAATGACGGCGATACGTTCACTGGCAACGGCGGCCTCGACGTATTCCTGCCGGGCGGCGGCACCGACACGATCAATTCGGGGACGGGCAACGATATCTTCGGCTTTGATACAAACGATGGCTCCAACACGATCAACGACGCCGGCGGAACCAACGACCGTATCTACATCATGGCGGCGGGAAGCGCGCTGACGGCGTTGAATTTCATCGATGACAACACCGATGGAGACGACGGAAACCTCGACATCACCGTCGGCAGCACAACGATCGCCGTCAACAACCACTTTGACGGCACCGCCGGCGTTGTGGAATCCATTCGCTTCTTGGGCGGCGCCACTTTTGGTGGGTACGACCTCGGCTCCGATCCTTATGTGCTCAGTACCGACCAGGACAGCAATCGTCAGGCGCCCGCAGGTGTTAATACGATCCTTGCCGGCGACAATAATGATGAAACGCTCACGGGTAATACCGGTAACGACCTGCTGTTCGGCAACGGTGGCAACGATACGCTGAACGGTGGCGATGGCAACGACCTTCTGATCGGCGGGTCTGGCGATGATACGCTGAATGGCGGTGCCGGTGCCGATGTCATGCTCGGCGAATCCGGCAATGATCTTTTTGTCGCCGACACTAATGATATTATCGACGGTGGCACACATAGCAGTGCGATCAATGCGAGCCGCGGCGATGTGCTAGTGATGAGTGGAGTAATCGACTTCACGGCGCTCCCTGACAACTTCACCAACATTGAGACACTCTCGATGCTGAACAGTGACGGTAGCGTTGGGACCAGCACTTTCACCCTCGATGTCAACGACGTGAAGAGTATGTCTGGTGCGACTCACGCTAACAACGGGAATGGATTCGGCACCCAAGAAGCATTGCGCATCGACGGCGATGCGAGCGACACGCTCAATCTTGTGGAGATTGATACCGGCAACTGGGTGCTGGCTCCGACTATGAGTAACGCTCCAGCAGGCTATACCGCGTGGTCCTACGTCACTTCGGGAACAAACCCGAGCCAAAATGAAGACGCTTACCTGTTCGTTGCTACAGGCGTGACGGTCAATGTGGTCTAGTCACGTGTGATGCGCGAGATTGTGCAGAGAAGGGGCGCCTTCGGGCGCCCCTTTTCGTTTGTGCGCCCCGGCGCGCCCGCCCCGCATAAAGAAACGCGTTGTTCCCCGGAATTTCCCGGCAACCGCCTGCATGGGCTCGGAATTCCGTCCGGCAGGATTTATTTATTCCCACCCTTCCAGGCAGGTTTATATTCCTCGCATCTCGCTCACCGAGGGGCGTCTTCTAGAGGCGTCTGGATGGCGGAGCGAAGTGCGGCGCCCGCTGCGTGGCCTCGCAAGCCGCGCACCGGGAGACCCCGGGTCGCCGGCCGGGCGGCACTAAGACCGCTCTGCCTTCGATGGCTGGACTCGACAGGGCGAAGGCGGCGAAAGCCGCCGGATCAGGGGCGTGATGAGCGTCCCGCACCGAGTCGAGGAAGTACGGCCCCGGGGGCAGAAAAGCCGCGATGGAGCGCCGCAAGGCGCGCGCCTCCGCAAGGAGGTGCAGACAATACGATGTAGCGCCCGACGGCGCTCCATCTCCCCTCTCAAGAGGGGAAAACTGCCGATGCCTCGGATGCAAACGCATCGCGGGAACGAGCGCGGCTGTTTGAAATGGACATCTGAAATCCTGTCTCCGGCGCAACCCGATCGCTCGTCCCCGCGAAAGCGGGGACCCAGGCGTTCTGGATTCCCGCTTTCGCGGGAATGAGCGGAGATAGATGCGCTCCAGGAACTTACGCCTTCGCCCCGCCCTTTTCCGCCTTCTTCACGGGCTTCGGAATGTTGAGCCTGCCCCTGATGACCTTCGGCCCCTCGCCTTCCTTCACCGTGAGCGCGCCGTCGCCCGCCTCGCCGCCGACGTGCAGCGCGAGCGGCTGCGAAGCGAGTTCGACACGCTGGCCGCCGCCGGCGTCGGCGTACCGGCTCTCGAAGCGGTGCGGGCCGATGTGCGTCACCGCCCGGTCGGCGCGCGCCCAGATCTCGCCGCCGCATTGCGCGTGCCAGCGGTGGCAGAACGAGAAATCCTCCGACAGCCGCGCGCCGTCGACGGTGAGCGGGTCGAAGGCGCGGATCAGCCGGTCGAGATCGCGGGCGAGCGGCGAGTTCTTCTTCGCCGCACGGTCGGAAAGCAGCGGCCGCTTCCTCAGCATCTCCGCGATGCAGCCGCGCGAGACGAGCAGGAGCCCGGCGCCGCAGCCCTCCACCTCGAGGAAGCCGCGCTCGCGGCGGGGCGTCTTGCCCTTGAGCGGGCGGATGATGAAGTCGTGCGCGCGGGCGATCGCGCGCGCCGGCGGCTCGCCCTTGGCGGCAAGCTCGGCGATGCGCGCGAGATCGACCTGCCGGCGGGGATAGATCATGCCGACCATCGGCTTTTCGAGCGCCAGCATGTCGAATACGAGCTGCGGCTCGAAGCCCATGTCGGCGTCGACGAAGAGAATGTGCGAGGCGTCGGTCTTGTCGAACCAGTAGGTGAGCAGGAAGTTGCGCGCCTCGCTCACCTCGGCGAAGGAGATCGACACGTGCTGCATCTGGTCGCCGCGGCGCATGAGCGCGCGCTGCAGCCGCAGCAGGCTCTGCACATAGGGCGTATAGACCGTGTCGCCGTAGGCCGGCGTCGCGACGCAGATCTTGCTCACGGAAGGCTCCCGGGTTCGCGCCCAATCCACCTCTTATACGCGATGGATCAGGGGCGAAGTAGTCCGTCCGTCATTACGAGGCGGCGAAGCCGCCGCAGCAATCCGGACGGCACGCCAATCGCCTGGATTGCTTCGCGCTTTGGTTCAGAAGCTCGCCGCCGCCGGCTCGATGTCGAGCGTGCCGCCGTCGATCCCGCGCAGCGTCCAGCCGGCGGCGAATGGCTCGCCGTCGCTGCCGCGCAGCGTCCAGGCGGCGAACTCGCCGACCTCGCCCTCGCCCCAGTTGGCATAGGGCGCGGCAAAGAGCTTCACGCCGCCGGCGCCGACCGCGTAGAGCGGCTGGTAGTGGCGCACGTCCGCGGTCTCGACCACCGTGCCCCTGCGGTTGTCGAGCACGAGCCAGCCCGCACCCGCGCGCACGGCGAGCACGGCGTGGTCGACGCGGATCTGCATGTCGCGCACAAGCACGAGGCGCATCTCGCTCTCGGCGACGCCCGCCGCGCGCAGCACTGCGAACTTCGTCACCGCGTATTCCTCGCAGTCGCCCTGGCCCGCCGCCAGCGCGCCGAGCGGCGCGGTCCAGCGGTCGGCGACGCCGTGCTGCTCGTAGTCGTTGACGTAGCGGAGCGCGCCGTTGACGAGGCGGTTCGCGGTCTCGAGGCGGGCGCGGCCGTCGCGGGCCTTGGTCTCCTCGACGATGGCGGCAAAGCGCGCGGCTTCCGGGGTGCAGGATTTCGCGTCGGCGGCGCACTGCGCGAACGCAGCAGCTTCCGTCTTGATGTCAGCTTCGAGCGCGCGCCACTTGACCCACAGCGCGCCTTCCGGCGCGCGGAAGGCATAGAGCCCGAACGGCTCCGGCCCGGCGACGGAAGAATTCGCATCGGCGTCGGTCGCCGTGTTCGTCTTTTCGATGGACGCGAGGCCGCCGGCGCCGGGGCGGTCGCCGCGGGCGAGCAATTCGTTGAGCGTGAAGAACCGCGCGGGCGCGCTCCCCGCTGCCAGCGCCCCCGGCGCCGGAGCCGGCTTCTTTGGCGCCGCCACCGCCGCCCCCCCGGCGAGCGAAAACGCAAGCGCGAACGCGAGCACAAACGCGCCGTGCCAGACAACGCTCCGCTCATTCCCGCGCAAGCGGGAATCCAGGGCTGCAATGGAATGCACACGCCGCTCTGGATGCCCGCTTACGCGGGCATGAGCGGAGTGGATCCACGCTGCCGTGCAACCGACTGCCATCGACGCCCTGTCCGGCGGGCGCCGGGCGGCGTCTTCCGCGCCGATCCGTGCCCGCTATCGGCACGAGCATCGGCCGGGCGGGCTGTTTGGCGGGTTAAGAGCGGCCGATTTCGCCTTGTTTCTCAGTTAGATGGTGCACGCGCGCTTGCGCGGACCGGCGGCAATCGATTCAAATTTGAAGGAAGTGTCCGTCGTCCCGGAAACGCGCAAAGCGCGTTATCCGGGACCGTCATCAGCCCATCGCAAAACGATCCCGGCTCTCGGCGACCGCTGGTCGCTTCGGCCGGGATGACGATGTGGCCTCAGCGCTCTCTCAGCGCCTCGTCGCGCAGGAGGCGCGCGGGCTTCATGAGATAGTCGAGCACCGACTTCTCGCCGGTGAGGATTTCCACCGTCGCCACCATGCCGGGAATGATCGGCAGCGGCGCTTCGGCGGTGCCCAGCGCGTTCTTCTCGGTGCGCACCACCACGCGATAGAACGTCTCGCCGGCCTCGCCCTTCTCGTTCTTCTCGACGATGGTGTCGGCGGAGATGCGCTCCACCTTGCCCTTGAGCGAGCCATAGACGGAGGGGTCGTAGGCAGTGATCTTCACCACCGCGTCCTGATCGGGCCGGATGAAGGCGATGTCCTGCGGGCGGATGCGGCCTTCGACGAGCAGCGTGTCATCGAGCGGCACGATGTCCATGACGTTGTTCGCCGGCTGCACCACGGCGCCGACCGTCGTCACGTAGATCTTGTTCACGATGCCATAGACCGGCGCGCGCAGCTCGGTGCGCTGCACGCGGTCCTGCGCGCTCTTGATGGTCTCTTCCAGCACGGCGAGATCGCCGCGCGATTTCGCCAGGTCCTCCTCGACCAGCGACGCGAACGCCGCCTTGACGTTGTTCATGCGCGATTCGGTCTCGGCAAGCTGGCCGCGCATCTCGCTCGCCTGGCGCTCGAGGCGGATCATCTCGATCTCGGGAACCACCTTCTGCGCATGCAGCTTGCGGGTGAGCTCGAGCTCGCGGTTGAGGAGGCCCAGATTCTCGGTGAGGCGCGCCTGCGTCTTCTGCAGCACGTCGATGTCCTGTGCGACCTTCTTGGCGCGCGCCTCATACACGTTCAGCTCGGCCTCGACCGCGCGGGGCGCGATCTCCTGGAGCTCCTTCGAGAACGCCGGCTTCGCTCCCGCCGCCTCGGCTTCGAGCCGGGCGACGCGCGCCGCCATCGCCGCGCGGCGCTCACGCACCTCGCCGAACTGGGCGGCGAAGTTCGTGTCGTCGATCCGCATCAGCGGCTGATCCTTCTTCACGATCGCGCCTTCCTGGACGAGGATTTCGCGGACGATGCCGCCTTCCAGCGTCTGCACGACCTGCATCTGCTGCGAGGGGATCACCCGTCCCTGCCCGCGCTTGACCTCGTCGAGCACCGCAAAATGCGCCCACGCCAGCCCGGCGACCATCATCGCCAGCACGGTGAACAGGAGCATGCGCGAGGTGCGCGGCGTCTTCAGCTCGACCGCCGCACGAACGTCGTTGACGTAGGCGAAATCAGATTGCCGCATCGGATTTCAGCTCCGGCTTGCCGCCGGCCGCGGCTCCGGCCTGCGCCGGCGCAACGGGCTTCGGCGCGGCGCCGCGCAGGCGCGCGAGCACCGCATCACGCGGGCCGTCGGCCACGAGCCGCCCGCGCTCGAACAGCAGCAGGCGGTCGACAAGCCCAAGCAGCGACGGACGATGGGTGGAAACGATGATCGTCATGTCGCGGCTCGCGAGCGTCTTCAGTCGCTCGAGGAACTCGTTCTCGCTGCGCGTATCGAAATGCGCGGTCGGCTCGTCGAGGAACAGGATTTTCGGCTTGCGGATCAGGACGCGGGCAAGGCCGATCGCCTGCTTCTGGCCGCCGGAGAGGCTGCGGCCCTGCTCGGCAATCGGCATGTCGTAGCCCTGCGGGTGGCCGGCGATGAAGCTTTCGACGCCGGCGAGGCGCGCGGCGGCGATGACTTCGTCGTCGCTCGCCGCGGTCTTGCCGATGGTGATGTTGTCGCGCAGCTTGCCGAAGAAGAGATCGGTGTCCTGCATGACGAAGCCGATGCCGGCGCGCAGATCCGCCGGGTCGTACTGGCGGGCGTCGATGCCGTCGAGCAGGATGCGGCCCTCCTGCGGCTCGTAGAAGCCGATCAGCAGGCGGCCGACCGTGGTCTTGCCGGACCCAACGCGGCCGATGATGCCGACGCGCTCGCCCGGCTCGATCTTGAAGGAGACCTTGTCGAGGGCGTTTTCCGGGGCGTTCGGATACTTGAAGGTGACGTTCTCGAAGGCGACGCGGCCTTCGCCGATGCGGCGCGCGACGTAAGCGCGGCCGGGCGGCCGTTCGCGCTCCAGCGCCATCAGGCGGTCGATCGCCTTCATCGCCGTGAACGTCTGCGTCGCGCGGGTGATGACGGCGGCAATGCCGGCGATCGGCGCCATCACGCGGCCGGCCAGCATCGACGCCGCGACCAGTGCGCCCATCGTGATCTCGCCGTTCATCACGAGGAACACGCCCCAGATCACGATCGCCATCGTGGTGAGCTGCTGCGCGGTGCTCGCCGCCGTCAGGGCCAGCGACGCCCAGAAGTGCACGTCCTCGCCGGAGCGGGCGGTGGCGGCGATCGAGCGCTCCCACGCCGTCTGCATGCGGGCCTCGGCGCCGGTCGCCCGCACGGTATCCATGCCGGAGAGCGCCTCGACGAGCACGCCGTGGCGAGCGGCGGATTCCGCCTGCAGGCGCTTCATCGCCCGATCGAGCGGCCGCTGCAGGGCGAGGCCGACAACGATCATCAGCGGCAGCATGACCGCCGGAACAATGGCGAGCGGCCCGACAATCAGATAGAGGACCGTCAGGAAGACGATCGCGAAGGCGAGATCGGTCACCGAAACGACGGTGCCGGACGTGAAGAATTCACGGACCGAGTCGAAGTCGCGCATCTGGTTGGCAAGAATGCCGACCGACTGCGGCCGCTGGCTCATCTTCAGCGCCATGACGTGCTCGAAGATGTTGGCGGCGAGCACGACATCGGCCTGCTTGCCGGTCATGTCGATGATCCGGCTGCGCACGATGCGGAGAATGAAATCGAAGACGATCGCGATCCCGAGGCCGATGGCGAGCGCGATCAGCGACGGGATCGCGCCGTTCGGGATCACGCGGTCGTACACGTTCATGATGAACAGCGGCGACGCGAGCGCAAGAATGTTGACGATCAGCGCGGCGATGGCGACGTGGCTGTAGTTGCGCCAGAAGCGCTTGACGACCGACCAGAACCAGTGCGTGCGCGGCAGATCGCCCGCGGCGACCGCGCGCGGATCGGCTTCCGCCGCCGGACGCACGAAGAACGCATAGCCCGAGTATTCCGGCTCCGGCAGCGGCCTGCCATCAGGGCCGGCCTTCGCTTCGCCCGAGCGCGTCGACGGATTGATGACGCGCGCTTTCTTGGTGTGGCGGTCGATCTCGACGAGGATCCTGGTCGAGCCGTCCTTCATGATCAGGACGGCGGGCAGCACCAATGCGGGGATGTCGGCAAGGTCGCGCTTGACGGCTTCGGCCTCGAGGCCCGCGCGCTCGGCCGCGCGGGGAAACAGCGAGATGCTGAGGCGCCCATCCGTGATCGGGAGACCTGCGAGCAAGGCGTCGCGGCTCAGCGCGCGGCCATGCCGTGCGGCAAGATAGACGAGCGCGTCAGCCAGCAGATCCGCGATCCGGGCTTCGCTCATCCGGGGTCCAACAGGTTGTTCGCTTGCTCCCTGCGGTGCACGGGGATGCAAGTTCACGACGCCTCCCGCATTCATTCAAATATTCTACCGGAAATCCCCCGACGACGCCCCAGACATATCGGGACATTGTAAACGCCAGACGCCGGGGTCCTCGGAAAGAATATCGAGCGATTTCAGATAGTTGCACCGAAACTAACGCATGCCCGGCCCTGGATAGGCCAAGTCACGCCGCAGTCAGTCAGTAGAAGCGCAGCCTAGTTCGCGCCGCTCGGGAACGGTCCCGTCTTCAGCCCGGCGGCGGCCGGCGCATAGGAGAGCGCCGTCGTGGGCCAGGCAAAGCCGGACTCAGAGCCAGCCGAAGCAAAGGGGAAGTGCCCTTCCGGCTTTGCCTGGGCGGTCTGCACCGATGTCGGTGCCGCGGGTTCGTCCGCTTTCGTACCCGCGTACATCTGCGGCCAAAGCTGCTGGATGTTCGAGACTTTCGTCTTCGGCGCAGTCACCGGCAGCGGCCAAGTCGCGTCCGTCCTCGGCATGGGCTCGAACGTGCTCAACGGCTCGGGTCCCGGTCCAGGCGCGCGCAGGATGACCGGCGGCAGCTTGGTCGGATAGATCCCGAACGGCGCCACGCTCAACGGCTCGGCCTCGGCCGGTTCCGGCGCCTTCAGGTACTCGAGCAGCTTGCCCATGGTCGCGAGCAACTGATAGTCGGCGAACACGGCGACGCCGCGGGTCGACACGAGCGACACCAAGGCATTGAAAAGCTGGTTCTCGGCGTTGAGCAGGTCGATCAGCGTGCGCTGGCCGAGCTCATATTCCTTCGTGTAGGCGCCGACGACCTTGCGCGCGGCTTCGACCTGCTGCGTGAGCGCGACAGCGCGATCGTTGGTGATCGTGCGAGCGGCCCACGCCTTGTCGAGCGATTCAAACGCAGCGCGCTGCAGGCGAGCGTGCCGCTCCATCTCCTCGGTCATGCGCTCGGCCGCTTCCACCCGGCGCCAGCTCGTCTGGCCGCCGGTGAAGATATCCCAGCTCAGCACGACCTTGCCGCTGTATTCTTCGCGCCTGCCATCAATGTTGCCGGTGTTGACGCCGGCCAGCGCGCGACCTTCCAGCGAGATGGTCGGACCGAACGAGCCCGCCGTCGCGTCGAATCCGTGGCGCGCGGCCTTGGCATCTGCACCTGCGGCCATGATCGTCGGATTATGACGGAGCGCGACCGCAAGCGCGTCATCCTTCGACTTCGGCAGTCCGCGCAGGCGGCCCGGGAAGCGTAGATTGAACGGCTCGAGGCCGACGGCCTGACGATATGCACCGCGAGCCTCGTCGAGCTTCTGGCGGAATTCGGCGAGCGCCGCCTCGGCGGAGGAGACGCGCTCCTGCGCCTGCTGCAGATCGCCCTCACCGGTGCGGCCGCCCTGGAACCGGGCGCGCACGTTGCTCAGAATGCCGCGATGCGTCTGCACGTTTCGGCTCGCCAGATCGACGAGCTGCAGATAGCGGGTGACATCAATGTAGGCTTCAGCGGCATCGAGAGCGATCAGCTCGGTACGTTCCAGCACGCGTGCGGCTGCCGCATCGACGCGGGCAGCCTGCCGCCAGATTTCATTGATCGAGGCAAATCCATCGTACAACAGTTGCCGAACGGCAACCGATGCCTCGCGGCCGCTGATCCATTCCCGATTGCTTGCAGCCACAGGCGGGTGCCGGTCCATACGGTGCGGGCCGATCTCCGCCTCGACGCGCACCTGCGGCAGCAGCGTTCCCTGATTCTGACGAAGTTCCGCTTCGGTCGCGCGGCGATTTGCGGACGCCTCGCCAACGCCGGGATGCGTCTGCACCGCCTGGTGAATGGCATCGATGATCGAAAAACCATTTTTCGCGATGGCAGGCTGTGCCACCGCGACAAAACCCAGCGCCGACACGCCGAGCACTACGCTATACGCACTTCGCATCTGACCGCCCCCCAGAAAGCAGCCGTCCCCCGTTCTTATTGGCGAATGAAACTATCAGCGGCATTCGAGTCTTTCAATGAAGGGGGCATGAAAAAGGCCCGATTTTCACGACTCTCTCTGTATGTTGCGGAAATACCATAGAGTCTATCATGTTGATTCTAAATATGGATTCGCGCGCTTGTTACCGGCCGCAGCTCTTTGTGGCCAAGGCGCCACAAAAGCGTGCGTTTCTCGACGTTTTTTGAGATTTCGGAACCGACGGCCCACCAACAAATTTTTGCTGGCGGTTGTGGCCGCCATTGGCGGCTGGCCGGAAGATCCGAGGTCCTGCTGATGGCGACGTAGGCGGCTGCCTCGTGCAAGCGGGAAGTGCCTATGCGGGCCATCAATGCTGCGCTGCATTTGCAGCGATTGCTCCCCGCTCCGAGCTTTGCTGTAATACAAAAGGTGGATGTGGAAGGACGGAGAAAGGTCGTCCTCCGAAGGGATTGAAAGAGCGGGCCATGGATCGCTGGTTGAAGCGAGTTCTTTCGAGGCTCGTCCGCGAGGGAACGCTGCGGATTTCCACCCGTCCCGGGCGCCGGTTCGAGATCGGCGACGGAACCGGCGAGCCGGTCGAAGTCGCGTTCAAGAGCCCGATGACGCTGCTGTCGGTGATGATCAATCCCGAGCTGAAGCTCGGCGAATGCTACATGGACGGCTCGATGCGGATCGAGCGGGGATCGATCGCCGATTTTCTCGATCTGCTGCTGTCGCAGCCATTGGCGAAGACGCCGCTCGCGATCGGATGGGCGATCGACGCCTATCACTATGTCTTTCGCCGGCTCGCGCAGTTCAATCCGCGCGGGCGGTCCAGACGCAACGTCGCGCATCATTACGACCTCGACGGGCGCCTGTATTCGCTGTTCCTGGATTCGGACCAGCAATATTCATGCGCGTACTTCGAGCAGCCCGATGCGTCGCTCGATGACGCGCAGCTGGCGAAGAAGCGGCACTTGGCAGCGAAGCTCTTGATGGACCGGCCCGGGCTTTCCGTGCTCGATGTCGGCTCCGGCTGGGGCGGGCTCGCAATCTATCTCGCCGAGGTCACCGGCGCGCGCGTTCTCGGGGTCACGCTATCGGAAGAGCAGTTCGCCAAGGCCACGAACCGCGCCCAGGAGAAACGGCTCGATCCGCGGGTGCGGTTCAAGCTCGAAGATTACCGCGACGTGCGAGGCCCCTTCGACCGGATCGTGTCGGTCGGCATGTTCGAGCACGTCGGTATCACGCACTACGACGGCTACTTCCGCAAGATCGCCGAACTCCTCAAGGAAGACGGCGTGGCGGTGATCCATTCGATCGGCCGCTCAGGCCCGCCGACGACGACCGCGCGGTTTATTTCCAAGTACATTTTCCCGGGCGGCTATATCCCTGCCCTCTCCGAAGTATTGCCGGCCATCCAGCGCTCGGGGCTCATCGTTACCGATGTCGAAATACTCCGTTTGCACTATGCGGAGACGCTGAAAGCCTGGCGCGCGCGCTTTCTTGCGCGCAAGGAAGAGGTGCTGCGCCTGTATGATGAGAAGTTCGTCCGGATGTGGGAGTTTTACCTCGCGGCGTCGGAGATGTCGTTCCGCCATCGCGGCCTCATGGTATTCCAGATCCAACTTGCGCGAAATCAGAAGGCCGCGCCGCTTACCCGGGACTATATCGGGCCGGCGGAAGAGCGATTGCGAATCGCCGAGCGCGGCCAGCGCGCGCCGTTCCGACTTGCGGGCGAATGACGGCTTTTAATTTCCCCGACACGCCTAATTTTTCGGCCATAGTCAAGCGAGTTTCTGATTCGGCTCTTCGTTGATTCGAGCTTGTGAATTGTGAGCGTGTTGAACTGAGAAGCGATGACGCGCCGATTTGTCGTGCTATGCACAGGTTGCGGCTGTCGGACGTCGCCAGTAGACCCGCAAGACTGAAAAACACACTGAAGAACAACAGGGACTGCGATGGCCCTCGAATCCGCGCTGCGCAAGCTGACGGAAGACGCGACTCCGGAATACCGGCAGGCCCCGCACAATATCGAGGCCGAACAGGCGCTGCTCGGCGCGATCCTCGTGAACAACGAGGCGTTCTATCGCGTGTCCGACTTCCTCGACCCGCGCCACTTCTTCGAGCCGATCCATCAGAAGATCTACGAGGTGACCTCGGGGCTGATCCGCGCCGGCAAGATCGCAACGCCCGTCACGCTCAAGACTTTCCTGCCGGCGGACGCCGACATCGCCGGCCTCACACCGGCACAATATCTCGCGCGTCTCGCAGCCGAAGCCACCACAGTCATCAATGCAGTCGATTACGGGCGGACGATCTATGATCTTGCGACGCGCCGCGACCTCATCCGCATCGGCGAGGACCTCGTCAACGTCGCCTATGACGCGCCGGTCGATTTCGCGCCGCAGGACCAGATCGAGGACGCCGAGCGGCGGCTCTATGAGCTGGCGGAGACCGGGCGTTACGAGAGCGGCTTCCTGCGTTTCTCCGATGCGCTGAAGGACGCGGTCGATCTCGCGAGCAAGGCCTATCAGCGCGACGGACATCTCTCGGGGCTTGCCACCGGTCTGATCGATCTCGATCACCTGATGGGCGGCTTGCAGCATTCCGATCTCGTGATCATCGCCGGCCGGCCCGGCATGGGCAAGACGGCGCTTGCGACGAACGTCGCCTACAATGTCGCCGCTGAGTACCGAGGCAAGCCGCGGCCGGACGGCTCGATCGAGACCGTGTCCGGCGGGATCGTTGGCTTCTTCTCGCTGGAAATGTCGGCGGAGCAGCTCGCGACCCGCATTCTTTCCGAGCAGACGGAAATTCCTTCCTCGCGCATTCGCCGCGGCGACATCACCGAGCCGGATTTCGCCAAGCTCGCGGCGGCCGCGCAGGTGATGCAGTCGATCCCGCTCTACATCGACGAGACCGGCGGCATCTCGATCGCGCAGCTCGCGGCGCGCGCGCGCAGGCTGAAACGCCAGCGCGGCCTCGACCTGATGGTGGTCGACTACATCCAGTTGCTTTCCGGCTCCAGCCGCCGCGCCATGGAAGGCCGCGTGCAGGAAGTGACGGAGATCACCACCGGCCTCAAGGCGCTCGCGAAAGAGCTCAACGTGCCGATCCTCGCACTGTCGCAGCTCTCGCGTCAGGTGGAAAGCCGCGACGACAAGCGCCCGCAACTTTCCGATCTGCGTGAATCCGGCTCGATCGAGCAGGATGCCGACGTGGTGATGTTCGTGTATCGCGAAGAATATTACTTGCGGAACAAAGAGCCGCGCGAAGGCACCGAGGAGTGGTTCAAGTGGGATGCCGACCTGAAGACGCATGAGCGGCGCGCCGAGATCATCATCGGCAAGCAACGGCACGGCCCGACCGGGACCGTCAAGCTTTCGTTCGAAGCGCAATATACCCGCTTCGGCAACCTGGCCGACACGGACCGGCTGCCTGCCCGTTACGAATAATCGCTTTCCGTCATCGCGAGCCCGATCCCGGAACCCGTCATCGCGAGGAGCGCAGCGACGAAGCGATCCAATCTGCTGACGTACCGCCTGGATTGCTTCGGCGGCTTCGCCGCCTCGCAATGACCAGATCGCTAACCTCGCCGCTTGAAGAACTGCACCGCGCGCTCGTGCTTCTCAGCCGCCGCCCGCGTGGGAAAGGTGCCGAGATTGCGCCGCTTTCCCGTGCGCGGATTGATCTTGCGCGAATAGAGGCGGTACTTTCCGGATCTGAGCTTGCGGATCATGGGCGCTCTCCGATCACGTTAGCTATTCAACTACCTATTCCACCCTAGTTTCCCGGCCGCCGGCCGACTTGAGCCGGATCAATTTCTGCGGTGGTATCGCCCGAACGGGCGGGACACAATTCATGAAGACGGATGTCTCGACGGCAGGGACGAGCCCGGCTCCCGGCGAAGCGGGCGGGCAACTCACCGTGGACCTCGGGGCGCTTGCCGCCAACTGGCGCGAGCTGAAGCGGCGCGCGGCGCCCGCCCGCTGTTCGGCCGTGGTCAAGGCGGACGGTTACGGCCTCGGGCTGACGCCGGTCGCCATGGCGCTCGCCAAGGCCGGCTGCGAGACCTTCTTCGTCGCGCTCCTCGAAGAAGCGCGCCGCCTGCGCGCGGCGCTGCCGGCCGCGACCATCTATGTCCTCGACGGGCTGATGCCCGGCACCGCGCCGGAATTCCGCAATCTACGGGTGGAGCCCGTGCTCGGTTCGCGGGCCGAGATCGATGAATGGGATGCGTTCGCAAGGGACCGCGGCGAGCTGCTGCCAGCGGCCATTCATATCGACACGGGAATGGAACGGCTCGGCCTCAGCACAGACGAAGCGCGCGCGCGCGCCGAGCGCCTGCCCCTCCTCCACTTCAAGCCGAGCCTGGTCATGAGTCATTTCGCGTGCGCAGACGAGCCGGCGCATCCGCTGAACGCGAAACAGATTGCCGCGTTCCGCGAACTCGCCGCCCTTTTCCCCGGTACGCCCGCGTCGCTCGCGAACTCGGCGGGACTGCTCGCACATCCTGCCTCGCACTTCGATCTCGTGCGCCCCGGCATCTCGATCTATGGCGGGCGAGCGGTGATCGGTCAGGAAAACCCGATGCAGCCGGTCGTGCGGCTCGATCTCCGCATCCTTCAGGTCCGCCACGCGGTGAAGGGCGCCTCTATCGGCTATGGCGCGACGCGGACGTTTTCGCGCGACAGCAGGCTCGCAATCTGCGCCGCCGGCTATGCGGACGGAATCTTTCGCGCCGTTGGATCGAGCGACCAGCGCAACGGCGCGGAGTTGATCGTCGCCGGCCGCCGCTGCCCGCTTGCCGGCCGCGTTTCGATGGACCTGATCGCGGTCGACGTGACCGAAGTGCCGGACGTGAAACGCGGCGACTTCGCCACGCTGCTTGGCGACGGAATCGGCGTCGATGAATTTGCCGCGCACGCGGGAACGATCGGCTACGAGACGCTCACCAATCTCGGCCGGCGCTATACGCGCGTCTATGTCGGTGGTTAGTCGGTGGTCTTGCGCGCGGCCCAACCGGGCCAGTTGCGATTGATCCACGCAAACATGCGCGCGAGCGGCGGCTCGATGGCCGGGACGTCGCGCGCGAGCAGCAGCAGGCCGAGCGGCAGCATCCAGAAGCCGAAGAACGGCAGAAACCCTAATAGACCGCAGATCACGAGCAGGCCGCCGGCGGGAATGCGGACCAGCCGTGACGTGGGACGGCGCACCCAGTCGATCACGCGTGCAAAAAACTTCGGCAGCTTCTGTTCGAACAGAAGCAGCTCGCCGTCCAGATCATAGGCAGGTTTGCGGTTCACAAATGCACCGATAGGATAGAGGGGTCGTTTCGTCCAGCCCCACCACGGTCGCATGCCGATGTGGCGGCAATTGTGGCAAGGCTGCGGCCGGGCTCTATCCCTTGTCAGACCGGCCCTTTCGCCGTTTACCTTGAGGAAAGTACGTAGGAACGCGGAGCGTCGCATGCCGTCACTCGGCGACTGGAGCATCCCCCCGGGAGTACAACCTCGGCCGGAGGACTACGGATACGACCTCGACCGCGCGCTTGCCTCGGTCGTCGGCCTGCGCGCCGTCATCCCCGCCGATGCGTTCACTGCGGAAATTCTCGGCACCGAGCGGATCGGCAACGGGGTCCTGATCCGCAATGACGGCATCGTCCTCACCATCGGGTATCTCATCACCGAGGCGGAAGAAGTCTGGCTGACGCTGGCCGACGGCCGCGTCGTTCCCGGCCACGCCATCGGCTACGACTACGAGTCCGGCTTCGGGCTCGTGCAGACACTCGGACATCTCGATCTGCCGCCGATCGCATTCGATCAATCGTCGAGCGCGCAGGTCGGCGAAGACGTCGTGCTCGGCGGCGCCGGCGGGCGCTCGCGTTCGGTCGCGGCGCGCATCGTCGGCAAGCAGGAATTTGCCGGCTACTGGGAGTACGTGCTCGACGAGGCGATCTTCACCGCACCCGCACATCCGCATTGGGGCGGAACGGCGCTGGTCGGCGCGGCGGGCGACCTGCTCGGGGTCGGCTCGCTGCAGCTCGAAGGCGTGCGGGACCAGCGCGCCGAGCCGATGAACATGGTCGTGCCGATCGATCTCCTGCGGCCGATCTACGACGACCTGCTGAAATACGGACGGCCGCGGCGGCCGCCGCGCCCGTGGCTCGGCATCTACACGATCGAGGTGGAGAACCGGCTGGTAATCGCGGGTCTTGCCAAGGGCGGTCCGGCGCAGCGCGCCGGCCTGCAAACGGGCGACCTGCTGCTCGCGGTCGCCGGAACGGAAGTGCGCGCGCTCGCACCGTGCTTCCGCAAGATCTGGTCGCTCGGGCAGGCGGGCGTCGAGATACCGCTCCTCATCTGGCGCGAAGGCGATACCTTCGAGGTGCGCGTCAATTCCGGCGACCGCGACCGCTATCTGAAATCCCCCCGCGTCCACTAATCAGAAAGAACCATGCGCGCATATCAATTGCCGAAACGGACCGGCATCGACGACCTCACGCTTGTCGACCTGCCGACGCCGAAGCCCGGCCCGAACGAAGTGCTGATCAAGGTCGGCGCCTGCTCGCTCAATTTCCGCGATCTCGCGATCGTGCTCGGCACCTATCGTGCGCCGGTGCGCGAGAACGTCATTCCGCTCTCCGACGGCGCCGGCGAAGTGACCGAAGCCGGGCCCGGCGTCCGGCGCGTGCAGGTCGGCGATCGTGTGGCGGGCGTGTTCTTCCCGCAATGGTTCGACGGCGCGGTGAGCGCCGAGCACATCCGCGAGGCGCTCGGCGGGAATCGCGACGGCATGCTCGCCGAATACGTAGTCCTGCACGAGAACGCGGTGGTGAAACTACCGGCGCACCTGACCGTTGAGGAAGGTGCGACGTTGCCCTGCGCCGCGGTGACGGTGTGGAATTCCCTCGTTGAGCTTGGACGGCTCACCGCCGGCGAGACGGTGCTGATCCAGGGCACCGGCGGCGTTTCGATCTTCGCGCTGCAGTTCGCGAAGCTCATGGGCGCGGAAGTGATCGCCACGTCGTCGAGCGACGAAAAGCTCGCTCGCGTCAAGGCGCTCGGCGCTGCGCACGGCATCAACTACAAGACGACGCCGGAGTGGGACAACGCAGTGCTCGACCTCACGAGCGGTCAAGGCGCCGATCATGTGGTCGAAGTGGGCGGTGCCGGCACGCTCGGGCGCTCGCTGAATGCGGTGCGCATCGGCGGCCGCGTGTCCGTAATCGGCGTGCTCACCGGACGGGGACAGATCAATCCGACGCCGATCCTTTCCCGGCGCGCGAACGTGCACGGCATCGCGGTCGGTTCGGTGCACATGTTCGAAGCCATGAACCGGGCAATCGCTGCGGCGAAGCTGAAACCGGTGATCGACAAGGTGTTCGAGTTCGGCGACGCCCGCGAGGCGTTCCGCCACCTCGAGTCCGGCAGGCACTTCGGGAAGATCGTCGTGAAGGTCGGCTAGCCCAGCGCCTTCAGCGAGGCTTCCATCGCGGCCGCGAGAAATTCCTCCGTTTTCGTCTGCCGGCCCGGCACCGCGAGAACGCGGTGCGCCGGCGCGACGGCTGCGGTGAAGTTCTGCGTGAGCCAGTGGCCAAGCTCCGGCACCGGAGGCAGCTTCGCCGCCGGCGGATAGGGCCACGGCGTCACGTAAAAATAAGGCTCGTTGATGTGCTCGTCGCCCGGCGACAGGCCGATGCCGACCGAGCGTGCGGACTTGACCGCCGTACTGTTCTTGTCCAGCGAGATCAGCGTCGCGATGTCAAAATGATGCGGCCAGCAACGCACGAGCGAAGCGTCGAGCTTGCGCGCCATCGCCGCCTCGCGCACGCGGCCGAGCGAGCGGTTCGCGTTCGAATACCAGGCGGCAAGCTCGCGCATCGCATCGGCGACCGTGCCCGCGGCATACGGCGCGCCGGACGCGATCTTGTGCAGGGGCAGTTTGTACGGAAGCTGCACATCGAGCTTACGGGCATCCAGGCCGAGATGACCCAACTCTTCTCCCAACCATGACCGCGCGTCGGCTTCGTTATGGCCGTCGAGGGCAAACAGTCGGGAAGGCGTCGTCTCCTTTCCCTCGAGAATGGCAAGCGCGAGCGGCACCAGTCTCAAGCCGATGCGCGCGCCCTGCAGCTTGTGGGTTTCGAAGCCGTCGAAGGCATCGTCCCAGCCGAGATTGGTGTGACTGTCATCGGGGCTGGGCGGGAGATAGGCGCGGGCCGCGCGGGCAAGCCATTGCACGGCGTAATGCGCCTGCAGGCGTGCCTCGTGCAGGCGGGCAAAATCGACGCCGGCCAACGGAGCCCAATCGAGAACCGCCATTCTCCGCGCTCCAACGACGAAGCACTCTACTATTCGCGAATGCGCGAGTCTTGCCGGCCGGGGAAGCTGCCAGCGGCGGCCCGCCGATATCCACGGCGATCTCTTGACCCGCAGGCGCGGGATGCGGAATGTCGCCTGTCGTGAATACCTCCCCCCAAAACGGAACCCGGCTGGAACCTGAATCGGCCTATGCGTGGCTGCGTCTCGCCACGTCGCTGCTGCTCGGCACGGTCGGCAGCGTCGGCATGTGGTCGGTGGTGGTGGCGCTGCCCGCGGTGCAGGCGGACTTCGGCGTTGCGCGGGCGGATGCTTCCCTGCCCTTCACGCTGGCGATGCTCGGATTCGGCTTCGGCGGGATTGCGCTGGGGCGGCTGTCCGACCGGTTCGGGATCATCGTCCCCGTCGTGATCGGCGCCGTGCTGCTGCTGGCCGGCTATCTCGCGGCGGCGTTCTCGCCGAACCTCTGGACGTTCGCGCTCGCGCACATCGTGATCGGGCTTGCGAGCTCGGCGACGTTCGGGCCGATGCTCGCCGACATTTCCTATTGGTTCACCGCGCGGCGCGGCATTGCGGTCGCGATCGCCGCATCGGGCAACTATCTCGCCGGCACGGTCTGGCCGCCTATCGTGCAGTATTTCATTGCGACCAGCGGCTGGCGGCCGACGCATATCGGCATCGGAATCTTCTGCGTACTGGCGATGCTGCCGCTCGTGCTCGTGCTGCGGCGGCCGCGCCCGGTGCAGGAGGTCGTGCCAAGCGGCACCTTCGCGGTCGGCTCCAAGGGTGCGCAGCTCGGCATCTCGCCGAATACGCTGCATGTGCTTCTGAGCATTGCCGGCGTTGCGTGTTGTGTCGCCATGTCGATGCCGCAGGTGCATATCGTCGCCTATTGCGGCGACCTCGGCTACGGCGCGGCGCGCGGCGCGGAAATGCTCTCGCTCATGCTCGGGCTCGGCATCATCAGCCGCATCGCTTCCGGCTTCGTCGCCGACCGCATCGGCGGCGTCGCGACGCTCTTGCTCGGATCGACGCTGCAGGGTGTCGCGCTGTTCCTCTATCTCTGGTTCGACGGGCTCACGTCGCTCTACGTGATCTCCGGCCTGTTCGGGCTGTTCCAGGGCGGCATCGTGCCGATGTATGCGATCATCGTGCGCGAGTATTTCCCGCCGCAGGAGGCGGGCACGCGGCTCGGCGTCATCCTGCTGGCGACGCTGATCGGCATGGCGATGGGCGGATGGATGTCGGGCCTGATCTTCGACCTGACCGGCTCCTACCAGGCGGCGTTCGCGAACGGCCTCGTCTGGAATCTGATCAACGTCTCGATCGCTACCTGGCTCCTCCTGCGCAGCCAGCGGCAGCTTGCGCAGGCTTGATCAAAGACAAGAAGCGATCAGACCAAATTTGACATGATTTTTTAAAATAGCAGAGCTTGCGCAGTTCTGGCTCACAGGATTCTGAAATCCTGGAGTGGGGGGAGATGCTGATGAATGAGATCCTGACCGTCCTTCATCTTTTCGGATTTGCTGCCGGTGCTGCCGCGAGCGTCGGAAACCTGGCCGTCATGCGAGCCGTGGCGGCGGCGCCGGCAAACGCGCCGGTCCTTGGCAAGCTCGCGCCATTCTTTGCCCGTGTGGGCCAAGTCGGGCTGGCGGTCCTGTGGATCACCGGTGCGGCCATGATATGGATGCAGAACGGGCCGGCCAATCTGCCCGACGCATTCTGGATAAAGTTGCTGCTGGTGATCACGCTGACCGCGGTGGTGATCGCCCTCGCGTTGCTGGCAAAGCGGATGCACTCGGGAGACAAGTCCGCGGCGGCGCGAATGCCGCTGCTCGGGCGCATCGCAGGCGTGCTCCTCGTGCTCGTCGTGATTTCGACCGTCATCGCGTTTCGCTAGCCGCGCCGACAGCCGCACGCGGAAGATCGTGCTAACGTCGCCTGCCGAATCTCAGGTAGCCCGACGCACATGGCCAAATCCCGCGCGACCTTCATCTGCCAGGCTTGCGGCGCGGTCGCCCCGCGCTGGCAGGGCAAATGCGACGCGTGCGGCGCCTGGAACACGATCATCGAGGAGACGGTCGCCGCGGCCGCCGTCCCGGCGGCGCAGCGGACGCGGCGCAAGGGCCGCTCGATCCAGCTCGAGCCCCTCGGCGGCAGCAGCGAGGAGGCCCCGCGCATCGCGAGCGGGATTGCAGAATTCGACCGCGTGACCGGCGGCGGTTTCGTGCGCGGGTCGGTGCTCCTGCTCGGCGGCGATCCGGGCATCGGCAAATCGACCTTGCTGATCGAAGTCGCGGCGAAGCTCGCCAATGCCGGGCGGCGCGTCGTCTATGTTTCCGGCGAAGAGGCGGTCGAACAAGTGCGCATGCGCGCCGAGCGGCTTGCGCTCGCCAAGGCGCCGGTCGAGCTCGCCGCGGAAACCAACGTGGAGGACATCGTCGCAACGCTGTCGGAAGGCACGGCCCCTGCCCTCGTCGTGATCGACTCCATCCAGACCATGTGGACGGAGACCGTCGAATCCGCGCCCGGCACGGTAACGCAAGTGCGCGGCGCGGCGCAGGCGCTCCTGCGCTACGCCAAGAAATCCGGCGCGACGGTCGTGCTCGTCGGCCACGTCACCAAGGACGGGCAGATCGCCGGCCCGCGCGTCGTGGAGCACATGGTCGATGCGGTGCTCTCGTTCGAGGGCGAAGGCAGTCAGCAATTCCGCGTGCTGCGCGCGCTGAAGAACCGGTTCGGCCCGACCGACGAAATCGGCGTGTTCGAAATGACCGGCGGCGGATTGGCCGAAGTCGAGAACCCGTCGGCGCTGTTCCTCTCCGAGCGCGATCTCGGCAGCCCGGGCACCGCGGTCTTTGCCGGCATCGAGGGTACGCGGCCGTTGCTCGTGGAAATCCAGGCGCTCGTTGCGCCCACGGCACTCGGCACGCCGCGCCGCGCCGTGGTGGGTGCGGACTCGAGCCGGCTGTCGATGATCCTCGCGGTGCTGGAGGCGCGCTGCGGGGTGCGGCTTTCCGGCCACGATGTTTACCTGAACGTCGCGGGCGGCCTGCGCATCGTCGAGCCCGCCGCCGACCTCGCGGTGGCCGCAGCGCTGGTTTCTTCGCTCTCCGGCGCGGCGCTGCCGCAGGATGCGGTCTATTTCGGCGAGATCAGCCTGACCGGCGCCGTGCGCGCGGTGCCGCAGGCGCAGGCGCGACTGAAAGAAGCCGTCAAGCTGGGGTTTACCCGCGCCGTGCTACCGGAAGGCGGCCGCGGCGAAGGCGTCGAGGGAATTGCGCTGTCGCCGGTGGCTGCGCTCGACCGCCTGGTCGCCGATATCGCGGCACGATCGCCGCGCGGCCTGCGGGCAGCGGCCGGACGCGAAGACAATCGCTAGGACACACCGCCGCGGAATCGCCGTGAATGCCGTCAATGTGAGCAAAACCGGCCAGAATCCGACGGCGGAGGCAGGATGACGACGCTTGGGGAGCCCGCTATAAGCTTTCCGCCCGGCCCGTCCGGCGAGTCGACAATTCCCGCGGAGAACAGGGCAAGATGCCCCTGACCCTTCTCGACATCGGACTTCTGGCGGTCATGCTGATCTCCGGAATCCTCGCGATGGTGCGGGGATTCATGCGCGAGATCCTGTCCATCGCCTCGTGGCTGATCGCCGCCGGCGTCACACTCTATGGCTACGCCCGGGCCGAGGCGCTGGTACGCGATTACGTCGCGAACGACCTCCTGGCGAAGGGTATCGCCATCGGCGGCCTGTTCCTCATCACGCTGCTCGTGGTTTCGCTATTCACGGTAAAGATTTCCGATCTCATCCTCGACAGCCGCGTCGGCGCGCTGGACCGCTCGCTCGGGTTCCTGTTCGGGCTCGCCCGCGGGCTCGTCATCATGGTCGTGGCGTTTCTCTTCTTCGCGTGGCTCGTGCCGGCGAAGAGCCAGCCCGATTGGGTCACCAATGCGCGCTCGCGGGTGGTGCTGCAGGCGACCGGCGACTGGCTCCTCTCGCTCTTGCCGGATGACCCCGAGACCGCCATCTTGAAGAGGCTGCGGCCGCAAAAGGGCGGCGAGGAACCGGCCGAGCCGGGACAGCCTTCACCGGTCCAGCCAGCGCCCGCCCCGGCCCAGCAGCCGTCGCCGGTCCGGCCGGTCGAGCCGGACAAGTCCGGCAGCAAACGACAAGCGCCCCGTTTCGCCGACGCGAGCAATGGCGAGACCGGATACAAGCGCAGCGAACGCCAGGGTTTCGAACAATTGCTCGAGGTTGCGCGCGGCGCGCCGCGCTGACGGGATCGAGGCGGAGGGCGGTATGGCCTCAGAGGAACACATCGGCGAGGTCGAGCTCGACTTCGAGAGCGACCGTCCGCGCGAAGAATGCGGCGTGTTCGGCATCTTCAATCATCCCGAGGCGGCGGCGATCACCGCGCTCGGGCTGCATGCGCTCCAGCACCGGGGACAGGAAGCGGCCGGCATCGTCAGTTATGACGGAACGCGGTTCCATTCGGAGCGGCGGCTCGGGCTCGTCGGCGACACGTTCTCCAAGCGCAGCGTGATCGACCGCCTGCCCGGCTCGGCGGCGGTCGGCCATGTGCGCTACTCGACCACGGGCGAGACGATCCTGCGCAACGTGCAGCCGCTGTTCTCCGAGCTCGATGCCGGCGGCTTCGCCATCGCCCATAACGGCAATCTCACCAACGCCCTGACGGTGCGGCGCCAGCTCGTGCGCGACGGCGCGATCATGCAGTCGACCTCCGACACCGAGGTGATGCTGCATCTCGTGGCGCGCTCGAAGCTGCCGCGCTTCGTCGAGCGCTTCATCGATGGCCTGCGCTCGCTCGAGGGTGCCTATGCCTTCGTCAGTCTCACCAACAAGAAGCTGATCGGCGTGCGCGACCCGCTCGGCATCCGGCCGCTGGTGCTGGGGCGGCTCGGGGATTCTTTCATCGTGACGTCGGAAACGTGCGCGCTCGACATCATCGGCGCGCGCTACGTGCGCGACGTCGAGAACGGCGAGGTCGTGGTGATCGACGGCGAAGGCATCCAGTCCTTCAAGCCGTTTCCGCCGATGACGCCGCGGCCCTGCATCTTCGAATACATCTACTTCGCGCGGCCGGATTCGATCATCGGCGGCCGCAGCGTCTATGACGTCCGCAAAAATCTCGGCGCACAGCTCGCCCGCGAGCATCGCGCAGAGGCGGACGTGGTCGTGCCGGTGCCCGATTCCGGCGTGCCGGCGGCGATCGGCTATGCGCAGGAGTCGGGCGTACCCTATGAGCTCGGCCTGATCCGCAACCATTATGTCGGTCGCACCTTCATCGAGCCGGCGCAGCAGATCCGCGAGCTCGGCGTGCGCCTGAAACACTCGGCGAACCGCGCGGTGGTGACGGGCAAGCGCATCGTGCTGATCGACGACAGCCTCGTGCGCGGCACCACCTCGATCAAGATCGTGCGCATGATGCGCGAGGCGGGAGCGAGCGAGGTGCACATGCGCATTGCCAGCCCGCCGATCACGCATTCGGATTTCTACGGCATCGACACGCCGGAGCGCGACAAGCTGCTCGCGGCGACGCACGACCTCGAGGGCATGCGGAAATATATCGGCGCGGACTCGCTGCAGTTCCTGTCGATCGACGGTCTCTACCGCGCCATGGGTTACAACCGGCGCGACCCCGAGCATCCGCAATATACCGACCACTGCTTCACCGGCGACTATCCGACGCCCCTCACCGACCGGCAGGGCGAAGTCGGGCCGAAGCAGTTGTCGCTGCTCGCCGAGGCGAGCTGACCCAACAAAAACCGGATCGCCTCATCCTAAGGAGCGGCGGTCCTTCGTCAGCCGCCCTCATGGTGAGGAGCGCGACAAAGTCGCGCGTCTCGAACCATGAGGGCGGCTGCCCAAGATGAGGAGCCGCTTCTCGAAGGAGGTGGCGATCCATGCTATCCGCCCTCATCCTTCGAGACGCCGTTCGCCCGACTTCGTCCGGCGAACGGCTCCTCAGGATGAGGGCGATTGATTCAGGATTTCAAGAATGAGCGAGACAGGCAAATCCCTCACCGACAAGATCGCACTCGTCACCGGCGCCTCGCGCGGCATCGGTAAGGCCGTGGCGCTGGAGCTTGCGCGCGCCGGCGCGCATGTGGTGGCGCTCGCGCGCACGACCGGCGGGCTCGAGGAGCTCGACGATGCGATCCAGCAGGCGGGCGGCACGGCGACGCTCGTTCCCGCCGACCTGAGGGACGGCGCCGCCATCGACCGGCTCGGGGCGAGCCTCTACGAGCGCTACAAGCGGCTCGACGTGCTGGTGGCGAACGCCGCCATTCTCGGCACGCTCTCGCCGCTCGGGCATATCGATCCCAAGGCCTGGGACGACGTGATCGCGACCAATCTCACGGCCAACTGGCGGCTGATCCGCTCGCTCGACCCGTTGCTGCGGCAATCGGAAGCGGGACGCGCTGTGTTTCTTTCCACCGGCGTCGCGCAACGGGCCGCCGCCTATTGGGGCGCCTATTCCGTCTCCAAGGCCGCGCTCGAAATGCTCGCGCGCATCTATGCGGCGGAAACCGAAAAGACGAACGTGAAGGTCAACCTGTTCAACCCGGGGCCGACGCGGACGCGCATGCGCGCGCAGGCGATGCCGGGCGAGGACCCGATGACGCTCGAGCCGCCGCACAAGGTGGCGGCACACATCATTCCGCTGTGCCTGCCGAGCTGCGAGGTGAGCGGCAAGCTCTACGACTACCGGGTGAAGAAGTTTCTCGAATTCCGCGGGCCGGAATGACGTCGTCATCCTGAGGTGCGAGCGGCCGAAGGCCGCAAGCCTCGAAGGATGACAATCTTGGCGTCGTCCTTCGAGGCCCGCGCTGCGCGCGGGCACCTCAGGACGACGGAACCTTCAGCGCTTGCGCTTCTTCTTCGCGAACGGATTCTCGCCTTCGCGGAAGGCGAGCCGGATCGGCACGCCCGGCAGGTCGAACGCCTCGCGCAGGCCATTGATGAGATAGCGCACGTAGGATTCCGGTAGCGCGTTGGTGCGCGTGCCGAAGAGGACGAAGCTCGGCGGGCGGGCCTTGGGCTGCGTCATGTAGCGCAGCTTGATGCGGCCGCCGGAGATCGCGGGCGGCGGATTCTGCTCGGTCGCGGCCTGCAGGAAGCGATTGAGCGCGGCGGTCGGCATGCGGCGGTTCCAGACCTTATGGATATCCACCACCGCGTCCATCAGCTTGTCGAGCCCCTGCCCGCCCAGGCCCGAAACCGCAACGATCGGCATGCCCTTCGCCTGCGGCAGCCAGTGGTCCGCCTGCCCGCGCAATTTCCGCGGCGTGAGCGTGGACGGCTCGACGAGATCGCTCTTGTTCATGCCGATCACCAGCGCGCGGCCCTCGTTCACGACGAGATCGGCGATGCGCAAATCCTGCTCCTCGAACGGCTTGGTCGCGTCGAGCAGGAGGACGACGACCTCCGCAAAGCGGATGGCGTTGAGCGCGTCGGCGGCGGAAAGCTTCTCCAGCTTGTCCTCGATGCGCGAGCGGCGGCGGAGGCCGGCGGTGTCGTGCAACTCGAAGCGCTGGGCGCCGCGCTGGAACGCGACGGAAATTGAATCTCGCGTGATGCCGGGCTCGGGGCCGGTGAGCAGCCGCTCCTCACCAAGTAGGCGGTTGATGAGCGTGGACTTGCCGGCGTTCGGCCGGCCGACGACGGCGACACGGATGGGGCGCTCTTCCTCGCGCTCCGCTTCTTCCGGCTTTTCCGGCAGCGACTCCAGCAGCGCACTGTAGAGGTCGGCGAGCCCTTCGCCGTGCTCGGCGGAGATCGCCACCGGCTCGCCAAGGCCGAGCTCGAACGCCTCGTAGGCGCCGGCCGCGGCCTTCCCTTCCGCCTTGTTGGCGACGACGACGACGGGCTTGCCGGACTTGCGCACGAGGTTGGCGAACACGCGGTCGTCCGGCGTGATGCCGGCGCGGGCATCCATGAGAAAGAGGACGACGTCCGCCTCGCGGATCGCCGCCTCGGTCTGCACCTGCATGCGGGCGGAAAGCCCCTGCCCGGCGGCTTCGTCGAAGCCCGCGGTGTCGATCACGCCGAATTTCAGATCGCCAAGCTCCGCTTCGCCGAAGCGGCGGTCGCGCGTCACGCCCGGGTGGTCATCGACAAGTGCGAGGCGCTTGCCGACCAGGCGGTTGAAGAGCGTCGACTTGCCGACATTGGGGCGGCCGACGATGGCGACGAGCGGGCGCATCGCATGACACGATTGGGAAAGAGGAAAATCGAACCGCTTGCAGTCTAGCGCGTCCCGGCCCAGGCATCATCCGAGGTGCCCTGCGAGGATTTCGTGCCCGGGCGCTGTGCCGGCTGCGGTGCGCGGGCGGTCTGCGCGGACGGCTGCGCCTGCGGCGGGGGGGTCTCGTCCTGGCCGATCGACGACGGAATGGGAATGTTCGCGTTCGACGGCTGCGGCGGCGGCGCACCGAAATCGACGCCGGGCACGCCTTCTGGAAACAGCGGGCGGCGCGCGCCGGGCAGCGGCGTCTCCTTCTCCTGGAAGGGGTTGAGCTTGTCCATGGTCTCGCAGCCGGCGAGCGCAAGCGCGATCGGCAGCGCGATCAGCATGCGGCAAAGAAATCTTCTGGATTGGCCGGTCATGAACATGGCGATCGTTCTCATTGCGTGGCCGGGGCCGCGGCCGGTCCTGCCGCCGCGCCCGCGACGAGCGCGTTCAGAACCTGCAGGCGCGGGCGCATGGACGGCGGGATCTCCGGATCGGTCAGAAGCTCGGAGACGATCTTTGCCGCCGCCGTGCTCTCGCCCGCCCGGAAGTGCGACAGCGCAATCAATTCGTTCGCGGAATGCCGGAACGGCGCCGACGGGCCGAACAGCGGCTGCATGCGATCCGCGATTTCCTTCACCGATGCGGTATCGACGAGAAGATAGCCGGCGCGCAGGCGCGCCACGTCGCGCAGCACCGCGTCGATCGAGGCATCGGCGGCGATCGCGTCGAACGCGGCCACGCCGGCATTCACGTCCTTGCGCGCAAGCTCGGCGGCGGCGCTGAAGCGGGCGAGCACGCGATAGCCCGCGGTGCCTTCTTTGGCGAGTGCGTTGAATGCGGCTTCGGCTTCGTCGCGCTTGCCCTCGGCGGCAAGCTGCATCGCCGCCTCGAACTGCGCGCCCGATTTCGCCGCCTCGCGCGCGGCGTACCATTCCCAGCCGCGCCAGCCGGCAACGGCGAGCACGAGCAGGAGCGCGGCGCCGATGACATACAGCCCGTAGCGGTCCCAGAGCTTCTTGTAGCGTTCGTGGCGAAGCTCTTCGTCGACTTCGCGGATGATGTCGGACATGGAATTCCCTGGAGACGGCCGTTCGCGGGCCTTGGCGCCGATTTGCGCGGTACACTAGAGATGTGGACGGATCGTGGCAAACGCTACTAATTCTTTGATTCCTCAGGTCTTGCGCTTGAGCGGATAGACGTGCTCCGGGCCGGGAAACTTGCGCGAGCGGACTTCGTCCGCATACGCCTTCACCGCCCCTTCGATGTGGCCGGCCAGCTCGCCGAAGCGCTTGACGAACTTCGGCACGCGCTGCGACAGGCCGAGCATGTCCTCCAGCACGAGGATCTGGCCGTCGCAGGCGGCGCTCGCGCCGATGCCGATCGTCGGAATGGCGATCTCCTCGGTGATGCGCTTCGCCAGCGGCTCGGCCACGGCTTCGACAACCACCGAGAAGGCGCCGGCGTCGGCGACCGCGTGCGCGTCGGCGAGGAACTTGTCCCATTCCGCTTCGTCGCGGCCCCGGGCGCGGAAGGAGCCGAGCGTGTTGATCGACTGCGGCGTCATGCCGATATGGGCCATGACCGGCACGCCGCGCTCGACAAGGAAACGGATGGTCTCGGCCATGCGCGCGCCGCCCTCCAGCTTGATCGCGCCGCAGTGCGTCTCCTTCAGCACGCGCGCGCAACTGCGGAACGCCTGCTCGCGGCTCTCCTCGTAGGAGCCGAACGGCATATCGACGACGACAAGCGCGCGCTTCGAGCCGCGCATCACGGCGCGGCCCTGCAGGATCATCATGTCGAGGGTCACCGGCACGGTCGTTTCGAGGCCGTGCATGACCATGCCGAGCGAGTCGCCGACCAGGATCACGTCGACGTACTGATCGAGCAGACCGGCGGTGTGCGCATGATAGGACGTGAGCGCGACGATGGGCTCGCCGTTCTTACGGGCGTGGATTTCAGGCGCGGTGATGCGGCGGATTTCGTTTTGCGAGGACATGATTTTCAGGCCGGCATGACCGGCACGCCGATGACATAGGGGTGGAAGACGTAGACAAGCAGCAAATAAAGCACGATACCGCCGCCGATGGCGAACGCGTCACCGGCCCAGCCCTTCGGTCCGCGCGGCGTCGACGGCTCCCTGCGCTTCATCGAAATGCGCGTATAGACGACCCAGGCGAGGATCACGAGTGCGAGCACGATCGTCGGCACGTCGCCGTTGGCGAGCAGATGCGCGAGCGCCCAGGTCTTGATCGAGGTGAGCACGGGATATTTGAGCGTCGCCTTGATGCGGCCCGATGAATAGCCGGCCACCAGCATGATGCTGGCAAGGAGCATCAGGACGAGCGCAAGGTGCCGCGTCCAGACCGGCGGGTACCAGAGCGGCACCCCGCCCTCGGCGCGCCAGTCGCCAAAACCGTAGGCGATCATCAGGATGGAGACGATCGATGCGGCGGAATTGACGACCATGTAGGGGATGTAGCCGATGCGGGCGATGACGGCCGTCCGCTGCTCGCGCATGGCGGTAATACCGTGCGTCAGCAGGAACAGCACGAGACCGGCAAGCATCAGCAGCATGGCGGGCTCCGGATGGGCGGCGGGAACTTAGACTTGACGGGACCCGGTTGTCACGCGGCGGCCTGTTTCGTGTCCTTCACATCCGTGAAGACGACGCCGGGCGCACGTTCAGCCGTATAGTCGAGGTCGAACTGGTTGCGGGCGAGGAAGACCAGGGCGCCGTCGAGGTCTTCGGCGACGGACGAGGATTTTCCCCGGGTGAACTCGTCGAGCTTCTTTTCATCTTCCGCCGAAAGCCAGCGGGCGAGCGAAAATTCGCTCTGATCGAAGCCGACCTCGAGACCGTATTCCGCGTCGAGCCGCACCTTCAAGACGTCGAGCTGGAGCGAGCCGACCACGCCGACAAGCGCGGGCGAGCCGTCGAGCGGGCGGAACACCTGCACGACCCCCTCCTCCGCCATCTCCTGCAGGGCCTGCTTCAGCTTCTTCGCCTTCATGGCGTCGGCGAGCTTGACGCGGCGGATGATCTCCGGCGCGAAGCTCGGCACGCCGATAAACTTCAGGTCCTCGCCTTCAGTGAGCGTGTCGCCGATCCGCAGCGTGCCGTGGTTCGGAATGCCGACCACGTCGCCGGCGAAGGCTTCATCGGCGAGCGCGCGGTCCTGGGCGAAGAAGAACTGCGGCGTGTGCAGGCTGATGGTTTTGCCGGTGCGCACCTGCTTTGCCTTCATGCCGCGCGCGAGCTTGCCGGAACAGAGGCGCGCGAAGGCGATGCGGTCGCGGTGATTCGGGTCCATGTTCGCCTGGATCTTGAAGACGAAGGCAGTCATGCGCGGCTCGGCGGCGTCGACGCGGCGGACATCCGCCTGCTGCGCGCGCGGCGGCGGCGCGGCATTGCCGAGCGCATCGAGGAGATCGGCGACGCCGAAGTTCTTCAGCGCGCTGCCGAAAAAGACCGGCGTGAGGTGCCCTTCGAGAAAGGACGCAGCGTCGAAGCGCTTGCAGGCGTCCCGCACGAGCGCGAACTCTTCTTCGAGCGCGGCAACGTCGAGGTTCGGGTTGCGCGCCTTGAGCGCTGCGAGATCGAGCGGCACGAGCGGCCCGGTGCGGCCGTCCTCCTCCATGAGACGGATCTTGCCGGTGGCGATGTCGAGCGTGCCGGTGAAATCGCGGCCGCGGCCGATCGGCCAGGTCATCGGCGCGGTATCGAGCGCGAGCGTCTTCTCGATCTCGTCGAGCAGCTCGAACGGATCGCGGCTCTCGCGGTCCATCTTGTTGATGAAGGTGACGATGGGGATGTCGCGCAGGCGGCAGACCTCGAACAGCTTGCGCGTGCGCGCCTCGATGCCCTTCGCCGCGTCGATCACCATGACGGCGGAGTCGACGGCAGTGAGCGTGCGGTAGGTGTCCTCGGAAAAGTCCTCGTGGCCCGGCGTATCGAGCAGGTTGAAGACGCGGCCGTTGTACTCGAAGGTCATCACCGAGGTGGCGACGGAAATCCCGCGCTCGCGCTCGATCTCCATCCAGTCGGAGCGCGTATTGCGGCGGTTCTTCTTCGCCTTCACCTGCCCCGCGAGATTGATCGCGCCGCCGAACAGCAGGAGCTTTTCGGTGAGCGTGGTCTTGCCCGCGTCCGGGTGCGAGATGATGGCGAAGGTGCGCCGGCGGGCGACCTCGGCCGCGAGCGGCGAATCCGGGCGGGGTGCCGCTTCGGCCTGGCGGATCGGCATTTGCATGATGGCAGGGATGTGGCCCAGATGGGCCGCGGGATCAAGAGGCAGGCATTTCCGGTCTGACGGGCCCTTTGCATCTTCGTCGTCCCGGCCGAGCGGAGCGAGAGCCGGGACCGCCCTCTGCTTGCTGCGAACGGTCCCGGGTCGCGGCGCGCGCTCAGTTGTTTGCCGCGCGCCGGCCCCTCACTTCGCTCGGCTCGGCCGCTCGGCGGCGCGCCTCGCCCGGGACGACAGACGAATCATCCTCATCGTTCACAGCATTGCCGGCCGGCACCGCCGGATTTCTTGGCCGCGGTCATTGTTTGTGGCTAAAATTTTGTTATGGGGGCGATTCGGATGGCGGGTACGCTGAAAGTCGGAATTGCGCCGCGTACGGCGATCTTGCGTTATACGCGTGAAGTGGCCACGGGACGGCGGCGGCGGGAGCCTGACGACCCCGACGTGTGGTTCACCTCGGTCGAAAGCTTCGCCAAGATTCTCTCCGAAAAGAACCGCGACCTGCTCGCGCTGATCGCCGAGCGGCAGCCGGATTCGATCGAGGAGCTGGCGTCGGTGAGCGGGCGCGCGAAGAGCAACCTTTCGCGCACGCTGCGGACGATGGAGCGGCACGGGCTCGTGCGGCTCGTCAACGGCAACGGACGCAAGCTCAGGCCGGTGCTGACCTTTAACAAGGTCGAGCTGCGGCTCAAGGTGGCGGCCTAGTCCGCGATCCTGCATATTGCCTACAAGCCAATCCGCTCATTCCCGCAAAAGCGGGCGGCGTGATTTCCGCAACCGCCGCTTCGCGAGGCAGCCGTGACCATCCCCATCATCGACGCGCATCATCACATCTGGCGGCAGGCGGATCAGCCGTGGCTGCAGGGACCGACAGTGCCGCGCATCTTCGGCGAATACGACGCGATCAAGCGCGACTATCCGGTCGAGGAGTTCAAGGCCGACATCGCCGGCACCGGCGTCGTGAAGTCGGTCTATGTGCAGACCAACTGGTCGCCGGCGCGCGCGGTCGAGGAGGTCGAATGGGTGCAGTCGGAAGCCGACCGCGCCGGCTGGCCGCACGCGATCGTGAGCTTCGTCGACCTGCAGGCGGAGAATGCGCCCGACGTGATGCAGGCGCAGGCGCGCTTTCCGCTGATGCGCGGCGTGCGGCAGCAACTGCACTGGCACGAGAAGGAGCTTTACCGCTTCGCGCCGCGGCCTGACATGATGAACACGCCGGCGTTTCGCAAGAATATCGCGCGGCTGGAGGAATTCGGCTGGCTGTTCGAGTTGCAGGTGTTCGCTTCGCAGATGGCAGACGGTGCCGCGCTTGCGCGTTCGTTTCCGCAGATTCCGTTCGTGCTGCTGCACGCGGGGATGCCGGAGGACCGCTCGCCGGAAGGCCGCCGCGCCTGGCGCGAAGGCATGCAGCAGCTTGCCGGCGAGCCGAACGTGCACACGAAGTTCTCGGGGCTCGGCACCTTCATTCGGCGCAATGACCCGCAGCACATTGCGGAGATCGTCGGGGAGACGCTCGAGTTGTTCGGCCCGGCGCGCTGCCTATGGGGCTCGAATTTTCCGATCGAGAAGCTGTGGACCGACTATCGTTTGCTCGTCGACGCCATCAAGGCGGCGCTCGACGCGGGCGCGCAGCGGGCGATCCTGCACGACAACGCGGCAAGGCTTTATCGGCTGTAAGGGTGATTGCGAACCCTCTTGTACGCGTCATCCTGAGGTGCGAGCGAGCACAGCGAGCGAGCCTCGAAGGATGGCGCGCTGAGGAGGGCCGTCATCCTTCGCGGGCCTCGCTTCGCGAGGCCACCTTAGGATGACGGATCAGATGCTGTGTTCATAGATATTCCGGGTCCGGCGCTTCGCGCCGTCCCGGATTGACGGGATAGTCTAGCGCCGCGCGGAAAAAATCTTCTCGTATTCATCGGGCTTGAAGCCGACGAGCAGCTTGCCGCCGGTCTCCAGCACCGGGCGCTTGATCATGGAAGGCTGGGCGAGCATCAGCGCAATCGCTTTCTTCTGCGTGATCCCTTCCCGCTCTTTTTCCGGCAGCTTGCGGAAAGTGGTGCCGGCGCGATTCAGCAGCGTCTCCCAACCCGCCTCCTTCGCCCAACCTTCGAGCTTCGACCGCTCGATGCCGGCAACCTTGTAGTCGTGGAACTGATAGGCGACGCCGCGCGTTTCCAGCCAAGCGCGTGCCTTCTTCATCGTGTCGCAGTTCTTGATGCCGTAGATCGTGACGGATTTCGCCATCGCAGTTCGACGCTCCTGGCCGCCCAGTCAAACATTCATGTCCCGGCCGCGCGCAAGCCCGGGCAACGAGCCGACGGCCCTCATCCACATTTACTTGATGAAAATGAAAGAGGAGAGCATCAAATGAACGATCCGCTCCTGAAGCCCGATCCCAAGCTCGACCTCGTGCTCGAGCGCAACATCGACGTTCCGGTCGAGCTCGTCTGGAAAGCCTGGACCACGCCCGAACACCTTCACCATTGGTTCGTCCCGAAACCGTGGACGATCACATCGTGCGAGATCGACTTGCGGCCGGGCGGCGTGTTCAGCAGCGTCATGCGCTCGCCGGAGGGAGAGGAGTATCCCAATATCGGCTGTTACCTCGAGGTGGTTCCGAACAAGCGGCTGATCTTCACCGACACGCTCCTCCCCGGTTTCCGGCCCGCGCCGAAGCCGTTTTTCACCGCGGCGCTGATCCTGACGCCGATCGCCGCGGGCACGCGCTACACGGCGATCGCGATCCACGGCAGCGAGGAAGCGCGCAAGCGCCACGAGGAGATGGGCTTCCATCAAGGCTGGGGAACGGTGGTCGAGCAGATGGTCGAATTCATCAAGCAGCAGTACTGACCGCATCAAGGTCACACAACGTCGACTTCGACGGTACCGCCCGCCGGCGGCACAATCCTGCCTCCCGGCCGTTCTCCTTCGTGAAAGGAGATCAGCCATGTCCGGCAAGATGACGAAAGAGTTCGTTCTTGCAGGCATCGTCATGAAACGCCTGCTGTCCGGAGAACAGACCGCGGGGCAGTTCTGCCTCTTCGAGAATAGGAGCGGCAGAAACACGAGAACGCCGATCCATGTCCACGCGAAAGACGACGAGACGGTTTACATCATGGACGGCGAGCTGACTGCGGTGATCGACGGGCAGCCTCGACGCCTGACGGCAGGCGAGAGCATCTTTCTGCCGCGCGGCATTCCGCACCAGCTTGTGAACATGAGCGGCAAACCTTGCAGATACATCCTGATCGGGACCCCCCGCCCTGTTCGACCGGTTTGTCGAAGAAGGCGGCCGCGAACTCCAGCCGGGCGAAATCGCAGGACCGCCGACACCCGAGGAGATCGAGCGTCTCCGCGAGGCTTCGCCGAGATTCGGCATCACTTTGCTGCCGGATTGGCCCCCGCCCAGGTGATGCAGTCGTCCGTCACTCCCACTCGATCGTCCCCGGCGGCTTGCTCGTCACGTCATAGACGACGCGGTTGACGCCGCGCACCTCGTTAATGATGCGCGTGGCCACGCGGCCGAGGAAGCTCATCTCAAAGGGATAGAAATCGGCGGTCATGCCGTCGACCGAGGTGACGGCGCGCAGGCCGACGACGTGCTCGTAGGTGCGGTAATCGCCCATGACGCCGACGGTCTTCACCGGCAGGATCACGGCGAACGCCTGCCAGATGTCGTCGTAGATGCCGGCGCGGCGGATTTCCTCCAGAAAAATCTCGTCGGCGAGGCGGAGGATGTCGAGCTTCTCGCGCGTGATCTCGCCCGGGCAGCGGATCGCGAGACCCGGCCCCGGAAACGGATGCCGGCCGACAAAAATCTCCGGCAGGCCGAGCTCGCGGCCGAGCGCGCGCACCTCGTCCTTGAACAGCTCGCGCAGGGGCTCGACGAGCTTCAGGTTCATGCGCTCTGGCAGGCCGCCGACATTGTGGTGCGACTTGATGGTGACGGACGGGCCGCCGGTGAACGACACGCTTTCGATCACGTCGGGATAGAGCGTGCCCTGCGCGAGGAACTCGACCTTGCCGATCTTCTTCGCCTCGTCCTCGAACACGTCGATGAACAGCTTGCCGATGATCTTGCGCTTGTCCTCGGGGTCGGTCTTGCCCGCGAGCGCGGTCAGAAACTTCTCGCTCGCGTCGACGTGTACGAGCGGAATGTTGTAGGCGCCGCGGAAGAGCGCCACCACCTTCTCCGGTTCGGCGAGGCGCAACAGGCCGTGGTCGACGAAGACGCAAGTGAGCTGGTCGCCGATCGCCTCGTGCAGGAGGACGGCGGCGACGGCAGAGTCGACGCCGCCGGAGAGGCCGCACAGCACGCGGCCCTTGCCGACCTGCGCGCGGATCTTCTCGATCGATTCCTCGCGGAAGGCGTGCATGGTCCAGTCGCCCTTGCAGCCGGCGACCTTGCGGACGAAGTTGCGCAGGAGCGCGGCGCCGTGCGGCGTGTGTACGACCTCGAGATGGAATTGCGTGGCGTAGAACCTCCGCTTTTCGTCGCCGATGATGGCGATCGGCGCGTTCTCGGAGGTGCCGAGCACCTCGAAGCCTTTCGGCAGCTCGGTGACGCGGTCGCCGTGGCTCATCCAGACCGGATAACGCTCGCCCTTGCGCCAGACGCCGTCGAACAGCGGCGACTCCTTTTTCACCTCCACCTCGGCGCGGCCGAACTCGCGGTGGTGGCCGCCCTCGACCTTGCCGCCGAGTTGCTGCGCCATGGCCTGCTCGCCGTAGCAGATGCCGAGGATGGGGACGCCGGCCTCATAGAAGGACGGCGGCGCGAGCGGCGCGTCCTTGTCGAGCACGGAGGCCGGACCGCCGGAGAGGATCACCGCCTTCGGCTTCATCTCGCGGAAGGCGGATTCGGCACGCTGGAAGGGCACGATCTCGGAATAGACCCCCTCCTCGCGCACGCGGCGGGCGATGAGCTGGGTGACCTGGGAGCCGAAATCGACGATCAGAATCTTGTCGTGGCTGGGGGCGGACATGGCAGGGAGCTAGCGGATCGCGATGCTGGCGGCAACGGCAGGCACACCACACGCACAGCTTCCATTCGGCCTCGTCCTGAGGAGGCCGCGTTAGCGGCCGTCTCGAAGGACAGGCCGCCCTCATCCTTCGAGACGCCGCCCCGGCTGTTCGCCGGGGGCGGCTCCTCAGGATGAGGGCGGATGTGCTCCCCGGACCAAAATCGAGACAAAAAAGCCGTCCGTGTCGGTGCGGCGGGGGGTGAGCAGGAGTCCCTCGGCGCTTGGAAGGGCGGCGGCGTGGAGGATGGCGCCACGGTCGCCGAGGGCACGGCAGATCTCGGCGGGCGGGATGGCGCGGAACTCCGGGTGGCGCGCGAGAAAGCCCCGGACCTGGGCGCCGTTCTCGGCGTCGAGCACCGAGCAGGTGACGTAGGCGATGCGGCCGCCGGGCTTGAGGTAGCGAGGCGCCTGATCGAGCAGCGCCGCCTGCTCCTTCACGCGGATTTCCAGCGCGCCGGGTCGCATGCGCCACTTGGCGTCGGGATTGCGGCGCCAGACGCCGGTGCCGGTGCAGGGCGCGTCGATCAGCACGAGGTCCATGTGGCCGGCGAGGTCGGTGAGCACGTCGGCGTGGCCGCGCGGGCTCCGCACCTGCACGTTGCGGGCGCCCGCGCGCTTGATGCGGTCGTGGATGGGTGCCAAGCGGCGCGGATCGTCGTCATAGGCGAAGATCTGCCCGCGGTTCTCCATCAGCGCGGCCATCGCGAGCGTCTTGCCGCCGGAACCTGCACAAAGATCGAGCACCTGCTGGCCGGGCGCCGCGCCGGAAAGAACGGCGGCGAGCTGCGAACCCTCGTCCTGCACCTCGAAGCCGCCCTTCTGGAACAGCGGCTCGGAGGTGACCGGCGGCTGGCGGCCGTCGGGCCTGAGCTCGATGCGGATGCCGAGCGGCGACCAGCGCGCGGGCGCGGCATTGAGATGCGCGAGGGCGGCAAGCGCCTTCTCGTGAGTCGTCTTCAAGGCGTTGATGCGGAGGTCGAGCGGCGCGCGCGTTGCGAGCGCTGCCCCCTCCTCCGCCCGGGCGTCGCCGAAGGTCGCTGCCAAGTGCTCGTCGAGCCATTCGGGATAGTCGCCGCGTATATGCGGGGGCGCATCGTCGAGCTTTGCCTCCCGCAGGCGCGCCTGCTCCGCTTCGCTGAGCGGCGCCGGCGCGTGCTGAGAGCCGTCGGCAAGCTTTGCGACGGCTTCTGTGTCGAGGGTGCGCGCGAGCCTGAGCGTGCCGAGCAGGATCGCCCGCGGCGTCTCATCACCCATCAGCCACGCGGCAGAAGCGCGGCGGCGCAGGGCGTCATAGACGAGGCCCGCAATCGCCGCGCGGTCACCGGAGCCGGCAAAGCGGTGCGCAAGGCCCCATTCCTTCAGCACGTCGGCAACGGGCCGCGGCCGCGCCTGCAATTCGGCGAGCGCTTCGATCGCCGCCGACAGATGTGCGGCGGGCCTCATGCGCGCGGCCCGGCGGGTTTCAGATCGAACGCGCCGCCGTGCACATGACCCTGAAACTGGTCAAGCGCCGCGGCGAGCTTCTCGTCGACGATGTGCAGATACTCCGCCCAGTCGTGGAAGCCGGTAAGCTCGGTCTTGCCGTCGGTGATGCCGCGCAGGCCGACCATCGGCAGGCGGAAGCGGCGCGCGGCGCGCAGGACGGAATAGGTCTCCATGTCGACCATGTCGCTTCCGACCGCGTCGTAGGCGGCGCCGGAGACGATGTTCGCGCCGCTCGACAGCGTCGCTTCGGGAACGCCCGGAATGCGGTGCGCGATCGGGATGATCGCCGGCTCGTCGAGGAACGGCGTCAGCCCGCGCTCGAAGCCGAGCGGCGAACAGTCCATGTCGCGATAGGCGACGCTGGCAACCTGATAGATCTCCGCATGATCGAGATGGCGCGAGCCCGCGGAGCCGAGCGTGAACAGCAGGTCCGGCAGCGCGCCGTGATGAGAGAGCGAGGCGAGTGCGGCACCGGTCGCGGCCGCCGCCTCCACCGGGCCGACGCCGGTGATCAGCGGGTCGACGCGCACCTTCAGGTGCGGGCCGTACTCGTGCTCGGTCGCCATGACGAAGAGCACGGAAAGCCCGCCGATCTCGGCGACGTGGCGGCGCGGATCGCCAAGGCTCACGTTCCCGCCTCCCCTCAGATCGCCGACAGGATCTGGACCGCGAAGACGATCCACATCAGCAGCAGGACGAGCGATGCGACGAAGAAAACCCAGAAGCGTCGGCTCACGCGGTTGCTGGTGACCATGATGTAGGCGTGCACGAAGCGGAGCGCGACGAACAGCCACGACAGCACGACGAACAGAAGGCCGGCCTTCTGCGTGATCAGCGCGAACGCAACCAGCACATAGAAAAGAACCGGCATCTCGAGCTGGTTGTGGAACGCGTTGCCGATCTGCGTCGTGCGCTTCGGCCAGGCGGGCTGGCGCAGCGCAATGTCGCGCGTGTGCACCTCGCCGCGCGATACGGCTGTCACCCGCAGGTAGCCCATCCAGTAGTTCAGGAAGAACGTCAGCGCGACCAGGACGAAGACGGGGGCGAGAACGGCAGGGACGGACATGGCTGGCTCCGATCCGACTCTGAGGTCGGATCGAAGCGATAGCACCCCGCCCGGCGCCTCGCCACGCCGGGGCGGGTGCAGCGGCCCCCTATGCGGCGCGTGTCAGACTGCGGTCAGCGACGCCAGCTTGGCGCGGAGCGGCTCGATCACCGGACGCGCCAGCGCCGCAATCGTCGGATCGGCTAGTGCCTTCTCCAACAGCGTATTGATGGAGGGCATCGCGGCGGAGATCACCCCCGCGACCTGCTTCTTGCCTTCAGGCGGAAGCTGCGCCGCCCGCGCGCTCAGTCTGTCGATCTCGGCGGCGGCCTCACGCAGCTTCGGCAGGGCCGCGTCGGCGGAGCCGGGCATCGTCAGGTCCTGCAGCGCCGAGCGCAGGCCGGCAACGGACGTCGTCGCCTGCTGCGTGAGCTGCGCGGTCGAAGCGTCAGGCGTTGAAACCGCCCTTCCCTCGGTCGTGGCCGGCGCCGGCTGAACCGCGACCTGATCGGTCTGTGGGCCCGACAGCAGCCAATAGAGGCCTGCGAGCGCAATCGCGGCCACCGCCGCCAGCGCCCACGGGGACCAACTGGAAGAACTTCTTGCTTCGGTCATCGTCGGTCTCCTTTCGTAATGGGGGATGTCGGGACCCCGCGTGGCCGTGCGGCCCCAATCCAGATCGACCGACTCCAGAACGCCGGACCTCGCCAGTTGACCGGCAAGGCCCGAAGGAAGCGCGTCGGCAATCGCGTTCTTCTGGCCGGCCAGCAGATTGGCAATGCCTCCGGCGTCCAGCCCGCCGGCACGCTGGCGCTGGCCGAGCACGCCAAGCACGATCGGCGCAAGCAGACCGAGGATGGACTTTCCCGACGACTGGCCGAGGCCGGCATAGTCGGCGACCGCCGTGGCCAACGATTTCATCATGCCGCCGCCCAGCAGACTCGAGAGCACGCTCGCGCCGTGGTCCGCGATCGACCGCTGCTCGGTGCCGGCGAAGGAGTTCGTCACCTCATCGAGCGTCACCGATGACTGCTGCAGCACGTTGGAAATCTTCTGCGCTCCGTCCGGCTTGTCGGCCAAGCCGGCAAGGCCGGCGAGGATCGCCGGAATCCCGGCCGACACCGCGCGATTGACGCTGTTCTTGTCGTCCCCGAGACCGGCGGCAATCCTGCCGACAACATCGGGCGTGATGAAACGCTGAATGGAAGCAATGAGATCGGTGGCCATAACGTTCGCTCCTGTGTCGATTGCGCTCCACTGCGGTGCGCGCCGGCTGGTCTCAATGCCGGTGGCATGCGCGCCGGCGATCCGGTCGCGCCCTTGCAGTCAAGAGCAACAGGAGGAGCGTGCGCATCGGGGAAACACCCGAGGCGCGCCTCAGAGATTGTCCGGTCGTCTCAGGGAAATCGGGTCAGGCCCGCGTCGGGTAGTTTGGGCTTTCGCGGGTAATGACCACGTCGTGCACGTGGCTCTCGCGGTGGCCGGCGCCGGAGATGCGGACGAACTGCGCCTTCTCGCGCAGCTCCTTCAGATCCTTCGCGCCGACATAGCCCATGGCCGCGCGCAGGCCGCCGGCGAGCTGATGCAGGACGGTCGCGAGCGGCCCCTTGTAGGGCACCTGCCCTTCGATGCCTTCCGGCACGAGCTTGAGCGAATCCTTGATGTCCTGCTGGAAGTAGCGGTCGGCGGAGCCGCGCGCCATGGCCGAGACCGAGCCCATGCCGCGATAGGATTTGTAGGAGCGGCCCTGATAGAGAAACACCTCGCCGGGGCTTTCCTCGGTGCCGGCAAACAGATTGCCGATCATCGCGCACTCGGCGCCGGCGGCGAGCGCCTTGGCGAGATCGCCGGAATATTTCACGCCGCCATCGGCGATCACCGGGGTGTCGGTCTTTCTCGCTTCTTCGACAGCGTCGAGGACCGCCGTAAGCTGCGGCACGCCGACGCCGGCGACGACGCGGGTCGTGCAGATGGAGCCCGGGCCAATGCCGACCTTGATCGCATCGGCACCGGAATCGATCAGCGCCTTCGCAGCCTCGCGGGTCGCGATGTTGCCGGCGACGACCTGCACCGCATTCGATAGCCGCTTGATGCGGGTCACGGCTTCGAGCACGCGCTTCGAGTGTCCGTGCGCGGTGTCGACCACGACCACATCGACGCCGGCGTCGATCAGTTGCTCGCTGCGCTCATAGCCGAGATCGCCGACGGTCGTCGCCGCGGCCACGCGCAGGCGGCCGTGCTCGTCCTTGCAGGCGTTGGGGTTCTTCACCGCCTTCTCGATGTCCTTGACGGTAATCAGGCCGACGCAGCGATATTGCTCGTCGACGACGAGAAGCTTCTCGATGCGGAACTGATGCAGGAGCTTCTTCGCCTCGTCCTCGCTCACGCCTTCGCGCACGGTCACGAGCTTGTCCTTGGTCATCAGCTCGGACACGGGCTGCGCGGGGTTCGTGGCGAAGCGCACGTCGCGATGGGTGAGGATGCCGACGAGCTTGCCGGGCGTGCCGTTCGGCCCGCGCTCGACCACCGGGATGCCGGAGATCGAGTGGTGCTGCATGACATTGAGCGCTTCGGCGAGGGGCTGGTCGGGGTTGATGGTGACCGGGTTCACCACCATGCCGGACTCGAATTTCTTGACGCGGCGGACGTGCTCGGCCTGCTCGGCGGGATCGAGGTTGCGGTGGATGACGCCGATGCCGCCGGCCTGGGCCATGGCGATCGCGAGCCGCGCCTCGGTGACGGTGTCCATGGCCGCCGAGAGGATCGGCAGGTTGAGAGAGACCGAGCGGGTGAGGCGCGTGCGGATGTCGGCTTCAGACGGCAGGGTGTCCGACAGCCCAGGCTTCAGCAGGACGTCATCGAAGGTGAGCGCTTCTTGCGCGAGGCCGTCAGTCAGACGGGACATCGCCAACTCCTAGCCCGGACAATGACCGGAAATATGGCCGCGCGGCTGGCCGGAATCGCCGCGGCGAGTTGGCGAGGGCCGATAGCACGGCGGGCAAGGCATTTCCAGCGGGAAACCCTGCGAATTTGCATTTACTCCGTTCGCCCCCGCGAAAGCGGGCATCCAGGAACAAGCTGCCCTGGGTCCCCGCTTTCGCGGGGGCGAGCGGACCTTGCGGAATCGACGCGGTCAAAAAATGCTTTAAGACCAAGTGGCGATCCTTCCCTGTCCGCCCCTCCTGACGGAGCCAGACCATGACCGACCATGTCCGCGTCGCCCTCGATGCCGGCGTGCTCACGCTTACGCTCGCGCGGCCGGAGAAGAAGAACGCGCTGACGAACGCCATGTATGAGGCGCTGGTACGGGAAATGACCCGGGCGGAAGAGGACGGCGCGGTGCGCGTCGTCCTGTTTCAGGCCGAAGGGGACATGTTCACCGCCGGGAACGACATCGGCGATTTCGTCGCGGTGGCGACCGGGGCGACGCCTGCCCGCAACGTGGGGGCGAGCCCGTTCCTGCAGGCGCTCGCCAATGCGACGAAGCCGTTCGTCGCCGCCGTGCAAGGCCGCGCGGTCGGGGTCGGCACGACCATGCTCCTGCATTGCGACGTGGTGATCGTTGCGGACGATGCGGCGCTGACGACGCCGTTCGTCAATCTCGCGCTGGTGCCGGAGGCGGCGTCGAGCTGGCTCCTGCCGGCACGGGTCGGCCACGCGCGGGCGTTCGCCATGTTCGCGCTCGGGCGCCCGGTCGACGGGCGGGCGGCGGTCGAAATCGGGATCGCCACCGAGGCGGTGCCGGCGGCGGAGGTGCAGGCCCGCGCGCTGGCGGTCGCGCGGGAATTGGCGACGCGGCCGCTCGGGGCGCTACAGGCGACCAAGCAGCTCATGCGCGACGCGGGCGCGATCCGCGCGGTGATGGAGCGCGAAGGCGAGGAATTCCGCAAGCGGCTCAACAGCCCGGAAGCGATGGAAGCATTCCGCGCCTTTGCCGAGCGCCGCCCGCCGGATTTCAGCAAGATCGGGTGATCGCCTCTGCGCTCAGACCGGCACCGGCTGGCGCCGCTGCCAGAGCATGAACACGATCAATGCCAATCCGGCTGCGGACAAGAGCGGCAGCGCGAGCAGGTTCACGCCTGTCCAGCCGAACAGATGCAAGAGCACGCCGGAAGAGAAAGACCCGAGCACGACCGTCGTAAACACGGTGAAGTCATTGACCCCTTGCACCCACGCCTTCTCCGATGGCCGGTACGTCTCTGTGAGCAGGCTGGTGCCGCCGAGATAGGTGAAATTCCAACCGACGCCGAGCAAAATGAGCGCGGATGCAAAATGCAGAAACTCGACGCCGGAAAGCGCAATCGCTACGTGGCCGAGCAGCAGCGCGATGCCAACCAGCATAATTTGTGGCGCGCCGAAACGTGCGATCAGGTTGCCGGTGAAAAACGACGGCAGGAACATGCCGAGCACATGCCACTGGATCACGAAAGCAGTGTCGCCGATGCCGTGGTGATGGGCTTGCATCGCAAGCGGGGTTGCGGTCATCGCGAGCACCATCACGCCGAAACCGATGGCCGCACCGGACACAGCAACGAGGAACGCCGGCTGACGGACGATCACGGCGAACGGCCGCGCGGGCAATGCACCCTTGTCCGTTGCGGGCGCAGGCACGTTGATGAAGGTCGCGAGCGCCACTGCCAGCAGGCTGAGCGCAACAATCGCGATGTACGAGAACACGAAAGGAGCACTCGCTGACAGTCCGCTCGTCATGCTGCCAATCTGTGGACCGACGATCGCGGCTACAACGCCACCGGCAAGCACATATGAAATTGCCCGGCTGCGGAACGCAGGACTTGCCGCGTCCGCGGCGGCGAACCGATAGAACTGCGCAAAGCCTTGATAAGCGCCGATCAGGAAATGCGCGAGGCATAAGACGACGAACCAACCCGCGGCGAGGCTCGCTGCTGCAAACGCGCCGCCGGCGATTGCGAACGTTGCGCCGAGCGTGAAACCTGCGCGGCGGCCAAATCTGCCCATCATCAGAGAGGCCGGTACAGTGGCGGCCATCGTGCCGACCATCATCGCTGCGACCGGCAGAGTAGCGAGCGACTTGTCTTCAGCGAGCGCGTAGCCGGCAAGCCCGCCGATCGTCATGACAAGCACGCTGATTGTCTGGAACAGTGCCTGCGAAGCCGCGAGAATAAAGATCATCCGCTTTTCGCCACCGAACGCCATGCTTCAGTCCTTCCCATGCTTGGCGCCGAGGGAGGCGGGTGGAGGCGGCTTGACTGCGGCCAAGGCCAAAAACGCCGCGCCGAATGTCGTCAGGCATCCGAGGTAACGGTCCAGCGGCGCCACGATCCGCGCAAAGACAGCCAGTGGTGGATAAAAGATCGCACCACGGACCCTGCCAGGAGACAGTCCGGCGCCGGCAACAAGACTGCGGAGATTGCGCGCGGAATGAAAGCGTGCGTTCCGCCACGTACGGGCACCAAGCCAACCGCGAATTCGCCGCAGCAGCGCCCAGATGCTCCGCCGGCCGAGCTCGCCGAGCACGAGGCGGCCGCCACCGCGCAACACGCGCTTCATTTCGGCGACTGCTGACTGCTCGTCTCGAACAAAGCAAAGAACCGTAACTGCAGTGACGAGATCGAAGCGCTCGTCAGCAAATGGAAGGCATTCGGCCCGCCCCTGCACGAGCATGAGCGGCAGGCCGCTCGCGCGCGCCCGTGCGCGGGCGGCTTCAAGCATTGCGCGATCTGCGTCGATGCCAACGACCGCGACTCCCTCTCGGACAAACAACGAGGCGAGAACGCCATCGCCGCAACCGACATCAAGAACCCGCGAGGCAGCCGATGCACCTGCAAGCTCTTGGACCAGCACGCGCTCCAGGCCATCGGTCACTGCACCAAGGGCGGACGAACGCCATGCTGCGTACCCTGCAGGGTCCAGCGACACGGGTCGTGCGCGTGCGGCTACCGGCATAGTCAAAACACCAGGACCTTGTCGGCGGCCAGCGTGGCTGCCGCAAGCTCATCCATGTTGCTGCGTCGTGCACCGTCGATGAGGTCGGCGCCGGTCATCCCGCGCGCGTCCATGCAGGTGCCGCACATCAGGACCGTGCCGCGGCCGGCAACGATCCGGCGAAGCATCTTCTCTGCGTTGTAGTAGCCCTCGGGCGGCTGCTGGCCGCGTTTTGCGGCAACGACCGCGTCGGCCATCAGGAAGACGGTGATTGAGGCTGCTTCGTCGGCGCGGCGCACCGCATGCGCCAGACGGAGGGCGTTGTAGAGGCGTTCGGTGCCGTAAGGCGGATCATTGACAATCAGAAGGATTGACATTGCGGGTGCCACTTTCCAAGAGCCGCGGCACGGCCGAAGCCCTTGACGTTGCTCCCGTATTCATTTATTCAATTATATGTTTGAATGATTGAATAACATATGAGCAATACAAGTCAACCGTCGAAGCGCGCCCTGTACGAAGCCTTCGCCGAAGTGGCGAAGGCAGTGGCACAGGGACACCGCCTGGAACTGATCGAGTTGCTCGCGCAAGGCGAGCGCAGCGTCGAGGATCTTGCCGCGCGCTCCGGCTTGTCGGTCGCCAACACGTCGCAACATCTGCAAAACCTGCTGCAGGCGGGGCTCGTGACGGCGCGGCGTGACGGCAAGCGGCGGCTCTACAAGCTGACGAGCGATGCAGTGATCGATCTCGTCAGCGCACTACGGACGGTCGCGGAAGCGCATCACGCGGCGAGCCGCCAGCTCATTCGCGACTTCTTCGAGGCGCGTGATCAATTCGAACCGATCTCGCGCAAGGAACTGATCACGCGCATCCAGGAAGGCGGTGTCACGCTGCTCGACGTACGCCCGGCCGAAGAATATGCGGCCGCGCACCTGCCGAAGGCTCGCAACATTCCCCTGCCCGACCTCAAGCGGCTCGCAGCCAAGCTCGACCCGAAGACCGAGATTGTCGCCTATTGCCGCGGTCCGTTCTGCGTGCTGTCGCTCGAAGCCGTCGCGCTTCTGCGTGGGCGCGGCTTTCGTGTTCGCCGAATGGCCGAAGGCTTGCCGGAGTGGCGGGCAGCCGGATTGCCGGTCGAAACGAGCGCTTGAACCGATCCTATAAGGACGGGCAGACTTGTGCGCGCGGCGAACCGCTGGGCGCGTGACGGAACCACGGCCCGGCGCTATGGGATCGTCCGGCAAGCACCCGCGAGTCGGCTCCTTCCCCGCCATGCCGAGATACATCATCGTTCCCCTGACCGTCGCCTGCGCCCTGTTCATGGAGAACATGGACTCGACGGTGATCACGACCGCACTGCCGGCGATCGCCGCCGATCTCGGCGTCGACCCGATTGCGCTCAAGCTTGCGCTCACCGCTTATCTTCTCTCGCTCGCCGTCTTCATTCCGATCTCGGGCTGGATGGCGGACCGCTACGGCGCGCGCACGATCTTCCGCGTGGCGATGGTCATCTTCACGATCGGCTCGGCTGCTTGCGGTTTCGCGCAGGGGCTGAACGACCTCGTGCTCTTCCGCATCATGCAGGGGCTCGGCGGCGCCATGATGGTGCCGGTCGGGCGCCTCGTGATCCTGCGTGCCATTCCAAAACACGAGCTCGTCGCCGCGCTCTCCTGGCTCGTGATTCCGGCGCTGATGGGCCCGATGCTCGGCCCGCCGCTCGGCGGATTCATTACGAGCTACTTCCACTGGCGCTGGATCTTCTGGATCAATATCCCGATCGGGATCCTCGGGCTCATTCTCGCGACCATTTTCTTCGAAAACGTGCGCGAGCCGAATATGCCGCCGCTCGACCGGCTCGGCTTCGTGCTGTCGGGGATCGGGTTGTCGGGACTGGCGTTCGGGCTGACGACGTTCGGACAGAGCCTGTTGCCGCCGGCAATCTCGGCAAGCCTGCTCGTGATTGGCGCGATCTTCACGTTCGCGTTCGTGCGGCATGCGCGCAAGGTCACGGCGCCGCTCCTCACCGTGAACCTGTTTCGCTTCTCCACCTTCCGCGCGAGCGTGATCGGCGGATCGCTGTTCCGCGTCGGCATCGGCGCGATGGCGTTCCTGCTGCCGCTCCTGTTTCAGCTTGGCTTCGGCATGACGCCGTTCCAGTCCGGCATGCTGACCTTCTGGGGCGCGATCGGCGCGATGGTGGTGCGGCCGACGGTGCCCTTCATCCTGCGCCGCGTCGGCTTCAAGCGCGTGATCGTTTTCAACGGGATCATCGCCGCGTTTTTCGTCGCCGCCCCGGCGTTGTTCACGCCGGCCACGCCCTATGCGGTGATCGCCGGCGTGGTGCTGATCGGCGGCTTTTTCCGGTCGCTGCAGTTCTCCTCCGTCAATTCGCTGGCCTTCGCCGATCTCGACGCGAAGCAGATGAGTCAGGCGACGAGCATCACGAGCGTCGCGCAACAGCTTGCGCTGGCGATGGGCGTTGCGGTCGCCGCGATGGTGCTCGACGCGACACGCTTCGCGCGCGGCGATCTCGTGCTGATCGCCGAGGATTTCGCACCGGCATTCATCGTGATCGGCCTCATCGCCATGTCCTGCACGCTGTTCTTCATCGGCTTGCGGCGCAACGCGGGGGCGGCGCTCACTGCGCGCGAGCCGGACGCACCAAATTAACCGATCCTCATCCATCCTCTTCATGCGGGGTCGCGAACAGCGCATGATCGCCCCATCTGATTCCTTGATATAACGAATCGGGACGGAGCATGGTCAAAATGCAATCCGCTTTCGGGTGCTGCGGCCCGGACGGGGATTTCTTTGCGAATCTCGACATCGCCACGCTGTTCGTCGTCACCGTCTTCATCATGGCGGCCGGCGGACTGCTGCTGATTTTTGCCTGGGTGCAGAACCGCGGCACGCACGCGCTCGCGTGGTGGGGCGCGGCCTATCTGATGCTGGCTCCTGCAACCGCGCTATTCGGGCTGCGCGGCCAAATTTCGGATTTCTGGTCAATCGAAATCTCCAACGTCGTGTTCGCGCTCGCTTACGGCGCGCTGTGGAGCGGCGCGCGCGTTTTTGAAGGCCGGGCGCCAAGGTTGTTATGGGCCTCGGCCGGCGCCGTAGTCTGGTTCATTGCCTGCCGTTTCGACGTATTCTTGGCGTCGCTGTGGGCGCGCGTCCTGCTGGGCTCGCTGCTGTTGGGCACTTATTCGCTCCTGTTCATCTGGGAGCTATGGCGGGGGCGCCACGACGGGCTGATTTCCCGCTGGCCGACGATGGCCATCCTCGGATTCCATGCGTCGCTTTTCTTCTTCCGCATTCTGCTCGCGTCGTTCTTACCCTTTCCTCAGGGTGCGCTTCCGCCAGACCAGCGCATGGCGGCCATCATGGTTTTCTGGTGGTTGTTTCATGCATTCGCCATCACCTTCCTTCTTCTGGCGCTGGCAAAGGAGCGGGTCGAGCAGAACTACAAGCTCGCGTCGCTCACCGATGCGCTGACCGGCATTCCCAACCGGCGCGGCTTCAGCGAGCGCGCCGAGCGCCTCATTGCGCGATGCAAGGCGGACAACACGCCGCTCACGCTGCTTCTGTGCGATCTCGATCATTTCAAGTCCATCAACGACCGCTTTGGCCATCTGGCCGGCGACGAACTCCTCATTGCCTTTGCCAAATCCCTGACGCGATCGCTGCGGCCGCTCGATCTGGTTGGCCGCGTGGGCGGAGAAGAGTTCGTCGCTCTCCTGCCCGGCATTCCGCCGACTGCAGTCATGGAGATCGCCGAACGCGTCCGCACGACGTTCGCAAGTGCCGGGCGGAGCGTTCGCGGCCTGAAGGTTCAGGCCACCGTCAGCATCGGCACGGCCTCCACGGCCGTGACCGATTACAGCTTTGCAGCCCTCTATGCTGTAGCGGACGAAGCGCTTTACCGCGCCAAACAGAAGGGACGCAATCGGACCGAGCTGGGCCGGCCCAGTCTTTCGATGGTATCCGGCACGGCCGCCCGATAACCGCCGCACCGTACCCGAGACCCCATTTTAGCGCACGCCCCGGAAGCCCTGGGCCAGCACGTAAAGCTCGGCGGAATCCGCGCGGCTGGCGGGCGGCTTCACGTGCTTCACGCTGACAAAGTCGCGCTTGAGGGACGCAAGCAACTCGCCTTCGGTGCCGCCCTGAATGACTTTCGCGAGAAACGCGCCGCCGGGCGCGAGCACCTCGCGGGCGAATTCCGCGGCGGCCTCGACCAGCGCGACGATCTTCAGATGGTCGGTCTGGCGGTGGCCGGTGGCGTTCGCCGCCATGTCGCAGAGCACGACGTCGGCGCGGCCGCCGAGCAGCTCTTTCAGCCGCGCAGGCGCGTGCTCGTCGAGGAAGTCAAGCTGAATGAATTCGACATTGGGAATCGGCTCGATCTCGAGAAGATCGATCGCCACGACACGGCCGCCCTGCCCTGCCTTGACGCGCGCCGCCGCGACCTGACTCCAGCCGCCGGGCGCCGCACCCAGATCGACGACGTTGGCGCCGGGTTTCAGCAGGTGATATTTGTCGTCGATTTCCTTCAGCTTGTAGGCGGCGCGCGAACGGTAGCCCTCGGCTTTCGCGCGGCGCACGTAGGGGTCCTGCAACTGGCGCTTCAGCCAGCGCTGCGAGGAGACCGAGCGGCCGCGCGCGGTACGGAGACTGGCGCCGCCACGTCCGGACGCGCGGCTCATGTCGATGCACTCCGCGACCAGGCGCCGTCCGCGCGCATCATCTCGACCAGCATGCCCTCGCGCAGCCCGCGGTCGGCGACGCGCAACCGCTTGCAGGGAAAGACGCGGCGGATCGCCTCGAGGATCGCGCAGCCCGCGAGCACGAGATCGGCGCGCTCAGCGCCGATGCAGGCATGTGCGACGCGCTCTTCGTAGGTCGTTTTCAGGAGGCGTTCGGTCACGGCGTCGAGCGCGGCCGCATCGAGCCACAGGCCGTCGACGCGGCGGCGCTCGTAGAACGGCAACTCCAGATGCAGCCCGGCCATCGTCGTCACCGTGCCGGAGGTGCCGAGGAGATGCAGATTTTCGGTTCCGTCGACGCCCGCGCGTGTGGCGAAGTCGGCGACCAGCGGGATCACCGCCTCAGTCATTTCCGCGAAGCTTTCCCGCGTGACGGACTTGCCGCCGTGGCGCTCGGCGAGCGTCACCACCCCCATCGGCAACGAAACCCAGGCCCGGATGCTTGCCTGCGGCGGCCCGCCATCGACGGCCGTGCAGCGGCCGAGAAATGCAAGCTCGGAGGAGCCGCCGCCGATGTCGAACAGGATCGCGCCGGACGCCTCCGGGTCGAGGAGCGAGGCGCAGCCATAAGCGGCGAGGCGTGCTTCGGTCTCGCGGTCGATCACTTCGAGGTTCAATCCCGTCGCCGTGCGCACCCGCGCGAGGAACTCCTGGCCGTTGCCGGCGGCGCGGCAGGCTTCGGTCGCGATCAGCCGCGTGCGCACGCGGCCGTGGTGGCCGAGCTTGGCGGCGCAGATCCGCAGCGCGCCGATCGCGCGGCTCATGGCGACATCGGACAAGCGGCCCGATTGCGAAAGCCCTTCGCCGAGGCGGACGATGCGGGAGAAAGAGTCGACGACGCGAAAGGCGTCCGCGGTCGGGCGCGCGACGAGCAGACGGCAATTGTTGGTGCCGAGGTCGAGCGCCGCGTAATGAATGCGATCCGTCGGCACACCCGCCGGGTTCCGGCTGCGGTGCCAGGGGCCGCGATGCCGCCGCCTCCGGTTGCTGCGCACCGGCGGCGGTTGCGGGCCGCTCGCGCCTTCCGCGCGCTCGTCCGCCATTGCGATCCTTTCCCGCGCCGCCGGAGCGGAAAGATCGCTCGACGGCCTGCGCGGTATCTCTGTTTCTCCGTTGCCGACAGTCTATCGCGTCGGGGGGAACCTGCAATCCCAGGCTTTACGCGCTCCCAAGCCGGAAAGTGGCAGCGCCGGAGGGGCTTAAATGCCCGCGCCGGTGTCGGTTCCGCGCTCGGCGGACGGCGCGTGGTGCCGGGTGGAGTGGCCGTTCCGGTTCATCACCAGCCCGCCGGCGATGGCGCCGATGACGAGCAGCGGGAGCACGCCGCGCGCACTCAGCGTCCGTACGAGCTGGAGACCCGCGACGATCACGGCCGGGTCCTGCAGCAAGGTTGCCGGCTGAGCGCGGCGGGGCGGCGGAGGCAGGCTACGCGCCCGGCGGCGAACGACAAGCAAGGCGATGGCGCCGGCAACCGCGACGACGAGAAAGAGCGCGCCGATCGCGATCCACGCCTCGAGCGAGCCGTAGGTCTGCTGCGTCCAGAGAAAGATCGCCACCGTGAAGCAAACGAATGCCGCGAACCCGGCAATAACGAAAATCGAGCCCGCGACCGCGAGCTTCAGCGCAGCATCGATGCGCCCGCGCAGTTCATTCATAAGAGCTGCGACCACGCTCGCCTCCCGGACGCGGCACGATTTTCGTCTAACGGCGCCACATCGCGCCTGCGACGAACCCGATTCCGAGCGCCAGCGCCAGCGTCGTGAACGGGCGCTGCTGCACGGACTCCTCGACGGCGTCGGCAACCGAGTCCCGCGCTTCAACGATCGCGTCGGCCGCTTCGCTGCCAAGCTGGCTCGCCTCGGAAAGCGCCTCATCGGCGGCCTCGCGCGCACGGCCATACTGTTGGCGGGCGCTGCGCACTGCATGCCGTCCCGTCGCGGAGAAAAGACGGCTGAGATGCTTGTTGATTTCGCTCATCTCATCCTTGAGCGCGGCAATCTCCCGGTCGATTTCCGGGCTGGTGAGGCGGCCACCGTTTCCTGACGATGTTGCTTTTTGTGCTTCTGCCATGACGGACTCCCAATCTGAACGCGATCGTCAACGCGCGCCAGGCGTCGCGGTTCCCGCGCCCGCTCAACCGGGGAGCTTGGCCTGCTGGGGATGCATGTAATTGATCGCGACGTTCCCGATGATGAGTAACGGGACCGCGAGCAAGGCTCCGAACGGCCCCCAGAACCAGGCCCAGAACACCACCGACAGGAAAACCAGCAGCGGATTGAGAGCGAGCCGCAGGCCGACAACGCCCGGCGTCACGAACTGGCCCTCGATGGTCGTGGCGACGAGAAAGAGCGCGGGAGCCGCGAGCGCTTGTACTAAAGTCTCGAACACCATCAGCCCCACGCCAAGCAGCATGACGATGGTCACGGCGGGACCGATGTAGGGCAGGAAGTTCAGCACGAACCCGAGCGAGCCCCAGACCAGCGGGCTCGGCAGCCCGACGAGCCACGCAATTCCGGCGAGGACGACGCCGAGCGCGAGATTGATGCCGGTAATGACCGCGAAATACCGCGCGAGGTTCGATTCAACATCGCCGAGAAAATAAATCGCCTCGAGGCGCGTCTTGCGGTCGCCCCAGAATGTCAGGAAGCGCCGGCGCAAGGTCTCGCGGCCGGCAAGAAAGAAGAACAGCGACGCGAAAAAGATCACCATTTGCCCGATCGCCGGCGTGAGGACGCCAAGCACAGGCCGGACGAGTTCCGAATAGATGTCGATTCCCGGTTTGTCCTTGGAGGCGCCGGCGAGACTTTCGCGCAGGCTGTTGAAGGCAGCCATCGGGCCGTCGAAGATGCGGAGCTTTTCGCTCAGCCGGGCGCCGAGCTCAGGCGCCCGCTCGATCCACTCACTGACGGGGTCGGCGAGCAACATGAGCAGACCGGACAGCGCGGCGAACAGGAGCAGCACCAGAACCAGCGCCGATAGCCAATGCGGTATCCCCTTTTCCGCTGCCCATGTCAGCAAGGGGATGAGCACAATGCCGACGATGACGGCAACCGCCACCGGCATCGCAACCGTTTGAGCGTAGCTCAGTGCCGCGAGCAGCAGAATGATGAAGATGCCGACCGTCGCGGCCTGCGCCGCCAGTCTCCAGTCCTGGCCGTTGCCGATCGCCAAGCGGCCCGCAGGCGCCTCGCGGGAAAGCTGGTCGTGATTGCTCATGTGCTGTCCGGGCCATCCGCGCGCCGGCCCGTTGCCGGTAACGCGCCGCAGCCCGAAAGGTTGCGGCGAGCCGGGCCGGCAGCCTAAAAACAGGCGGTGTCCCGAATCCGAGGCTCGCTTAACTTTGCTGCGGACTCGAATGAAGCAAATTTCTGAATTACGACGCCGGCAATGAGCCAGACAATCATCGTAATCGGCGCGGGGCAGGCCGCGACAGAGTTTGCGGTCGCCTTGCGGGGCGGCGGATTCGCCGGGCCGATCCGCATCCTCGGTGATGAGCCCTACCTGCCCTATCAGCGCCCGCCGCTTTCGAAGGATTTTCTCTCCGGCAAGAGCCCCTATGAAAAGCTGATGCTGCGCCCCGAGAGCTTCTGGCGCGAGCAGAAGATCGAGTTCGAGCTGGGCGCAACGGCCACCGCGATCGACCGCGCGAAGCGCGCAGTCGCGTTGCGGGACGGACGCAGCTTCGAGTACGGAACGCTTGTGATCGCGACCGGGACGCGGGCGCGCATTCCACCGGTTCCCGGTATCGAGCTTGAAGGTGTCTTCACGCTGCGGAACATCGACGACGTGAAGCGGCTGCGGCCCGCGCTCGACGGGGCGAAGCGCGTCGCCATCGTCGGCGGCGGCTATATCGGGCTCGAGGTGGCGGCGGTCGCGCGCAGCGAAGGCCGCGAGGTGGTCGTCGTGGAAGCGGAAGAGCGGGTGATGAAGCGCGTCACCTGCGCGGAAGTCTCCGCGTTCTACGAATCGAAGCACCGCGCACACGGCGTGGACATCCGCGCCGGTCACAAGCTCGAAGCGATCGAGGGGAACGGGCGCGCGAGCGGACTGCTGCTTGCGGGCGGCGAGCGCGTGGCGGCCGATCTCGTGCTCGTCTCCACCGGGGCGCGGCCGAACGAAGAGCTTGCGTCCGCCACGGACCTCGCGTGCGAGGACGGAATCCTGGTCAACGAATTCGCACGCACCGCGGACGAACGGATTTACGCGATCGGCGACTGCACACATTTCCCGAGCCGGCGTTACGGGCGAAAGATCAGGCTCGAATGCGTGCAGAACGCTTTCGACCAGGGAAAGGCGGCGGCGGCCGCGATCCTTGGCAAGGGAACGCCCTACGACCCGGTGCCGTGGTTCTGGTCGGACCAGTACAACGTCAAATTTCAGAGCGCCGGCCTGTCGGCGGGATACGACGAGGCAAAGGTCGTCGGCGATCCCGCGGCCGGGCATTTCTCGGTCGAATACCGCAAGGGCGGTAAGCTGATTGCCGTCGACGCGATCAACGATGCCCGCGCCTACATGATGGGACGCAAGCGTATCGGCGAAGAGACGCGCTGACGAAAAAAGCCCTCCCGCCCCGATAGCGGGAAAATGGGCGCAGGTTTATGCTCGTGCTCGTCCTGCGGCCGGCGCGAGCACCCGCGATGAGCGAAACACAGGCCCTGTTCGACATCCTGCGCCAGTCGGCGCCGCCCGACGCCGTGGCGGCGATCGAACGTCTGGTGAAGACGGGCGAGGACCACGAGCTCAACCGCATCAACGTATTCGATTTCACGCGCAAGAACGGCCTCGACGAGGAGCGTGTGATTTCCGCGTTCCTGCACGCGGCGCGGCTCGGCCTGTTCGAGCTCTCGTGGAACGTGCTCTGCCCCGGCTGCGGCGGCGTGCTCGACGCGAACGCAACGCTCAAGAGCGTGCGGCAGGAAACATATAGCTGCTCGCTGTGCGCCGCCGGGTACGAGCCGACGCTCGACGAGATGGTGGAAGTCGCGTTCACGGTGACGCCGCGCGTGCGGCGGATCGCGGCGCACGATCCGAATTCGCTGCCGATATGGGAGTATGCCCGGCAGATATTCTGGAGCACGGGCGTCGACCTGCCGGAGAACTTTCGCGAGATCATCGAAAGGATCACGCTCGACTCGATCGAGCTGCAGCCGGGCGAAAAAGCCGTGATGTCGATGCAGCTTCCCGAAGCCTTCGTCATCGTCATGGACCCCGTCACGCACGCCGTCCAGTTCCTCGACGTGAAAGGAGAGCCCCGGAGCGAGCGCCAGAACCTCTCGATGGTGTTCAACAAGGTGCATACGCCAACCGGCACGATGGAGTTGCGGCCGGGGCCCGTGCGGCTTTCGCTCGAGAACGCGACCGACGTGCGCGTCCTCCCCGCCGTGTGGCTCGCCGGCGACGATCTGCACGAGCTCCTCGCGCGGAGAAAGCCGTTCCTCACGGCGAAGCGGCTCCTCACCAACCAGACGTTTCGCGACCTCTACCGGACGGAGACGCTCGACATCGACCAGCGGCTGAAGATTACGAGCCTCACCTTCCTGTTCACCGATCTGCGCGGTTCAACCGCGCTCTATGAGCGCGTCGGCGACCTCAATGCTTACGACCTTGTGAAGGCGCACTTCCGGGTGTTGCAGGAGATTGTGGCGTCGGAGGCGGGCGCCATCGTGAAGACGATCGGGGACGCGGTGATGGCAACCTTCCCTACCCCCGATCGCGCGGTGGCGGCGGCGCTCAAGATGCGGGATGCGATGCGCGAATTGAACAAGGGACGCGCGCAGGAAGAACTCCTCCTCAAGATCGGCATCCATGAAGGGCCCTGCCTCGCCGTCATGCTCAACGACCGGCAGGACTATTTCGGGCAGACGGTGAACATCGCGTCGCGCGTGCAGAACCTCGCGACGACGCGCTCTATCCTCGCGACCGAGCCGGTCGTCGAATACCCGCAGACCATGAAGATTCTCGACGGCGCCCACCTCAAGGCATTGCCGCAGCGCGCCGAATTGCGCGGTGTCAATGAGGAAGTGAAGCTTTACGAGATCCCATGACCGGTGCGTGCTTCCCGCGACCGCCGGTCCAAAAAAAGACGGCCCCGCGCGGGGCCGTCTCATTCTCAGTTAGAAATCGGGCTTCAGTAGGCGCCGAAGCGGTAGTTCAGGCCGGCACGCACCATATGGGTGTCGAAGCCGCCCGATGGCATGCCGAAATAGTTCGCGCTGCCATAGTCCGCATAGAGATATTCGAGCTTGCTGGACCAGCCGCCTCCGAAGGCCTGCTCGATACCGGCGCCGACCGTCCAGCCGACATGCGTCTTGCTCGCGCGGCCCAGGCCCGTCACCGAAATCTCGTTGTGCGCCCAAGCGGCGCCGCCGGTGACATAGAGGAGCGTGGTATCGAACGCCCTGCCGACGCGCAGCCGCGCGGTGCCGAAATGGTCGATCTCGGTCTTCGTGGTGATGCCGAGCGCGGTCGAGGAGTTGCCAATGTTGGTGAAGGCACCGTCCACCTCGCCGCCCCAGACGAACGTGCTGCCCGGCGCCTGATAGTTGAAGCCGAACTGACCGCCGCCGAACCAGCCTTCGACATCGCTGCCGCCTGCCCAGCCGCCCTGAATGCCCGCATAGAATCCCGTCCAGTTGAACAGGGCCGGCGCCATCGGCTCCTTCACATACACGCGCGACGGCAGATCGGCCGCCGCAACCGGAACCGTTACAAGCATCAACGCCGATGCGCTCGCGAAAACCAGCTTCTTGATCATGACTGCCCCCATTCCGGCGTTCGGCGAACCACTCGACGCCATTCTTGCGTTTCCAACTAACGAAGCTGCTTTAAGAAAACTTTGAGTGAGGGTGGCCGCGTCGCCTGGTGCGACAAAAATGGACGGTGTTGTTGGGCGCATGCTTAACCGTTCGTCGACAAGGCGCGTTCGCACCCCCGCCGCGCGGCCTCAGCGAGGACGTGAAGCTTTATCTGATTTTCCTGACCGCGCCGGCTTTCCGCCGTCGATCATGAGCCAGGCGACCATGGCGCTCGCGACACAGCAAAGCGCCGAGATCGCCATGATCCAGCGGAAGCCTGAGACGAAAGCATTAGCGATCGCTTCGCTCGCCAATGAACGTGCAGCGGCATCGAGCTGCACCGGCAATTCGATAGCGGCGAGCTTGTCGCGCTGCGCCTGAATTACCTCCAGCACCGACGGCGGCAGGCTCAATCCCGCGAGCGCGCGGTCGAGGCTGAAATTGAAGACTGGCGTCATGATGGCGCCGAACAGCGCGACGGCGAGGAGCGCCGCCACGCGCGAGGCGGCGTTGTTGATGCCCGAGGCGGTGCCCGCAAAGGCGGACTCGACCGAGCTCATCACCGTCGTCGTGAGCGGCGCGACGCTGACCGCCATGCCGAGGCCGAGCACGAACGCGCCGGGAAAGAACGTCGTCCAATAGCTGCCGCCGACCGAGGGCACGGCGAACAGCGCGTAGCCGAGCCCCGCGATCAACGGGCCGACCACGAGCGGCAGGCGATTGCCGTAGGTATCGACGAGGCCGCCGGCCCAGCGCGACAGCAGAAACACAAGCAGAATGAATGGTAGGAGCGCGGCGCCCGCGGCGGTGGCCGAATAGCCTTGCACCTGGATGAGATTGAGCGGCACGAAGAAGAGCCCGCCGCCGAGCGCGCCGTAAAGAAAGAACGTGAGCAGGTTGGCGCCGCTGAAGGTGCGCAAGCGAAAGAGCCTGAGCGGCAGCATCGGGCTGCGGTGACGCTTCTCGGCATAGACGAACGCGACGAGCGCCAATACCCCGAACGCGAGCGTTGCAACGATGTCCGGGCTTTCCCATCCGCGCTGCGGCGCCTCGATCAGCCCATAGACGAGGCCGCCGAGCCCCAACGTCGCGAGCGCGGCGCCCGGCCAGTCGAGGCCGCCATGTTCCTCATCATTGCGGCTTTCAGGAACGTGCCACCAGGCGATGGCGAGCACGGCGGCGGCGAGCGGAATGTTCAAAAAGAACACGGCGCGCCATGACACCTCGTCGATCAGCCAGCCGCCGAGCACCGGGCCGATCGCGGCGGTGATCGCGGTCGCGCCGGACCAGGTGCCGATTGCCTTCCCGCGCTCGCGGTCGTCGAACGAGGCGCTGATGATGGCGAGACTGTTCGGCACGAGCAGCGCGCCGCCGATGCCCTGCAAGGCGCGGGCGATAATTAGCTCGAGCGGATTCCGGGCGATGCCGCACCAGACCGAAGCAAGCGCGAAGATGATCGTGCCGAGCGAAAAAACGCGCCGCCGGCCGAAGCGGTCGCCCGCCGCACCGGCGGCAAGCAGCAACGCTGCAAGAAAGAGCGCGAAGGATTCGATCACCCACTGCACTTCCGCCAATGTCGCGCCGAGATCGCGCTGGAGCGCGGGCAACGCCACGTTCACCACCGTGCCGTCGACGAACACCATGCCGGAGCCGAGGATGGTGGCGGCGAGGATCCACGGCGCCGCCTGCGCTTCCGCCGGCGCAACGTGCGGCGTTGCGCGGATGACGCCGGCGTCGCAGGGCGGCTTGGCGAAAGAGGCCATCTGCGTCTCCTCGGGATCGCTCCAAACCGAAGCAGATGCGATGCGGTGCCGTCAGTTCACATCGTCCTTGAATTTCACCCGCCAATGCGAGCCGTCGCAGAAGGGTTTGTTCTTCGAGGCGCCGCAGCGGCAGAGGGCATAATTTTCGCGGGTCGCGCCCACGCTCCAACTCGAAGCGCGCAGCGGGATGGAGCCTCGCACTTCGTAAGGGCCGTTCTTGCGGATGCGGACGCTCGGCGGATCGTTGTGCGCTGGGCCGGTTTCGCCCTTGTAGCTGTAGCGCAGCGCGCCGGACGGGCAGCGGCGGATCACTTCGACCAGCTTTTCTGAGTCGGCGCGATCGGGCCGGATCCACGGCTTCTCGCCGTGCCGAAAGACCTCCGGCAGAGCGCGGGCGCACTCTTCCGCCGCCGAGCACTGCAGCTTGTTGAAGTGCACGACGATGTTGGCGCCCGCATAATCGACGACGCCGTCCGGCGTGTGCGTCGGGTCGCGGTGGCTGCTGAAACCGACGCGCGCGTGCGTGCCGTCGCAGAAGGGCTTGCTGGCCGACTGGCCGCAACGGCAAAGGGCCATCTCCGGGCTCGTCGGCAGCTTCTCGCCCTTCGAATTGAAGAACGCGTCGACATTGGTAACGAGAAACGGGCCATGCTGCGATGGCTTGATCTCCGCGCGCGCTTCCTTTTCCAGTGCGCGGAATTCGGCGAGCTCGGCGCCGGCGTTCCAGCGCTTGTCGCGGGGGGCGAACTCGAGCGCGAGCGCCTGCAGGCCGGCGGCCGCCTCCTCCACTTCTGGCGGCAGACGCTTGCCGTCGCCCGCGCGAAGCTTGGTCGCAACCGACGCCAGCTCGTGCAGCCGCTCGCCGAAGAATATCCACGCGGAGCGCTTGTGCGGCAGGAGGTGAATATCGCGGTTGTAGCCGAAGCCCGCGCCCGCCGTTTTCCCTTGGTGGCGCGGCTCGTGGCCGACCGGCATCTTTGCCAGCGCCTCGCCGAGCGGTCGCGTCACGTTCGTCATCAGGCGGAGCGTTCCGCGCGCAAGTTTCTCCAGCTCCGTTTCGCTCTCGTCGGTATGCGCGAAGAAGCGCAGGAGCATGAGCAGCATCGTGTCATAGGCGCCGTTGAAGAGATCGGCGACCTGATGCGTGAGCGGATCGGAAATCAGCGTGCCGCCCGTCGTGTCGTCATAGAAGCGCGTCATCGGATTGGGGGCGACGGGCCGCACGGGATTGAACTCCGAGCCGCTTGCTTTCGCCTGCTCCAATGCCTCGCGATACTCGCGCCAGATCGACCGGAAGACCCAGAAATGCGCGTCGGAGTGCGCGGCGGTCGGCGCCTCGCCCTGCTCGATCACCATCTGGATCGCGGCGAGCGCCGACTTTCGGTCGGTCACGGCGACAAGCTTGCTCTCGAAATCGACGAAGCGTGCATTCGCCTGCGCTTCCGGCGGGCCGATGAAAAGCTCATCCTCCGGAATGCAGGCAATGCCGCTCATGATCTTGTGGTAGAATTCGCCCTGCGTCGTGAAATCGATGTCGAAGGGCTCGCAGCCGGCGGCCGTCTGCGGATCGACGCGCAGCTCGGTCGGGCCGCGCCGGCCGCTCCGCTCGCGCACGCGCGCGGCGACCGCGTCGGCCTCCGCCTGCTCCTCCGGCGACAGCAATCCCGGCTCCGGCATCTCGATCGCCATGAAGCGCTCGATCGATTCGATCGAGAACGGCGCAAGCGTCATGTGATCGTTGATAGGGAGCGCCGAGCGCGGGACCGGGAAATTCGTGCGGCGGAAATGCGGGGCGCCGCCGATCGCGGTCAGCACATTGGTGAGCTGCGCGAGATGAAGCATCTCCTCGACGCCGACGGCGACAAGCCGGCGCTTCCAGCGTCTGACCATCTCCGCTTGCGCGGGCGTCATGCCACCCTCGCCCGCATCGCTCTTCAGCGAATAGGAAGCGAACAGGTAGATGCAGGCGACGCCATGCTCGAGCTCGCAGGCGTGCGAGAGAAGATAGATCAGCTCTTCTCGCGTCGTGACCGGCGCGATGTGCGACCGGTCGATCGAAGGGCTGCCCGCGGTACGCTGCATCGGCCGGTTTCCCCTGCGGCTCAGGTCAGTCTAGAGGAACGGCCTGCACGGTTGAACCGCGCTCTCAACGAGGCTCCAGCGGCCGCGCGCCCTTGCGTCCCGCAAGGGGCTCGTTTACTTACGAAACCGAACGGCGCCGCACGGCGCGCAATGCGCCAGGCCGCGACCCCGGATGGGGGATAGTTCAACGGTAGAACAGCGGACTCTGACTCCGTTAATCTAGGTTCGAATCCTAGTCCCCCAGCCAAACCTTTCGTACGGCAGCATTCGGTTCGGGCATTGCCGCCGCGCGGAAGCGCGCAGGGTAAGCAAGCCATTGAATCCGCTCTCATATTGTCATGCAATATAATCATTTCTGCTATGCGGTAAGTGTCTATTTTTATGTTGGAATACCAGCATTATATCGCAGTCGACCAAGTTCCGAGGTGCCCCCAATGACCGCTATTACCCTCACCCGCAAGACCAGCGCTCCCTGGTTCGCCGCTGCCGTCAAGTTCCTCTCCGATGTCGCCGAAGGCATCCGCGAGGGGCACCAGATGGCGAGCCGCTACGAGGAGCTTTCGCGCCTTTCCGACGCCGCACTCGCCGCACGCGGGCTGACCCGCGAAGAGCTGCCGCAGGCGATCGCCACCGGCCGCGCCGGCCGCTGATATTAGCGCCCGCTCTTGATTGCGCGGGCGCGAATTTCCGACAGCATTGTCGTCGGCGTGATGGCCTCGGGGTCGAGCTTCACGTGCACGAGCGCGGGCCCCTCCGCAGCGAGCGCCGCCTCCAGCGCCGGCAGCACCTCCGAATCCTTCCGCACTGAAAAACCTTCCGCGCCGTAGGCGCGCGCCATCGCCGCGAAATCCGGGTTGCGCAGGTCCGTGCCGAAGACACGGCCGGGATAGTGGCGCTCCTGGTGCATGCGGATGGTGCCGTAGGTGCCGTTGTCGATCACGATGATCTTCACTGCGATGCCGTATTGCACGGCGGTCGCCAGTTCCTGCCCTGTCATGAGGAAATCGCCGTCGCCCGCGAGCGCCACCACCGTGCGCTCGGGCGCGATGCGCTTTGCCGCGATCGCCGCCGGTACGCCGTAGCCCATCGAGCCGGAGACGGGCGCGAGCTGCGTCGCGTATTGCGGGTAGCGATAGAAGCGGTGCAGCCAGATGGAGAAGTTGCCGGCACCGTTGCAGAGGATCGCGTCCTTCGGCAACTTCGCGCGCAGGAAGCGCATGATCGTGCCCATCTGCACGTCGCCCGCATTGGGCGGGATTTCCTCGGACCAGGCAAGATAGTCGGCGCGGGCGGCCTTGCGCCATTCGCGCCACTTGATCTCGCGCGGCGGCTCGACGCCTTCGAGCGATGCGGCAAATGCATTCGGGCTCGCGTGGATCGCAAGCGCCGGCTGATAGACGCGGCCGAGCTCGGCGGCTTCCGCGTGGACGTGCACGAGCGGGACGCCCGGATCGGGGATGCCGAGGAGCGTGTAGCCCTGGCTCGGGATCTCGCCGAGGCGGGCGTTGAACAGGAGCACGAGGTCGGCCTGCTTCACGCGCGTGATCAGCTTCGGATTCGGGCCGAGCGCGAGCTCGCCCGCGTAGCAATCATGATCGCCGGGAAAGAGCATCTGCCGGCGGAAGCTCGCCGCGACCGGCAGATCGAAACGCTCGGCGAAACGCTTGAGCGAAGCGACCGCCTTCTCCGACCAGCGGCTGCCGCCGACCACGACAAGCGGGCGCTCGGCGGCGTGCAGCATCTTCTGCATGCGCATCATGTCGGCCAGCGCAGGCCAGGTTTCCGCCGACTCGACCGGGGGGACGTCGGGGGCGATGGCCTCTTCCGTCAGCATGTCTTCGGGGAGCGCGATCACCACCGGGCCGGGGCGGCCCTGCGTCGCGATGCGCACGGCGCGGGCGACGATCTCCGGAATGCGGGCGGGGTCGTCGATCTCCACCGCCCATTTGGCGAGCGGCGCGAAGAACTTCTCGTGATCCACTTCCTGAAACGCCTCGCGGCCGCGGAAGCCGCGCGCCACCTGCCCCACGAACAGGAGCATGGGCGAGGAATCCTGCTGGGCGACGTGGACGCCCGCGCTCGCGTTGGTGGCGCCGGGACCGCGGGTGACGAAGCAGACGCCGGGCCTGCCGGTGAACTTGCCGACGGCTTCGGCCATCATCGCCGCCCCGCCCTCCTGGCGGCAGACCACGAAATCCACCGGGCTCTGGAGCATGGCGTCGAGCACGGCGAGGTAGCTCTCGCCCGGCACGCCGAAGGCGCGGGTGAGGCCGTGGGCCGCCAGGGCATCGACGAGGAGCCGCGCGCCGGTGCGGGGCTTCGGGGAGGTCTGCGCGGGCTGGTGCATGACGCCCGCACTCTAGGGTGCGATCGCTTCAGGTGGAAGCGCGAGCGCTTCCACCTGAAGCGTGAATCGCACCCTAAGCTATTGAATAGGGTCGGATTCACGATCCATGTGGAATCGCAAAGCGATTCCACATGGATCGATCCGACCCTAGAGCACGGGGGCGCGGAATTGAATGTTGCGTAGGTCCTCCCTGCCCGACGCCCGCTACTGGCCGGAGACGAACTTCCGGAACACGAAGCCCTGCCGGCCCTCATAGACGACCTGGCACCACTGCGCGCAGTCCTTCACCTCGACCTGCTTCCCTTCGGGCACCACGGCAACGACGGCCGCGTCGCTCGCCGGCCGGGCGCGCATGTTGACGTGCATCGTCACTGCCGCGCTGCGCGTCGGCTTGGCCTGCTCGACGGCCGCGTTCCGGGCCGCTTCCGCCGGCGTGCCGCTGCTGTCGACGGCCGCGACAACGGCCGTCTCAGCCTGCGCGGCGGGTTCTTGCGGCGAAGGCGCGGCCTCGGATGCGAGCGTCTCGACGGGGATCCGCGTGGTGACGACACGCTTGACGAGCGGCGCCTCTGCGGATTGCGCCGCTTCGGCAGGCCGCGGCTGCGTCTGCGCGTTGACGGGTTGCACCGAGCCGGCGCCGAGGGCGGGCGCGGGCAGGTCGGACGGAATGCGGCTCGTGTCCTGCTTCTCGCCGATCGAGCCGGTGACGGCCGGCGCATCGTCGCGCTCGGGCGACGCAAGCGTGATCAGCGTGGCCTGCACGGCCTGCATCGTATCCTTTGCGGTCAACGTTGCCGGCCGCTCGCCGCTGATCGCGAGAAAGGCAAGCAGCGCGCCCACGCCGATCAACGCCACCGCGCTGAAGACCGCGGCGGCGAAACGCGTGGCGCGCATGAGCCGCGACGCCCGTTCCGGCCGCTCGATCCAGGGCACGGGCTCCGGCCTGAGCGCGCGGGTCCGCCAGTCGAGGCGCTCGGGCGCCGTGGGATCACTATCGTTGGCGGCGGCTTGCGGAAACTGCGTGTTGCGCGCGCGGTCGTTGCCGGCCGCGGATTCCGCGCCGGTGAGATGTTTCACGTCGCGCAGAAATTCGTCGAGGCGTTTTCCCGCCGGGCCGCCCGGCGCCATGTGCGGCGCCATCGCGCGCGAGAGCGCCGGCTCGTCCTCGCCGCCGGGGCCGGCAAGCGACGGCGCGGGCTCGTCCTGCAGCAAGCGAGCGAGCTCGGACTCGAGCATGGCGAGGTCGCGCTCGCTCACGGTCGATTTGCGCGAACGAGGTTTGCTTCGGCGTTTCGCGGCTTCGGCCGGTGCATGCGGCGCGCGGGCAGCGCCGGATTTGACGGGAGCGGTCATGCGGATTCTCCACGCACGAATCAGCGCCCCCCGGCACTGCACCCTGTTGGCCTTGGAATGTGGCGGCGGATGGGTCGCGTGTGGACGGTTCTGCGATTGAGCATGTGAATTCAGTGGGGATGGAACTCTTTTTTCGCCGTCATGGCCGGGCCGGCGCGGCCCGCGAGCGAATGCGAGCGATCGCCGCGCCGAGACCTGGCCATCCACGTCTTCATTGCAGCAAAGACGTGGATCACCGGGACTCGCATCCGCGACCGCTGGGCGCTCGCGGGCGGATGCGGCCCGGTGATGACGAGAAGAAAGAGGCGGGCGGAATGACGACACCTTACACATCCCCCGGGTCGTAGAGCGGCTGGCGCTGCACGCGGATTTTCTTGCGGCGGCGGGCGCTCTCTCTTGCGTCGGCATGGCAGCCGTCGCGCCGCGCTTCCTCCTCGCGCTCGGCTTCGATCGCGGCTTCAAGCTGCCCTTCCGTCGCACCCGCGGGCGCACCCCACTGCACGGTCGGATAGCGCCGCGCGAGCGCGGGAAAGATCTCCTGCTGGAAGACCGCGCGAATTCCTTCCCAGTGTTTCTCCTGGCAGGCACGCGGATCCGCGCAGCCCTGCACGCGGCGGCAGGCGCGGTTCTCGCACTCCTTCCACGTGCCGACCTGATCGACGATCTTGCGGATGATGCCGAGGCGCGTTTCTTCTTCCTGGCGCTGTCTCTCTTCGATGGCTCTGCGTTGTTCGTCGGTGAATTTCGTCATTCGTTCTCCTGATTGGGCAAAAGATTTCCGCCTCCGCGCGGGGCGAACCCGCCGGAGCTTTGTGCCCTCGCCCCTTTACGAGCGAGGGGATGGAGCGCCGGGCGGCGCTCTCAAGACCGCGCTTTGGGCGCGGGCGTGCTGGCGAAGCACGCACGCCTCCCGGCGCTCCATTTCGCGGCTTTTCGGCCCCCGGGACCGCACTTCCTCGGCCCGGCGCAGGGAACGCTCCCGCGCTCCCCGATCCGGAGGCTTTCGCCTCCTTCGCCCGGGCCAAGTCCAGCCATCGAAGGCAGAGCGGTCGTATTGCCGCCCGGACGGTGACCCGGAGACTCCCGGTGCACGGCCGGCTGAGCCATGCAGCGGGCGCCGCACCCTGCCCCACGATCAAGACACCTCATGAGCGCGCCCCTCGATGGGCAAGGTGATAGGAATATATACGCATTTATATACTTGACAAAAGTGACCCTAGGAGCGATATTGGCTGCATAGAGGGACGCAGCCATGACCGCCAAGTTTCAGAACGCGATCTTCCAGAACGAGGACAAGGCCCGCGAGGCGCTAGAAGCCGTGCGCTGGCCTGACGGCCCCGTCTGCCCTCATTGCGGCAATAGCGATGGCGAGAAGATCGCCAAGGTCGAAGGCAAGAAGCAGTCTCACCGTCCCGGTCTGCACTACTGCAACGAATGCGCAGGCCAATTCACCGTGACCGTTGGCACCGTGTTTGAACGCTCCAAGGTGCCCCTGACTAAGTGGTGGATGGCTGCTCACCTGCTCAATTCGAGCAAGAAGGGCATCTCCGCTCACCAAATTCACCGGACGATCGGTGTCACCTACAAGACCGCGTGGTTCATGATGCATCGCTTGCGTGAAGCGATGGTCGAAACTAATCCCTCGCCCATGGGCGGCTCGGGCAAGAGCGTACAGGCGGACGAAACTTATTACGGCAACAGCAGCAAGCGAGCGAAGGGCTACAAGAAGGGCCATCGCCACAAGCAGCAGATCGTGGCGCTGGTTGAACCCGGCGCTCGCGTCCGCGCCTTTCACGTCAAGTCAGCGACCAAGGAAGGCGTTCGCAACATTCTGGTTACGAACGTTGATCGCAAGTCCGAACTGCACACCGACAACAGCCGCCTCTACGACGAGGTCGGCAAGGAGTTCGCGGGCCACAAGACCGTCACGCACGGTTGGAACGGCGGCGGCGAATACGTTGGCAAGGACGGGCAGACCACGAATAACGTCGAGAACTTCTTTGGCGTGTTCAAGCGCGGCATGCGCGGCACGTACCACTTTTGCAGCGAGAAACATCTCGCTCGCTACGTCGCGGAATTTGAGTTTCGCTACAACAACCGCTCTGGCCTCGGCATCGAGGATGGGGAACGGACGGCCATTGCTCTCAGGGGTATTGAAGGCAAGCGCCTGACGTACCGGCCGACTGACCAAGCCTAAGACGCAAAAACAGCGCGCAGACCACTTCCTGCGCTGGCGCAAACGTCAGCAACGCTGACTGTTCTGCCCACTAATAGTGTGGATTGTGAGAACAATCCAATAACCGGCCACTATTCCTTGACGTGCAACCACGAGTCGTTGCAGGAATCATTTCGACCGGGAATCGAATGGGCCGCTCGGTGCTTGCAACACCGGCGGCCCCTCTTCGGTCTCCGGCCCGCATCCACCCCATAGCCGGGCGCGGGACAGAGCGATTTGTACGAGGGGTGTTCTGAGTCCTTTTTCGATTCTGGTCAAGCCCGGCACCAAAACAGGTGCCTACAATGGCCTACAATTGTGTGACGTTCCGTATCGCCGACAGAACTGTTGGCGGAAGGACCTATGACGAGCGGCGCGCCCTCCTAATTGAGAACGCCCGTGCTGAAAAGCTTGGCTACTGGGAGGAAACGACATCATTCCTTCTCGTAGAGTCCAACGTCAGCACAGAAGACTTCACTCGTCGCACGTGCAAAGGGCTAAGCGCAGCCGACGACCTCGTGCTGGTTTTCGATCAACACGACCAGACAGCGTTCTACTTCGGCCCATTCAAACACGTCGATGTATTGAAGTCCTTCTTCCCAAAATTGAAGAAGCTTCCGTGAACATCGATCGGCACCTGAAGAAAACGGGCGAGCGCCATAACGGCGTGCAGCCGAAAGTTTCTCATGGTGACCTCCACTAGTGCGGGGCCCGGCGAGTTAGCCGGGCTTCTTCTTCGGCTTTCGTTTCTTCGACTTCTTTCCGACTTTCATATCCTCGTGCGGCTTCGGGGGCATGCGCACGAGAGCGCCCATTAGGCGCTTGGTGCCGACGATCCCCTTATTCGGTGCAGCCAATGGATTACATCCGATTTTTCTGGAATTTCTGGAAGAGAATTAAACTTCGGAAGGGATTGCTCAACGAGCACAACGCCGAGGAAACTATCACAGAGGCGGCCTACGAATATATCTACTCGTTAGAACCCTATGGCTTCTATCTGGTAGTCGGGAAAATCACTGTCAATTGGGCACATATTGAATTTCAGTTAGACGCCGCCAACATCGCTCTCATTCGCGCCGGAAAGACCAAAGAGCGGCAGCTTCCGAAGTCCCTGGAGCCAAAGATCGCTCACTTCGAAAAGGGCGTCTTAAAACATCCAGATCTCGATGAGTTTCGAGCGCGAGGTGAGCCGATCATCGCGGAGTTACACCGGCTAAAAGAGGTGCGCCACGACCTCATTCATGGCACCTCAACTAAAATCACGGAGGAAGGGCGCAATTTCAGCCGGTTCGTCTATCGCGACAAACCCTCAGAAATGAAGTTTCGAAACTATAAGTTCGAGGAACTTCATACGCATCTGCAAGAGATGGTGCGGCTACGTACCGAACTCGAATCATTCGTCGGTCGATTTTGGGACCACCTCTTGCCGAACTCTCGCAACAATAGCCAAGGCTAGGTCCCTGTAGGTCTGCCCGCCATCGCTCTCAAAGCGGGCGATCATGGCCTCGACCTCCTGAATTAGCTTTTCTTCCTGTTCTTCCTGCACTGTTCCTCACAGTGCATTTATCTACTCGACCGGCCTGTCACGCGCCCCAGACCTAGGAATATTCGCACTTTTGTCAAGTATATAAATGCGAATATATACATATCCAAGAGACGAAGTCAAGCTGCTAGGATATTTTGCATACGCGGCGACAAGGGAGGTTCCCATGCCGGATGTCTGGGCCTCGGTCACAACGCTCGATACCGCCACACAGCGCCGACTTGCCGGAGTGCTGGAGACGCGCGGTGCAGATCCGCAGCAACACGCGCTTCGAACGTCCTTTCTGGACGAGATCAAATTTACCGCGCAATGCCGCGTGCTGGATGTGGGATGCGGAACCGGCGTCCTCACGAGGCGGATCGCAAGCCTGCCGAACGTGGAATTGGTCACCGGCGTCGACCCGGCAGCTTCGCTGCTCGCAGATGCGCGCGAGCTTGCCAAGGACCTAGCCAATGTCTCGTTTCACGAGGCGGACGGGCGCTCGCTACCCTTTGACGGCGCGAGCTTTGACGTTGTGGTGTTCGATTCCACCTTGAGCCACGTGCCCGAGCCCGAACGGGCGCTGGCCGAAGCATTCCGCGTACTGCGCCCGTCGGGCCAGCTGGCGGCGTTCGACGGCGACTACGCGACGACCACGGTGGCGCTGCGCGACAACGACCCATTGCAGGTCTGCGTCGACGCGATGATGGCCGGCTCCGTGCACGATCGCTGGGTCATGCGCCGGGCCGCCGCACTCGCCCGCGATTGCGGCTTCCAGAACGTGCGGTTTCGCAGCTACGGATTCGCCGAGACCGCCGGCGGCGAGTACATGCTGTCGGTAGTCGACCGGGGGGCGGACATACTCGGCGCTTCCGGAAAAATCGGCGACGACCTGGTAAAGATGCTCAAAGCGGAGGCGCGGCGGCGCGTAGAGACGGGCACGTTCTTCGGGCACATTGCCTATGCGAGCGTGATGGCGTTGAAGGGTGCTTAGCGGCCTATCCCCTTCGAATAACTGATCTGCGACCGGCAGCCTTCAGTACGCTCGCCCTGTTCCGCTGCCCTAGGTCCCTCCTCGGGCTTGACCCGAGGATCACGCGGGGACGAGGGACAATTAGTTCTTCAGCCGGTACCCCGTCCGGAAAATCCACCACACGGTCGCGAGGCAGGCGAACAGGAAGAGCAGCGTCATGGCGAGGCTGATCTCCACGTGCACGTCGGCCACCTCGTAAAAGCTCCAGCGGAAGCCGCTGACGAGATAAACCACCGGGTTGAAGAGCGTCACCGTCTGCCAGAACGGCGGGAGCACGTTCACCGAATAGAACGTGCCGCCGAGGAAGGTAAGCGGCGTGATGAACAAGAGCGGCACGATCTGCAGCTTCTCGAAGCCCTCGGCCCATATGCCGATGATGAAGCCGAACAGACTGAAGGTGAGCGCCGTCAGCACGAGGAAGGCGAGCATCCAGAACGGGTGCGCGATCTTGATCGGCACGAACAGCGCCGAGGTCGCGAGCACGATCAGGCCGAGGACGATCGATTTCGTCGCCGCCGCGCCCACATAGCCGAGCACGATCTCGAACGCGGACACCGGCGCGGACAGGAGCTCGTAGATCGTGCCGATGAACTTCGGGAAATAGATGCCGAAGGAGGCGTTCATCACGCTTTGCGTGAGCAGCAGCAACATGATGAGGCCCGGCACGATGAAGGCGCCGTATTGCACGCCCTCGATCTCGGTGATGCGCGTGCCGATCGCCGCGCCGAACACGACGAAATAGAGCGAGGTGGAGAGCACGGGCGAAAGAATGCTCTGCATGAGCGTGCGCCCGGTGCGCGCCATCTCGAAGATGTAGATCGCCTGCACCGCGCGCCAGTTCATTTGCAGATTCCTGGGTGGATTCCCGAATTGGCAGTATTCCGCTCATTCCCGCGAAAGCGGGAATCCAGGACCGCAGACGCATGCGGTTGCTGCCCTGGCTCCCCGCTTTCGCGGGGACGAACGGAGAGAATAGCGCACCCGTTCATTTCGCCCCCGCATGATTGCCCTGCCGCACGAGGCCGACGAAGATGTCCTCGAGCGAGCTCTGCGTGGTCTGCAGATCCTTGAAGCGGATGCCCGCCTCGCTGAGGTCGGACAGGAGTGCGGTGATGCCCGTGCGCCCCGCCTGGGTGTCGTAGGTGAAGACGAGCTCGCTGCCGCCGTTCGCGAGCGCAAGCCGGTGGTGCGCGAGCGCGGGCGGGATCGCGTCGAGCGGCTTCTGCAGATAGAGCGTGAGCTGCTTCCTGCCGAGCTTGCGCATGAGCTCGGCCTTCTCCTCGACCACGATCAGCTCGCCGTTGTTGATGACGCCGACGCGGTCGGCCATCTCCTCCGCTTCCTCGATGTAGTGCGTGGTGAGGATGATGGTGACGCCCGACGCGCGCAGATCGCGCACGACCTGCCACATGTCCTTGCGCAGCTCGACGTCGACGCCAGCGGTGGGCTCGTCGAGAAAGAGGATCTGCGGCTCGTGCGCCAGCGCCTTGGCGATCATCACGCGGCGCTTCATGCCGCCGGAGAGCGTCATGATGCGCTCGTCCTTCTTGTCCCACAGCGAAAGCTGGCGCAGGACCTTCTCCACGATCGCGGGATCGTGCGGCTTGCCCCAGAGGCCGCGGCTGAAGCTCACGGTCGCCTGGACGCTCTCGAAGGCGTCGGTGTGCAGCTCCTGCGGCACGAGGCCGATCAGCGCGCGCGCGGCGCGATAGTCATGGACGATGTCGTGGCCGCCGACGGTGATCCTGCCTTCGGTCGCGTTGACGATGCCGCAGACGATGCCGATCAGCGTGGTCTTCCCCGCGCCGTTTGGGCCGAGGAGCGCGAAGATTTCGCCCTTGCGGATATCGAGGTCGATCCGCTTCAGCGCCCGGAAGCCGGTGGCATAGGTCTTGGAGAGACCGGCGATGGAGATCACGTTCTGCATGGCGGGACGCTGAAGCACGGGAATGCGGCGCGAATCGTGGCGCGGCGGGAAGGTTTCGGGGAGATAGGGGCGCCGCGAGCGGAGGACAACCTCCGCCCATCAGTATTCCGCTCATCGGGTCTCCGCTTCGCGGGGACGAACGGAGTACGGTTGGCAATCAAATCGCCGCGAGGGCCTGCACCTCGAGGAGCAGATCGCCGCTCGCGAGCGCGCTCACGACCAGGAGCGTATTCGGCGGATAGGCGCCGCCGGGGAAGAGCTTCGGAAATTCGCGGCTGCGGAAGGCGGCAAACTTCGCGATGTCCTCCTTGCGGGTGAGGAAGCTCATGAACTGGATGACGTTCTCCCAGCCGCCGCCCGCGGCCTCCAGCGCCGCGCCGATGTTGGCATAGACCTGCGCGCACTGGCGCTCGAAGTCGCCCGTGCCGACCACGTTACCGTCGCGGTCGAGGCTCACCTGCCCGGCGATCACCACGAGCTTCGCGCCCGCCTGCAGCTCGGCGACGTGCGAGTAGGTGCCGCGCGGCGTGTTGATGGAATCGGGATTGAAGATCTCGATCTCGGCCATGATTTCTCCCACTCCGGCTGCTTGTTGGACGAGCCTAGTTCAGTCACGTTGCATCGGCCAGCGCCGCCGCCGGTCTTCATCAGAGCGAGTGAATGTCCGTCCAGTCGTTTTCCGTGAAGTGCTGCATTGCCGGCGGCGGGCCGGCCGGGCTGATGGCAGGGCTGCTCTTGGCGCGGGCGGGCGTCGACGTGATCGTGCTGGAAAAGCACAAGGATTTCCTGCGCGACTTCCGCGGCGACACGATCCATCCCTCGACGCTCGAGGTGATGGGGGAGCTTGGGCTGGCGGAAAAGCTCCTGAAGCTGCCGCACCAGAAGGTGCGCTCGCTCTCCTTCCAGGCCGGGGAGAAGTCGGTCGTGGTCGCGGATTTCAATGCGCTCGCCCTGCGCTTTCCGTTCGTCGCCATCATGCCGCAGTGGGATTTCCTCAACTTCGTTGCGAAGGAAGCGGCGCGCTTTGCCTCCTTCAACCTGATGATGGAAGCGGAGGCGATCTCGCTGATCGAAAAATCCGGGCGCACGGCCGGCTTGCGCGCGCGAACGCCGAACGGCGAGATCGAGGTGCGCGCCGATCTCGTGATCGCCGCGGACGGGCGGCATTCGGTCCTGCGCAAGCAGGCAGACCTGCAGGTGACGGAGATCGGCGCGCCGATGGACGTCTTGTGGTTCCGGCTGGCGCGGCAGTCGGGGGATCCCTCCGACGTGATGGGCCGGTTCGGCGCGGGCGCCGCCTTCATCATGATCGACCGCGGCGACTACTGGCAGTGCGGCTATCTCATCGCCAAGGGCGGCCTGGACGACGTGCGCATGCGCGGCCTCGAGGACTTCCGCCGCCGGCTCGCCGAGCTTGCGCCGCTCGTGCGCGGCCGCGTCGATGCGCTGAAGAGCTGGGACGACATCAAGCTGCTCACGGTCGCGGTGGACCGGCTGGTGCAATGGTATCGGCCGGGCTTCATCTGCATCGGCGACGCGGCGCACGCGATGTCGCCGATCGGCGGCGTCGGGATCAATCTCGCCATTCAGGATGCGGTGGCGGCGGCGAACATGCTGGCTGCCCCGCTGCGCGAGGGGCGGCTCACGGTCCAGCACCTGCGGCAGTTGCAGCACCGGCGCGAGCTGCCGGCGCGGCTGACGCAGATGCTGCAGGTGTTCATCCAGAACCGCGTGCTCAAGCCGGTGCTTGCGGAGAAAAGTCCGCCTCGCCTGCCCTTGCCGATGCGGCTGCTCGCGCGCTTTCCGGCGCTGCGGCGCTTCCCCGCGCGTTTCGTCGGCGTCGGCATCAGGCCGGAGCACGTGCAGACGAAGGCGGCGGGGTAGCCGCCCGCTCACGCTGTATTTTCTCTTCGTCATGGCCGGGCCGACGCGGCCCGCGAGCAACGCGAGCGGCTGCCGCGTCGAGACCCGGCCATCCACGCCTTCCTTGCAGCGCGCAGAGATGTGGATCACCGGGTCTCGCATCCGCGACCGCTCGCGCTACGCGCTCGCGGGCGGATGCGGCCCGGTGATGACGGGACTTAGAAAAACGCCTGGATGCCGGTGATGGCGCGGCCGAGGATGAGGGCGTGGATGTCGTGCGTGCCCTCGTAGGTGTTCACGGTCTCCAGGTTCGCGACGTGCCGCATCACGTGATATTCCTCGGAGATGCCGTTGCCGCCGTGCATGTCGCGGGCCGTGCGCGCGATCTCCAGCGCCTTGCCGCAATTGTTGCGCTTGACGATGGAGACGGCCTCGGGCGGGCAGCGGCCTTCGTCCATCAGCCGCGCGACGCGGAGCGACGCCTGCAGGCCGAGCGCGATGTCGGTCTCCATGTCGGCGAGCTTCTTCTGGACGAGCTGGTTGGCGGCGAGCGGCCGGCCGAACTGCTTGCGCTCCAGCACATAGCGCCGCGCGGCGTCGAAGCAGAATTCGGCGGCGCCGAGCGCGCCCCAGGAAATGCCGAGCCGCGCACGGTTGAGGCAGCCGAACGGGCCCTTGAGGCCGGAAACGTTTGGCAGCAATGCCTCCTCGCCGACCTCGACGCCGTCCATGACGATCTCGCCGGTGACGGAGGCGCGCAGGCTGAGCTTGCCTTCGATCTTCGGCGCGGACAGCCCCTTCATTCCCTTTTCCAGCACGAAGCCGCGGATCTCGTTGTTGTGCGCTTCCGATTTCGCCCAGACGACAAAGACGTCGGCGACCGGCGAATTGCTGATCCACATCTTGCTGCCGGAGAGCTTGTAGCCGTTCGCAGTCTTCGCGGCGCGGGTGCGCATGCCGCCGGGGTCGGAGCCGAAGTCGGGCTCGGTGAGACCGAAGCAGCCAATCCACTCGCCGCTCGCGAGCTTCGGCAGGTATTTCTTGCGCTGCGTCTCGTCGCCGTAGGCGTAGATCGGGTACATGACGAGGGAGGACTGCACGCTCATCGCCGAGCGGAAGCCGGAGTCGACGCGCTCGATCTCGCGTGCGGCCAGGCAGTAGGCGATGTAGCCGAGGCCGGCGCCACCGTATTCCTCGGGGATGGTCGGGCCGAGCAGGCCGAGCTCGCCCATCTCCCGGATGATCGAGCGATCGAACTTCTCCTCGCGGTAGGCTTCGATCACGCGCGGCATCAGCTTGTCCTGCGCGTAGGCGCGCGCGGTGTCGCGCACCTGACGCTCGTCCTCGGTAAGCTGGCTCTCGAGATCGAACGGATCAGCCCAGTTGAAGCCCGCGCGCGCGGCGCCTGACGATTTCACCTTGGCACGGGCTTCGCTCATTCCACTCTCCTCTTCCTCCCCTGGCAGCGGGAAAATAGACGTCCCGCGCCCTCCGCGATCTGACATAAGTCAACTGCCGCGATAGGTCGAATAGCTCCAGGGCGTGACCAAAAGCGGCACGTGATAATGCCCTTCCGGCTCGGCAATCGCAAAGCGGATCGGGACAACGTCCAGAAAGGCAGGCTCCGGCAGCGCGGGGGTTCCGCTTGGCGAAATAAGTGCCGGCGCGCAAGGCGCTCATCGCGACTCAGCAGGGGTCGACCTGTGTTACCAAGCACCCGATTGTTGCGTGACCTTATCGGAAAAGCGCGATATTTATACAATCGGTTGCGCCAGCGGCCACCCATGGCCTGCGTCATCATTCGCATCGGACGATCTTCATGCGCCTGCCCGCCTCCCAAGCATTCGCCAACAAGGACGCTCCGCTGGCACGATGGCCGACCGCGCGGCGGAGAATCCGCAGCGGATTGGTGATGCCGGAAATTGCACCCTCGTTCCGGATCAAGCCGGGCGACGAAGTGTTCACAATGGGGAGTTGCTTTGCGCGCAATATCGAAGACCATCTGGCGCGCCTCGGCTGTAAGATTTCGACCCACGCCTTCGTGCTGCCTGCGCACGAGCTTCGGCAGGGCGTTTCCGGCTCGGGCCGCGGACTGACGCTGTTCACGACGCCGGTGTTTCGCCAGATTATCGAGTGGAGCGAACGGATCATGCAGCGCGACCGTCGCGTCTCGGCGGCCGAGTGCGAACCCTATGCGTTTTGCCTGCCGGACGGCATGGTGCTGGACCTCGGACTGAGCGACGTCACTCCGGTTTCGCACGAGCGGTTTGTCGCGCGGCGGCAGGAATTGTTCGATGTCTATCTGCGTGCATTCTCGGCCGATAGCGTGGTCCTGACGCCGGGCCTGATCGAGGCGTGGTTCGACACCAAGAGCAATCAGTACATCCATATTACGCCGGTGCTGAACGGTTCACCGCTCGACAATTCCCGGTTCGAGTTCGATGTGATCGGCTATCAGCAATGTCTCGATGATCTCAACGCCGTGATCCGGGCCATTCGTCGCCACAACCCGAACGCAAGGTTCATCGTGACGGTCTCGCCGGTTCCGCTCTACACCACATTCACGGGCCAGGATATTATCGTCGCCAACTCGCAGTCGAAGGGCACGCTGGTTGCCGCCTGCACCGAGGTCTGCCGGCAGAACGAATTCGTCGATTATTTTCCGAGCTACGAAGCCGTAACGCTTTCGCGGCGTGGCGTATGGCAAAAAGACCGGCGTCATGTGACCGACAGGTTCGTTGCGAAGATCGTGGAGAGTGTCAGCCGGCATTACATTGAAGGGCGCGAGCGAAAACCGAAGCGCCAATTTGAGCTCAACCTGATCGAACGTCTGAATCAACTGATTGGATCTGGCTTGTCCGGCCGGGCAGCTCGCTAGAGGGGATACCGATCGAGCCGCCTCAACGCTGCTCCTCAGCCGGACCTAGCCATGTGGATCAGGGAACTGGGAAAGCTCAAATCTGCGTTTCTTCAACGCCGTGGGCTCGAACCAAGACGAGACATCCGCGGTGCCACCAACGGCGAGTTCGACCTGCTCCGATATGTGGCCGCTCTTCCCGAAATCAGCGGCCGCGACTGTGTTATCGACGTGGGCGCCAATGTCGGCGATTGGACCAGCGAAGCCTTGAATCGGTTCGCTTCAGCCGGAATTTCCACATTTCTCTGCGTCGAACCAATTCCTGCGTATGCCGCGAAACTGCGCGCGCGCTTTGCCGATCAGCAGTCTGTTCACGTTTACGAAATGTGCCTGTCGGATCAGCCCAGCCCGCCGATCAACATGTACCAGGTCGGCGAAAAAGAAGGGCGAATCTATGGATCCTACCGCGACAGCATCTTGCCGCCGGATTCGTCGAAGCAATACACGACGCGGCTGGTCGACGTCACAACCGGAGATGCGCTATTCGAGGGGCGCCGGCCCTGCTTCCTCAAGATCGATTGCGAAGGACACGACCTGCATGTGCTGCGAGGATTTCAATCGCTCCTTCAGCAGGCACGACCGGTTGTCCAGCTTGAATATTGCGAATTCTGGATCGCAAGCAACGCGCGCCTGAAAGAGACGTGCCAGTTCCTGCACCACAACGGTTACACGCCCTACAAGTTGTTTCCGGATTCTCTGCGGAAACTCACATACTCGTGGCTACATGAAACCTTTGCCTACCAGAACATCGTCGCCATAGCCGACGAGTTTCAATCATCCCGAAGCGAAACGATTCCGTTTCGCGGCGCCGGCGATCAACTGCCGCGATAGGTCGAATAGCTCCAGGGCGTGACCAAAAGCGGCACGTGATAATGCCCCTCCGGCTCGGCAATCGCAAAGCGGACCGGGACAACGTCCAGAAAGGCAGGCTCCGGCAGCGCGAGGTTCCGCTTGGCGAAATAAGTGCCGACATGGAAGCGCAATTCGTAGCGGCCGGCGCGCAACGGCGTGCCGGAAAGGAGCGGCGCATCGGTGCGGCCGTCGGCATTGGTGACGGCTTCCGTGAGCAGGGCGGTTGCGCTCCCGCCGATCTCGTACAGCTCGATCTTCACACCCTCGGCGGGGCGGCCGGCATGGGCGTCGAGCACGTGGGTGGACAAGCGGCCGTCTGTCTTCGGCATGCCGGGGCCCTCTACGAGTTCTGTGATGCGCAAGCGCGCGATGCGGTCGATCTCGGTGAGCGCCGTTGCGAGCTCGGCGTCGGTGCCGTTGGCAAGCCGGCGCTCGAAGGCGCCGAGGATCGCGTCGCGCGTCTGCCGCCGCACGCAGATGACGAACGGGAAACCGAACTTGCTCGCATAGCTATGATTCAGCCGCTCGAAGCGAGCATATTCTTCGTCCGACAGGCGGTCGAGGCCGAGCGCGCCCTGCTCCCCTTTCGAGGCCTCGGTGAGCGAGCGGGCGCGGGCAGCCTTGCCGGCGAGGTCCGGATGGGCGCGGACGAGCGCGAGCTTCTCTTGGGGTGATGCCGCGGCGACCGCCGCAGCCATGGCGTCGGCGAGATCGGCGACGGTCGCAAAGGGACGCTTCGCGCACGAGCGCTCGGCCACCCACGGCGAATGCTCGTAGATTGCGCCGAGCGCCTTCACAAATTCGCCTTGCGCGGCCCGGTTGAGCGTTTGGAGATTGAGCTTCATCCGGGGCAAGCCTATAGAGCCTGTTCCATTGGAGTCCAACTCCGTTCGTCCCCGCGAAAGCGGGGACCCAGGAGCCACCGACCATGCAAGCTGCCCTGGATTCCCGCTTGCGCGGGAATGAGCGGAGTGTGGTCGCGCCCGCAACAAACAGCCGAGTGCTCCCATGAACCTGGCCCGGATGCTCCGTAAACGCGCCGAAGAAAACCGCCCGGTCCGCGTCGGCGTGATCGGCGCCGGCAAGTTCGGATCGATGTTCATCGCCCAGGCACGCACGACGACCGGACTGCACCTCGCCGGCGTCGCCGATCTTTCCGGCGAGCGGGCGCGGGCGGCGCTCGAGCGCACGGGCTGGGATATGTCCGCGCAGATCGCGAAGGACTTCGACGCCGGGCGCAAGACCGGCGGCACGGTCATCACCGAGGACGCCGATGCGCTGATCGCGTCCGGCCTCGACGTCCTGATCGACATCACCGGCAGCCCGGCAGCGGCGATCCGCCATGCGCTCAAGGCGTTCGATCACGGCAGCCACGTCGTCAACGTAACCGTCGAGGCGGACGTGCTCGCGGGGCCGGTGCTCGCCGCGCGGGCGCGCAAGAAGGGGCTCGTCTATGCCCTCGCCTATGGCGATCAGCCGGCGCTCGTCTGCGAAATGGTGGACTGGGCGGAGGCTGCGGGATTCCGCATCGTCTCCGCGGGCAAGGGCACGAAATACATGCCGGGCTACGAACGCTCGACGCCGGAGACGGTGTGGACGCACTATGGAATTACCGCGGAGGCGGCGGCGAAGGGCGGCATGAACCCGCAGATGTTCAACAGCTTCATCGACGGCACGAAATCGGCGATCGAGATGGCGGCGATCTCCAACGCGACGGGGCTAAACGCGCCGCGCGACGGCCTCGCCTTCCCGCCCTGCAACGCGAACGAGCTCAACCGCGTGCTGGTGCCGCGTGCGGCGGGCGGCGTGCTGGACGAGCCGGGCCTTGTCGAAGTGGTGGCGAGCCAGGCGCGCGACGGCAAGGAATTGCCGCAGCATTTGCGCTGGGGCGTCTACGTCGTGTTCGAGCCGGGCAGCGAGGGCGTATCGAGCGCCTACACGCGGCGCTGCTTCTCCGAATACGGGCTCGCGTCCGATCCCGAGGGCCGCTACGCGGCGCTCTACCGGCCCTATCATTTCGTCGGGCTGGAGCTCGGGATTTCCGTGGCGGCGGCGGCGCTGCGCAAGGAAGCGACGGGCGTGGCGGATGCCTTCCGCTCGGATGTCGTCGCGACGGCGAAAAAGGCGCTGAAGCCCGGCGACGTGCTCGACGGCGAAGGCGGCTATTGCGTCTATGGCAAGCTGATGCGGGCGGAGGATTCGCTCGCGATCCGCGGCCTGCCGATCGGACTCGCGCACAAGATCAAGCTCGTGCGGCCGGTCGCGGAAGGCACGCCGGTGAGCTTCGACGACGTCGAGATCGCGGAAGACGACATCGTGCGCATCCGCCGCGAGATGGAGCGCGATTTCGCGGCGCCGGCGCGGAGAACGGCGGCGGAGTAGCGATGCAGGTCCAATTACTCCGCTCATTCCCGCGAACGCGGGAATCCAGGGCAAGAAACTCGCGACGTTCCGTTTGCCCCTGGGTCCCCGCTTTCGCGGGGACGAGCGGGATGGTGCGATGCGCCGCGATCGCCCTCGCCTTCCTGCTCGGCTTCCTTGCCGGCGCGCGCGCCGACGACGCGGGCATTGCCGCGCTGAAAGCGGGCGGGCACGTGATGATGATCCGCCACGGGCTGACGACGCCGGGCACGGGCGACCCGCTCGGCTTCAAGCTCGGCGACTGCGCGACGCAACGCAACCTGATCGACGAGGGGCGCGAGGAATCGCGCAGGCTCGGCCGGGTGTTGCGCGAGAACGGGATCGCGGTTGCCCGCGTGCTGTCGTCGGAATGGTGCCGCTGCATCGAGACGGCGGAGCTGATCGGCGCCGGCAAGGTCGAGAAGCACAGCGCACTCAACAACCTGTTCGGACGGCCGGAGAACCGCGCGGCGCAGGTCGAGAAATTGCGCAAGCTGATTGCCGGCTGGAAGGGCGGCGGCAACCTCCTCCTCGTCACCCACGGCGCCACGATGGGCGCGCTGATGGGGATCAACCCGGAGACCGCGGCGGGCGTCGTGCTCGCGCCCGCGCCGGAGACGAAGGACGGATTTCGGGTGGTCGGCAGGATCGGGCCGAGGGGATAATTCCGCAGCACCTCGGGATCGAGATGGCACGCACGGTCAGACCGTCAGCGTGTGCTCTGCATTCTCCAAATAGATCTTGACCGGGTCGTTGCTGGAAGCCGTGCCGCCGCCGACCAGGGTGAAAACCTGCGAGCCGGCGCCGAAGGTGCCGGTGCCGTTGACATCGACAAACACATTGATGTCGCCATCGGTCTGGGTGAGCTTTACGAAATCGTCGATGTTGCTGCTGACCACGCCGAAGTTCGCGTCGACCAGCGCCGACAGATCGAGCATGTCGCCTTCCGCGAAGCTGTAGTCGACGATCGCATCGAGGCCCGGATTGGGGCCAGCTACGAAGGTGTCCGCACCTGCACCACCGGACAGCAGGTCGTTATCCGCGCCGCCGTCGATCCTGTCGTTGCCTGCGCCGCCCAGGATCAGGTCGGAACCGGCACCGCCATTCAGCGTGTCGTTGCCGCCGAGGCCGAGGATGATGTCGTTTCCGCCCTGGCCGTTGATGGTATTCGACCCGCCGGTTCCTTGCAGATAATCATTGCCACTGTCGGCGGACGTCGATCCTGGAATCCCCGTGCTCGAATTGGCGGGGCCATAGACGGCGTAGCCGACCGGACCGGCAGCAAGCGCCAGATTGGCGTCCTCGAAGTCGAAGGCGCTTGCGTTCCAGTCGGTGCCGCCAAACGTCAGGTTGTTATCGTCCGTATCCTCAAGAAAATCGTCGAGCTCGTCCCGGTCATCGTCGTCGGTGAGAATTTCCTCCAATTGGGCGGGCGTAAAGACGAGCGTAATCGTGTCGGATCCCCCCTCGCCGTTATAATTCACAGAGTCATTGTCCGGGCCGTGGCTCCACGACGTCACGACCGTGTCGTTGCCGTTGCCCATGTTCACGTCGACGTCGTTGAAATTCCAGCCTGACAGATTGACGTTGGCCGGGCTGTCGCTGTCCAGGTTGCTCAATGACTGATGATGGAGGGTGATATTCGTGCTCGTAATTCCTCCGTCATTGTCGTCGATCGTGACCGTCAGCACCCGGTCGGCCAGCGATGTTCCGGGCGGGTCGAACTCGATTTTGTTGCCGCCGATGAACGCATTGATGGCGGCGATGGTGCCGGTCAGGGTCATCAACGAGGTGCCGCTGCCGGCCACCGTCACGCCGCCGCCGCTGCTCGCTTCGAACGCGCCTCCGCCGTTGCCGACATTCAACGTTACCAGCACGATTCCCGTGCTCGTATCCGCGTCCTGAAACGAGATACGGTTGATGAAGGTGACGTCGGTGTTGGAGCCCGGCGGAGTCGTCCAGTAATTCATCGTGCCCGGCGCGTTGATCGCCGGCGCCACGTTGTCGTTGTCGCGGATCAGGCCGGTTTCGCTGCCGTCGTTGCCGGCGGCGGCCGCCGTACCGGAAACCACCTGGTCGACGACGAGCTGCATCGATTCCTTGGCGCTCTCGTCAAGCGAGTCGTCGATCGTCCCAACCTCGATCAGAATCGAGGTCTGGCCGGCAAGGATGGTGACCTCATCAAGGCCCGGGCCTGTGGCATCGATCCAAGTAGCGCCGTTGTCAGTGCTGTAGCGGAATCCCGAGACCTCGAAGTCGCTTCCGCCGGTCGCCGTGCCGTCGGCCGTCGCGAGCCTGAACGCGATGTCCTCTGCGCTCGGGTGGCTGAGCGCCAGGGTGAAGATGAGCGGGTTGCCCTCCACGACATCAGGCGCACCGGTCAGGGCATAAGTCGGCGGGGGCGCCAGAACAGTGATGTTCAAGGCAGCGGGCGCGCTCTCGTCTCCCTCGCCGTCCACGATGGTGTAGCTGAAGCGCTCGACGAACTGGGCGTCGAACGACGTCGGAGTCGAGTAGGTCCACGCGCCGGTGAGGAAATTGAACGTGAGGCTGCCGCCAAATCCGGTTTCGAGCGTGATCTCATGCGCGTTCGCCAGCACCTGCACGCCGTTCAGGTCGATGTTCGTGCCGTCGAAACTGTAAATGCTGTCTGTATCTTCGAGTACGCCGTCACCGTCGCTATCGTAGCGCAACGTCTTCACGAATCCAGGCCCGTCGGCCCCGAAATCGTCGTCATCGGCGGCGTCCGCCGTCAGATTGTCGATGACATTGCCTGACACTGTTCCGAACAACGTCGTCGATTGCAACGTCGCGCTCAGGTCTCCGGCGGAGCTGATGATGATGACGTTGTCCGCGTCATTCGGATACGCCACGTCCAGCAAATCGGCATCGTTGACGCCGGTACCGATGCCGATCGCATAGGCGTTGTCGATCCCGTTATCAGGATTGGCGAGGAAGGTTTCCCACGCCGTCTTCTGCGCACTCGTAAGAGGACTGGAGGGTGCGCCGTCCGAGACGAAATAGATGTTCGTCAGATCCGCGTCATTGTTCGGCGGTGGCGTGGCAATCCAGGCCTGTTCGGCGGCAAGGAGCGCGGCCTGGTAATTCGTACCGCCGCCGGCGCTGATCGAATTCAAGAATGCTTCGAGCGCAGCGCGACCGTCATCGTTCGATACGTCGAACCAAATCGAAGCCGCTCCGGCGGTGCTGGCGAACGACAGGATCTGGATCGAAAGCACATTTGGTTGCGAGGCAAAATCGAGGATCGCTTGCTTGGCAAGCGAGAGCCGCGAACCCTGATCCATCGAGCCCGATCGATCGAGGACAACGAGCGCGTTCACGGTTGCGAGCGTGCTCTGCGCCTGCACTTCGGCGGAGTCATCCAGCGCGACCGGCACATCGTCGAGCACGCGCACGCGTACCTGCGCGGTTGCGAAATTACCGTCGTCCTCCGACGCATTCACCACGATGCCGCCGATCAAGATGCTGTCAGCACCCGCCAGCGCATGCGGAAAATTATCGAGCAGCGTCGCCGTCACGGTGACCGTGTCGGTGCCGCCGGCCTCGATTGTGGAGCCCGTCACCTTGAGAGTGATCGCATCGACGCCATCGATCTGGCCGACAATCGTATCGGTATCGTCACCTGACCAAGTGATAACAGGCGCTCCGAGCAGTCCCTGAACCACGATCCCGGCAGTTGAACCGAAGGTAAAGCCGGTGAGATCATCGGAGCCAGCCGTGAAGGTCAAAGTTCCGCTGTCCTCGTCGCCCGTCATCGCGGTGTCGAGGTCAGATTCCTTCAGCACCAAAGTGAGCTTCGCATCGCTGCTCGGGCCATTGCCGTCAACGACGGTGATCGGCTGCTTGGCCTCATCGGTGTCGCCGTCGCCGTCGGTGAGCCGATAGAAGAACGAGGCGTCCACCGGGTTCGCCTGATTGGGCTCCGGATCGAACGTCCAACTGCCGTTCTCATTGAAGGTATAGGTGCCGAAGCTGTTGGTGTGCTCGTAGAAGCCGCCGCCGACATCGACGCCCGAGGTGATCGCGACGAAGCCCGCACCAATATCGACATGCGTCAGCTTCGCGCCGTCGCTACCGGGCGTGTCCTTTCCCGAAGCATCCGGATCGTCCGCCGCCTCGGGATTGATGACGTTGCCGCCGATGGGACTGGCCGCGTCTTCGGCCACGACCTGCGGATCGTCATCATTCGCGACCGGGCCGTCATCCTCGAATACGACCTGGTTACCCACCGGAAGCGTCTTTGTCACGGTCGTGGCGCCATCGGTCACCGTCGCCCGCACCAGCAACGCCGAATTGATAATCGGCAGCACGCTATCAGGATCGTTGTCGGGCGGGTGTTCGATCGGCAACGTCTGCTGGACCCACAGCGTCTGCCCATCCTCCGTCACATAGATGATGAAGGCGATGTCGCCGGTCTCGGCGGCGACGCTATTGGGTCCCTCTCGTCCAACCACTACCTGGGCGCCGCCGGCCGTCGTCTCGGTGAACAGGAAGATCGAGTCGCCGCCGGTCACGTCCAGTCCGCTGTAGACCCCCTCCGAGTTCGCTTCGAGGGTGATCACAAGCGAGCCGGTGAACACGCTGCCAGCCGTGCTCACGAACGGGTTTCCGTCTTCCGTCCGCCCGAGGTCCGCGATGCTGCCGATGCCGGCAATCCCCGCGAGGGAAACCGGGAACGGATCCGGCGTGCCCTGACCTGGCGTCTCGTCCTGCGACAGCACCAGCGTGTTTCCCGTAAGCACAAGCGTTGGCGCGGCCGTCTCGGTGGGGAAATTGTCAGAGCCGGAGGTTTCAGGATCCTCGTTGAGCCCCGGCTCATCCGGCAGCGGCGGGAGCAATCCGCTCGCGATGGAAGCAAATTGAATGTTCGTGATGCTCGGCAGGAACAGTTGCGTTTCCGCCTTTTGGATGGTGGCGGTCGTGAGCGGGTCCGCCAAACCCTGCAGGTACGTATTGGCCGCCTCCTGAGAAATCTGAAGCAGGAGCGCCATTTCGGCGGGCGAGTTCGCGATCTGTGAAACGATGTATCCGAGATCCGGCGGCCCGATGATGACGGACATTTCCGGATCGTCGAGCACGATGACTTTTTGATCGCCTCCCTTCGGCACGATCACCAACGTGCCGTGCCGCAAATCCTTGTACTGAATGAGTCCGTCGAGAAGCAGGGGATCGGTGATCGCCGCTTCGAGCTTTTGCACGAGCGCGATCGTGAAAGCCACGAGCGTCAGCGTGCAGATGGCGCCGGCCTGCGCCTGGCTGCGAATGGTCGCGAAGGGCGTTTCGATCGCAAGACCGCCAAGGGCCGCCGCCTTGCCGGCGACGAAAGCGAACTTCCCGCTCGACACCTTGACCTGCGCCGAGCTCAGACCGTTCTTCGCATCGTAGCCGAAGTCGGCCAGCGCGATCCGCGCATCGCCGGAAAGATTGAAAGCGGTGCCGTCGCTGAGCGTGATGCCGACGCGGCCGTCGGCGCCGGTCTCGATCACATTGCCCTGAAACAGACAGGCGCCGACCTCGGCGCTGACGGCTACGCCGTCGTCGAGAATGATCCGCGCCGAACCGGTCAGCGACTGAATCTTGCCGACAGCCGGAGACGGCGCTTCAGCCACCGCGGAAGCGCGACTCTCAGCTCCTCTTGGACGCAACTCTCCCGTCTGGGCCATGGCCTTGACGCCCTTACCCGGGACAGGCCGCCGTTCTTGCGCGCGGTCCTACCCTGTTACTGATATTAGGCTAAACCACTGAAAATTGGAAATATTCATACTTGCTGAAACCTTATCTTCTAGAATAAACCTTACTATGGTAATGACCTGCATTAAAGGATGCGGCTCGCGACCCAGAGGGTACGCCGATGCAACGGGCATTTTTTCTCATTGTTTTCACGGCCCTGGCTCTTTTCGCCTTTTCCGACCGGGCATCGGCGCAGCGCGCCCCGGCGGATGAATCCCCGATTGGCAAGGTGATCGCCGTCGAGGGGACCGCCACAATCGAGCATGTCGTCGCCGTCGTCGTGGTGGCAGGCGGCCAGTCCAACGCCAAGGTCGGCGACCTCGTGTACCGGGGCGACGTGGTGCAGACGGGCGCCGACAGCAAGCTTAGTCTCGTATTTGCCGACGACACCGCGCTGAACATTTTCAGCAACGCGCGAATGGAATTGACCGAATTCGTCTACAATCCGAGCAGCACCCTGAACTCGAGCCTGTTCAATCTGGCAAAAGGGACCTTCACCTTCGTCGGCGGCAAGATGGCGCAAAGGGGCCGCATGCGGGTCGATACGCCGGGCGCCACCATGGGAATTCGCGGCACCACATCGCACGTCGTGGTCGGCGAAGACGGAAGCGTCAAATTTTCCACGCTGATCGAGGTGAAGCAGTAGCGGCGGCCCCAAGAGTGCGAGGCCGCGTGTAACCCAGGTGATCCGCGTGGGCGCATCCAATGACCGACAGTTCAATGGCTGAACCTCGCTCTCGGCATTCCTCGCCGTTATGGCGAAGGGCAGCGTTTCTGCTGATCCTGCCTGCGCTCGCCGCCCCGGCGATGGCGCAGGCTCCCGACTTTCTGGAAATCGAAAAGAACCGCCAGTCGTGCAACCGGGCGGACGGCTCGGCGCAATCCCGCATCGACGGCTGTACCGCCTTGATCGAGTCGGGCGTGACAACGCCGCGCGCGCTTGCCATCGCCCACAACAATCGTGGCAACGCCTACGCCGCCAAGGGCGAATACACGCTCGCCATTGAAAATTATGACCGCTCCATTGCGGCCGATCCGAATTTTGCGCCAGCGTTCAACAACCGTGGCGCCGCCTATCAGAAGTCGGGGCAGCATCGCCGCGCGATCGATGACTTTGGCCGATCGATCAAGCTCGATCCCGATTCTGCCGCCGCCTTCGCAAACCGGGCCGGCGCGTATGAAAGGACCGGCGACTATCGCCGCGCGATCGCCGATTACGGAAGAGCCATCCGCCTGCAGCCCGACCTGGACAGCGCCTGGAACGGGCGATGCTGGGTCGGCGCCATCGTCGGCGAGCTGCGCGCGGCGCTGGCGGACTGCAATGAAGCGCTCCGGCTGAAACCGGACGCTGCCGCGACACTGGACTCGCGCGGCTTTACCCATCTGAAAATGGGCCGTTTGGACGCGGCCGTTGCCGATTTCAATTCGGCCCTGCAGTTGAACCCACAGTTGGCGAGCTCGCTCTACGCACGCGGCATCGTCAAGCGCAAAGCGGGAAAGCGCGCGGAGGGCGAGGCCGATATTGCAGCCGCAGTTGCGATGTCGCCGGACATTGCGAAGGATTTCGCGCGCTACGGCGTGCGCTGATTTCAGCCGGCGGCATGCCGGTACGTCACTCCGCCGCGATGCGCGGCTCTTCCTCTTCGGGCAGGTCTTCGCTGATGGCGCTCGCCACCTTGCGGTCGAAGCGGTCGAGATAGAGATAGATCACCGGCGTGATGTAGAGGGTGAGGAGCTGCGAGACGAGCAGCCCGCCGACCACGGCGATGCCGAGCGGCTGGCGCAGCTCGGCGCCGGCGCCGGTGCCGAGCGCGATCGGCAGGACGCCGAAGATCGCGGCGAAGGTCGTCATCATGATCGGCCGGAAGCGCAGGAGTGCGGCTTCACGGATCGCATCGAAGGCTTCCATGCCGGCGCGGCGGCGGGTGATGGCAAAATCCACCATCATGATCGCGTTCTTCTTGACGATGCCGATCAGCATGACGATGCCGATTAGCGCGATGACCGACAGATCCATGCCGAACAGCATCAGCCAGATCAGCGCGCCGATGCCGGCGGACGGCAGGCCGGACAGGATCGTGATCGGGTGAATGAAGCTCTCGTAGAGAATGCCGAGCACGATATAGATCACGATGACCGCCGCCAGCAGCAGCAGCGGCTGGTTCGACAAGGCGTCCTGGAAAACCTGCGCCGTTCCTTGGAAGCCGGTGTTGATCGCCGCCGAGAGGCCCATGTTGCGCTCGGCCACGCGGATCGCGTCGACCGCCTGCCCGAGCGACACGCCCGGCGCGAGGTTGAACGAGATCGTGACGGAAGGCTGCTGTTGCTGGTGCGAAACCGTGAGCGGGCCGACGGTGCGCTTGACCGATGCGATCGAGCTGAGCGGGACCTGCTGGCCGCTCGCGGTGCGCAGATAGATGCGGCCGAGATCGGTCGCATCGCGCTGGAACCGCGGGTCGGCGTCGACGATGATGGGAAATTCGTTGCTCGCCGTGTAGAGCGTCGCCACCTCGCGCGAGCCGTAATTGGTGTACAGCACGCCGCGAATCTGATCCTCGGTGATGCCGAGCGCGCGCGCCTTGTCGCGATCGATATCGAGGGTGAGCTGCGGATTGTTGATCTGGAAATCGGAGGTCACGTCGCGGAGCTGCGGCAGCGCGGCGAGCACGTCCTGCATGCGCGGCGCCGCCTCATAGAGCGCCTCCGTATCGGAGCTCTGCAGCGTGTATTGATACAGGCTGCGCGAGACGAAGCCGCCGATATTGATGTTCTGCACCGGACGGAAGAACACGTTCACGCCCGGCTGCGACAGCACCGCCGTCCGCAGCCGCGGCACGATCTCCTGCACCGATTTATTCCGCTCGTTGCGCGGCTTCAGCGCGATGAACAGACTGCCGGTATTGCCGGTGCGGCTCGCGCCGACGGTGCCGGCGTTGTAGAGGATGTAGTCGACGTCGGGGTCCTTGCGGACGATCTCGGCGACGCGTTTCTGGCGCTCGACCAATGCCTCGAACGACGTATCGGTGGCGGCCTCGATCGTGCTGCTGATGAAGCCGGTGTCTTCCTCCGGGAAAAAGCCCTTCGGAATGTAGATGTAGAGGCCGACCGCCAGCACGAGCGTCGCGAGGGTGACCCCGAGCGTCACCGGCCGGTGGCGTAGGACGAAATCGAGGCTGCGGCGATAGCCGGCAAGCCAGGCGTCGAATGCGCGCTCGGTGATGCGCATGAAGGCGCCGGGCTTCTTTGCATGATCGACCGGCCGCAACAGGCGCGCGCACAGCATGGGGGTCAGCGTCAGGGAGACGAACCCGGAGGTCAGGATCGCCACCGAGATCGTCACCGCGAACTCGTTGAACACGCGGCCGACCACGCCGCCCATGAACAGCACGGGAATGAAGACGGCGACGAGCGAGAAGGTGATCGACAGAATGGTGAAGCCGATCTCCTTCGATCCCTTGATGGCCGCCTGGAACGGCGACATCCCCTCTTCCACGTGGCGGTAGATGTTCTCCAGCACGATGATGGCGTCGTCGACGACGAAGCCCACGCACAACACGAGCGCGAGCAGCGTCATGTTGTTGATGGAGAAGCCGAGCATCCACATGGCGGCGAAGGTGCCGACGATGGATAGCGGCAGCGCCAGCGAAGGAATGAGCGTCGCGCGTCCGTTGCGCAGGAACAGGAAGATCACGAGCACGACGAGCACGATTGCCTCGGCGAGCGTGGTCTGCACGGAGCTCACGGAATCGCGGATCGAGACGGAGCGGTCGAGCAGGACCTGGAGACCGATCGCCCCCGGAATCTGCGCGCGGAAATCCGGCAGGCGGTTCTTGACGCCGTCCACCACCTCGATCGTGTTGGCATCGGGCTGGCGGTAGATCGCGAGGTTGATCGACCGCGTGCCGTTGATCCAGCCCGCGACGCGCTCGTTCTCCACGCCGTCCATCACGGTCGCGATCTCATTGAGACGCACCGGCGCGCCGTTGCGCCACGCCACGATGAGGTTCTCGAAGATGCGAGCGCTGCGCTCCGGCACGCCCATGTCGAGCGTGAGATTCTGCTTCGGCCCATACATCACGCCGACGGGCGTATTGGATGCGGCGGATGAGAGCGCGCTCTGGATGTCGGAGGCGGATATGCCGCGCGAGGCCGCGGCCTCGGGATTGAGGCGCACGCGGACGGCGTATTTCTGGCCGCCAAACACCTGCACCTGCGCGACGCCGGAAATCTGCGAGATCTGCTGGGCCAGCAGCGTGTCGGCGTATTCGTGCACGGTCGAGAGCGGCAGCGTGTCGGAATAGAGCGTGAGGAACAGGACCGGCGCATCCGCCGGGTTCACCTTGCGGAAGCTCGGCGGGTTCGGCATCTCGCTCGGCAACCGGCGCTGCGCCGTGGACAGCGCGGTCTGCACGTCGAGCGCCGCGGCGTCGATGTTGCGGTTGAGATCGAACTGCACGGTGATCGAGGTGCTGCCCGTGCTGCTCGAGGAGATCATCGAGCTGATGCCGGGAATGGTCGCGAGCTGGCGCTCGATCGGCGTCGCGACGGAAGCCGCCATGGTCTCGGGGCTGGCGCCCGGCAATTGCGCCTGGATATTGATGGTCGGGAAGTCGACGCGCGGCAGCGCGGAAACGGCGAGCAAGCGGTAGCCGAAAATGCCGCCGACGATCACCGACGCCATCAGGAGCGTCGTCATCACCGGGCGGCGGATGCAGAGCTCGGGGAGAGTCACGGATCAGGCTCCCGGTGCGCGCTTGATGCTGACGCGGCTGCCTTCCCGCAGAGACAATTGACCGTCCGTGACGACCGTCTCATTGCCCGACAAGCCTTCGGCGATGACCGACTCGCCGTTCACGGTGCGCGCGACGCTGACCTGCTGCACCCGCGCGGTGCCATTCTCGATCACGAATACGAAGGTGCCGCGCTGGCCGCTCTGCACCGCTTCGGTCGGAACGACGACGACGTTCGGATCGACGCGCAGCGTGACGCGGACGGATGCGAGCGTACCCGGCCACAGCCGCTCGTCCTTGTTCTCGAACGAGGCGCGCACCATGATCGTCGCAGTCTGCGGATCGACGGTGTTGTCGATGAAGGCGATCTTGCCGCCGCTGACGGAGAGCTCGCTCTGCAGCGTGGCGTCGACCGTCGCCTTGTCGCCGGCGGCGCGCAACACGGGAATGAGCCGCTCGGGCAACGCGAACGCGATATAGATCGGCGAAAGCTGGTTGACCGTGGCGAGCGGCGCCGCCGTATCGGCACCGACGCGCACCACGGCGCCGGGGCGCACCCCGGAAATGCCGACGCGCCCGGTCGCGGGAGAACGGATTTCGTAATAGCTGCGCTGGACGCGCAGGTTCTGCAGCTGCGCCTCGCCCTGCGCGACGGTCGCCTTCAGCACGTCGACATTCGTGCGCGCGTCGGCAAGCTGGACCTGCCCGGCTGTTCCGCGATCGGCCAAGCCCTGAACGCGTTCGACATCGCGCTCGGCCTTTTCGAGCTGCGCGCGATCGCGCTGCAGCGTTGCTTCGGCCTGCTTGATCAGCGCGTCGATCGACCGCGAGTCGAGCGTAAAGAGAAGATCGCCCTCCTTCACATGGGCGCCGTCCTCGAAATGCACCTTCTCGACCTGGCTGTCGACGCGCGAGCGAACGGCGATGCTGACGACCGGCTGCACGGTTCCGATCGCGTCGACATGAAACGGAACATCCCTGCGCACCGCCTGCGCAGTGAAAACGGAGACGGCCTGGACCGGCAGGCCATTTTTTTGCGTCGTCGTCGGAGAAGAGGTTGCCCACCAGGCGGCAGCGCCGGCGAGCGCCAACGCGCCGATCACCAGCGCGATCGTCGAAAACTCGAAGCGCAACCAGCGCCGCGCCGAGTCCGGCGCGGCTTTCTCCCGAGCCGGCGGCGTCGCCTGTTCAGCGCGAAGCTTGTCTTGCGGCGCGTGCATGCGGACTGCCGCTCCTTCCGTTCCCTACCCGCGGTGCAGATAGCACGCGCACTGCGGGCCGTCTCGGCCCCGGAATTCCAACCGTTCCGGCCGTGAAGCCTAACATAAACACCGGATCAGAACGTTAAATTTCGGCAATGCACCATTTTCGGAGGTGGACGTGAAACGCCTCAACCGGAAAGGCCGCCGGTCCGCTCGATCATGGCGGCAACCTCGGCAACCCCCTGCCCGGATTTCAGATTCGTAAACACGAAGGGGCGGCTGCCGCGCATCCTGCGGGCGTCGCGGTCCATCACCTCCAGGGAGGCGCCGACCAGGGGCGCCAGGTCGGTCTTGTTGATGACCAGGAGGTCCGAGCGCGTGATTCCCGGCCCGCCCTTGCGGGGGATCTTCTCGCCGGCCGACACGTCGATGACATAAATCGTGAGGTCGGCGAGCTCGGGCGAAAAAGTCGCGGCCAGGTTGTCCCCGCCCGACTCGATCAGGATGAGGTCGACGTTGGGGAAGCGGGCGCGCATTTCGCTCACCGCCGCCAGGTTGATCGAGGCGTCCTCGCGGATCGCCGTGTGCGGGCAGCCGCCGGTCTCGACGCCCATGATGCGCTCGGGCGGCAGCGCGCCGGCGCGGGTGAGGATTTCGGCATCTTCCTTCGTGTAGATGTCGTTGGTGATGGCGCAGAGCTGGTAGCGGTCGCGGAAGCGCTTGCAGAGCGCTTCCATGAGTGCGGTCTTGCCCGAGCCGACCGGGCCGCCGATACCGACGCGAAGCGGGCCTGAACTCATGAACGGAACAACCTTGTGTATTGGGTCTCGTGACGCATGGAGGCGATGTCGGAGCGGAGCGCCGTGCCGCCAATATCGTCGAGCATGCTTTGCGCGGCGCGGGCGGCGATCTCGCGGGCGAGCGGTGTCAGGCGTGCAACGATCTTCGTGCCGTCGGTCTGGCCGAGGGGGATGAGACGGACGGCAGCAGAAACGAGATTGCTGACGGACGCGAGCAGATACGCTTCAAGCGTCGGCGGCAGCGCGAGGCCGTGGCCCGCGCTCGCAACGCCGACGGCAACGGGAAACGCCGTCTCGCCGCTCCAGACTTTCGCGAAGCGATCGAGCGCCGCGCACGGCCAGGCGGTGCGGGTCGCGAGCAGGAAGGCATCGCCCTGTTTCAAGGTCTCGAGGCGACGTTCGAGCGACGGCGCAAGCGCTGCGGCAAGCTCGGCGACTTCGCGAAGTGCTTTATTGTCTTCCTGCGCGGCGGCGCGGTGTGCCGCGACAAGCAGCACGGCGTCGGACCATGCGCCGCCGTGCTCGAGGAGATCGGAGAGCCATCCTGCGCATGTGTCGGCGTTCGTCACGTCGCCCGCCTCCACCGCCCACTCGATGCCGTGGCTGTAGGCGAACGAGCCGACGGGAAAGCCCGGGCTGAGCCAGACGAGCAGCGGGAGAAAATCTTGGCTGCCCGTCTCACTATTTGATTGAGCGGGCCGCCTCATGGTTCGAGACGCGCGGCTTCGCCGCGCTCCTCACCATGAGGCGGAACAAAAGCTCCCTCATGCTGAGGAGCCGCGCACCGATCTCGGGCCTGCCCGAGATCGGCTTGTTTAACCGCGCAAGTCGGCAACAGCCGACTTGCGTGCGCGGCGTCTCGAAGCATGAGGGAGCTTTTATGCGCCAACACGTCAATGTTCATGGCGGTGTCCGTGCGCGGGATCTTGATGGTTGTGGTGGCCGTGACTGTGCCCGTGCGCGGCCTCGCCCGCATAAGCGCCGGGCTCGGGATCGAACGGTGCGGACACGCGCGAGACTTTGGCGCCAAGCTTCTCGACCATTTCCTCCAGCACGTGATCGCGGCCGATGCGGATGCGGTCGGGGAGGATTTGCGCCGGCACATGGCGGTTGCCGATGTGCCAGGCGACGCGGGAGAGCAAATGCGGGTCGCCCGTGATGTCGGCAACCGGCTCGGAGGCGGCGACCACGCGCACCACGCGGCCGGACTCAAGCTCGATCCCGTCGCCGTCGCGGAGGTGCGCCGCTTCCGCGAGGTCGAGCAGGAATTCCGTTCCGCCCTCGCCCTGCATGGCGATGCGGCGGCGGTGGCGGTCGTCGTGCGCGAGCGCGATGCAGTCGATCTCCCGGGCACGGTCCCAGGTGCCGGCGAGCAGGACGTTGGTGGCGCGGATCATTTCATTTCCCTGTCATTCCGGGGCGCATGCCGAGCAACGCGAGGCATGCGAGCCCGGAATCCATTTAGGTTTCCGCTTGTGGCGAGGACGCATGGATTCCGGGCTCGCCGCTTCGCGGCGCCCCGGAAATGACGTGGGTGATACCCTGCACACGTCATCAGAACAAAAAGTACCGCTGCGCCATGGGCAGCACCTTCGCCGGCTGGCAGGTCAAAAGCTCGCCGTCGGCGCGGACTTCGTAGGTCTCGGGATCGACCTCGAGCTCTGGCGTGGCGTTGTTGTGGATCATGTCCTTCTTGCCAATGTTGCGCGTGTTCTCGATGGCGACGAGCGCGCGCTCGACATTGAGGCGCGCAGCGAGCCCGTCTTCCAGCGCGACGCGCGAAACGAAGGTGAGTGCGGAGCGGGTGCGCGCCTTGCCGAAGGCGCCGAACATCGGGCGGTAGTGGACGGGCTGCGGTGTCGGGATCGAAGCGTTGGGATCGCCCATCTGCGCCGCGACGATGGTGCCGGCCTTCAACACCATATCCGGCTTCACGCCGAAGAAGGCCGGCGTCCACAGCACGAGGTCGGCGAGCTTGCCCTGCTCCACCGAGCCGATGTGCTTCGAGACGCCGTGGGTAATCGCGGGGTTGATCGTGTATTTGGCGATGTAGCGCTTGACGCGGAAGTTGTCGTTGCCGTTGCGCTTGTCCTCCGGCAGCGGGCCGCGCTGGCGCTTCATCTTGTCGGCGGTCTGCCAGGTGCGGATCGCCACCTCGCCGATGCGGCCCATGGCCTGGCTGTCGGACGACATCATGGAGAGCGCGCCGAGATCGTGGAGGATATCCTCGGCGGCGATGGTCTCCTTGCGGATGCGGCTTTCAGCGAAGGCAAGGTCCTCGGCGATGCCGGGATCGAGATGGTGGCAGACCATGAGCATGTCGAGATGCTCATCGAGCGTGTTCACCGTGAAGGGCCGCGTCGGGTTGGTGGAGGACGGCAGGACGTTCTTCAGCGCCGCCACCTTGATGATGTCGGGCGCGTGGCCGCCGCCCGCGCCTTCGGTATGGAAGGCGTGAATGGCGCGGCCCTTGAAGGCCGCGATCGAGTCCTCAACGAAGCCCGACTCGTTCAGCGTGTCGGTGTGGATCATCACCTGCACGTCGAGATCGTCGGCGACGCCGAGGCAGCAGTCGATGGCGGCGGGCGTCGTGCCCCAGTCCTCGTGCAGCTTGAGCGCGCAGGCGCCGCCCTTCACCTGTTCTTCCAGCCCGGCGGGAAGCGAGGCATTGCCTTTGCCGGCAAAGCCGAGATTCATCGGGAACGCGTCGGCGGCCTCGATCATGCGCGCGATATGCCAGGGACCGGGCGTGCAGGTCGTCGCGTTCGTGCCGGTCGCCGGGCCGGTGCCGCCGCCGAGCATCGTGGTGACGCCGGACATCAGCGCGTCGTCGATCTGCTGCGGGCAGATGAAATGGATGTGGCTGTCGAAGCCGCCGGCGGTGAGGATCTTCCCCTCGCCCGCGATCGCCTCGGTGCCGGGGCCAATGATGATGTCGACGTTCGGCTGAATGTCGGGGTTGCCGGCCTTGCCGATCGCGGCGATGCGGCCGTCCCGGATGCCGACGTCGGCTTTGACGATGCCCCAGTGGTCGACGATCACGACATTGGTGATGACGGTGTCGACCGCGCCCTGCGCGCGGGTAATCTGCGATTGTCCCATGCCGTCGCGGATCACCTTGCCGCCGCCGAACTTCACCTCCTCGCCGTAAGTGGTGAAATCCTTCTCCACCTCGATGAACAGTTCTGTGTCGGCGAGGCGGACCTGATCGCCCGTCGTGGGACCGAACATATCGGCGTAGGCGGCACGGGACATCTTCATGGCGGACCTCGGCGGTCAGGTTGAGTCCGGCGAACCGGCCGACGAAAGCCGGTCCCCGTCGTCGTGGATGGAGAGACGCACGTGCTTGCGCACCTGCACGGCGCCGTCCTCGGTGAGGACGAAATCGAGCTGGTCGCCCTGTTTCAGGTTCCAGCTCCGGCGCAATTCCACCGGCAAGGTGATCTGGCCTTTGCTCGTGAGGGTCACGGTGCGCCTGTAGGGAAATGCGTAGGGCATGACGTCCTCCTTACGTCGGTAAGGCAACGATGCCCAAAACGCCGATTCGAAGAAAGGAGCATGGTCATTTGCTGCGGCCGTCGAACTGCACCACGTTGAGGCTCGCGGGATCGACGCCGTCGAGGCAGCGCGCGTTGATCGCCACCATCTCCGCGCCGCCCGGCCCTGTCCCGCGCGCAAACGACTCGATACCGCAGGTCTTGCAGAACAGATGATGGATGACGTGCTTGTTGAACCGGAAGTCCGTCAGCGCGTCCGCGCCGAATTTGAGCGTGAAATCCTGCGCCGGCGCGAAGGCCAAGAGCGAGCCGAGCCGGCCGCAGCGCGAGCAGTTGCAGGAGATCACGTCGCCGAGCTCCATCGACACCTCGTAGCGCACCGCGCCGCACTGGCAGCCGCCGCTGTAGGTCTGCTTCATGGCGTCCTCCATTGTTCTCCGGCTGGATCGTCATGCCCGATTACAGTTTGCCCATGATCTCCTGGCGGAAGCCATAGACCTCGCGCTTGCCGGCGAGCGGCACGAGCGTCACCTCGCGGCTCTGGCCCGGCTCGAAGCGCACGGCGGTCCCGGCGGGGATCGCGAGGCGCATGCCGCGCGCCTTCTCGCGGTCGAACTTCAGCGCCGGGTTGGTCTCGAAGAAATGATAGTGGCTGCCGACCTGCACCGGCCGGTCGCCGGAATTGGCGACCTTGAGCTTGATCGCGGCGGCGCCGGCATTCAGCTCGATGTCGCCCTTCTTCGTGCGGACCTCGCCGGGCACGCTCTTCGCCTTGCCGGTGCGGATGGGATTGTGGACGGTGACGAGCTTCGTCCCGTCGGGGAAGGTCGCCTCCACCTGCACGTCATGGATCATCTCGGCGATGCCGGGCATGACCTGCGAGGGCTTCAGGACCTTGGCGCCGAGCTTCATCAGTTGCGCGACGGTCTTGCCGTCGCGGGCGCCCTCGACCACGGCTTCCGTGATGAGCGCGATGGCTTCGGGATGGTTGAGCTTGACGCCGCGCTTCAGGCGGTTGCGGGCGACCATGGCAGCCATGGCGACGAGGAGCTTGTCCTTTTCCCGTGGCGTGAGGTTCATCGGTTTTCCTCCGGGATGTCAGAGCAGGAAAGCGCGCGGCGGCACGGTGCCGAGCGCGGAAAGGGTGTCGAGAATGGCGGCGCGCAACGCAAGGCCGTCGCCCGCCAGCATGCGCACGATCAGCATGCCGTCGAAGGCGCTCGCACCGGATTCGATCGTGTGCGCGCCGAGCGCGGTGCGGACGGCGTCGACCTTCGCTTGCGCGTCGGGCGCGACCTGAATGAGCGTGGCCGTTGCAACAGCCCCCGCGGCGGTCGCGGGGCGAGCGAGGATCGCGCCGATCGAGCCATCGAGCGTCAGCGCGTCGGCAAAGATCAGTTTTCCATCGCGGCGGATGTGCCAGCGATCCTTGAGCAAGCCGTTCGTCACTGCTTCGCCCATGGCAACGCGGCCGAACACGACGGACTCGCATAGTGTGAGCGATGCGTTGGCCGCGACTTCGGCGTCGATGCTGCGCGTCACGCGCGCGCGGTCGAACAGGATCGTCTCCTGCGGCAGCCATGCGAGCTGCGCGCCCGCGGCGGCGGCGAGACGAACGGAAATCTCCGCAGCCTTGCCGGCGGAGCGATAGATCTTCTCCGAAGCCTGGCTGGTGACAGCGACGGCAGCGCCCTCGCCCGCCTCGATGTCGAACTGCAGCCGGTCGCCGCCGACGATGCCGCCGCCTGTATTCACCAGCACGGCTTCGAGCGTGCCGGGCGCTGCGATGCGCGGAAAGCGAAGCCGCAACGGCCCCTCTTCATCCACGTCCCGCGCAATCGTTTGTCCGGCCGAGCGCTCGGCGTAAAGCCGCGCGAGGCCCTCGGTGCGGACCGGGCCTTCGGCCGCAGCACCGGCCAACTCAAAGGGAGAGACTTCGACGGACATCCTGCGTCTGCATCATCTCGTGATCGCCGGTGAGGACGAACTGGCCGCGCTCCATCACGGCGAAACTGTCGACAAGTTCCTTGGCGAAATCGAAGTACTGCTCGACCAGCAGGATCGCGATATCGCCGCGGTCGCGCAAGTAGCGGATGGCGTGGCCGATATCCTTGATGATGGAGGGCTGGATGCCCTCGGTCGGCTCGTCGAGCACGAGCACCTTCGGCCGCATGACGAGCGCGCGGGCGATGGCGAGCTGCTGCTGCTGGCCGCCGGAAAGGTCGCCGCCGCGGCGGCGGAGCATGTCCTTGAGCACCGGGAAGAGCGAATAGATGTCGTCGGGCACGTAGCGCTCGGCGCGCGGCAGCGGCGCAAACCCGGTCTCGAGGTTCTCGGCCACGGTGAGCAGCGGGAAGATCTCGCGGCCCTGCGGCACGTAGCCGATGCCGAGGCGGGCGCGCTGCGACGGCTTCAAGCCGTTGATGCTCTGGCCGTTCAGTACGATGTCGCCGCGAGCGACGGGCTGGTGGCCGGTGATGGCGCGAAGCAAGCTCGTCTTGCCGACGCCGTTGCGGCCCAAGACGCAGGTGACCTTGCCGGGCTCGACGGTGAGCGTGATCCCGCGCAGCGCCTGGGCGGCGCCGTAGAAGAGGTCGATGTTCTGCACGTCGAGCATGAGCAGTCCGCAATCCGACCGTCACCTCATCCTTCGAGACGCGCGGACTGCGTCCGCGCTCCTCAGGATGAGGTGACGATTATTTCCGACAATCCTCATCCTGAGGAGGGCGCGGAGCGCCCGTCTCGAAGGATGAGGGTTGTCACTAGCGCCAAACATCATCACCGCCCCAGATAGACTTCGATCACGCGCTCGTCGGCGCTGACCTGATCGAGCGAGCCCTCGGCGAGCACCGAGCCCTCGTGCAGCACGGTGACGCGCACGCCGAGCTCGCGCACGAAGGTCATGTCGTGCTCGACGACGATCACCGTGCGCTCGCGGTTGATCTCGCGCAACAGCTCCGCCGTCTGGTGCGTCTCGGCGTCGGTCATGCCGGCAGCGGGCTCATCGACGAGCAGGAGCTTCGGCTCCTGCGCGAGCAGCATGCCGATCTCGAGCCATTGCTTCTGACCGTGCGAGAGGCCGCCGGCGAGGCGATTGCTGTGGTCGCCAAGGCGCACGATCTTGAGGATGGATTCGATGCGCGAACGCTCCTCGTCGCTCTCGCGCCAGAAAATATTGAAACCAGCGCGGCGGTCGCCGGCAAGCGCGAGGCGGAGATTGTCGAGAACGGTGTGATGCTCGAACACAGTCGGCTTCTGGAACTTGCGGCCAATGCCGAGGTTGGCGATCTCGGCCTCGTCGAGCGTGGTCAGGTCGACGTGCCCCTCGAAGAAGACCTCGCCCTTGTCGGGGCGGGTCTTGCCGGTGACCACATCCATCATCGTGGTCTTGCCGGCGCCGTTCGGGCCGATAATCGCACGCATCTCGCCCGGCTCGACCACCAGCGACAGCTCGTTCAGCGCGCGGAAGCCGTCGAAGCTGACGGTGACGCCGTCGAGATAGAGCAGCGCGCTCGTGAGCTGGGCGGGTGTCTCGCTCATCACCCTACTCCGCCGCCTGCCGCTGCCCGACGGGCTCTGCGCCGTTCGAGGACTCCCGCTTGGGATGCCGCGCCCACGCGAAGAAATCAGAGAGCGTGCCGACGATGCCCTTCGGCATGAACAGCGTCACGAAGATGAACAGGCCGCCGAGCGCGAACAGCCAATAGGGCGCGAGCGCGCCGGTGGTGAAGTGGGTTTTCGCGAAGTTCACCACCACGCCGCCGAGGGCCGCGCCGACCAGCGTGCCGCGGCCGCCGACCGCGACCCAGATCACATATTCGATGGAATTCGCCGGCGCGAACTCGCTCGGGTTGATGATGCCGACCTGCGGCACGTAGAGCGCACCCGCCACAGCGGCGAGGCAGGCGGAAATAACGAACGCGAGCAGTTTGTAGTTCTCGACGCGATAGCCGAGGAAGCGCGCACGGGATTCGGCGTCGCGGATCGAAATCAGCACCTTGCCGAACTTTGATTTCACGAGCCATTGACAGATGAGGAAGCCGACGGCGAGCGCAAGCGCCGACGATGCAAACAGCACCGCGCGCGTGGTCGGCGCCTGCACGTTAAAGCCGAGGATGTCCTTGAAGTCGGTGAGGCCGTTGTTGCCGCCGAAGCCGAAATTGTTGCGGAAGAAGGCAAGCATCAGGGCGAACACCATCGCCTGGCTGATGATGGAGAAATAGACGCCGGTGACGCGCGAGCGAAAGGCAAACCAGCCGAACACGAAGGCGAGCGCGCCCGGCACGAGGAAGATCATCAGGAGCGCGTAGGCGAACCAGTTGAAGCCGTACCAATAGACGGGCAGCTCCGGCCAGTTCAGGAACACCATGAAATCGGGCAGGACCGGATGCGCATAGACGCCGCGCGTGCCGATCTGGCGCATGAGGTACATGCCCATGACGTAGCCGCCGAGCGCGAAGAAGGCGCCGTGACCGAGCGAGAGAATGCCGGCGTAGCCCCAGATAAGGTCGATGGAGAGCGCCAAGAGCGCGTAGCAGAGATACTTGCCCCAGAGCGGCAACTGATGGTCGGGCACGTGGAAGGGCGACGTCGGCGGTACGGCGAGATTGAGGATCGGCACCAGCACGGCAACGCCGAGCACGACGGCAAGGAAAATCCCCGCGCGCCCGTCGAGCATCCCGAGGATGAAGGGGCGCTTCATGGCCGTGCCTCCACCCTCATCCTTCGAGACGCGCCCTTCGGGCGCTCCTCAGGATGAGGGCGTAATGCAGGCGTCCTCATGGTGAGGAGCGGCGCGCAGCGCCGCGTCTCGAACCATGAGGACGCTATTCCGCCAGCCATCATCACGCCTCCACCGCCCTGCCCTTGAGCGCGAACAGGCCGCGCGGGCGCTTCTGGATGAACAGGATGATGAGCACGAGCAGGATGATCTTGCCGAGCACCGCGCCCGCATAAGGCTCGAGGAACTTGTTGGCGATGCCGAGGCTGAGCGCGCCGACGAGCGTGCCGAACAGGTTGCCAACGCCGCCAAACACCACGACGAGGAAGCTGTCGATGATGTAACCCTGCCCGAGATTGGGCGAGACGTTGTCGATCTGCGAGAGGGCGACGCCGGCCATGCCGGCGATGCCGGAGCCGAGGCCGAAGGTAAGCGCGTCGACGCGGCTCGTGCGGATGCCCATGCTTGCCGCCATCGGCCGGTTCTGCGTGACGGCGCGCATCTCCAGCCCGAAGCGGGTGAAGCGCAGCACGAACAGCAGCGAGGCGAATACCGCCAGCGCGAACACGAAGATATAGAGGCGGTTGTAGGTGATCGAGAGCTGGCCGACCTCGAAGGAGCCGGCCATCCAGCTCGGCGCGCCGACCTCGCGGTTGGTCGGGCCGAACATGGTGCGCACGGCCTGCTGCAGGATCAGCGACAGGCCCCAGGTGGCGAGCAGCGTCTCCAGCGGGCGGCCGTAAAGGAAACGGATGATACCGCGCTCGATGGCGACACCGACCGCGCCGGCGACGATGAACGAAAGCGGGATCGCAATCGCCAGCGACCAGTCGAACAGGCCCGGATTGTTGACGCGGATCCATTCCTGCACGACGAAGGTGACGTAGGCGCCGATCATCACCATCTCGCCGTGCGCCATGTTGATGACGCCCAAGACGCCAAACGTAATGGCGAGGCCGATCGCGGCAAGCAGCAGCACGGAACCGAGCGACAGGCCATAGACGACGTTCTGGCCCATGTCCCAGGCGACGAGATTGCGCTCGATCTTGGCGACCGCGTTGACGGCCGCGTCGTGCACGGCGGGCGGCACGTTCTGCGGCAGCGAACGCAAGAGCGCGATGGATTCCTGGTCGCCGCGGGCGACGAGCGTATCCATCGCGGCGATGCGATCCGCCTCCGGCGCGTCCGGCTTCATGACGAGGATGGCAGCGCGCGCCTCTTCCATCACGCGCTTCACTTTCGGATCGACTTCCTTCGCGAGCGCCTGCTCGACCGCTTCCAGTGCGCCGGTATCGCGCGAGCGGAAGACCGCAGCGGCGGCGGCAAAGCGCCTGCCCGGATCGGGCGCAAGCAGGGTGAGCGAGCCGAGCGCGGCCTGGATCGCGCGGCGCACGCGATTGTTGACGCGGACGGGATTCAGGCCGGAGGGCGCGTCGGCCGCGGCCTCGCCGGTCGCTGCCGCGAGCAGCTTGTCGTCCTTGTCCTTGATGAAGACCGCCTTGCTTTCGGCGTGCACCAGCAGGCGGCCGTCGGCGAGCGCCTCGATGATCGCCTGCGCCTGCGGATGGCCGCTGGCGGCGATGTCGCTCACGGCCTTGTCGGTGTCGGAGTAGCTGTCATTTGCGAACAGCGCGAGCGCCTCTTCGAAGCTCGCGGCGCGCACGGGCGCAACGCTAAAAAAGACCGCCAGCAGGACGATGAATACAGAAAAGATCGTTCGTCCCTTTCCCTCATCCTTCGAGACGCGCGGCTTCGCCGCGCTCCTCAGGATGAGGGGAACAGGAAACAAGCGCCTCATCCTGAGGAGCCCCGTTCCCTCGTCCTTCGAGACGCCCGCCTTCGGCGGGCTCCTCAGGATGAGGGAACGGGGCGTCTCGAAGGATGAGGCGCGTGGCGCAGCGTCCATCATTGAGGAATTTCCGTCTTATTTGTTGGACCGGGCGGGAGGTGCGCTCCCGCCCGGCAGTTGCAGGTCAACGGCTCGGCGACGCGCGGCTTACGAGCCACCGCACTTCTTGGTGACCTTGTTGTAGTTGCCGCACTTCAGGTCCTTCCAGTCGGCGACGAGGTCCTTCGAACCTTCAAGATACGGCGACCAGGCCGCGCCGGGAACCAGACCATCGGTTTTCCACACCACGTCGAACTGGCCGTCGGCTTTGATCTCGCCGATGAACACGGGCTTGGTGATGTGGTGGTTCGGCAGCATCTCGGAGACGCCGCCGGTGAGGTTCGGCACCTTCACGCCGACGACCGCGTCGATCACCTTGTCGGGATCGGTGGTGCCGGCCTTCTTCACGGCCTCGACCCACATGTTGAAGCCGATCACGTGCGCTTCCATCGGGTCGTTGGTCACGCGCTTCGGATCCTTGATGAAGGCCTTCCACTTGGCGATGAATTCCTTGTTCGCCGGCGTGTCGATCGACTGGAAATAGTTCCACGCGGCGAGATGGCCGAGCAGCGGCTTGGTGTCGAGACCGGCGAGCTCTTCTTCGCCGACCGAGAACGCGACGACGGGGATGTCGGTCGCCTTGATGCCCTGGTTGCCGAGTTCCTTGTAGAAGGGAACGTTGGCGTCGCCGTTGATCGTGGAGACCACCGCCGTCTTCTTGCCGGCGGAGCCGAACTTCTTGATCTCGGAGACGATCGTCTGCCAGTCGGCGTGGCCGAACGGCGTGTAGTTGATCATGATGTCGGCAGCCGCGACGCCCTTGGCCTTCAGGTAGGCCTCGAGGATCTTGTTGGTGGTGCGCGGATAGACGTAGTCGGTGCCCGCGAGCACCCAGCGCTGCACCTTCTCTTCCTTCATCAGGTAGTCGACGGCCGGGATCGCCTGCTGGTTCGGCGCGGCGCCGGTGTAGAACACGTTGCGCTCGCTCTCCTCGCCTTCGTACTGCACCGGATAGAACAGGATCGAGTTCAGCTCCTTGAAGACCGGCAGCACGGACTTGCGCGACACCGAGGTCCAGCAGCCGAATACGGCGGCGACCTTCTCCTTGGTGATGAGCTCGCGCGCCTTCTCGGCGAACAGCGGCCAGTTGGAAGCCGGATCGACGACCACCGCCTCGAGCTTCTTGCCGAGCAAGCCGCCCTTTTTGTTCTGCTCCTCGATGAGCATCAGCATGACGTCCTTCAGCGTGGTCTCGCTGATCGCCATGGTGCCGGACAGCGAATGCAGGATGCCGACCTTGATGGTCTCCTGGGCCGTCGCCGGCCCGGTTGCGAGCGCGAGCGCAATGGCCCCCGCTCCCAACCACTTGCGAATGGCGGGCCCTCCCGCCGACGAAAACAGCTTCATGAGATATCTCCCTGGTGGCCGAACACGCGGTTGTTGCTCCGCGCGCTACCCGGGGAGTTGCAACGCACATGCCAAGGCGGTCGCAGGCCAAATATCGCGAATTTTCCGGCTATCTTTGCCTATTGCTTCATTTGTGAGCAGTGACGTCGCATTGGCTTAAATTTTGAGCAACCAGCTAAAGTTTGTTCTTCGCATTTCGAAGCGCGTGCCAGAACCGCAGACGGGTTTTCCAGTTTCTTGACGGGATACTGCGCGGGTCGCCTGCAATGCGCACCGTTCCACCTCTCGTCCTTGCTGTTGTCGCCCTCCTCCATGCCGTCCCGGCGAGCGGCGAGCCGGAAGCGGCATCTTCGTCGCCGCCGGTGCCGGCCGACGACATCTGCCGCACCCTGCAGGAGGCAGCCGAAGCCAACGAGCTGCCCGTACAATTCCTCACCCGGCTGATCTGGCAGGAGAGCCGCTTCAAGTCGTCGGCGGTCAGCCCGAAGGGCGCACAGGGCATTGCCCAGTTCATGCCGGGCACGGCGCGCCTGCGTGGACTGATCGACCCGTTCGAGCCCGTCGAGTCAGTCCTGAAATCCGCCGCCTATCTGCGCGAGCTGTTCGAGCGCTTCGGCAATCTCGGTCTCGCCGCCGCGGCCTACAACGCGGGGGAGCGGCGGCTCTCGGAATGGATCGCAGGCAGAAGCGACCTGCCGCGCGAAACACGCGATTATGTCCGCATCATCACCGGCCATCCGGCAGAAGCATGGAAGGCCGATGACCCGCCGGAGTCCTCGGCCGTGGCTATTCCGCCCGGGATACCGTGCGTCGAAATCGCGGGGCAGTTCGTCGCTGCAAGGCCGGAGCGCAGGACTCCGCCGGCCGCCCCGCCCAACTGGATGCCCTGGGGCGTTCAGGTGGCGGCGCATTGGTCGTCGGAAAAGGCACTATCGTTCTATTCCGCGCTCCAGCAGGAGTTTCCGAAGCTGCTCCGCGAACGCGCGCCGATGCTCGTGAACATGATCGGCGGCAGGTCCGCGCGGCGGACCGCAGTGCGCGTGCCCATGCAGACACGGGCGGATGCCAACAAGTTCTGCAATGAATTGCGTGCCGCCGGCGGGAACTGCGTGGTGCTGAAGAGCCCGCGCGCATCCGCCGGCGGATAGACGCGTCAGGCGATCGCCAAGACGAGGCCGGCCGCGGCGACGCCTGCCGCTGCAATGCGGCCCGGCATGGCGCTGTTGGCAAGCCGCGACCCCGCAAGCCCCACCGCAATTCCTGCGGCATGGATCAACGCGGTCGAGATCGCGAAGCCCAGCATGTAGGGCGCCGCCGCTCCGTCCGCGGGCAACTCCGCGCCGTGGGCGAAGCCGTGAAAGAGCGCGAAGACGCCCACGTATGCCATCGCCGTCAGCGCGGGCATGCCGAGCGCGAACGCCACCGGCAGCGAGATCGCGATGATCGAGAGCGCGATGCCGAGCTCGATCCCCGGCAGTTCGACGCCGCTGAAGCCGGCCAGCGCGCCAACCAGCATCATCGCGACAAAAGCGCCCGGCACGAGCCAGACCGCGCGGCCGCCGAGCTGCGCCGCCAGCAGACCGACGGCAAACATGGCGAGCAGATGGTCGAGGCCGCCGAGCGGGTGCTCCAGACCGGCGGTAAAGCTGAAGACCGGGTGGTCCCCCGTGTGGGCGTAAGCGGGACCGGCGATCAGCAGCGCAACGAGAAGGCCCAGAAATACGGAATTCATTCGCATCGACTTTCTCCGGAATCGGCGCTTGGCCGGGCGGATTGTGGGTTTCCCGCGACAAATGGCAACCGGCACCATGCAATGCGCTTGCCAATGCAGCCGGCCACGGCATTGCCGACGTGCGGCCTCATTCATGCCCGGAACGCTAACGACAAAAGGAGCGCGAGGCGGCATTCGTCAGGCGGCTTGGTATTGCGTCCGCGGCCTGCACCCGGACGCACCAGGCGGGGAATATCGGGGTTCGTGTTGTGTTGCGTCATGCCGCCACTGCGCTCACCTGCGCAATTTCCACCATTGTCGTCTTCACTGCCGTCTCGAGCCTCGTGTCGGACCCGCCGGCGCAGGCGTCGGTGCCGAGCGAACCGGCCGCCGAGCTCCGTGGCCGCGTGCACCCGGTCTCGAATCCCGAGATCTTCAAGCTCTTCGTCGATGTGAGCCTGGTGCCGATCGAGCTCGCGGACCTGCGGCGCTCGCTGCACGAAGAGCGTGCCGCCGCGGAAGTCGAGCCGGTCGTGCTGCGGCCGGCGTTCGATCCCGATCTCTACCGCGAAGGCAAGGTCGGCGAACCGCTCTCGAAGGAGGAAATCTGCGAGATCGTCGAGGAGATCGCGGCTGAATACGACATTCCCGCGCCGCTGTTCACGCGGCTGATCTACCAAGAGAGCTCGTTCCGCAACGAGACGGTGAGCCGCGCGGGCGCGCTGGGCATCGCGCAATTCATGCCCGAGACCGCAGCGGAACGCGGGCTCGACGACCCGTTCGATCCTTTGCAGGCGCTGCCGGCTTCCGCAGATTTTCTGCGCGAGCTGCGGGGGCGGTTCGGCAATTTCGGGCTGGCGGCGGCGGCCTACAATGGCGGGCCGCGGCGCGTGCAGGACTGGCTCGATGGCCGCGGACGGCTGCCGAAGGAGACGCGCGACTACGTGCTGCGCATCACCGGCCGGAAAGCGGAGCAATGGGCGAAATCGCAGCGGATCGAGCCGCACCCCGACGCCTTCAAGGTCGAAGACTGCAAGGTCCGGCCCATTCGCGCCGCCGTCGCCGGAAGCGGGCGCAACCGGCGTTAACGGTTCCCCGCCGGCTTAACCCTGCCCGTTGGAACTTCAGTATACGGAGCATCTGCGCGCCGCGAAGTTCCGTCGCGCCTCATTCACGCCTCGAAAATCCTGATTGAGAGTGCGCAAGGGGGTGACGACAACCTGACGGTTTGGGACGGCGTGGGGGAAAAGGCCCGGACGTTTCCAAACGGGGTCACTTGGGGTCTGTGTATATGTTGCGTTACTTCGCGAGCGCGCTCGCCTGCGCGCTCCTTGTCGCGGTGCCCTCCTCCACTCACTCCTCCAAACCGGCAAACGCTTCACAATCCGACCAGGTCGCGGCACCTGCGTCGGCAGATCCTCCCGTTTCGCATCCCGACAGGACGCCCGCGCTGGTCGCGGAACAGGAAGCGACGCGCGGGCAATCCTCGATCAGCAAGTTGATCGGGACAGCCGGAAGCTCCTTCGAGGCGAAGATCGCGCGCGAGCCGGACGCCCGGATCGACGCGGCGAGCGAACAGATGCAGCCGTCGCAGCCGCCGACGCGCGAGGCAATCTGCCAGGTGCTGCACGAGGCAGCGAAGGAGAATGATCTGCCTGTGCCGCTGTTCGCACGCCTGATCTGGCAGGAGAGCCGCTTTCGACCGCGCGCCGTGAGTCCGGTCGGCGCGCGGGGCATTGCGCAATTCATGCCGGCCACGGCGGCGGAGCGCGGCCTTGAAGATCCGTTCAATCCGATCGAGGCGCTGCCCGCGTCGGCGCAATTCCTGCGCGACCTTGTCGAGCAGTTCGGCAACTTCGGGCTGGCGGCGGCGGCGTACAACGGCGGACCGGGCCGCGTGAGCCGCTGGCTGCAAGGCCGCGGCGGGCTGCCCAAGGAGACGCGCGACTACGTCATTCACATCACCGGACGAACCGCGGAGCACTGGGCGAAGGGCGGCGAGCACGCCAAACCGCACCCGGAGGCAACCGACGTCAGCGATTGCAACGTTGCTCCGTTGCACGCGGCACTTGCCGATATCCGCAACGAGGCCCGCATCCGCACCGTGGAGCGCGCGGCAGAGGAGCGGGGAAAAGCGATTGCGCGCGTGCAGGCGACGTGGATCGCTCTCCTGACCGGCAACTGGACGCAGCAGCGAGTGCAGATGGTCTATGCGAAGCTGCAGAAGAAGTATCCAAAGGATCTCGGCACGCGGAAGCCGGTCGTCCGGATGGCGCAGATCAAGAGCAAGAAGAAAAGCAAGACGCCGACCGTCCAGGTCCGGCTGGCTGCCGAGACGCGCGAAGAAGCGGAGAAGCTTTGCAAGCGGCTGCAGGAAGCCGGCGGCGCGTGCGCGGTGAAGAAAGACCCGACCTGAGCTGACGCTCAGGCGCGCTTGAGCGTTCCGGCAAGCCGCTCGAGCGCCTTGTCAAGGGTGGCGTCGGTCTTGGCGAAGCAGAAGCGCACGACGCTCTTCACCGGCTCCTCGGCGTAAAACGCGGAGACGGGAATGGCGGCGACGCCGTGCTCGGCGACGAGGCGCTTGCAAAAACTCTCGTCGTCCACGTTCAGCCCAAGCGGCGCGAGATCGACATTGACGAAATAGGTGGCCTCGCTCGGCAGCACCGGAAAGCCGATCTGCCGCAGGCCGTCGCTGAAGCGGTCGCGCGAACGCTCAAAGCCCGCGCGCGAGCCGAGGAAATAGCCGTCGTCCTTGCCGAGGCCATAGGCGACCGCCGCCTGCAGGTTCGGCGGCGTGGTGAAGGTGATGAACTGGTGCGCCTTGGCGAGCACGCGCATGATTTTCGGGGCGGCGCAGACGAACCCCACCTTCCAGCCGGTGAGCGAGAAGATCTTTCCGGCCGAGCCGATCTTCACGGTGCGCTCGCGCATGCCGGGCAGCGACAGCATGGGCACATGACGGCGGCCGTCGAAGATCACGTGCTCCCAGACCTCGTCGCAGACGACGATGCTGTCGTGCTCGATACAGAAGCGGGCGAGCAATGAAAGCTGGTCTTCGGCGAAAACGGTGGCGGTGGGATTGAGCGGGTTGTTGAAGAGGACGACGCGGGTGCGCGGGCTGAACGCCTGCGCCAGCATCTCCTTGTCGAGACGCCAGTGCGGCGGCTTCAGGCGCACGAGCTTCGGCACCCCGCCCGCGCGCAGGACGAGCGGCAGATAGGCGTCGTACATCGGCTGGAACAGCACGACCTCGTCGCCCGGCTCGATCAGCGCCAGCATCGCGCCCGCAATCGCCTCCGTTGCGCCGGACGTGATCATCACTTCCGATTCAGGATCGAGCTGCAGGCCCTGCCAGTGCCGGTAGTGGTCGGCGACGGCGCGGCGAAGCTCCGGCAGTCCCATCATCGGCGGGTACTGGTTCCAGCCGGAAACGACCGCCTCCGCCGCTTTCCTCCGCACATCCTCGGGACCGGGATCGTCGGGAAAGCCCTGCCCGAGATTGACCGCCTCATGCTCGCGCGCGAGGCGCGACATGACCTCGAACACGGAGGTTTCGATATTGGCGAAGATGGGGTTCATGGATCGTGCGCAGGGGCGGCGCGCGGCTGAGCCGCGCGCCGGCAGATTCAGGTCTTCACGTTCAGTTCGAGCGTGATGTTGATGTTGTTCTTCAGTGCCTTCGAGACCGGGCAGTTCGCCCTCGCGCCCTCGCCGATCTCGCGTACCTTGGCGGCATCGGCGCCGGGCGCCTCGACGGTGCAGGTCAGCGCGCTCTGGGTGATGGCAAAGCCGACTTCGGCCGGAAGGATCTCGACCACCGCCTTGGTCTCGATCGACTTCGCGCTGATGCCGGCACGGCTGAGACCGACGTTGAACGCCATGCTGAAACAGGCTGCGTGCGCGCCGGCAATCAGTTCCTCGGGCGTGGTGCCGGGATCGCCGCCTTCGAAGCGTCCCTTGGGGTTATACGGCGCGTCCTTGAACAGCCCGCTGCCGGCAGTGATCTTGCCGGCACTCCCTTCCCAGCGGGCAGTGGCAGTACTTTTCATCGGCGTCCTCCGTTGTCATCGCTCGGGGCGGCGACCATGCCCTAGGGTCCCGTCCGATTCAAATGAATCGGACGGGAACCTAGATTTTGCATGGCGCATGTTCTTGGCGGCGAACCGGTACCCACCCCCGATCAAGTCGGGGGCAGGCTTTCGTCGGAACATGCGCGACCAGAGAACGCGCCAGCCGAGGGTTAGTGCCCCATGTTGTGCTGCGGGGCGCTTCCCATCGCCTCGACGACGAACTCGACCTCGACGGCGCCTGCCTTCTCGAACGCGAGCGTGGCCTTGAAGCGGTCGCCCTTTTCCAGGGGGCGCTTCAGGTCGAGGAACATCAGGTGCAGGCCACCCGGCTCGAGCCGCGCCGACATGCCGGGCGCAATCTCGATGCCGCGCGGCAGCGGGCGCATGCGCATGACGCCGTCCTGCATCGCCATTTCGTGGATCTCGGCGCGTCCCGCGATCTCCGCCGGGACGGAGACGGAAACCAGCCGGTCGGCGTCGGCGCCGCGGTTCTCGACGATCAGGTAGCCCGCACCGACCGAGGCTCCCTTCGGCGTCGCCCGCGACCAGGGGTGCTCGATGTGCAGCGAGCCTTTCGAATAGTCGTGCGCCATCGCGCCGGAGATGGAGAACGAAAGCGCAATCAGCAATGCAGACATCAAACGTGCGAGGGCGAGCATGTTTACCTCCGGCATTGGGTTCGCGGATTCTTACTCCCGCGCGGGCAGTCCGGCAGGGCGGCCAATGCGCGCAGCCGTGCCCGTGCGGGAAGCCGCGTCCATCAACGCGATCAGTCCTTTCAGGATCTCGATCGGGGGCGGCGGACAACCGGGGATGCGCAGATCGACCGGCACCGCCTCGCTGACCGCCCCTTCGCAAGCATAGCTGCCGGCGAACAGGCCACCGGTGCAGGCGCAATCGCCGAGCGCGACCACCCATTTCGGGTCCGGCGTCGCGCGCCACGTGCGTTCCAGCGCCATCCGCATGTTGCGGGTGAGCGGTCCGGTGACGAGGAGCACATCGGCGTGACGCGGCGACGCCACGAACTTCAGGCCGAAGCGCTCGAGGTCGTAGATCGGGTTGTTGAGCGCGTGGACTTCCAGCTCGCAACCGTTGCAGGAGCCGGCGTCCACTTCGCGGATCGCGAGCGAGCGGCCGAGCACGCGGCGGGAAAGATCGTCGAGCGATTTGACAAGCTCGCGCACGGCCTGAGGGCCGGCGTCGGGGCCTTCGATCGTGGCCGGTCCCTTGAAGATCGATCGGAACAGGAGCGTGCGCATGGTCAGAGATCGTGGCCCGAGTACGAGCAGTTGAAGGATTTATTGCAGAGAGGGAAGTCGGCGACGATGTTGCCCTCGATCGCGGCTTCGAGCAGCGGCCACTGGAACCACGACGCGTCGCGCGGATGGCAGCGGGCGACCGTGCCGTCGGCAGCAAGCCGCAAATACATGAGCACATCGCCGCGGAAGGCTTCGACCACCGCCATGCCCTCGCGCGGCTCCTTTGCCGCCGGAAGCTCGGCACGGAGTTCGCCTTCGGGCAGCGCGTCTAGAATCTGGCCGATCAGGGAAAGGCTCGTGCGGATTTCCTCGGCGCGGATGCGGACGCGCGCATCGACGTCGCCCGCCGTGAGCACCGGCACCTTGAACGAGAGCTTGTTGTAGGGCGCATAGGGCAGATCTTGGCGCGCATCGAACTTGCGGCCCGATGCGCGGCCGACGTAGCCGCCGGGCGCGAAACGCTTGACGAGCTCGGCGGACGTGATGCCGGTCGTCACCGTGCGATCCAGCAGCGAGGCCGTGCTGTCGTAGATCTCGAACAACTCCGCGAAGCGCGGCGCGATCTCGACCGCGAGCGCGCGGACGCGGGCGGCGCCCTCCTCGGTCAGATCGTGCGTGACACCGCCCGGCACGATGCGGTCGCGCATGAGGCGGTGGCCGAAGCAGGCATCGGCCGTCTGCAGCACCTGCTCGCGCAGCATGCCGGTGTGGGCGTGGATCAGCGCAAACGACGCATCGTTGCAGATGGCACCGAAGTCGCCGAAGTGGTTGGCGATGCGTTCGAACTCCGCCATGAGCGCGCGCAGGTGAATGGCGCGCGCGGGCGGCTTGACGCCGAGCGTCTGCTCGGCGGCGCGGGCGAACGCATACTGATAGGCGACCGTCGAATCCCCGGAGATGCGGCCGGCAAGTTGCGCCGCGCGGTCGAGCGCCGCACCGCGCATCAGCGTCTCGACGCCCTTGTGCACGTAGCCGAGACGCTGTTCGAGGCGGACGATGGTCTCGCCGTTCGCGGTGAAGCGGAAATGGCCGGGCTCGATGATGCCGGCATGCACCGGGCCGACCGGAATCTGGTGCAGCCCCTCACCCTCGACGGGCAGGAACGGATAGTCCTCCTGCCTGCGGGGGGCGCCGGCCGCGCCGAGCGGCGCGGAAAGCTTGAAGAGGCCGTGATCGAGCCACGGCCGCGTGTCAGGGAGCCCTTCCGGCTCGTAGCCGAACAGATCACGGATCGCGCGCTCCAGCCGGATCGCGGGCGCGTGCTGCGCGCCCACCGACGGATAGCGGCCGTTCTCGACGGCAACGGTCAGCATTTCGAGCGCGCCGAGCTCCGGCTCGCGCACGACCATGTGCACCTGCCCGTCGTCGCCGAAGAGCGCGAACAGCTCGCCCTCTCCGCGGCCGAGCGCGGCCGCGCGCTCGGCCCAGGCGGCGGCGTCCAGCGTGATGCGCTTCAGCCCGGCCATGACCTACCCCAGCAACTTCGCGACCTGGTCGAACCAGGTCGCAACCGGCGTCGGAATCCAGATGCCCGCCATCAGCACGATCGCCAGATGCATATAGATCGGAACGAGGCTTGCCTCCGTCTTGCCGGACGGTCCCTCGGGCTCGCCGAACAGCAAGCCCTGCAGCCGCCAGAGCAGCGCGCCGAAAGCGACCAGCAGGCCGAACCCGAGCAGCAGCGCAAGCCACGGCTCGCGCGCGAACGTGGTGGTGACGAGCAGAAACTCGCTCGCGAATACGCCGAACGGCGGCAGGCCGGCGATCGCCACGACGCAAAGCGCGAATGCAATCGCGAGCGCCGGATGGCTCACCGACAGGCCGCGGATGTCGGCCATGCGCTGGGTCCCTTTGACCTGGGCGATGTGGCCGACCGCGAAGAAGATCGCCGACTTCGTCAGCGAGTGCATGGTCATGTGCAGGAGCCCGGCGAAATTCGCAATCGGCCCGCCGATGCCGAACGCGAACACGATGATACCCATGTGCTCGATCGAGGAATAGGCGAAGAAGCGTTTGATGTCGCGGCGGCGGTACAGCATGAAGGCGGCAAACAGGAGCGACAGCAGGCCGAGGATCATCATCAAGAGGCCCGGCGTCACCGCCTCGACGTTGACCGCAAGCAATACTTTGAAACGCAAGAGCGCATAGAGCGCGACGTTCAGGAGCAGGCCGGAAAGGACCGCGGAGATCGGCGTCGGGCCTTCGGCGTGCGCGTCCGGCAGCCACGCATGCAGCGGCGCGAGTCCGACCTTCGTGCCGTAGCCGAGCAGCAGAAACACGAACGCGATATTGAGGAGTGCCGCGTCGAAGTCGCCAGCGCGCTTGATCAGGAGGGTCCAGGTCATGGCGTCGAGCCCCTCGCCCACCACCGGCTGCGCGGCGAGGTAGATGAGGATCGTGCCGAACAGCGCGAGCGCAATGCCGACGCTGCCGAGGATGAAATACTTCCACGCCGCTTCCAGCGCCTCGTGGGTGCGGTAGATGCCGACCATGAGGACGGTGGTGAGGGTGGCGAGCTCGATCGCCACCCACATCAGCCCGATGTTGTTGGCGATCAGCGCCAGATTCATCGAGAACATCAGGAGCTGGTACATCGCGTGGTAGAAACGCAGATAAACCGGTGTGAGGCGCCCGGTTTCCAGCTCGTGCGCGATGTAGCTCGCGCTGAAGACGCTCGTGGTGAAGCCGACGAAGGTCGTAAGCCCGATGAAGACGACGTTGAGATCGTCGACGACGAGATAGGTGCCGGCTTCGGGCCGGAACACGAACAGCGAGGCGGCGGCAACGAAGGTCGCGAGCGCCGCGAGCACGTTCAGCCGCGCGGTCAGCCGGTAACCCGGGAACACCACCAGCAAAGCCGCTGTTGCGAGCGGGATCGCCAGCACGGCCGCAAGCGCGATGTCGGCGTAGCTCGTCATTGCCGATCACCCCGGAAGCGGTCGAGGGCGCCGACATCGACCGTGTCGAAGCGCTCGCGGATGCGGAACAGGAAGATGCCGATCACGATGAAGGCGATCAGGATCGAGAAGGCGACCGAGATTTCGACGACGAGCGGCATGCCGCGCGCACCGGCGGCGGCCAGGATCAGGCCGTTCTCCAGCGACATGAAGCCGACGACCTGGCTCACCGCGTTGCGACGGGTGACCATCATCAAGAGGCCGATCAGGACGACGGAAAGCGCGAACGCGAGATCCTCGCGGGCGATCGGGTCGGCGCCCGGCGTCACCTTCAGCATCACGACCATGGACAGGCCGACCATGGCGACGCCGGCGAGCATGGTCAGGCCGATGCCGCCCACGGTCTCGATCTCCCGGTGAATCCCGAGCCGGCGGATGACCCGGTGCAGGACCACGGGAATGACCATGCCCTTGAACACGAGCGCGATCAGCGCGGTCACGAACAGATGCGGCGCGCCCTGGATGTGGGCCTGCCAGGCAACGGAGAGCGAGAGGACGATCGCATGCAGCGCAAAGACGTTGATGAGCGACTGCAGCCGGTCCTGATAGAGCTGGATCAGGCTCACGAGCACGAGCATGCCCGCCAGCAGGTGCGCGATGTCGAATTGAAGCCCGCGCATCAGAAGCTCCCCGACACGAACAGGAAGAGCGTCCCGAGCAGGCCGAGCATGAGCGCGGCACCGAGCAGCTCCGGCACACGGAAGACGCGCATCTTGGCGATCGAGGTCTCGAACAGGCCGAGCAACGCGCCGCCGACCGCGAGCTTGAGCGGATACAGCACGAGCCCGCCGAGGAAGGCGAGCGAGGCGGCGCCCGGATTGGCCATACCCCACGGCGCGAAGATGCAGGCGATGAGGGACACATAGAGCAAGAGCTTCAGCATCGACGCGAACTCGATGAGGGCGAGGTGACGGCCGGAATATTCGAGCACCATCGCCTCGTGCACCATCGTGAGCTCAAGATGCGTCGCCGGGTTGTCGACCGGGATGCGCGAGTTCTCGGCGATGGCGACGAGGATGAGCGCCACCAGCGCCAGCCCCAGCGAAACCCGCAAGCCCAGCTCCGGCATCGACATGATGTGCGCGATCGTCGAGAGTTGGGTCGAGCCCGCGATCAGCGCCAGCGTGAAGATGATCATGATCATGGCGGGCTCGGCGAGCGACGCAAAAGTCACTTCGCGCGAGGAGCCGATGCCGCCGAAGCTCGTGCCGATGTCGAGGCCGACGAGCGCGAGGAAGAAGCGCGCGCTCGCGAGCAGCGCGATGATGGCGATGAGGTCCGCCGACCAGCTGAAGATCAGTCCGGTGGCAAAGGTCGGCACGAGCGCGGCGGCGACCCAGGTCGCGGCAAAGATCATGTAGGGCGACACGCGGAACAGCCACGAGGCGTTTTCCGCGAGCACCACTTCCTTGCCGAGCAGGCGCGCGAGATCATAGTAGGGCTGCAGCAAGGGTGGGCCGCGCCGGCGCAGGAGCCGCGCCTTGATCACGCGCACGAAACCGGTGAGCAGCGGCGCCAGCGCCAGCACCAGGAACATCTGCACGCCCTGGACGAGGAGATCGTAGATCACTGCCATAGCGCCACCACCGTGAGCACCGTGACGAGGGCCGTGAAAACAAGCGCGAGATAGCGGCGGATGGTCTGGAACTGGAGCGGATTGAGCAGGTCGGCCGCGGTGGTCACGCCCACCACGACCGGCGCATAGAACCAGTCCCAGATTAGATCGCGCAGGCGGACGCTGAAGCGCGCCGCGCGCAGGTCGCCGGGGCGCGGCATGTCGACGATCTCACGGGCGCGGAAAACGAGCGTCCCGTACACGCGGCGGATCGGCTGCGCGAAGCTCGAGGCGCTGTATTGCGTCTGCGGCCGCGGATCGGGAAAGCCGCAATCCCAGGCGGGACCGCGGCGCACGGCGTCGGAAGCAAGCCGATGAATCACGTAAACGGCGACGTAGGCCGCAAAGGCAATGAACAGGAACAGGATCAGGCCGTTGTAGGAGCTGCGGCTTTCGGCGATCGGCACGATGGTGAGCCAGGCGATCTCGGTCTGCACCGGCATGCGTCCGCCGACGATGCTCGTTACCGTCGGCGCGAGGATGTCGATCACCACGCCCGGAAAGATGCCGGCGAGCAGGCAGAGCGCCGCCAGCACGCCCATGGCGGCGAGCGAATAGCGGTCGACCTCGCCCGCCGCGGCCGCCTCCGGGGTGCGGGCGCGGCCGAGGAAGGTGACACCGAAGGCCTTGACGAAGCAGGCGGCGGCGAGCGCCGCCGAAAGCGCCAGCAGCGCGCCGACCGCCGGGATCGAGAACTTCAATCCCCAGTCCGGCAGCTCGGGGCTGAGCAGGATCACCTGGAAGGTGAGCCATTCGGAGACGAACCCGTTGAGGGGCGGCAGTGCAGAAATCGCCACGCAGCCGACGAGGAACAGGAACGACGTGCCCGGCATGCGATGGATGAGACCGCCGAGGTGGTCCATGTCGCGCGTGCCGGTCGCGGTCTGCACCGCGCCGGCGCCGAAGAAGAGCAGGCTCTTGAAGATGCAATGATTGAAGACGTGGAAGATCGCCGCCGTCGCCGCGAGCGCCGCGGCGCCGGTCATGCCGTGATACTTGAAGGCAAGCGCGAGCCCGAGGCCGATGAAGATGATGCCGATATTCTCGACCGTGTGATAGGCGAGCAGCCGTTTGAGATCGTGCTGCATGAGCGCGTAGAGCACGCCGAGCACCGCGGTGATGCCGCCGAGCACGAGGACGAGCGTGCCCCACCACCAGTCGGGCGCGCCGAGCAGATCGAACACGATGCGGATGAACCCATAGACGGCCACCTTGGTCATCACGCCGCTCATCAGCGCGGAGACGTGGCTCGGCGCCGCCGAATGCGCGGGCGGCAACCAGGCGTGCAGCGGGACGAGGCCGGCCTTGGATCCGGTCCCGACCAGCGCCAGCAGGAGCGTCACGCCTGCGGCGAAGCCGTTGAGCTCCTGGGCGCGGATGGCATCGAATGCGTAGCCGCCCGCTCCGCCTGCGAGCATGCCGAAGACGAACAGCAGCGCGAGCGTGCCGATCGCCGCCATGGTGAGATAGAGGAAGCCGGCATTGCGGTTCACTTCGCTCTTGTGATGCACGAGCACGAGCGCCCACGACGACAGCGACATGAACTCCCAGGCGATGAGAAACGTGAACGCGTCATCGGCGACGAGGACGAGATTCATGCCGAGCAGGAACAGGCAGTAGAACGGCAACACCCGCCCCTGCTCGTGCTCGTGGCGGCCGTAGCCGACGGCGTAGAGGCTCGCGAGCGCGGCGGCGAGATTGACGATCAGCGCGAAGATCGAGGAGAGCGCGTCAAGCTGCAGGCGGACGCCGATACCCGGCAGGCCGAGCGGCAGGCGGACCTGCAGGGGAATGCCGCGAGCGGCGGCGATCGCTCCCGACAACGCCGCAATGGCGGCGATCGCGGCGGCGGCTCCATAGATAATGACCGGCCCGCGCGGGGTGCGCGCCAGCGGCACGGACGCGGCTGCCAGGGCGAGGAGCGCGAATACGAAGAAGCCGGCGTGAAATTCGACGTTCATCGCCGAGACCGAAAGCCTTGGGGTTATGCCGAGGAGGGCGGTTCCGGCCGGAGTCTGGATGGCAGGCAACAGGTCGGGTCGGCGGCACGGCCCTTTGGCGCGAACCCCATTTCGCCGCGGGCCGACTCCGTCTCCACTATGCCGGTATCATATCGATTCTTGCGGTTGCAAGCCGACGCCGAGACGCGGACCCGCTGCCCGTGGCAAGGCCCGCCGAAATTGGCCCGGACGGCGGCATCTTCCGCGTCGCAGCGCCATTGAAAGCCCATGCGCCGTCCGCTATAGGAGCGCGAAACCCGCACAAGACCCCTGCTGGGCCGGCTGCCGTCCCGGCCCTTTCAATTTGTCCCCAAGGCCGCGCGCCGCCCGATTGGAGACCCGTCATGTCCTCGACCTTCGATACGGTCGCCAACATCATTGCCGAGACGTGCGATATTCCGCGCGAGAACATCAAACCGGAAAGCCATGCGATCGACGACCTCGGGATCGACAGCCTGGACTTCCTCGATATCGCATTCGCCATCGACAAGGCATTCGGCATCAAGCTGCCGCTCGAGCGGTGGACCCAGGAAGTCAACGAGGGCAAGGCGACGACCGAGCAGTATTTCGTCCTGAGCAATCTGTGCGAACGGATCGACGAGTTGAAAGCTGCGAAGGGCGCCTGAGTTCTAGGAATGCAAATCGAAATCTTCATTCTGGTCGACCGCATCCGTTCGCTGTCGATCGAGAATGGCTTGGCGCAGTGCGAGTCGGCAGTGCCTGTCGATTCCAGCATCTATCTCGGCCATTTCCCCGGCCATCCGATCCTGCCGGGCGTGCTGTTGATCGAATCCATGGCGCAGACCGCCGGCTGGCTGATCCTCGGGCTGACGAAGTTCGAGCGTTTTCCGTTTCTTTCGATCGTGCACGAGGCGAAGATGCGCGACTTCGTCACGCCGGGCACGCAGCTCCTGCTCGAAGCGCGGCTCCTGCACGAGGGCTCCGGCTTCTATAAAACGTCAAACCGGGTTCTCGCCGACGGCAAATTGAAATGCGAAGCTGAAACCACGTTCCGCGTCATGCCCTTCCCTTCCCCGACGTTCAGGGAACATGTGATTGCCCAGGCTCGCCGGGTCGGCTTTCCCCCGGAGTTGGTGCCGAATGCCGGGTGACGCGCGCGACGTACTGATCACGGGCATCGGGCTCGTCTCCTGCCTGGGCGAGGGTCTGGACGCGCACTGGAACGGCCTGTCCGCCGCGAAGCCGATCGTCGACGAGACCTCGTTCGCGCCCTACGTCGTCCACCCGATCGCGCCAATCAATTTCGACCTGCAGATCCCGAAGAAGGGCGACCAGCGGCAGATGGAGCCGTGGCAGCGGATCGGCTGCTACGCGGCGGGGCTCGCGCTCGACGACGCTGGCATCAAAGGCAACAATGAGATTCTCAGCCGGGTCGATATGCTGGTCGCGGCCGGCGGCGGCGAACGCGACACGGCCGTCGACGGCAAGATCCTGACGGACCTGCGGACCGCGGAGAATCCGAAGCGGCTCCTGAACGAGCGCTTGTTGAGCGACCTGCGGCCGACGCTGTCGCTCGCGCAGCTCGCGAACCTCCTCGCCGGCAACATCTCGATCGTGTTCAACGTGATCGGCTCGTCGCGGACGTTCATGGGCGAGGAGCTTGCCGGCGTCGACGCGCTGCGGATCGCCGCCCGGCGCATCGCTGCCGGACAGAGCGAGATCGGCTTCGTCGGCGGCGCCTATAACGGCCAGCGCTGGGACATCCTGTTGCAGCTCGCATTCGGGCGGGAGGCATTGAAGGCTCCCTATCAACCGGTCTGGGCGCGCGGAGCCGGGCACGCCGGGATCGCCGCGGGATCGCTCGGCGCGTTTCTGGTCATTGAATCGCGGGCGCACGCCGAGGCGCGCGGCGCGCGCGTCTATGCCAAGCTCACTCACATCGATGCGGCGCGTTGCCGCCGCGACGTCGATTCGCTGGAAGCAGCCATTTCCCGGATGCTGGGCGACGTGAAACCGCGGCTCGCCAGCGGCGAGTTGGCGGTGCTATCCTCCGCAAGCGGTGCCGCGCATGCGACGCAAGCGGAACGGACCGCATTAGGGTCGCTCGAAGGGATTCCGGTGCGGGCCACGGGTTCCGTGCTCGGGCATGGAGTGGAGGCGCAGTTTCCGCTCAATGTCGGGCTGGCGGCGCTGGCCATTTCGCGCGGCGGGCTGTGGCCGGCGCTCGACCCGACGGGCTTCGAGCTTCCTTGGTCGGGCACGCTCAAGCAGGCGCTGGTCACCGGCATCGGCGTCTGGCGCGGAGAAGGTCTGGCACTCGTCGAACCGGCCTGAACGACGGAGGGCGGCATGAGCAAGAACGTGCAGGATCACAAGGGTCGGCCCGTCGTCGCGGTAACGGGGATCGGCATCGTCACGTCGCTCGGCATCGGCAAGGAAGACAACTGGAAGAAGCTCACGGGCGGCGTGTCCGGCATCCACGAGATCACGCGCTTCCCGACCGAAGGGCTGCGCACGCGCGTCGCCGGCACCATCGATTTCATCCCGGCCGAGCCGGTGTGCGCCCCTGCCCTTTCCGAAGAGTTCGCGCTGCTTGCCGCCGAAGAGGCGATTGCCGAGTCCGGCGTCGGCAGCAAAGGCGATTTTCCGGGGCCGCTGTTCGTCGCGGTGCCGCCGGTCGAGGTGGAATGGCCGCAGCGCATCGAGCTCGCGTCGGCAAGCAACGCGGAAACGATCGGCTACGACGACCTGATCCGCATGGCGGAGACGGAGCGCTTCGCTCCCTATTACGAGCGGTTCCTCTATCGCGGCACGACCGAGCGGCTCGCCGACAAGCTCGGCACCAGGGGATCGCCGATCGCGCTGTCGACCGCCTGCGCGTCCGGCGCATCCGCGATCCAGCTCGGCGTCGAAGCGATCCAGCGCGGCGAGACGGATGTCGCGCTCTCGATCGGCACCGACGGTTCGGTGAACACCGAAGCGCTGATCCGATTTGCGCTGCTCTCCGCGCTCTCCACCCAGAACGATCCCCCCTCCGCCGCGTCGAAGCCGTTCTCGAAGAACCGCGACGGATTCGTGATGGCGGAAGGCGCGGCGACTCTCGTGCTCGAAAATCTCGATCACGCGCGAGCGCGCGGCGCGAAGATTCTCGGCGTCATCGCCGGCTGCGGCGAGATGGCCGACTCGTTCCACCGCACGCGCTCGAGCCCGGACGGTAAGCCGATCATCGGCTGCATCCGCAATGCGCTCGCCGACGCCGGCATCACGCCGGAGGACGTCGATTACATCAATGCGCACGGCACCGGCACGCCGGAAAACGACAAGATGGAAGCCAAAGGCGTGACCACCGTGCTCGGCGAGCGGGCGACCAGGGTGCCGATCTCTTCGAACAAATCGATGATCGGGCATACGCTGTCGGCGGCCGGCGCGATCGAGGCGGCGTTCTCGCTGCTGACGATCCAGCACCAGCGCATCCCGCCCACCATCAACTACCAGGTGCCCGATCCGGAAATCCCCCTCGACGTGGTACCGAACACGGCCCGGGACGCCAAAGTGCGCTACGCGATCTCCAATTCCTTCGGGTTTGGCGGGCAGAACGTGTGCCTGGTGCTGAGCGGGGAGCCGCACTGAGGCGCCGTGCCTGCGGCCGGTTGCTGCACGATTGACGGCGCGCGGCTGACCGCTTAGCCGTTTCCCTTCTTTCTTATTCTCCTTTCATGGAACGTTCCCGCATGCGCGCGCTACGGCTGGTCGGCGACCGAAAACTCGAACTGGCCGAGATTCCGGCGCCCGCCGCGCCCGGCGCCGGCGAGGTGCAGATCCGCACGCGGGCGATCGCGCTCAACCACATCGACGTGTGGGGGTGGCGCGGCATGGCCTTCGCCAAGCGCAAGCTGCCGGTCGTGGTCGGCGCGGAAGCGGTCGGCGAGATCGCTGCCGTCGGCGAAGGCGTTTCCGGCTTTGCGCCGGGCGAGCTCGTGGTGCCCTATGGCGCGCTCACCTGCGGCCAGTGCAAAGCCTGCCGCGAAGGCCGCGAGAATCTCTGCGAGACCGTGAATGGGCTCGCGGGCTTCCACATCGACGGCTACGCGCAGGACCTCTACAACTGGCCGGCGCGGCTCGCGATCAAGGTGCCGGCCGGCGTCAGCGTGACGGACGCGGCCTGCGCTCCCCTCACCTTCGCCACCGTCGAGCACATGCTGTTCGACAACGCGAAGCTGCAGCCGGGCGAGACGGTGCTTGTGCACGCTGGCGGCTCGGGCATCGGCTCGGCCGCGATCCGCATCGCCAAGGCGCTCGGTGCGAACGTCATCACCACCGTCGGCGACGACGAGAAGGCGGAAAAGGCGAAGGCGCTCGGCGCCGATCACGTCATCAACTACCGCAAGGACCGCTTCGAAGGCGTCGTGCGCAAGCTCACGCAGAAGAAGGGCGTCGACGTCGTGTTCGAGCATACCGGCGCGGAGACCTGGCAGGGATCGCTCTTGTCGCTGAAGCGCGGCGGCCGGCTGGTCACCTGCGGCGCGACATCGGGGCCGACGACGACGATGAACCTGATGCAGCTCTTCCAGCAGCAGTACAAGATCTTCGGCTCCTTCGGCTTCACCATCGCCAATATTCGCTCGAGCCTCGACAAGATGGCGAAGGGCATCCGGCCGGTGATCGATTCCGAGATCGCCGTCGCCGATTTCGGCGAGGGACTCGCGCGGCTGGAAAGCCGGCGCGTGTTCGGCAAGATCGTCGTGCGGTTCTAGAACTGGCCGACACCGGCATGGGAACGTTACGGCTCCGCTGGCGCTACTTCCGAAAGCGGAACGCGTGGTTCTTCGAGCCGGTCGATCGTCTGTTTGGCCGGCTCGGCGATCTTCTGCTCGCCGTCGTGGTGAAGCCGCTGCTGCACGTGCTTGCGCGGGTCAACCCGGATACTTCGTCGGATTTCACCGGCACCTGGGCGCGATGGATCGGCCCGTGGCTGCCGGTGAGCCGCATCGGTCGCGAGAATCTGCGCCACGCCTTCCCGGAGAAGAGCGAGGCGGAGCGCGAGGAAATCCTGAAGGGCTGCTGGGAGAACCTCGGGCGCGTGGCCGGCGAATTCCTGCACCTCGACAGGATGTGGGATTACGACGACGCGCGGCCGAACGCGGGGCGCGTGGAGACCTTCGACGTCTCGCGCTTCATCGGGCTCTATGCCGACAACAAGCCGGCGCTCCTGTTCTCGGCGCATCTCGGGAACTGGGAGCTGGCGGCGGTCGCCGCACGCAAATACGGCCTCGACTCGGCGGTGCTGTTCCGCATTCCGAACAACCGCGTCTTCGCCGAGCTCATTCATGAAACCCGTGCTGAACTGATGAGCCAGCTCGTGCCGGCGGGACCGGCAGCGGGCATCTTCATGGGCGGCGTGCTCGAGCGCGGCGGACATCTCGGCATGCTCGTGGACCAGCATCGCAAGCCCGGGGTGAAGGTGCAGTTCTTCGGGCGGCCGTGCTGGGCGAACCCGACGCTCGCGCGGCTGGTGCGGCAATACGAGTGCCCGGTGCACGGCGCGCGGGTGATCCGGCTGCCGAAAAACCGTTTCCGGCTCGAGCTGACGCCGGCGATCGACCTGCCGCGCGATGCGGAGGGGCTCATCGACATCGCCGGCGCGATGCAGACCGTCACCTCCATCATCGAAGGCTGGGTGCGCGAGCACCCGGAGCAATGGCTCTGGCTGCACCGCCGCTGGCGGGCCTGACCGATACGGCCTGCCTGATCGCGCCGGCCTACGGCGACCAACAAGGCGCGACCGCCGCCGGCGAGAAAATTTCCGATCCGCTCCACGCAACGAGTTGAAAGGTGCGCACTAAACTTCTGCGTCAGGTTTCGCGCAGAAAGAAACCGCGGCTTTAATTTTTGTTGTGATCTTGAGGCAACAATTTCGGTTCCCGCACTACTTAGTTACCCACTAACGAATCGAGCGTAAAAGCTCCATCCGAAAGCGGTGCGGGTCGAGTCGATCAGCCGCGTTCGCATTCAGTCCGTTGTTGAGTGGAACGAGTTCGAAGGGGCCAGCCGGCGCCACGCCCTGCAGAAACTCCAGGCGGTCGAACGGATGAACCATTCGCCATTCACGGGAGCCAGCGCACGCTTGCGTGCCGCCGACGGATGTCGTGAAGGCGAAGGTCGGATGCTGATGCGCTGATGTCATATCTGTCGGGATCAACGGGGCAAGACGGGGAAACTTCATGGCCTGGTTCAAGTCGGAATCTGCGCAACCGAATGGCAAGAGCGCGGGAAAACATTCGAGCAAGCTCGAGTATCTGAAGGCGCGGATGCCGGAGCTCGTGACGTCGGCGATCATGATGATCGACCGGGACTTTACGGTCACCTACGTCAATCAGCCGACGAAGGAGTTGTTCGACAAGCATCTCGATACGTTCAGGAAGGCTTGGCCGGGCTTCGATCCCGACAAGATCGTCGGCACATGCATCGATACGTTTCACGAGAACCCCGAGCATCAGCGGAAGCTGCTTTCCGATCCTTCCCGGCTGCCGTTCAAGACCGAGATCACGATCGGCGATCTCAAGATCTCGCTGCTCGTCAACGCGCTGCTCGACAAGAGCGGCAACTACATCGGCAACATGCTGGAATGGAAGGACGTCACCGAATCGCGCATGAACGAAGGGATGCTCGCCGCCATCAACAAGGCGCAGGCGGTCATCGAGTTCACGCTCGACGGGCAGATCGTCCACGCCAACGAGAATTTCCTGAACGTGATGGGCTACACGCTCGATGAGATCCGCGGCCGGCACCACAGCATATTCGTCGAGCCGGCTTATCGCGACAGCCCGGAGTACCAGGCATTCTGGCAGAAGCTCGCGCGCGGCGAATTCGACGCCGCCCAATACAAGCGCATCGGCAAGGGCGGCAAGGAAATCTGGATTCAGGCGAGCTACAACCCGATCCTCGATACGAACGGCAAGGCATTCAAGGTCGTCAAATACGCGTCCGACGTGACCGCCATGCGGGTCGCGGTGGAGCAGACCGGACAGGTGGTGGCGGCGGCGAAGGCGAACGATTTCACGCGCCGCATTCCAATGAGCGGCAAGTCGGGGGAGCTCGCGCAACTGTGCGGCGGGGTGAACGACCTGCTCGACTCGATGGCGGCGATCATGACGGAGATCCGGGGAGCCTCCGACGAAGTCTCCAACGCCGCCAAGGAAATCTCCTCGAGCACGACGGACCTGTCGCAGCGGACGGAGGAACAGGCGGCCAGCCTGGAACAGACGTCGGCCTCGATGGAGCAGATGTCGGCGACGGTGAAGAGGAACGCCGAGAACGCGCACAAGGCCAACGAGTTCGCCGGCAGCACGCGCGAGGTGGCGGGCCGCGGCGGCGAGGTGATCGGATCGGCAGTGGCCTCGATGGCGAAGATCGAGGAATCCTCGAAGAAGATTTCCGACATCATCGGCGTGATCGACGAGATCGCGTTCCAGACCAATCTGCTGGCGCTGAACGCGGCGGTGGAGGCGGCGCGCGCCGGCGAAGCGGGGCGCGGGTTCGCGGTCGTGGCGGCGGAGGTGCGCAGCCTCGCGCAGCGATCGTCGCAGGCGGCGAAGGACATCAAGGAGCTGATCAACAACAGCTCCGAGCAGGTGCAGGAGGGCGTCGAGCTCGTGAACCGCGCCGGTACTGCGCTCTCCGAGATCGTCGCCTCGATCAAGCAGGTGGCGGACGTCGTCTCCGAGATCGCGTCCGCGAGCGGCGAGCAAGCCACCGGCATCGACCAGATCAACACCGCGCTCACGCAGATGGACGAAGTGACGCAGCAAAACTCGGCGCTCGTGGAGCAGAATGCGGCATCGGCGAAGACGCTCGAAGAGATGGCGACGATGATGCAGAAGCGCGTGGCACAGTTCCGGCTGCAGGCCGGAAGGGCGGCCGCCGGCCCTCGCCTCGCCGCCGCGGCGTCGCCGAAGCCTGGGGCCGCGGACGAGCGGGCGGCATGAAGACGGCATGAGCAACGAGCCGGGCACATTCACCGCTTGTGGCGCTTGCGCCGCCAAACGGCTGAACCTGTGCGCGGGCATGCGGCACAAGCCGAGCGCGCTGCCGGCGACCTCGTCCGCGCGCACGCTCGTGCAGTCGATCACGGCGCGGCGGGTGATCTGCGGGCCGCGCGAATGGTCGGAATTCGTGCACGTGATCTGCAGCGGCTGGGCCATGGTTTCGACCGCGATGGCCGACGGCCGCCGGCAGACCCTCGCGTTCCTGCTGCCGGGCGAGATCGACTCCACCGCGAGCCTGTTCCAGCCGCGGTTCGGACGCACGATCGAGGCGATCACCGAGGTGTTCTACCGCCGCTTCCGGCGCGAGGAGATGCGGGACACCGTCTTGTCGAGTCCGGACCTCTTGCGCACGCTCGGCGAGCTGTGGAGCGCGGAGCGGGCGCAGGCGGACGATCTGGCGATCGATCTCGGACGGCGGACGGCGGACGAGCGGATCGCGCGGCTGATCCTCGATCTCGGCAAGCGGCTTGCGCTGCACGGGATGGTGCAGGAGCAGACGATGGATTTTCCGCTGCGCCAGCGGCAGATCGCCGACGCCACCGGGCTCACCGCCGTGCACGTGAGCCGCGTGCTCAACGAATTCCAGCGCAACGCGCTGATCCGCATCGGCGGACGCAAGCTCACCATTCTCGATTACGACCAGTTGCGGCGGCTGGCGGAGGCGTGAGGGGCGCCACGGCGCGCCTTACGGCCCGTCGTCCCGGCCGAGCGAGCTTGCGAGGCAAGCGAGCGCGAGCCGGGACCGTCTTCCTCCTGCTGCATACGATCCCGGCTCTCGCTCGCGCACAAGTGCGCTCGCTCGGCCGGGATGACGATTCCTCTGATCGCGTCCTTCGAGGGCCGCTTCGCCGGCCACCTCAGGATGACCCTCACCTCCCCGTCTTCACCCTGGTCCAAACCCGCGTGACGATGCGCTGGGTCTTCTGGTCGTAGGGCGTCGAGATGAAGAGGCGCTGCATCGTCTCCGCGTCGGGGTAGATTGACGGGTTGTCGAGGATTTTCCTGTCGATGAATTGCTGCGCGGCAAGGTTGCCGCTCGCGTAGGAGACGGCGTTGCTGTTCTTCGCCGCCGCCTCCGGCCGCAGCATGTAGTCGATGAAGGCGTGCGCCTCGGCGACGTGCGGCGCGTCCTTCGGGATCGCCATGCTGTCGAACCACATGTGCGCGCCTTCCTTCGGCAGCACGTAGTCGAGGTTCACGGATTTGCCCGCGCCTTTACCCGTTCCCTGCGCCGCCTCCTCGGCGCGCGCCTTCGCCTGCAGCACGTCGCCGGACCAGCCGACGGCGAGGCAGATCTCGCCGTTCGCCAGCGCGTTGATGTATTCCGACGAATGGAACTTGCGCACGTGCGGGCGGATCTGCATGAGCGCCGCGCCCGCCTTCTCGATGTCGGCGGTGTTCTTGCTGTCGGGGTTGAGGCCTAGCCAGCGCAGCGCCGTGGGGATGAGCTCGTCGGGCGCGTCGAGCAGGTGCACGCCGCAATCGGCGAACTTCGCGAGCACCTCCGGCTTGAACACCACGTCCCAGGTGTTGAGCGGAACCTTGCCGAGCCGCTCGCGCGCGCGGTCGAGGTTCACGCCGATGCCGGTCGTGCCCCACATGTAGTTGACCGCGTATTCGTTGCCGGGGTCGTAGGTGGCGAGGCGCTTCGCGATCTCCGGCCAGGCGTGCTTCAGGTTCGGCAGCTTCGACTTGTCGAGCTTCTGGAACACGCCGGCGGAAATCAGCCGCTGCAGATAGGTCTGCGAGGGCACGACGACGTCGTAGCCGGTTTTCCCCGCGAGCATCTTGGTCTCGACCACGTCGTTGCTGTCGAAGGTGTCATAGACGACCTTGATGCCGGTCCCCTTCGTGAAGTCCTCGAGCACCTTGGGGTCGATGTAGTCCGACCAGTTGTAGATGTTGACGACACGATCCTGCGCGCGCGCAGACGCCGTCAGTGCGGCGATGGCGAAGGTGGCGAGGATGGCGATCAGGAAATTACGGACGAGTCGAACCGTCATTTTGCGGTTGGTCTCCTCTTTCCAATCCCTCCCCTTCAGGGGAGGGTGGCGAGGCGCAAAGCGCCGAGCCGGGTGGGGTGGCAACGGCGATTGCGAACGACCCCCACCCGGCTCGCTTCGCTCGCCACCCTCCCCCGCAAGCGGGGGAGGGAAATTTTTCACCCGCGCTCGGTGTCGAAGCCGGCTTCCTTCCAGGCGAGGATGCCGCCGGCCATGTGGGCGTCGTAGGGCAGGCCCGCGGCCTGCGCGAGCTGCGACGCCGTCACCGAGCGGCGGCCGGAGCGGCAGTAGAAAACGAGGCGCCTAGCGCCGGGGTCCGGGAGTGCTGCCGGGTCGAAGCTCTGCAGCGCGTTCAGCGCGCCGCCCGGGATGCGCTCGGCCGCATTCTCATGCGGCTCGCGCACGTCGACGAGGACGATCTCCCCGGTCTCGAGGCCGGCTCTCACCTCCTGGACGGTGAGATCGTGAACTTTGGCTCCGGCGGGCTGGTTCATGCGCGCGCTCCTTCGGGCGCTGATGTGGAGGAGCGACGCGGCGGGGTCAAGCGGCGGGCCCGTGAGCGGCCTCATGGTGAGGAGCCGGGCTTCGCCCGGCTCCTCACCATGAGGCCAAAAAAAGTGACCTCGCCCTGAGGAGCTGCGCGAAGCGCCACGTCTCGAAGGGTGAGGTCGTCGTCCGGCTATCTACGGCTTCAACCCGAAGGGCACCGGCGGCGCTTCCTTCATCAGCGTGATGGAGACGCGGCGGTTGGCGGCGAGGTACGGGTCCTCGGGGAACAGCGGCTGCGTGTCGGCGCGGCCCGCCACCATGTACATCTGGTTCGGCATCACGCCTTCGGCCTCGAGGATCGCGCGCACGGCGTTGGCGCGGTCGGCGGAGAGATCGAAGGCGCCGTAGCCGGGCCGCGGCGGGCGGTTGCTCGCCGAGGTGTGGCCGGTGATCGTGAGCCGGTAGGGCAGCTTGCGGATGCCTTCGGCGATCTTGGCGACCACGGTGCGCGTGCGGTCATAGGGCTCCTTGGCCCCCTCGGGGAACATGGAGCGGCCGTCCTGATCGACGATCTCGATATTGAGGCCGTCCTTCGTCTCGGTGACGACGATGTGCTTGGAGAGCTCGGCGATATCGGGAAGCTCCTGCAGCGCCTGACGCAGCGAGGCGGCGGCGAGCGCGAACTGGCGGTCAGTCACGTCGCGCAAGCCGCGCTCGAGCTTGTTGTCGAGCTCGTTCGGCGCCGGGCGGTCGGTGGCGAGATCGGGCGGCACGCGCTCCGCGCTCTTCAGGCGCGGGCGGATCGGCACGCCGTCGACCTCGACGATGCCGGTGAAGCGGTTCACCTTCTGGGTGCCGAACGCCTCGCGCATGGAGCCGGCGACGACCTGCAGCTTGCCCGCGTCCTGCGTCGAGAACGCGACCAGCATCACGAAGAAGCTCACGAGCAGGCCCATGAGGTCCGCGAACGTCACGAACCAGCCGTGCCCGCCGCCGCCGTGTGCCGCTCCGCGTTTCTTCGCCATACGCTACATACGGCCGGGCATCACGCCGGCACTGCCTCTGCTTTTTCCTGGCCGGCTTCCGGGAGGTACGCGAGCAGCATCTCGCGCACGATCTGCGGGCTCTTCGCTTCGCGCAGCATGAGGACGCCGTCGATGATGAGGGTGCGGTTCACCTCCTCGTCGGCGAGCTTGCCGTGCAGCTTGTCGGCGATCGGGAGGCAAAGAATATTGGCGACGACGGCGCCGTAGAGCGTGGCGAGCAGCGCGATCGCCATGAACGGGCCGAGCTTGGAGGGGTCGGTCATGTTGGCGAACATCTGCACCATGCCGATCAGCGTGCCGACCATGCCGAAGGCCGGCGCGCAGTCGCCGATGGCGCGGTAGATCTTCTGACCCTCGTCGAGGTGCGTGAGAAACGTCTCACGGTCGCGCGTCAGCGTCTCGCGGATAAAATTTGCGTCATAGCCGTCGGCGACGTAGCGCACGCCCTTGGCGAGGAACGGGTCGTCGATCTCCACCTTCTCGAGGCCGAGCGGGCCCTGCTTGCGGGCGACGTCGGCGAGGCTCGCGAGCTCGTCGACGAGATCGCGCTGGGTCATGCGGCGCATGGTGAAGGCGTATTTCAGCCCAAGCGGCACGCCGTGCAGGATCGATTGCAGGGGGAAACGAATGAGGGTGGCCGCGAACGAGCCGCCGAAGATCACGATCACGGCGTGCACGTCGTAGAAGGTCCGGAGGTCGCCGCCCATCAGGATAAGCGATACGACCACTGCAGCCCCGGCCAGAAGGCCGAGCCCCGTGGTGAGATCCATCGGATTCTCCGTCCATGTCCGCGCCGTTCTGGCGTGGCTCACCTGGGAAATGGCTTAGCCCGCAGCGGCCTAAAAGACCGTTAAATCCGCGAGTTTCCGCGGTTTTTCAGGCGAACGTCGGCCTTTCGCGCGCTCCGGCGCTGCGGTAGGAGAAAGACGAGAACTCGGACGCGGCAAGCGCGTCCAGCGGTATTCGGGAGGGGAGAAGAATGCGCGAGATCGGCCACTTCATCGGCGGCAAACACGTCAAGGGCGCGTCCGGCCGGACGGGCGACGTCTTCCAACCCATGACCGGCGAGGTGATCGCCAGGGTCGCGCTCGCGACCGCCGCGGAAGTGCGTGCCGCCGTCGAGAACGCAAAGGCGGCGCAGCCGGGCTGGGCCGCCACCAACCCGCAGCGCCGTGCGCGGGTGATGTTCAAGTTCCTCGAGCTGATCCAGAAGGAATACGACCAGCTCGCGGAGCTGCTCGCGCGCGAGCACGGCAAGACCATCGGCGACGCCCGCGGCGACATCCAGCGCGGGCTCGAAGTGGTCGAGTTCGCCTGCGGCGTCCCGCATTTGATGAAGGGCGAATATACGGACGGTGCGGGACCGGGGATCGACCTCTATTCCATGCGGCAGCCGCTCGGCGTCGTCGCCGGCATCACGCCGTTCAATTTCCCGGCAATGATCCCGCTCTGGAAGTGCGCGCCGGCGATCGCCTGCGGCAATGCCTTCGTGCTGAAGCCGTCGGAGCGCGACCCGGGCGTGCCGATGCGGATCGCGGAACTCTTCCTCGAAGCGGGATTGCCGGCCGGCATCTTCAATGTCGTGAACGGCGACAAGGTGGCGGTGGATGCGATCCTCGACGATCCGGACATCCGCGCCGTCGGCTTCGTCGGCTCGACGCCGATCGCCGAATACGTGTTCACGCGCGGCACCGCGCACGGCAAGCGCGTGCAGGCATTCGGCGGCGCCAAGAACCACATGATCGTCATGCCGGACGCGGACATGGATCAGGTCGTGGATGCGCTCGTGGGCGCGGGCTACGGCTCGGCGGGCGAGCGCTGCATGGCGATCTCGGTCGCGGTGCCGGTCGGCAAGAAAACGGCCGACAACCTCGTGGACCGGCTGATCCCGCGCGTCGAGAGCCTGAAGATCGGCCCTTCGACCTCGACGGACGCCGATTTCGGCCCGCTGATCACGAAGCAGCACCTCGAGAAAGTGCTCGGCTACGTGGAGACGGGCGTGAAGGAAGGCGCCAAGCTCCGCGTCGACGGCCGCGGCTTCAAGATGCAGGGCTACGAGAACGGCTTCTACATGGGCGGCTGCCTGTTCGACGAGGTGAAGCCGGAGATGAAGATCTACAAGGACGAGATCTTCGGGCCGGTGCTCTCGGTCGTGCGCGCGGCGGACTACCAGGAGGCGCTGGAGCTCCCGAACAAGAACGAATACGGCAACGGCGTCGCGATCTTCACACGCGACGGCGACGCGGCGCGCGACTTCGCGAGCAAGGTCGACGTCGGCATGGTGGGCGTCAATTTCGCGATCCCGGTTCCCCTCGCCTACTACACGTTCGGCGGCTGGAAGCGCTCGATGTTCGGCGACCTCAACCAGCACGGGCCGGATTCAGTGCGCTTCTACACGAAGACGAAGACCATCACCTCGCGCTGGCCGTCGGGGATCAAGGACGGCGCGGAGTTCGTGATTCCGACGATGAAGTGACGCGAACGACGCCTGATCGCACCAGTTGTCTGATCACGCTTCCCCTCTCCCCCTTTTGGGGGAGAGGGTGCCGAGCGCCGAAGGCGCGAGGCGGGAGAGGGGGATGTCGGTTGAGCGAGCGAAAGCGCTTAGGAAGACGATGACCGATGCCGAGCGGCGGCTTTGGTACCGGCTGCGCGCCCACCGCTTTCAGGGACTGAAATTCAAGCGGCAGGTGCCGATTGGGCCGTACGTCGCCGATTTTGCATGCTTGCGAGCGAAGGTCGTGATCGAAGTGGATGGCGCTCAGCACAACGAAAACCAAAAGGACAAGGCGCGCGATCAGTTTCTGAGCGAGCAAGGATTTCGCGTGCTGCGATTCTGGAATAACGACGTGCTTCGTTCTACGGACGAGATTCTGGAAATCATCTCGACTGCGTTGCAATTGGCAAAGCAAGCCCCCTCTCCCGGCTCGGCGCGCCGATCGATTGCCGCGCTGACTCCTTCGGCAGTGCGGCGGCGCGCCTCGCCACCCTCTCCCCGTTGGGGAGAGGGGAAATAACTGATCCGCAGCAATCTTGAACAAGGAATTCGATCGATGCCCGAATACCAGCTCTATTGCTTCGCCCAGTCCGGCAATGCGTACCGCGCGGCGCTGATGCTCAATCTCATCGGCGCCGACTGGGAGCCGGTGTGGATCGATTTCTTCAAGGGCCTCGTGCAGCGCACGCCGGAGTACCGCGAGAAGATCAACGAGATGGGCGAAGCGCCGGTGCTCGTGCACGGCGAGAAAAAGCTGAGCCAGTCGGGCGTGATCCTCACCTATCTCGCGAGGAAGAGCGGCAAGTTCCTGCCGCAGGGCGAGGACGAAGAGCTCGAAGTGCTGCGCTGGGTCCTGTTCGACAACCAGAAGGTCAACGGCTTCCTCGGGCCCTACCGCTTCATCAAGAACTGGGCGAAGCCGACGCCCGACAAGGCGGTGTTCGAATTCCTCAAGGCGCGGATCGACAACAATCTCGGCATCGTCAACAAGCGGCTGCAGAAGGTACCGTTCCTGCTTGGCGAGCGGCCGACGATCGCCGACATCTCGCTAGCCGGATACCTTTTCTACCCGGCCGAGGAATTCGGCTTCGACATCGGCGCCGACCATCCGGCGATCAGCGCCTGGCGCGAGCGCATCCGGGCGCTGCCCGGCTGGAAGCACCCCTACGACCTGATGCCGGGGCATCCGCTGGTGCCATAAACGGCTTGACGGGAAAAAACTCCCGCCTACAAGATTGCGACACTCCTGGGGTGCTCCGTTCCGGAGCTGAGATCACACCCATGGAACCTGATCTGGTTCGTACCAGCGAAGGGAGGAGCCATGACCGACATCGCCGTCCAATCCGCACGTCTGCTTTCCGTACTCCGCGAGAAGCGGCCGCTCGTCCACAACATCGCCAACTACGTCTCGATGGACGTGGCGGCGAACGCCCTGCTCGCCATCGGCGCGTCGCCCGCCATGGTGCATGCCAGGGAAGAAGTGGCGGAGTTCGTCTCCTTCTCCAACGCGCTCGTCATTAATATCGGCACGCTGTCGGCGCCCTGGGTCGAGGGAATGCGGATCGCGGCAAAGGCCGCGCGCGAGAAATCGATCCCCTGGGTGCTCGACCCGGTCGGCGCGGGTGCCACCGGCTTCCGCAACGAGACGGTCGCCGCCCTCCTCCCTGAGCGGCCGACGGTCATCCGCGGCAACGCTTCGGAGATCCTCGCGGTCGCCGGCACCGCCGGCGCGCGGCCGAAGGGCGTGGACAGCGCGAACACGACCGAGGAAGCCGAAGCGGCCGCGCGCGCCCTTGCCGAACGCCAGGGCTGCGTCGTCGTGGCGTCGGGCGCGATCGACCTCATCACCGACGGCCGGCGCGCGGTGAAGCTCGGCAACGGCCATGAGCTGATGACGAAAGTGACGGCGCTCGGCTGCGCGCTGTCGGCGGTCGTCGGGGCTTTCGCCGCGGTCGAGCGCGATGCGTTCACAGCCGCGGCGGCCGCTGCCGCCGTCTATGGCGTTGCCGGCTCGCTCGCGGCGAAGAAGGCCGAAGGCCCGGCCTCGTTCCGTACCGCCTTCATCGACCTCCTCGACCGTATTTCGCCGGCGGAGGTCGAGCGGCAACTCGTGGTGATCCCGTGAGCCTTGCGCGCAACGCGCTCACGCTCTGCCTCGTCACCGACCGTTCGTTCCTGCGCGGGACTTCGCTCACGGACGTGGTGGCGGCGGCCGTGCGCGGCGGCGCGACGAGCGTGCAGCTGCGCGAGAAGGAAGCAGACAGCCGGGAGTTCCTCGAGCTTGCGCTGGCGCTCAAGGCGCTGCTCGATCCGCTCCACGTTCCGCTCCTGATCAACGACCGGGTGGACGTCGCGCTTGCAGCGGGCGCCGATGGCGTGCATCTCGGGCAATCGGACCTGCCGACAAAGGCCGCGCGCGAATTGCTCGGCCCGGAGCGGACGATCGGGCTCTCCATCACGCAGGTGGAAGAGGCACGGCAGGCGGATACGGCCTATGCCGATTATCTCGGCGTCGGGCCGGTATTCGCGACGGCGACCAAGCCCGACGCCGCGCCGGCGCTCGGCACCGAAGGGCTTGCCCGCGTGCGGGCCCTATCGGCCTTGCCGCTGCTTGCGATCGGCGGCATCGGCGAAGGCAACGCGCATCTCCTACCGCCCGCGGGCGCCGATGGCATCGCCGTGGTCTCCGCGATCATGGGTGCCGGCGATCCGGAGGCCGCGGCACAGCGTCTCGCCGCGCGATTCACGGGCGCACGGCAGCGCGTTCGCACTATCCACAGCGATTTCCCTGGAGAGGTGCCCTCGTCCCCGCGAGCCTAGTAAATTATAGTTTCCGTGTTTGCGGGGCGTGCGGGATGTATGGGTTTCCAAGACTGATTGCCGTCGCGGCGGCCGGCGTGATGCTTGCCGGCTGCATGACCGACGGCCTGACCGAGGCAGACGGCGCGGCGAAGCCGCGCGTGATCGACACGCCAAAGACCCTGCCGCAGAGCACCGCGGCCAAGCCCAAGCCCAGGCCGGCAAAACCCGAGATCGCGACCGCGCAGGGCGACGGCGGCACGCAGGTCGTCGCGCTGCGCAGCGAGCGCGACGATCCGCCGGGTGGAATGACCGCGGCGAAGCCGCGCGTTGCGCCCGCCGACGCGATCCCCGCGCAGTCGCTGTTCGGCAACTGGACGCTGGCGACCGGCGACGGCAGCCGCCACTGCAGCATGATCCTGGGCGGCGTCGTCATCGGCACCGCGTATTCGGCGCGCGGCGGCTCGGATTGCCCGGGCGCCTTCGCCAGCGTGCAGAGCTGGGAAATCCAGGGCGACGAATTGATCCTGCGCAATCCATCGCGCGGGATCGTCGGCCGGCTGCAGCCGACCGGCCCCTCCCGCTTCGACGGGCAGGCGCAGGACGGCGGGGCGTTTTATCTGGTGCGGTGACGAGTCAAATTATCCGCTCGTCCCCGCGAAAGCGGGGACCCAGGGCCCCTTGCACGCCTATATTCTTGGCTCTGGATTCCCGCTTGCGCGGGAATGAGCGGAGTATGGCGCTGCCTAGACCTGTCGCTTATTTGCGCTTGATCGCGAACGGCGCGAACGCCTGCATCGTCGCCATCGACTGGATGCGGTTGATGTTCACGTGGCGCGGCAGCGTGCAGCAGAAGAAGATCTGCTCGGCGATGTCGCCGGCGGTCATCGGTTGCACGCCTTCATAGACCTTCGCGGCCTTCTCCTTGTCGCCCTTGAAGCGGACGACGGAGAACTCCGTCTCGGCGAGGCCGGGCTCGACGTTGGTGACGCGGACATTGGCGCCGAGGATGTCGGAGCGCAGATTGAGCGCGAACTGCTTCGCGAACGCCTTGACGCCGCCGTACACATTGCCGCCGGGATAGGGATAGTCGCCGGCGACGGAGCCGAGAATGACGACGTGGCCCTCGTCGCGCTCGATCATGCCGGGCAACGTCGCGCGCACGGTGTAGAGCACGCCGTTGATGTTGACCTTCACCATCTGGTCCCAGTCGTCGAGGTTCGCCTGATGCGCGGGCTCGAGGCCGAGCGCGCCGCCGGCATTGGCGACCACGACGTTGATCTTCGCGAACTCGGCGGGGAGGCCCGCCAGCGCCTTCCCGGTGGCGACGCGGTCGGCGACATCGAAATTCAGCGTATGGCAGCGGGCGCCAAGCTCTTTCTTCAGGGCGTCGAGCCGGTCGGCGCGGCGGCCGGTGGCGATCACGCGGCTGCCGGCCTCCGCGAAGCGGCGGACAGTGGCCGCACCGAAGCCGGCGGTGGCGCCGGTCACGAGCACGGTCAGGGTTTTCGGATCGAGCATCTGCACCATGGCGCGTTCTCCCTCGTGGCCGCGATGGCATAGCGGCTCGGAGGTATTTCGTCCACCGCTAGGCCATGATCCGATTCAATTGAATGGATCATGGCCTAGCATATTTTAGTGGTCGCATTTTCTACGGCGAACCGGTGTCCACCCCGGATCGAGTCCGGGGCATGCTTCGCCGGAAAATGCTCAGCGGGCAGAAAGCCCGCCGTCGATCGGGAATTCCGCGCCGGTGACGAAGCCGCTTTCGTCGGAGAGCAGATAGACGGTGAGCGCCGCCACTTCCTCCGGCTTCGCAAAGCGGCGGAGCGGGATGTCGCTCGTCATCTTCTCGCGCGCTTTCGCGGGATCGGGGACCGCGCGGAGCATGGCGTCGACCATGTCGCCCTCGACGAACGAGGGATGCACGGAGTTGCAGCGCACCGGCGGCTTGAGGCGCGCGCCGTGCAGCGCCACGGATTTCGACAAGAGCCGCACCGCGCCTTTCGAGGCGTTGTAGGCGGCGAGGTTGTGCCCGGCGACGATGCCGGAGATCGAAGAGAGATTGACGATCGAGCCGCCGCGGCGGCGCAGGAGCGGCATCGCGTATTTGCAGCCGAGGAAGATACCGTCGACGTTCACCGCCATCATGTGGCGCCAGGTGGCGAAGTCGGTCTCCTCCACGCTGCCGAGCATGCCGATGCCGGCGGAATTGACGAGGCCGTCGAGGCGGCCGTGACGCCGGTCGAGCTCGGCGACGGCGCGGCGCCAGTCGTCCTCCTGCGTCACGTCGAGATCGAGCTCGGCGCCGCGTCCTTTCAGATCGGAGCCGATGGCGATGCCGCCTTCCTGCGCGATCGCGGCCGCCACCGTCCTGCCGATCGTGCCGGCGGCGCCGGTGATGAGGACGATCCTGTCTGCGAGACGCCCGGTCATGATCCCCTGCCCGGCCGCATCTTGCATGAAAAAGCCCGCCGCGCGAACGCGGCGGGCTCAATCCTGCAGGTCCGGACTTACTTCTCCGGGCCGGCGTACTTCGCGATCAAGGCGCGGGCGTCGTCGACGAGCTGCTTGCCCTTCAGGCCCTTGCCGTCCATTTCCTTGATCCAGGCGTCGACCACGGGCTGGGACGCGGCCTTCCACCGCGCCACCTCTTTGGCGTCGAGGGTGACGATGGCGTTGCCGCGCTTCTTGGCGGCCTCGAAGCCGGGCACGTCGCCTTCATCCATGACGCGGCCGACCCATTTCGAGGTCTCCGGCCCGGAATTGTTGTCGATCACCTTCTTCAGGTCGGGCGGCAGGCCGTCGTACTTCGCCTTGTTCATGGCGTAGATGAAGAACGAGACATAGAGGCTGCGATTGCCGGCGAAGGTCGTGTGCGTGTTGACGAGCTCGGCGACCTTGAGCGGCGTCGTCACCTCCCACGGCACCACGGCGCCGTCGATCACGCCCTTGGAGAGCGCTTCGGGCATGGCGGGAACCGGCATGCCGACCGGCGTCGCGCCGAGCGTCTTCAGCAGTTCGTTGACGATGCGGGTGGGCGCGCGGACCTTCAGGCCCTTGAGGTCCTCGAGCTTGCGCACGCCGTTGCCCTTGGCGTGGATGAGGCCGGGGCCATGGGTGTGGATAGCCAGGATCTTCACGTCCTTGAAGTCGTCCTGGAGATGCTTCTGGTAGAATTCCCAGGCAGCGGGACTGGTCTGCTCGCCGTTGCTGGCGATGAAGGGAAGCTCGAAGGCTTCCGCCTTCGGGAAGCGGCCCGGCGTGTAGCCCGGCAGCGTCCAGATGACGTCAACGACGCCGTCCTTCACCTGATCGTAGAGCTGCGGCGGCGAGCCGCCGAGCTGCATCGACGGATAGCTCTCGACCTTGATGCGGCCCTTCGACTCCGCTTCGATCTTCTTTCCCCATTCGGCGATGAAATTCTTCGGCACCGGCGCGGCTGCCGGCAGGAACTGGTGCACGCGCAGCGTGACCTCCTGTGCCGCAGCCTGCGGCGCGCCGTACATGAGCGCCGCGCCAGCCACGAGCGCCAGGCAGAGACCTCGGATGAAATGCATTCTTATCCTCCCTTCCGGTAGCAGAGTTGGCGGCTACACTGTGGTCCGCTTCCCGTTCTTCGACAAATGGAACGACTGCGGGATTCGACGGAACGAACGTCCAAATTGGAACGCGTGCATCCTAGCGGCGAAATGGTTGGAAATCCAACGAATTTTCCGCCGTGGCCGGTCTACACTGCCATCCGACATTGGTTGAGGCGCACGGGATTCCAACGACTTGCCTCAACGGATGAGCCACAATGCCGCAAGCGCAAACTGCGGCACGAACAGCAGCACGAGCACGCGCAGGAAATCCGAGAACAGGAACGGCGCGATGCCGCGATAGATCTCCATCAGCGGCACGGTGCGCGCGATGCTCGACACCACATAGACGTTGAGGCCGATCGGCGGCAGGACCAGCCCGAGCTGGACCACGGCGAGCATCAGGATGCCGAACCAGATCGCCTTGTGCTCCTCGGTCAGGCCGTACAGATCGAGGCCGATGATCACCGGCAGCACGATCGGCAGGAGCAGCAGCATCATGGCGAGCTCGTCGAGCACCGAGGTCAGCACGACGAAGGTCAGCAGGAAGCAGATGACGACGACAATCGGCGCGACGTCGAGCGTGCCGATCCAGGCGGCGAACTCGGCCGGCATGCGCGAGACGGCGAGCGCCGTGTTCAGCATCTCGGCACCGAGCAGCACCATGAAGATCATGCCGGTCGCCTGCGCGGCCGGCAGCACGCAGCGGACCGCGGTGCGCAGGTCGAGCTGGCGCCAGGCGAAGCCGAGGAGCAGCGTCGCCACCGTGCCGACCGCCGCGCCTTCCGTGGCGGTGAACCAGCCGCCGTAGATGCCGACGAACATGACCAGGAAGATCGCCGCGATCGGCCAGGCGGAACGCACCGCCTCAATGCGCTCGTCGCGGCCAGCGCGTGGCTGGACCGTGGCGTGGCCGGGACGCATCCGCACATAGATCGCGATCGTCAAGAGATAGCCGATCGCGGCGACGAGGCCCGGCAGCATCGCCGCAGCGAACAGCTTGATGATGCTCTGCTCCGCAAGCAGCGCATAGATGATGAGGATGACCGAGGGCGGGATGATGATGCCGAAGGTGCCGCCGATGGCGAGCGTGCCGGTGGCGAGGCGCGCCGAATATTTGAGCCGGCGCATCTCCGGCAGCGCCACCTGCGACATGGTCGCGGTTGTGGCGACGGACGAGCCGCAGATCGAGCCGAAGGCCGCGCAGGCGACGATCGCCGCCTGCGCGACGCCGCCCTGACGATGGCCCATCAGCGTGTTGGCGGCGCGGAACAAGGTGCGGGAGAAGCCCGCCGCGGTCGCAAACTGCCCCATGAGCAGGAACAGCGGAATGACCGAAAGATCATAGACCGCGAAGCGCGCCCACAGGAGGCGCTTGAGATAGTTCAGCATGCCCGTCTCGCCGACGAGCAGCCAGTAGCCGCCCGCGCCGGCCACGAACATCGCCGCGCCGATCGGCACGCGTATCGCGATCAACCCGAGGAGTGCGACGACGATCAATGACGCCGCCTGAAAATTACTCATAGCCGGCGGACTCCACGCTCGCTCCGGGGAATGCGACGCCCGCAGCCTGCGCCAGCGCGACGACGCCGGCGATGCAGACACCCGGAACGGCGGCGGCGTAACCGATCCAGATCGGAACGCCCATCAACATGCTCGTCTCGCCGCTGCGCAGGATATCCACGCAGCCGACGACCGTCCGCCAGGCGACGACGAGCAAAGCAACCGCCATCAGGAGCGAGCCGAAGCGGTCGAGCCAGCGGATCACCGACGGGCTCGCCTTCAGCGTGAAGAAGTCGACGACGATGTGCCCCCGGGTCACCTGGCAATACGGCAGGAACAACGATCCGGCGACGGCGATGCCGATCTCCACCAGCTCGTAATCGCCAAGGATCGGGCTGCTCCAGAACGAGCGGCCCGCAATGCTGACAGCCGACATCGCGCCGACGCCGGCGAGGACGATCCCGCCGCAATAGGCCAGGACCACCGTCAGGCCGAACAGCGCAACACCGAGGGTGCTGCCGGCAAGTCCGTCGGTCGACGCGCTATTCATCAGCGGCGCCGCCCGGAAGGCACGCTCCGCGCCTCTTGAATCATGACCACTGGCCGACCCCTGCTCCCACCGTGGGACAGCCATGCATAATTGTCCTGCCCACCCAGCGCAACGGGTCGCGGACCCGACGAGATGACGCAGCGTTCTTGCGGGGTTTCACCCCTTCATCCAGGGCGCGCCTTCCGGCAGCGCTCCGTCAGGGGCCTTCCTTAACCACTCGTTAACCAAGCGCGCGCGACGATCCCCGAACTGGGGAGTCTCAAATGCGCGCAGAATTGAATACGCAGGCCGGCCCGCGCCGGGGCGCGATCAGCGCCTCGCTCGACCGGATGATCCATTTCCTGTCAGAAGTCCGCCCCGCGACCGACGCGGAGGCCCTGCGCCTCCTGCGCGGCGCGTTTCCGGATTCGAATCTCTCGGCGCGCATCGCGGCGGTCGCCCACCGCGACGATTAACTCGCCAACCGCCGGTCAGTTGAGCCGGCCGGGGCGCTGCTCTTCCTCGTCCGGCTGGATGTGATGCACGGTGGCCGCTGCGGCCGCCGGGATGTGCGCGCGTTCGAGCCGCTTGTAGTGCACGTAGGCCGCCGGGATCGCGGCCAGATACAACACCGAGCCGACCGAGAGCAGCTCCCACGGGTAGCTGATCAGGATTGCCGTGAAGAGCACCACCAGCACGAACACCGGCAGCACCCATTCGCGGGGGACGCGCGCGCCGACCTTCTTTCCCGACCAGGTGGGAATACGCGAGACCATCAGCAGCGAGATGCCGATCACATAGATCGCGGCGATGACGATGCCGACAACGGTCTGCGGCAAGCCGAGGAAGTGCAGATAGGCGGGCAGCATGACCACGAGCGCGGCCGCCGGCGCGGGCACGCCGACGAAGAAATTGCCGGCGAAGACCGGACGGTTCGGATCCTCCAGCATGACGTTGAAGCGCGCGAGACGCAGCGCTGAGCACATGGCGAAGACGAGCACGGTGATCCAGCCGATGTTCTTCAGGTCGCCGAGGCCCCAATGGTAGAGAATGATTCCGGGCGCCACGCCGAAGCAGAGGAAGTCGGCCAGGCTGTCCAGCTCGGCGCCGAAGCGCGATGAGGTCTGCAGCAGCCGCGCGATGCGGCCGTCGAGGCCGTCGAGCACGGCGGCGAGAACGATCGCGCCGATCGCGAGCTCAAGGCGGCCTTCCATCGCCATGCGGATGGCGGTGAGGCCGAGGCAGAGCGACAGCAGCGTCACCATGTTGGGCAGGAGCACGCGCACGGGGATCGGCTTGAAGCGCCGGCGCCGCGGCTCGTCGCGTTCGGGCTCGAAGGGAGCAAAGATGTTTGTCATGGCAACAAGATACGCCTACTCGCGACGGAACGAAAGCGCGCCTCAACTGGCGCGGAACGCCTCCGGTCCCAGGTTGCTGGCGAGATCGGCGAGCACGGTTTCGCCGGCGATCGCCGTCTGCCCTTCGGAAACGAGCGGCCTTGCGCCTTCGGGAAGGTAAACGTCGACGCGGGAGCCGAAGCGGATCAGGCCGATGCGGTCGCCGGCGTTAACCGACTGGTTCTCGCGCACGAAGCAGACGATACGGCGGGCGATCAGGCCGGCGATCTGCACGACGCCGACGCGGCCGGCCGGCGTGCGGATGGCGAAGCTGTTGCGCTCGTTGTCCTCACTCGCCTTGTCGAGCTCTGCGTTCAGGAACTTGCCGGGGCGATAGACGATGCGCTCGATCTGCCCCGCGACCGGGCTGCGGTTCACGTGCACGTCGAAGACGCTCATGAAGATCGAGATGCGCGCGCGCGGCGCGGGGCCGAGCTCGAGCTCCACCGGCGCCGGCGCGAGCGTCACCTGCGAGATGCGGCCGTCGGCGGGCGACACCACGAGTCCTTCCCGCACGGGCGTCACGCGGCGCGGGTCGCGGAAGAAATAGGCGCACCAGGCGGTGGCGATAACGCCAAGCCAGCCGAGCGGCGTCCACAGCCAGAACAGAAGGATCGCGGCCAGCGCAAAGCCGCCGACGAAGGGATAGCCTTCGGGGTGGATCGGCGCGATCTGCTTGCGGATCGAATCGGCGATGGACATGGGAAAATCCCCGGATGCGGGCGGAGCGTTAGCTCGCTACGCTAGAAGCGTCAATTTTTCCATCCGTCATCACCGGGCCGCCGCGCCCGGCGTACTCGCGGGACGCTGCGGCCCGGTGATGACGGGAAATTTAAACTGGGACGTTCTTGGCTAGTTTCTTCCGGAAAGCCCGGTCGCGCTTGAGGTGCCATTCGCGGCTCATGGCCTCGCTGCGGCTCGCGTGCTGCTCGGAATACAAAAGCGTCCAGAGGCGGCCGCGCGTGGAGCGCGCGCCCTTCCCCGCATTGTGGCGGGCGAGCCGGCGCGCGAGGTCGGTGGTCCAGCCTACATATGTGCGGAGGCCGCCCTTGCCAGTGCTGCCGAGAACATATGTATAGAAATCCATGCCGGCCTCTTAGCATCCCTTCCCTAAGCAAGCCTCACCGCCCGCAAGCCCGCTAACTTCGCATGATTCCCTTCTCGGTCCTCGACCTCTCCCCGATCGTCCGCGGCAGCACGGCGGCGGACGCGCTGCGCAACTCGCTCGACCTCGCGCGGCACACGGAGAAGCTCGGCTACCTGCGCTATTGGCTCGCGGAGCACCACAACATGCCGGGGATCGCGAGTGCGGCGACCTCGGTCGCGATCGCGCACGTGGCGGGCGGCACCTCGACGATCCGGGTCGGCGCGGGCGGGGTCATGCTGCCGAACCATTCGCCGCTGGTGATCGCGGAGCAGTACGGGACGCTGGAGTCGCTGTTCCCGGGGCGGATCGACCTCGCGGTGGGCCGCGCGCCGGGCACCGACCAGCGCACGGCTTACGCGATGCGGCGCGACCTGCACGAAGCGGCGGAGCGCTTCCCCAACGACGTCGTGGAATTGCTCAATTACTTCCAGCCGGAAACGCCGGGCCAGGCCGTGCGGGCGTTTCCGGGAACGGGACTTAATGTGCCGGTGTGGATTCTCGGGTCGAGCCTGTTTGGCGCGCAACTCGCGGCGGCGCTCGGCCTGCCCTACGCCTTCGCGGCGCACTTTGCGCCGGACCACCTGATGGCGGCGCTTGACATCTACCGCAGCAAGTTCCGGCACACGGGCTATCTTGAGAAGCCCTATGTCATGCTCGGCATCGGCATCTACGCGGCAGAGACCGACGAAGAGGCACGGCGGCTGTTCACTTCGCAGCAGATGCAATTCGTGAACCTGCGGCGCGGACAGCCGACGCAACTGCAGCCGCCGGTCGACAGCATGGACGGCCTCTGGAACGAGGTCGAGAAGGCGGGCGTCGAGCACACCATGCGCTATGCGGTGGTCGGCGCGCCGGAGCGCGTGCGCGACGGGTTGCGGGAGTTCATCGCGATGACGGCGGCGGACGAGCTGATCGTCACGTCGCACATCTATGACCACGAGGCGCGGAAGCGGTCGTATGAGATCGTTGCTGAGGTGAGGAAAGAGCTTCAGTAAACTCCCTCATGGCCGGGTTTGACCCGGCCATCCAGGGCGGCCGTGCGCGGGACTCTGGATGCGCGGGTCAAGCCCGCGCATGAGGGAGTTTATTTTGCTGCCTACTCCGCGGCGTCGGGCTCGTTGACCTTGTCGGTGACCTTTTCGGCGGCGTGGTCGCCGGTCCCCTCGTCGGCGGGCGGCGGGTTGCGGTTCGGCTGCGTGGTCTCGAGCACGTCCTCGCCGGCTTCGCGCAGCTTCTCGCGGGCGGCCTCGGCTTCACGCTGGCGATTCCACATGCCGGCGTACAGCCCGCCCTGCACGAGCAACTGGGCGTGGGTGCCGCGCTCGACGATCCGGCCCTCGTCGAGCACGAGAATCTCGTCGGCGCCGACCACGGTGGAAAGCCGGTGCGCGATCACGAGCGTGGTGCGGCCGCGCGAGGCACGCTCGAGCGCGTCCTGAATTTCCCTCTCGGTGTAGGAGTCGAGCGCGGACGTGGCTTCGTCGAGCAGCAGGATCGGCGGGCCCTTGAGAATCGTGCGGGCGATGGCGACGCGCTGCTTCTCGCCGCCGGAGAGCTTCAGCCCGCGCTCGCCCACTTCGGTGTCGTAGCCGTGCGGTGCGGTGCGGATGAAATCGTCGATCTGCGCCTGGCGCGCCGCCTCCTCCACCTCGGCGTCGGTTGCGTCCCAGCGGCCGTACTGGATGTTGTAGCGGATGGTGTCGTTGAACAGCACGGTGTCCTGCGGGACCATGCCGATCGCCGCGCGCAGGCTCGCCTGCGTCACGTCGCGGATGTCCTGGCCATCGATCATGATGCGGCCGCTCGACACGTCGTAGAAGCGGAAGATCAGCCGGGAGATCGTCGACTTGCCGGCGCCGGACGGGCCGACCACGGCGACGGTCTGGCCCGCCGGCACCTCGAAGCTCACACCCTTGAGAATCACGCGCTCGGGGTCGTAGCCGAACTGCACGTTCTCGAAGCGGATCGTACCCTCTCGCACCACGAGCGGCCTGGCATCCGGCTTGTCGCGGACCTCGGGCTCGCGGGCGAGGATACCGAACATGATCTCGATGTCGGTGATGGCCTGCTTGATCTCGCGGTAGAGCATGCCCATGAAATTCAGCGGGATGTAGAGCTGAATGAGCATGGCATTGACCATGACGAAATCGCCGACGGTGCGGCTGCCCGAGCTCACGTCGAGGACGGCAAGGATCATCACCGCAGCCAGTCCGCAGGAGAAGATCACCGCCTGCCCGGCGTTGAGCACGGCGAGCGAGGTGTAGGTGGAGACCGCCGCGGCCTCGTAGCGCTCCATGGAGCGGTCGTAACGCGCGGCTTCGCGTTCCTCGGCGCCAAAATATTTGACCGTCTCGTAGTTGAGAAGCGAGTCGACGGCTTTGGCGTTGGCGTCGGTGTCGGACTCGTTCATGCGGCGGCGGATGGAGATCCGCCATTCGGTCGCACGATACGTGTAGGCCATGTACACCGAAACCGTGATGGCAACGGCGAGCACATAGCGCCAGCCGAAATAGAACAGCAGTACGCCGAACACGAGCGCGAACTCGACGAGCGTGGGCGCCACCTGCAGGATGACGAGGCGGACGAGATCCTCGATGCCGTTGCGGCCGCGCTCGAGCACGCGCGTGAGGCCGCCGGTCTTGCGCTCCAGATGGAAGCGCAGCGACAGCGCGTGCATGTGCTCGAACGTGGTGTAGGCGAGCCGCCGCACCGCATGCAGTGCCACCTTGGCGAACAGGCCGTCGCGCAACTGCGTGAGCAGCGCGACGCCCGCGCGCAACACGCCATAGGCGATGACGAGCGCGGCAGGAGCCGCGATGAAAGCGTAGATCGCCGCATCCGGCAGCGGCTTGCCTTCCGATACGGCGACGAGCGCGTCGGTCGCGTATTTGAACGCGAACGGCATTGCAATCGTGGCGAGTTTGGCGACAAGCAGCAACAGGAATGCGAGCACGACGCGGAACTTGAGGTCCGCGCGCGCCGCCGGCCACATGTGCGGCCACAGGCCCTTGAGCGTCGACAGGAGCGTGCCGCCGCGCGCCGACACGGCGGCCGCCCGCGTCTCGGCGGCCGCGCCGGACAGTTCGGCGCTCGCTCTCCTCATGCCACGCACGTTCAGGTCCTCGCTTTGCGCTTGCGCGCTTTCCGCCCGGCCATGGCGGCAAGCAGGCGGTCGAAGTCGGCGGCGACTTCCTCAACCGCGCTCCGGTCGAGGCAGTAGCACGCGCGGCCACCGTCCGTCCCGCCCCGAACGAAACCCGCCTCCTTCAGGATGCGGAGATGTTCCGAGACGGTCGATTGCGCGAGCGGCAGGTCGCGCACGATATCGCCGCAATGGCAGGTATTGCTCTCGGCGAGCGCCGCCAGGATGCGCAGCCGGGCGGGATGCGCGAGCGCGCGGAGGCGCAGCGCGAGCCGTTCGCGGTCGGGCGCCGCTTCGCGGGCCGATGAGGCGGAAGCTGTCATCGTCAATCGACGATAGACGATGATGCCGGGCGTGGCAAGGGGCGCGGTGCCGCATGCGGCTTGCATGGCGTCGCGCTGCGATGTTGGTACAAGGTCGTTGAAGGAGAACGGGATGCGGCGGGTTGTGGCGTGCGTGGTGGCGCTTGCGGGTATTGCGGGGCTGACAACGGCAGCGTTCGCGCAGAACGCGAGCGTCACGGCGCGGATCGGCGCAGGCCAGTCGGCACAGGCGACCGCGGCGGTGGTTCCCAACGACGGGGTTCTGCTGGAGATCTCGCTGCCGGGCGGCGGCGCGCAGAGCTTCCCGCAGCTCGGGCTCGAGCTCGTCCCGCTTAGCGGCAAGGCCGGCGAACGCGCCCTCCTCGCGCGCGATCTCGATGGCGACGGCGCAGACGAGATCATCATCCGCGGCTCGGTGCCGCCCGAGCGCGGCGCGGTGCTGATCTTCCGCTGGGACCGCACGGTCGGCGAATTCGTGCCGGTGACCTTCACCAACGACCGCGACCAGACGACTAAGTATCTGGTCGTCGATCTTGCGGCACCCGTCCTGATCGACCCGGCAGGGACGATCGAAGCGCAGTACGAGACGACGCGGCAGGACGGCCGCAAGAGCTGGCACGTGGCGCGCTATCGCTGGACCGGCCAGGGCTACAGCCAGTCGGCGGACAATTAACCGCGAGCAGCGGCGGCGCGCGCCTCATCTTGAACATGGAACCCGATTGACCCACATTTTGTCGATGGCAGAAATCAGAAGCATTTGCGTCTATTGCGGCTCCTCCTCCGGTAACGGTCCCATCTATGTCGAAGCCGCCCGCTCCTTCGGCGCGGCGCTCGCGCGGGAGCGGATCAAGCTCGTCTATGGCGGCGGCGGAATCGGGCTGATGGGCGCGCTCGCCGACGCTGCACTCACGGCCGGCGGCGAAGTGACCGGCATCATCCCCGACTTCCTGGTGGCGCGGGAGAAGGCGCTGGAAGGCGCGCGCGCCGTGATCGTCACCAGCGACATGCACGAGCGCAAGCGCACGATGTTCGAGCTAGCCGACGCGTTCGTGGCGCTGCCGGGCGGGATCGGCACGCTCGAGGAACTGGTCGAGCAGATGACCTGGATCCAGCTCGGCCAGCACCGCAAGCCGCTGCTCTTGCTCAATCTCAACGGTTTCTGGAATCCGTTGCAGGCGCTGCTCCTGCATCAGCAGAAGGAAGGGTTCATCCGGAATTCGTTCCAGTATCTGCTGGCCGATCACGTCGAGCAGATCATCCCGCTGCTGCGCGAAGCCGCGCGCGATATTCCGGAAGACGAGTTGCGCAACGGCCGGGCCCGGGCCGTTGCCGAGGAAATGTAAGCCGCGTTACCGGCGACGCGATTTCCGCCGTTTCGACGCCGTCCATTGCTGCGCACGCTTCTGGTATTTTGCGTGCACGCGTTCGAGCTGCTCCTCCGACATATCCTCGGCGTCGGCGAGCCGGCTGGGGGCGCCGCGCATGTGCAGGATCAATTCGGCGAGCTTCACCTGAATCGCGAGGGTGTCGCGGTTCTGCGTGCTCTGGATCACGAAGACCATCAGGAAAGTGACGATGGTTGTGAGCGTGTTGATGACGATCTGCCAGGTTTCGCTGAACCCGAAGAGCGGACCGCTCGCGGCCCATACGACTACGATGGCCGACGCGGCGAGGAACGCGAACGGTTTCCCGGCAAGACGTGCGAACGTCTGCGCGAAGCGGGAGAACCAGTCCCGTCGAGGGGTGGGCACCTTCGGCTTGTTCTTCCTGCGTGCGGGCATGGGGTGCCGGACAAAGGTGTTTGAATAACGCGCATGTGAGCGGTGCGTTCCGCCTGACTACGGACGCCGTCAGGTTACGAACATTTCATCCTGATCGGCGGCGCGGCGTGGCACACTGACGGCGTGAAATCTTTGCCGATAACCGCCGCATGAAATCCTCCAAGAAATCCTCCAAGACCCGCCGCTGGCTCCGCGCGCACCGCCTGCTGGCCGTCGTGCTGGCGGCCGCGTTGCTCTTGCCGATCGCGGCACGGGCGACGATCTATGCCTTCGACGACCAGCCGCGCGGCTGGAGCCAGGCGAGCTGGTCGAGCATCGGCAGCCTGCCGGCGGCGAACGCGCACCCGGACGCGCGCGTGCTGGTGCTGACCGCACGCACGGGCGGCTGGCGCGGCGTCTTCGCGGTGCATAGCTGGATCGTGCTGAAGCCCGCGCACGGAGAGCGCTGGACGCGCTACGACGTGGTCGGCTGGGGCAGCCCGATCCGCACGAACGGCTGGGCACCGGACGGGCGCTGGCGCGGCAACGATCCGATCGTCGTCGCCGACGTGCGCGGCGCGGACGCCGAGCGCCTCATCCCGAAGATCGAGGCGGCGGTGCAGAACTATCGATGGCGCAACGCGGGCGACTATCGCGCGTGGCCGGGCCCGAACAGCAACACGTTCGTGGCGAGCGTGCTGCGTGCCGTGCCAGAGCTTGCCGTCGCCCTGCCCGGCAATGCCATCGGCCGCGACTTCCGGCCGGGCTTTTACGCGGGGCCGACGGACAGCGGGACCGGCGTCGAGTTGAATCTCTGGGGCTATGCCGGCGTCAAAGCGGGCTGGGTCGAGGGCGTTGAGTTGAATTTCCTCGGGCTTGTGGTCGGCGTCGATGTGCGTCATCCGGCGCTGACCATTCCCGGATACGGCCGGCTCGGGCTCGAGACGCTGGAGATGTCGGCGACGGCGAAGCCGTCGGGAAGCTAGTCGGACTTCCGCCCGCTCGATGTATGCCGCTCATTCCCGCGAAAGCGGGAATCCAGTGCGGCTTGCTCATTCGATTGCGGCCCTGGGTCCCCGCTTTCGCGGGGACGAGCGGAGTCCTGATCAGATGTCCTGCATGTCGCCGCCGCGGCCTTTGCCGGAGGCGAAGCGCGCGGCGCCGGCGACGCCTTCCTGCTCGAACACCGGCGAAGAGTTCTTCCATTCGGCGCGCAGTGCCGCGCGCTCTTCCAGGCCTTCCTGCAGCCAGACCGAGCGGCGGTCGGCGCGCAGACATTCCTGCGGGAAGCGCGCGAGCTCGTGCGCGAGCTTCTCTGCTTCCTCGCGGCTCCTGCCGTGCGGGACGACGCGCTCGCACAGGCCGATCTTCAGGCATTCTTCGGCTTCCACCTTGCGGCCGGTGAGCACGAGATCGAGCGCACGGCCGCGGCCGACGAGCCGCGGCAGGCGCACGGTGCCGCCGTCGATCAGCGGCACGCCCCAGCGGCGGCAATAGACGCCCATGTAAGCGCTTTCCTCCATGACGCGGAGATCGCACCACAACGCCAGCTCCATGCCGCCCGCAACCGCAGGGCCGGCAACCGCGGCGATCACGGGCTTCGAGAGATGCAGGCGCGAAGGGCCCATGGGTCCCTGCACCGCGCGATCGTCCTCGGGAAAGTCGAGCGCGGCGAGCGCCCCGCCCGCCAGCGACGACGCGGCCTTGAGGTCGTAGCCCGCGCAGAACGCGCCGCCCGCGCCCCACAGCACGGCAACGTGCTGGTCCGGGTCGGCGTCGAAGGCGAGGAACGCTTCGTAGAGTTCTTTCGCCGTCGCCGGATCGACGGCGTTGCGCGCCTCGGCTCGGGAGAGGATGACGGTGGTGACGGGGCCGTTGCGTTCGACGAGGACGGACATTGGATGTCTCCTGCTTCTCCAAACAGTATAGGCAACCTCACCCTTCGAGACGCGCGGACTTTGTCCGCGCTCCTCAGGGTGAGGTCGCTGAATTTTCGGCCTCATCCTGAGGAGCCCGCCGCCGGCCGAACCGGCGGCGGGCGTCTCGAAGGATGAGGGCGTGTGTCAGGCCTGGAGAAACGTCACCGCCTCGATGCGGTTGCCGTCGGGATCGCGGACGAAGGCGGCGTAGTAGGTCTCGCGGCGCACATGGGGAGCGAGGTCGGACGTGGCGCCGAGGCGCAGCGCCTCCGCGTAGAAGCGGTCCACGCGCTCACGGTCCGGTGCGCGCAGCGCGACATGCACGCCCGTTTCGAGATCGGGCTGCATCTGCGGCCGATGATTGAGCCAGAACTCCGGATATTGCTTGCCGAAGCCGACGGACGCCGGCAGGTCGCGCAGCTTCGTGAATCCGAGCACGCCGAGGAGTTGCTCATAGAAGCGGACGCTCGCGGCGAGATCGCGGACGGAAACGGAGACGTGGTCGATCATGTCTGTCTCAGCTTTCTGAACGTCGTCATCCTGAGGTGCGCGCCGAAGGCGCGCCTCGAAGGATGACGCGGCTTAGACTTAGGCCGGAGCGTCGGACTTCAAGAGCTTCCAGGTGATCGAGTCGACGAGCGCCTGGAACGAGGCGTCGATGATGTTCGGCGAGACGCCGACCGTGGTCCAGCGGTCGCCGGTCTCGTCCTCGCTCTCGATCAGGACGCGCGTGACCGCGCCCGTGCCGCCGTCGAGGATACGCACGCGGTAGTCGACGAGCTTCAGTCCGTTGATGAAGGGCTGGTACTTGCCGAGGTCCTTGCGCAGCGCGACGTCGAGCGCGTTGACGGGACCGTTGCCTTCGGCGGCGGAAATCATCGTCTGCCCGTCCACCTTGACCTTGACCACGGCCATGGAGACGGTGACGCGCTTGCCGACGGCGTTGTAGCGCTGCTCGACGCTGACATCGAACTGCTCGATGTCGAAATATTCCGGCACCTTGCCGAGCGCGCGGCGGGCGAGCAGCGCGAACGAGGCGTCGGCGGATTCATAAGCGTATCCCCTCGCCTCGCGCTCCTTCACTTCTTCGAGCAGACGCGGCACGCGCGGATCGTTCCTGTCCACCGTGACGCCGATGCGCTCGAGCTCGGCGAGCACGTTGGAGCGGCCGGCCTGATCGGACACCAGCACCTTGCGGCGGTTGCCGACGGATTCCGGCGGCACGTGCTCGTAGGTTGCGGGATTCTTCAGGATCGCGGAGGCGTGGATGCCGGTCTTGGTGGTGAAGGCCGCGTCGCCGACATAAGGCGCGTGGCGGTCGGGCGCGCGGTTCAGCATCTCGTCGAGGCTGCGCGAGACCTGCGCGATGTGCTTCAGCGCCTCGGGCTTTACGTTGATGTCGAAGCGGCCGGCGAAATCCTGCTTGAGCAGCAGCGTCGGGATGATCGAGCAGAGGTTGGCGTTGCCGCAGCGCTCTCCCACGCCGTTCAACGTACCTTGAATCTGACGCGCGCCGGCGCGGACGGCGGCGAGCGAATTCGCCACCGCCTGCTCGGTGTCGTTGTGCGCGTGGATGCCGACGTGATCGCCGGGGATGACCTTCACCACCTCGCCGACGATCTCTTCGACCTCGTGCGGAAGCGTGCCGCCGTTGGTGTCGCAGAGCACGACCCAGCGCGCGCCGGAGTCGTAAGCGGCCCTGGCGCAGGCGAGTGCGAACTTCGGGTCCTCCTTGTAGCCGTCAAAGAAATGCTCGCAGTCGATCAGCACTTCGCGGCCGGTGGCCTTGGCCGCGGCCACGCTTTCGCGGATCGAGGCGAGATTTTCCTCGGGCGTCGTTTCCAGCGCGACCTTGACCTGGAACGCGGAAGACTTGGCAACGAGGCAGATGGCGTCGGCTTTCGCAGCAAGCACCTGCGCGAGGCCCGGATCGTTGGAGGCCGAGCGGCCCGGCCGCTTGGTCATGCCGAAGGCGGTGAATTTCGCTTTCGTCCCGCGCTCCTCGGCAAACAGCGCGGTGTCGGTCGGGTTGGCGCCGGGATAGCCGGCCTCCACGTAGTCGATGCCGAGATCGTCGAGGAGCCGCGTCACCTTGAGCTTGTCGGCGAGCGTGAAATCGACGCCCTGCATCTGCGCGCCGTCGCGCAGGGTGGTGTCGAAGAGATAGAGGCGTTCCTTGCTCATGACGGTCTCACAGCAGGCCGAAGATGTAGAGCGCAAGCAGCACCGCCGCGACCAGAACGACGAGCTTGAGCGCGATGTAGTAGAGCCAGTGGCGCGGGAATGGCGTTTCGGGGCGTTCCATCTTCATTGCCTCCCCGCACAACCCGGTCCGTGCGGTGCCGCCAGGGCGAAAATCTTACTTCCATCAATTGCTTGCCCAAGCGCGCGCAGGAATGGATTCAGGCACTTCAGAAAAAGATTCATTAACGGATTCATTGGCGCGCACTCCCGGGGGCCGCGAGCTTCTTCTCCATCGTCGTGTTGGTCAGCCACTCGCCGCCACGCTCCACCGTGTTGCGCTGCTGCGCCTCGAAGCCGCGGCGGCCGAAGAATTCGAGCGCGGTGTCGCTGACGTCCGCCGTGAGCTTCGCGGCGCCGCGGGCGGCCGCGAGCTTCTCCAGCGCATCGACGAGCATGGTGCCGACGCCCTGCCCGGCCACGGAGGGATGGACGTAGAGCAGATCGAGGCGGTCCGGCTCCTCGAGCGAGGCAAAGCCGACGGGCGAGCCGTTCAGCGTCGCAACAAGCGTGAGGCTCGCGGCCAGGCGCTCGCCGAACGCCTCCTCGTCGTCGACGGTTGAGGCCCAGGCTTCCTGCTGGGCGGACGAGTAGTCGTCGCCGGTCAGATCCTCGATGCTGGCGCAGAAGATCTCGGCAAGCAGCGGCAGGTCCGCCGGCAAATACGGGCGCAGTGCGAAGGCGGGCGTGGCGCGGGCCATCATCGCGCGACCTCCCAGGTGGTGGTGCCGTCCTTGTTGTCTTTCAGCACGACGCCCAGCTTGGCGAGCTCGTCGCGGATGCGGTCGGCTTCCTTGAAGTTCCTGGATTTGCGTGCCGCGTTGCGGGCGACGATCGACGCTTCCACCTTCGTCTCGTCGATACCGACGGACGCCGGCCGCCAGTTCGCCCATTGCTTCGCCGAAAGCTGAAGAAGGCCCAGGAGTTGCGCCGTTGCCTTGAGGCACGCGGCCGCGCCGGTTTTTCCTTTCGCCGCCTCCGAACGCAGTTCGTGCATGGCGGCAAATGCGAGCGGCGAATTGAGATCGTCGGAAAGTGCCGTCACTGCATCGGCGCACAACATCGCGGGCTCGACGTCGCTTGTGAGCGCATACCAGTGATCGAGCGTGCGCTTGGCTTCGCGCATACCTGCCTCCGTCCAGTTGAACGGCTGGCGATACTGGGTCTGCAGCATGGCAAAGCGAATGGCCTCGCCCGGCCAGTCGGCGAGCAATTCGCGGATCGTGATGAAGTTGCCCGCGGACTTCGCCATCTTCTCGCCTTCGACCTGCAGGAAGCCGTTGTGCATCCAGACCTGCGCCATGACCGGCGTGTGAAAAGCGCAGCGCGATTGCGCGATCTCGTTCTCGTGGTGCGGGAAGACGAGGTCGATGCCGCCGCCGTGGATGTCGAACTGTTCGCCGAGATGCTTCCAGCTCATGGCAGAGCATTCGATGTGCCAGCCGGGGCGGCCGGGCGTCGCGATCCCGCCGGGCGACGGCCACGCGGGCTCGACGCTTTTTGCGTTCCCTGTCGCGCCTCCGGCGCTCCCCGCCTCTTGCTTCGACGGCTTCCACAGCACGAAATCCATGGGGTCGCGCTTGTAGGGCGCCACATCCACGCGGGCGCCGGCGAGCATCTCGTCGAGCGAGCGGTTGGCGAGCTTGCCGTACTCGGGCATGGCGGCGACGTGGAAAAGCACGTGGTCTTCCGCCACATAGGCGCAGCCGTTCGCGAGCAGGCGCTCGATCAGCACTTTCATTTCCTCGATGTGCTCGGTGGCGCGCGGCTCGACGTCGGGCGGCAGGCAGCCGAGCGCCTTCACGTCTTCCTGGAAATTCGCGTAGGTTTCTTCGGTGAGTTGCCGGATCGGAATTCCCAGCATCGCCGCGCGGGCGTTGATCTTGTCATCGACGTCGGTGATGTTGCGAACGTACTTGACGTGCTCCGGCCCATAGAGATGCCGCAGCAGCCGGTAAAGCACGTCGAAGACGATGACGGGCCGCGCATTGCCGATGTGCGCGAAGTCGTAGACGGTCGGCCCGCAGACGTACATGCGCACGCGTGCGGGATCGAGCGGCCGGAAGACCTCTTTTTTGCGCGTCAGCGTGTTGTAGAGCTTCAATTCCATCAACGTCCCTATGCCCCGCGGGCCGGAACGTTCGTCTCTGGACTGTCGAGATAGAACGGCCTGCCCGCGCCCTCTCAGGCGCAGATAATCTCCCGGCAAATGCCGAAGAAACGGTTGCAGGCGGCCTTGTTCATGGCCGCACCATGCCGGTTGCGGGGGCTGCCGGTCAAGGGTTGCGCAGGGCCGGCGCGGAACGGGCGAAAAGCCGCGGGTTGTGACGGCCGTCACTGGCGACTCACGGTCTCCCCGGCTAAACGGATCAGCCTGCCGGTGCGCTGCAGGACGCGGCGCCGAGCGGGCTTAACGCCGGATCAACCATGCGCGGGGCACCCTCTTCAGGGTTGGGCCCTTGGGGACTATTCGCCATGCCGGATTTCCGTTTCGCTGCGATGCTGATCGCGGGCCTGGCGGCGGCCGTGCCCGCGCAGGCCGAAACGCGGATTTTCGTCGTCAACGGCAACGACGGCTACGGGATCGACCGCTGCCTCGCGGCCGGCGAGCCGTGCGGGACGCTCGCCGCCAACGCGCTCTGCCGCGCGCGCGAATTCGCCCAGGCGGTCAATTTCGGCCGCGTCGATCCGAAGGAGATCACCGGCGCCGTGCCCGAGGGGCTCACGCATTGCGCGGCCAAGGGTTGCACGGAGACGGTCGCGATCACCTGCGCGCGTTGAGCGGCGACTGGGAATGCTTGGCGCCTCGCCTCATGGTTCGAGACGCCCCTGCGCCTCATCCTGAGGAGCCGTGCGAAGCATGGCGTCTCGAAGGATGAGGCGCAGGGGCTCCTCACCATGAGGCGATAAAGAAAACGGGCGGCGCAAATGCGCCGCCCGCTTCGCTTGTGCCGATCGCCAGCGCTTACTTGAGCGCCGAGAGCGTGGTATCGAACTTGAGCGTCGCGATGAACGCGTCCTTGCACCACCCAGCGGCCGAGTTCGTGGCGACAGTAACGAGGAAGTTCGCGCAATCCTGACGGTTCTGGCTCGTGCCGTGATAGCGGAAATCGAGCGTGACTGCCTTGTAGGTCAGCGCGAAGCCGGCGTTCCAGTAAGTGTAGCTCGGATCGGCAGTCTGACCGGCGGCGAGGAAGCCACTGTCGTCGATCCACCAATGGCCGATTTCGCCTGACACGAACGATCCCCAATTGCCCGACGTCCACGGCAGCACATACTTCGCAGTGAGCGAGGCGTAAACTGCGTCCGCTTTCGTGGCCGTCCCCGTTATGGTCGCAAAGGTCTGGCTGTAATTCAGGAGATCGGGCGTGTAGAAAACGTTTGCGCCGACGCTCAGCGCATCGTTCACCGCGTAACCGCCCTTCCAGTACACTTCCCAGAAATCGCTGTCCGAGGTGAAGCCGTTAAACACCTCACCCGGATAGTAGTAATAGATGACGCCGATATCGGCCGAGAACTTGTCCCAGCTCTTGCGCCAGCCGCCGAAGAAATCGATTTCCGCAGCGGGATCCGTCAGTCCGTAATCGCCGCTTGCCAATACGCCCGGCCACTTAATCGAAGCGCCGCCGATGCCGAGGTACCACTGACCGAACGCGCCGTTGTACTGACCTTCGAAGTAGGCGCCGGCGGAGGGGTCGCGGTCGGACTGCGACACGCCGCGGAAGTTGTAGTCGCTTCCGATCCAGCCGCCGAAGGCAGCGTCGAAGGGCGACGGCGCCACGGCCGGTGCCGCGGGCGCCTTGGTGTAAACCGGCATGTCGGCCGCAAAGGCCGGCGCTGCAAGGGTGAGCGCGAGGGAAGCCGCGCCAAAGATCGCCAATTTGCTTGTCTTGCCCCTCATGGAAAACCCCGTTTGTTTGCCGCGTTCTCTGGATATCCGTCGCGAGCGACTCGGCGCTTGCATCGGTGTGAACCGAATGTTCGCTGCACAAAATCGACAAAACGCCCTAGTCACGGCAACGATACAAAAGCGGCATCCTGCCCATTTCGTGAGCAACAAAGCCGCTTTTCACAAGGTTTCTCAGCTATGTGACAAATATGACACGAGCGCCGGACGGCGGGCTTTCCGTGTCACAACCGCTCCCGTCAGGGGGAACCGAGCAGCGCCTCGCCGGCGCGAACCGCGATCGGCGACCGCCGCGATTGCTCGATGGCCTGACGGACCTGCAAGCGCACCCGCTCGTTCGACAAAAACAGGTCGTGATTGACGCCGCTGCCGCCGAATTGCGAGGCGTCGATCACCTTCAGGCCGAGCGCTTCCAGCCGCTCCTTCTCCGCCGCCCCGACGCGGGTGACGCCGCCCGCGAGCTTGGTGGCAATGCTGAGCGCGCGGTCGTTGGTGGCGGTCAGCACGGTGATTCGCTGCGCCAGGCTGCCGACGCGGCGCACCGTCGACGAGAAGACGTCAATGTCGATGTCGGGCGCGGCGAGCACCACCGCGCCGATCTTCAATGCGGCCGTCTCGCCGAAGCGGGCGTGCAGTTGCCGCAGGGCTTCGATCGAAAGCATTGTCCCCATCGAGTGTGCGACGATGTGGATATTGTTGACGGCGGGATGCTGCAGCAGTTCGGTCAGCATGCTTTCCAGCGCATCGCGCGACCACATGGCGCTGTCGCGGTCGTAGATGTAGTCGAGCAGCGCCGCCTTCGACGGCCAGGTGAACAGGATCGTCTCGCCGCGGAATTTCACGCCGTCGGCGAGGCGCGCAGAGTCGAGGACCGCCTGCTCGAAGCCCTGGTTGAAGCCGTGCACATAGACGAGGACGTCGCGGCGGTTGCCCTCTCCCGTCCATTGCAGGCCGTTGGGGAGCAACTCGACCGACGCGATGCCCCAGTCGCCGAGGCCGACGGAGGCAAGTGAGAAAGCCCGCTGCTCATAGGGCGACGACAGCTTCACCTGCGCGACGCTCGGCTGCTTCGCCCGCTCGGTGCCGAACCACGGGCTCGCCTTCGCACTTTTCACGGCTTGGCGCGTGGTGAAGACGGTCACGCGCGGATCGAGCGCCACCGAGGAGTAATCATTCTCGCTCGCGATCGGGCTGGTCGCAGACAGGCCCGCGCAACCGGCGCACGCTGCCGCGAGCAGCAGCAACGCCACCGCACGGGCGGCGTATCGCGCAGCGGAGCTATGCCTCGCGCTGAAGTCGGCTGGCTGCATTCCGGTCCCCGGGGCCGACATGGCGGCCGTCCCTGCGGTGAACGCGCAAGGCGGCGAGAACGTGGCGCGCGGGAACTTGCGGCCAAAGCCGGGGTGGGAAAATCCCGGGCGCCCGCCGATTCAACGGCGAGCGCCCGTAAATCTCAGAAGCGGGCGGTCAGAATTCCTTGCTCATCCTCGCGTCGACCGACATGGGTCCCGCACCACGGATGAGGAAGAACAGCATTACCGCCGCCCACATCAGCGGGTATTCGACGCCGCCTCCCTGCACGTTGTGCCAAAAACCGAAGCGAGAATGATAGTACGCAACGAGCAGCATCTGGATCAGCCCGATCAACGCCACCGGACGCGTCAATAAGCCGATCGCAAGCAGTATTCCGCCCACAACTTCGAACGTCGCAAGGGTCGGCGCCCAGATCGAGCCCGGCGAGTATCCCACCTTGTCGAAAAAGCCGATGACGCCGTTGAGGCCGGGACCGCCAAGGTACCCAAACTTCCAGGCACCGTGTGCCGCCAGGATGAGGCCGGCGGCAACCCTCAGAATAAGCCAAGCCCAGTCAGACAATGAATCGTAGAGTCCTGAGAGACCCGGGATGTAGAGACGCGACTTCGGTGTCATTGATTTCCCCCGTATCGGGCAGCGAACGCCCTTTTCCACCCTGGAAGGCCGGGGAGCTTGTACTAAAGTATTATTTCCGGCAACGGGAATGAGGGCGCCGGAGGGGCCGATCACGGCTCATTGATGGCTGCCGGGGCTCTATTCCGGCAGTGCGAGATTCCCCAGTCCGGCGACGTCCTTGAGCGTGGCCGCCATCCTTCCCAGCGGCACCCGATGCCGCGATATTCGCCGGCGGAGGCCATACATGAAGCTTTATTCGTTCTTCCGTTCGTCCGCTTCCTATCGCGTGCGGATCGCGCTCGCGCTCAAGGGGCTGCATTACGAAACGATCTCGGTGCCCATGCGTGACAATTCGCACCGCAGCGAATCCTACCGCAAGGTCAACCCGCAGATGCGGCTGCCGGCGCTCGCGCTCGACGACGGCAACGTGCTGATCCAGTCGCTCGCGATCGTCGAATATCTCGACGAGGTCTATCCGGAGCCGCGGCTGCTGCCGGCGGACCCGATCGAGCGGGCGCAGGTGCGCGCGGTCGCGCAGATCATCAGTTGCGACATCCACCCGCTGAACAATACCGGCACGCGCGGCATGCTGACTTCGAAATTCGGCGCGGACGAAAAGGCGCTCAACGAATGGACGGCTTACTGGATCCATGAAGGATTCAACAGCATCGAGCGGCTGCTGCAGCCCGGTCCCTATGCGTTCGGCGACGCCATCACGCTCGCGGACCTCTGCATCGTTCCGCAGGTCTATAACGCCCACCGCTACAACGTGCCGCTCGACGACTATCGGAAGATCCTTGCGGTCGACGCCAGCGCCCGGCAGCATCCGGCCTTTGCCGCCGCCGCCCCCGAAGCCCAGCCGGACGCGGCTTGAGGACGGCTCGCCTTTCCTTCACAAATCGGACAAGTTTCCCTGCCTTGGCTTGGACTTAGTCATTGGGAGCCGCTTCGGCCCATGCAATCGTCCCGTATTCCTCTTGTTGCCGGCATTGCCGCCGCGTCCCTGATCGCGCTTCTCGGCGCAGCCGGCGCGCAGCTCCTGCCGCCGCAGAATGTTCCCGGCGCGCCGCCGCCCGGCGTGCAAGGCCCGCGGCCGATGTACAACCAGCCGGGCAGCCAGGTCTGCCTGCAGCTCGAAACAGCGTTGGCGCAGCTCGACTCGGCGGGCGCCGCCAATCCCGAGCAGGCCCGCCGCTACGAGGAAGCGATCCAACGGCAGCGCTTCGAGCTCGACCAGACGATCGTGCAGGCGCGCCGCCTCGGCTGCGATACCGGCGGCAGCTTCTTCATCTTCGGGCCGCAGCGGCCGCCGCAGTGCGACACGCTCAACAATCAGATCGGACGCATGCGCGCCAACCTCGACCGGATGATCTCCGAGCTCAACGGCTTGCGCGGCGGCAGCTCCGATCTCAATCGCGACCTGCAGCGGCGGCAGCTCGTCAACCAGCTCGCGCAGAACAATTGCGGCCCGCAGTACCGGCAGGCGGCGCCGCAGCCGCAGCGCCAGCGCGGCTTGCTGGAAGCCCTGTTCGGCGGCGGCGGATGGCGCGAGGAAAGCACGGTCGAATCCGGCCCGCTCGACATGCCGATGGGCTCGACCTACCGGACGCTCTGCGTGCGCACCTGCGACGGCTTCTTCTTCCCGATCAGCTTCGCCACGGTGCCGTCGCGCTTCAACGAAGACGCGCATACCTGCCAGCGGCTATGCCCGGCGGCGGAGACGATGCTGTTCTCGCACCGCAATCCGGGCGAGGAAGTCGATCAGGCCGTCTCCATCGACGGCGTGCCGTACACGCAGCTTCCGAACGCGTTCAAGTACCGCAAGGAATTCAGCGCGTCGTGCTCGTGCCGCGGCCAGGGCCAGAGCTGGGCGGAAGCGCTCGGCGTCGGCCGCGACGAGACCTATCAGCGCGGCGACATCATCGTGACCGAGGAGCGGGCGAAGCAGATGTCGCAGCCACGGCCGGTCAATCAGCCGAACCAGGCGCAGAAGGGCAAAGGCCAGCCGGCGGCCGCGGACGGCGCGCCGGCAGCCGCACAACCGGCGCAGCCCGCGGCGACCGAGCCGCCTGCCACGGCGCCCGCCAACCGGCGCGTGCGCACGGTGGGGCCGCCGTTCTATCCGGAGCGGTGAGCCGCGGGACGAGGTCAGATCGAGCCGTTTGTTGCTGTCATTGCGAGGCGCGCAGCGCCGAAGCAATCCAGTTTCTCAGCCGCTGGATTGCTTCGCTTCGCTCGCAATGACGCCGGGATGCGCGGACTGCAAATCATCCCGCACTAAGGGCGTCAGTAATCGACAGCTTCGCCGCGGGCCGGCAACGCGCCTTCCGCCAGCGCGGCGTCCGGCTCGGGCGGCTTCGTGCCGGGATCGCGGAACCTGTTGGTGATCGGATAGCGGCGGTCGCGGCCGAAGTTCTTCAGCGTCACCTTCACGCCCGGGCATGCCTGCCGCCGCTTGTACTCGGCGACGTGCAGCATGCGCTCGATCCGCTTGACGATCTCCGCATCGAAGCCGGCCGCGGCGATCTCGTGAACCGACTGCTCGCGCTCGACGAGGCGCTCCAGAATTTGATCGAGCATCTCGTAGGGCGGCAGCGTGTCCTGGTCGGTCTGGTCTTCCTTCAGCTCGGCGCTCGGCGCCTTGGTGAACACGCGCTCGGGGATCACGACGCCGTCCGGACCGAGCGCGCCGACCGGCTTCCAGCGGTTGCGCAGCCGGCCGAGACGATAAATCTCCGTCTTGTAGAGATCCTTCACCGGGTTGAAGCCGCCGTTCATGTCGCCATAGAGCGTGGCGTAGCCGACCGACATCTCCGACTTGTTGCCGGTGGTGATCACCATCGGGCCGAACTTGTTGGAATAAGACATCAGGATGATGCCGCGGGCGCGCGCCTGGATGTTCTCTTCGGTGGTGTTGCGCTTCGTTCCCTTGAACACGCCGGCGAGGCTTGCTTCCAATCCTTCGACAGCCGGCGCGATCGGCACGGTCTCGTATTTCACGCCGAGGGATTTCGCGAGCGCGGTCGCGTCGTCGATTGATTCCTTCGACGTGTACTTGTAGGGCAGCATCAGGCAGTGCACGCGCTCGGGGCCGAGCGCGTCGACCGCCATCGCGGCCGTGAGCGCGGAGTCGACGCCGCCCGACAACCCCATCACCACGCCCGGAAAGCCGTTCTTGTCCACGTAGTCGCGCAGCCCGAGCACGCAGGCGGCGTAGTCCGCTTCGCCGTTGCCGATGACGTCGATCTTCGGGCCGTCGGTGCAGCGCCAAGTGCCGCCTTCCCGGCGCCAGCGCGTCGTCCGCACGGTCTCGAGGAACGATTCAAGATGGAAGGCGAGCGAGAGATCGGCGTTCAGCGCGAACGAAGAGCCGTCGAACACGAGCTCGTCCTGCCCGCCGACTTGGTTCACATAGACGAGCGGCAGCCCCGTCTCCTTGATGCGGGCGACCGCGAGGCTGAGGCGGATGTCTTCTTTGCCGCGGTGATAGGGCGAGCCGTTCGGCACTAGGAGAATCTCGGCGCCGGTCTCGGCTAGGCACTCGGCGACGTCAGGTCCCCACATGTCCTCGCAGATGGGCACACCGATGCGGACACCCTTGAAGTTGATCGGCCCCGGCATCGGCCCCTGCGCGAAGACGCGCTTCTCGTCGAACACGCCGTAGTTCGGCAGATCCCACTTGAAACGCACGCCGGCGATGCGGCCTTCGGCGAGCAGGCACACGGCGTTGTAAACCTTGCCGTCCTGCGCCCACGGCGAACCGACGAGGAGCGCGGGCCCGCCATCGGCCGTCTCGCGCGCGAGCGATTCAACGGTGCTGCGGCAGGCGGCCTGAAACGCCGGCTTGAGGACGAGGTCTTCGGGCGGATAGCCGGAGATGAAGAGCTCGGGAAACAGAACGAGGTCCGCGCCGTCGGCGGCGGCCGCCTTGCGTGCCTTGCGCGCCTTGTCGGCGTTTCCGGCAATGTCGCCGACGGTCGGGTTGAGCTGAGCCGCCGCAATCGCGAGGCTGTCGGGCGCTTTCATGGGAATGATGTAGCTCCGCCGGCTTCTTGCGGCAATGTCACAAGGCCCAAGCCTTATTCTTCGAGACGGGCGTCCTCATGGTTCGAGACGCGCAGCCCGAGGGCCGCGCTCCTCACCATGAGGCGGGTCGGAAAAATGCGACCTCATCCTGAGGAGCGCCCGAAAGGGCGCGTCTCGAAGGATGGGGTCGCACAAATGAACTAAAGCCCCGCCACCGCCGGCAGCGGGCGGGCCTGCTCGGCCTTCTCCTTCTTCAGCAGGTCGGCGACGAGGAAGGCAAGCTCGATCGCCTGATCGGCGTTGAGGCGCGGATCGCAGACCGTGTGATAGCGGTCGTTGAGATCGGTGTCGCTGATCGCGCGCGCGCCGCCGGTACATTCGGTGACGGCCTGGCCGGTCATCTCCAGATGGATGCCGCCCGCGTGCGTGCCCTCGGCCGCGTGCACGCCGAAGAACTCCCGCACCTCCTGCACGATCTGCTCGAAACGGCGGGTCTTGTAGCCGTTCGCCGTCACGGTGTTGCCGTGCATCGGGTCGCACGACCACACGACCGGGCGCGCGGCGCGGCGCACGGTGTCAATCAACGCCGGCAGATGCTCGCCGACCTTGCCGGCGCCGAAGCGGCAGATCAGCGTGATGCGTCCGGGCTCGCGCTCGGGATCGAGGATGTCGAGCAGCCTCAACAGCCCGTCCGGCTTCAGCGACGGTCCGCACTTCAAGCCGATCGGGTTCTTCACGCCGCGCGCGAACTCGACATGCGCGTGATCGGGCTGGCGCGTGCGGTCGCCGATCCAGATCATGTGGCCGGAGGTATCGTACCAGTCGCCGCTCGTGGAATCGACGCGCGTCATTGCCTGCTCGAAGCCGAGCAGCAGCGCCTCGTGGCTCGTGTAGAAGTCCGTGGTGCGCATCTCCGGGTGCGATTCCGGATCGATGCCGCACGCGCGCATGAAGTCGAGCGCCTCGGTGATGCGGTGAGCGAGCGCCTCGTAGCGCGCCGACTGCGGGCTCTCCTTCACGAAGCCGAGCATCCATTGATGCGCGTTGGACAGGTTGGCGTAGCCGCCGGTCGCGAAGGCGCGCAGCAGGTTGAGCGTCGCCGCCGACTGGCGATAGGCCGACAGCATGCGGCGCGGATCGGGAATGCGCGCTTCCGGCGTGAAGGCGATGTCGTTGACGATGTCGCCGCGGTAGGCCGGCAGCTCCACGTCGCCGCGCTTCTCCATCGGCGACGAGCGGGGCTTGGCGAACTGACCGGCGATGCGGCCGACCTTCACCACGGGCGACGCGCCGGCAAAGGTCAGCACCACCGCCATCTGCAGGAAGACGCGGAAGAAATCGCGGATGTTGTTGGCGGAATGCTCGGCGAAGCTCTCGGCGCAGTCGCCGCCCTGGAGCAGGAACGCTTCGCCAGCGCCCACGCGGGCAAGCGAGCGCTTGAGCGCCCGCGCCTCGCCGGCAAAAACGAGCGGCGGAAAGCTTGCGAGCTGCCCCTCGACTTCGGCCAGGGCTTTGGGGTCGGGATATTCGGGCACCTGCACGATCGGCTTCGACCGCCAGGAATCCGGGCTCCAGCGCTCAGGCATCACATACTCCAACAACCCGGGGGAGACGCCCCGGAATGCGGCGGGTTATACACGAGGCCCGCTGCACCGCGAAACCGGATTGTGGGGCATGGACCAGCGCCTGAATACGCCTGAAGCGGTTAAGCAAACCGAACTGACGATCCCCGCGCGCGACGGCTTTCCGCTGGCGGCGACCCGGCGCAGCCCGGCCGGGACGCCGATCGCCACCGCCCTGATTGCGCCGGCCACCGCCGTCCCGCGCGGGTTCTATGGGCGGTTTGCCGCCTATCTCGCCGAGCAGGGCTTCGATGTCCTCGATTTCGACTACCGGGGCGTCGGCGGCTCACGGCCGAAGTCGCTGCGCGGCTTTCGGGGCCGGATGCGCGACTGGGCCGCGCTCGACGCCACGGCGGCCGTCGATTTCGCGAGCGGGCTCAATCCGGAAAAGCCGCTCGTCTATGTCGGCCATTCGTTCGGCGGACAGGCGCTTGGGCTCATCCCGAACAACGGCAAGGTGCACCGCGCGCTGCTCGTCGCGTCGCAGGCGGGCTACTGGCGCTATCTCACGCCGGCGAGCGAGCGCTATCGCGCCTACATCATGCTGCGCTTCATCGGGCCGCTCGTTGCGCGGACGGTCGGCTATCTTCCGGCGGGCATCGGTCTCGGCGAGGGGCTGCCGCGCGACGTCTTTCTCGAATGGGCGGGCTGGTGCCTGAAGCCGAACTATCTGTTCGACGACGAGACGCTCGACGCGCGTGCGAACTACCCGCACTACAAAGGCGCGCTGCGCGCGGTCGGACTCGCGGACGATCCGTGGGCGACGCCGCCGGCCATCGCGCGGCTCCTGCAAGGCTACACGGGGACGAAGCCCGAGCACATCACGGTCGAACCGAATGATGCCGACGCGCGCAGGATCGGCCACTTTAACTATTTTCGACCCGAGTTCCGCGATACGTTGTGGCGCGACGCAGCCGCGTGGCTGCAGCGATCGAGCTGACGCGATGGTGATGTGAACCGATGGCGAAAGACGGACAGCATTCGCACGAACCCGACGCGATCGCGGAACGGCTTTCGCGCGGGCCGAGCACGAGCTACCTGCCGGACGCCATCTATGGCGCGATCGACGGCACGGTCACCACGTTTGCCATCCTCGCGAGCGCGGTCGGCGCGCACCTGCCGCCGCGCGTCATCATCATTCTCGGCGTCGCCAATCTCGTTGCCGACGGCTTCTCCATGGCGGCGGGAAACTTCACGGCGACGCGGACGGCGCTGCAGCGCGCGGCGCATCTGCGCGAAGTCGAACACCGGCACATCGAGCAGCACCCCAAGGGCGAAGAGCACGAAATCCGGCAGATCTACCGGAACAAGGGATTCACCGGCAGCGCGCTGGAGTCGATCACGAGCCTGATCACATCGCGGCGCAGGGTGTGGATCGACACGATGCTCGCCGAGGAATACGGCGTCGCGTTCGACGGCCGCTCGCCGCTCCGCGCCGCGCTTGCGACCTATGCGGGATTCATCGCGGCCGGCAGCCTGCCGCTCATTCCGTTCGTATTCGGGCTGGAGAATTCGGTTGCGGTCGCGACGATGGCAAGCGCGCTTGCCTTCTTCCTGATCGGATCGGCCAAGAGCCGATGGTCGGTGCAATCGTGGTGGGCGTCGGGCCTGGAAACGCTCGGGATCGGAATTGTCGCCGCCGGCTTCGCCTATGGCGTCGGCGCGCTGATCGAGCGGCTGGTCTAACCTCCCGTTCCATTTGAGTTGAACCAAATCCGTTCGTCCCCGCGAAAGCGGGGACCCAGGGCTAAAATCTCTGGATTCCCGCTTTCGCGGGAATGAGCGGAGTATTTCGACTGAACCGAATCCGCGCCAATGCGCGTTCAGGCGACGACCTTCAGCACTTCGCGCGCCGTCGCCCGTCCGCTGAGGGCAGCGCCGCCGCAGGTCTGCGCGAACTCGCCGGCCAGCGCCTCGCCCGCGAAGAACAGGCGGTTCGCCACCGGCCGCCCGAGCTCGCGGCGCGCGGCCGTGCGCCCCGGGCGGGCGGCGGAATAGGCGCCGCGCACCCATGGATTGGCTCCCCACCGCGTCATATCCGACTTGACGATGTGCTTGCCGGCGTCTGCGCCGAAGATGCGCTTCAGCGCGCCGACCGCGAAATCGGCGGCGATCTCGCGGCCGGCGGCGCTCAGCTCCCAGCCGAAATCGCCGCCGACGAAGCCGATCAACAGATTGGAGTCGAACGGAAACGCGAGGAAATAGATGTCCTGATTGCTCGGCTGCTCGCAGATCATGTCCTCGAAAGGCTGCAGCCCGAAGCGCTCGCCGTCGAGGAGCAGCGGGATCTTGGCGAGCATCGCCATCGGCACGTCGGCAATCGCCTGCTCCTTCCAGCCGGGCAGCACGGGATCGAACGCGATCGAGCCCGCACGCAACACGCCGGTCGAGACCGTGACGATGCAGGCGCGCGCCGTCACGTCGCCCTTGTCCGTCTCCAGCACGACGCCGGGGCCGCCGTAGCGGACGCGCTTGACCGGCGTGAAAAGCGACACCGGCACGCCGTCGCCGAGGCGTTTCACCACGGAGCCGAAGCCCTCGCGCACGAGATAGTTCGGCTCGAGCTCGGCCTGGTCGTCGTAGTCGCGGATCGCGAGCTCGTCGAAATCCACCGCCATGTCCATCGGGCCCATGAAGGTCGCGGCGATCTGCTCTTCCGGCGTGCGGATCGGGCGGACGCTCGACACGGCGCCGTCGCGGCGGCGCGCGGCGGCCTCGTTGACGTGAATGATCTCCCGGTAGATGCGCTTGACGCGGCCCATCTCCTTCGGCGTCAGGCGGCGGGAGCCGTAATAGGCGCGATCGAGCGAGTCGTCGTGTTGCGCGAGGGTGAAGCCCCACTCCTTGGCGAGCGGAAAATACGGGTTGCGGTCGGCGGAGTGAATCCAGGCGCAGCCCCAGTCGAAGGGAACGCCGAAGGTCTCGCTCTCGGCGAAGGCGCGGCCGCCGATGCGGTTCATCGCCTCAAGCACGACGACGCTCTTGCCCGCGGCAATCAAGGTACGCGCGGCGGAAAGCCCGGCGGAGCCGGCGCCGATGATCGCGACATCGGGGTTGGCCGGCAGCGCGCTGCCCTGCGCAAAGGTCAGGCGCGGCAGCGCGGGCAGCAGAGAAGCGCCGGCAAGGCCGGCCAGCAGGTCGCGGCGGGAGAGCCGCCTGCTCATACCTTCGCCCGCATGGTGACGAGCTCTTCGGCCGCGGTCGGATGCAGCGCAACGGTGGCGTCGAAGTCCGCCTTGCGCGCGCCCATCTTCACGGCGATGGCGGCGAGCTGGATCATCTCGGCAGCCCCCTCCCCGACGATATGCACGCCGAGCACCTTATCCGATTCCCGGTCGACCACGAGCTTCATCAGCACCGTGGTTGCGCGGCCCGACAAGGTCGCCTTCATGGGACGGAAGCTCGTGCGGTAGACGTCGATCGCGCGCCCGTCGGCCTTCGCTTCGGTTTCGCTCAGGCCGACCACGCCGATTTCCGGCTCGCAGAAGACGGCCGTCGGCACGTTCGCATGGTCGACGGTCCACGGCTTGTTGCCGAAGACGCTGTCGGCAAACGCCTGGCCTTCGCGGATGGCAACGGGCGTGAGCTGCAGGCGATCGGTGATATCGCCGATCGCGTAGATCGACGGCACGGAAGAGCGCGACGATGCATCGACGACAACCGCGCCGCGGCTGTCGAGCGCAACACCGGCCTGCTCCAGCCCGATGCCGAAGGTGTTGGGCTTGCGGCCGATGGCGAACATCACCTGATCGGCTTCGATCGCGGCGCCGTCGGAGAGCCGCGCACAGAGCGCGCGTCCCTTCTTCTCGACGGAGGCGACGGTGTGCTGGAGGACAAACTGGATGCCGCGCTCCTGCATCTCGACGCGGGCGTGGTGCCGGACATCGTCATCGAACCCGCGTAGGATCTCGTCGCCGCGGTGAACCACGGTGACACGCGATCCGAGACCGGCAAACAGGCAGGCGAACTCGAGCGCGATATAGCCGCCGCCCTGGATCACGATACGGCGCGGAAACTTCTTCAGGTGGAAGGCTTCGTTGGAGGTGATCGTCAGATCGGCGCCGGGGATCTCCGGCAGGGTCGGATGCCCGCCCGCCGCAATCAGGACCTTGTCGGCGCGGATGCGCGCGCCCGTCTTCAGCAAGCGCACGGTATGGGCGTCTTCGAGAACGGCGCGGCTGCCGACGATCTCGACCTTGTTGCGCGCGAGCGTCGCGCGATAGGCCGCCTCGAGGCGCGCGATCTCCTTGTCCTTGTTGGCGATCAGCGTGGGCCAATCGAACTTCGCGCCCTTGATCGTCCAGCCGAAGCCCGCCGCCGCCTCGAACTCGTAGGCGAAGCGGCTCGCATAGACGAGGAGCTTCTTGGGAACGCAGCCGCGGATCACGCAGGTGCCGCCGACCCTGTCCTCCTCCGCGACCATGACGCGCGCGCCGTGCTCGGCGGCAATGCGCGCCGCGCGGACGCCGCCCGAACCGGCGCCCATGACAAAGAGATCGACGTCGAACTCTGCCATGCACCTGTCTCAGCGGCTCAGCGGGAGCAGAGATGGATCAAGGCAAAACGGACCCGCGTCGATGCGGACGCGGAAAGGCGGCGCGGCCTCAGATCGTGTGTCCCCGTTTCTTCATTTCCGCGCGCAGGCCCTGGACGATCTCCTCGGAGATCTTTCCGCTCCATTCCTGGGTCTTCACGAAGCTCTCTTCGAGAATGCTGGGCAGCACCGACACCATCTTCTTGCCGGTGGCGGAGTTATAGAAGGCGAGCAATTCCTTCAGCTCGGCGTCGGTGAAGCGGGTCGCATAGACCGCGGCGATGATGTTGATGATCTCGTCCTTCCGCTTCTCGAACCCGGGCGCGATGGTCTTCATCGCCTCGGTGAGTTCCTTCTGCAGGTCGGGGTTCTGCTGAATGAAGACGTTCAGGGACTGGCCGAGGATCGAGGGGATGACGCCGTCAAAGGAGCGGCTCGCGCCCGATGCCAGAACCACGCTGTGGGCGAGCCCGACGTTGCCCGTCGCGGACTGCGCCATCGCGGCATTGCTGAAGGCGGTCAGGGCGACGAGCAGCACTGCCGCGATCATTGAACGAAACATTGGAAACTCCCCTTCGATGGAACGCTCAGGAGCGGTCGATGACGCGCACGCCGTTCTGGCCTGCGAGAATCGCCCGACGAGCCAATCCGATAAAAAGCCCATGTTCGACGACGCCGGGCAGCTCGGCAAGACGGCGCGCGAGGGACGGCGCGTCCGGAATGGCCCCCAGCCCTGCGTCGAGAATGTGGTGTCCTTGATCCGTGACGAAAACATGGCCGTCCGGTTTGCGTCGCAATTTCAGGTCCGCGCTGTAGCCGGCGCTCTTCAAGGCGGCCGCCACGGCGCGCTCGGTCGCAGCCAGACCGAAATCCACGACCTCGATCGGCAGCGGATAGCGGCCGAGCCGATCGACCAATTTGCTCTCGTCGGCGATGACGATCATCTCGCGCGAGGCGTTGGCGACGATCTTCTCGCGCAGCAGCGCGCCGCCGCCGCCCTTGATGAGATTGAGATCGCGATCCAGCTCGTCGGCGCCGTCAACCGTGAGATCGAGCTCCGGCTGCTCATCGAGCGTGGCGAGCGGCACGCCGAGACGCGCGGCCTGACTTTTGGTCGCTTCCGAGGTGGGCACGCCGATCACGTTCAGCCCGTCGCGCACGCGCTCGGCCAGCAGCTCGACGAAGTGAGCGGCGGTCGAGCCGGTGCCGAGGCCGAGGCGCATGCCGGGGCGCACGAATTCGAGCGCGGCCGCGGCCGCCTCGCGCTTCAGGGCATCGACACGGTTGGCGGTCTGCGCAGCAAGCATCCGGAGATTCTGGGCGGAACGGCGGGATCGGCCGGGTGGTAGCATGCCCGCGGCAGGCCGCCAATGCGGCGCCGGACGCGGGCAGACATGGACTTTCGGCGGCGGCAATTGTAGGCGAACGGCGCCATGTCCCCTCGCCCCACGGTCGCCTTCGACCTCGACGGTACCCTCGTCGATACCGCCCCCGACCTCCTCGCCGCGCTGAATACGGTGCTGTCCGAGGCAGGGCTTGCGCCCATCAGCATGGAGGATGCGCACGGCCTGTTCGGCGGCGGCGCGCGCGTGCTGATCGAGCGCGGCCTCACGTTTCACGGCATGCGCCCGGATGCCGCGGACATGGAGCGGATGTTCGCGCGTTTCCTCGAGTTCTATGAAGACCACCTCGCCGACCATTCGAAGGCATTCCCCGGCGCGGCGGAGATGCTGGAGCAGCTCGCGGCGGGCGACGCGCATCTTGTCGTGGTGACCAACAAGTACGAGCGGTTCGCGGTGAAGCTCCTGTCGATGCTGGGGCTGGCCGCCCGTTTCTCGGTGATCGCGGGACCGGACACGTTCGGCGTGCGCAAGCCCGACCCCGGCCACCTCCTCGGCGCGGTCGCCCGCGCGGGCGGCAGCCCGGCACGGACCATCATGATCGGCGACTCGATGACGGACGTGGCCACGGCGCGGGCGGCCAGGGTGCCGGTGATCGCCGTCTCCTACGGCTATCGCGACCGGGAAGCGGCGGCGCTCGGCGCCGACCGGCTGATCGACCGGCTCGACGAGGTGCCGGCGGCGCTTGCGGAGCTGCTGCGCTGACGGGCGGCTACGCGCGGCTTGCTTGACACGCCGCGGCCCCCTTCCTTACATCCCCGCTTCGGACCGGGCGCTTAGCTCAGCGGGAGAGCGTTCCCTTCACACGGGAAAGGTCATAGGTTCAATCCCTATAGCGCCCACCATCCAACTGCCCGGCGGCATCACGCATCGTCCGAACTCGGGTAGATCCTTCTGCGATCACGCGGCATCTCACAGCCTGCCCCTCAGTGGATCATTGTCCTGATCCTGTCTTCATCACGCCTGGAATAGCGCTGGATGAAGTCGCCAATTCTCGCCTGCGTAGCGGGGTCGTCCAGCGATGCCGCAGGCTCGCGAAACTCGAACTCGAATTGCCGTATCGAGGGGGCGTGCTCACCACGCCGGTCTCGCCAGATGCTTGAGAGCCATCCAAGAAAGCTCTGCTTTTGGTGTTGCATGGCGCATCAATCATTGTCGCCACCGCATCTCTTAAACGTCGTTCAAAACAATTCGTTCAACGCACGCTACGGGCACGGATTCATCTTTGGGGTGGGTGAGCTGCGTTCCGTGAATGGAACTTTTACACGCCCTCGCAGTTTCACGGTGTAATTGCCGAGGGAGCGACCGAATGCCAATACGTTCTCTTCTTGAGCGCGGCGGCTTTACTCCGGAAATGACGCAGGCGCTTGCGAACGCCTTCGAGAAGGCATGGCATGAATTCAAGTCATCCGGGCATCCCCTGGCGGACGCCAGTTGTGAAGCCGCTACCCGTGCGCTGCTCGCCAAGCGGATTATCGAGACCGCCCGGACCGGAGAACAGCGCACCGACCGGCTGGCGAAGGATGGGATTTCCTACCTGGCACAGTTGAACTAGCGCGAACAGCGAGCCCGACGTGTCAGGACGGCGTGAGAAAAGACGTTCAGATGTCGGTCATGCGACGGATGACATGACGCGACAGTTATCCGGCGCCGCCCCGCGAGCACAATCGAGTGAGAACGGGCTCCGCTTGCCCAAAATCTATTGCGGCGCAGGATGTTTTGTGGCGTTCAATTGCGAGTAACGCAGCAAAGCCGAATCTCAATCGGCGACAGACGGGGGCTTCCTCGATGCGATCGGCTGTCATCCATTCGCTGGCTCTCTCTGCCTGCGCGCTCTTCCTCTCCGCACCGGCGGCAGCGCAATTCCTTCAATACGAGATGATCGACCGCGACACGGGGCGCTCGATCGGGCCGATCGGGCGCAGCGGGCTGATCGGCAGCCCGGTCCCGAAAACCACCGTCGCCTTCGACGGGCGGCGGTACGCGCCGGGCTCGATCATCATCAATACGGCCGAGCGGCGCCTCTATTTCGTGCTCGATGAGAACCGCGCGCTCAAGTACGGCATCGGCGTCGGCCGTGACGGATTCCGCTGGTCCGGCGTGCACAAGGTCTCGCAGAAGCGCGAATGGCCGGACTGGGTGCCGCCGCCGCAGATGCTCGCACGCCAGCCGGACCTGCCGCGCTACATGAAAGGCGGGCCGGACAACCCGCTCGGCGCGCGCGCGATCTATCTCGGCTCGACGCTCTACCGCATTCACGGCTCAAACGAGCCGGAGACGATCGGCCAAGCCGTCTCTTCCGGCTGCTTCCGCATGACCAACGACGACGTGATCGACCTCTACAATCGCGTGCAGGTCGGCGCGGCGGTGCACGTCTATCTGAAGTGAAGCTCAGCCGCCGAATTGCCAGCTCGAGATCGCCTCGCTCGGATAGACGAGCTGAATGACGTTGAGCGTGAAGTTGTCGCGGATCATGTAGCCGAGGAAAAGCTCGATCGCGACGACGGCGAGGATGCTTGCCCACAGGGGCGAGAGCCGCGCCCACACGAAGCCGACGATCATTGCCAGCGTGTCGAACATCGAATTGACGACACTGTCGCCGAAATAGCCCCGCGCGAGCGCGGATTGACGATAGCGCTCCATCACAAACGGGGTGTTCTCAAAGACTTCCCATCCCGCTTCCAGTCCGACGGCGAGCAACAGGCGCAGGCCGAAGGATGTCTGCGGAAACAACAGCCACAGCAGCAGGTAAAAGCCGAAGCCGTGAACGACGTGCGTGAAGGTGTACCAATCGATGAGATGCTGCGACGTTTCCGGACCGGACGGATTCCCGTGCCAGAAATCGACATAGCCACACGCGCAGACGAGCGGGAGGCCCAAGGCGAAGAGGCCAGCCGCCTGCGCTGCAAGCAGGCCAACGACAATGAAGATGCTGGCGCCGACGGAAATCTGCTCGAGATCCTTCAGGACGCGTGGCATCGCCGGCTCCTTCCGCGCGCCGCGACTTCCCATGCCGCAGCGCATGACGCGACGTTCGTGCGCGCCGAGGTCTGCCGCGCGCGGGAGGGCTGGATCGTCAAGCGGCTGGTGCCCCGAAGAATCGAACCATCGCGACGGTAGCCGCATAATAGGCCCAGTGGACCACGTAGGAGTAACCGAGGCCGTTCGGCACACGCAGGATCAAATAAGGAAACAGGAAACCGAACAGCGTCGCAGCCACCATGAATCTCACGACGTATCCGAATGGAACGCCGCCGAACGCCAGCAGGAGGTGCGAAACGCCGAACAGCGCGGCGCTATAGACGGATATTCTCTTGAGGCTGAGATCGCGGGCCGACAAAGCGAGAATGAATGCGGCGATCAGAAGCTGCTGAAACAGAATGTCCATGGACTTGGGGAGAAAGTACCATTCTGTCGCCAAGGCAAGATCGGGCGGCTCGAAATTTGCGGTCCAGTTCGCCGGGGGCAAGAGCGGCAGGACAAAGGCGGCGAACAGCGTGCAGCCGCCAAACGCCAGCGTCCACACCGCATAGCTCGCGGTCCGATTCCCGAATTTCACCCAGTCCCTGTACAGATCCCAGAACGCGATGATCGCGATGCCGATCCAGAAGAAATAGTACAGCGCGATCCCGACCGATGCCGCGTTGTAACTCGGATGGACGCCGAGCGAGGGCAATACAAAATAATAGCCCACATCCGACACGATCCAGATTGCCGCGATCCGGACGATCGTTGCGGCCAGCGGGTCCCGATGCGGAATGGCCGCTCGACCGGCTGATACTCCGGGCGCAGGCTCCTCGCTTCGCTGTGAAGACGCGCCGCTCACGGCCTGCGTGCCGGCGGATCGCGCGAGAGATTTTTCGCCTCGAGCGCCTCGAGGTAGCGCGCCCAGCGCGTCTCATACTCGCGGCCGAGCTCGCGGAAGTAATCCCACGAATAGATGCCGGTCGAGTGCATGTCGTCGAAGACGAGGCGCACGGCATAGTTGCCCACCGGGTGGATTTCCAGGATGCCGACCATGCGCTTGCCGGCGACCGTCTGGCGCTCGTCGGGGTTGTGGCCCTGCACCTCGGCGCTCGGGCTCTCCACGCGGAGGTACTCGGCGGGCAACGCGAACGAGGCCCCGTCGTCAAACGAGATCGTGAGGGTGCGGTGGTCCTTGCCGAGGCGCAGTTCGGTCGGCCAGGCGCGGGATTGGGATGCTTCAGCCATGCGCGGAACCTAGCCAGCCCTATGCGCGGCGCAAGGTTGCGTCCCGGCTGGCAGACCCCTATTTTTGGCATTCCAGGGCGGTTTTGCGCAAACCGCCCGCCAAATGGCTAACCAGACCGCGAGTCTCGATGTCCACTGGCACAGATACCGCCGCCGCGCTTGATGCGCGTGCAACCCGCTCGCTCGTCGACCCGTTCGGGCGCACGATCACCTATCTCCGCGTATCGGTGACGGACCGCTGCGATTTCCGCTGCTTCTACTGCATGTCCGAGCACATGAGCTTCCTGCCGAAGAAGGACCTGCTCACGCTCGAGGAGCTCGACCGGTTGTGCTCGGCGTTCGTCGCGCGCGGCGTCAGGAAGCTGCGGCTCACCGGCGGCGAGCCGCTCGTGCGGCGCGACATCATGGTGCTGTTCCGCTCGCTGTCGCGGCATCTTGCCTCGGGCACGCTCGACGAGCTCACCCTCACCACCAACGGCTCGCAGCTCACGCGGTTCGCCGGCGAGCTCGCCGATTGCGGCGTCAAGCGCGTGAACGTATCGCTCGACACGCTCGACCCGCAGAAGTTCCATGCGATCACCCGCTGGGGCGATCTTTCCAAGGTCCTCGCCGGGATCGATGCGGCGCAGGCCGCCGGCCTGCACGTCAAGATCAATGCGGTCGCGCTGAAGGGCGAGAACGAAGACGAGATCGCGTCGCTGATGGAATGGGCGCACGGCCGCGGCATGGACCTGTCGCTGATCGAGGTGATGCCGCTCGGCGAAGTCGGCGCCGAGCGCGTCGACCAGTATCTCCCGCTCTCGCTCGTGCGCTCGCGTCTCGCGGCGCGCTACACGCTGGAAGACTCCGACTACCGCACCGGCGGTCCCGCGCGCTATGTGCGCGTGAAGGAAACGGGCGGGAGGCTCGGCTTCATCACGCCGCTCACACATAATTTCTGCGAAGGCTGCAACCGCGTGCGCGTCACCTGCACCGGCACACTTTATATGTGCCTCGGCCAGGAGGACGCGGCCGACCTGCGCACGCCGTTGCGCGCGTCGGAAGCGGACGAGCTCTTGCAGGCGGCGATCGACGAAGCGATCGCGCGCAAGCCGAAGGGCCACGACTTCGTCATCGACCGCCGCACGAAGCAGCCCGCAGTCGGCCGGCATATGAGCCTGACGGGAGGCTGAAGCGCGAGCGGCGCGCTGGCTCGCATTGAATCTTTCGCTACACTATTCATGCAACGCCGCCGTCAGGCGGCGTTCGTCTGTCGCACGATCTTCCAGCCTTCCGGACTCCCCGCAATGGTCAGCGCCTCCGCAAATTACCGCGGCATACAATATCTGCTGATTGCAACGACCTGCCTCGCGCTCAACGACGCGTGCAACAAGTTCGTGATCCGGTGGCAGAGCCGGACACTGCGGGCGTAACGGAAGCACTCGATGGCCAGTCCCTCGGCGAACCCCCAGAAAGTGCCGTCGCTTGCCGTGCTCGTCGCCATCACGACGATCAATCCGCTTGCGCTCAACATCCTGCAGCCGGCACTGCCGGAAATGACGCGGGCGCTCGCGACGGACTACGGCACGATCCAGCTCACGCTCGCCCTGTTTCTCGTCGGCTCGGCGCTGGCACAGATCGGACTCGGGCCGATCACCGACAAATACGGCCGCCGGCCGGTTGCACTCTGGGGCACCGCGATCTTCGTGCTCGGGTCGGTCGGCTGCATGTTCGCGAATTCCATCGCGCTCCTTGTGCTCGGCCGCATCGTGCAGGCGATCGGCGGGGTCGCGGGCTTCGTCGTGTCGCGCGCGGTGATCCGCGATCTCTACGGCCGCGATGTCGCCGCCAGCAAGCTCGGCTATGTCACGATGGCGATGGTCATCGTGCCGATGCTCTCGCCGCTCGTCGGCGGCTGGATCATCCGCTACTTCGACTATACCGCCGTGTTCGCGTTCACCGCGCTTGCCGGGCTGGTCGCGCTGATCTTCGCCGTCGTCGATCTCAGCGAAACCAAGCATCGGGCGGAGAGCGGCATGAGCGCCTCTTTCACCAGCGCTTATGCCATCCTGCTGTCGAGCCGCGCCTTCATCGCCCACTCGCTGACGATGGGGCTCACCTCTGCAACGTTCTTCACGTTCCTGGCAGGCACCCCTTACGTCGTGATCGAGTTGCAGAAGGTGAGCCCGGCCGCTTTCGGCATCTGGTGGGTCTGCGCATCGATCTCCTTCATGTTCGGGAACTTCCTCGCCGGCCGCCTCGGCGAGCGGCTCGGATCGAACATGCTGGTGCGGATCGGGACGGCGCTGCCGCTGCTCGGACTTGCCCTACTCGCAGGAACATACGCGGTGTGGCCGGGTGAGCCGGCGGTCCTGTTCCTCGCCACAATCCCGGGTTGGATCGGGAGTGGCATGAGCCTGCCCGGCGCCTCGGCCAATGCGCTTTCGGTCCGGCCAGACCTCGCGGGCGCAGCTTCCGGGCTTTCCGGCGCCGTGCATCTCGGCGCCGGCGCGCTTGCCGCTTTCGTGGTCGGCCATCTCCTCGCGGACTCGGCCTGGCCGATGATTGCCATCATGACAATCACCGCCATTCTTGCGCTCATCGCGAGCCTTTCGGCGGGATCAGCGTCCACCTGGCGCGGTTGATCGGCCTCCCCAATCGGCTAAGGTGACAAAAGACCTCCGCGTGGCAAGAATGCCGCAGCGGGTGAGAACCGCATCAATGCGGCAGCAGCGGCTCACCGCCGCGTGCTTGGGGGAGGATCGATTGACCGGGCTGCTTGCGCTCAGCCGCCTTATCGACGCGGTGAACTTCCGGATCGGCAAGTGGGTTGCCTGGCTTGTCGTGGCCGCGGTCATCGTTTCCTCGGCGAACGCCACCATCCGCAAATTGTTCGATACGAGCTCGAACGCCTGGCTCGAGCTGCAATGGTATCTGTTCTCGCTCGTGTTCCTGCTGTGCGCGTCGTGGACCTTGATGGCCAACGAGCACATCCGCATCGACATCGTGAACAGCTACTTCCCGAAGCGGGTGCGCAACTGGATCGACGTTCTCGGGCACCTGTTCTTTCTCATCCCTTTTACGCTGGTGATGATCGTCACCGGCTGGCCGTTCTTCTTCGCGTCCTACCGCGTGAATGAGGTCTCGACGAACGCCGGCGGCCTTCTGGTCTGGCCGATCAAGCTGCTTGTGCCGGTGGCCTTCACGCTCCTGTTTTTCCAGGGTGTATCGGAGCTCATCAAGCGCATCGCGGTCATGCGCGGGCTCATTCCCGATCCTTATGCCGGAAGCGGAAGCTCCGCCGAGGCGGAGGCGGAAGAGCTCATCAAGGTCATGGAAAATCATTAAGCGAACGCGTCGGGGCAAAGCATGACCGCCTTCCTGATCCACAACATGGCGCCGATCATGTTCGCGTCGCTGGTCGTGTTCCTGCTGCTCGGCTACCCCGTGGCGTTCGCGCTCGCCGCCAACGGGCTGGTCTTCGGCCTGATCGGGATCGAGCTTGGCCTGTTTCATCCGGATTTCCTGCAGGCCCTCCCCGAGCGCGTCTATGGCACGATGAACAACGACGTGCTGCTCGCGATCCCGTTCTTCACCTTCATGGGCCTGGTCCTCGAACGAAGCGGCATGGCCGAGGACCTGCTCGATACGGTCGGGCAGTTGTTCGGCACGATCCGCGGCGGCCTCGCCTATGCCGTGATCTTCGTCGGCGCCCTGCTCGCTGCGACGACCGGCGTGGTTGCGGCGTCGGTCATCGCGATGGGCCTGATCTCGCTGCCGATCATGCTGCGCTACGGCTACGACCGGCGAGTGGCGAGCGGCGTGATCGCCGCCTCCGGTACGCTCGCGCAGATCATCCCGCCCTCGCTCGTGCTGATCGTGATGGCGGATCAGCTCGGCCGCTCGGTCGGCGACATGTATGCGGGCGCCTTCATTCCGGGGCTTGTGCTTTCGGCGTTCTATGCAGCCTATGTGTTTGGCGTGTCGATGCTGTTCCCGAAGGCAACTCCGGGGCTTCCACCCGAGACGCAGAGCCTGAAAGATGCCGACGGCCAGGTGCGCCGCCTTTCGCTGCTGGTCGTCGCCCTCATCTCCGGCATCGTCGCCTACTACGTCATGCAACAGACGAACGTGAAGGCGGGGGCCGATTTTGTCGTCCTGATGATGTCGATCGGCGTGGTCGTCGCATTCGTCATCGCGGCGGCCAACCGGCTCCTGGGCCTCAACCTGCTCTCGCGTATCGCCGAGCAGACGGTCTTCGTGCTGGTGCCGCCGCTCGCGCTGATCTTCCTGGTGCTCGGCACGATCTTCATCGGCGTCGCGACACCCACGGAAGGCGGCGCAATGGGCGCCACCGGCGCGATGATCCTCGCAGCAGTCAAGGGCCGGCTGAAATTCGACCTCGTTCGGCAGGCGACGGAATCGACCGCTAAGCTCTCTGCGTTCGTCGTATTCATCCTGCTCGGGGCGCGGACTTTCTCACTGACGTTCTACGGCGTCGACGGGCATCGCTGGGTGGAGGAACTGCTCGTCTCGCTGCCGGGCGGGCAACTCGGCTTCCTCGTGTTCGTCAACGTATTCGTGTTCTTCCTTGCGTTCTTCCTCGATTTCTTCGAGATCGCGTTCATCGTGATTCCGCTGCTCGCGCCGGCGGCCGAGCGCATCGGCATCGACCTGATCTGGTTCGGCGTGATCCTGGGCGTGAACATGCAGACTTCGTTCATGCATCCGCCGTTCGGGTTTGCGCTGTTCTACCTGCGCTCGGTGGCGCCGCGCGAAGCCTACATCGACCGCATCACCGGCAAGCGCATGGATCCGGTCACGACCGGGCAGATCTATTGGGGCGCCGTGCCGTTCGTCCTGATCCAGGTGCTCATGGTCGCGATCGTGATCGCGTTCCCGAGCATGGTCATGCACTACAAGGGCGTGGGGACGGGCATCGACCCGAGCAAGGTGAAGATCGAGATCCAGTTGCCGGACACGTTGCCGCCCCCCGACATCGGCCCGCCGCAGTTCAAGTAGCTGCCAATGAAAAAGGTCCCGCTGCGCGAAGCAGCGGGACCCATGCATATGCGCCGGCGCGGTTCAGGACCGCAGCGCGCGGATCATGAAGGCATCGTAGGTCAGCTCCGCGACCTGCCACCAGAGATATTCTTCACGCAGGAAGCCGTTGATCGAGTCATAGACCTTCTTGAAGTCGGCGTTCGCCTTCGAGGTCTCGTCGCAGACTTCAAGGCTGGCCTTGTAGCAGGCTTCCATCACGGGCTGCGGGAACGCCTTGAGCTGCGTTCCGTTGGCGATGAGGCGCCGCAGCGCAGCCGGATTCTGGGCGTCGTAGCGGCCCTGCATCCAGACGTTGGCGTATTCGGAGGCCGACTGGATGATCGACTGATACGATTTCGGCAGCGAATTCCACTTCGCGATGTTCACGAAGTTATGGATCATCGTGCCGCCTTCCCACCATCCGGGATAGTGATAGACCTTGGCGACCTTGTAGAAGCCGAGCTTCTCGTCGTCGTAGGGGCCGACCCACTCGGCGCCGTCGATCGTGCCCTTCTCCAGCGCCTGGTAGATCTCGCCGCCCGCAATCATCTGCGGCACGCAGCCGAGCTTCTGCAGCACGCGGCCGGCGAAGCCGCCCATCCGCATCTTCAGGCCCTTGAGATCATCCGCGGACTTGATTTCGTTCCGGAACCAGCCGCCCATCTGGCAGCCCGTGTTGCCGGCCGGGAACGCAATGATGTTGAACTTCTTGTAGAAATCGTTCGACAGCGCGGCGCCGTTGCCGTGATGCCACCACGCGTTCATCTGGCGCGCGTTGAGCCCGAACGGGACCGCGCAGGTGAGCGCGAAGGTCGGGTCCTTGCCGTAGTAATAGTACGAAGCGGTCGAGCACATTTCGACTGTGCCGTTGGTGACCGCATCGCCGGCCTGCAAGCCGGGAACGATCTCGCCGGCGGCAAAGACCTGGATCTGGAACTTGTTGTCGGTCGCTTCGGCGACCGCCCTGGCGAAGACTTCGGCGCCCCCGTAGAGCGTGTCGAGCGATTTCGGAAAGCTCGACGTGATGCGCCACTTCAGTTCGGGGGCCGACTGCGCAATCGCTGGCGCGGCAACGGCGGAGGCGGCAATTCCCGCCCCGGCCGTCTTCAGAAACTCTCTCCGTTTCATAGCGTCTCCCCTCGTTGTCGATTGTGTCGTGTCTGACCGAGGCGACAGGCGCACCTGCGCAGGCGGCCTTGGCGGCGCCAACGGCCATGTTAGATGGTATCCCACAACCGAAAGGGGCAAAAGAAAAACCCCGGGGCCGAAGCCCCGGGGTTTCCAGTCTTTTTTCCGCGTGCCCGCTCAGGCGCGCGTTGCGCGCACCATGTAGGAGTCGAACGCGTACTCGGTGACCGACCACCACAGATACTGGTCGTTGCGGAAGGCCATGTAGGAATCATGGACCTTCTTGAAGTCCGCACTCGCCTTCGTCGTCTCATCGTACACTTCCTTCGCCGCTTTCCATGAAGCGTCGAGGATCGGCTGCGAGAACGGCTGCAATTTGGCGCCGCCGGCCACGAGCCGCTTCAGCGCGGCGGGATTGCCGGCGTCATACTTCGCCATCATCCAGGTGTTCGCCACGTGCGAGGCGGACTGGATGATCGACTGATAAGACTTCGGCAGTTCGTTCCACTTGCCGATGTTGATCATGTTGTGGAGCATCGGACCGCCTTCCCACCAACCGGGGTAGTAGTAGAACGGCGCGACCTTGTGGAAGCCGAGCTTCTCATCGTCGTAGGGACCGACCCACTCGCAAGCGTCGAGCGTGCCCTTCTCGAGCGCCGGATAGATGTCGCCGCCGGCGAGCTGCTGCGGCACGACGCCGAGCTTCGCCATGACGCGGCCGGCGAAACCGCCGATGCGCATCTTCAGACCCTTGAGATCGTCGACCGTCTTGATCTCCTTGCGGAACCAGCCGCCCATCTGCGCGCCGGTGTTTCCCGCCGGGAAAGCGATGATGTTGAACTTCTTGTAGAACTCGTTCATCAGGTCGATGCCGCCGCCGAAATAATTCCAAGCGTCGACCATGCGCTGGTTCATGCCGAAGGGCACTGCCGTGCCGAAGGCGAAGGTCGGGTCCTTGCCGAAGTAATAGTACGAGGCGGTGTGGCACATCTCGACGGTGGCGTTCGACACCGCGTCGGCGGCCTGCAGACCCGGCACGATTTCGCCGGCAGCGAACACCTGAATCTGGAACTTGTTGTCGGTCGCCTCGGCAACTGCCTTCGCGAACGTCTCAGCCGCACCAAAAATGGTATCGAGCGACTTCGGGAAGCTCGACGTTAGACGCCACTTCAGCTCGGGCGCCGACTGGGCAATCGCCGGTGCGGCAATTGCCGTTGCAGCCGCGCCAGCCCCGGCAACCTTCAGAAATTCACGACGCTTCATAAGACTTCCTCCCTTGGGAATTGCGGAGGCCGTGGAGTCGGCCCCATCTGACTAAGCCGTTACCATGACAGAGGGGTCGGCGTCAGCGGGCATCTTTCGATCCGCCCGGCACTTCAATCGCGGATAGCCGACGAAAGTCGTAGCGTACAAACCGTGCCGGGAGCGGCTATTTGCGGAGGGACGGCTATTTCAGGAGGCCTCCGGCCGCGAGCTCCAGGCGGGAGACCTCGCTCAGGAAAGCACCATAATCGAGCAGTGCTTGTTTCGGCGGCACCGGGGCGGAGAGCGAATCGGAAAGCCGCTTAGCGCGGCCGGCGCTACGCGCCCCGCAACGACCGCAACGGACGACCGGACCTGACGCTTAGCTCTCGATCACGATCTTCGGCGCAGCGCGGCCGCCCCGCTTCTGCTCCAGCCCGGCGCGCACGCGCTCGGCGATCTCCCGATAGATCTTCGCATGCGGGCTGTCGGGTTTCGTCGCCACGATCGGCAGGCCGGCGTCGGAAGTCTCGCGGATTTCCAGCTCCAGCGGCACTTCGCCGAGGAACGGCACGCCGAGGCGGTCCGCCTCCTTCCGCGCGCCGCCGTGGCTGAAGATGTCGGAACGCTTGCCGCAGTGCGGGCACAGGAAGTAGCTCATGTTCTCGACGATGCCGAACACGGGCACGTCGACCTTGCGGAACATGGCGATGCCGCGGCGGGCGTCGATCAGCGCGAGATCCTGCGGCGTGGAAACGATGACGGCGCCGGCGAGCGGCACCTGTTGCGCAAGCGTGAGCTGCGCGTCGCCGGTGCCGGGTGGCATGTCGACGACGAGGACATCGAGGTTGCCCCAATCGACCTCGCGCAGCATCTGCGTGATCGCCGACATCACCATCGGCCCGCGCCAGATCATCGGCGTCTCTTCCTCGATGAGGAAGCCGATCGACATCGCCTTCATGCCGTAGCTTTCCATCGGCTTGAGCATGCGACCTTCGATCATCTCCGGCCGGCCCTTGATCGCGAGCAGGCGCGGCATCGACGGGCCGTAGATGTCGGCGTCGAGCACGCCGACCTTCATGCCGAGGTCGCGCAGGCCGAGCGCAAGATTGACGGCGGTCGTCGACTTGCCGACGCCGCCCTTCCCCGATGCGACGGCGATCACGGCGTCGATCCCCGGCACGCCCGGGGCCGTGCGCGCACCGCCATGACCCTGCGGCCCGGGGCGCGGCGCCGCCTGCTGCTGGCCGCCGGCACGCTCGGCCGTCAGCGCAATCAGCGCGGAGGAAATCCCGGGGATCGCGCGCACCGCGTCTTCCGCCGCCTTGCGCACGGGCTCCCATGCCTTCACGGCACTCGCGTCGACCGTGATCGACATGAACACCTTGCCGTTCGTCACGGCGATTTCCGAGAGCTTGCCCGAGCTGACGAGATCGTCGCCGCCGGGACCCTTAATCTTTCGCAGTTGCTCGCGAACCTGATCAGCAGTTACGGCCATGATGCCTCCTGATGCGGGCTACACGTAATACGCCGCTTTCCGGCGTCAACCGTTCATTTTGCAGGGAGGATCTGCGGTCACGCCTTCGCGCTGGGCCGGGCGGAAACCTCGGCGTGCCAGCGCCTGATGTTCTGCATGTCCGCCGGCACCGCAATCTTCGGCGCGCGCATGAAATCGAGGGTCACCATCGCCGTGATGTCGGCGACCGTGAAACGCTCGAGCGCGACATAGGGGCGCATTGCGAGCTCACGGTCGAGGATCGCGAGAAAGGCGAGCGCCTTCGCCTTGTTCGCCTCGCCCCACTCGGCAATCTGCGGCTTTTCGCTGACGGCCATGCCAGGGCTCAGGTGGCGGAACGCCGAGGAGACCGCTCCATAGAAGTGCATCTCCACCCGCCGGTTCCACATTTCAATGATCGCGATCTCGCGCGCGTCGCGGCCCAACAGATTCGGCTCCGGCTGCAGCGCCTCGAAGTAGCGGCAGATCGCCATCGTCTCGGCGACCGGCGTGCCGTCGTCGAGGATCAGCACCGGCACGCGCTGCATCGGGTTGAGCGCGGTGAAGGCGTCGCTGAATTGCTCGAGATTGGCGAAATCGACCTGGCGCATCGGCACCTCGATGCCCTTCTCGGCCAGGAAAACCCGAACGCGGCGCGGGCTGGGCGCGCGGCCGCCGTCGTAAAGCAGCATGGTTCCTCTCCCCTTCCACAGTCGACCATGCACCCCGGCGAACGCAAGCCGGCCCGCGAAACCGCCCGGATCGCGACTGCAACCCTTCGTTTACCAAAAGAATCAGCGTGCCATTAACCAATCTCTGGCGATCGTCCGCGGGGGCATCAGGCGAGCGACAGATATGCCGTGGCAGGACGCGCGGGGCGACCAATACGCGGCGGAAGCCGCGCGCGCCGCGCATGAGCGGCGGCGCAAGCTCACCCGCAGCGTGCGCGAAGTGCGCGACGCCCTCACCTCCACGGGCGGCATCAAGCCCGCGCTCGACTACGAACTCCTGCGCGTCTATGCGGAGCACCGCATCGGCGCATCGGTTGCGCTGTTCCTGCTGATCGCGCTCGTCGGCTTGTCCTCAAGCCTGTGGACGGGTGTCTATTCGGCGATGCTGTGGACGGCGCTTGCGCTCGCGATCCATCTCCTCAGCGTGATGACATGCAAGCGCTTCCTCGCCGCGCCGCCGGGGCCGGCGATGCAGCGGCGCTACCGCAACCTGTTCACGGCGCTCGATCTCACGTTCGGCGTTTCGTGGGTGCTGAACATCAACGGCCTGGTCGATCCCGGCATCCACGGCGCCGGCGACTTCGCGCTGTTTGCGATGCTCCTCGTCGTCGCCGTGTTCGCGATGCTCGCGGCGAGCGTGCCAACCGCCGTCTATGCGGCGACCATACCGGTCGCCGCGGTGGTGGCGGCTCATTATCTCATTCGCGGGCAGCCGCAGGACCTCGTGCTCGCGAGTTTGACGATGGGCGCGGAGGCCTATTTCGTGATGGTGGCGCACCGGCTCCACCAATCGACCGTGTCCGCGCTCGAAGCGCGGGCGCAACTCGACTCGCTGGTGGGCGAGCTGGAACAGGCAAAAGCGAAATCGGACGAGGCGGCACGCCGGGCGGAAGCCGCCAATCTCGCGAAGTCGCGCTTCCTCGCGCAGATGAGCCACGAGCTGCGCACGCCGCTCAACGCGATCCTCGGATTCTCCGAGGTGATGAAAAGCGAGATCCTCGGCCAGCACACGGTGCCGACATATAAAGAGTATGCGGCGGACATCCATGAATCCGGCGAGCACCTGCTCAACCTCATCAACGAAGTGCTCGACCTTTCCCGCATCGAGGCGGGCCGCTACGAGCTGAACGAGGAGCCGGTCGGCCTCGCGCAGGTCGCGGAAGACTGCCATCACCTGCTCAAGCTGCGCGCATCGAGCCGCGATATTCGGATTCACGAACTGTATGAACCAAGGCTGCCCAAGATCTGGGCGGACGAACGCGCGGTCCGGCAGATCGGGCTCAACCTGCTGTCCAACGCCATCAAGTTCACGCCGCAGGGCGGCGAGGTCTGGGTCAAGGTGGGCTGGACCGCCTCCGGCGGCCAGTACCTGAGCGTGCGCGATACCGGGGCCGGCATTCCGGAAGAAGAAATCCCGGTGGTGCTGTCGTCCTTCGGCCAGGGAACCAACGCGATCAAGACCGCCGAGCAAGGCGCCGGCCTCGGCCTGCCCATCGTCAAGGGACTGATCGAACTGCATGGCGGCACCTTCACGCTGAAATCAAAGTTGCGCGAGGGCACGGAAGTCATCGTCACCTTCCCCGCGACGCGGGTGATGGCCGCGCTGCCGCCGGCCGAGGCCGGGCCCCTGCAGCCGTCCCTCTCGGACGGTGCGGCGCCCGCCAACCGCGACAAGGCCCCCGAGCGAAAGTCGCAGTCATGATGCTTTGCCGCGCGCTCGGGCCGGCGATATTTTCCGGGGCGGCCGAATGAGTCGGTCGCCATTCCGCGCGGTGCGGAACCGAGGATCCGGTCATGCCGCCGCTCGTCTATGAGACCGTCGCCTGGCTGCGACACTACACCTGCGCGCCGATCGCGGCGCTGCCCGGCGAAAGCGAGCTGACGCCCGCACAGCGAAACGCTTATGCGGCGCCGATCGCGGGCGCGGCGGTCGGCGCGGCCGGCGGCCTGGTCCTGCTCGTGGCGGCGCTCCTGCATGCGCCGACATTCCTCACGGCCGCGCTCGCGCTGCTTGCGCTCATTCTGCTGACCTGCGGCCGCGGCGAACAGGCGCTGGCCGCCTCGGCGGAGAAGCTCGGCCGCGGCACGGCGCCGGAGGAAGCGCCGGTCGGCTCGCGGCTCCTCAGCTATGGCCTCGTCGCCATCGTGCTTGCGGTGCTCGTGCGCGTCGGCGCGCTCGACGGGCTTGCGGCGCTCGGGGCGTGGCCGGCCGCGCTCGCGCTCGTCGGCGCAGCGGCCGCGGCGCGCGCGGCGACCATCGCCTTCGGCATGATCCGCCCTGCCACCACGCCAGACACCGAAGGCGCAACAGCGCCGGTCGACACCGTCGCGCTGCAATGGGTCGCGATCATCGGCCTTGCCATCGGGGTCGTGACCGTGCTGCCGTTCTTCGGCATCGGCGCGGCGATCGCCGGGCTCGTCGGCGCGATCGCGGCCGTGGCGATCCTGGCGACCTTCGTCTCGCGCGCCGTCGAAGGCGACGCCGCTTCCGCCGCCGCGGACCTGGTCGCCGAGACCGCGTTCCTCATTGCCGTCCTGGCTTTTGCAACCCGCGTATGAAGAAGAAAAGACTGTGAGTTCCGACCGCCTGCTCTGGATCGTCATCGCCGCACTTGGCTTCACCGTCGTCGCGCTCGCACTCCGGCATCAGCAGGGCACGATCGCCGGGCTCGAGCTCGAGCAGTTCTCGCGGCTCGCCTATCTTCTTGCGCTGCTCGTGCTGGTCACCGGCTTCGGCTATTTCTTCTATCGCAGCCGCATCGGCGAGATGATCCGCGCCGTGCTGTTCTGGGTCCTGATCGGGCTCACGCTTGCGCTCGCCTACAGCTACCGGTTCGAGCTGGAGGCGGTGAGCGAGCGGGTGCTCTCCGAACTCCTGATCAGCCGGCCGGTCACGCTCTCCACCGGCCCGGGCGCCACGGTGCAGGTCGCGCGGGCGCGCGACGGCGATTTCACGGTGCAGGTCGAGGTGAACGGCGCGAGCGTGAACATGCTCGTCGATACCGGCGCATCGAGCGTGGTGCTGACGCAGGACGCGGCGAAGGCGGCGAACCTGCCGCTCGATCTTCTGAAGTACGACGTGCCGATCGAGACCGCGAGCGGGCGCACGCGCGCCGCCGCGGTCGTGGTCGACCGGATCGCAGTCGGCGGCATCGTCGAGCGGCGGGTGCCGGCGCTGGTGTCGGCGCCGGGCGAGCTGAAGACGAGCCTGCTCGGCATGAGCTTCCTGAACCGGCTGGCCTCGTTCGAGGTGAGCGGCGGCCGGCTCACGCTGCGCGCGAAATAGCTAGAGCAGCAGACTCGCGGCGAAGCGGATCGCGATCAACAGCAGGAACAGGCCGAAGGCGACCTCGAGCTTGCGCTTGGACAGCCGGTGCGCGAGGCGCGCGCCATAGGGCGCGGCGAACACGGCCGTCGGCGTGATCAAGAGCGCGCCGAGCACCGACACGAAGCCGATCGAGAACGGCGGCAGCGCCGACTGGTACGCCCAGCCCGCGCTCATGTAGCCGATCGTCGCCGGCACGCCGATGATGAGGCCGAGCCCCGACGACGTCGCCACCGCGACATGAAACGGCGTGCCGAACAGCGTGAGAAACAGCGTCGAGAAGGAGCCGCCGGCAATCCCCACCAGCGTTGCGAGGAAGCCGAAGGAAAATCCCGCGGCGGCCATGCCGGGCGTGCCGGGGAGCTGGTCGCCCGCGCGCCAGTCGTCGCGGCCGAGCAGGAAGCGCGTGGACATGAACAGCGCGAAGAGAACGAACGCGGTCTTGAACACGGCGCCCGGCGCGATGTGGGCGACGTAGCTACCGACGGCAACGCCGGCCGCCGCCGGGATCGCCCAGACGCGCAGGGCGCCGTTCAAGATCGCGCCCTTGGCGCGGTGGGCGTAGTAGGCGCGCAGCATCGTTGGAACAGTGACGGCGAGCGCGGTGCCGATGCACAATTGCATGCGGAATTCTTCCGTCACGCCGAGCAGGCGGAAGACTTCGTAGAGCACCGGAATGATGACGGTCGTGCCGCCGATGCCGAACAGGCCGGCGAGCAGCCCGGAGACAAGGCCGGCGATCAGGATGGCGCCCGCGAGCAACGCGAGCTCACCGGCCGGTAAGCCAAAGACCATGCCCCGCCCCGCTTGCGAGAGTTCACGCCGCCCGCGTTTGCGCCGGTTCGCGGCTTCTGTCCAGCACCATCGCGAGCGCTTCGCGCAACACGGCTATGCCCGCGCCGGGCTTGACGGCCTCGGTCGCGAGATGCCGGCGGAAGCCGCGGGCGCCGGGAACGCCGCGGAAGAGCCCGAGCAGGTGGCGCGTGATGTCGTGCAGCCGCGCGCCCTTCCCCATCTCGCGCTCGATATAGGGGATCAACGCCTCGACCGCGGCGTGGGCGCTGTTGAACGGCGCGGGCTCGCCGAAGAAACGCGGATCGACATCGAGGAGAAGCGACGGCGTGTCGTAGGCGGCGCGGCCGAGCATCACGCCGTCGACGTGCGCAAGATGCGCCTCGGCTTCGTCGAGCGTGCGGATGCCGCCGTTGAGAATGACCGGAAAATTCGGCAGCCGCGCCTTCAACCGATAGACGCGGTCATGGTCGAGCGGAGGCACGTCGCGGTTCTCCCGCGGCGAGAGTCCCTGCAGCCACGCCTTGCGCGCGTGTACGACGATCGCATCGGCGCCGGCTGCGATCACGCCGTCGACGAAGCGGTCGAGCGATTCCTCCGTGTCCTGGTCGTCGATGCCGAGCCGGCACTTCACGGTGACGGGAACGGAGACGGCGGCCTTCATGGCGGCGACGCTGTCGGCGACGCGCTGCGGCTCCGCCATCAGGCAGGCGCCGAAGCGGCCGTCCTGCACGCGGTCGGATGGACAGCCGACATTCAGGTTGATCTCGTCATAGCCGAACTCGGCGCCGATCCGCGCCGCCGCCGCAAGCTCGCGCGGCTCGGAGCCGCCGAGCTGCAGCGCGACCGGATGTTCCGCCGGATCGAAGCCGAGCAGCCGGCCGCGGTCGCCATGAATGACGGCGCCGGTCGTCAGCATCTCCGTATAGAGCAGCGCGCGGCGCGTGAGCAGGCGATGGAAAAACCGGCAGTGGCGGTCCGTCCAGTCCATCATGGGCGCAATAGATAATTTTCTATTTATTTCAATCATTTAATAGATTTTCTCACGCATCTTGTTGGCCACGTCGGCTCCCATTTTAGTGCCATTTGTTGGCTTTGCACGCAATCTCGGTTTGTCGCGTGCCTTTCGGAGGAGACACCAAGTGCGTTGCTCGTAGCTCAATATGGGGGCAAGGTGATCATTCCGCTGGAAGATATGTGTCAGGATTATTTCTCGCATCTCACGCCGACAGTCATGCTCAGGAAAACTTGACCCAAGCAAATCCTCAATGCATTCGTGATTGATATAATCGATTTCACGCCGGGACCGGGACACGCTGATGCGCTTTTCAAATTGGGTGAAGTTTGATCAGCGAGACGAGTTGGAGAATACAAATTACCCTGGCGTGTACGCGTTAGCGATTTCCAGAAGGAATATCGCGGGCACGCCATTCAGATGGATCAAAGAGATTTCCTATTTTGGATTCACCAATGCGGCGGGCGGGCTTCGAGGCCGTCTTAATCACTTTAACAATACGCTCCGCTACAAGTCAGGTCCGGGGCATGGCGGTGCGCAACGATTTCGGCACAAGTACCGTGACGGAAACGCGTTAGCGAAGAAGCTCTATGTTGCTGTTTGTCCTTTTAAATGTGATGTGTCCACAAATAAGCCAGCGGATTTACGAATGATGGGTGATGTAGTGCGTGCTGAATATCTTGCCTTCGCAAAGTACACGACTCTGTTCGGTCAATTGCCAGAGTTCAATGACAAGGAAAAATCACCGAAGCAACAAAAGCTCTAACCCCTGCAGCAATCACGCCGATGACGTGATCGAGTGAGGCGGTTACTTTCGCAGTTGGCCCACAGTGGACATCAAACAACGGCTAACGCATGTCGACATATGGGCTGAAGCCGAAATCGGTAAAGCGAGGTTTGAGTCAACTCTCGGCACGACTTGCCTATCTGAAGTCCCCTTAACCTCGATATCCTCATGCGATGCCGCAGTGGGTTCCACTGCTTTTGCGCGCCTCTGGTTGCCACTCATTCCTGCCCGTGTCTTTTCATCCCGGCCGGCGAACCCGATCGGGCCGGCACCGACGCTCTATATAGTTCAATTATGCCCCAATCCGATAATCGCGCTGGCTCCTGGCGTAATCGACAAATACATCGAGCGTCTGCGGATCCCGCATGGCGTTACGGTTGAGCACCGCGTCGGGCGAGGCGCCCATCAGGATGCGGCGCACGGGAACTTCCATCTTCTTGCCGGTGAGCGTGTAAGGGATTTCCGGCACCGCGATGATCCGGTCCGGCACGTGGCGCGGCGTATAGGAGCGGCGCAAGGTATCGACGATGCGCGCCTGCAGGTCCGCATCGAGCTCCCGCCCCGGCTTGAGCTTGACGAACAACGGCATGAAGAAGCCGCCGCCCGGCAGGTCGAGATTGATGATGAGGCTGTCGGCGACGGCGTCGATGGTGTCGAGCGCGCGATAGATTTCCGCCGTGCCGATGCGCACGCCGTGACGGTTCAGCGTCGCGTCCGACCGGCCGAGCACGAAGCAGCCGCCACGCCGGTTGATGCGCAGGAGATCGCCGTGCCGCCACACGCCCGGGAACATCTCGAAATAGCTTTCACGATAGCGCTCGTTGTTGGTATCGCCCCAGAAGCAGATCGGCATGGACGGCATCGGCCTGGTGATGACGAGCTCGCCGACCTCGTCGATCACGCTCCTGCCGTTGTCGTCGAACGACTGGACCGCGACGCCGAGCTGCCGCGCCTGGATCTCGCCGGCATAGACGGGAAGGATCGGCACGCCGCCGACGAGACCGGTGCAGCAATCGGTGCCGCCGCTGCCGGTCGCGATCCACAGGTCCTTCTTGACGTTGGCATAGAACCAGGCCGTGCATTCGGCCGAGACCGGGGAGCCGGCGGGCATGATCGCGCGCAGGTTCAACAGCTTGTATTTCTCCCTGGGGACGATGCCGGCCTTGCGCATGATGTCGACATAGCTCGGGCTCGCGCCGAAGAAGACGGCGCCGCATTCGTCGGCCATGCGCCACAGCACGTCGATGTCCGGGTAAGCCGGGTTGCCGTCGTAGAGCACCGGACGAACGCCGGCGAGCAGCATGCTGGAGACGAAGTTCCACATCATCCAGCCGGTGGTGGTGTAGAAGAAGGCGCGATCGCCCGCGTGCAGGTCCATGTGGAAGTCGAGGGACTTGAGCTGCTCGAGGATGATGCCGCCGTGGCCGTGCACGATGGGCTTCGGCAGGCCGGTGGTCCCCGACGAGAACAGGATCCAGAGCGGGTGGTCGAAGGGAACCTGCTCGAACGCGAAGTCTTCCGCCGCCACCGGCGGATGATCGAGCATGCTGTCCCAGGTGCGGCTTTGCACCGGAACGTCGAACGTCTGCCCCGGAAACAGATGCGGCAACTCGATGACGTGCTCGAGGCTGTCGAGCCCGGCGATGATCCGGCGCAGCTCGTCGCGGCGGTCGAACGGCTTGCCGCCGTAACGATAGCCGTCGACGCAGAACAGGACCTTGGGTCGGAGCTGCACGAGCCGGTCGAGCACGCCCTGCGATCCGAAATCGGGCGAGCAGCTCGCCCACACCGCGCCGATCGCCGTCGCCGCCAGCATGGCGATCATGGTCTGCGGGATGTTCGGCATGTAGGAGACGACGCGGTCGCCGGGCTTCACGCCGAGCGCACGGAGCTGCGTTGCAAGAATCCGGACCTGGCCGGAGAAATCCTCCCAGCGCAGGCCGGCCAAGGGCGCATCTTCCGACAGATACAGCACGGCGTCGGTGCCCGGCTCTTCCTGGCGCAGGATATGCTGGGCGTAATTGAGCCGGGCGCCGGGAAACCATTTGGCGCCGGGCATGGCCTCCGACGCGAGCACGCGCTCATAGGGCGCCGAGGACTGGATCGAGAAATAATCCCACAGCGCGCTCCAGAACGCCTCGAGGTCCGTCACCGACCAGGCCCACAGCGCGTCGTAGGTGGCGAAGGTCAGGCCCCGCTCCCGCTCCAGCCATTGCAAGAATTTCGTCAGGCGGGTGTTTGCCACCCAGTCGGCGCTGGGGGTCCAGAGGAGATCGCCTTCCTGAATCATGGGCGCACCATCATGTGCGAATGAAATTCCTGTGCCGTCTTCATTCGTGTGTTCATCCTTGCAGTATCCGATGCGCGTCAGAGGGCAATCACGACCTTGCCGAAGTGGGTCGCGCCGTCGAGATGGGCGTAGGCGTCGCGCGCCTGCTCGAAGGCAAAGACGCGGTCGATGACCGGGGTCAGCGCGGCTTCGCTGACGGCGGCGTTCATGGCCGCAAACATGTCCTGCGAGCCGACATAGATTCCCTGCAAACGGAGGGATCGCGGAACCAGCGGCCGCGGATCGATCTGCCCGTTGCCGCCGACCGCGCCGATCACCACGACCGTGCCGCCCGCCCGCACCGAACGGATCGACCGCTCCAGCGTGTTGGGGCCGCCGACTTCGACCACCAGATCCGCGCCCTGCCCGCCGGTCAGCGCGCCGACCGCCTTGTCCCAGTCCGGCGTGTCGCGATAGTTGATGACGTCGTCGGCGCCCAGCGCCTTGGCGCGCGCGAGCTTCTCGTCGCTGCTCGAGGTCAGGATCACCCGCGCGCCGTGCAGCCTGGCGAACTGCAATGCGAACAGCGACACGCCGCCGGTGCCGAGCAGCAGCACCGTTTCGCCGGCCCTGATCCGGCCCGCCTCGACGATCGCGTTCCACGCGGTCACGCCGGCGCAAGGGAGCGTGGCCGCCTGCTCGAAGCTCAGGTGCTCGGGGATATGAATGGCGCCGGTCTCGGGCAGCACGACGAATTCAGCCAGCATGCCGTCCACATTGCCGCCGCCCAGCGCCCGGGCCGTGCGCTCAGCGGTGACCGCACCCGCCTGCCAGTTTTGAAAGAAGGTGCCGGCGACACGATCGCCGACCTTGAAGCGCGAGACGCCCGCGCCGATCTCGACCACCTCGCCGGCACCATCGGACAGCGGAATAAGCGACGGCTTCAGGGCGCCGCGATAGCTGCCTTTGACCATCATCAGGTCGCGATAATTCAGCGACGTGGCGCGGACGCGAATGCCGATCTCGCCCGGCCCGGCCTTGGGCGCCGGCCGGTCGGCATTGAGCACGACACCTTCGATGCCGATGGCTTCCTTGATCTCATAGGCTCGCATGGCTGCGCTTTCCGTTGCTGGCGTGAAGGCGGATCAACTCGTCCACCGCGATGCGGGCGAACTCGGGCGTATAGAAGTGCAGGTCGACTTCCTTGACGGCGTTCTTGTCGTCGAGCTGCTCGCGCAGCCGGGCCGCGAACGCGGCATTGGCGGCAGGATCGTAGGTGGGCCGCCCCTCGCGGTCGATGGAGGACCATCCGCGCAGCGGGATGAGAAACGTGAACGGCCCTTTCGACTGGTTCAATCGCTCAGCCATGACATCGGCCGCCTTGCGCAACTCGTCGGCGCTCGCGCGCACCTGGGTGCGGAAGGAATCCTGCACGTAGCGCGGCCGGTCCTTGGTCGCCTGCAGCTTGTCGGCCCGGCCACCATAGCTGAGGAATTCGAGACCGCAGGGCGCGAGCACTGCCGGGATGCCGCTTCGCACCGCCGCCATCAGCCGGTCGGGGCCCGGATCGCGGTTGCCGCCGTACAGGTTCTCGATGACGCCACCGGTGCAGAGATCGAGCACGCCGTGGAAGAGGCCGTCGGCGATCATCTGCTCCATCGCCTTGTCGCCCTTGCCCTGGGCATGACAGACCACCGGCACGAAACCGGCGGCTTCGAGCATCTCCACCGACGCCTGCACCGTCATCTCGGCGAAACCGAACGAGGAGATCGCAATCACGGGGCGGTCGAAGCGGAAGTCGGTGCCCTGCGTTATCTCCACCATGCCGCAGATCGCGCCCACGGCGTTGACGATCTGCGCCTGCAGAAGCGGGTTCATCTTGACGATGTCCAGCACCGTGTTGTGCATGGTGACGTCGCGCGTGCCGACGCCGATCTCGACGTAGCGGGGATGGCCCGCCATCGGCGTCGCCATCAGCTTCGGCATGCCGAACGGCAGGCGCTGCATCACGGCGGTCGACACCAGCGTCGAGGTGGCGCCGCCGATGCCGATCACGCCATGCACCCGCCCCTCTTTCATCAGGTCGGCGACGATGGCGCTGGCGCCGGCGATCTGGTTGTTGGTCGCCGCCTCGCGGTTGCTGCGGTAGTACTGGCGGACCGTCTCGATGGGCAGACCGCCGCGCGCCGCCACTTCCTCGCAGGTGATGTCGCCGGCGAGCGACGGCGGCTCCTCCATGCTGAAGTCCAGCAGGATCGGCTCGTGCCCGCGGGCGCGGATCAGGTCCTTGACGAAAACGATCTCCTCGCCGCGCGTGTCGAGGTTGCAGATGATGACGATGCCCTTCTTGCCGCCGCCGGCGGCGGTCACCGCCGCGCCGCTCATGACGCGTTCCCGAGCGGGGTCGCGTCCACAAGCTCACCAAGATTGTCGATGATGAGATGCGGCTTGAACCGGCCCCGCTGCGCCTCAAAATGGCTGCGCGATGCCGTGCCGGTGGTGACGCCGACACCGAGCGCCTGGCCATAGTGAGCGAGCCGGATCTCGCACAGGGGATCATCGCCCACGATCGCGATCTGCGACTGCGGCAAACCCAGCTGGCGCGAAGCGAATTGCAGGGCCTCTGCCGACGGCTTGCCGAGGACCTTCGCGGTCTTCTTCGTCAGCCCCTTGAGCATCGTGCAGATCATGAACGACGTCCCGAGCGCCCGGCCGCCCGAGGCAGCGAAGAAAGGCACGTTGGAGGCGGAGAAGAGCTTGGCGCCGTTCATCACCGCGTCGAACGCGGCTTCCACGCAAGGCATCGTGAACTCCCGATACCAGCCCACGTACACCGCCGAGACATTGCCGTGATACTCGGCAGGCAGGACGACTTCGACTCCCGCCTCCTTGAGCGGCCGCCATACGCCCTCGCACCCGAGCACCAGCACGGGCGAAATCTTCCGGCGGGCGAAATAGTCGGCCGCGACGGACGAGGGCGTCATCGCGCGGTCGTCGGGAACGTTGAATCCAGCGGCGCGAAGTTTTTCCGCTGTTTCCTTCGGCGTGCGCAGCGTGCCGTTGGTGAAGACGGTATAGGGCGTTCCGGTCCTGTTGAGGCGCTCGACGAACTCATGCGCGCCTGCAATCGGCACGAGGCCCTGCCCGCGCCTGTCGCCCAGCGCCAGCGTGCCGTCGAGGTCGAGGACGAAGCCGCGCACGGCGGCCAAGCGGGCGCGGATATCCGCGATGGGTCCGGTATCAAGCACGTGCGGTCGCTCCGCCATTGCCATTCCTTTTCAGCTTGAGCTTGAGCCCAGGCTTGTCGATCACAACGTCGGCCGCGTCCCCGTTCGCCGGAAGCTCGTTGAGCGCCTTGGTGATCTTGCGCACGAGCGGATTGTAGCGGCGGACGGCCGGGCCCGCGGCGATCATCGCATCGACCTGTTCCGCCGGCATGACAGCGCGCAGCAGAAACTCCTCGTCGGAGAGCTTGCTGCCGAGCTTCCGCCGGAGATCCTCGAGGATGAGGTGCGGCGGCTCGGCTTCGATTTCCCTCGCCCGCGGCCGGTCGAGGATCTTGGCTTCCACTTCCTTGTCCACCGGGGCCGTCGGCCGCCCGAACCGGCCCATGACGTAGCGGATCACCTGGTCCGGCACGTCGCCGTAGCGTTCGGAGCCCATCACATTAAAGAGCGCCTGCGTGACGACCATCTGCGGAAACGGCGTCACCATGATCGGATGGCCGAGCTCGGCACGCACGCGCTCGGCCTCCCGGATCACGTCCGGCATTTTGTGCTCGAGCTTGATCTCCGCGAGTTGCCGGCGCGTCGTGGACATCGTGCCGCCCGCCATCTGATGGCGCAGGAAGGTCGCGTCGTATTCCTGCGGCGTGCCGAACGGCAGGCCCTCGGCTTCCGCAAGCTGCGTGAAATACTCCGTCATGCGCTGCAGCGCATGGTCGTCGATGTCGACCTCGTGACCGTGCTCGCGCAGATTGGCGACGAGCCGCGTCGCCGACGGCAGAGAGCTGCCGTTGGCGAGCGGACCGACTGCCGTGTGCAGCACGTCAATGCCGAGCTCGGCGCCGACCAGATAGTTGAAGACGGAAAGGCCGATCGTGCAATGCGAGTGCAGCTCGAGCGGCTTCTTGCCGATGCGCGCCTTGACCGCCGGGATCAGCGTGCGGGCGCGATCCGGCGTCAGGATGCCGGCCGGGTCCTTGATGTAGAGCCGGTCGAAATGCGGCGATGCCGCGCATTTGGCCGCGAGATCGGCATAGAACTTGTCGTCGTGCACCGCGCTGATCGTGTAGGTCAGCGCCGCGACCACCTCGTCGGCCCCCTCCTCCTTCATGATGCGCGCCGACGTGAGGAGCCCGCTCTCGTCGTGCATGGGATCGAGCATCATGAACCGGCTGATGCCGTTGCGCACCAGGCAGCGATAGACCAGCCGCATGAAGTCGTAGTCGGACGCTTCCCAGGCGATGAAGCGCAAGCCCGTGGTGATGAATTGCAGCGGCGTCGACGGCATCGCCTTCCGCATCAGGCGAATGCGCTCCCACGGGTCTTCCTTGTGATAGCGCACGGCCATGGCCATGAAGGTCGAGGAAATGAAATCGGCGGCATGGAAGCCGACGCGGTCCATGATCGGGGCCACCGCGAGGTCCTGCGCGGTGGTCATCTGCATGGCGCCCCACAGGCTTTGATTGCCGTCGCGGATGGAGACGTCGACCAGCTTGATCTTGCCCATGCTCAACCGACCTTCCGGCTCAACGCACCGCGGCGCGCGAGAAACGCGGGGAGGAAACCCGTGGTCACGCCGCCGGCCCTGAACGCCGCGTCCTGCATGAGCTCGGCGTGAACGGGAATGCTCGTGCTGACACCTTCGATCCGGCAGTTGCGCAGCGCGAGCGCCATGCGGGCGAGCGCTTCCTTGCGGTCGGTCCCGTGCGCGACGATCTTGGCCAAGAGCGAGTCATAGAACGGCGGAACGCGGACCCCCGACTCGATATGCGTGTCCACGCGGATGCCGGTGCCGGCGGGCAAGAGCGCCGTATTGATGGTTCCCGGGCTCGGCCGGAAGTCGTCGGCAGGGTCCTCGGCATTGATCCGGCATTCGATGGCATGCCCCGAGAAACACACGGCGTCCTGACGAAGCGCGAGCGCGCCACGCTCCTCGATCGCGATCTGCTCGGCGACGAGATCGAGGCCGGTGATCGCCTCCGTCACCGGATGCTCGACCTGGATGCGCGCGTTCATCTCCAGGAAGTAGAATTCGTTGCGGTCGTCATCGACGAGAAACTCCACGGTGCCGGCGCTCTTGTAGCGGAGATGCGCGCCGAAGCGGACGGCGGCGTCGTGGATTGCCGCGCGAAAAGCGGGGTCCAGGCCGGGCGCGGGCGCTTCCTCCACCAGTTTCTGATAGCGGCGCTGGATCGAGCAATCGCGCTCGCCGAGATGGATGACATTGCCGCAGCCGTCCCCGAGCAACTGCACTTCGATGTGGCGGCCGCGCTCGACGTAACGCTCGACATAGATGCGCGGATCGCCGAACGCGGCCTCCGCTTCCGCGATTGCCAGCGCCACGGCCTCCGCCATCTCCGACTTGCCGTTGATGCGCTTCATGCCGCGCCCGCCGCCGCCGCCGACCGCCTTGACGAGCACCGGAAAGCCGATCTCGCCGGCGAGCGCCAACGCCGCCTCGGCATTGTCGACCGGCGCGCCGGGAACCACGGGCAGTCCGGCCGCAAGCGCATGCTCGCGCGCCCGCAGCTTGTCGCCGAGCCCTGCCAGATGGGTCTCCTCGGGGCCGATAAAGGCGATACCCGCCGCCTTGCAGGCCTTGGCGAGCATCGCGTTCTCGGACAGGAATCCGTACCCGGGATGAATGGCGTCGGCCTTGGTCGCCTTGGCCGCGGCGATGACGCGCTCGACATTCAGATAGCTCTGCGCCGCCTGGGCGGGACCGATGCGCACCGTGAGATCGGCGAGGCGCGCGGGAACCGACTCCAGATCGGCGTCGGAGGCGGCGAGCACGGTCTCGATACCAAGCTCGCGGCAGCTCCGGACGACGCGCAGCGCGATCTCGCCGCGATTGGCAATGAGGATGCGGCGGAGCTTCATGGCTTGCGCGCCTTGAGACGGATCAACACGGTGGTCGGCTCCACGAACTCGCCGTTGGCCACGCAAATTTCGGCAACCTCGCCTTCAACACCGGCATGGATCGAGTTCATCAGTTTCATCGTTTCGACGATCGCGACGATCGTGCTTGCGTCAACGCGCGATCCGACCTCAACAAAAGGATCGGCGCCCGGCTTCGGCGCGCGATAGAAAGTTCCGGCAAGCGGCGAGCGAATCTCGATCGTGCCTGCCTCGGCCGAAGTCGCGCCGCCTGCGGCCGCTGCAGGCCCTTTCTTTTCATTGTTCGCGCCCTCGAGAAGGATGGCTGCGCGCGATCCCTGCGTTCGGGTTTCCTGCGTCCAGCCGCCTTCCCGGCCGCGCCGGAACACGACGTGCATATGCTCGATCTCGATTGCGAGCTCGTCATGCGAGGTGGCGTCGAGCAGCCGCAGGATCTCCTCGACTTCTTCGGATGTGAAATTCATCGTGGCTTTGGCGCCTCAGCTCTTGCGGTGGCCGAGCGCCGCAAACACGTGCTCAAGCGCGCTGGCTGCGGGCTTGGCGATCGGCTGCGCATCCCGCGCCGCCCACACGGTCTCCGGCCGGCTTTGCAGAATGAAGATATTCGTGCCGGGAGCGTCGTCGCTCACCGCCCATTCGATGTCCTGCGGCCGGCCATAATGGCGCTCGATGGTCTTCCCGACGGCGACGAGCTCGGCGATGATGTCGTCGGAGACGCTCGCTGCCGCCTGAAGCTCGTCCGGCACCGGCTCGTCGCGCACGCCTCCCCGCACCGGATCGGGCACGTGCCGCAAGGTCTTGCTGGAGATCGTCTTGGCACTGATATCGCCAGTCACCTTGCTGACGATGAAGCGGTCGGGCGTCACCTCGCCGCTGACGAGGCAGGAACCCAGCCCCCAGCAAGCCTCGATGACGATCGTCGAGCGGTCGCCCGTGGTGGGGCTGCGCGTGAACATGACTCCGGAAGCGCTAGCGGGCACCATCCGCTGCACGACCACCGCCATGGCGATGTTTTCTTCCGGCAGGCCGAGGCGCAGGCGGTAGGTCAGGGATTCCGTGTTGTAGAGACTTGCCCAGCATTGCCGGACGTGGTCGAGCACGCCGCGCTCGCCGCGGACCCAGAGATAGGTATCCTGCAGGCCGGCGAAGCTCGCCTCTTCGCTGTCCTCGCTGGTCGCACTCGATCGCACGGCGACGGGCGCGTCGGCCTGGCCCCGGCACAGCTCGCCATAGGCGCGCGCGATGCCGGCTTCCAGATCGCCCGGCAAGGGCGCGCTCCTGATCCGCGCACGGATTTTCTCGGCCGCGGCGGCGACCGAAGAAACGTCATCATGATTCAAGGCGGCGACCGTGCGGCGAATCTCGCCGCTCGCATCGAGACTTTCCAGCGACACTTCAAAGGCCGAGGTCGGCACGACGAAGCCCGGCGGAACGCGGATGCCGGCGCGGGTCAACTCGCCGAGGCTTGCCCCCTTGCCGCCGACGGACAAGCGATCGCCGAGGCCGATGTCGGCGAACCAGAGAACCGGTTGCATCTTCTTCATGCCGCGCTCAACCCAAGATCGTCACGATGCCTTGATTGCCGTCCACGCGAATGCGCTGGCCGGTCTTGATGCGCTTCGTCGCCTGGCCGGTGCCGACGACGGCCGGCAGCCCGTATTCGCGCGCAACGATCGCGGCGTGCGACATGGTTCCGCCGATGTCGGAGACCGCGGCCTTGATCTTGCTGAAGACGGGTCCCCAGCTTGGCGAGGTCGCCGGACAGACGAGAATCTCACCTTCCCTGATCTCGCCGATCTCGTTCGTGGTCTTGAGCACGCGCGCAATGCCTTCGGTGCAGCCCGGCGCCGCGGCAAATCCCCTGAACTCGTTCTCGCTCTGCTCACCTTCCGGCTTCGCCCAGTTCTCGAGCGTTTCCTTGTTGATGCCCCAGAGCATCAACAGCGCCGGATCTTCCACCGCCTCGGGCATCGGGCCGAGCGCCGGCGGCGCGTTCCATTTCTTGAGCGCCTCGATGATCTTCTTGCGTTTGGCGACGAGCGGCTTCCAATGCGGACCGCCGACCGGCCCGGTGCCCGAAGCCCAGCCCACCATCACGTCGGTGAGGGCCTGCTTCACCTCCGTATGCTGGAGATGGAAGATGTCCTCGCTGGTTTCGAGCAGCCCCTCGCGCGCGAGCAATTCACCGAACTCGCGCACCTTGTTGTAGAAGCTCGAGACGAACCAGTGATCGCAGTAGAATTTGTGATCCTCGACGAACGGAAACACGAGATGGCAAAGGCCGAGCATCTGGTCGAAAGCGGCCTTGTCCTCCGCGGTCGACAGGAGCTCGCGATACTCGGCGATGATGCGCTCGCGCTCCTTCTTCAGTTGCTCCGTCGGCCGCTCCAGTGAATCGCCAGCCTTGATCTGCGCGATGTAGCGCGGCAGCGACGAGAACGGCACCGTCAGGTCGTCGTTCCAGCTCCGGTGATGATAATCGAGGCCGTCGCCCATGGTAATGTTGAACCAGGGCTCGCGCGCCTTCTCGAACGCGGCGAGCCATTCCTTGCCGGCGGCACCCGCCCGTTCGAGCAACGCGATGACTTCCGCCGGCGGCTTGGTCTCGCTGAACTTGTCCTCGAGCCGCAATTTCACGGCGAGCTTGGCGAGCTTCTTCAACTCGTCGTCCGGCCGGAACATCAGCACGTCGAGGCCGGCGACCATGCGGGCGATGGTCTGGTCGGGGATTTCCGGAAACGCTTTCTTGCAGAACTGGAAGAAGACGACGTAAGCGCCGTATCCGAGCATCAGGAACTCGAAATGGTGGTGCCACATCACCGAATAGGATTCGATCAGGCGGTTGAAGCGCTCCCAGAGATAGTGGTTCTGCGCGATGCCTCGCGCTTTCGTGACGACTTCCTCGTCTTCGAATTCGGGAAGCTGCGGCACGACGATCGCATTGACCTCCTTGATGAGATTGGTGATGCGCTTTTCCCACTCGGCATAGAGCGTGGGCCAGTTCTGATAGTAGTGGCCGGCCCGCTTCTGGAACAAACCCAGACGCCGTTCGATCTCCTTCGGATCGAGGACGGGATTCCCCGTGATGTAAACGCGTCCGTTGAAGACGCGGTAGTCGATGCCGAGCGCGGCGGGAAAGACGAAGGTGCGCGTCGTCACCGCGCCCATGGCCGCATACGGAGCTTCCTGGCTGATCGAGTCGAACGCCGACATGGGCTCCGGAAAATGCATCGAGTTGTAGAACCAGAACCGATTGTCATCCTCCGGCCGGAAGCGCGTGAAGTAAGGATACATGTCCTGCCAGCCCTCGGCGGCCGGCACGGATTGAAGCTGCGAGGGGAGCGGAAACGGATTCTTGCGAACCTCGGGTGCCTTTCGCTCCTCGAAACTCCTGCGGATCTCGGGAGCCTTCCGCTCCTCGGCTTTGACTTCCCGCAGACTGCTCACCCACCGATCGCTCATGGCGTTCCTCCGATATTGTTCTTGTTCTCGTAGTTTAGTTTATATCGCTGCCTTGCGAAGCCGGAGATCCGGCCCGCCGTGCAGCCCGCTCCGCCGAGTTGCCCATCGAACTGCGGCGCCGATCCTCTCGTACTCGCGGGGACGGTTGGGCAGCAGCCCGTCGTGGTCCCCTGAGCAGATCGAAACAAACCGGCTATCCGCCCCGAATGCCTGCGTCACTACGTCCTCCTGCTTGGGGTGCGGCCGACAATGCGGCATCCAGAACTCGTATTTACGGCTCTGCTCGCGAATACTATCATTTTTCAAAAAAGCTCAGTGCTTAACAAGCACATCGGAGGAACGCCATGCTCTTGGAGAGATTTGGCGACGACAGCCGTTGGTCGTCGCACGGTCTGCCGCCCCGGGAAGCGCTGCGGGACTGGCAAGACTGGACCAGCAAGACGCTCACTCCTTTGTACATCGAATCCCCCGACGAGGACCGCTTCGCTGCGGGCTGGACGAGTTTTGCGATGGGGCCGGTGAACCTGGTCTCGTTCGAGTCGACGCCGCAGCGCGCCGTGCATCCGCGCACGGCATGCGGCCAGGACTCCTCGTTTCAGCTCGCCTATTGCACGCAGACACCGATGCATACACGCATCGGCTCCAGGCAGTTTCGCGTCGAAGAAGGCGAGTTCGTGCTGCTCGACAATACGCAGCCCTATGAGGTGCGCCTGGACGCCCCCCACAAGATGATCGATCTGATCATGCCGATCTCGTGGCTGGAGCGCTGGCTCCCCGACCCTACCCAGTTCGTCGAGCGATCCTTTTCTGCGACGAGCAAGTGGGGACTTCCGCTGGGAACGTATCTTTCGACCATGGTGCGCGAACTGCATCAGGCGGCGCTGCCGCGCGGCGTGCTCGCCGATCAAGTCGGAGCGCTTCTTGCGCTCGCCGTCGGCCATCAGCCGTCGTTCAAAACCCGCCACAAGGCAAAGCTCGTTCAACGATTGTTGCGCCTGATCGAAGACCGCTACAGCGAGCCGGAGCTTGCGCCCGACGATGCCGCGAAGTCGCTCGGCATCTCGAAGCGCTATCTGCATACCCTGCTTGCCGACGCCGGCATGACATTCATGGGCGCGCTCAATCGCGTGCGCATGGAGCGCGCGTGCGAGTTTCTTGCCGACCGGCGCTTCGACCAGTTGCAGATCGCCGAGATTTCCTGGCGATGCGGGTATCTCGATCCGAGCTACTTTGCCCGCGTTTTTCGTGCCGGCTTCGGGGTAGGCCCCCGCGAATGGCGCAACACTCGGCAACCATGCGCTCCCAATGCCCCCGCGCCGGCAGGCGCGACGCTCGATCACGATCATGAGTGCGATTATGGGGCGGACAGCGGCTCGGCGTTGCGGATCAGGGCGCACAAAAAACAGGACGCCAAGGCCATCTGCCTCTTTGACGGCAAATGCGACTACAAGTGCTAAATCCGTTTAATTCCAAAGGCTTCTGCACGCGCGGGGTTTGATCCACCCCGGCGGGACGCCGCTCCGCCGCGGCCGCAGTCCGCGCCGGGAGCATTAACGATGTTGGAGCGTGCTAGACCGTTCTTCGTGGCAACCGGTAGAGTTGCAATTGTGAAGCAGAGTGCGGAGCGTTCGCACCATTGAGAGCAGGGAGGGTGAAATGTTCAAACGGACGATGATGGCGTTGGCTGCTTCTGCCGTCGCCATCGCCATGACGGGCGGCATCGCGGCCGCTCAGCAGACATTGAAGATCGGCGCCAGCGCTCCGAAGACCGGACCGCTGGCGGGTGGCGCAGCGGTGACGCACTGGCCAAGCCTGCAGCTTTGGATTCACGACGTCAACGCGCGCGGCGGCCTGAACGTGGGCGGCAAGAAGCTGAAGGTCGAGCTCGTCGAGTATGACGACAAGACGAACCCCGAAGAGGCGGTGAAGAATATTCAGCGGCTCATCACCGTCGACAAGGTCGACTTCCTCGCCGCGCCCTACTCCACCGGCATCAATCTCGCGACCGCGCCGATCATTGCCAAGAGCGGCTATCCGCATGTCGCCACCAGTGCCGCCACGGAAAACATGGCCGAGTTCGCCAAGCGGTGGCCGAACTCGTTCTGGATCCTCGGTTCTTCCACCGAGTATGCGGAAGGCGTGGTGCAAGCGCTCCAGACGGCGCAAAAGGCCGGCCTGATCGGCAAGCGCATCGCGGTCGTCAACGTGGCGGATGCTTTCGGTCTGGAGCTTGCCGCCGCCGGCAAGCCGGCACTCAAGAAGGCCGGATTCGAGATCGTCTACGAGGCATCCTATCCGCTTGGCGCGCAGGACCTGGCACCGGTGATCAGCCAGGCAAAAGCGGCGAAGCCGGATGCATTCGTTGCCTTTTCTTATCCGGGAGACACGTTTGCACTGACGGAGCAGGCGCAGATTCAGGATCTCGAAGTGGGCGTCTTCTATGTGGGTGTCGGCGCAGCCTTCCCCGCCTTTGCGGGGCGTTTCAAGGATGCGGCGACCGGCATCATGGGCATCGGCGGCATCAATATGTCGTCGAAGGAGAACCTGGATTTCCGGCGCAGGCTCAAGGAAGTGACCAAAGTGGAGCCCGACTACTGGGGCAGCGCGGTGGTCTATTCCGGTCACCAGATTCTGGAGCAGGCCATTGAGCGCGCCGGAACCACGGACCGTGCGGCGGTGATTGCGGCGATCCGCAAGACGCCAGCCAAGACCGTGATCGGCGAAATCGACTTGTCCACCAACGTCAATAGCAAGAACTGGACTGTCGGTCAGTGGCAGGATGGCGCGTTCCACGGCGTCGCCGCGAAGGGTTTCGACGGCGCCAAGGCACCGATCCGCAAGCCGGCCTGGAAGAAATAACGATGCGATAACAGCATCCGGCGCAGCACCAGCTGCGCCGGATGCACTTCGCACGGGATCATCGATGGAGATACTTGTAACCGGCATTCTGCTCGGCGGCACCTATGCACTCATCGCGCTGGGTCTGACGCTGCAATATGGCGTAGCCCGGATCATGAATCTGGCTACGGGCGAGACGCTGGTGGCGGCCTGCTTCATCACCTTCTGGCTGTTCGCCTCCTATCAGGTCAGCCCGCTTTGGGGCCTTGTGCTGGTCGCCCCAGCAGCCTTCGCCATCAACTGGGCGATCTATATGTGGCTGCTCAAGCCGCTCGTCGATCGCGCCAAGAATCAGGGCATGCTGGAGGTCGACTCCATCCTGGCGACCTTCGGGCTCCTGTTCCTGTTCCAGGGGCTGATGCTGCGCGGCTTCGGCGGCGCCTATTTCACCTACACCTATCTCGCCGAGCGGTTCGAGATCTTCGGCAGTCCCTATGCGCTCAACCGCGTGGTGGCCTTCCTGGCGGCCTTGCTGATCGCGGCGGCGCTCTATCTCTTTCTGTACCGGACCCGGTCGGGGACGGCGGTGCGCGCCGTGGCGGTCAATCCGAACTCGTCCAACCTGGTGGGGATCGACGTGGCCGCCACGGCCGCGCTCGCTTTCGCGCTCGGCGGCGCGCTGACGGCGTGCGGGGGCACGCTGTTGTCGACCTTTTACACCTTCAACGCCTCGATGGGGGTGGTCTTCACCTTGAAAGCCCTCATCATCGTCATCATGGGCGGTGTCGGCGATGTGCGCGGCGCAACACTGGCGGCACTGATCCTGGGTATAACGGAAACGGCGGTCGCCAGCCTCATCGATCCCGGGTTGATGCTGGCCGCGACCTACGCGCTGTTTATGCTCGTGCTGCTGTTCCGTCCGCAGGGCATCTTCGGCAAGCAGCCAACATGACGCGCTTCCTGCCCGACGAGTTCCGGATTCCCGCAATCGGCGCCGGCGTCATTGTTCTCGCGGCGCTGCTGCCGCTGTTCGACGATGGGTTCTATCTGGCGATGGCGGTGAACATCGTGCTCTATGCCGCACTCTGCACGGCCTGGGCGCTGTTCTCCGGACCGACACATTATATTTCGCTTGCGACGGCCGCCTTCTTCGGGCTCGGCACCTATGCCGTGGCCCTCGGCAACGAACTGCTTCCCTTCCCGCTTCTGGTGGCGCTCGGCGCCGCCATTGCGGCGGTGCTCGCCGGGTTCGTGGGCGCTGCCACCTTGCGCATCTCGGGCGTCTATTTCGTCATCTTCACGCTAGGGCTCGCCGAGCTTGTGCGCCAGATCGTTTCCTGGGCGCAGGTCAAGTGGAGCACCCGCATGGGCCTCTATGTCTTCACCGACTTCACCGAGGCGCACATCTACTGGATGCTGCTCGCGCTCACCGCGGCAGTGTTCCTCACCGGCTGGCTGATCAACCGCTCGCGGCTCGGTTTCGCCATGCAGATCATCGGCAACGACGAGGCGGTCGCGCGCCATTGCGGCATCGACACGGCACGGCTGAAGATCATCCTGTTCATGATTTCAGGCGCCTTCATCGGCATGGCCGGCGCCATCGTGGCGCCGCGCTACCTCTATGTCGCGCCGCCGTCCGCATTCAACCCGACGATCTCCTTCCTGGTCGTGATCATGGCGCTGCTCGGCGGCACGCGCTGGCTGTGGGGGCCGCTTGTCGGCGTGATCCCCTTCACGATCGTCATGGAGTTCGTGTCGGCAAACTTTCCGAACGACACCTCGATCGTCATCGGCATCGTCTTCCTGGTCATTGTTTACGTGCTGCCCGACGGCGTGACCGGACGGCTCGAGCAGTTGCTGGCGCGAATGCGGCGGACGTCCACCGCCAGTAAGGCTGCGACGGTGAAGGAGGCCGCATGAGCGCCGCCCTCAGCGTCACCACCGTCCGCAAGAGCTTCGGCGGCCTCGTCGCGGTCAACGACCTGAGCTTCGAGGTCGAGAGAGGCGAGCTCTACGGCCTGATCGGCCCGAACGGCTCCGGCAAGACGACGATGCTCAACCTCATCTCCGGCGCGTTGCAGCCCGACGCGGGCGAGATCAAGCTGGCGGGCGCGACGATCTCGGGCCTCGCCGCACACCGGATCGCCCGCCTCGGCGTGGCGCGCACGTTCCAGCTCGTCCGCGTGCTACCGTCGATGGATGCGGAGCGCAACGTGATGGCGGGCGCGGTGTTCGGCCATCGCAGCCTGTGGGGCGCGGAGCTGCACGAACTTGCTCGCGAGCTGCTTGCGCTCGTCGGCCTGCGCGGACGCGAGCATGTGCCGGTGGTCGCCATGACCTATATCGACCAGAAGCGCGTGGAGCTCGCCCGCGCGATCGCGTCGGATCCGCAGGTGCTCCTGCTCGACGAGTGGCTTGCCGGTCTCAATCCCAGCGAGCTCGCGATCGGCATCGAGCTCATCGAGCGGCTCAGCCGGCAGGGCCGCACCATCATCATGGTCGAGCACGTCATGGACGCGATCCGCACGCTGTGTGGACGCTGCCTGGTGATGAGCTCGGGCCGCCTGATCAAGGAGGGCGGCGTCGCCGAAGTTCTGTCCGATCCGGAAGTGGTGCGGGCGTATCTCGGGGACGACGATGCTTGAGATCAGCAATCTCGGCGTCCGTTACGGCCGGCACCAGGCGCTCTCCGGCGTCTCGGTCAGGATCGACAAGGGCGAGATCTGCGTGATCCTCGGCGCCAATGGCGCCGGCAAGTCGAGCCTGCTGAAGGCGATTGCCGGCATGATCAAGGTCGAGCCCGGCTCCGGGATCGTCATGAACGGCCAGCCGATCGCCGGCATGAAGCCGCACCGGATCGTCGAGCACGGGATCGCGCTGGTGCCGGAAGGACGAGGCATTTTTGCCGACCTCACTGTGGTGGAAAATCTGCAGCTCGGTGCCTTCACGAGCCGGGCGCGCCGCGGAGAGGCTGAAGCCTTGCGGCGCGTCTACGAATTGTTTCCCCGGCTTGCCGAACGCCGCGCCCAGATCGTGCGCACCATGTCAGGCGGCGAGCAGCAGATGGTGGCGATCGGCCGCGCACTCATGTCGCAACCGGAAATCCTGATGCTGGACGAGCCCTCGCTCGGCCTGTCGCCGATGCTGACCAAGGAACTGTTCCGTTCGCTCGTCACCATCGCCGCGACCGGTGTCGGCATCCTGCTCGTCGAGCAGAACGCGCGGCAGAGCCTGAAGATCGCGGAGCGCGGCTATCTGATCGAGAACGGCCACCTCATCGGCGAAGGCGGCGCGCAACAGCTGATGCACGACCCAGCGGTGATCAATGCCTATCTCGGCGGCGGCGCCGCAATACGGCCGGCAAAGCAGCCGATCCGCCTGCCGCCACCCTTCCTGCTGCCGGGCAAGCTCGCCGCGATCCGCCGGCACATCGGCGCTCTGGCGGCACGGGCCGCGGCGATCCACGCCGCTTTTGTGCAGGCGCTGCGGAAGGAAAATCCGCTGCCGAGCGCTTTCATCGGACGGTACGATCCGGCGAGCGCCGGTGATCCGTGGGCCGAGCTCGCGAAAAGCGCGCCGCAAGGGCCGTCGGCTTCATGGCTGCGCGTTTCGGCCGAGGGCAAGCAACTGGGAGAGCAAGCCGCCGCGCTGGCGAAGGCCGCCGCCGAGCGGCACACTCAGTATGTGCGGACGCGGCGGCCTCGTGCGCCATCCCTCGCCTCTGCCGTGGCGACAGCCACCCCCATAACAAGGACGGCAGCTGTGCGCGGAGCCACTGCCGACGCGGGCGCGCTTGCGCGCGCCGCCGCCGAACGGATGGCCAAGCATGTGCGGCACCAGCGCGAGCAGCGCCCGCTGCCGAGCGCCTTCGCGCTTGGCTGGGTCGCCCAGGCCGGCGCGCCCGACACGGCGCTGCCCGGGCTCGGCCACAATAGTGCAAGCTTCGGCATCGACGCCGAACAACGGAGCGAGGCGATCGACATTCCGGCGCTCGTCGCCCGCGCCACCGCAGCCCTGTCCGAGCATGTGGCGTCGCGCCGCAAATCGCTGACCGTCCTCAAGTTCCGTCCCGGGTCTTCGGCGGGAAAGACCGATTCCGATCCGCAATAGATGCAGCCCGAGATGAAGAAGAAGCATAAGGAGACTTTGCAATGATACGCGTGTTCGAAGGCCCGGATTTCGGCGGCCGAACGTCCACCAGGAGGATGTTCAAGGATCTGAATCCCGCGGACGGTTCGGTCTGGGCAGAAGTCACAGACTATGGACGCGACGAAGCGGCCGCCGCCATCGAGACCGCGCATGCCGCCTTTCCCGAATGGTCGGCGCTCCCCTTCTCCAAGCGCGCCCACTACATGACCAAGGTCGCCGAGATCCTCGAGAAGCGGAAGCCGGAGATCGTCGAGGCGCTGCAGGGCGAAGGCGGCGGCTGGTTCGGCAAAGGGATGTTCGAGGCCGGTTATACGGCCGAGGTCTTCCATGCCGCGGCGGCCTCGACCTGGCAGTCGACCGGCGAGGTGCTGCCGTCCGAATACGGAAAGATGTCGATGGCGGTGCGGCGGCCCATGGGCGTCGTCGCCGTCATCAGCCCGTGGAACTTCCCCTGCATCCTCTCCGCCCGCGGCTTCGCCTTCCCGCTCGCCGCCGGCAACACCATCGTCCTCAAGCCTTCCGAGGAGACGCCCTATTGCGGCGGCGTGCTGTTCGCGGAGGTCCTCGAGGAGGCGGGCGTTCCGAAGGGCGTATTCAATGTCGTGACCTGTTCGCGCGAGCAGGTGCAGGAAGTGGGCGACGAGCTGATCGAGCATCCTTACGTCCGGGGCATCTCCTTCACCGGCTCGACCGCCGTCGGCCGCCAGGTCGCGGCCAAGGCCGGCGCCCACCTGAAGAAGTGCTGCGTCGAGCTGGGCGGCAAGGACTCGCTCATCGTGTGCGAGGACGCCGACATGGAGCGCGCGACGCAAGCGGCCAACTTCGGCTCGTTCATGCACCAGGGTCAGATCTGCATGTCGGTCGAGAAGGTTCTCGTCCACGAGAAGATCTTCGATCCGTTCCTCAAGCGCTTCGTGGAGCGTGCCCAGCAGCTCAAGGTCGGCGACCCGACCAAGAGCAAGGAGAACATCATCGGCCCGCTCATCAACGACAAGCAGGTCGCCAAGGTGCGCGAGCAACTGGAAGACGCCATCGCGAAGGGCGCCAAGGTGGTGCTCGGCGGCAAGATCGACGGGCGCTATGTGGAGCCGACCATCCTCACCGGCGTCACGCCCGAAATGAAGCTCTACCAGGATGAGACCTTCGGGCCCGTGGTGCCGGTGATCCCGTTCCGCAACGACGATGAAGCGGTGCAGATCGCCAACGACACCGAATACGGCCTGTCCGCGGGCGTGATGACGCGCAACGAAGCGCGCGGCCTTGCCATCGCCAGCCGCCTCGACACCGGCAATTGTCATGTCAATTGCTCGTCCGTGAACGACGAGCCGCACGTCCCGTTCGGCGGCTTCCGGGCATCGGGCGTGGGCAAGCACGGCGGGCGATGGTCGCTGGAGGCCTTCACCGAAACACGCTGGATCACGCTCGACCGCGGCGGGCGGCCTTTCCCGCCGATGTTCTGATCCCCGCGAGCGGGGCCGGGTCAGGCGGAAGCAGGAACGTCATGCCCGCGACGAGACGGGCATGACGTTTTTCCAAACCCGTCATCCGCGGAGCGGATCGATGTTGCGCCCCTTATTGCAAAGGGGCCCGGTCGGCGGCGAGGCGGCATTGTGGAAATTCGGGCCCTCGGACCTCAGGACGCTGCGTCGAGTTGGCGCGGCTCATCCCGGTTGAGGCGCGGGGTGCGTAAGCAATTTGCGCATTCTGCGGGCCGCCTCGCCTGCCCGTTCGATCCGGATTATATTTGGTCTAAAGCAATTCATCGGATGAGCATTGCCTTGTTTTGGCTCGTCAATTTGGCATCGGGCTCGACAGAACCTCCTGCACGGTTGGCGGTGCACAACACAACCAGCCAACATACGATCCGCATTCCCGCGTGGCGTGACGACCGGTCACCCGCGACCCCCTACCCTTGAATTTAGATGCATTCTTGGGTCATGTTTGAATCACGACTGCCAATGCAATCGCATGAACAGGGAACCATCGACGATGTTGAAGATGCTGTTGGTCGCAATTGTCGCCTTCGCCGCATCAACTGCGACGGCGTCCGCCGATGATCGTGCTGCCGGCGCCAAAAGCTTCAAGAAATGCGCGCCATGCCACGACATCGGCGAGAACGCCAAGAACAAGGTCGGACCGCTGCTCAACGGCCTTGCTGGCCGCAAGGCCGGAACGATCCCCGAGTACGCCTACTCCGACGCGAACAAGAGCTCGGGTCTCACTTGGGACAAGGCGACATTCCTCGATTACATCAAGGATCCGAAAGCAAAAATTCCCAAGACAAAAATGGTCTTTATCGGCATCAAGAAGGAGAGCGAGGCCGAGGCTCTTTGGCACTACATCAAAGAGTTCGGTCCTGACGGCAAGCATCAGAAATCGCACGACTAGTGATTGCGCCGCTCGGCGCGCGGCACCGGGCGTGCAGCTACAGCATGAGTCCTGCTGACGGCGGCCAACCCCAATGGTGCGCGCTGCCATCCAGGTCCGTTGCCCAGACATGGGTTTCGGGTACGCGCGCGACGAGCGCCGCTATTTCGTCGGCGGGGGCGGCGTAGAACGCCGTGGACAGGGCATCTGCCACCGCCGCCGACCGGTTGTACACCGTAAGATGCCGCCAGTGCCGCGCGCTGAGGCCGGTGCGCGGATCGAATAGATGGTGCGCGAGCCCGTTCGCGCCGAACGGGCAACCCGCCCCCGCCGATGTGGCGAGCGCTCCCTCCGTCAATCGGATCGTATCGCCGTCGGTGCGGGCGACCCGCCAGGCTTGACCGTCGGCGCGGGGACCGATCGCCAGTTGCTCGCCAAGATCGACGAGCACATGCCGCAATCCGCGTGCGCGCAACAGCGCCGCAACGCGATCGGTGACATAGCCCTGCCCAAGCCCGTTGAGGGTGATGCGCTGCCCTTGGCCGATCTCAACCAGGCCGTCCGCGAGATGCACTCTGCGCCAATCCACCGCCGCCCGCGCGACTGCAAGCTCCTCTTCGGGCAAAGCGCCGGCGTCAGGATCGGCCGTGAACCAGTCGACATAAGCCTCCCACAGGGCCTGCACCGTCGGGTCGAAGAGACCGTTCGTCGTTTCCGCGACGGCAAGACCGAGTGCGAGGGCGCGCCGCAGTTCGCTTTGTGCGGCCGGCAGCCGCCCTTCCCGGTTTAGCCGGCAGATCTCCGAGTCGGCGCGGAACAGGCTCAGCGCCGACTCCAGACGCCCGATCTCGGCAACAACCATCTCGACGGCGGCGCGCGCTTCGCCGGGACGAATTCCGCTCAAGTGGATCGTCGCGTCGGCGCCCATCGCCGTTCCCTGCCACACGTATTCGCCGACGAAATCCGCCCTCGGCCGCGTCGGCGCAATAAAGGCGCCTGCTACCGCGGTGGCGAGAATTGTGATTGCCCGACGGCGATTTGGTCGCTCACGGGGCATTCGCGCCTCCTTCCCTCGAAGCAGCCACGACTGCGGGCTCCGCGCGGACGCGCCGCCGCTCGATCCGCTTCTTCAGGTGAATACACACATTCGGATCAAAGTAGTTGGCCTGACACTTGAGGCAATAAATGCATTCGTTCGGGCTGATTTGCCCGAGCGGATGAATTGCCTGCACGGTGCAGCGCCGCGCGCACATATGGCATTCGTTGCCGCACTCGCGATAGCGCTTCAACCAATCGAACATCCGCATCCGTGCGGGAATGGCGAGCGCCGCGCCCAGTGGACAGAGGTATCGGCAGAAGAAGCGTTCGATGAACACGCCGGTCGCAAGCAGCGCCGCCGCGTAAGCGACGAATTGCCAATCGCGCATGAACTTCATCGTGATGGCGGTCTTGAACGGCTCGATCTCGGCGAGACCGAAGGCGGCCATGATGGAGTTCAGCGAGACGGCAAGGATGACGAGAAAGATGACGTATTTGATCATCCACAGCCGCTCGTGCAGATCGAAAGGAACCTCGACCTGCCTGATGCCGAGCCGGCGTGCGAGCGCATTGACGAGCTCCTGCAGGGCGCCAAAGGGGCAGAGCCAGCCGCAGAAAACCCCGCGCGCCCAGAACAGCATGCTGACGGCGACAAACCCCCAGAGCAGAAAGACCATGGGATCGAGGAGGAACAGCTCCCAGCGAAATCCGGAAAGCAGTGCGTGGAAGAACGTCAGCACGTTGACGACGGACAGTTGCGCGTTGGCGATCAGCCCGAGGAAGATGAAAGTTAGCAGCAGATAGGCCAGGCGCAGGCGATAATAGAAGCGCACGCGCGCAACGATCGCACGCTGGAAAATCAGGATGCCGGCAAGGCCGACGAGCATGACGGCCAGTCCGGCGATTTCAAACCGCCGCGCCCACCAGATGTCTTGCCACAGCGGCGGCTGCACCGGCGTCGCCGCCAACGTCTGTGCGGCTCCCTCGTCGCGAGCCGCCGCGGGACCGGCAGCCGAAACGATGTAGCGATCGGGTATGCGGTACTCGAGCGAAGCTATGGCCGGGGCGACGGGAGCGGGCGGAGGCACGACGGGGTGAAGAGCTAGATCGAGGCGAAACGCCGCGGTCGGATCAAACCCGCTGTCGGCGGCAATGCGGAAGAGGCCGATTTCGCGCAATTCCGGCGTGCCGGGCGCCTGCAGCCTTTCGACCTGCATGTGATCCTGTGCGCGTAAACGAATCGTCTTCTCGCCTTGAACGATTCCGATTCGATCGAACACGCCGGAGCGGCGCCATTCCGTTCCCTTGAATGAATAAAGGCCCGATGCGGCGATTACGACCACATTGTCCTCGGGACCGAGCTTGGCGAGCTCCGATTCATAAAGGCGTTGCCCGAGCAGGCTCTCGCCGATTGCCGGTGGTGTGGCCAGCGCAAGCCACAATTCGATGAAGGTTTTTTCCTGCTCGTCGTCGTTTACGCCGAGAAGACGTGCAGCTTCGCCCCGATTCACGTGCAGTCGACGCAGCGCGCCCTCGGCAGCGAGGGCGGGCCAGGAAAGCCGGCGCAGGGTCTCGCGGTCCAGGCGGGGTTTTTCACTTGCCTCTGCAGAACGCGTGCGCAGCACCGCGCGTGCGGAACGCAAAATGGCATCGCGGATGACCGTGCTTGTTACCGTGGCACCGGCGACCGCCTGTGGGCCATTGCCGAGGCGGCCCACCTGGCGCAAGGCTGCGGCTGCGCGCACGTCGTAACCGCGGAAGTTCGCGACATAGGCGGCAAGGGCCTCACGCGGTATGCCGATCACGAGAATCGGCTCCTCGTGGGCGACGATGCGGGCGCCGGCAATGATCCCCTGCGGCGTCACCGCCGCAACGATGTCGAGCGGCCGGCCGGAATAGCCCACCGACCCTGCGACTTCGCGGGTGGAAAACGCATAGCCGGCGACGCGCCCTTCGCTATCGCGGACGATGGCAGCCGGCGGGGTCCCCTGCGGGGCCTCCACTGTAACCGGAGCTTCGGCGGAGAAGAACTCGGCCGCCAATTTCAGATCGGTGGCGAAGGCCTCGGCAACGACCGCACACCCGCAGAAAAAGCAGAAAAGGTGCGCACAAACAACGAAAAGCAGACGCCGGTGCGATTTGGCTGCAAGAAGATGATTTTGTTTCGCCGGCAATGGCAAGTGCCCAACAGTTTTCGGGGCATTTCATCCCATGTAATTCCATGAAGGACATCACGTCGCGGTCAGCATTGATTGAAGTCAATGCCAGTACACATCCTTACCGTCCAAATTTTATATGCCTCTGCCTCGCATTAGAGGAAGCGCGATGAAACCTACAATTACAATTATACGCAAAGCGGCCCCTGCAATCGGAGTAGTAGCGGCAATTTTACTATACCTCGGCACCACAGTCCCCGGATACGCACAACAGCAGCCACCGGCGAGCCCCTCTCCCGCTGACTTGGAGAAGCATCGTACGACACCATCCGGGCAGTACGAGCCTTCCCTTGACAAACTGGGTGAGAAACCACCGGAGCGTGCAGAGCCCACCGCCCCCACGCTGACGAAGGCCGAGTTCGAACAGGCCAGCAGAATCTATTTTGAGCGTTGCGCCGGCTGTCACGGCGTGTTGCGCAAGGGCGCAACCGGCAAGGCACTGACGCCCGACCTGACCAGAAAGGCCGGGTACGAGTATCTGCGCGATTTCATCTCCTATGGATCACCGGCCGGCATGCCCAACTGGGGCACTTCCGGCGAGCTGAGCAAAGGCGAAGTCGACTTGATGGCGCGCTACCTGCTCAACGAGCCGGCACAGCCGCCCGAGTTCGGCCTCAAGGAGATGAAGGAAAACTGGAAGGTCATCATCCCCGTGGCCCAACGGCCCAAGCGGAAGATGAACAACCTCGACATCGACAACCTGTTCTCGGTGACGCTGCGCGATAGCGGCGAAATTGCGCTCATTTCCGGTGCGACCAAGAAGATCGAGCACATCATCAAGACCGGTTATGCCGTGCACATTTCGCGGGTGTCCGCTTCCGGCCGCTATCTGTTCACGGTCGGGCGCGACGCCAAGGTCAATCTGATCGATCTATGGATGGACCCGCCGCAGACCGTGGCCGAGATCAAGACCGGCGCCGAAGCCCGGTCGGTGGAAACATCGAAGTTCAAGGGCTTCGAGGATAAATATGCGATCGCCGGAACGTACTGGCCGCCGCAATACGTGATCATGGACGGTGCGACGCTGGAACCGCTCAAGATCGTTTCCACGCGCGGAATGACTGTCGACACGCAGGAATTCCACCCCGAGCCGCGGGTCGCGGCCATCGTGGCTTCGCATCACAATCCCGAATTCGTCGTCAACGTGAAGGAAACGGGCCAGATCCTGCTGGTCAACTACAGGGACATCAAGAACCTGAAGGTGACCGTCATTCCGGCCGAACGTTTCCTGCATGACGGCGGATTCGACAAGACGCGGCGCTACTTCCTGGTGGCCGCGAATGCCCGCCATCGCATCGCCATCGTCGATACGAAGGAAGGCAGGCTCGTCGACGTGATCGGATCGGGCGGCCAGACGCCGCACCCCGGTCGCGGGGCCAATTTCGTCCATCCGAAATACGGCCCGGTGTGGGGAACCAGCCATCTCGGCAGCGAGACCATCAGCTTTATCGGCACCGATCCGGTGAAGAACAAGCAGCACGCCTGGAAGGTCGTGCAGACTGTCGATGGTCAGGGCGGAGGTTCGCTGTTCATCAAGACGCACCCGCAGTCGGAGAACCTCTACATCGACACGCCTCTCCATCCGGACGCTGAAGTCTCCTCTTCAGTCGCGGTCTTTAAGATCAAGGACCTCGCCAAGGAAGAGCCGGAGTTCACCGTCCTGCCGATCGGACAGTGGTCGGGAATCTCGGAGGGTCAACGCCGGGTGGTTCAAGGCGAGTACAACAAGGACGGGACGGAGATCTGGTTCTCGGTCTGGAACAGCAAGGTGCAGGAATCGGCGATCGTCGTCGTCGATGACAAGACGCTGAAGTTGAAATCCGTAATCCGTGACAAGCGACTGGTGACACCGACCGGAAAGTTCAACGTCTACAATACCCGAAACGACATCTATTGATGTCGTAGGCACTGCGACGGCGCGGCTGAACGAATCAGCCGCGCCGGATGCCCCTCAAATCTCTACAGGCGGACGCATTCCATGAATGTTGGCAAAGTCCTCCTGGTCGGCGCAGGTCCGGGCGATCCGGAGCTGCTCACGTTAAAGGCCGCACGCGTCATCCGCTCGGCCGACGTCATCGTCTATGACCGCCTGGTTCCGGCCGGCATACTGGACCTGATCCCCGAAGGTGCTGCGCGCATCAATGTCGGGAAGCACGCCGGCAATCATCCGGTTCCGCAACACGAAATCAACCAGCTGCTCGTCCGCCTGGCGCGAAGCGGCCGGACGGTCGTTCGGCTGAAGGGCGGCGATCCGTTCATCTTCGCCCGCGGCTGCGAGGAAGCCTCCGAACTGGAGCGCGCCGGCATTCCCTATGAAGTGATCCCGGGCATCACCGCCGCACAGGGTTGCGCGGCGGCCCTGCGCATCCCGCTGACCCATCGCGGACTCGCGACCGGCGTGCGCTTCGTCACCGGACATTGCCGCGGCGACGAACCGCTGTCGCTCGACTGGGCCAGCCTCGCCGACGCCGATACGACGCTCGTCGTTTATATGGGGCTTGCGAATATCGAGCGGATTGCGCGCGAGCTGATTGCGCACGGCCTCCCCGCCGATACGCCGAGCTGCGCGATTCATGAAGGAACGACCTCGCGCGAACGGCGGATCTGCGCGCCGCTGGCGCTGCTGCCCGCGGCGGTACGGGCAGCGGCTTTTGATTCACCGGTATTGTTCATCATCGGGCGGGTTGCCGCCTTCGCCGCGGGATGGAATGAGCACGATTCAGCGCTCCAGCAGGACATGGCGGTGGTGGCCTAAGATCGCGCCGCTTGGTCTGATGCTTGTTCTCAATGCTGCGTCATACGCGGCGGACGGCACGCCGGACGCGACCCGCCTCGCCAACCTCGTGCGCCAGGATTGCGGCGCCTGCCACGGCCTCACCTTGAGGGGCGGTCTGGGCAAGCCGCTCACCGTCGATCATCTCCGCCAATGGGACCGCGAGCAGATGGTCCACATCATCCTCGAAGGCGTGCCGGGCACGCCGATGCCGGGCTGGCGGCCGCTGCTGACCGAGACGGAAGCGCGATGGATTGCGGACAGGCTCAAGCAAGGGACGCTGCCATGATGATGACTCTGCGCGCTCTCGCCTTCTGCGCCGTTGCGCTCACGGCGCCGCTTGCCGCAGCGGACGAGCCGCGCGGCACCGGAGCGCTCGGCATCGTGATCGAACGCACCGCCGGCTCCGTCCTCATCGTCGATACGGTCAACCGCGCGGTGACCGGGCGCGTCACGGGACTTGGCGACCTCTCGCACGCCTCCGCGGTTTTCTCGCCCGATGGGCGCTACGCTTACGTGTTCGGCCGGGATGGCGGCCTCACCAAGGTCGACCTGCTCGCGGGTGCCATCGCCAAACGAACCATCCAGGCCGGCAACGCCATCGGCGGTGCGATTTCCGACGACGGCACGCTCGTCGCCGTCTCGAACTATGAGCCCGGCGGCGTGCGGGTGTTCGATGCGGCTACCCTCGCGCCCCTTGCCGACATCGCTGCGATCGGCGCCAACGGCAAAACGTCAAAGACCGTGGGGCTCGTCGACCTCCCCGGCCGCCGCTTCGCCTATGCGCTATACGACGCCGACGAGATCTGGATCGCCGATTTCTCCGGCGGCGATGCGCCGAAGATCACCAAACTCACCGGCATCGGCCGCCTGCCCTACGACGGCAACGTCACGCCCGACGGACGCCACTATCTCGTCGGCCTGTTCGGCGAGGACGGCGTGGTGCACGTCGATCTCTGGAAGCAGCCGCTGCAGGCGCGGCGCATCCTCGACAACTACGGCCGCGGCGAGGAGCGGCTGCCGGTTTACAAGATGCCTCATTTCGAAGGCTGGGCGTCGGCCGGCGACGTGATGCTGATCCCGGCGGTCGGACGCCACGAATTGATCGCGGTCGATCGCCGCAGCTTTCGCGAGGTCGGCCGCATCGCCACGAGCGGGCAGCCGATTTTTGCGGTTGCGCGGCCGGACGGCCGCCATGCGTGGGTGAACTTCGCCACCCCGCACAACAACATGATCGACGTCGTCGATACGACGACCCTGAGCGTCGTGCATCGGTTCGCTGCCGGCCCGGCGGTGCTGCACATGGAGTTCACGCCGCGCGGGCACGAAGTATGGGTCTCGGTGCGCGATGCCAACCGCGTGCAGGTGTACGACACGTCGAGCTTTGCCAGGAAAGCGGAGCTGGAAGCGCAGCACCCTTCGGGAATCTTCTTCACCGCCCGCGCCGGAAGGATCGGCCAGTGAGTTTCGTCGCACCCATATCGCTCGGGGCCACGGAGCATGCCTTGCTGGACGGCTGGCAGCGCAACTTTCCGCTCGTCGAGCGGCCGTTCTTCGCGGTCGGAAAGGTGCATGGACTGAGCGAAGAAGAAACGATCGCGGCCTTTGTGCGCGCGCAGGCTACGGGCGCGCTCTCGCGCATCGGCGCCGTGGTGCGGCCGAACGTGGTCGGCGCCAGCACGCTCGCCGCAATGCAGGTTCCGCCGGAGCGGCTCGAGGAAGTCGGCACGGCGGTGAGCGCAGAGCCGCTCGTGAATCACAACTACGCGCGCACCCATTCCTTCAATCTCTGGTTCGTGGTCGCAGGTCCCGACACGGCCGCGGTCGCCGCAACGTTGCGACGCATCGAGCAGCGGACCGGTCTTCCGGTACTCGATCTGCCCATGGTGCAGGCCTATCATCTTGATCTTGGCTTCCCTCTTGCAGCGGGGACACGGACGCAGCGGCCGGCGCAGGCGGACGAACGCGCTCCCGTTGCCTACGTGGACGATACGGGGGATCGGCGCGTGCTTGCCGCCATCGAGGACGGCCTGCCCTTGGTTGCGCGCCCCTATCGGCACGTCGCGCGCCGGCTCGATATCGACGAGAAAACGGTTCTGTCGCGGCTGCGGCATCTCGTTGCCGCCGGCGTGGTGAGCCGCTTCGGCTGTGTCGTGCATCATCGCGCCCTTGGCTTTACTGCAAATGCCATGGTCGTGTGGGATGTGCCCGACCAGGAAGTCGATGCGGTCGCGGCCCGCTTCGTCGCCAATCCGCGCGTCACGCTCTGCTACCGGCGGCCGCGCCGGCTGCCGCATTGGCCGTACAATCTCTTCTGCATGGTACATGCACGCAGCTCCGGCGACGCGCATGCCGCCATCAACGATCTCAATCTCGCAAACGACCCGGCGCGTTACGATCAGGCAATCCTGTTTTCGACCCGCTGCTTCAAGCAGCGCGGCGCGCTCTTCTCGCAGCCGGCGGCAGGATGAACATGACGCAGGCTCTCGATCCCACCGAGCGCGCAGTGCTCAATGGCCTGCAGGGCGGCTTTCCCCTCACGGAGCGCCCCTTCCGCGATGCGGGCGCGCAGCTTGGCCTCACGGAAGGCGAGCTCATCGACTGCATCCGCCGCCTCCTCGCCCGCGGCTGCTTGAGCCGCTTCGGGCCGCTGTGGAACGCCGAAGGCCTCGGCGGCGCGGTCTGCCTGTGCGCGATGGCGGTTCCTCCGGAGCGCTTTGCGGAGGTCGCCGCGCGCGTCAATGCGCATCCCGAAGTCGCCCATAATTATGAGCGCAACCATGCGCTCAACATGTGGTTCGTGATCTCCTCGGATTGCCCGGACCGCATTCCCGACGTGATCGCCGCGATCGAAGCCGAAACCGGCCTTCGCGTTCTCCCGATGCCGAAACAGCGCGAATTCTTCGTCGGATTCCGCGTGGAGGTGTGACGATGCTCGACGCCATCGACCGCCAACTTGTCGCCGCGACCCAGAACGGCTTGCCCCTCGTCGCCGACCCTTACCGCGCGATAGCCGAGACCGCGGGCGTTGACGAGGCGACGGTGATCGCCCGCCTCAAGCATCTGCTCGCGCAAGGCGCGATCCGCCGCCTGGGGGCGATCCCCAATCACTATACGATCGGCCTCACCGCCAATGGCATGGCGGTTTGGGATGTCGCCGATGATGCGGTCGGCGAGGTCGGCGCCCGCGTGGGCGCGCTCGAGTTCGTCACCCATTGCTACGAGCGGCCGCGCCATCTGCCGTGGTGGCCGTACAACCTGTTCGCCATGGTGCACGGCCACGCACGCGACGAAGTGCTCGAGAAGGTTGCGCGCATCACCGACCTGATCGGGGCTGCTGCGCGCGGCCATGACGTGCTGTTCTCCACCCGCATCCTCAAGAAATCCGGCCTGCGCATCGCCGCCTGATCGGAGAGCGACAACCCCATGTTCCGCCTCACCCACTACCTGCGCGAGTTGCTCGACCCGACCGCACTCACGCCGGCGCGCGCGCCGAAGGGGCCGGTGGTGATCTGGAACCTGATCCGGCGCTGCAATCTCGCCTGCAAGCACTGCTACTCGATCTCCGGCGACGTCGATTTCCCCGGCGAGCTCTCCACCGCCGAAGTGAACGCCGTCATGGACGATCTGCGCGCCTTCGGCGTACCGGTGCTGATCCTTTCCGGCGGCGAGCCGCTCATGCGGCCGGACATTTTCCCCATATCGTCGCGCGCCAAAGGGATGGGGTTCTATATCGGCCTCTCCACCAACGGCACGATGATCGACGCCGCATTGGCCGACCGCATTCATGCGACGGGCTACGATTACGTCGGCATCTCGCTCGACGGCATCAGCGCGACGCACGACCGCTTCCGCGGCAAGAGCGGCGCTTACGCGGCGACGCTCGACGCCTTGCGGCTGCTGCGCGATCGCGGCGTGAAGGTCGGCGTGCGCTTCACCATGACGGAGGACAATGCCGCCGAGCTGCCCGCCCTGCTCGACCTTGTCGAAGAAGAACGATTTCCGAAATTCTATCTCTCCCACCTCGTCTATGCCGGGCGCGGCAACAAGAACCGCGGCGACGACGCGACCTGGGCCGCGACGCGGGCAGCCATGGACCTCGTGATCGAACGCGCCTGGTCGTGGGCGCGCGCAGGACGCGACATCGAAGTGGTGACGGGCAATAACGACGCCGACGCAGTGTACCTGCTGCAATGGGCGCAACGCACCGCGCCGGCGCGGGTCGCTCACCTGCGCGCCAAGCTGGCGCAGTGGGGCGGAAACTCATCCGGCGTCAACGTCGCCAACATCGACAATCTCGGCAACGTCCACGCCGACACGATGTGGTGGCACTACACGCTCGGCAACGTGCGCGAGCGGCCGTTTTCTGCAATCTGGAGCGACCTCTCCGATCCCATCCTGGCCGGCCTGCGCCGGCGCCCGCGCGTGATCGGCGGGCGATGCGGCACCTGCACCTATTTCGATCTGTGCGGGGGCAACACGCGCGTGCGCGCCATGCGCATCACCGGCGACCCGTGGGCGGAAGATCCCGGCTGCTACCTCACCGATGCGGAGATCGGCCTGCAGCAACCGGCCGCGCGGATCACTGTCACGCCATACCGAGGAGCACGCAGTGAAGCGCCGTCATCCGTTCGTTGAAGGGTTGCTGATGCTGGCATTTGCGGCCGCCATGTCGGCCGCCCCGGCCGTAGCCGGACCGAACGCAGCCGCTCTCTATGGCCAGCACTGCGCCGAATGCCACGGGGCCAACCGTCTTGGCGGGCAAGGCCCGGCCTTGCTGCCCGAAAGCCTGGGCCGGATGATGGGCCCGCGCCTCACCTCCGTCATCGCCGACGGCCGCGAGGCGACGCAGATGCCGGGATTCGCCGAAACGCTCAGCCCGGAGGAGATCGCGGCGCTCGCCGCCTATGTGGCGAAGCCGCTGCCCAGCATTCCAGCCTGGGGCGCGCAGGAAATCGAAGAAAGCCGTGCCCTGCACGCCGCGCCCGCGGCCATCGAGCGGCCGCAGCATGCCGCCGATCCGATGAATCTCTTTGTCGTGGTGGAGACGGGCGATCACCATGCCACGATCCTCGACGGTGATCGCTTCGTGCCGCTCGCCCGCTTCCCGACCCGCTTTGCGCTGCATGGCGGTCCGAAATTCTCGCCTGACGGCCGCTTCGTCTATTTCATGTCGCGCGACGGCTGGGTGAGCAAGTACGACCTGTGGACGCTGACCACGCTGGCGGAGGTGCGCGCCGGAATCAATTCGCGCAACATCGCGCTGTCCCAGGACGGCCGCTACATCGCTGTCGCCAACTACCTGCCGCACAGCCTGGTGATCCTGTCGAGCGAAGACCTGTCGGTCGCGAAGATCTTTCCGGTCAAGGACCTGCGGGGCCGATCTTCGCGGGTTTCCGCGGTGTATCAGGCGCGGCCGCGCAACTCGTTCATTGCCGCGCTCAAGGACGTGCCCGAAATCTGGGAGATCGCCACCGATCCCAACGCGCCCTCGGTTTATACCGGCCTCGTCCATTCGCACGAGACGGGCATGGTCGAAGGCCTGCCAGCGGACCGCGGGCTGTTCGCGCTCCGCCGCATCGAAGTGCCCGAGCCGCTCGACGACTTCTTCTTCGACCCGCCCTATCGCCATCTCATCGGCTCGGCGCGCGAAGGCAACGCCATCGTCGTCAACCTCAATGTCGGGCGGGACATCAAGCGGCTGCAGATTCCCGGCCTGCCGCATCTGGGCTCGGGCATCGCCTGGCAGCGGAACGGGCGGCCGGTGATGGCGACGCCACACCTGAAGAACGCCAAGGTGAGCGTCCTCGCGCTCGACGACTGGTCGCTGCTCGCGGACATCGACACGCCGGGTCCCGGGTTCTTCATGCGCAGCCACGAAAACACGCCGTTCGTATGGACCGACGGCATGCTTGGCCCGCGCAAGGACACGCTCGCCATCATCGACAAGCAGACGCTCCAGCTCGTGCGCATGCTGACGCCGGAGCCAGGCAAGACGGCCGCCCATGTCGAGTTCGACCGCAACGGGCGCCACGCCCTCGTGTCGGTGTGGGAGAACGAAGGCGCGCTCGTCGTCTATGACGCGGTGACGTTCGCGGAGGTCAAACGGATTCCCATGTCGCGCCCCTCGGGCAAGTACAACGTATGGAACAAGATCACCTTCTCGGACGGCACCAGCCACTGACGAGGCCGACGCGGCAGGATGCCATTCTGCTTGCCGCGCACGGGGAGCGGCACGCCGAGGCCGGCAATCATCGCGTCGCGCATATCGCGGCGGCGCTTGCGGCGCGCGGCATCGCGCCCGAGATCGGCTATGGCTTCCTCAACGGCATGCCGTCCATTCCCGCCGCACTTGCGGCGATCGCGGCCGACACGGTCAGCGTCTATCCGCTTTTTCTTGCCGACGGCTATTTCGGCCGCCAGCGGCTGCGCGAGCTTCTGCACACCGCGGGGACACCGCGCTTGCGCCAGATCCGTATGTTGTCGCCACTCGGTCTCGATCCGGCATTGGCTCCGCTGGTAGCCGCCAAGGCCGAGGCCGCCGCGAAGGCGCGAGGAATCATGCCGGATCAGGCAACGCTGATCCTGCTCGCGCACGGCTCACACCGCGGCGCCGCATCCCAGACGGCGACCGAAAATCTTGCCCGTCAGCTCGCGGCGTGCGCGCGCTTCCGCGAAGTCAAATGCGCGTATCTCGAGCAGGAACCGTCGCTCGCCGAAGCCTGTGCCGATGCGGCCGGCCCGCTCATCATCGCCGGGCTGTTCATGAGCGAGGGACTGCATGGCGGCGGCGACGTACCCCGCGTCATCGCCGCGCTGGGCCGCCACGATCCGATCTTCATCGGCAACCTGGGGACCTGGCCGGAAGTCGCGGACGTTGTCGCCGCGGCCTTGATGCGCGTTGAGGCGGGCGGTGCTAAGTCCGATCAGGTATCCACGCTCGATCCAATTGGCGCGCTCAGGTGATCTGTAATGAGGACTTTGCTCTGCTTCGGTTTTGGTTACACGGCGCAGCATTACGCCGCCGCATACCATGATCGCTTCCAGCGCGTTTTCGGCACCGTCCGCGGCCAGCAGCGCAGTCCCGGCCCCATTGCCGGCGACCACCCCTGGCTGACGACCACCCCGTTCGACCTGTCGTCGCCGGATTTCAATGCCGCCATTGCTGCCGCTACCGATATCCTGATGACCGCCGCCCCGGATGAAACCAGCGATCCGGTGCTTGCCGCATGCGGCGACGCATTATTGCAAGCGCCGAACCTGCAATCGGTCGTTTACCTGTCGACTATCGGCGTCTATGGAGACAGCGACGCATGGCTGGACGAAGAGAGCGAGCGCTGGTCGAGCCTTGAGCGAAACCTGCAGCGGCTCGAGGCCGAACGGGCCTGGCAAGCTTTCGGGGCTCGCAAGGGAGTGCCGGTCGCGATCCTGCGCCTCGCCGGAATTTACGGGCCGGGGCGCAATTCACTGGTGACCGTACAGCAAGGGGTCGCACGGCGGATCAACAACCCGGGGCAGGTATTCAATCGCATTCACGTTGCGGACATTGCGCGCACGATCGATGCCGCTTTCCAGCGCCGCGCATCGGGCATCTTCAATGTGGCCGACGACGAGCCGACTCCGGCTGGCGATCCCGTCGTCTTTGCGGCAAAGTTGCTGGGCTTCGAGCCGCCGCCCGAAGTGCCGTTCGCGGAAGCCCGGCGCACGCTGTCGCCGTTCGCCTTGACCTTCTATGCCGAGCGAAAGCGGGTGAAGAACGCAAAGATCAAGTCGGAACTCGGCGTGGAGCTGCAGTTTCCGACTTACCGCGAAGGACTCACGGCGTTGTTCCACGAGCGCAAGGGCGCTGCCTGAAAAGGATCGAAGATTTCATGCCGCAAGACGAAACCAGCGCATTCCTGCAGTCCGGCCGGTTCATCGATTCCGCACATCCTTCGGTGATCGAGTTCGCGCGCGGCGCTATCGCAGGCTCGAATACGGCCATCGACCGGGCGGTCGCGCTCTACTATGCAGTGCGCGACAGCATTCCCTATGACATGTACATCGATTACAGGGATCCGGCCAACTTCTCCGCGAGCGGCGTGCTTTCCGCAGGGCGGGGATTCTGCGTCGGCAAGGCGGCCTTGCTCGCCGCAAGCTGCCGTACGGTCGGCATTCCCGCCCGCGTGGGCTACGCCGACGTGATCAACCACATCAGCTCGCGCAGACTGCGGGAACTCATGCAGACAGACCTGTTCTGCTGGCATTCCTACGCCGAACTGTACATCGATGGCCGCTGGATAAAGGCGACCCCGGCCTTCGATCAGGCGGTCTGCGAACGCGCGGGCCTCGTGCCGCTCGAGTTCGACGGACAGACCGACTCCCTGTTCCACCCGTTCGACGCGGAAGGCCGGCGGCGAATGGAATATGTGGAGTGGCGCGGCGCGTTTCCGGATGTCCCCTTCGAGGCCATCCTCAGCGACTTCCTGTTGCTCTATCCCAAATTAGTGTCGGACGCCCCCGAAGCCGAGGGCGGCTTTCGCAGGGAAGCGGGCGACTTTTCAGCGTGACGCGCGCTCACGCCGGGAGACGAATCTCTCCGAGATTGATGCTGGCTCCGAGCGTTGCCTCGACCGCCTTGCTCATCTCGCCGAAGCGGATTTCGACGACATAGCGGCCCGATCCCTCGTCCAGCTTGTCGAACTGGAAATCTCCGTAATTGTCGGTGGCCGTCTCCGCAACCAGGGCGCCGTCCTTCACCAGCTTCACCTGCGCGCTCTCCACGCAGTCGATCACATTATTTGCCTTCACGGAAACGGTTCCGGTGATGAAGCATTTCGTGAAGCGCCACAGATTCTTGTAATAAATCCGCGGCTTCGTACCGAGCTCCGGTTTGAGCACTTCGAGGTTTTCCTCGCGCGCGAGCCGGGTCATTTCCTCGTCTTCGCACTGGATGGCGCGCATCGCCCCGGTTGGGCAGGACTGATGGCCGCGCGGGTGCGGCCATCCCTGATCGAGAAGGTGCGCATCGAACGGCCATGCCTGCGGCAGATCGAGCTCGTCGTTCCACCAGATATGACCGTACGGACATGCATCGACGAGATGCCGTTGGCCTTTTGCCTTCTCCGGGTCGATGACCACGATCCCATCCGCACGCTTGCGGACCGCGCCGACCTTGTCGGCCTTCATGCACGGCGCGTCGTCGCAATGGTTGCACATCGTCGGCACGTAGGCGACGTCGACCACCGGCACCTGCCCGCGCTCTTTCTGCAGGATGTCGATCCAGCGGTGGCCATGACGCGGCATGGGCGCGCTGTAGCCCGGCCACGCATTGTCGACATATTCATCCATGCTTGCGAGCGTGCACAAGTTGCAATTGGTGCACTCGGCCACGTCGATGATCATGTTCCATTTCTTCATCGGCCGTCTCACATCATGCTCGATCGCGACTTTCGCCCTGTCGAATATTCCGCCTGCTACTTCGGGATCTGCGGCACCACGAGATGGAAGAGCTTCAGCGAACCCCCGTCCTTCGCCTGGATCGTGGCCGTCTCGCGCGGGCCGAGATAGATCCCTGCTCCCTTCTCAACGTCGTAGTCGCGGCCGTTGAGATGAATGCGCCCCTTCCCTTCCATCAGGTAGATGAGCTGGTGCTTGTTGTCTTCGGCGGGGCTGAAGGTCTCTGCTGCACGAAGCCAGCGCAGCGAGCCTCGCACGTTGCGGGCGCCGCACAGCGCTTCATTCAGAACCTCCGTGACTTCGCCTTGTCCGGTGGCGTTGCGCGCCAATTTCGAGGTGTCGATAAACGTGAGCGTCATGGTTTTTCTCCGCGCTGATGGTGGCGATCAGGTCTGAACCCAAACGCGACCGTCTTTGCGCTCCCAGCGCAGGTCGTCGTCCGTGCCTTCGAGGATCGTCGTCTTGAACCGGTTTGGCGCCTGGAACTCGAAATAGAAGAGCGGCTCGAGCGCGCGCAGGCGATGCTTCTCTTCCGCAGGAATGAAGACCATATCGCCCGGCCCGACCGGCCGAACGCCTTCATCGGACTCGACCGTCGCCTTGCCGCTGATGATGAAGTAGAAGTGCTCGCAGTTCTTGTGCAGATGCAGCGGCGACGCGGCACCATCCTTGTAGTGCATGACGCCCGCCAGCATGTCGTCGATATTGGCGAGCTCCTGATTGACGAAGAAGATGCGTTCGCGCGCTCCCTTGGCGTCGATCAGCGACGGGAGCTCGTTCTCCTTGAAGACGTAGGCCATTCAGTTCACTCCTCTATTTGCTTCCGCCGCGCAATTCCGGTGTCGGACGGCTTCGTTCGGTCTTACTTTGCGGGCTCGAGCGCCCGCGCCGCCACGGCCTGCGCCGCTTCCTTCTCCTTGCTCATCCGCGCGAACACCTCGGACATGTACTCGGTGCGCCCGTCCCAGAGCTCCACCTCGACCAGCGCCTGCGCGCCGGCGAGCGAATGGGTCGACTTCGTCTGCGTCCGTTCGGGGGTGAGCAGATTGAGGCAGCCGCCGCGGTCGACCGACTTGCCCGGCTCGCCCATCGGGTCATAGACCGCCGAGGATTCGTAACCGTGGCAGACTCCGCGCGGCAGGCGTTGCGTCGGCACCGCGGCGCACAGCACGGCTCCGCGGTCGTTATAAACCTTGACCAGATCGTGCTTGCGGATGCCGCGTTCGGCGGCGTCCTCCTCGTTCAGGCGCAGGGTCCAGTAGTAATAGCCGTCGATCAGGACCCGATGATCCTCGATATTGAGGATGAAGCTGTCCTTGCCGTCGCCCTGGGTGTGGAAGCTGTACTTGCAATGCGGCGTCAGCAGTTGCAGCGGATAGCGCGCGTAAAGCTCCGTTGAATGCGGCCCCTCCCAAGATGGCTCGTACTTGACCACCGGCGGGCGCTCGGGGTCCTTGAACCGCTTCAGGCTGCTGCATTCGAACTCGAGCTTGCCCGACTGCGTCTGCAGGCCGCGCAGATACTCGCCCGAATAATCGGACGGCAGCGGCAGCGGCTCGGGAACGTCCTTGGCGCGGTTCTCCCAGAACCAGCGGAACGACACCGGCGCGCGCAGGTGCTCCTTCTCGGTGGGGACGACGAAGTAGCCGCGGCGGATGAACTTCTTCCACGAAATATACTTGGGCAGATCGGACGCATCGAACTGTCGTTTCACCCAGTCGACCTCGTTGATGCCCTCGGAGAAGTAGTTCGCAAGCCCGAAGCGCTTGCAGAGCTCGTTGAAAATCCAGAAATCGGATTTCGATTCGCCGAGCGGCTCGATCGCCGGCGCCTGGAAGACGATGACGCGGTGATTGAGCTGCTGCTGGCCGTGATGGCCGTAGCCGCCGAGCGCCGCCCATTCACTGATGTCGACACGCTCGAAATTGGTGCAGGCCGGCAGGATGACATCGGCGAACTTCGCCTCGCCCTCGAACCAGATCGACTGATTCACGACGAACTCGAGGTTCGGCGACTGGTACATGCGCACATGGCGGTTCGTGTTGTTCATCGTGGCGATGGCCGAGCCGCCGTACTTGTAGAGCATACGGCAAGGCGCGTGGCCCGCAGCCGGATAGGTGAACTTCGCGAACTGGTGCTCGATCGACTTGCCGTTCCAGAGATAGCCTTCCGCCTTGCCGTCAGCGATCGCTTCGGGAAGGAAGATGCGCGGGATCTTCTGCAGCGGCGTGTTCATGGTCGGCAGCTGCGGCATGCGCTGATACAGCTCGACCGACATCGAGGTGCCTTCGATGTCGCCCGACATGCCGCCTTCGGCATAGCCGGGGAAATAGAAGTTCAGGTCGACCGGGCAACCCCATTGCAGATTGCCCATGTTGACGCCGGGCTTGCCGAGGCCCTGCATCGCGATCAGGCAGACCATGGTGCGCGCCCATTGGATGCCGGTCTGGTTGCGGCAGGCGCCGCCGTGACCGTTGCCCCAGCCGCCGGGCGCAAGATAGGTGCGCTTGCTCGCCCATTCGCGGGCCAGCGCGCGGATATCCTTGGCGGGAACGCCGGTTTCCTTCTCCTGCCATTCCGGCGTCTTCGGAATCCCGTCCTCCTCGCCCATGATGTAGGCTTTCCACGCGTCGAAGCCGACGGTGTGGGTGGAGACGTAATCCTTGTCGTAGAGACCTTCGTCGATCCAGACGTAGGCGATCGCCATGGCGAGCGCGGGCGAAGTGGTCGGCTTCGGGCACAGCCACTTGCCGGGCAGGAATTGCGCCGACGAATTGTAATAGGGATCGATGTGAACGACCTTGATCCCGAGCTTCTTCAGCCACTGGCGGCGCACAGTGCCTTCCTGCGAGCCGTAGGAGCCCGAGGTGGTCTCGGGGTCGGCCGCCCAGAACACGACCATCTCGCAATTCTGCAGGCAGTCCTCGACGGTGCCGTAGGTCTCCGACTGACCGACGCGCAGCGTGTAACCCCAATGGTGCGACGCGCCCCAGTACCAGCCTTCCCAGCTGTCGGGATTGTGATGGACGGGCGTGTGACCGATGGCGTTGCGGAAGCGATGCAGCGCCGAAAGATAATAGCCGATATTGCCCCAGGTGTGGTGCGAGCCGTGCGCCACCGCCATGGCGCCGGGACCGTAGTTGCGCTTCACGCGCTTGATCTCGTTCGCGACGATGTCGAGCGCCTCGTCCCAGGAGATGCGCACGTAGCCCGACTTGCCACGGTTCTGCACGTTGCGCTCACCGTTCGGATCGAAGTCCACCCGCTTCATCGGATAGAGCAAGCGGTCCGGCGAATAGATCATCGACTTGCTGTTCTGCCCGTGCGGGGCAAGCGTGGTCTTGCGCGGCGGCGTCAGCTTTATTCCCCGCGCCTCGATGGTCCACGGTTGCGTATCGCTGTCGTCGAATTCAATTGGCGTAGTGCGGATGATCTTGCCGTCCTTGACATAGACGAAGAGCGGCCCGCCGTTCGCCATGTTGCAATAACGGGTGGAGCCATCCGGCATGCGGATGCCGAACTTCCAGCCGATGGTCTGGGTCAGCATCAACGTCTGCGCGAACCAGTTCACCAACCCGTCCGATCCCTCGACGGTCAGGTTGAAATCCTTCTGGGCGTTGATCTGGTTGAGCCAGTTGATCGGCGGCATCAGCAGCTGGACGCCGAGCTTTGCGGTCTTGAAGCCGAGCGTGATGTCCGGTTTCGGATGCAGGCCGCGGCCGGAGCTGATCCGGCCGTTGCGGAGCTGGAACCAGCGGCCGCACCGCTCGTCGCGCGCTACGATTTGCGCCACCAGATCATGCTCGCGCAGGCGGGCGCGGAATTGCGGATAGCGGCGTGCGGTAAACCGCAACAGCTGCGCCAGCCCCCACAGGATCAGGGAGAATGTGATGCTGGAGATGGTCATGCCGCGGAATTGTAGTCAGCCGCCGATCGGCATTTGATGCTTATTGATGCAACAATGATCGAAATTGGCGATCAGTGAGGAGGCCGCCGCGGGAACGTCAATTCCTCCCGGCGCGGGCGTGCATCAACGCCGGACCTGGGGATCGCGCCGGCGCCGGGGGCTTGGTAATGCCGAAGGTGGCGGCGACGCGCCGCAATTCCTCGAGGAAGGCGCGGCACACGGCGGAAAGCTCCTGCGGACCGCGCGAAATCACGGCCACCTCCCATGTCGGCATGGGCGAATCGAGCGGCACCGGCGCGATGGAAGACGGCCTTCGGCTGCCAGCAAAAATCTGCGACGGCACCAGCGTCGCGTAATTGCCTTTCTCGACCATGGCGAGCGCGCAGGCAAACGAATTGCATTCGACCCGGCTGGCCGGAGGCGTAAGCCCGTTGGCGATGAAAGTCTGCTCGAAGATGTCCAGGCCGGTATGGCTGCGGCGGTAGATGATCCAGTTGAGGTCCAGGAGATCGGAGAGATCGAGCCTGCGGGCACAGATCAGCGGATGGTCCGCGCGCACGGCCGGCACCACGCGGTCCTCGACCAGGCTGTCGAACTTCAAGGTCTCATCCCGTGGACGGCCGGGAATGAGGCAGATTGCGAAGTCGAGCGCGCCGGTGCGCACGTCCGGCAATATGTCGGGATAGACGCCCTCCTGAATGAAGAAGCTCACCCGCGGCCGCGAGTGCTGGAAAGCCGCGACAGCCTGCGGCAGCAGGCCCATCGCCACGGTCGGCGACGCGCTCACGCGAATTTCGCCAAAGGTTGCGCCGCGCATCGCCTCGATGTCGCTGCGGGCATGACGCAGCTCCGCATCGATCGTCTTTGAACGTGCGACGAGCACCTGCCCCGCCGCGGTCGGTGCGATGCCGCGCGCGCCGCGATGGAGGAGCTCGACGCCGAGCTGATCCTCGAGCTGCTGAATGCTTTTGGTGAGGGACGATTGGGACAGGTTGAGATTCTTGGCCGCCTTGCGAACCGTTCCAGCTTCAACGATCGCCACCAGATTGCGCAGTTGACTGAGCTTCATCATCACAGCATCCCGGTCATAAACCTTTGCCCCGCACGGTCTGCTCCGCACAGTGCTTGACGCTGCCGGCGGCGCGGTATCACTGTAACGGCCGGCCGGCTGATCGTAAAATGTTATCACGCCACGCGAAAATTGCACCTAACAGAGATCAAGGACCCGGATAGCGTATTTTGGAATTATTCGCGCCGATGAGGCCTGCATGAACATCCAACAGCGCCCTGCCGACGTTGCGGCTACCCACCCGTCCACGACAACGGTCCTGAAGAGCGTTTGCCGAAGCTGTCACGGCGGGTGCGGCGTACTACTGCACGTGCAGGACGGGGTGCTGGTCAAGGTCGAGGGCGACCGGGAGTCCCCGCTCAATCACGGGCGCCTCTGCCCGATCGGCACGGTCACCAAAGACATCGTCTATCATCCGGACCGGCTGAAGCATCCGATGCGCCGGATCGGCCCGCGCGGTTCCGGGCAGTGGCAACGGATTTCCTGGGACGATGCGCTCGATGAGATTTCCGAGCGGCTCCTGAAAATCCGCGCGGAATACGGTCCGGAGTCCATCGCGCTCGGCACCGGCACCGGGCGCCACCATATCCGCTGGGTGTCGCGCTTCGGCCATGCGCTCGGCACGCCCAACTGGTGTGAGCCCGGCTTCGCGCAGTGCTTCCATCCGCGCGTCAACACCACCATTCTCACCTTCGGCGACCTGCCCGTTTGCGACTACACGGGCGACGTGGCGCCCAAGTGCATCCTGTTCTGGGGTCACAACCCGGTCAATTCCGGACCGGATGGCGAGACCCGCTTCAGCGTGCATGAGGCGCTTGCGCACAATCCGAAGATCATCGTTGTCGATCCGCGCGAGACGGAGCTCGCCAAGAAGGCGGACATCTGGCTGCAGGTCCGGCCGGGCGTCGACGATGCGCTGGCGCTCAGCATGCTGAACGTCATGATCGAAGAGAAGCTCTACGACGATGCGTTCGTCCAGCAATGGACGCACGGATTCGACGCGCTCGCCGAGCGCGTGCGCGAGTACACGCCGGAATGGGCCGAACCAATCACCTGGGTTTCCGCGGACAAAATCCGCGCGGCGACCCGCCTCTTCGCGGAGACCAAGCCCGCGACGCTCGAGTGGGGCTGCGCCATCGAGCACACGCCGAAATGCATCCAGACCATACGCGCCGTGTCGATGCTGCCCGCGCTGACGGCCAACGTCGACATCCCCGGCGGGTGGGTGTTCGGCATGCATGGTCTCGGCCGCTTCCCGAGCCTGATCGAGAACCTCACGCCGGAGGCGAATGCCAAGCGGCTGGGTGCCGACCGGTTCAAGCTGCTCGCCGGCGCCGGTGCCGACCTGCCGGCCGCGCATATTCCGACGCTCCTGCAGGCCATGCGCGAAGGAAAGCCCTACCCCGTGAAGGCGTTCCTGGTCTTCGGCAATAATACGCTGACGACCTACGCGAACAGCTCGCTCGTCTATGAGTCGCTGATGAAGCTCGACTTCATGGTGAACGCCGATCTGTTCATGACACCGACGGTCGAGCTTGCGGACATCGTGCTGCCCGCCGCTTCCTGGCCGGAGATCGATCAGCTCGCAGCGCTTCCCACCATTGCCGGCAATGTCGTGCTGGCGAACCAGCGGTCGGTGCGCATCGGCGAATGCAAGTCCGACGAGGAGATCTTCGTCGAGCTGGCGCGGCGGATGAACCTTCCGGTTGGCCAGGAGTCCGTGCGCGACGTGCTCAATGCGCAGCTTGCCGCGGGCGGCACCGGACTCAACTTCGAGCAGCTCTGCGAGCGCGGCTTCTTCCAGATGCCGTTCGAGTATCGCAAATACGAGAAGAACGGCTTCCGCACCCCGACCGGCAAGATCGAACTCTATTCGACCCGCTTCGAAGAGTTCGGCTATTCGCCCCTGCCCTACTACGAGGAACCGCCGGAAAGCCCGATCAGCGCGCCGGAAGTCGCCGCCGAATATCCGCTGGTGCTGACGACGGGGGGCCGCATTCCCTTCTTCTTCAACTCCGAGCACCGCCAACTCGCCAACCTGCGCAGGGCGCACCGCGATCCGGTAGCGGAAATTCACCCGGACACGGCGGCACGCTACGGCATCGCCAAGGGCGACTGGATGTGGATCGAAACGCGCCGGGGGCGGATGCGGCAGCGCGCCAAGCTCACGCGCGGCATCGACCCGCGCGTAATCAATGCGCAGCACGGCTGGTGGTTCCCGGACGAGCCGGGGCCGGAATATGGCGTGTGGAAATCGAACGCGAACCTGCTCACCGACAACACGCCGCCCTATGACCCGGCGATGGGCACGTACCAGCTGCGCGGTCTTCTCTGCAAAGTCGGAAAGGTTTCCGCTGACGAAATGTAGCGGGATTGACCGGGGAGTAATGATCCCCGGTCAGCCCGGCTTTCCGTCGATGCGGGGGCGCAACAACCTGGGCCCGAGCACGCCAAGGTAGAGAAGGAAGGCGCCGACCCACAATAGGGCGGCGGCGTCGACCGCACTGCCGGCGAAATTGCCCGGCAGCCACGCCGCTGCAACGCGCACCACTGCGGAGCACGCCAGCAGCGCAAGCGCAATCCCGCCCGCGAACGGCACGCGCAGCGGCGTATGGCCGGTGTGCAGAAGCCCCGCAATCGTCATCACCGCGAGCGTGGCGAGGCCCGCGCCGCCGAGGCCGAGCGCGTGCGCCACGCCCGAAGCGGGCATCGGCACGCCGAAGTTATCGAGACCAATGGCGCCGGCGGCAGTTGCGATCATCACGCCCGACAGGTGAAACGGCCATATATAAGCGTGGCGAGCGGAGCGTCCGATCCACCATTCGCATACGCGATGGATCTGTGCCGCCACCGCGGCAAACGCCACCCAGCCGGCGATTTCGGCCCGCACCTCGAAGGCGACGACTCCGGCCAGCGCCAGGAGCGCCACGGCCGCGACTTCGCTCGAAGCCGGCTCGATCCGGAGCAGCCGCGTCGCGGAATCCTCCCGCAGAGCGAGCTGCGATACGATCGGAACAATGCGCCCGGATGCGAGGGTGACCAGCGCGGCATAGACGAGAAGGCTCGGCAGCGCGAGCGAGGTGGGCTCGATCGGCAGGAGCTCGATGCGTCCCGCCTGCCACAGCATGGAAAGCACCGACAGGAGCCCGAGCAGCGCGACGAAGAGGACGAGCCGCGTTGCGCGGACGCGGATGACGACCGCGGCGGCGACAGCGGTCACAACGGGCAGGAATGCGGCCGCGATCAGCGCGACGTCGAGGCGCGTGCTGCCGCTGAGCATCGCGATCCGCCCCGCGACCCACAGGCCGACCAGCCATCCGAGCGGCTGACCGGTAAGCGGCCCGGTTTTCGTCCATTCGGGGAAGGCGGTCAGCACGAAGCCGGCGACCGCCGCGGCGAAGGCCCCGAACAGCATCTCGTGCTGGTGCCACGCGAGATCGACGGCCAACGAATCCGGCAGCACGCCGGTGAGCGCGGCGACCCAGAGCGCGATCGCCGCCACCGCCCACCCTGCCGTCGCCAGGAAGAAAGGCCGGAATCCATAGGCGAGGAGCATGCCCGCGCGCGGCGGCGCGACGCTTTCAACCGAGATAGAATTGTTCATCCGGCAACCCGCCACCGATCAGGGCCGCATCGATTTCGGCCAATGTCGCATAGAAACGCTCGATCTCCGCCCGCGCCTCCCGCGCCGAGCGCCACTTGAGCGGCGTCGTCTGCAGCGAGCGCTGAACGATCTCGGCATCGAGCTGGAAGAGCTCGGCGCCGAGCCGCGCGGCGCTCGGGCCGTTCGACGCGATCCATTCGATGGCCGCCTGCTCGCCGGCCTTGACCGCAGCAATGAGCTCCGGCCGCTCGGCGGCAAGCTTGGCCTGCACGAGCGTGCCTGCCTGCGGAATTTGTCCGGATCCGCCGAACGATGCGGCCCAGGCCTCCTGGACATTGATGGCGCGGCGCACCTCCAGGCCGATCGACTTGCCGCGCATCTGCGCCGCGGTCGAAACGGGCTCCGGCAGCAGGATCGAAGCGACGCGGCGCGCCATGAACAGCTGCAGGCCCTCGAACGGCGTGCCGACATAGGTCAGCTTGACGTCCGTGCCCGCCTTGAGAAGCAGAACCTGCAGCACGATGTCCGGCATGTCGCCGCGGAACGGCACCGCAAGCTCCCGCCCCTTGAGGTCGGCGATCGACTTGATCTCCGGATCGGTGGAGAGGATCGACAGGATGCCCCAGACAGTGACGTCGAGGAGCCGCACCGGCACGCCCTTGCGATAGAGCGTGGCGGCCACGTTCACTGGCGTCGCCGCAACGTGATACTCGCCGGAGATCACGCCGGCGCGGAGCTGATCCGGACTCTTCCACTGCTCGAAGCGCACCGATTTGGCGAACGGCGCCAGCCTCTCCTGGCGTGCGAGATGTGCGAGATAGAGTGACGGCGGCGCCGGCGGTCCGGCCAATGTCAGGGTATCGAGCGGCGCCGCTGCGGCGCGCGCCAGCGCGGGCGCGACCAGCGACGTGCCGAGAAACGTCAGGCCGGTGGAAAGCAGGCTGCGTCGAGAGAGCATGTTCGTGTCTCCTATGTCGGCCGAGGCCGCATGCGAATTAGAAGCGAAGGTTGCCGCGCACGAAGAACGAGCGTCCCGCGGCGGGTGGATTCGCGACGAAGGGATCGTCGATGTCGTTGCGGTCGATGTATTCGGTGTAGAGCGTGTCGAAGACGTTCTCGACGCCGGCAACGAACGTCACGTTCGGCCGCGGCTCCCACCGCAACGCCACATCGACCGTGGTGAACCCGCCCGGCACAACGACGAGCCCGTTGCCGTCGTCGCCGGAGCCGGTGCGGAAATAGCTGTCGGTGCGCGTCTGCGTCGCGACCATCCGTACCCGCGCCTCCGCGCCCCACTGGGCGTTGCTCCAGCCGAGGCGGATCGATCCTTCGAGCGGCGGAATCTGCGCGATCGGCAGGTCGTCAGTAAGGTTCTGGCCGTAGGTCGCGTTCAGCGTGCCGTTGATGTAAACGCCGTTGCCGAAGCGATAGCCGAGCATCGCATCGAAGCCGGCGATGAAGGCGTCGACATTGCGGAAGATGTTGGCGTTGTTGGCGACGAGAATGCCCGACTGGCCGCGGGCGCGGTCGTGCAGGATGAAGTCCGTCACCCGATCGGCATAGAGGCGCGTCGCCGCCTGCCAGCCGCCGCGCGACCATCCGGAGCCGATCTCGGCCAGATGATGCTGCTCGGGCTTGAGCAGCGGATTGCCGATCCAGGTCCGATGCACCGGTCCCGGCTCGAGCAGATCGCCGGACGGCGGCGTGAAGCTCGCAAAATACCGCTCGCGCACGTCGGCGGTCCGCACGTGGCGCCGTATGGCCGCGAACCACTGCCCGGCTCCGGCATCGAAATCCTTTTCGAAGCGGAGCTGGGCGGAAACGTTCGTTTCCCGCGCCGAGCCGTCGCCGGCATAGCCGTAATATTGCGCGTACAGGGCGCGCGGCGTGGGCGTCGCGCCGAAGCCGGGCGTGACGAGGCCCGCAGCGTCGATCGCATCGAGGCCGGCATCCACGAAGTCCAAGCGCGCGCCGGCGATGAGACGCGAATCGACCGTGGGCCGCCACTTGGCGTCAGCCCGCACGCCGACTTGCGTCACGTGGGCGTCGGGCACCACGCGCGATTGCGCCGCGAGGGTCGGCCGCTGATAGCGCGTGGCGTCGCGCCAATCATGATCGAGATCGACGCCGACCGTCCAAAACAGCGGACCGCCCGCAATATCCGCCTCGACCGCGCCTTTCAGGGTGCGGCGGTCGAATTGCGCGAGCGTCGGCTGGCCGACCAGCGCGCGATAGCTGAAATTGTCGTTTTCCCGATCGTAGTCGACATAGGCAAGATTTCCGCGCAGTGCGCGAACGGGGCCCCCTTCGAGCACCGCCTGACCGCGCGTGCTGAAGTTGGTGGCGTTGAAGAAGCGGCTGTCGAGCGGCGCCGTGGCGTAGAGGACGTCATTTTTCTCGGCACGCATCGCATCGAACGACAGGTACGAGCCGTCCGGCTTCGAGAAACCGAAGCCGCCGCCGTAAAGCGCGCGGTCGTAACCGTAGCGCACGGTATTGCCGCTGCCGTCCTTGTAGTCGCCGGCTTTCTCCATGTAGCCGGTCGCGCGAATGAACGCGCCATTCGCGGCCGCCGATACGGTCGCAAGCGACTCGGCGCGCCCGCACGCACCGGCGTATCCAGCGGCAAGCATCCCGTGCAGCCCATCCGGCGGAACCGGCGGCGGCGTCACGCCCGCGGGAACCAGCGTTCCGGCGGGGCCGCCGTACCAGAGACTGCATTGCGCAAGATCCGTCCGGTGAGGGTTGCGCAGGTCCGGCCCGCCCAGCGGATCGTAGATCACGGGCGCTGCCGGCAGTTTGGCTTCCTGCGAAAACGCCACCGGCATGACAGGAAAACGATGCCAACCGAAGCAACGATCCGGACTACCGATTCATTTCTGGACATCACGACACCTTCAAGGACACGACATTCGATGGAGCGGAGTCGATGGCGAACGCCGCAGCGACTTTTTGATCCGCGAACAGGCGGGCAGCGATCCAATGCGCTTCCGGCAGCGAACGCGGCCGCACGGGCCGGCCGAGATCGTGCTCGACGACGATCGACGCGGGCTGGCCGTCGAGCACGACGATGCGGTCGGCAATGGTCGCCGCTTCCGAGACATCGTGCGTGACCATGAGTACGGCGCAGTTGCACGCGAGCTCGGTGCGCAGCATCGACAGCAGTTCAAGCCGCAGGCCGGGATCGAGCGCGCTGAACGGCTCGTCGAGCAGAAGCACGCGCGGCGCGACCAGGAATGCGCGCGCAAGCGCAACGCGCTGGCGCATGCCGCCGGACAACTCGGCAGGCCAGCAGTCGACCGCATCGGCGAGGCCGAGGCGCGTCAGCATCGCCGCCGCCCGCTCCCGCCGCTCGCGGCGGGCGACACCGAGGCACTTCAGGCCGAAGGCCGCATTGTCGCGCGCACGGCACCACGGCAGCAGCCGCGCATCCTGAAACACGCAGGCGAGCCGGCCGTCGCACGCGACTTCGCCCGCCTGCGGCGCCAGCAGCCCCGCAGCGACTTGCAGCAGCGTGCTCTTGCCGGAGCCCGAGCGCCCAATGACGGCGGTGATGCTGCCGGCCGGTATCGACAAGTCGATACCGGCGAGCACCTCGCGCAAGCCGTAGGCGGCATGGATGCCGGACATCTGCAGGCTCATGCCATCGCTCCCGGTTGCGGCGGCGCGTGACCGGCGTCGCGCCACTGCTCGAGCCGCCGATGCAGAGGACGCAGGAGCCCGCGGTCGAGGATGAGAACGAGCGCAAGCACGATCGCGATCCACGCAAAGGCGCGCGTGGAATCGAGATTGACGCGCGCGCGCGCAAGGGCGGCGCCGAGACCGTCGGCGAGCGCCAAGAGCTCGATCATCACCGCGACCTTCATTGCAATGGCGAGCGCGGCGATGGCAGCGGGCGCCACGTGCGAAACGATCTGCGGCAGGCGGATATCGAAAAGGCGGATCGCAAGCCCGGCACCGAACGTCTCCGCCATGCGGTCGAGGCTGCGATCGCGGGCGAGCAAGCCGGCTCGGGCAGCGACTGCGACGATCGGCAGCACTGCGACCGCGACGGTGAAGACGGCCGACGAGCTGCCGATGCCGAACCAGATCAGCGCGAGCACGACCCAGGCAATGGGCGGCATCGCCATCAGCAGCGTCATCAGCGGATCGACGAGCTTGTCGACCGCCCTGTTGGTGCCCGCCAGCAGCCCGCAAGCCAGCCCGACGACCGCCCCGCCGAAAAAGCCGGCAAGCGCGCGCCGCGCCGTCGCTTCGATGACAAACCAGTTCGTGTGATCGCTGAGGAGCGTGATGACGTCGGCGAGAACCGCGCGCGGCGACGGCAGAATCAACGGGTTGAGGTGACCTGCGGCCGCTTCCCATGCAGCGACGACAAGCAGAACCCCTGCGGCTCCACCTGTGAACGCGTGCAAGGGCCGCCAGCGCGGCGTTGCGCTCATAAGTTCCCCCGGTGACATCTCGTCGCGATTCAAGGTCGCGGACACGTCGACCGGGGCAAACCGTAGTTGGCAGCCCGGAGCGCACGCTTGATCAAGGTCAATCAGACTGCAGATCAGAAGCGATCTAAACTATGGGCCTGCACCTTCGATATGATGCGCGTCCGGAGCGCTGAATCGGAATCGGGCGCGGCGGGTATATCGTTCTGCCGAAACAGCCCTTATCTAGTCTATCGTCAGGTGGAGATATTCGGACCTGTCGATTGAGCGAACCGCGATCGTTCCTTGAACTCGATCGCGCTCGCTTGCAGGGAGCTGGCTGCGATGACCCGTCCGCTATGGATCGCGATCGGTTTGGCAAGCCTGACGACGGGCGCGGCGGGTGCCGTCCTTCCCCTGCTGCCTTCGACGCCGTTCCTGCTGCTGGCGGCCTATGCATTCGCGCGCAGCTCGCCGCGGCTGCATGCATGGCTTCTCGAGCATCCGGCCTTCGGCCCGGTCATCGATGACTGGCGCCGGCATCGTGCGATCGCACGGCGGACCAAGATTGCCGCGCTCGCGGTGATCGCTGCGACGCTGGCATTATCGGCGCTGCTGGGTGTTTCCGCCTGGATCCTAGCGATCCAGGCGGTGGTGCTGTCGGGATCGGCGATCTTCATCGTCACCCGGCCGGACCGCCCGCGGGCGGCACCGGCCGACGAGTGACGATCGGCTCAGTCGCCGGCAAAGACGGGCTTCGCCTTGTTCACGAACGCCTCGTAGGCGCGCTCGTAATCCTTGGTCTGCATGCAGATGGCCTGCGCCTGCGCCTCGGCTTCGATCGATTCGTCGATGCCCATGTTCCATTCCTGATGGATGCAGCGCTTGGTCATCGCGTGCGCGAACGTCGGCCCGGCGGCGAGCGAGCCAGCGAGCGCCTGCGTATCGGCGAGCAACGTCTCCGGCTCGCACAGCCGGTTGTAGAAGCCCCACCGCTCCGCCTCGGCGCCGTCCATCGACCGGCCGGTATAGAGGAGCTCGGCGGCGCGGCCCGCGCCGATGATGCGCGGGAGCATATTGCAGGCTCCCATGTCGGCGCCGGCAAGACCCACGCGCACGAACAGGAACGCTACCTTGCTGCGCGCGGTGCCGTAGCGCAGGTCCGACGCCATCGCGAGGATCGCGCCGGCGCCGGCGCACACGCCGTCCACCGCGGCCACGATCGGCTGCGGACAGGCGCGCATCGCCTTGACGAGGTCGCCCGTCATCCGCGTGAACGCGAGCAGCCCGCCCATGTCTCCCTTGCGCTGCATCTCGACGAGCGGCCCGATGATCTCGTGCACGTCGCCGCCGGAGCAGAAGTTGCCGCCCGCCCCGGTGATGACGATGCTCTTGATGTCGTCTGCATAGACGAGGTCGCGGAACAGGTCGCGCATCTCGGAGTAGGACTCCAGCGTGAGCGGGTTCTTCCGCTCCGGCCGGTTGAGCGTGATCGTCGCCACCTTGCCGTCGACCTGCCACAGGAAGTGCTGCGGCTTGTAGCGTGCGAAATCGATGCGCGTCGGGCGGAATCGCGCGGCGGTGTCGCCCGCTCCCCCTGCCCCGGCTTCGCGCGGCTTTGCTGATCCAATCGCTGCGGACATCGTCACCTCCTCAACCTGCGAACGTGAGCCCGCCGCTGATGCTCAGCACCTGACCGGTGATGTAGTCGGAGCGCGGGCTCGCAAAGAACAGAATGGAATCGGCGATTTCCTGCGGCTTGGCAAAACGCCGGAAGGGAATCGCGCGAACGAAAGCTTCCTTCAGTTTGTCCGGGCGCGACTGCAGCATCGGCGTATCGGTCGGCCCCGGACAGACGCAGTTGACGTTGATCGAGTAGCGCGCCACTTCGCGCGCCAGCGATTTCGTGAATGCGATCACGCCGCCCTTGGCCGCCGCGTAAGTGGTCTCGCCACTGCTGCCGACACGTCCGGCATCGCTGGAGACATTGACGATCTTGCCCTTGCCTGCGGCGATCATCGGGGGAAGCAGCGCCTGCGTCAGATGCAGGGTTCCGCTTAGATTGATGGCGATGACGCGATCCATGTAGTCCGGCGCGTTCTCCATGAACGGCTGGATATCGTTCCAGCCGGCGGCGTTGACCAGGATGTCGACCCGCTGGTGGCGGGCGAGGACATCGGCCGCGCACTGGCGCGCCGACTTGGGATCGGCCAGATCCACCGGCGCGAAGTCGACGGAAAGCTTCGCTGCCGCTGCCTCCTGCTGCAGTTCCGCGCCTTTCGCCGCGTTCACGTCCGCGCAGATGACCATCGCGCCGCTGCGGGCAAGCTCCATCACCGTCGCCTTGCCGATACCCGACGCCCCGCCGGTGACAAGGGCGATCTTCCCGTCCAACTTCATCACAATGCTCCTTTTTGACGTTGCGGCGGGTTCGATGCGGCTCCGGTGAAGAATGCCTTCACACGATCCTGCGTTTCACGCTCGCTCAACAACCGGTACGTCGCTTCAAGTTCGTCCGAATACCCGCCGTGCCCCGGCGTCGCCGCAGCCGCGATGCACGCCTTGGACGCGACGATCGCCGCAGCCGGCAGCGCGGCGATGCGTCCGGCGATTGCCTGCGCTTCGGCGGCGAGGTCGGTGCGCGGCACCGCCCATTGCACCATGCCAAGCTCGCGGGCGGTGGCGCCGGTCACGGTCTCCGCGCCGAGGATCATCCGCGCGGCCACCGCCGGGCCGCAGATGCGGGTGAGCCTTTGCGTGCCGCCGCCGCCGGGAATCAGGCCAAGGCCCACTTCCGGCAGTCCGAGCTTCGCCTCTGCGGCGGCGATGCGCAGATCGCAGGCAAGCGCCAGCTCGAACCCGCCGCCCAGGGCGGTGCCGCCGATCTCCGCCAGCGTCACCTGCGGCAGCCGCTCCAGGCGCGTATAGACGCGCTGAATGCCGGCAACGAAAGCGTACATCCGGTCGGGACCGTCGCGCGCCTCCATGAATCCGCGCACCTGCGCGAGATCCGCGCCGGCGCAAAAGATCTTCTGATCCGAGCGGATATGCAGGACCTTCCAATCCGCCCGTCCGCCGAGCTCATCCAGCTTCGCATTCAGCTCGAGCACCCATTCTTCATTGATGGCGTTTACGGGCGGACGGGCAAGCGTCAGCTCCGCAACTCCATCCTCCACGCTCAGCCGAAACATCCTGGCTCCTCTGCAACGTGCCGGCGCGACTATTCTGCCGCGGCCCGCTCCGCGGGCTCCTGCGACCGCAGCAGCTCGCGCGCGATAATCATCTTTTGCACTTCGCTTGCGCCCTCGTAGATGCGGAGCGCGCGTATCTCGCGATAGAGCGACTCAACCTTGACCCCCTCGCATACGCCGGTGCCGCCATGCAGCTGGACCGCGCGGTCGATCACGCGCTGTCCCATTTCCGTGGCAAACAGCTTTGCCGCCGAAGATTCGCGCCGGGTGCGCGCCGCGCCGCGATCCTTCGTCCATGCCGCGCGATAGACAAGGAGCGCCGCGGCGTCGATGTCGACCGCGCTGTCGGCGAGCGACGCCTGCGTGAGCTGCAGGTCGGCGAGCGGCGCGCCGTACACCCGGCGCGTGAGCGAGCGGGCGACCGCTTCGTCGAGCGCCCGGCGCGCAAGCCCGAGTGCGGCCGCGCCGACGGTCGAGCGGAAGATATCGAGGGTTGCCATCGCCACCTTGAACCCCTCGCCCGGAGCGCCCAGCCGGTTTGCAACGGGAATGCGGCAGCTTTCGAAACGAATCGAGGCGAGCGGATGCGGTGCGATGGTGTCGATGCGTTCCGCGATCGTCAGCCCCGGTGCATCGGCGTCGACGACGAAGGCGGAAAGCCCCTTCGCACCCGGGGCCTCGCCCGTTCGGGCGAACACGACATAGTGGTCGGCTATTCCGCCGTTCGAGATCCACGTCTTCAATCCGTCGAGTCTGACGTGGCGCGGGCCGTCCTTCGTCGCGGTCGTCGTCAGCGCGGCGACATCCGATCCGGCGCCCGGCTCGGAAAGCGCGAAGGCGGCAATGTGGCGCCCCTCACGCACCGGCGGAAGATACTTGGCCTTGATCTCGTCGGAGCCGAACAGCGAGATCGAGCCGGTGCCGAGCCCCTGCATGGCTAACGCGAAGTCCGCGAGACCTTCATTCCATGCGAGGATTTCCCGCGCCAGACAGAGCGTGCGTACATCCAGCGCCGGCGACAGGCCGCCATATGCGCCCGGAACAACGGCCTTCAGCCATCCGCCTTCTCCGAGCGCGCGCACGAGGTCGCGGCAACTGCGGTCCACGTCGGCATGGTCGATGTAGGCAGGGAGATCGCGCTGCGCCCATCCGGCGATTGCCATTGCAAAGCGCCGGTGCGGCGCATTGAAGAACGGCCAAGCCAGGTGAGACAGATCGAGCCTCATTCCGGCTTCCCTCCTTCGCAGGAGGCGCCGTCGGGGCCGGCCCGGCTGCGCAGCATGAAGCGCTGAATTTTGCCGGAGGCCGTCTTGGGCAGGCTTTCGACGAACTCGATCCAGCGAGGATACTTCCACGGCCCGACCGAGTGCTTGACGTGCAGCTTGAGCTCGTCGTGCAGCGCGCGGCTCAGTTTCTCGTTGCGGCGATCCTTGAGCACCACAAACGCCTTCGGCTTGATGAGGCCGTTTTCATCCTCGACAGGGATGACGGCGGCTTCCAGGACGGAAGGATGCTCAACGAGTGCCGCCTCGACTTCGAAGGGCGACACCCAGATGCCGCTCACCTTGAACATGTCGTCGGCGCGGCCGCAGTAGAGATAGACGCCGTCCGGGCGACGTACAAACTTGTCGCCGGTACGCGTCCACTCGCCGAGAAAGGTCCGCCGCGAGCGTTCGCGCTGATTCCAGTATCCCGCCGCCGACGTCTCGCCGCGCACCAAGAGCTCGCCGATCTCTCCGTCGGGAACCTCCTGCCCGGCCTCGTCGACAAGCTTCAGATCGTAGCCGCGAACGGGCACGCCGGAGGTCCCATACTCGACCTTATCGGGAATGTTCGTGAGAAACAGGTGCCCCATTTCGGTCGAGCCGATGCCATTGACGATGTCGAGGCCGAACCGCTCCTTCCATGCTCTGCCGATCTCCGGCGGCAACGGCTCTCCGGCGGAGAAGCACAGCCGCAGACGGCGCGAACCGGTTTCCGGCGTGCAGTTCGCGTCGGCCAGAATCGCCGCATAGAGCGTCGGCACGGCATAGAACATCGTCGGCTGATAGGCGCGCAGCGTCTCGAATACGGTCTGCGGCGTCGGACGTTCCGGATAAAATATCGACGTGGCGCCCACCGACATCGGGCAGATGATCGAGTTGCCCAGACCGTAGGAGAAGAACAGCTTCGCCGCGGAGAAGACGAGATCGTTCTCGCGGATACCGATCCGCTCCTGGCCGGCATGCCGCGCCATGAGCATCATGCTCGAGTGGACGTGCATGACACCCTTCGGTGCGCCTGTCGTACCCGACGAATAGAGCCAGTACGCGACCTCGTCGGCGCAGGTCCTGGCAGGCGCTGCTCCTTCGTTCTCGGCGGCGAGCAGTGCCTCCAGCCGCGGCACTCCCTCAGGCCCGCCGCCAACCACGACAACGGCACGCAACGACGGAACCTGCCTCGCCGCTTCCTGCACGACCGGCAGCAACGGCGCCGATACGAACACGGCTTTGGCGCGCGAGTCTTCGAGCAGGAAACGATACTGCTCGGCATTGAGCCGCGTGTTGAGCAATACCGGCACGATGCCGGCGCGAATTGCTCCCCAGAACATGATCGGGAAGTCGACGGTATCGAGCAGAACCATCGCGATCCGATTTTCCGGCTCGATCCCGATGCGCGCGAGCATGGCGCCGATCCGCGCCGTCGCGTCGCGCAATTCGGAATAGGTAAGATTTCGCGATGGATCGATGAATGCGGTCTTGTCGCCGCGCCCTTCCGCGACGTTGCGATCCACAAAATCGACCGCGGCATTGTAGTCGCGAAGTGCAGTCACAAGTCCGCGCTCCATTTATTTCGAAAATAAAGCACAGCTTTCCCGTCGCGCGTCCTTGACTTCGATCAGGTCATTTGGGCCGGAAGTGTTTGTACCGCAAACAATTTCCGTGCAGACGACTTGCTTGATTTAGGTCATGGCGTAGCAACTTTGGTTCACGCTTTTAAGTACTGTCGGCAACTTGCTTCCACGCTCCGGCCCGTTCTGTGGAAGGTCATCCATGGGGTGCTCAACCTCTCAGCCGCGAAAGCGACTGTTGCGATTGCAGGTAAACGGCCGCTGGCGCGAGGACGCAGTAAGCGAGAATCAATTGTTCGTCGATCACCTGCGCGAGGACGCGGCATGAGCATCCGCCGGCTGGAAAAGACACGCGTCGGCCTGGTGGGCGTGCGCACGCCCCTGATCGACGGCGTCGAGAAGGTCACCGGCAAGGCCAAATACACCGCCGACCTTCCCGCACCCGGCGCCTGGTGCGGCCGCATCCTGCGCTCGCCGCACCCGCACGCGCGCATCCTCTCGATCGACACGAGCGAGGCCGAGGCGCTGGAAGGCGTCGTGACGGTCTGCACGGGCGAAGACTGCAAGGTGCCGTTCGGCGTGCTGCCGATCGCCGAGAACGAGTTTCCGCTCGCGCGCGAGAAGGTGCGCTATCGCGGCGACCCCGTGGCCGCCGTGGCGGCGGTCGACGAGGCGACTGCGGCGAAGGCCCTCAAGCTCATCCGCGTCGAGTACGAGATCCTGCCCGCCTATTTCGACGCCGCCAAGGCGATGAAGCCCGGCGCCACGCCGATCCATGCCGAAAAGCCGAACAACATCCTGCGCGAAGTGCATGCGGAGTTCGGCGATGCCGAAGCCGGCTTCAAGGCGGCCGACCTCGTGCGCGAGAAGACCTACCGCTTCGCCGAGGTCAACCACGCGCACATCGAGCCCAATGCGACGCTCGCCGAATACAATCCCGAGCGCGGCCACCTGACGCTGCACACCACCACACAGGTCCCCTACTACGTGCTGCTGAAGGTCGCGAAGTGCCTGGAGATGGAGGAAGCGCACATCCGCGTGGTCAAGCCGTTCCTCGGCGGCGGCTTCGGCGCGCGCACGGAGTGTCTGCATTTCGAGATCATCGCCGCCATGCTCGCGCGCAAGGCCGGCGGCACCGTGCGCCTGCTGCAAACCCGCGAAGAGACCTTCCTCGCCCATCGCGGCCGGCCCGACACCAAGGTGACGGTCAAGCTCGGCATGACCAAGGAGGGCAAGCTCACCGCCTGTCATCTGCAGGCCACGCAGCGCGGCGGCGCCTATGCCGGCTACGGCATCATCACCATTCTCTATACCGGCGCGCTCCTGCACGGCATCTACGACATCCCGGCGATCAAGCACGACGGCTGGCGCGTCTATACCAACACGCCGCCGTGCGGCGCCATGCGCGGCCACGGCACCGTCGATCCGCGCGCGGCCTTCGAAGCGCTGATGAACGAGATGGCCGAGGAGCTCGGCCTCGATCCCTTCGAGGTCCGCCGCGTTAATCTCCTGCCCAAGGTCCCCTATGTCACCGCCTATGCGCAAAGAGTCATGAGCTACGGCCTGCCCGAATGCCTCGACAAGGTGATGAAGGCGTCCGGCTGGGCCGAGCGGCGCGGGAAGATGCCCAAGGGCCGCGGGCTCGGACTCGCCTGCTCGCATTTCGTGTCGGGCACCACGACGCCCAAGCACTGGACCGGCGAGCCGCACGCCGTGGTCAATCTCCGGCTCGATTTCGACGGCGGCATCACGGTGCTCACCGGTGCCGCCGACATCGGCCAGGGCTCCAACACCATGGCCGCGCAGATGGTGGCCGAGGTGTTGGGCGTCGACTGGAACCGGCTGCGGGTGGTCTCCGCCGACAGCGCGCTCACGCCTAAGGACAACGGCAGCTATTCCTCGCGCGTCACCTTCATGGTCGGCAATGCCGCGGTCGATGCCGCGACCCAGCTCAAGCGCATCCTGATCGAGGCCGCGGCGAAGAAGCTCGAAGCCAAGCCCGAGGACGTGGAGTGCGAGGGCGAGGTCTATCGCGTCGTCGGTCAGGACCCGGGTCTGCCCTTCTCCGAGGTCGCCAAGGCGGCGCTGATCGACACCGGCCCCATCACCATCAAGGGCACGTTCACGAGCCCGAGCGAGTTCATGGGCGACAAAAAAGTGCGCGGCAGCGCCATCGGCGCCACCATGGGATTCTGCTACGCCGCGCAGGTGGTGGAATGCTCGGTGGACGAGGTCACCGGCAAGGTCACCGCGCACAAGGTCTGGGTGGCGGTGGACGTGGGCCGCGCCCTCAATCCGCTCGCGGTCGAAGGCCAGGTCCAGGGCGGCGTCTGGATGGGCATGGGCCAGGCAATCTCGGAGGAGACGCGCTTCGACAACGGCCGCATGCTGCACGCGAACCTGCTCGACTATCGCGTGCCGACCATGGCGGAAAGCCCCGACATCGAGGTGCTGATCGTCGAGAGCATGGACCCGAACGGCCCGTTCGGCGCCAAAGAGGCGAGCGAGGGGATGCTCGCCGGCTTCCTGCCGGCGGTTATGGACGCGGTTCATGAAGCGTCGGGCGTGCGCCCCACCGCGATGCCGCTCAATCCCGAGCACATCGCCGAGCTGATCGACCTGCGCGACGGGGTGCAGTCATGAACCTGCTGCCCGACTTCCGCTGCCACCGCCCGGCGACGCTGGAGGAAGCGGTGCGGCTCAAGGCAGGCGCGGCGGACGCGCGCTTCGTGGCCGGCGGCACCGATCTCCTGGTTAATCTCCGGCGCGGCCTGGGCGAGCCCACGGACCTGATCGACCTTACCGCGATCGCCGACCTCGCCGCCGTCCGCCGCGAGGGCGACGCGCTGTGGATCGGCGCGGCGGTGACGCTCGCCGGGCTTGCGCGCCACCCCGATATCCTCGCCGGCTATCCGACCGTGGCCGAGGCGGCGCTGGCCGTCGCCGGCCCCACGCACCGCACGGCGGCGACGCTCGGCGGCAATCTGTGCCAGGACACACGCTGCGTCTTCTACAACCAGAGCGAATGGTGGCGCGAGGGCAACGGCTGGTGCCTGAAATATCGCGGCGACAAGTGCCATGTCGTGGTGAAGAGCGACCGCTGCTACGCCACCTATCACGGCGACGTGGCGCCCGTCCTGATGGTGCTCGACGCCGAGGCGGTGCTGGCGGGACCCGGCGGCGCGCGCCGCATCAAGGTCGCTGATCTCTATCGTGAGGACGGCGCCGGGCATCTGGCGCTCGAGCCCGGCGAGGCGCTCGCGGCCGTGGTGCTGCCGCCGCCGGGCGGGCGGCGTGCCGCCTATGCCAAGGCACGCATCCGCGACGCCATCGACTTTCCGCTCGCCGGCGTCGCAGTGGCGCTCCGGCGCAACGGCGACGCGATCGGCGACCTCAAGGTGGCGATCACCGGCACCAATTCGGCGCCGCTCCTCGCGGATACAAGCAGCCTGATCGGCCGCGCCTGGGACAAGGATGCCGCCGCGGCCCTCGCCCTCGCCCTGCGCAAGAAGTCGAACCTACTGCGCACCACGGTCACGGGGCCGAAATACCGCCGGCGCGCCATGCAGGCCATGGCCCGGCAGCTGGTGGATCGCCTGTGGGCCGGGAGCATCGCGTGAAGCCGATGAAATCCATTCTCACCCTGACCGTGAACGGCCGCATGCGCGAAGACCTGGTGCCCGACGGCATGCTGCTGCTGGATTATCTGCGCGAGGTGGTCGGCCTCACCGGCACCAAGCAGGGCTGCGACGGCGGCGAGTGCGGCGCCTGCACGGTGCTCGTGGACGACCAGCCGCGGCTCGCCTGCTCGACGCTCGCGGTGCAGATGCAGGAGCGGCGGATCGAGACCGTCGAGGGACTCGCCAAAGGCGGGCGCATGAGCGCGCTGCAACAGCAGTTCCACGAGAAGCTGGGCGCCCAGTGCGGCTTCTGCACACCGGGCATGATCGCGGCCGCCGAGGCCCTGCTGCGTCGGAATCCGAACCCGGACGAGGATGAAATCCGCAGCGCCCTTTCCGGCAATCTGTGCCGCTGCACCGGCTATGTGAAGATCGTCGAGGCAGTGAAGGCGGCTGCGGAAAATCGCTGATGGCGGCCAATCCGACGATGCGCGCGCAGCGCATGGGATCCTGCGTCAGGCCGACGCGAAACTTTCGATTTCTTCTTCATACTCTTCGATAAATCTTCTGAACCAGACCGTGTACGCCTGCGGCCGCTCGAGAATGCTGCGCTTGATCTCCGCAAGCGTCATCCAGCGCCAGCCCTCGACTTCCGACGCATTCGGATTGGGCGGTTCGTCGGAAGTTCCGCCGAACACATGCACGATCTCGCTTTCGATGAACTGATCCGACACACGTGCGCGGTATTTCATCGAGAATAAGGGGCTGAGGCTGGCGGCGATCCCCATTTCCTCTCCCAGTCTTCTCGTGGCCGCATACAGCGTTTCTTCGCCGGGAAGAGGATGACTGCAGCACGTATTCGACCACAGCCCGCCCGAATGATATTTGCCGGCGGCCCGTTGCTGCAGCAGCAGCCTTCCCGCCGCATCCCGGATGAGAACGGAGATTGCCCGGTGGCACCGCCCGAGGCGGTGGGCATCGATCTTCTGCATGATGCCGATCTCGCGGTCGGTTCGATCCACCAGGATGACGTAGTCGTGCGTGGTATCGACCCGCGTCCGGCGCCCGCCCGGCTCATGCGAAAGCGTGCGGCGGTTCGCGACATCGATCTGCGTCCGGCGCGCTTCCGTCCGTCTGCGCCGTCTGTCCGGCTGTGCTCTTGATTGCATTGAAGCGCCGCTCCGATGCCTGCCGTTCCTGCCGTTACCCCGCTGGAACCACCGCGGTCGCCTCGAGCTCGATCTTCGCCGGATAGTCGAGAAGGTCGGACACAAAGACCATGGTCATGACGGGATAGTGCTTGCCGATCAGACGCCGCCAGATCCGCCCGAGCTCGGGCCGCGCGGCGAGATAGGCCGGCTTGTCCGTGCAATAGGCGGTCATCCTGCAGATCTGGTCCGGCTTCCCGCCCGCCGCGGCGAGGATGTCGAGCACATTCCTCAGAGCCTGCTCGAACTGCGGGGCGAGCTCTTCACTGCCAAATCGCTGCTGGCTGTCCCAACCGACCTGACCGGCAATGAACACGATCCGCCCCGCGGCTACGGATATCCCGTTGGAATAGCCGATCGGCGGCGCCCATCCATCCGGGCTGATGATCTGCATCGTCATGAAAAGAGGCTCCGCTCGTTCGTAGTCGCTGCGACGCATGCGCGGCCTCGCACATCGACCATCCCGTCATGGATTGGCCGATGACGATTCCGCACGACTCCATGAATTCCAAATAAAGTATCTCTTTCAGGGCGATCGGCGGTCATGACTTAGATCAAGCCACCCTCCCCTTGTTGGCGCGTAAATAAATAAATATGAGCTTGCGGAGGCCGACCCGTGGCGCTCGAAGGACCCGGTTGGCCCTTCAGCGGTTTGCCGCCCTCGTTTGTCTCGAAGATCGCTGCCCGAAGAGGTGCTGGATGAGCGAGGAGCCGACCGCAACGTGCGCAGAAGAGCTTCTGCAAGCATTGAAAGCAGTGATCGATCCCGAGCTGGGTTTCAACATCGTCGACCTCGGGCTCGTGCGTCGCGCCGTATGGCAAGACGGTGCCATCGAAGTGGCGATCACTCCAACGTCTCCATCATGCCCCGTCACGCAATTGCTCATCTACGATGCCGAGGATGCGCTCCGGCGGCGGTTTCCGGACGCCAGATCGATCCGGGTCGAACTCGTCTGGGATCCGCCGTGGACAGCGGACCGTCTGAGTGAGGAGGCGCGCCTCCAGCTTGGCCTGCTTATGGCCGAGCCGGACTGATCTCAGTGGAATTTGAATATCGGCGGGCCGCTGCGGCCTGACGCGATCGCGCCCTAGGGTTTCCGCAGAGCGCCGCGGATCGAGGCGCGCGTATCGGCCGCCAGCTGCCGCAGCTTGGCGACATCGCTGATCTCGACATGTGCGGCGTGAACCGCCACGCCGACCGATCTGAGCTTGGCAAACGCGCGAGAGAGCGATTCGGGCTTCAGACCCAGGCGGGCAGCAATCAAGACTTTGTCGTAAGGGAGCGAGATCTCGTAGCGTCCCTGATCGACCGGCGCGAGCGAAACGAGGAACTCGGCAACCCGCTGCACGCCGCTTTGCGCCTTGAGCTGCTCGACGTGCTGAACGAGATGGTGCAGGTGCTGCGACGTCGAAGCGATCATCGCCAGCGCAATATCCGGGCTCTCGCGGATGCACCGGACGATGTGATCGGCCGGAATGCGGACGACGCGCGCGTCGCTTACCGCTTCGGCGGTGGCGGGATAGCGGTTGCCGGTGAACGCAACCGCCTCGGCAAAGCTGTCCCCCTTGGTCAGGACATGGATAACCGTTTCCTCGCCCGAGAGCGTGATGCGATAGAGCTTCACCCATCCGTCGAGCATGATGAAAAATGCGGTCGCGGGCTCGCCTTGCCGGAACAGGGGCTCGTGCTCCTTCAGCATGACGCCCACCGCCGGCGAGATGATGTGCTCGACGGTTTCCGGCTTGAGGCCGCGAAAAACGGCGGTCCGCGAAATGATCTGCAGATCGCCGATCGTGAGCTTCGAAACCATTAGCGCATGCCTCGCCCGATCACCCGACCGGCGTAAACCCGCAGCACCCCTACGAAATTTTCTAACTTCAGAATAGCCACTCCCTCCCTTATCCGCATGTTCGCCTGGCGAGACCGGAATTTTGCCCGTCAGACGCCCACTTCCGTCAGTTCGCCGCTCTCGGGCTTGCTCCCGCTCTATCGACGATTTGGCCGCACTCTCGGCGGACGATGTCAACCGGCCTTGATCTTGATCAAGGATCATAGCGCGGATTTGCGTTTGCGTGCATGGGCTTGCCGAACCTGCACGCGGCGCAGCAGCCGTCGGAAGTCCCGGCATGCCGGCAGCAGTCAACAAACGAAAGCGAGAGGGCTCTCCATAATGCCTGCCATGCCGCGCCTCCGGGTCCAGAAAACCCCTGCCCTCGGACATGCCGCGATCGATTCAGAGCATGCGGCAATCACAGATCAATGGCTCCGCGCAGCCAAATGCGAGCCGTTTCAATTCCAGTTCTTCATCGCCCGGCTGAAGTCGCTGATGACGAATCACTTCGAGAACGAGGCGGCGCTCATGGAGCGCGCGGGCGGCCAGTTGTGCCGGTGCCATCGCGACGAACATCAGTCGCTGCTCGATCTGTGCGACCAGATGCGCGAGCTGAGCGATCGCTCCTGGCGCAAGACGCAATCGCTGTTGCGGGTGAAGTTTCCGGTCCTGGTTCGCAAACATATCCTGTACACGGATCAGATGGCGGTCCTGTTCATCAATACGAACGGGGCAGCCACTCCACCGCAGGCCATCGCAGCATCGAGCGGGGCGTGACCCGATGGCTGTCAGCAGAACCGACCCCGGCTGGCCCCTTCCGCAGGGGCTGCAGGATCTTCCGCGCTGGCTCATCGCGCCGGTTCCGCTCTTTCTGCTGCAGCCGATTCTCACCCGGATCGCGACCCATGTCGCCCAATCGCATCCCGGGCTGTTCGAGCGGCTGGAAGCGCACACCCACACGCGGTTCCTCATCGATCCGGTCGATCTTCCGTTCGTGCTCCTGCTCCGGCCCGATGCGAATCGGCCACACCTGAAAGCCTACCGCCGCCACGAACGTGTGCGGCACGATGCATGCATCGCCGGCACCTTCTTCGACCTGCTGGACATGATCGAGGGCAACGCGGACGGCGACGCACTGTTTTTCACGCGCGATCTGCGCGTGACCGGCAACACGCAAGCCGTCGTGACGTTGCGCAATGCGCTGGACGATCTGGAAGGAAATCTGGTGGAAACCATTCTGGGCGGTCTTGGACCGCTGCAGGGGCCGGCATCGCTTGCGCTCTCCGCAATGCGGACCATCCGCGGATCCCGCCGCCATGAATACTGAGAACGAAGCGAACGACGGCGGATATGTTCGACCGGAACTGGTCTGCCCGGCCGGGACTCCCGCCGGCCTGCGAACGGCGGTCGATGCCGGCGCCGATGCCGTCTATTGCGGCTTTCGCAATGCGACGAACGCCAGGAACTTCCCCGGCCTGAATTTCTCGGTCAACGAGCTCACGGATGCGATCGCCTATGCGCACGAGCGCAATGCGAAGGTGCTGCTCGCCGTCAACACGTTCCCGCCCGCCGGCCGCTTCGAGCTCTGGCGCGAGGCAATCGACACGGCGGCCAGGCTGGGCGTCGACGCGGTCATCGTGGCGGACATGGGTGTCGCCGACTATGCCGCGCAAACGCACCCGCAGCTGCGGCTGCATCTCTCGGTGCAGGCCGGCGCGTCGTCGCCGGAAGCGATCCGCTTCTATTGCAAGGAGTTCGGCATCAAGCGCGTCGTGCTTCCGCGCATGCTGACGGTCGAGGAGATCGCGGGCATTCACGGGCAGATCGACTGCGAGGTCGAGGCGTTCATCTTCGGAAACATCGGCATGATGGCCGAGGGCCGGTGCAGCCTGACCAACTACGCCACCGGCATTTCCACCAACATGGACGGCGTGTGCTCGCCGGCGGAGTCCGTCCGCTACGAGGAGGATGCCGAGCGCAACCTCAACATCAAGCTCGATCGCTTCACGATCGACCGCTTCGCGCCGGGGGAGAAAGCCGGATACCCGACGATCTGCAAGGGCCGCTATCTGTGCGGGGTCAGGGAGCAGCAGGGATATTACGCGTTCGAGGAGCCGGTCAGCCTCAACCTTTCCGCGTTGCTGCCGAAGCTAATGCGCGCCGGAGTCACGGCATTCAAGATCGAGGGCCGCCAGCGCAGCCGCGCCTATGTCAAGGCCGCCGTCTCCGCTTTCCGCAAGGCGGTCGACGACATCCTGGATGGCCGCGATCCGGGCCTCACCAGTCTTCTTGCGCTGACAGAGGGCAGCAAGGAGACGGAAGGGGCGTTCCGAAGCAAGTTGTGGAGGTGAGCGGTGGAGAGCTCCGGCGCTGCGATTTCCCTGGGTCCGATCCTGTTCAACTGGCAGCCGGAAGCCTGGCGCGATTTCTATTTCCGCATCGCGGATCAAGCGCCGGTCGACACGGTCTATGTCGGGGAAGTCGTCTGTTCGAAGCGCAGCGTCCTCTTCGAGCCGTATTTTGAGGAAGTGGCGGAGCGCCTGAAGGCGGCGGGGAAGACCGTCGTCTATTCCACGCTGTCCGAAGTCATGCTGAAGCTGGACCGTCAGGTCGTGGACAGCGTCTGCGGACTGCAGGATTCACTCATCGAGGCGAATGACGGTTCGTCGCTCGCGCATCTGAGCGGCAAGCCGCATCATGTCGGGCCGTTCGTGAATGCCTACAACGAGGGGACGATCTCCTTTCTCGCCCGCAAGGGGGCGCGGAATTTCTGCCTGCCCGCGGAGCTTCCGGCGACCGCGATCCGCGTGCTGTGCGAGCGCGCGGCGAATGTCGGCGCAACGATCGAAGTCCAGGCGTTCGGGCGCATCTCGCTCGCATTGTCGGCGCGCTGCTATCATGCCCGTGCGCACGGCCGGACGAAGGACAGTTGTCAGTTCGTTTGCGAGAACGATCCCGACGGGATGGAGCTGCGCACCCTCGACAACCGGCCGTTCCTCGCGGTCAACGGCATTCAGACCCTGTCCTTCGAATACTTGAACCTTATCAATGAGTTGGACGATCTGCGCGCGATGGGGGTTTCCCGCTTTCGCCTTTCCCCGCATTCGTGCGACATGGTCGCCGTCGCGTCGATTTTCCGTTCCGTGCTCGACCGTCGCATCGCGCTGGCCGAGGGTCTGGAGCAGCTCAAGGCGCTGAATCTGGGCGCCCCGTTTTCGAACGGATTTTATCACGGCGTGCCCGGCCATCAGTGGGTAGCGGCGGGATCGACCCAGCGAACGCCGGCCAAGGCTTCTACGAAAACGCTTGAACTCCGGTGATCGCGCGATTTGCGCCGCGCACAGAATCTCGTTTTTTCTTATATCGATTGAGCGGCCGCCCATGCGGCCGCACGGCCGTACAAGGCTTCAATGATGATGCTCGCCGAGCTCGCCGTGGAGCTGAGCGTCGTGCGTCTGAAAGTGGCGCAGGAACCATGTGTCCAGGCGCAGGGCCAATTCGAAGCTGTCGATCTCGTTGGAGCGATCGAACGCGTCCATCATCTCGCGCAGCTCGTCGAGCAGCCGCTCGTGATCTTCCTTATGCGGACCGAGGCGGCTGTACCCCTCCTCGCGCATGATCTTTTCCTCCAGCGCGAAATGCGCGGATATCTCCTTCAGGATGTCACCGAAAAACGCGGATACCGTCTGCTTGGATTCATCGCTGGCAAACGCCTCGTGCATCCGGTTGATCAGCTCGATCAGCTGGCGATGCTCGTGATCCACCGCCTCGATTCCGATTCCGTATTCCTTTTTCCACTGCAGCAATCGCATGGCCATCCCCTCTGGCCGATCTTACTGGAATACGAAGCCGTTGGCTTCGCGGCGAAAATCGATGACGAAGTTCTGATTGGAGGCGAGAACGACCTCGCCGGACTTGGCATGATCGAAACCCTCGGATCGCCCCGTGTCGCGCATGCGAACGGCGATTCCGTGCGCCCCAACGGGGACCACAAATCGCTCATAGACTCGCGCCGGCCCATCCCCCGATAAACCGGAGGGCTGCAGCGATCCCCGATAGACCGTCCGGCCGTCGATATCCAGCTCGACATATACGGCCCCGCGCCGGCGCGAACACTCGAGCGGATTGCGCATGTTGGGCGGTAGCTTTTCCAGCTCTTCCTTCGTCCGCTCGCGGCAGGCCGCCACGCGATCGGCGACATGCGTGAAGCTCAGCTTGACGACTGCCGACTGCGGCGGAATTTGATGATAGGACGGCCAGTCAGAAAGCGCGGCGACGCCGGCGAATACCGCAATAAACACGGCGATCTGCCCTGCCACGCGAAGTTGCGCAATCATGAGACAACTTCCTCATGGAGACTTTCAGCTTTGGCGGCAGATTCAGCGCCGCCATCCGTGCGGGGCGACAAGCCCTTGTTCGGACCCAGGCTGCCGAGTGCCGCCGTGAAACGCTTCACCTCGGCGCCAAAGCGGGATTGCTCCGAGCGCGACGCCCAGATCGAGCAGATCCGTTCCCGCTGCACTCTCGCCCGCAGGCGGGGATCGCGTTCGCCGGCGAGACGGCCCTGCATCCAGGCCACGCCCAGGCGATGGTAGCCCGCCCGTTCGGCACAACCCGCCACCACGACGCCGTCGGCCAGATTGCGGCTGACCACGTAATCGATCAGCGACGGCGGCACCGTAGCGATGCAGGGAACCTTGACGGTGTGCTTCTGCTGAACGCCGGCGGCGCTGTGCGCGCAGGCGAAAGTCAGCACGCGGACCGGGCCGGACAGCTCCGCGGCGGCCGCCTCGGTTTGCCGGCGCAACTCGCGCAACGGGAGATCGGGCAAGTCGATCCCCGTCTCCAGCTCCGCCGATCTTCGGAACGGCGTCGACGACGGGCAGGAACCGACGCAGATCCCGCAGCTCACGCAAGCCGCGGAATTGACCTGCGCCTGCTGGATGAACGGCCGGCCGTCCGCCCGCGGCACCATCCGCACCGCTTCGTGGGGGCAATCCTCCACGCAGCGTCCGCAGCCGTTGCAATGCGCGAGATTGACTTCCACCGGCCTCGGCCGCCGCAACGGCGGGAGCCAGGGCATGGCGAGAAGCATCAGGGTGAACCCGCCCAGCAGCGCCCACACGGCGCCATGCGACCAAAGATCGGCCAGCGGATAGAGCGGCAGGTAGAACCAGTCGAGGCCGACGTCGTTGGGTATGGCCGCGAGGTCGGCCGACCCCTGACTTTGCGCCGGCTTCCAGAACGAGACGATGACCAGCGAGATCAACACGACAACCGCCAGCGCGCGCGGCGGATTCATGTTCGGCCGCGAAATCCGCAGGATATGCACCCACATCACGAACAGCAGCACCAGCGGAATGCCGATGTGCATGAAGATCAGCAACGTGAAGAAGCGGTCGTTCAGACTGGCGGGCGTAAGAAAATTGCGGGCAATCGGCTCGCCAAAAATCGGCAGCCAGTCGAGGAGCTCCGAACTCACGATCGCCACGTACTGCGCCAGCTGATCCCAAACCAGCCAGTATCCGGTAATGCCGGAGGCATAGAGCAGCCAGATGAGCGGAACGCCCGTGAACCAGGAGAACCAGTACGCCCCGCGGTAACGGTCCAGCGCAAACTCGCGTGTCGCATGAACCACAAGCACGACCACCATCAGGTCGGACGCGTAGCGGTGGAAACTGCGGAGCACGCCGCCGGCGAACCACTGGCGGTGGGTAATGCTCTCGATCGAATTGTAGGCGTCAACAACGCCTGTATCGAAGAAAATGAAAAGATAGATGCCGCTGACCGCCACGATCCAGAACAGAAAGAAACCGAGCGCGCCAAGCTGGGGAATCGGATTCAGCCGCGGGCCGAAGATCGTGTCGGCCGCACGTTCCAAAAATTCGAATCCATTCCTCAGAAGCGAGCGCATGCGCGGTCAACCCGATTGTTGGTTCAATCGTGCGCGACTATGCGCGACGACTTTTCAGCCATGCTCGCGAAATGACCAATGCGGTCACGCTGAGCGAGATCACGCCGGTCAGGAGGGTCATGGCGATTGCGTAGCTAATCCGATAGCGGCCCTGGTTGGGATCGTAGACCGTGCAGATGAAACGGATCCGATCGAACAAGCCATCGACGCTCAGGAAGGTTCCGACCGTCCCGTAAACCGCTTCCTTCAGCGGCTCCATAAACATCTGGATCGGGAAGTCGTCGCCATAGACATGGCGATAGACGCGGCCGTCCCGATCGACGATCGTCGTCTGCGCTGCATGCAGGAAGCCGCCCGCCATCGCGGTGTAGGAAAACCCGAGGTCCTCCGCGAGCTTCGATACCGAAGCATCATCTCCGCTGAGGAAGAGCCAATTGGGAAAGTCGACCCCCTGGGCGCGGGCGAACGCGGCCATCCGCATCGGCGTATCGTTGCGGACGTCGAATCCCACGGTGACGACCGTGAAGCGATCCGAGCCGATCACGCGCTGCGCTTCTTCCACAGCGCGACGCAGGCGTTGGGTTATCATCGGGCAGACGTGGCTGCAGCTCGTATAGATGAGGCTGAATACCACCGGCTTTCCCTGCAGACTGTCCAGCGAAACGGTGGCGCCTTTGGTCTCGACGAACCGGTAATCGCCGACGAGATTGCCGAGGGCCTTCTGGCTCACTTCAAGCCACTGACGCTGATCCGGCACGGCCCTGCGAGACGGAGATTCATGCCCGTGTGCCGAGAATGGTGCGCTCGCCAGGGTCAGGACACCAGCGAGCGCGGCCAGTACGAGGATGCGAAACGAACGAGCACGGGACATTCGCCATTCATCCCATCGCAGAATCGGCAACCACGCCGAGGATCAGCAGGGAAAGCTGCAGCAGCGACGCCTTGAAGTTCGCCATTGCGGCGGCGGGGGTCGGCTGCCGGTAAAGCTGCCAGCTGCGCCAGGCAAAATAGGCCCCTCCCGATGCCGCCGCTATCCCGTAGATGGGGCCGAAGCCGAAACCCAGGGGGGCCAGCGACAGCAGCGCCAGGATCACCGTGTGCAGCAGAATTGCGAGCGTCCACGTCCGGGTCGGCGCAACATTCGGAAGCATGGGCACGCCGGCGGAAACGTAGTCCTCGCTGCGCGCCGCCGCGAGACTCCAGAAATGCGGCGGCGTCCACAAGAACAGGACGACCGCCAGCAGCAGCGGCGCGGCCTGGGGCGCCGGATTGACCGCCGCAGCGCCAGCGAGAACAGCAAAGCTGCCGGCGAGTCCGCCTACGACGATGTTCCAGACGGTCCGGTGCTTGAGCCAAACGGTGTACACAATGCCGTAGACGAATGCGCCGAGGAAGACATAGAGCGCCGCCAGCATCCCGCCGCTGATCGCAGCGAGCAGCAGGGACGCGACGAGCAGCGCCCCAAACGAGACGAGCCACCAATCACTCTCGCGGAATGCTCCGCTCGCAAACGGACGCCGGCGCGTGCGAGCCATGCGCCGATCGGTCTCCCGCTCGTAGTAGTGATTGAATGCACCTGCGGCGCCGGCACCGCCGAGCACCGCAAGCGCAAACGTGACGATCTCGCCTGCCGAAAGAGCGGGCCCTTGCGTCGCGGCCATGCCCGCCATTGCGCTCGCGGCTATGGCTACGCCTATCCGTAGTTTCAGCAGCGATACGACTTGGCCGACAACCATGACCATCACGGCTCTCCGATGCTGAGCGCCGCCGCCCAGCAGAACATCTCCACGATCAACGCAGCGGCCATACCGCCGAGAGATATTTCCAGTTCACGTAGTAGTAGAGCATGAACGCGACGAAGAAGACGGCGACGAGGATGATCGTCCCCGGCAGCTTGACCGTGCCGTGGCTCCCATACTTGCCGACGTTCGCCGCCGCGGTGCTGGTGACGGGGAATTGCCAGACCGGTTTCGTCGAATCGACTTTCTTGCCGAAGAATACCGATGCAACCACGACGACGACGTAGATGATCCCGCCGAGCGCCGCGAGCGTGGCGAACAGCCCGTTCAGGCCCATCATGAGGAATGCGCCGGCGGAAAACTCATACGGGATCGGCGCTTCGGCAAGCGTCAGGTCCCAATGTCTCCGCGGAACGCCGAGCGTGCCCGCACCCATCATGAACAGCGAAATACCCGCCGCCCCGATCCCGAACAGATAGGGCTGGATCTTCGCCAGGCCGGGAAACACGATCTGCCGCTGGAAGATGAGCGGCACCACGAGGTAGGTGACCGCCATGAAGGCGAGCGTCGTGCCGGCTACGACCGTCCCGTGGAAGTGACCGGGCACATAGATCGTGTTGTGCATGAGGATGTTGATCTGCTCGGTCCCGAGCACCACACCGGAAATTCCGCCGATGAACCCGAACATCACGAGCGACAGGAACATGCCGGAGAACGCCGGATTGCCCCAAGGCGCTTTGCGGAGCCACTCGAACGCGCCCTTCGTGAAGCCGTTTCGACGCTGCGCCGCCTCGATCGCGCCCGGAACCGTCAAGCCGTGGATCATGCTGCCGAGCACCGCGAGATACATCGCGTAGCTCGTATTGAAGATCTTCCACTCCGAGCTGATGCCCGGTTCGACGAGCAGATGGTGCGCCGAAGCAAGTTGCAGGAAGAGGATGTAGAGGAAGAAGGCCGTCCGGCTGACCTTCTCCGACAGCGGCTGCGCGCCGATGACGATCGCGGCAATCGCATACCAGATCGCCACGTGTGCCGACACGTTGATCTGCTGCGATGAGTGCCCCATCGCCCACCAGACCACCTTGTACATCAGCGGATCGATGTGGCTGATGAGGCCGACCGACCAGAGGAAGGTCGGCACCAAGATGATCGCGCCGGCCGCAATGGTGAACACCGCGATGATCGCGGCGGTCAAGGCGCCGAACGTAACGAGGGGAATCGATCCTTGATACGTCCCCTCATCCTTGGCGATTACGAGCGTCGCAAAGAAGATGGCACAGCCGACCAGCGCACCGACGGCAAACAGGATCAGTCCAAGATAGAAGTGCCAGGCCGCCTTCATCGGCGGATACGAGGTGAACATCACCGTCGAATCGCCCTGGAACACGGCGACGTTGGTCATCACCGCGCCGACAACCATCAGAATGAAGCCGAGCCATGCGAACTTCGGCGCGGCGAGCCGCGAATTCAGCAGAACAGCCGAAGCGAAATAGAGAACGGCGATCTCGAAGAAGATGATCCAGAACAGCAGGACGTTGGCCCCGTGCCCGGTGAGGACGAGATAGAACCACTCGGCCGGCAGAAGATGAACAGCCGGCCAGCGCGTCAGCGCCACCAGGAAACCGAAGAGACCCCCGACCGCGAGGAATATGACGGCGGCGACCGCGTTGGCGTAGATCAGACGCTGCGCGGCAAGATCGACCTTCAGTCCGGTGAACGGACAGGTACGGAATTCGACATTTCTAGCTGCAACGGCACGGCCAGCGGCCTCGATCGTCGTCATTATTGCCCCCGCTTCGGCGTGTTGCGATCAACCACGATGATCTTGCCGGCCATCGTGTGGTGGCCAATTCCACAGAATTCGTTGCAGACGATTCCGTATTCGCCGGCCTGATCCGGCGTGATCGTCAGCACGTGCTCATAGCCGGGATGAACCTGAATATTGATGTTCACCGGCTGCAGGGAAAATCCGTGCTGCCAATCGACGGAAGAGAGGTGCAGGCGATAGCTTTGCCCCTTCTCCAATTCGAGCACCGGCCACCATTCCCACAGACGCCCAAGCATGTAGACGTCGGAGCCGGCAGGCGGCCGGACAACGGGCACCCCGGTATCTCCCTGCTCGCCCACCTTGTATTTCTCGACGAACGCTTCCGTCCGCTCCATGAACCGCTCTGGCTGTATGCGGTAAGCCTCGTTGGCGAGATTCTGCTGGCCGACGATGTGCCAGATGATCATCGTGGCAAACATCGCGACGCCCCAGAGAAACGCCAGCGCCGTCCAAACCAGCTCGACCCGCTCGACCGGCTCTTTCCACCAAATTCGTTGTGCCGGGGGTGTTACGGCCATGGTCAATCTCCTCCGATGAATCCAATCGCTTGCAACTGCTGCCGACGTTCCGTCACTCGGCAATCGGTATGGAAGCGATCTCCATTACACCCCACAGAATGTAAAAGACGGTGGGAATGGTCACGCCGAGAAACAAGAGAAGGAACGGATTGTCGAGTACGCGCTGCATGAACGGAATCGGCTCTGCCGTTTGCTGCGCCGAAGTCGTGTCAGTGGGTGACGCCATGATGAATCTCTTCCCCTCGCGAGAATCCGCGGAAATAGATAAGCGAGGCAGCCGCGATGGGGCTTGATCAAGGTCAAGCGGTACCCGCGGCATCTGTGCGATCCCATGACCGTCTGCTGCAGTGCCCAAACGCGGCGGAGGTCGCATTGCCGAAGCGAGACCGATGCCGCCTATCCTGGGTAGTGCCGCGCGCGATTTTGCCCGCCATCGCCGTGATCGGGCTCGGCGCTTTTCTGACAACCAGTTCGCTGCAAGACGGCAAGCCTGCGGAGCTTGCGGTCATCTACATTGGCGCCGACGATTGCGGGCCGTGCGTTGCCTGGCGGCAGGCGCACCGGCAGCAGTTCCTGGAATCACCCGAGTTCGCGCGGCTCGATTATCGCGAGGTCATCTCGCCGAGATTGCACGATCTCCGCAAGGACGAGCATTGGCCGGAGAATCTTCGCCGGTTCCGCAGCGAATTCGATCGGGTTCCGGGGGCGCCGACATGGCTCGTGCTCCGCGACGATCGAATCCTGGTTACCGCTCGCGGATTGCGGGAATGGGAAGAGATCGCGCTTCCCAGGCTCAAGTCGCTTACCCGCTGATATCCGCGCTCACGTCGAGCGCTTCTGCTCGTGCCTGCGCCGATCGATCAACTTGAGCATGGTCGCGATCGTGATCGACCCCAGGGTTGCCTGGGCGATCTCGTCGATTTCCGCAACGACCTTGCTCAGCGCCCAGGCCTCGTTCGTTCGTCCGTCAATCCCCGATATCGCGTGGGGCGACGCCCAATCCTCGAACAACTGAACCACGTCGAGCAACGTGGTGCGGCTCGCATTTCCGCTGAACTGATAGCCGCCTCTTGCGCCGCGCACGGCCCGCACGAGCCCCGCGCGTCCCAGCGCGTGCATGACCTTGGCCAGATGATGACTGGAGATGCCGTACTTGTCGCCGATGTCGGAAACGGACAATTGCTCGTCGGGCCGGCCGGCCAGATGCAGCAAGGCGAAGATCGCAAGCCGGGTTGAGACCTGGAGCTTCATGACACTTCTAGTCTCATCGGATCCGTCACCTTGAACAACGTGCTGCGGGGCGGAAGATCAGTCGAGTTCCTTCTCGAGCTGAAGGTAGGGGCCGGCCGCCATTTCCTGGCTGCGAAAGAACAGGAGATGCAGGCGATTGTCCCGCGCGACCATCGTCCGCATCTTGGATACGCCGGCTTTCCTGAACTCGAACGAGATCGCGTCAAGCAGGGATTTGCCAACGCCGTGCAACCGGGTGTCGGGATCGACGGACATGGCGAACACCCAACCGCAAGGCGCCGAGCCGAACTCCCAGGCGCGAATTTCGCCGATGACAAATCCGAGGATATTCTTGCCGGCCCGCTTGCCGCTCGGCTCGGCGACAAAGAAGAAGCGTTCGGCGAGGCGACGCTTTCCATAGCGCGCGTACAGGTCGCGCCAGTATTCAGCCTTGCCGATGCCTGTGATCTGCTGATCGAGCGCGACGACCTGCGGAATATCCGTAGCCTTCACACGACGCACCCGCACCGACTTCTCCGCCGGCGCGCGTGTCTTGATATCGACCGCCGATTCGACCGCATGGGGCACTCGGTTCCGGGAAAGCGTTCGCGTGCGGCCGCCCCCGCCGTCGGCCGCAACTCGACGACCGCCGGCGCCCACCTGCGCCCTCACACCGGTTTCACGTCCAAGTTTTCGCCTGCTCATGATCGATCGATTTCATCATAGCGCATAATTTAGTATTGTAGTACTGAATTGAGCGTAAGGCTACGGAAGGATCGCACGGCGTGTGCAGTACTCGACCGACGGATAGCCCGCGCATCTGGGAAACACCGGAGGCCGTGCATATCGACGTTCGCGGGCTGGAGCCTCCGGAACCGATGCTGGCCATTCTGCAGCTGATCGACGGCGGGATGATCGAGACCGCGCTCATCGCCCATCTCGATCGGGAGCCGATCTTTCTGTATCCCGAACTCAATGAGCGAGGATGGGCATTCGAAATCTTACCTGCGACCGGCGAGCCCCTTTCCGCCGAGGACGAGGTAAGGCTGCGAATGGTCCGTATCTGAAATGGCGCTCGCTGCCAGCTTTCTTGGCGGAGCAAAAGGCAGGCTCCTCCCGGCCTCCGTGCCGTTCCGCTTTTTCGTCTCCGCAGCCGTCTTTCACATATTGTTCTGGCTGACGCTGTTCGCGAATGCCGAGATGGTCGTCGGTTTCCGCGGCGGGCCGGGACCGGCGCTCGCCGCGGTTCACCTGCTGACCCTCGGCGTACTGACGATCGCCGCTATCGGCGCATCCGCGCAACTCCTGCCGGTCGCTACGCGCCGGGTCCTCGCGGCGATCTGGCCGATCAAGCTTGTCTTCTGGCTGGTCGTTCCCGGAACGGCGCTCCTGGCCGCGGCCATGTACCTGTCGGAGCCGCAGGCGATGGTTGCCGCAGCCGTCCTGACGATCGTCGGCCTGCTCCTGTTCACGGGGCTCTTCGCCGACAACCTGAAACGCGCCGGCAATCTCCGCGTGGTTTCCGCATATGGCTGGGCTGCACTTGCCGCACTTGTCCTGCTCGCCGGAGCGGGGGGGACGCTCGCTTTGAATTACCAGATCGGCATCCTGCCAAACCACGGCGCATTCGCACTGACGCACGTGATCCTCGGCGGGTTTGGCTTCATGGGACTGCTCGCAATGGGATTCAGCCATGTGCTGATCCCGATGTTCGCGCTCGCGCCCGCCCCTCCGCACCGGCTGTCCGTTATTTCTTTTGCGTTGGCGGCCTCTGCAGTAGCGCTCGGCGGCATCGGCGCTCTGGCGGACCAAACCGCCGTGCTCGCGCTCGCGGCGCTGATCGGCCTGTGCGCCGCGGCCCTGCATCTCCACTTGATGCTGCGCGTCCTGAAAAGCGGGATGCGCAAGCGCCTCGGGCTGTCGTTCATGCTGATCCGCGGAGCCTGGGTCATGCTGCCGGTCACCCTGGTTGCCGGCTTGGCAGCGCTCTACGGCCTTGCAGGACCCAATGGACAAACCGCCTTCGGCTTCCTGCTCTTTGTCGGCTGGCTGCTGACGTTCCTTCTCGGCATATTGCAGCGGATCCTGCCGTTCCTCGCATCGATGCACGCCGGCCCGTCCGCCGGCAGCGCGCCGATGCTCCTGTCCGAGCTTGCCGGCTCGGCGCCGCTAAAACTGCATGCAGCGTGTCATGCGGCCGCCGTTCTCATCGTCGCGACGGGCATCCTCCTCGACATGGAGGCGCTCGCACGCGCCGGCAGCGCGATCGGCGTTCTCGGCGCGGCTGCGTTCGCCTGGTTCGTGGGTGAAATTACCTGGCGTCTCCTCCGCGCACAGACGCCCCGCTGACGACGACACCGCCTTCCCTGCCCGCACGCATGTATGCAGGCATCGGCACCCGCACACGGCGCGACAGCCGCTCAATCGAAATTCAAACTCCGACGACGTGCTCGAAGCAGAGCCGTTGCGACGGCCGGAAGCCGCAGTGGTCGAGGTAGCCGAGCAGCTCGCGGTCGTTCCAGTCGATTTCCGTGCGGACGCTTTCGATGCGGAGCGTTGCCAGATTCATCAGAAGCTGCGACAGCAGCGCCCTGCCTATTCCCCGCTGCCGATAGTCCGGGTCGACCCCGATCGTGTCCAGCACGGCGGCCGGCTCAACGCGGCCGAACTCGCCGAGGTCGACGCGGGCCATGACGAACCCGACAGGACCGCCATCCAGCTCGGCAACCAGGGAGACTCGGATATCCGACTCGCGGAGGGCTTCGGCGAGCTTCCGTCGGAAATAGGCGGTTCGATCAAAGCCGGTGATCCGGTTGTCGATCGTGATCAGCGCTTGCAGGTCGCTTTCCGTCATCGTGCGGACAGGAATGCGATCGCGCGCCAGCGGGCCGAAGTCCGGCGCAGCCGGCTTGCCGTAGTTCACCTCCGCGTCAGCTCCAAGCTGTTGAGGAACCGTCAGATTCTTGTGCCTAGTCATTGGTGTTTCCGATGCTCACACCTCTTCGACGACCTCATGCAGGGGCGCCGCAACCGATCGCTCCAATGCCATGCGAGGAGCGAGCGAAAATCCTGCCGCAGCGAAGAACCGCGCGAGATCGTGACGCCGCCAATCGATCTGGGAGTGAAGCAATCGCACGCCGGCTCGCTGAAGATGCGCGTCAAGCTCCTTCACCAGCACCTGTCCGATACCGCGATTCCGTTTCGCAGGATCGACGGCCAGTGCATCGAGCACGGCAATCGCGCCTTCGCGGCCGAACTCTCCGCGCAGGACATGGGCGATTGCAAAGCCGCATAGCGCATCACCGTCCATCACGCCGACGTGGACGAAGTCGTCGGGATTCTCATGCACCGCGGCGAGGCGCTTTTCGAAGAAACGTCTGCGGCCACTGCCGCTGTCCGCGCGGTCGATCGCCACGACCGCCTCCAGATCGTCTTTCGTCAGCGGACGCACACGATGGCCGGAAGCTGCCGGTCGTTGCCCCATGGACCCTATGCCTCCTCTGTATATTGCTGGAGGAGCAGCGCTTCGGTTTCCGGATCCAGATTCTCTTCCAGAACCGGCAGCAACGCCATCTCCTCTTTCTGGACGTGCGCAAGCATGCGCTCGGTCAGTTCCAGGCCGACGCGGCGGAATTCCTGCCACCTCGCGTCGTCGAATCCCTGCGCCGCCGCTTCGCGGCAGAGGGTCGCGATGCGCGTTCCCAGCGGCCGGATCGCCGCATGCTCTTCCGTCAGATGCGCGCTGATCGCGTCGTCGCCCATCGTGCTCAGATACGTGAAGATGTGCTCTTCCTCGAACGCGAAGTGCCGTTCGACCTCCGCCTCCATGCTGGCGGCGAGGTCGGACAGCAACTGCACGACGGCGCGGTCGCCGGTATCCGGCGGATTGGCCGGCTTGTGACGCGTCACCAGCTGCTCAAGCCGCTCCATCAGGGCGACGGTCGCACCGTGCTCGTCGTGCAGGATCTGGCTGATCCTGTTCGAGAAATTCATCTCCATGCTCACGCATGCAGCTCCTGGTACTTCTTCAGCAGGTCGTCCTGGCTCTCGACCCAATCGGGATGTGGAACGATGCAGTCGGCCGGGCAAACCAGCTTGCACTGCGGCTCGTCCTCTGCGCCGACGCACTCCGTGCACTTCAACGGATCGATCACATAGATCGGATCGCCCGCCGAAATCGCCTTGTTCGGACAGACCGGCTCGCACGCGTCACAGGCCGTGCAAGCATCCGTAATCATCAACGCCATGATAATCCCTCCTTCAAGCTGCGCTCGGCAGATTGCCCAGCGCAGCCAGCTTCTCGTGTCTGAATGCTCCCCACAGGGCGGCTCCGATCGCGCCTGCGTAGATCGAGTCCGGATGGCTGCGCACCGCCGACTTCATGTCCTTGATGTGCGAGATATCCTCTTCGAGCGCGGCGACCAATCCCTTGTCGAGCGCCAATCCCCCCGTCAGCATCACGACGCCGCTGGTCGCGCCGATCGACTTCAAGAGCTTCGATAGCCGCGCCGCCATCGAGAGATGAATCCCCTTGACGATGTTCGGCGCGGAGATGCCGCGGGAGACCATGTTGATGACGTCGGTCTCCGCGAGCACGGCACAAATGCTGGAGACGACCTCCGGATTGTCCGCCTGGGCCGAGAGCGTGCCGATGTCCTCCTGCGCGATGCCGAGATAGCGGGCGATGTTCTCGAGGAACTGTCCCGATCCCGAAGCGCACTGGCTCGTCATCTTGTAACTCAAGACCTTACCGCGGTCGTCGATCGAGATCGCCCGGCCGTGCAGCGCGCCAATGTCGAGGACCGCGCGGGACTCCTCGTCGAGATATCGGGCGCCGCGCGCATGCGTGGTCATCGAGTAGAAATGCCCGGTATGGAAGGGAACGCTTTCGCCCTCGCCGGTCGTGGCGACGTAGTCGACGTCTTCAGGCCGGAGCTTTGCGTCTTCGAGAACGGCGTCGTAAGCGACCCGGGCCAGCTCAATCGGATCGCGCTGGCGGATGCGCGTCATATAGCGCGCCAGCCACTTCTCCTCGCCGTTCTCGACCTTGAACAGCGCCGCCTTGATCGCGCCCGTGCCGATATCGATTCCCGCTGCGATGGTCATGCGTTGCTCCCGTCGGGTTCTGAGAAATGCGCGCGCCGTGCGAATTCTGCCCCTCCGAGCGCGCCAGTATAGATCGAATCGGGATTGATGTTGATCGTGACGTCGCCGTAGTTCTCCTTGATGAGCTTCCGCAGTTCCCGCACCGCGGCCTCGTTCTTGGCCACGCCGCCGGTGAAGGTGAACTCGTCGGTGACGCCGCCGGAGCGCGAGATGATGGAGATCGCGCGAAGGATGATGGCGCGGTGGAGCCCGGCCAGGATGTCTTCCCGCTTCTCGCCGAGGGACAGACGGTCGCGCAGCTCCGCGCCGGCGAACACCGTGCAGGTCGAGTTGATGCGCGCCGGGCGATCGGACTTCATCGCCAGCGGGCCCAGCTCATGCAGGCCCATGTTCATCTCGTCGGCGATGTAGCCGAGGTAACGCCCGCAGCCGGCCGCACAACGGTCGTTCATCTGGAAGTTCTCGACGATCCCGCTGGGATCGACCTGGATGCCCTTGGTGTCCTGGCCGCCGATGTCGAGCACCGTGCGCGTCTTCGGGTACATCATGTGGGCGCCGAGGCCGTGGCACAGGATTTCCGAACGAATATGCTCCTTGGAGAAAGGAAGCGTCACGCGCCCGTATCCCGTGCCCACCAGATACGTCTCGTCGAGCTCGATCGCCAGCGTCCGCTCGAAGATCGGTAGCAGATCCGATGCATTCGACTTGAAGGAGGCGTCCTCCTCCATCACGCGCGCCAGCGCGCGGCGGAACTTGTCGCGGGGATCGCCGGCAGGCGGACGGTTCTCAACCTCGATGATCGATTTGTCATAGACATTGAGAAGGAGATCGTAGGGCAGCCCCGCATCGCGGGCGATGTCTTCGGCGAATGTGTGATAGCGCGAACCGGCAATATCGCGGAAGAAATCGGACTTGCGCTTGGAGCCCGGCGCATAAAGAGCCGGCGCCTCCTCGCGCAGGCGGCGAAAGACTTCGACAAGCGCCTCGCGCACGCCCGCCTCGACCTTCGCGAACCTCTCGCCCTTGACTTGGCCCGAGCAGGTCTCCTCCAGATCGTCCAGTTGCTCGAGGAATTGTTCGAGGCGAACGGCCCGGTCGAGCGACGAGAGAAAGTTCTCGACGTTCGTTCCCAGTCCGCCGTCCTCGGTGAGCGCACGCCGGAACAGGGTCGAGCGGGCGTCGATCACCGCCTCCTGGCTGGCGACGCGTACCGCGGTTCCGTAATTCGAGCGGGAGTTGGTGATGCCGCGGCCGATGATCTGGCTGTCTTCGTCAAGAAGAACGGCCTTCGTCGTCGTCGAGCCGAGGTCGATACCGACAAAAGTCTTCATGGAAGGCGCCTCCTCAGGCGGCGCGGGCGCTTGCCCGCTTCTGCTCGATCATCTGGAAGTAGCTTTCGAGCCGGTTCTTGATGTTGGCGGCGGAGAAATAGCGCGGATCGACGAGATCGGACTCGACGAAGGCCGCGGGCTTGCCGGTGCGCTTCTCCACCTCGCGCATGATAAGGAGCTGGCCGGCGGAGAAGCTGTTGCAGCTCTTGATCGAGTTGATCAGCAGGCCGTCCGCCTCGTACTCGTTGACATAGTTGGTCAGCATGTCGATGCGCTGCGGCAGGTTGCGGTTGGTGTAAACGCCGAGGCAATACTCGGCGAGCGTCTCGAGCGGCTTGTCGGGGTCGTGGCGGAAGCCGAAGTCATAGACGCCGCCGACCTTGCTGTAGCTCGAAGCGACGACGACCGCGCCCTCGTCGTAGAACATCTTCCAGAACTGGCGGAAGTGCGTGTAGTTCGGCGGCCCCTCGACGACGAGGCGATATCTTTCCTTCGGCATGTCGCCGTCGGGCGTCACCGGACCCTTGCCGGCGGCAAGCCGCTCCTCGACCTCGGCGCGCAGAAAGCGGTAGTAGTCGATGGCGTCGTCGGTGCCGCGGAAGGCGCCGAAGATCGGGCCGATGTAATAGATGCCGCCGAAATAGCCGTCGATCGGCGAAGGCTTGTTCTTGGCGCTCTGCAGCACGCGCACGAGGTCGTCCTCGGCCCGCGTCGACTTGCGCAGGTTCTCGCGCAGGCGGTCGATGTCGAACTTGACGCCGGAAATGCGCTCAAGGGTCGGGATAACGTCGTCCTTGAGCTGCTTGACCATGTACTCGATCATGTTCTTGGTGATCTTGCCGTCGCCCATGTAGGGCGTGTGCAACATGATCGTCTCGCACTTGTATTGCTCGCGCAGCAGCTCGAACCACTTCATGAAGGTGAAGCAGCCGGTGTAGGAGAGCAGCAACACGTCCGGGTTGGGAAACTTCTTGCCGTTCGGCGCGATGTTCCCCTTGGCCATCATGCCGACGTCGGATTTCACGTAGGTGCACACGTCCTCGGAGTGGCCGATCTTCTCCGCCTCCAGCACGTAGCTCCCGCTCTGGCGGCGCAAGCCGTTCTGGATCGCATTCACTTCGGGGAGATTGTTCACCAGCCCGAAGCACATGATCAGCTCATTGAGGTTGCCGGGCACGAACGTGGCGCACACCTTCTCGCCCGTTTCGGGCGCGCTGGTGAGCCGGTCGTAGTGCGCAGCCATCATCTCCTTTTGCTTCACCATGGAAGCGTCTTTTTCCACCTCTTTGGCGGGCGCAGACTTGGAGGTCACGATCTTCGTCGTCATGTTCCGCTCCACAGTTTGATGGAATCGGCGAAAGTTCCGGCCTGCTCGCGGATGGGCTGCATCTGCCCGGAATTCTCCGCGTACTTGAAGGCGATGAAGGGAATGTCCGCATCCTTCAGCACGTGCTGGAGCATCGGACGGTCCAGCAGCGCCGGATCGCAGAAGCTCGGGCAGGCAAAGATCACGCCTTCGGCACCCGAGCGGCGCACGGCGCGCACAAGGTGCTGCCCCTTCTCCTTCAGATCCGGCTCGTACTTGGCGGCGGTGGATTCGGAGTGATGCAGGAACGCATGCGCGAGATTCTGCAGCGGCGGGCCCTCGATGGGAACGTCGCCGGTGAGCCAGCGCGTCACCAGGAGCAGGTCGTCGTCGACCACGTAGCAGCCGGCGAGCTCCAGCGACTTGATCAGGTTGAGCGGCGGCTGCTCGCAGAACACGCCCGTCAGCACGACGCGGCAATTGTCGCGCCGGGCACGTTCCTCGTCGCGCGCGGCGGCGAGGTAGTCGCGGATCATCTGCGAATGCTCTTCCACCGGCAGCACAAGTCCGGCGCGCAGAATGAGGTACACCTCGGGCGCGGGCGCCTGCCAGGGATACTGCGCGCGATAGGTATAGAGATCGCGCACGAGCCGCCGGTTCTCGTTGTACACCGCGATCGAATGGCGGAGATCGTCGTCGGTAACCGGCTTTCCGCGCAGCTCGCCCAGATCGTGCAGGAGCTCGGCGAGCTCATTGACGTAGTAGTTGCCGCCGATCTCATCCCGGTAATTCTGCGGCACGTCGAAGTACCGAACATAGACGTTCGGAAACATCATCTTCCACATGCCGGACAGATTGCGGATCACGTCGCAGATCGACGGGAACAGCATGCCGTCCACGAAGTCGAGCCGTCCCGAAACGCCGAGCTCGATCGTCGAGCGCGGAATGCGGCAGATATAGCTCTGGTAGTATGCGTCGCCGTGAATGACCTCGAGCTGATCTCCGCCACCCAGAACTCCGAGCGGGAGGAACCCGGCGGCATGAATCAGCTCGCGCGGTACATAGATCGGCATATAGCCGACCACCTTCCGTCCCGGTTGTGCGGCCTTCCATTGGCGCGCCGCCTCGAACGACAGATCGTCGAACAGCGCCTGAGCCCTGCCGACGATATCCGTGGTCTTCGATCCATTCAGCGATGTTGCCATTGCGCGGACCTCTTTCCGAGGAAGGCATTCAGGCCTTCCACTGCGTCATGAGTCGTCATCAGTTCGTCCATGTACAAGCGTTCGACCATTTCCAGTTTCGCTCGCAGGCGGTCGACGTAATCCGCCCGCGCCGCACGGAGCGCGTAGCGCAGCGAGCTCGCGCTCTTCGGCTTCAGATGCGCATCGAAATACGCGAGCGCCGCCCGTTCGGGATCCTCCGCCGCTTCGAGCGCGATTCCGAATTGGACCGCCTCGGCGCCGGTGATGCTGCGTCCTGACAGGAGCAGATCGAGCGCGCGCATCGACCCGGCGAGCTCCGGCAGCAGACAGGATGCGGCCGGCGCAAAAACGCCGAGCTTCATTTCCGGCTGCGCGAGCTGGGCATCGGGCCGAACGAACAGGAAATGGCCGGCCAGCGCGAGCTCGAGGCCCCCGCCCAGACACTGCCCCTGCACCGCAACGAGCACGGTCACCGGCGCTTCGGCCAACCGGAGGATCAACCCGTGAATGCTCTTCAGCATCTCAGCGCACTGGTCGGGCAGATGCTCCTCGACGCTGGCGCCGTAGCTGAAGTGCGGACCCTCGGCATCGATCAACAGCGCGGTCAGGCCGGGGGCATCCAGGTGCTCGCTCAAGGCGCGATCGAACGCGGCAATCATTTCCGCATCGACCAGATTCGCTTTCGGCGCACTCAAGCGAAGGCGCAGCAGCCGCCCTTCTGCCTCGAACCATGTCTTGAGTGGATACGTCATGGGTGCCGCCGCCTCGTTCTCGATCAGGTTGCCTTGGCCGCACGGGGCAGGCCGGTGGCGCCCGGCATGATCCGGGCCGTCAAATCGTCGTCCCATTTCTGATTGGCGGCGAGCGCGCGGCGCAACTCGATGAAATCGACCTCGCGCCCGATCTCCTTGTTGCCTTCGTTAAATGCGCGAAAGCCCGCGCGTGCTTCCGTCATCATGTTGAGCGCGAGCCAGGCGCGCGAGTTCTCCTTGTTCCGGTTCCACGCGTCCAGCTTCGGCTTGCGCAATTCTTCGATCGTCTTCGTCGTGCAGTCCGGAAACGTGTACAGCATCTTGGTGCAAAGCGACTCGACCTTCTCGTCGAGCAGGCTGAGATCAACAGTCCCGCGCTTCAGCAGTTCCTTGCCCGCCTTCAATGCATCGCCCGTCTTTTCCTTGCCGAACACCAGACGGCCGTACTCGTCGGTGATGCGCGAAGTCTCCACCAGCGGGTTGGCGACGAATGCTCCGTCCACCTTCAATGCGGGAACGATATCGGCCAGCATTCCCATGAAATAGGCTTCGTGCGCGGAAAACGGCTCGCAAAGAACGCAAGCGACCATTGCACGCTCGGCACCGATGACGACGGGGAGGAAGTCGGTGGCGCCGCCGATCGGTGCCGAGCCGTGCTTGGGGCCGGCCTGACCAAACCGGGCAAGATCCTGCGCGATGGAGAAATCGCAGGCCATGCCGATTTCCTGGCCGCCGCCGATGCGCAAGCCGTTGACGCGGCAAATGACGGGCTTGTCGCAAGCCAATATGGCCGAGACCATGTCGTTAAAGAGCCGCATGTACCCGCGGTATTCCTGCGGGTTGCCGGCGTAATATTCGGCGTACTCTTTCGTGTTGCCGCCGGTGCAGAACGCCTTGTCGCCGGCGCCGGTGAAGACGACCGCAACCACGTCGCGCGCGGCGCTCGCCGCACGGAACGCGTAGATGACCGCCTTCACCATTTCGGTCGTGTACGAGTTGAACTGCGCCTGGTTATCCAGCGTGATCCACGCGTTATAGAGACCCGCAACCGGGCGGCCGTCCTGATCCTTGACGGGCCGCTTCTCGTAACGCACGCCATTTACGGTTGCGCTGCCCAGCGGCTCGGAAGCGAGCATGTGGTTCTTCATTTCCTGCTCCGCAGCACTGCGGGAAGCTTCAACGCTCATGGTCGTGCTCCTCAGTGCACTGGAACGAGTACGGCACGGCGCTTGAGCGCGCCGGCATGCGCCGCCTCGAAGACGCGATTGATTTCGTTCAATGGATGCTTCTCGACGAACGGCGCCACCTTGATTCTTCCATTGAGAACCAGCTCGAGCGCCTTCGGATAGAATTCCGGCGGACAACCCCAATTGCCGATCGCACGCGCATGCAGGGCCATCAGGTTCGAAAGCCTGACCTCGACCTTGTCCATCGTGAAGCCGACGACGGCCAGCGTGGCGCCGCGGGTCAGCAGATCGAACGCCGCCACCTGTCCGGCGCGGGTGCCCGAACATTCGAAGACGATCCACTCGGTCTGGCGAAGGCCGCGCTCGCCGGCGAATTGCTGAATTGCCGTCTTGAGCGCACGGGAATCCTTTTCGCGCGCGTTCAGGGTCAGAGCGGCGCCCTGCCCCGCGATGGCCGCGAGCTTTTCGTCGTTGACGTCGATTGCGATCACCGTGGCGCCGAACGCGCTGGCGATCTGCACGGCGTAGCCGCCGACGCCGCCGACGCCGTTCACGACAACGAGATCGCCGGCCGTAACGCCGGCCTGGACAACGGCGAAATAGGGCGTCGTAACCGCGTCAGCGATGACCGAAAGATCGGCCAGGTCGATGCCTGCGGTCGCCAATCGCTCTTCGTCGACCGCGCACAGCCCTTGTGCCGGCACCACGATGTGGGTGGCAAAGCCGCCATGAATATCGTTGCCCGGCATCTTCTGATTCGGGCAGATCGTCGCCTTGCCGCGCTGGCAGACATCGCATTGTCCGCACGGGATCACCGCCGGGACGATCACGGCACGATCGGTCCACCACAGCGCATTCGCTCCCACCTCGACAACCCGGCCGCTGATTTCGTGACCGAGCGTAAGCGGCAACTGGTGCTTGGTGCGAACGCCGTCGTAGTAGAAGCCGAGGTCGGTGTGGCAGACTCCACAGCCGGCGATCTCGACGAGAACCTCATCGGGTCCCGGCGCCAGCTCTTCGATTTTCACCTGGACGAGGGGCTCACCCTGCCCCGTCATCATCCAGCGAACGGCTTCCGCCGGCATCTGCGCGCTCCCTCCTTGAGGTCGGCTGAGCAATAAAACTGCTTATTTTTAGGCAGTTTCGTGTGCGGGACGGACATTCGCCTTGATCTAAAGCAAGGAAATGGGCGAATTTCGTAATTAAGTACCTAATTGCTAGTTCAGGCGCGGAAGCCAAGCAGGCGAGCGGGAAACGTCGCCGGTCAGGGAGGAATCCGATGCAGGACACCCAAGGTATCTCGGTTGCCGTTCTCGGCAGCGGCGGCGCCGGCGCACTCACCGTCGGCAACCTCCTTCTCGAAGCTGCATGCGAAGTAGGCTGGCAGGGGCTGCTCACCCGCACCGTCGGACCGCAGATCCGCGGCGGCGAGGCTGCGGCTCTGCTTCGCCTGACAAGCGGTCGTGTCGAGTGCATGCCTGACCGTTTCGATCTTCTGATCGGCATCGACTGGCTGAATGCGCATCGGTTCGGCGCCGAGATCGAAGTCGGTCCGCACAGTCTCGTGATCAGCGATCCTCGCGGCGGCGAGCTGCCGCCGATCGTCGCCGAAAGCAGCGCACGCATCGTCAAGATTCCGATGAAGGATCTGGCGAAAGCGATCCCGGACGGCCGGCCGAACATGATCGCGCTCGGGATCGCCGGGCGATTGCTCGGGTTTGGGCTGGAGCGCCTGCTGGCGCTGATAGAGAAACGGCTGTCCGGCAAGGGAGACGACGCGGTTCGCTCCAGCCAGGCAGGCATCCGTGCCGGGTTCGAGGCCGTGGCCAGCCTTGAGCTTGGACGGCCGCTCGGTTCAGTGGAGCCGCCAACCACCAAGCGATGGCTGATCTCCGGAAACGACGCGACTGCGCTCGGCGCCCTGCGCGGCGGCATTCGATTTGCAGCCGGATATCCCATCACACCCGCTACGGAGATTCTCGAGTCGCTCGCGCCCAGTCTGGCCAAGGTGGGAGGCGCGTTGCTGCAGGCGGAAGACGAGCTTGCCGCGGTTAATATGATCATCGGTGCGTCGTTCGGAGGAACGCCCTCGCTCACGGCGACTTCCGGCCCCGGCCTCTCGCTGATGGTCGAGGCGCTGGGTCTCGCCACCGCCGCCGAAATCCCGCTCGTGGTCGTCGACGTCATGCGCGGCGGACCGTCGACCGGTATCCCGACGAAGTCGGAACAATCCGATCTCAACATCGCAATCTATGGACTGCACGGCGACGCACCGCATCTCGTCGTGGCGCCGCAGTCGGTGGCCGACTGCCTGTTCACGACGCAATGGGCAACTTATCTGGCAGAAGCATTGCAGGTTCCTGCGATCGTGCTCTCGGATCAGTTCGTCGGGCAGACGCAGGCAGTGATCGAGCGTCCGGCAGACGTCGCATTCATCGGTCAGCGTGCAAAAGCCACCGACATTGCCGGCGCCTACAAGCGTTATGCTCTTGCGGCGAACGGCGTCTCCCCGATGGCGCTTCCCGGCACGCCCGGCGCCCAGTACACGGCTGACGGCCTCACCCATACCGAGCGCGGCACACCGACGAGCACGGCGGCGGACCATCTGGCGCAGCTCGACAAGCGCCGCGACAAGCTCGACCGCTTCAACTACGGCGACCACTGGGCGACCATCGAGGGATCGGGCGATATCGCGGTGGTCACGTGGGGATCGCTGACGGGCGCGGTCCGAGAGGCGATCGGGCGCGCAACGCAGGACGGAATAGCGACTACGCTCATCGCGCCACGCCTGCTCTATCCCGTGCGGCCGGAGCAATTTGCCGCCGCGCTCGAAGGCAAGAAGCGGGCGCTGGTTGTCGAGCAGAGTCACGGCGCACAGTTCCACCGCTACCTGCGTGCGCACTATGACCTGCCCGGTGAGGTGCGCGTGCTCAATCGGCCGGGGCCGCTGCCGATCAGGCCCGAAGAGATTCATCGCGCGCTCCTTGAATGGAGGAAATGATGTCGACCCTGGATATGCGCGCCGCGTGTAAACCGGCGGACTACAAGTCGGACGTGAAGCCGATCTGGTGCCCCGGCTGCGGCGACTATCATGTCCTCATGTCATTCACGCGCGCGTTCGCCGAGCTCGGCCTGCCGCCCGAAGAAATCGTCGTTGTCTCGGGGATCGGGTGTTCGTCGCGAATTCCCGCCTATACGAATTGCTATGGCTTCCACGGCGTGCATGGGCGCTCGCTCGCGCTGGCGGCCGGATTGAAGGTGGCGCGGCCGGACCTGACGATCGTCGTCGCCAGCGGCGACGGCGACGGCTATTCGATCGGCGGCAACCATTTCCTGCACGCCTGCCGGCGCAACATCGACATGACCTACATCGTCATGGACAACCGCGTCTATGGCATGACGAAGGGCCAACCTTCACCCACCACCGAGCCCAGCTTCGACTCGGCCCTGTCGCCCGGCGGCACGGGGCTGAGCCCGTTCCATCCTCTCGTCATCGCGCTGGCCTCGGGTGCGAATTTCATCGCGCGATGCTTCTCCGGCCAGCCGAACGAGACCGCCACCGTCATCGCGGAAGCCATTCGGCATCCCGGGTTTTCGTTCGTCGAGATCCTCAGCCCCTGCGTCACGTTCCGGCCCGACGAAAAAGACTGGAAGGATATCGTGCATGCGGCGCCGGTTCCGGCCACCAACGACCCCGCCAAGGCCGCTCGCCGGATCATGACGGACGACGGCTTCAATCTCGGTATTCTCTATCGTGGAGACCGGAAGCCATATCAGCCGACGGCCAAAGCGAACATCGATCTAGCGGAGCTTGAGAGGGAGTTCGAACTGTGAGCAAAGCATCGGACTTGCCGAAGATCACATCGGTCGCAGACCTGTTCGCGGTCGCCTACCAGATCGAAGCCGACGCGGTCGAGCGATACGAACTGCTTGCCGAGCAGATGGAAACGCACAACAACACGGAGCTCGTGAAGATATTTCGCGACCTGGCGAGGGCCGAGGCGTTGCACCGGGACGAGATCCGGCGAATGGCCGGCGACATCGATCTGGTCGAGCACGCTCGCCGGATCGCGAAATGGAAACGCGGCGAAAGCCCGGAGGAGGCCGACCTCGGCGCCGCCCACTACATGATGACGCCCTGGCACGCCCTGCAACTGGCGCTCGCTGCCGAGCAGCGCGCCCTCGACTTTTTCGCGTCCGTCGTCAAAACGGCGCCGAACGCCGAAATCAAGAAGATGGCCGACGAGTTCGTCGAGGAGGAAGCGGAGCACGTCAACCTCGTGCAGCGCCTGCTGCAGAGGTACCCCAAGCCCTCCAGCTCCTGGTCGGACGACCTCGATCCGCCGACCTCGCAGGAATAGGCGCTGCCGGCCGGCCGCGGCCGGCGCGCAATCAGGTCGACTGCTTGCGCAGGTCGCGCACCCGCACCGCCTTGCCCTGCGACCGCGGGACTTCGCCCGGCATCTTGACCACAATCCCGCAAGTCACGCCGACCAGCGACTTGATGTGGTGTTGCACGTCCCTAGCCTTGCGGGAGCGGTCCTGATCGCCCGCCGGAACGTCCGGCACGAGCTCAACCTCCACCGTCATCGCATCCAGCGCGCCCTCCCGCGTCAGCACGATCTGATAATGCGGGGCGAGCCCGGGGAAGCCGACAAGTGCTGCTTCCACTTGCGATGGATACACGTTGACGCCGCGGATGATGAGCATGTCGTCGTCACGGCCGGTCACGCGCATGATGCGCACGTGCGTGCGGCCGCAGCTGCACGGCTCATCGCTCAAGCGGGTGATGTCGCGCGTCCGATAGCGAATCATCGGCAGCGCTTCCTTGGTCAAGGTCGTGATGACGAGCTCACCGCTCTCGCCGATCGGCAAGGGCTGCAAGGTCTTCGGGTCGATCACCTCGAACAGGAAGTGATCCTCCCAGCCGTGTAACCCCGCCTGCTCCTGGTGGCACTCGCACGCAACCCCCGGCCCCAGAATCTCCGACAGTCCGTAGATATCGATCGCCTTGATGCCGAGGCGCGCTTCGAGATCGCGCCGCATGGCGTCGCTCCACGGCTCCGCTCCAAAGAAGCCCAGACGCAGCGGCGAATTTTTCAGGTCGACGCCCATCGCGGCGGCAACCTCGCCGATATTGACCGCGTAAGACGGCGTCGCGCAGAGAACGTTTGCGCCGAAATCGGAGATCAGGGTGACCTGCCGCTCGGTCCCGCCGCCGGACATCGGCACGACCGTGCAGCCGAGACGTTCGGCGCCGTAGTGCGCGCCGAGCCCGCCGGTGAACAAGCCATAGCCATAGGCGTTGTGGACGATCTCCCCCGGCAGCGCGCCCCCGCACGCGAACGAGCGGGCCATCAGGCCAGCCCAGCGGTCGAGATCGCCTTTGGTGTAGCCAACGACGGTCGGCTTGCCGGTGGTGCCCGACGAAGCGTGGACGCGGACCACCTGGTCGCGGGGAACCGCGAACATATTGAATGGATAATTGTCGCGCAGGTCGGTCTTCAGCGTGAAGGGAAAGTGCCGGATGTCCGCGAGCGTCTTCAGGTCTGCCGGCTTCACGCACGCCGTATCGAACTTGCTCCGATAGTGCGGCACGTTCGCATAAGCGTGCTCGAGCACCTGCCGCAACCGCTCCAGTTGCAGCGCGCCAAGTGCTGCGCGCGGCATAGTTTCGACCTGCCGCTCGAACATGAATGAATCCGCATGGCGCGCGGCGGTTTGAACAGCCATTGGTCGTTTCTCCCAAAGTGTCGGGCGGACTCACCGAGGAGCGCCGCCATTTTTTGTAATTTTGCGGCCGATGGCGGACCGCTGCTTTGCTTTAGGTCAAGAACACAACTGCGCCGAACGCCGCGGCCCGAGGCGAAGCTGGCCGCCAGCCCGGCCCGACCGCAGGTCCGGCCGGATCCCTCACTTCGGCCGCAACTTCGAAGCGGCGAGCTTTGCCGCCTTCGCCTTCAGGCGCTCGTGGGTCTTGCCGACGTCGACGACAAACCTCGTGTGTTTGGCATCGGCGATCGGCTCCACCTCGTCCCTGGCGGAAACCTCGAACGAGACCTTGCGCCCCTCGACGGCGGCCACCGTCACCGCGATCTCCACTTCCATTCCCAGCAAGGTCGGCGCGCCGTGGCGCACCGAAACCTCCAGGCCAACCGAATCTTCGCCGGGGTCCGCATGTTCGAGCAGCAGATCGCGGCAGGTGTGTTCGATGTCGCGCACCAGATCGGGGGTGCTGTACACGCGTCCCTCGTCTCCCATGAATCCGATCGTGCGATCCCGGTCGATGACGATCCGAACGGTTTTCGCAACACCTGGCTGGATGCTTTCCTTCATGTCCTTCTCCTCGCCGATCCGGCGCAAAGCCTTTCCCTGCTAAATTCCCAAATAAGCTTCCTGCACCCGCCGATCGCTGCCGACTTCAGCGGCGGTCCCGTGCACGGTGATCCTGCCGGTTTCCAGCACATAGGCACGGTCGGCGATCGCAAGCGCCGCGTGCGCGTTCTGCTCAACGAGAAGAATGGTCAGCCCGTCGCGCTTCAGGGCGGAAATGGTCTGCAGAATCTGATCGACAAGGAGGGGGGCCAGCCCCATCGACGGCTCGTCGAGCAGGAGCAGACGAGGCTTCGCCATCAATGCCCTGCCGACCGCCAGCATCTGCTGTTGCCCGCCGGACAACGATCCGGCCGCCATCCTGCGTTTCGAGGCGAGCATCGGAAACAGCTCGTAGATCTGCTCAAGCGACCGCCTGATGTCGGTCCGGCGATGCGTCCACGCGCCAAGCCGGAGGTTGTCCTCCACGCACAAGGGCGAGAACAGTTGCCGTCCCTCCGGCACCTGGACGATCCCGAGTGACACCCGCGCGTGACTCGGCAGCGATTCGATGAGCGTTCCGGCGAACCGGATCGAGCCGTTGGTCATCCGCTGCACGCCGGAAATTGCGCGCAACAGGGTGGTCTTGCCCGCTCCGTTCGTGCCGACGAGGGTCACGATCTCCCCTTCGGGCACGTCGATCGAGACCCCGTGCAGGACCTCGATGCGTCCATACGCGCTCGTAAGGTTGCTAACCGACAGCACGTGCGGACTCCCGCGAATGGTCGATGCCCAGATACGCCTCCACGACAGCCGGATTCGACTGAATCTCCTGCGCCGTTCCCTCGGCAAGGCTGCGGCCGCCCACGAGCACGTGAATCCGGTCGGAGACATTCATGACGAGGCGCATGTCGTGCTCGACGAGGACCACCGTCACGCCGCTTTCCGCAATGGAGCGGATCAAATTTCTGAGTCCCTGCGTCTCCACCGGATTGCATCCGGCGGCCGGCTCATCGAGCAGCAACACCATCGGCTCGCTGGCGAGCGCACGCGCGATCTCCAGACGCTTCAGCGCGCCGTAAGGAAGCGAGGCGGCCGGTCGATCCGCCTCCGCCTCGAGGCCAACGCGGGCCAGAACGTCGAGTGCGGCTTCGCGCGTCCGCTGATTTTGCCGCCGGACCGACGGCAAGTGCAGCAGCTCAGCGAGCGTTCCGGTCGATTCATGGCGGTGGCGGCCGACCATCACGTTCTCGAGCGCCGTCATGCGCGAGAACAACTGCAGGTTCTGGAACGTTCGCGAAAGGCCCCGCCGCGCGAGGTGCTCGGGGGCGAGCCCGGTCACGTCCTCTCCCGCCAAGCGAACGCTGCCTTCGAGCGGTGCGTAGACTCCCGAGATCACGTTGAACAGGGTCGTCTTGCCCGCTCCGTTCGGCCCGATGATCGAAAACACGGCGCCCGGCGGAACGGAGACGCTCACCTCGTTGACGGCGCGGACTCCGCCAAATGCAATCGAGAGACTCCTCGCCTCGAGGATCACGTCGTGCGCCATTGCACCATCGCCGGCACAATGCCCTGTCTGAGAAAGATCATGAACGCCATGATCACCAGTCCCAACGCCAGGTGTTCGTAGTCATGCAGCGCCGTGAAGGTTTGCGGCAAAACGACCAGCACGGCCGCGCCGACAACGGACCCGGCGATCGATCCCATGCCGCCCAGCACAACCATCGCCACCAGTTCGACCGAGCGCAGGAAACCCGCAACATCCGGCGTGATATGTCCGTTGAAGAGCGCGAGATAGGAGCCGGCTACGGAAGCGTACACCGCCGAGATCACGAAAATCGTGAGCTTCTTGCGGGCGATCTCGACTCCGAGAACACGGGCAGCCACTTCGCTGTCGTGGATCGCCCGCAGCGCCCGGCCGGTCGGGCTGCCGATCAGGTTGTAGGCGAGCACCATGCCCGTGAGCAGCGTAACAGCGGCGACCCAATACCAAGTGTCCGCACCGCTCACGCGCCAGCCGAACAGCACGAGCCGGGAAACCGACATGCCGTCCGGTCCGCCCGTCCAGCCCGCCTCATTGCTCAACACGATCGCGATGAGAACGCCGAAGCCGAGCGTGGCGACGGCGAGATAATGCCCCTTCAGCCGCAGAATCGGTCGTCCGACAACGAAGGCGATGAGCGCCGAGAGCACAGCACCCGCAACAATGCCGAACCAAGAAGGTATTCCGAGATACGCCGGACCGATTGCGACGGCGTAAGCGCCTACGCCGAGAAAGCCCGCGTGACCAAGGCTCACCTGGCCGGCAAAGCCCATCAGCAAATTCAGGCCGACGGCGGCGAACGCGAAGATGAATACGAGCGCGCCCACTCGATAATAATATGCCGACGGGAAAAGCAGCGGGAGCAGGATGACGATCGCGGCAACGAGCGCGACCGGCGCCAACCGGTATCGCATCGCCAATCGCACGATCATACCCGCTCGACCTTCGCGCGGCCGAGCAGGCCATTCGGCATGGCGAGGAGCACGCCGAGGATCACCAGGAACGCGACCGCCTCCTTGTAGCTGGAAGACAAATATCCGGCGCTAAATGCCTCAAGCATTCCAAGGAGAAGGCCGCCGAGCACCGCCCCCATGGGGCTGCCGATGCCGCCAAGCATGGCGGCAGCAAATCCCTTGAGCGCCAACAAGGTCCCGACATCGTAGCTGGTCAGCGTGAGCGGCGTGATGAGGATGCCGGCAAGCGCGCCGATCGCGGCGGAAACCGCGAAAGAGAGGCCGACAACGCGGCTCGTGTTGATGCCGACGAGCCGCGCGGCCAGCCGGTTTGCCGCGGTGGCAATCACCGCCTTGCCGACCAGCGTGCGATCGATGAACAGCCACAGCAGGAAGACGATGATCGCCGCCCCCGCCAACACCACGAGGCTTTGGGGAAGGATGGCCGCGCCGCCGATCCGCAGCGGCTCGGCGCCGAACAGGTGCGGCAGGCTGTGGAACCGCTTGTCGAAGACCACCTGGGCGACGCCGCGCAGAAAGATCGAGGCGCCGATCGTAATAATAATGAGATTCACAACGCCCGCATCGCCTGCCGGCTCGATGGCAAGACGGTGCAGCGCGACACCGACGGCGACGGCGATGATTACGGCGACCAGTGCTGCGAGCGGCAGCGGCACGCCGGCCAGCGCCAGGAACACCGTCCCCATCCCGCCCAGCATGACGAACTCGCCTTGGGCGAAATTGATGACTTCCGACGCGTTATAGATGAGCGTGAATCCAAGAGCCACGAGGGCGTACACCGCCCCCACTGTCAGGCCGGAGAAGAAGAACTGCAGAAACTCCGCCATCAGCGCCAATGCCTCGCGCGGCTGCGTTGCCGACCGGGTGGACGCCGAAGCGCCCACCCGGTCCGACTTTTACGATCCGCTTTCGGGGACCAGGGTCCAGTCGCCCTTCTGGATCTCAAGCATGCGGAACGCGGAGAGATCGAGACCGAGGTGGTCCGTCGGCGACATGTTCACGATTCCGCCGGTGCCGACGAAACCTTTGGTCTTTTCGATCTCGTCGCGGACCTTGGCACGATCCCAACTCTTGGCGCGTTGGGCGGCCTCCACCACGATCATCAGCCCGTCATAGGCATGACCGCCGAAGGTGGACACCGGCTCTTTGGTCTTCTCTTCGTAGGTCTTCTGATAGGACTGGACGACTGGCTTCTGCCGGTCCCCGGCCGGCAGCTTGTCGGCCACAAGCAGCGCCGCGGCGGGCAGCCGGACGCCCTCGGCGGCTGGGCCGGCGAGCTCGATGAACTGCTTCGAGGCCACGCCATGGCTCTGGTACAGCGGCAGCGTGATGCCGAGCTGACGATAGTTGCGCGTGACGATCGCGGGGCCCTGCCCGAAGCCGGGATTGATCACCGCCTGCACGTCCGCCTTGCCCTTGATGTTGGTGAGCTGCGGCGTCATGTCGGTGTCGCGCGGTCCATACGACTCCTGATGCACGATCGTGATGCCGGCGGCCGGCGCGACCTTGACGCACTCGGCCTGCATCGACTTGTCGAAGCCGCCGCTGCCGGAGATCAACGCCACCTTGGAAAGCTTACGGCGCTTGATGTCCGCGAAAATCTTCTCGCAGGCCATCGTGTCCGTGTGCGGGGTCTTGAATACCCATTTCCGCACCGGCTGGATGATCTGCACGGCGCCCGCCAGCGAGATGAACGGGATCTGCGCTTCTTCAAATGCGGGTATCATCGCCATCGTCGAACCGGTCGTCGTGCCACCGACCATGGCGACGACCTTGTCTTCTTCGATCAAACGCGTGGCGAACGTCCTGGCGTTATTGGCATCGCCGCCGTCATCATAGACGATGAGCTGGAGCTTCTGACCGTTTACTCCGCCCTTGGCGTTGATCGCAGCGACATATATTTCCAGAGTCTTCTTTTCCGGATCGCCAAGGAAAGAGGCCGGGCCGGTGACCGAAAGCACCGCCCCGATCTTGACCTGAGCCGAAACCGACGAAACGGACGCCAGCGCGAACGCCGCGCCCATTGCCGACAAGAACGCAAATTTTGCGAGTCTCATTCATTCCTCCCACAGCATTTTATTTCGTTGGCATAATTTATTGATTGGAGGTTCCTATCAGACCCGCGGGAAGGCGAATTTGACCAAGATCAAGGAAGTCGTCTCCGAAGACGCCATGTTTATTGATCGGTTTATTGGCGAGTGTCAGATGACAGGCGATCTCCGCAACTTGGACGGCCTGACGGAAGATCGACCGCTGATCGCAGCCGTAGGCCACGAAGCCGGCTTTCCGATCGACAGGTTTCTTTCCGCTGTCGCCTCCACGCTGCGCGCGGAGAATGTGCGGCTGGGCGGCGCAGTTCAGCAAGATCCCGCGCAGTCCGATTCAGCCGTCGGCGGGACGTGCTGCGCGGACATGGTGCTTGTCGATCTCGCAAGCGGCGCGCGCGTCATCATCTCGCAAGACCTCGGCGCGGAAGCGCAAGCCTGCCGTCTTGATACAGGCAGCCTCGCGGAAATGGGCAGGCGGCTGGAGGACGCCATCGACGAGTCGATCGACCTCGTCATCCTGAACAAGTTCGGGAAAGCGGAGGCCGAGGGCGGCGGATTTCGCAGCGTCATCGCGCGTGCGATGGAGATCGGCGTCCCGTTGCTGACCGCCGTCGCGCAGCCTCACCGGGAACCGTGGCAGAATTTTCACGGCGGTTTCGCGGTCGAACTTGCGCCCACCGCCGATGAGGTGCTGGCCTGGTGCCGCCGCGCCGCTGAATTCAGCAGGACGGCAAGGTCCAGGCAGCCGATCAAGCGATCGGCATAGGCGTGGCTGAGCGCTCCTTCCAGCAGGAGATCGGAAAGCTCCGGCTCGGAGAGGGGCAGGAGTTTCGCGGCGAAGGCATCCTCGCCGTCACCAAAGCGCTGCTGCAATCCGGCATCGCCTATGCCGCTGGCTATCAGGGCGCGCCGATCTCCCATCTCGTAGATGTGCTGAACGACGCCGGCGACGTCCTGCGCGAGCTCGACGTTCATTTCGAAGCCAGCGCGAACGAGGCGGCCGCAGTCGCGGCCCTCGCCGCTTCGGTGAGCTATCCGATCCGCGGGGCCGCCGTGTTCAAGTCTCCGGTCGGCGTGAACGTGGCCTCGGACGCGCTTGCCAATCTCGCATCCGGCGGCGTGCGGGGCGGCGCGCTCGTCATCATCGGCGAGGATTACGGCGAAGGCTCCTCGATCATGCAGGAGCGGAGCCACGCCTTCGCCATGAAGTCGCAGGTCTGGCTGCTCGATCCGCGTCCGAACCTCCCGTCCATCGTGCGCGCGGTGGAAAAAGGGTTCGAGTTGTCGGAAGCCTCCAATACGCCGGTCATGCTCGAGCTGCGCATCCGCGCCTGCCACGTCTATGGAAGATTCCAGACCCGCGACAACCGCCGGCCGCCGCGGACATTAAAGCAGGCCCTCGCGCAGCCGATCCGCGACACCGGCCGCATATCGCTGCCGCCAGCGACCTATCTGCACGAGCACGAAAAGATCGAGCGGCGCCGGCCGGCTGCCGTGCGCTTCATCGAGGACGAGAAGCTCAACGAGATCTTCGAAGGCGATGCCAACGACATCGGCATTGTCCTGCAGGGCGGCCTGTACAACACGACGCTGCGCGCGCTCGAGCAGCTCGGGCTTGCGGATGTGTTCGGCAAGACCCGCGTCCCGCTCTATGTCCTCAATGTGACTTATCCATTGGTCGAGCCGGAGCTGCTTCGATTCTGCGCCGGCAAGAAGGCGATCCTCGTCGTCGAGGAAGGCCAGCCGGAGTTCATCGAACAGGCCATCAACACCATCCTGCGGCGCGCGCAAGTTGCAACCAGCATCGAAGGCAAGAGCATGCTGCCGATGGCCGGCGAGTATGCGGGCTCTGTCGTCAAGGCGGGATTGCTCAAATTCCTGCGCGCCTATCGGCCCGAACTCGCGATCAAGCAGGAGGAGGCCCGGTCTGACGATGCCGCCGGGACGGGCCAACAGAAAGCGGCGACTGCCCTCAAGTCCGTCGCCGGCAACGTGCGGCCGCGTCCTCCCTCATTCTGCACCGGCTGTCCCGAACGGCCGATCTTCACGGCGATCAAGCTGATCGAGCGCGAGCTTGGCTCGCGGCACGTGAGCTGCGACATCGGTTGTCATCTCTTCTCCATTCTGCCGCCTTTCAATATCGGCAATACGACGATGGGCTACGGGCTTGGCGGCGCCGGCGCATCGGCATTCAGCGGAGAGGCGGAGCGGCGCGCGATCGCCGTCATCGGCGACGGCGGTTTCTGGCACAACGGCCTCGCAAGCAGCGTCGCCAACGCCGTCTTCAATAAGAGCGAGACCGTAACGGTCATTGTCGATAACGGCTACACCGCCGCGACCGGCGGGCAGGAAGTCCTGTCTTCTGCGCCGGAGCGCGATACGGTCAGAACGACAGGAAATCCGATCGAAAAAGCGGTCCGCGGCGTGGGCGTGGAATGGGTGCGGACGCTTACGCGCACCTATGACCTGCGCCGCACGCGCGACGCACTCAAGGAAGCGCTCACGACTTCCGAAAAGGGGCCCAAAGTCGTCATCGCGCAATCCGAATGCATGCTGAACCGGCAGCGCCGGGTTCGACCACAGATGGCCGCCCTCGCCCAACAGGGCGGGCGCGTCGTCCGCGAGCGCTTCGGCATCGACCCCGAAATCTGCACCGGCGACCGTTCCTGCATTCGCCTTTCGGGATGCCCCTCCCTCACGATCGCGCCCAATCCCGATCCGCTCCGCCGGGAGCCGGTCACGACCATCACCCGGTCCTGCGTCGGTTGCGGGCTGTGCGGGGAGCTGGTGCGGACGGAAGCGCTCTGTCCATCCTTCTACCGCGTTTCCATCGTCGAAAATCCTTCGCGATGGGAGCGAGCGAAGGCACGCTTTCGGCGCGCGGTGATCCGGCGGCTGCAGCGGCGGGTCATCCGAAGAGCAACGGTCAGCGCCTGAGTCAGCAGCATGACGGATTTGGCCGCTCCTCCCCGCCCCATCACCATCGCAATCTTTGCGCTGGGTGGCGAAGGCGGCGGCGTGCTGACCGACTGGATCGTCGACACCGCCGAGCGCGGCGGCTACCTCGTGCAAGCCACATCGGTGCCGGGCGTGGCGCAGCGCACAGGCGCGACGATCTATTATGTGGAGATATTCCCCCGGGCCGCCGCGGAAACGGCCGGGTGCGAGCCGGTCCTGGCGCTGATGCCGACGCCCGGCCAGGTAGATATCGTCATTGCATCGGAGCTGATGGAGGCAGGCCGCGCGATCGAACGCGGGTTCGTGACTCCCGATCGGACCATGCTGATTGCCTCCACGCACCGGGTCTATTCAATCGACGAGCGGATGGCGCTCGGCGATGCCCGGGTGGACGAGACCGCATTGCGCGAAGCCTGCCAGGCCGCAGCCAAGCAAGTCATCGCGTTCGACATGCAGGCGGTCGCCGATGGCGCCGGAAGCCAGATCAACGCCGCACTGTTCGGGGCCTTGGCCGCCTCCGGAGCGCTGCCCTTCTCGCAAGAGCTCTTCGAACGTGCCGTTGCGGCACATGCGAGCGCCGCAAACTCCAATCAGGCGGCGTTCACGGCCGCATCCGTCAAGGCGATGGGTGAAAGCGCGAGTTCCCGGCGGCCCGTCCGGCGGAAACCCGGCCGGCTTCGCCCCAGCGTCGTGGCCCGCCTCAAGCATTTGCGTCCGATCCTGAGCGAAGAGTCGCTGTCGTTGATTTGCACCGGAGTCGAGCGACTTACCGACTATCAGGACGACGAATATGCGAACGAGTATCTGAGGCTATTGCTGCCGTTCATAGGCCTCGAGCGGGAGCGCGGGCATGGGGACGACCGGCTGCTCCTCGAGGTTGCGCGCGCAACGGCGCTCAATATGGCTTACGAGGATGCCATTCGCGTGGCGGAGCTGAAAATCCGGTCCGAGAGGCTTGCGCGCATCGATCGCGAAGCCGGACTGCGCGGGTCGCAGGTCCTGGAGGTAACGGATTTCTTCCATCCGCGAACCGAGGAGATTGCCGACGTGCTTCCGGCGGCTCTTGGAAGCGCCGTGAAGAACCGGCCTTGGGCACGGCGCTTCTGCGACCGTCTTGGCCGCGGCGGTAGAACTGTACGAACGACGACGGTTCTGGGCTATCTCTCTTTATATCTGGTCGCTTCGTTGAAGCCGCTGCGCAGGCGCTCGTTGCGGTTCAAGGCCGAGAAGGCAGCGTTGAGCGAATGGATCGAAGCAATCCTGCACATTGCCGCGAACGATTACGAGCTGGCTGTCGAGTTTGCCAAATGCCGGAGCATGATCAAGGGGTATGGCGATACCCATGCGCGCACCGCCGCGAGCTTCGACGTGCTCGCAGCGGCCGCGCCCATGCTGCTCGGGAAGCCAAATGCTCCGTCCATTCTGAGACAACTCCGCGAAGCGGCGCTCAAGGATGAAGAAGGCTCGGCTTTGAAGAACGCGGTGAAAGCCTTGGGGAAAGGCTGACATTCAAGCCTTCGCCGCCCGGCAAGAGCCGCGCGCTAACGATGTTCGAAGCGAACGGAGCACGCCCAGTCGCCCGGCTCGAGACTGTAGGCGACTTCCGCATCGTCTGCGCGCAATTCCATCGGCGGCACGATCGAGCCACAGATGATGATGTCTCCCCGTCGCAACTGCTCGCCGAACTGCGGGAGCGTGTTCGCGACATGCATGACGAGACCAAGGATTTCGCCCGTATTGGCTTGCAGGTCGGTTACGCGGGCCGTCTCCTTGCCGTTGCGGGCGACCCGGCCGGACCAGCCATCGAGCCTGGCGCCAGCGCGGGAAGGATCGCGCCGGCCGAGGATCACATGGCGGTGGTAGATGTTCCCGGACAGGATCGCCTCCGGATCTTCCGGCGGCCGATCGATGTCCGCGAGCTCGATCGCAGGGCCGAGGGCGGCGATCGCATCGGCGACAACTTCGCGACCGGCGCCGGCGGAAAGGTCCTTGCCGATGTGGACGGCGATCTCGGTCTCCGCGAAGGGCTTCGACCATCCGGAGATGGAAACGGCCGCGCCGGAGGCAACCACGCTTCGATCGGTCATGAAGCCGATGAGCGGGCCTGCGATGCCGAGCTTCGCCATCGCGGCCGGTGCGCCGAAGCCGATCTTCCAGCCGATGTGGGCCTCGCCGGCATCGAGGCGGCGGCGGCGCGCCGCCAGTTGCGCCTGCATGCCGCGCTGAACGCGCTGATCGTCCTGAATATTCATCTTTCATGCCCGCCGCAGAAAAGTTGCCGCACGATTCGCTCACTCGGACGGCACTTCGTAGCCGGAATCCTCGATCGATCCAGCCCCCATCCAGCCCCACACCAGCACCACGTCCTCGTTCGACGTGTTGTTGAAGCCATGCCAACAGTTGCGCGGGGAATAGATGACATCGCCCTCCCCTGACGGCACTTCACCCTCGTCGGTGTAGATCGTGCCGTGCCCCTTCAGCACGATGAAGAATTCGTCGCAGTTCCGATGCAGATGCTTCTCGTGCCGCGCGCCCGGCTTCAGCACGGTCCAGCCGACGACATTGTTTGCGCCCGCCGTCTTCTTGTCGACCAGGAACTGGACCTGCATGTCCACCCAGCCTTCGTCGCGCCTCAATCCTTCGACCTTCGGCACGTCGCGAAGATTGGTGCGATACATCTTTGCACTACTCACTTGCGTTTTCCTCCCAGCATCAAATAGACCTCATGCGCCGTCACGAAGTCGCGATAATCGATTCCGAGTCCCCTGCACGCATTCATCATCTCGTTCGCGGCAGCGCCGAGCGGGATCGGGCTGCCGAGATTGCGCGCGAGATCGAGCGCGAGCAGCATGTCCTTCTGCTGCAACGTGACGTCGGCGAGCGGGACGTCCGGCATGTTGCCTTCGAGGATGAACGGGCCGCGATAGCCGAGCACCGGCGAGGCGGCGACGCTCTTCAGGATCGCATCGAGCGCGACGGCGCGGTCGACGCCGCCCTTCTCCGCCAGCGCGACCGCCTCGCCGAAGGCAATCACCTCGATCATGAGCAGGAGGTTCACCGCGATCTTCATGTGCACGGCGTGACCGCTCTCGCCGATGTGGGTCACTTTCGGGCCGATCGCGAGCAGGACAGGCCGCACCCGTTCGTAGGCCGCCTTGTCGCCGCCCACCATCACAGACGCTTCGCCCTTCTTCACCGTGACCGGGCTGCCGGAGATCGGCGCGTCGAGCATCGTGAGGCCGGCCTCCGCAAATTTGGCAGCCACCGCCCTGCTCACGTCCGGCGCAATCGTGCTCATGTCGATATAGACGCCGCCTTTAGGCAGGCCGGCGATCACGCCGTCCTTGCCGAGTGCGACCGCCTGGACCGCTTTCGAATCCGTGACGATGGAAAAGACGATCTCCGAACGCTCGGCGACCTCGCGCGGCGTATCGGCCCAGCGCATACCCGACTGAATGAGCGAAGCAGCCCTCTCCCTAGTGCGGTTCCAGCCGGTCACGTTATGGCCTGCGGCCATGAGGCGCTCGACCATGAGCACGCCCATCGCGCCGAGGCCGATAAATCCAATTTCCACCCAGTATCTCCTTCCGCGTCTATTCAACTCGCGATGATAAATTTTCCGCCCGCTGCATGCGCCCATGCGAGAGGCGGCGCGTCGATTCGCGAACGACCAACTCGACCGGCAGGATCGTGTGCCGCGGCTCCACCGGATTCTTCTCTACCATATCGACGATAATCTCCGCCGCTTCGATGCCCGCCTGGAAATGCTGCACGCGGACGGTGGTCAGCGCGGGGGACAAGCGGTCGACCAGCGGCATGTCGTTGAAGCCGGTGACGGAAATATCTTCCGGGCAGCGCAAGGAATGGCGGCGCAAAGCGGCGATGGCGCCGATCGCCAGCCGGTCGTTGGCGCAGATGATTGCCGTGAACGGCCGGCCGGTCACCAGCAATTCCTCCGCGCAGCGTTCGCCTTCGGCTTCATTGAATGCCCGCGCGAACGCAGTCAATGGCGGATCCGAGCGGACTCCGAGCAATTCGGCGTGCCGGTTGAAGGCGGCATGACGGTTGTAACCCGTCGAGAACGATTGCGGGCCGGCGATCGTGGCAATGGAGCGATGCCCGAGCGAAACCAGGTGGGCGAGCGCGAGACGAATGCCGCCGTCCTCGTCGTGCAGCACCGTGGAAAAAGGGGAAGCGTCGGTCTGACGGATGACGGTGGTCACGGGAATTCCGGCGGTGAGCTTCGACACCATCGCATCGGTGCGCAACACGCCCGCCAGGATAAGGCCATCCACGCCCCGGGCACGCATGGCTTCGAGGATGCGTTGCTGGCGCCACGGGTTTCCGTCGGTGCTGGCGACGATGGCGACATAATCGTTACGCGCGAGGCCGTCTTCGATTCCGCGAATGATCGGCGGAAACGCAGGATCGGCGATATCCGGAATGACAACGCCGATCGTGCGCGACTTGCGGGTCTTGAGTGCGCGCGCCGCCGGGTTGGGCTTGTAGCCGGATCGCAACGCCGCGCGCCGGATCTTCTCGACCAGCTTCGGCGCCAGGCGGGCGCTGGTTTGCACATCGAGCGCACGCGAAACGGTCGACACATGGACGCCGACCTTGCGCGCGATGTCCTTCAGCGTGGGGCGGCCTCCGCGGGATTTCCTTGCGCGCGCTTTCATCGTTCCGATGAGCCATTACAATAAGCCCGAACCGGCTACCGCGGGCAATAGCCGGCCGGAGAGCATTTACGAGAACTGCCGCCTCCGCGCGGCCCCTGCCCGCCTCGAAAAGTCTAACGCGACCGATGCATCCGGGCAATCGTTTGCACAATTTTCCGGCCCACGGCATTGGCACCTCGCCCACCCGCTGCGGTGCATTACCGGAACCCAATCCGCTTTTCCAGTTGACGAGATTGGCCGACTTCCGCACGATCCCCAGCGAACTGCCATCTTCGGCGCACGACACAACCGCACGCGACTCAACAGAAAAGCGGATGTCGGCGCCGCATCCAATGAACAGAGCGTACGCCAAACTTCACGCTCAACGGGAGGAAGCGATGTACAAGGTTGCTGTCAAATCCGGGCTGGTCGCCGGCGCCGTACTATTGGCAACATCGACCGTCTTCACGTCGCCGGTATTCGCGCAGCAGGAAATCAATCTTACCGTTGCCGCCGGACAGCCGACGCGCGCCATGCGGCCGCTCGCCATGGTCGAGACATTCTTCGTGCCCGAGGTCGACAAACGCATGGCGGCTGCCGGACTCGACAAGAAGTACAAGATCAACTGGAAGCAGGCCTATGCCGGCTCGCTCCTGAAGCCGACGTTCGTGCTGCAGGGCGTTTCCGACGGCATCGCCGACATCGGCTTCGAGCCGACGATCTTCCATCCGGACAAGCTTCCGCTCGAGCAGATTTCGTTTGCGACGCCGTTCGTCACCAGCGATGTGGTCCTGGTCGGCAAGACCATCGACAAGCTGCACGCCACCGTGCCGGCATACAAGGCGCAGTACGACAAGTTCGGCGTCGTTCGTCTCGCAGGTTCGAGCTTCGACTCCTACGAGTTGTTCACGACCTTCCCGGTCAAGAAGTTCGAGGACATCAAGGGCAAGAAACTTTCGACCGCCGGCGCGGCGCTGCAGTGGATCCGCGACACCGGCGCGACACCGGTCGACAGCAACATGACGCTCTACTACAACAACGCGAAGACCGGCGTGATCGATGGCTTCATCATCTTCCCGTCCGCGAACCCCGGCATGAAGTATTCCGAGGCCGCCCCGTATGTGACCAAAGTCGGCTTCGGTGCGCAGTACGCCGCGGCGCTGATCATCAACAAGGGCGTTTACGACAAACTGCCGCCGGAAGTACGCAAGATCCTCCACGAAGTCGCCACCGACTGGACGGCGGCCGCGGACAAGATTCAGCAGGAGGCCGGCGATACGGCCTTCGATACCGCTCCGAAGAACTTCGCGGGCGCGCAGAACTTCGTGTTGCCGCGCGACGAGCAGGTGAAGTGGGCCAATGCGTTGCCGAACATCGCCAAGGAATGGGCGGCACGCATCGACAAGCAGAGCCTGCCGGGCAGCCAGGCCTTGACCGCATACATGGAAGAAATGCGCAAGGCCGGCGCAAAGCCGGTACGGGACTGGGACAAGAAGTAAGTCCCCGTCTTGAGGAAGCGGTCTAATGACCGACCGGGACGCACGTCATGTCCGATCGAAATGAGCAAGGGGCGCCGGCCGACGGCGCCCCTCGCTCCTCCTACTTCGGCACGCTCACGCGCGTGCTCAATGTCATCGGCACGCTGCTCATCCTCGCGATGGCCGTCGCGGTGAACGCCGACGTCATCGGCCGCAACGCATTCAATCATCCGCTGCCGGGCGTACTCGAATTCCTGGGCCTGTCCATCGTCGCAATCGTATTCCTGCAGATGGCGAACACGCTGCGCGAGGATCGGCACGTGTCAAACGATCTCATCATGCGCGCGGTCGCGACGTCGCGTCCCAAGTTCGCGGCCTTCATCTACGGCATCTTCAATCTGGTCGGCGCGGCGCTGATGGTGCTCGTCGTGATCTATGTCTGGCCGATCCTCGCCGAAACCTACCGCAATGGCTACTTCCGCGGCACCGCGGGCGTAGTCGAGATTCCAATCTGGCCGTTCTATACAGCCATCGTTTTTGGCGCCGCCGCGACAGCGGTGCAGTTCGCCTTGTTTGCCTTGCGCGAATTTCAGCGGGCCATGCGGACGACGGGGCCGGCCCGATGAGCGAAGTGATGATCGGTGCGACTTGCCTCGTGGCAAGCCTGTTCCTCATTCAAAGCGGCATGCACATCGGCGTCGCGCTGATGCTGCTCTCCTTCGTCGGCGTCTGGGCGATGAAGGGGCTCACGATCGCAGGCAAGCTGCTGTCGAGTTCGGTTGCGACGTCGATTGCCTCGGACGCGTTCGCGGTCATCCCGCTGTTCGTGCTGATGGGCCTGTTCGTCTCAGCCACCAATATGGGGCGGGATACGTTCGACGTCGCCGTCCTCTTCATGCGCCGTATCCGCGGCGGTCTTGGCATGGCAACCGTGGCCGCGAACGCCGTATTCGCCGCCTGCACCGGCACCACCATCGCATCCGCCTCGGTGTTCACCAAGGTCGCAGTGCCGGAGATGATCCGCCACGGCCACACGCCGGGCTTCTCCGTGGGCGTCGTTGCCGGCAGCTCCATCCTCGGCATGCTGATCCCGCCGAGCATCCTGATGATCATTTTCGGCGTGATCGCGAACGTCTCGATCGCCGACCTGTTCAAGTCCGGCATCCTGCCTGGCATCCTGATGGCGCTCGCGTTCTGCGTGACAATCTTCCTGATGGCCCGTTTCCGGCCGGGATTCGTGGCCGTCGATCCGAAGGCCCTGAGCGGCGATTACAAGGGGCCGCTCGACGGGGCTTCGGGCTGGATCATCGCCGGCAAGTTCTTCCCGATCGTGATCCTCGTCGGAACCGTGCTGGGCGGTATCTATGGCGGCTACTTCACGCCGACCGAGGCGGGCGGCGCCGGCGCCTTGGCGGCCTTCCTCATCGCGCTGTTCCGCCGGGAGCTGACGCTGCGGATATTCTGGGAAGTGGCGCTGGAAACCGGCCGCGTAACGGCCGCGATCTGCTTTCTGCTGATGGCGGCGGCCCTTTATGCCCAGATGCTGACGCTATCGGGCTTGCCCTACGCGGTTGGCCAGTGGCTGCAGAACGCCGATCTCCACGTCATGGTGATCCTGTTCGGTTATCTGGCAGTGGTCATTGTGCTCGGCTGCTTCCTCGATTCCGTGTCGATCATGCTGATCGTGCTGCCTTTCGTGATTCCGGTGTTCGATGCGTTCGGTGTCAATCTCATCTGGCTCGGCCTGATCTCGGTGATCGCCATCGAGATCGGCCTGCTCACACCGCCCCTCGGCCTCGCCGTCTTCGTGGTGAAAGCGAACCTGGACGATCAGCGCATCACGACCTGGCAGATCTTCATGGGCACCATGCCGATGACGCTCACGATGGTCGTGGTGCTGATGATCTGCGTCCTGTTTCCCTGGCTTTCCCTCGTTCTCGTTGGGCAGCGCTGGACCTGGTGGTAGCCGTCGCAACGGGGCAAGCCGTTCTGAATCTTGTCGGGAGTGTGAGTCATGATGCGCGCGAAGACCGAGCAGATGGTCCGCCGCTGGAAGGAACAGCGCTGGGCGATCGATTCCATCATCCAGGCGATTGGCGTCGAATGGGACCAGCCGCGCCTCGGCTACACGATGTATCCGGCGGGACCGGATGCGGTCGCCGATTTTCGCACGGTCGGCATGCGGGTCCGGAAGTTCGCCGACATGCACCGCGAATTCGCGGCAGCCGCGCGCCGGCGCGAAACGAAGGCGGAGAATTTCGAGAAGGAAGGCCGCCTCGTTTCGGCGCGCGAAAGCTATTTCATCGCGGCAATGCTCTATTCCGCCGCGCGCTGGCCGATCTTCGAGACCAACGAAGTCTCGACCGACTACAACACGCGCATGGTGAAGTGCTACGACAAGTTCGCCCAGTACATGAACCGGCCGGTCGAGCGCATCGAGATTCCGTTCGGCGGCGACGGCCAGTTCATTCCCGGCTACCTGCATCTCCCGCGACAGCCCGCGCCCGGCGAGAAATTCCCGCTTGTCATCGGCATCGACGGCATGGACGGCTCGAAGGAGATCATGTGCTCGATGTACGGCGACAAGTTCATCGAGCGCGGGATGGCGAACTTCATTTATGACGGTCCCGGCCAGGGCGAGTGCACAATCAACGGGCTATGCGTAACGGAAACGAACCACATCGACGCCGCGCTTAAGGTCTATGAGCGGCTCATTCAGCACCCGCACATCGACAAGGAGCGGATCGTGGTCTGGGGGATCAGCTTCGGCAGCTTCTTCTCACTGCAGGCGGCCGCCGCCCTGCAGGAGAAGATCAAGGGGCTCGCCGTCACCTTCGTCAATCACGAGGCGGGGCTCAACTCGATCATGGACATGGCCTCGCCCTCCTACAAGATGCGGTTCATGTATATGTCCGGCTACGACGACGAGGCGAAGTTCGACGAGTTCAAGAAGAAGTTTTCCGTCGCGCCGCTGATCGACAGGATCAAATGCCCGGTGCTGGTGCAGGGCGGCGAGGACGACGAGCTTTCGCCGATCGAATTCTCCACCGACCTCGTGTCGAAGCTGCAGGTGCGGAAGAAATTTGTCGTCTATGAGGGCGAGCGGCACGCGATCGGCGGCAACCTCGCCTCCTATCTCGGCGAGAACTGGATGGTCATGCTCTCCGACTGGTGCGCCGACCGTATCGCCGGCAAGCCCGCGCCGCATGAGCACGTGCGCATCAACTCGCTCGGCCAGGCCACCGTGACGCCCTACTGATGAAACCCGCACTCAATCTGCCGCCGCATCTCACGGCGATCGTCGAGCAGGAGTATCCGCGCTTCAGCGACACCGAGATGACGCGGCGCCGCGCGCTGGTCGAGCGCGCCATGCAGGATGCGGGCGTCGATCACCTGCTGGTCTATGGCGCGGGCTTCCGCGGCGGCGCGGTGCATTGGGTGTGCGACTGGCACACGACCTATGAAGCCGCGCTCGTGGTGACGCCCGGACGGCGGGACACGCTGTTCATCCAGTTCTACAATCATCTCCCCCTCGCCCGCCTGATGATGCCGAATACCGACGTCCGTTGGGGCGGCGAAGCCACCATCCAGTCCGTGATCGCGGAGCTTGCGGCACGCGGCGCCAAGGAAGGCCGCGTCGGCGTCGTCGGCGCTTTGCCGATCGGGTCGTACAAGGCGCTCGCGGCGAAGTACGGCGACGTGAAGGACCTCAATCGTGCGTATTTCGGCCTGCGCATGGTCAAATCGCAGGAAGAGATCGACTGGGCGCGAATCGCCGCCCGCCTCTCCGACCTCTCCATCGAGGCGTTGATCCGCGACATCCGCCCGGGGATCGACGAGCGCGATCTCGGCGCCATCGTCGAGGGCGCCTACACGCCGTGGGGCGGCTCGAACGTGATCCATTTCTTCGGCGTCACGTCGATGGCCGACCCGCAGGTGTGCGTGCCGCGCCAGCACCCCTCGACGCGCAAGGTGCAGGCGGGCGACGTCATTTCCACCGAGATCACGGCGAGTTTCTGGGATGCGCAGGGGCAGGTGCTGCGCACGTTCTTCGTCGGCGCGGAGCCGACGCCATTATATAAGCAACTGCACGAGACCGCCGACGCCGCCTTCGATGCGATCTTCGCCAAGCTTCGCCCGGGCACGCATGTGCGCGAACTCGCGGAAGCGGCAAAGCTGATCGAAAGGGCGGGCTTCTCTTTTTATGACGATGTCGTGCACGGCTATGGCGGCGGCTACCTGCCGCCGGTCATCGGCTCGCCCACGCGCGAGAACGGGCCACTGCCCGACCTCACCTTACAGGCGGGCATGATGCTGGTGGTGCAGCCGAACGTCATCACCACGGACCAGAAAGCCGGCGTGCAGACCGGCGAATGCGTCGTCATCACCGAGAGCGACGCGGAGAGCATTCACACCGCGCCGCGCGGGCCGTTCAGGGTGGGCTGATGCCGCGCGCCGCGACCTCCTCACGCAAGCCCGCGGGCGGCGTCGTAGTAGCCGAGATCGAGATATTTTCCCGGGTCGGTCAGGCTCTTCTTCGGATGTCCGTATTCGCTACGCAACGCCAGCACCTGCTGGATGCCCGCAAGGTCGATCCGCGCTTCCGGATCGAACCCGCCCTTGCCGAGGAAGATGTTGCAGGTGGCGGCGGCAAGCTCCGGCGTCATGTTCGGAACCTTCTCGACGAGGATTTGCTCGGCGCCCTTGCGGTTGGCCGGATCGAACAGCCAGGCCAGCGCGTCGAGATAGGCGCGGATGAAGCGCTGGAGCGTCTCGGGATTCTCCTTCGCCCACGCGCGGCGCGCCGCGCCGACAATGCCCTGATAATTCGGAAACACCGCCAACGCGCTCTGCAGGACGCGCAAGCCCACCTTCTCCGCAAGCAGGTCGAACGGCGTGAGCAGCAGGGTGCCCGCATGCTGGCCGGCCTTCAGTGCTTCCCAGCGCTGCATAACGCCGCCGGCGCGCTCGAAGTTCACGTCGCTCTCTTTGATGCCGTTCAGCGCCAGCATCTTGCGCAGCACGAACGCGAAGCCGGTGGTCATGGCGTCGACCGTCAGCGTCCTACCCTTCAGGTCGGTGTAGCTTCCGATATCCTTCTGCACAACCAGGCGGAGGAAGGCGTCGTCGCCGCCCATGAAGACGAAGAGATCGGGCTTGCGGTCGATCTCCGCCTCGCCCTGCCCTTCCTGGTAGGCGACGACGTTGTCGAAACCGGTCATGCCGATTTCCCACTGGCCTTTGATGAGGCCGGCGAGCTGCTCCATCGAGCTCGTCGTCAGGTGCAGGCGCACGTCGAGCGCCTGCCGCGCGAAAAACCCCTGACGGTCGGCGGTCCAAAGCGGCAGGTTGAACCCGCCGGGAAATACGATCACGTTGATGGTGTCGACCACTGTTCCCCCGCTTCTTTTCTTATGTTCGCTGCCGCCACTATCCAACCGAACTGAATACGAGGCAAGGACTCGACGCGCCATGTCCTACAATCTGTCCGAAGAGCAACGCATGATGCGCGACTCCTGCCGCGCATTCGCCGACGAGGTGATCGTCCCCTTCATCCGCAAGAATTGGCAGCGCGAGTGGGACATGAACGCCGACGGACGCCTGCCCGCCGAGATTCTGGAGGCCGCCGACAGGATCGGCATCCGGGCGCTTGGCGTGCCGGAGGAATTCGGCGGCGTCGAGCTCGATCCAAAAACCGAAGTGCAGACCTTCGCGATCATCGCCGAGGAGATCGCGCGCGGCGACTGCGGGCTCGCCGACAAGCTGGTGCAGAACTGGAAGATCGCCGTGCTGCTGCGCCATCTCGCGCCGCGCCACCTGCAGGAGCAGTGGTTCAAGCGCCTCGTCGACGAGCCGCAGATGCTGTTCGCGCACTGCCTCACCGAACCGCGCGGCGCGTCGGACCGCTGGCTGCCCTACAACGTGCCGGAAGCGGCGATGCAGACGCGCGCCGAGAAGCAGGGCAACGAATGGGTGATCAACGGCCGCAAGCAGTTCATCTCGAACGGCTACGACGCCGGGCTCTACGTCGTCTATGCGAACACGAACCCGAAGGCGGGAATCCTGCAAGGCACGTCCTCATTCGTCGTGCCGCGCGACACGCCCGGCCTCACGGTCGCGCGCTGCAACGAGACCATGGGCGGCCGGTTCATGAACAACGGCGAACTTGTGTTCGAGGATTGCCGCGTTCCGGCCGACCACATCCTCGCCGAGAACGACGCCATGCAGAAGGCAAGCGTCTATTTCCTGCCCGGCAAGATCGTCCAGGCGGCGAAGAATCTCGGCGTCGGCGTCGCCGCCTTCGAGCGGACGTCGGAGTACGTCCAGAATTACGTGCAGGGTGGCCGCATCCTCATCAAGCACCAGGCGGTGGCCTGGCGGCTCGCGGACATGGCGATCCGGATCGAGGCGGTGCGCTCGCTGCTGGCGCGGACGATCGACGCGGTGACGAACAAGGCTGCGGATGCCGATCCGTTGTGCAACATGACCAAGGTGTTCGCATCCGAGGAGATTCTGAAGGTCTGCCAGCACGCGATGGAGCTGCACGGAGGAAACGGCGCCATGCTCGAGGTCGGCATCGAGAAGCTGTTTCGCGATGCAGCGATCTTCCTGCACTCGGATTCGACCGCCGACATCTCGCGCTTCAAGATCGTCAAGGCGCTATTCCCGCAGACGGCCGGCAAATATGCGGGGCCCGAGCAGTGAGCGGCGCAAGACCATGTCCGAGCGGCGCATTTCAGCCGTTTGTGGGCCGGTTGGGACGGTGCGCCGGAGGGCAGCCGCATTGATCCCTTGGCGGCCTTGGTTCAACATACGCGTCAACCAAGCGGGCGTTGGTCCGCAACAACAACGATCAATCAGGGAGGAACGTCCATGGCAGAACGCAAGCCGCGCATCTCCTATGTCGATCCGGCCAATCTGCAGGACCCGGCCATGCTCGCGGAGCTCGACCGCTGCCGGCGCGAAGGAACGCCGCGCCCGGAAAGCCAGGCCGTGCGCGCGCACGTGCCGGCGGTGTTCTGGTCGTTCGCGAATTCGTGGCGCGACGTCTTCCATACCGGCGTCGCCGACCACGCGATCAAGGAACTCTGCCGGCTCTATGTCTCGCGCTCGGTGCTGTGCGAATTCTGCGGCAATCAGCGCTCGATCAAGGCGGCAAAGGCCGGCATCGCGGAAGACGACGTGCGCGACCTGATCAATTTCGAGTCGTCGACGCGCTTCAGCGAAAAGCAGAAAGCCGCCCTCTCCTACGCCGAGGCGATCACCTGGGATCTGCCGACCGACGACAAGCTCTGGGAGCGGCTGCACAGGCATTTCTCCGAGCCGGAGCTCGTCGAGATCGGCTACTTCATCGCGCTCACGATGGGGCAGCAGCGCTGGCTGCGCATCCTGAACATCGATCATCATCAGGTGATGGCCGGCGAGAGCGGGTCTATGGCGCCGGGATTCGAGACCGAGGAAGACCTGAAGCGCGCGAAATCCGATCCGAACTACTGGGCAAGAAAGCCGGCCGCCGCGCGTCCGCAGGCAGCGGAGTAAGCGATTGAATATTCCTCACCCGATCGCGGCCGAGCGCAAGGAGCCTTCGGCCAGTCCGGCTCGTGCAAATGCGCGAATCCGGGTGCAGGGCCTTGCGAAGCGCTACGGCGCGCTCGAGGTTTTTCGCAACGTCAATGTCGACGTCGGCGACCGGGAAATCGTCGCCATCGTCGGCCCTTCGGGATGCGGAAAGACTACGCTGCTCCGCTGCATCGACGGACTGATCGCGCCTTCCTCGGGCAAGGTGGAAATCTCCGGTGTCGAGGTGACGGCGCCGCTGCCCGGCGTCGCGATGGTGTTCCAGCAGTTCGGGCTGTTTCCCTGGAAGACGGTGTTCAACAACGTCGCCTACGGGCTGCGGCTTGCCGGCGCGTCGAAAGCGGAGATCCGCGAGCGCGTGCCGCGCTTCATCAAGCTCGTGGGCCTCGCCGGCTTCGAGGACGCTTACCCCTACCAGCTCTCCGGCGGCATGCAGCAGCGCTGCGGGCTCGCGCGGGCGCTCGCGATCGAGCCGAGCGTGCTCCTCATGGACGAGCCGTTCGCGGCGGTGGACGCGCAGACGCGGGAAATCCTGCAATTCGAGTTGCTGCGCATCTGGGAAGTGCGACCGACCAGCATGGTGTTCGTTACCCATTCGATCGAGGAAGCGGTGCTGATGGGCCACCGGGTCGTCGTGCTCAAGGGCCGGCCGGCCGGCGTGTTCGAGATCATCGAGGTGGACCTGCCGCACCCGCGCACGCGCGAAACGTTGATGCATCCCCACTTCGCGCAACTGCGTGAGCACGTGTGGACGACACTGATGGACGAAGCGAGGGCGGCGGAACTGCAATTGCAGCGTTGACGAGGTTCAAATCACAAGCATCCGCAACGACGGATAAAGGGAGGAGACAGCATGCACAGGAAATCCCGGGCGCTTCTTGCGTCCTTCGTCATCACGGCGGCCGCAACGGGCCTGGCCGGAAATGCGACCGCACAGGACACCTACACGATCGGACTGCCCGGCATTCCGCCCGTATTCGTGAACACGCAGGCTTATGTCGCCGAGCAGCAAGGCCTCTTCAAGAAGCACGGCGTGAACGTGACCCTGCGACCGTTCGACAGCGGCGCCGCGGCTGCGCGCGCCGTCGCCTCGGGCAACATTCAGCTCTCCATGTCGCCGTCGCCGCTCGTCGTGACGATGGTCTCGAACAATCCCGACGCCGGCCTTGCGATGATCTACGGCTACGAGAAGCCGGACTGGCTGATCGGTTCGCTCGATCCGGGCATCACCAAGTGCGAGGACGTGAAGGGCAAGCCGGTGGGCGTGGACAGCCTCGGCGGCGCCCGCTCGATTGCGCTCAACGTCATGCTGCGCCAGTGCAACCTGAAGGCCGAGGAGACCCAGCAGGTACCGCTCAGCGCGAACGTGCTGACGGCCATGATCTCCGGCCAGATTCCGGTCGGCGTCCTGCATATTGATGACGTGCCCATCATCGAACGGGAATCCAAGAAGAAAGTGATCCCCATCGTCGACATCAACGACGTGCAGAAGATCAATCACTATCTCGCGCTCGTCACTTCCAAAAAGATGATCGCCGAGAAGCGCGCCGACCTCGTCAAGATCGTCGCCGCCTATATCGAGGCGGAACGCTTCATGCGCGACCCGAAGAACATCGACGCGGTCGCCAAGGCCGCCGCCCCCACCAGCCGCAGCGAGCCGGACGCCAAATGGGCGATCGAGCAGTACGTCAAGATGGAGTTCTGGCCGCGCGAACACGGCCTCAAGAAGGAGAACGTCGACTCCATCATTGCGACACAGAAAAAGGTCGGCAACATCAAGGGCGACCCGGTGCCTTACGCGGGTGTCGTCGATCTTTCAGTCTACGAGGAAGCCGTGAAGCTGGTGAAGTAACCGGCAGGCTGGCAATCGCAATGCGCCTCATCCTGAGGAGGCCGATCACCTCGTCCTTCGAGACGCCGTGCTTACGCACGGCTCCTCTGGACGAGGTGATCGGACGTCTCGAAGGATGAGGCGCGGGTTCGAATCCATGCTGCAAGACAAGTCCGGTCTGGCCCGCTACGCGACCTATGCAGTCGCGCTCGCCGCCGGTGCGATCATCTGGCAGTTGATCGCCAGCCGGACCAACCCCGCGTTTCTGGCGTCGTTCACCGCGACCATCGACGCGATCGCCGGCATGGTGCAATCCGGCGCGCTCGGGCGGGCGCTGGCGAGCTCCACGCTCGTCTATCTGACGGGCCTCGGCGCGGCGATCGTCGTCGGCATAAGCTTGGGGCTTCTGCTCGCGCGCGTGCGGCTCCTGCGCGTCGGCCTCGAGAGCTACATTATGGTGCTCTACGCGACGCCGATGGTGGCGCTCATTCCCTTCATCATGTCGATGATGGGATTCGGCTTCGCACCGAAAGCGCTGGTCGTTTTCCTGTTCGCCTTCTTCTCGATCCTCTACAACACGGTGGAAGGCGCGCGCAGCCTGAAGCCCGAGATGCTTGAAGTCGCGCAGTCGTTCCGCTCGGGCGAGTGGGGCATCTGGCGCGACGTGCTCGTTCCCCACACCCTTCCCTATTCGATGACCGGCATCCGCCAGGGGATCGGCCGCGGGCTTGTGGGGCTGGTCGCTGGCGAGTTCTTCCTGTCGGGCACCGGGATCGGTCTCCTCATCATGCAGAGCGAGCGCGACTTCGACGTGCCGGGGCTCTATGGCTCGATCCTCGTCGTCACCATCCTCGGCGTGCTCTTGATGGGAATCGGCCGCGCGCTTGAGAACCGCTTCACCGCCTGGCGGGGGCTGAACCGATGAGCGCGCAGGACGCTTCGCTCTCCCCGCCGCGCTCGGGCCTGCGCGCGTGGTTGAGCCCCGAGGCCACGGCGCGCATCGCCGCCGGCATTGCCATCGTGGCGATCTGGGAGCTCGCGGTCCGCCTGTGGGCGCCGGCGTTCGTGGCGCGGCCGAGCCGGATCGTCGCCGTGTTCCCGGCGGTCGTCACCGATCCGGGGTTATGGCTTGCGGCGGGACAGACGCTCGGCGCGGTCGTGCAGGGGCTCGCGTTTGCCGTCGTGCTCGGCACCACGATCGGCCTCGCCATCGGCCGCGTGCCGGCGGTCGAGCGCTTTTTGCAGCTTTATGTCAGCGGGCTGTTCGCCATGCCGATGGTGGCGATCCTGCCGCTCTTGACACTCTTCTTCGGCTATACGGGCGATGCGCGGCTCGCGACCGTGGTGTTCGCCGCGGTCTTCGCCATCATCATCAACGTGTCGGACGGCGCGCGCGCCGTGCCGCCGGAATACATCGAAGTGTCGCGCTCCTTCCGCGGCTCGGGATGGTCGCGCCTATTCGACGTCGTGCTGCCCTCGTCCGTGCCGTATCTGATCGCGGGGCTGAAGCTCGCCGCCGGCCGCGCGCTGATCGGCGCGGTCGTCGCGGAGTTCTATGCGGCAATCCCGGGGCTCGGCTACTACATCCTCTATAATACGCGCACGTTCAAACACAGCGAGGCGTTCGTGGCCGTGGCGATGCTGGCGATCGTGGGCGTCCTGTTCGAGCTCCTGCTTTCGCGGGGCACGCGCTGGCTGCTGCCGTGGTATCGCCGGGACGAAGCGCGCGACTGACAGAAGCAGAATGGCGGGAGCATCCGTGAACAAGCCGCAACAAAACTCTCCAGTCGTGCAGGACGCCCGCGTGAAGTCCGCGGCGGCGCATTGGGGGCCGCGTTTTGTGGCGAACGGTGTCGCGCTCGCCGATTTCGAGGAGATCACGGGCTCGATCACGCGCTGGGACGACTGGTGCCGCGCCTGGTCCGAGCGGGCGGCCGTGCATGAGCAGTTGGGCCGCGATGCGCTCGCCAAGCGGAAATTCCTGAGCGCCGGCGAGCATCTCAGCCGTGCGGCGGTCTATTATCATTTCGGCAAGTTCCTGTTCGTGCACGACATCCCGCAGATGCAGGCCGCGCACCGCAAGGCGGTCGAATGCAAGAACCTCGCGCTGCCGCACATGCGGCCTGCCGGTGAGCGCGTCGAAATCCCCTACGCGGGCAAGCATCTCTACGGCATCCTGCGCAAGCCCGACGGCGTGGAAAAGCCGCCGGTCATGATCATGTGCTGCGGCCTCGACTCCACCAAGGAAGAGACCGACGCCTACGAGCAGCCGTTCCTCGCTCGCGGGGTGGCGACGCTCTGCTTCGACGGGCCGGGCCAGGGCGAAGCCGAGTACAACTTTGCGATCCGCGGCGACTTCGAGGCGGCGGTGAAGGCCGTTGCCGACGCAATCGAGGCGCGCAGCGATCTCGACACGTCGCGGGTCGGCCTTTGGGGCGTGAGCCTCGGCGGCTACTACGCGCCGCGGTCGGCGGCCTTCGAGAAGCGCATCAAGGCGTGCATCGCGCTGTGCGGTCCCTACGACTGGGCCGACGCGTGGGACGGACTGCCTGAATTGACGCGCGAGGCGTTCCGCGTGCGCAGCCATTGGGCAACCATGGAAGAGGCGAAACGCCACGCGGCGACGCTGTCGCTGAAGGGCATCGCCGAGCGGATCGCCTGCCCGCTGTTCGTGCTCGGGGCGAAGCTCGACCGCGTGATCCCTTGGCGCGACGCCGAGCGGCTCGCGCGCGAGGCAAAGGGGCCGGTGGAACTGCTGCTGATCGAGGACGGCAACCACGTAGCGAACAACCGCGCCTACAAGTGGCGCACGCGGACCGCCGACTGGATGGCCGAACAGCTCGGTGCACGTGGCGGCTAGTCACCAATCAACTTGTTTCGCGCGGATGGTGCGATACGATTTTCATTCCTGCCCGAAGGGTACTGCTGAACATGGACAACCCCGATTTCCTGATCGTCGGTGGAGGGAGCGCCGGCGCCACGCTCGCCGCGCGCCTGTCGGAGGACCCGGCAACGCGGGTGCTGCTCGTCGAGGCCGGGCCCGACACGCCGCCGCAAGCCACGCCAGCCGACATCGTCGACACGTTTCCCAGTTCGGCGCTCAACCCGAATTATTTCTGGCCGAAGCTCGAGGCCGCCCGCTTTGCCGACGGCGCGCTGCATCCGTTCCCGCAGGCGCGCGTCATGGGCGGCGGATCGAGCGTGATGGGACTCGTCGCGTTGCGCGGCATGCCGTCCGACTATGATGCGTGGGCGGCGGCCGGCGCCGAAGGCTGGGGCTGGAGCGACGTCGTCCGGTATTTCCGCAAGGCCGAGAACGATCTCGACCGCGACCAAAGCCAGAGCGCGGCCCGGCCCTACACGATCCGCCGCATTCCCGCGAACGAGTGGCCGGGCTTCGTCACGGCGATGGAGCGTGCGGCCGTCACGCGCGGCCTGCCCATCGTGCCCGACATCAACGAGAACCCCGGCGACGGCTTCTTCCCGATGCCGGTGAGCCAGAGCGGCGACATCCGCTCGACCAGCCCGAGCTGCTACCTCACGCAATCCGTCCGCAAGCGGAGCAACCTCGCGATCATAACGGAGGCGCGCGTCACGGCGCTGCACTTCGACGGCACACGGGCCTGTGGCGCAGTCGTCGAGCGCGGCGGCGAAACGATCCGGATCGATGCACGGGAAGTCGTGCTCAGCGCGGGGGCGATCCACTCTCCGGCCATCCTTCTGCGCGCGGGCGTCGGCCCGGCGGAGGAACTGAAGCGGCTCGGGATCACGCCGGTCGCCGACCGGCGCGGCGTCGGCCGCAACCTGCAGAACCATCCCTATCTGCATTTCGCGGTGACGCTGCCGCCGCGCTCGCGACTTGCCTCGCAGCTGCGGCGCTTCGCCATCGCTGGAATCCGGCAGTCATCGGGCCTCGAAGGCGGCACCGAGGCGGACATGCTCATCTTCATCTTCGGCCGCGTGAGCCCGCGCTCCTACGGCCCCGATCTCGCGATGCTTGGCGCAGCGCTCTATGCGCCCTACTCGCGCGGCTCGGTGACGCTCGCGACCCCGGACGCCGCGACGCCGCCGAACATCGACTTCCGCATGCTGGAGGACCCGCGCGACGCGCCGCGCATGGCGAAGGCGGGCCGCCTGGTGGAGACGCTCCTCCTCGATCCCGCCGTCGCAAATTCCTACAGCGACGCGTTCCTGCTACCGCCGACCATGGCGTTGAACCAGTTCAACCGGCAGGGGCTCGTGGGCGGATTGCTTGCGGCGGCGGCGAAAGTGGCGCTGAACCTGCCCGCACCGCTGAGTCGCGCGCTGATCGGGCCGGCCATCCGTCCGGGCCGCTGGTTCGCGAACCGGCACGGCCGGTCGCCGCTGACGGACGCCGAAATTCTGGGCGCCGCCGTGCCCATGGCGCACCCGTCGGGCACCTGCGCCATCGGCCGCAAGGACGATCCGATGGCGGTCGTCGACAGCACCTGCCGCGTCTATGGCGTGCAGAATCTGCGCGTGGTCGATGCGTCGGTCATGCCGCGCATTCCCGCCGCCAACACCAACCTGCCAACCATCATGGTGGCCGAGCGCGCGGCGGACCTCATCAAGTCCAGCACGACCGCCTAGGACGCGCGTTCTTCGGCCACTGCGGCTGCCTCGACGCGCTTCCGGCGCCGGCGCCAATAGTCGAGCATGCCCATGACACCGCCCGGGATGAACAGGGCGATGACGATCACCACGATGCTGAAGATCGCGCGGTTCACCTCGGAGGTGAAGGTGACGCGCAGCGTATCGGCGACGAGGAGCACGAGCGGCGCGCCGATGAGCGGTC
>JADYXZ010000018.1 GCA_020853885.1 Bradyrhizobiaceae bacterium | reverse complement strand
CGCCCGCTGTCGTGCCTCGCAAGCACGGGACCGGGAGCTGCGGGGCTCCGCCCGGCGGCATTACGACCGCCTGCCAGGAGCTGGCTGAGAGCGGGCCGACTGGACGGAAGTCCGACCGGCCTCGGGAAAAGCGCGGCCCGCAGTTGAAGACGCCGTGATGGAGCGCCGCAAGGCGCGCGGCCAGCGTCATTGGCCGCAGCGCGTCCCGTAAGGGACGCGAACACGGAAGAGCGCCGAACGGCGCTCCATCCCCTCACTTCAAGTGAGGGAAACTGCCGATGCCTCGGGCGGAATTCCGCCGCGGGAACGGTTTCGTTTGCCTCATCCGGCGCAATTGCGAAGCAAGCCGTGTTAGGTTTAGTTGGTTGCGGCAAGAACTGCAGAAAGGTCCCGCAGTGCGTCTCCTGTCGAACCTGCTGAAGAAGTTCATCCGCAACGGGACCCTGCGCCTCTACGATTCCACGGGCCTGCTGCACGTCTTCGGCGAGACCCGGCCCGGCCCCGTCGCGACCGCGCGCCTGCACGACCGCGCGCTCGAACGGAAACTCTTCCTCAATCCCGAGCTTTACGCCGGCGAAGCCTACATGGACGGCACCCTCACCTTCGAAGAGGGCTCGACGATCCACGACTTCATGATGCTCTTTTCGGTGAACCGTTCCGGCCTCGCCGGCCACGGCTCGCAGCGCGCGCTGCGCAAGATCTGGCGCTGGCTGCGCCGCTGGCATCAGGCGAACCCGATCGGCACCGCCGCCAGGAACGCGCGCGCCCACTACGACGTCTCCACCGAGGTCTATCGCCTGTTCCTCGACAAGGACATGCAGTATTCCTGCGCCTACTTCCGCGATCCCGAACGTGACACGCTGGAAGAAGCGCAGAGACACAAGCTTATCCACGCGACGACCAAGCTGCGCCTGCAGCCGGGCATGACCGTCGCCGAGATCGGCTGCGGCTGGGGCGGCTTCGCCATCCACATCGCGAAGACAACGGGCGCGCACGTCACCGCCATCAATGTCTCGCCGGAGCAGCTCCGCGTCTGCCGCGAGCGCGCCAAGGAAGAGGGTCTGGAACACCTCGTCGATTTCCGCGAGATCGATTACCGCAACCTCGACGGCAAGTTCGACCGCGTCGTCTCCGTCGGCATGATGGAGCACGTCGGCATCGGCCACTTCGACGAATATTTCGGCAAGGTGCGCGATCTCCTGAAGGACGACGGCTACGCCTTCATCCATTGCATCGGCCGCAACACGCCCCCGGGCACCACCGGCCCCTTCATCCGCAAATACATCTTCCCCGGTGCCTATGTGCCCGCGCTCTCCGAGGTCTATGCCGCAATCGAACGCTGCGGCCTGTGGACCGGCGACATGGAGGTGCTGCGCCTCCACTACACCTACACGATCCGCCACTGGCGCGAGCGCTTCCAGCAGAACCGCGCTCGCGCGGCGGAAATCTACGACGAGCGCTTCTGCCGCATGTGGGAATTCTACCTCGCCGCCGTCGAGCTCGAATTCCTGCACGGCTCGCACATGGTCTTCCAGATCCTGCTCGCAAAGACCCGCGACGCGATCCCGATCATCCGCGACTTCATGGTGGACGACGAGCGCGCCGCACTGAAGACACTCGCTACTTCCGAAAAGCGCGGCGCGGCGTAGGACGACCTCACCCTTCGAGACGCGGCCTTCAGCCGCTCCTCAGGGTGAGGTCGTTATAAATTCGGCCTCATCCTGAGGAGCCACGCGTCCTTCGCCAGTCACCCTCATGGTGAGGAGCCGGGCAAAGCCCGGCGTCTCGAACCATGAGGGTGACCGCTCAGGATGAGGGCGTGGCGTCTCGAAGGATGAGGCCGCTCGCAAAATCAATCGTCCGGCGCTAAATTACCGGCGCCATCAATGGAAAGTGCAACCATGTCGACCGCCGGCAAAGCCAAGATCGAACGCCTGAAGCCCGCCCCCCGGCAGGCCGAGGCCGCCCGCCTCGACCTCACCATCCGCCCGCGCCGCAACCGCAAGTCCGCCTGGTCCCGCCGCCTCGTCGCCGAGAACGTGCTGACCGCCGACGACCTCATCTGGCCGGTCTTCATCTGCGAAGGAACGGCCACCCGCGAGCCGGTGCCGTCGATGCCGGGCGTCGTCCGCTACTCCGTGGATGAGGCCGTGCGCGCGGCCGAACAGGCGATCGAGCTGAAGATTCCGGCGCTCGCTCTCTTCCCCAACACCGATCCCAGGCTGCGCAACGAAAGCGGCAGCGAGGCGGTCAACCCGGACAATCTCGTCTGCCGTGCGCTGCGCGCGATCAAGCAGGAGTTTCCGGACATCGGCCTTGTGGCCGACGTGGCGCTCGACCCCTACACCAGCCACGGCCATGACGGCCTGCTCGCCGACGGGAAAATCCTCAACGACGAGACGGTCGCGGTGCTGGTCGAGCAGGCCAAGGTGCTCGCCGCCGCGGGCGCCGACACCGTCGCGCCATCCGACATGATGGACGGCCGCATCGGCGCGATCCGCAAGGCGCTCGATGCCGCCGGCTTCGTTGACACGCAAATCCTCGCCTATGCCGCGAAATACGCGTCCTGCTTCTACGGCCCGTTCCGCGACGCGGTCGGTTCCAGCGCAACGCTCAGCGGCGATAAACGTACCTATCAGATGGACCCGGCCAACACCGACGAAGCGCTGCGCGAGTGCGCACTCGACATCGAGGAAGGCGCCGACATGCTGATGGTCAAGCCCGGCATGCCCTATCTCGACATCCTCTTCCGCGTGAAGGAGGCGTTCGGCATGCCGACCTTCGCCTATCAGGTGTCGGGCGAGTATTCGATGATCGAAGCCGCCGCCAGGAACGGCTGGCTCGACGGCGACAAGGCGATGATGGAAAGCCTGCTCGCCTTCAAGCGGGCCGGCGCCGACGCCATCCTCACCTACTTCGCCCCGCGCGCCGCCGAAAAGCTCGCCCGCGCAACCTAGCGATGTCGCTCTCCGACTCCGAACTCGGAGCCTTTTCTGCTTTTGAGAAAGCAGGATGGGAGAAAGCGGCTGAGCCCTATCACAATCACTGGGGATCGCTGTCCGCCCAATCGGCCGGCGCCATGTTGGACGCTGCCGGCGTTTCGGCCGGGAGAGACGTCCTCGACGTGGGCACCGGCGCGGGGTACGCCGCAGCCGCAGCCTTGCGGCGCGGAGCACGCGTCGTCGGCCTCGACTTCAGCGCCGCACAGATCGATCTGGCGCGCCGGCTCATGCCGGACGCAACCTTCCGGCAGGGTGACGCCGAAAATCTTCCGTTCGAGAATGAGTCCTTCGATGCGGTGGTGTCGGGCTTCACCGTCAATCATCTGCCGCATGCCGAGTGCGCCTTTGCCGAGGCGTTTCGGGTGCTGCGTCCGGGCGGGCGTTTCGCCTACACGGTCTGGGCCCGCCGGAGAAGAGCGACGGCTTCGGCATCGTGCTGAAAGCGATCGAAACACTCGGCTCCGCGAGCGCCAGCCTGCCGCCCGCTCCACCTTATTTCCGCTTCGCCGACGAAACCGAAGCGCGGACAGCGTTCGCAGCCAGCGGCTTTACCGATGTATCGTTCTCCCTGGTGCCGCAGGTCTGGCGGCATCGATCGCCCGACGACCTGTTCGACGCCTTCGCCAAGGGCGCGGTGCGGGCCACCGCGATGCTGCGTGCGCAGGCGCCCGAAGTGCGCGATCGAATTCGCGCCGCCGTGCGCGCGAAAGTGGAGACGTTGAAATCCGGGGACGTCTATCTCGTCCGCGTGCCAGCCGCGCTCGCGAGCGGACGCAAGCCGGGCTAGAACCTCCCGCATCAGGAAAGGCGCGCGCTTCCATGAGCAACGTATCCCTCGACGACATCGAGGCCGCACGTCGCACCATCCTCGGCCATGTGCTGGAGACGCCCGCGCTGCCCTCGCCGCGCCTCTCCGTCATCACTGGCGCGGAAATCTGCATCAAGTACGAAAACCTCCAGCCCACCGGCAGCTTCAAGGAACGCGGCGCCCTCAACAAGCTCGCGAGCCTGACCGAGGCTGAGAAGAAGCGCGGCGTCGTCGCCATGTCCGCCGGCAACCACGCGCAGGCGGTCGCCTATCATGCGACGCGCCTCGGCATCGCCTCAACGATTGTGATGCCCGAACCGACGCCGTTCGTGAAGATCGCCGCCACCGAGGCGCACGGCGCCCGCGTCGTCCTGCACGGCGAGACCGTGGCCGAAGCCGAGGCGCGCGCCCTGAAGTTCGCGGCCGACGACGGGCTGGTGCTGGTTCATCCCTACGACGATCCGAAAATCATCGCCGGACAGGGCACGATCGGACTCGAATTCCTCGAAGAGGACCCCGCGCTCGATACCCTCGTCGTGCCGGTCGGCGGCGGCGGCCTGATCTCCGGCATTGCGATCGCCGCCAAGGCAATGAAGCCGGAGATCGAGATCATCGGCGTGGAGGCGGCGCTCTTTCCCTCCATCTGGAACGCGCTGCACGGCGCCAGTCGACCCTGCGAAGGCACCACCATTGCCGAAGGCATCGCCGTCAAAAATGTCGGCAAGCTCACGCTGCCGATCGTCAAGGAGCTCGTCTCCGATGTCGTGCTCGCGGAGGAAGTCTGGCTCGAGCGCGCGGTGAACACGTTTCTCACGCTGCAGAAGACCATGGCCGAAGGCGCGGGCGCCGCGGGCCTTGCAGCGGTGCTCGCCGATCCAGAGCGCTTCCGCGGCCGCCGCGTCGGCATCGTGCTGAGCGGCGGCAATATCGACCCGCGCATGGCCGCCTCCATCATGGTGCGCGAGCTCGAGCGCGACGACCGCGTCGTCGGCTACCGCATCTCGATCCAGGACCGCCCCGGCACCCTCGGCACGATCGCAACGCTGTTCGGAACCCTCGGCGCGAACATCCTCGAAGTCCACCATCGCCGTCTCTTCCTCGACATGCCAGCGCGCGGCGCCCGCATCGACGTCATCGTCGAGACGCGCGACCGGGCGCACGCCGAATCGATCGAACGCGCGCTTGCCGAGAACGGCTATGCCGTGCAGCGCATCGATACCGGTGCGGGCGGTTTCGAGCCGGTGTGACCGCTTGCAAGTGACGGCGCGACACCCCATCTTCCGCGGCCTGCGCCCGAAAAAGCCGGCGCCGGTCCAGAGGACGCGACCATGAACGATCCGCTGCAGCACGCCTTCGACCCCGACCGCAATCCCGAACTGTTCGACGGCGTGCTCGCCCGCCGCATCGTCGCGTTCCTGGTCGACGCCTTCATCATCGTCGCCCCGATCATCCTCCTTGCCCTTTTCATTTTCGTGTTCGGGCTGGTGACCCTCGGCCTCGGCTGGCTGCTATTCTGGCTGCTTTCGCCGATCTTCGTGATCTGGGCGATCGTCTATACCGGCGCCACCCTCGGCTCGCCGCAGTCCGCCACCATCGGCATGCGCATGATGGATCTCGAATTGCGCATCTGGAACGGCGAGCGGATGTATTTCCTGCTCGGTGCCGTGCACGTGATCTTCTTCTGGGTCCTCACCACCACCCTGACGCCCTTCATTCTGCTGCTCGGCCTCCTCAATCGCCGTCGGCGGCTACTGCACGACTTCCTGACTGGAACCGTTCTCATCAATAACGAGCGCCGTGCTGCGGCGCTGCGCCGCTCCTGAGGATCGGGGGCGCAAGACCCCTTTGACGATCCGCGCCCGGCGCGCAATTCTATGAGTTGAATCTGCCAGCCGACGGCCCGCCGTGACCCAGCAACCGCGCGATACACCGCAATTCTTCCTGACGAGCCCTTCGGCCTGCCCGTACCTGCCCGGAAAGCTCGAGCGGAAGGTGTTCACCCATCTCGTCGGCGAGCGTGCGTCCGCCGTGAACGACCTGCTGACCCACGGCGGCTTCCGCCGCTCGCAGTCAATCGCTTATCGGCCCGCCTGCGATAGCTGCCGCGCGTGCGTTTCGGTCCGCGTCCTCGTCGAGGAGTTCCGCCACACGCGCACCTTCCGCCGCGTGCTCGGCGCCAACCGCGACCTGATCGGCCACGAGCGCACCCCCACCCCGACCGCCGAGCAATATTCCCTCTTCCGCAGCTATCTCGACACGCGCCATGCCGACGGCGGCATGGTCGATATGAGCGTGCTCGACTATTCTATGATGGTGGAGGACAGCCACGTCCGCACCAAGCTGATTGAATACCGCCGCAAGAACATTGACAGCCGCATCACCGGCCGCGGCGAAGGCGCGCTGCTCGCGGTCGCCCTCACCGACGTTCTCTCTGACGGCCTGTCGATGGTCTATTCGTTCTACGATCCGGATCAGCGCGGCCGCTCGCTCGGCACCTACATCATCCTCGACCATATCGCGCGCGCGCAGGTGATGGGCCTGCCCTACGTCTATCTCGGCTACTGGGTCGAGGGCTCGAGCAAGATGGACTACAAGCGCCGCTTCCTGCCGCAGGAGCGGTTGATGCACGAAGGGTGGATCAGGGTCGAAGCATAGGTTGCTTCGATCGAAACGCGCCTTCGTTTTCGCCGATAGACGTTCGCTGCTTCCTCCATTAATGAACACGGATCGGCTCGCGGCGATCGCTGCCTGCCTGAGGGGAAGCGGCGGCGGGGCGTAGCGGGTCATGTTATTTTACGAGCCGTTCTTCGCGCTGTTCGTCGCACCGGCCTTCTATGCGCTCTATCTCGCCATTAACAATCGAGCTGCCGCGAAGAAATCCGCGCTCATCGTCGCGAGCGTCGCCTTCTACACCTGGGGCGAGCCGCTGTTCGTTCCAATCGTCATCGTCTCGACCGCCGTCGACTACTGGTTGTCGCAACGCATGGCGCTCTCTTCGAGCCAGACGGCGCGCCGCGCGTTCATCACCGTCGGCATCCTTCTCAACCTCGGCATCCTCGTTTTCTACAAGTACGTTGGCTTCCTCGCCGAAAATCTGAATCTGCTGCTCGGCCCCCTTGCCGGAACGCAACTGCCGATCCTGCAGATCGCGCTGCCGATCGGCGTTTCCTTCGTTGTGTTCGAAAAGATTTCCTATCTCGTCGACGTCTATCGCGGCACGACCAAGCCTGCGTGCACGATCCTGGATTACTCCCTGTTCGTGTTCCTGTTTCCAAAGCTGCTCGCCGGTCCCATTCTCAAATATCACGAGATGGAGCGGCAGTTCGCCGACCCTGCAAAGGTCGGCTGGACGGATTTTCAGGAAGGCTTCCTGCGTACTGCCCGCGGCATGGCGAAGAAGATCCTGCTCGCCGACCCGCTCGGCGCCTTCGCCGACCGCGTGTTTGCCGCCGACGCAACAACGCTCTCGTCAACAGATGCAGCCGTCGGTCTCGTCTGCTTCGCTTTGCAGATTTACTTTGATTTCTCCGCCTATTCCGACATGGCGATCGGCCTCGCGCGCACGCTCGGCTTCCGGCTGCGCGAGAACTTCAACATGCCCTACATTTCGCGCTCGCTCACCGAGTTCTGGCGACGCTGGCACATCTCGCTCGCCACCTGGATCCGCGACTATCTCTACATCCCGCTCGGCGGCAATCGCAGCGGCGAATACCGAACCTATATCAATTTATGGATCTGCTTTCTCGCGTCGGGCATCTGGCACGGCGCAAGCTGGAACTTCGTGCTGTGGGGCGCCTACAACGGCCTCTTCCTCAGCCTCGATCGCATGTTCCTGCTGAAGTTCCTCGATCGCATCGGAAATTTTGGCGCGACCGTCATCACCCTGCTGATCGTCACCTTCGGCTGGGCGATCTTCCGCACCACTTCCGTCGAACATCTTGCCGCCTTCACCGGCGCGCTTGCGGGCTTGTCGCCCCGCATGGTCGACGTCGACATGCAGGCTGACGTCCCGCTTACGCTGGCAATCGGATTGTTCCTCTGCCTGCTGCCGGCGACGCCGCTGTTTGCGCCCCTGCAGCGCGCCTACAATGAAAGCAGGCTGCTGCAGGGCCTCGCCGCCCTGGCAATCCTCGTGCTGTGGGTGCTGGCGTGCGGCCGCGCCTTCGCCGTTCCCTTCAAGCCGTTCATCTATTTCCGGTTCTGACATGCACGCTGCGAACCTGACCGGCCTTGTATCCCTACGCCACCTGATGATCGCGGCGCTCCTGCTCCTTCCGCTGCTCACGCTTTGGAATCTGGCAATCGCGGCCTACGCGCCGAAGCTGATCGTCGCCTTCGGACCGCGCCTGCGCGGCGTCACCGAAGCCCGCGAACCGATCGATTGGAGCCTCAAGGCGCTGGCCGACGGCAGCCTCCAGCGTGCGATCAGCGACGCGATCACCGAGGCCAATCCGGCGCGGCCGCTCCTGATTCGCTTCAGCAACAGCTCCCGCAAGCGCCTGTTCGGCATCTACGGTGCACCCGGCGTGATCGAAGGCGCCGACGGTCACCTCATCGAAAAGCCCTATCTCGACGAATATTGCTCGCGCGACCTCGACGCACTGCGCGAAAGAGCGTCCACTTGGATCCCCAAATTGAAGGAACTGCAGGACTTCTATGAAGCCCGCGGCAAGACGTTCCTCTACGTCATCACCCCGTCAAAGGTCGCGCATCTGCCGGAGAAATTCATCTCTCTCGTCCATTGCCCGAGTCGCGAGCAAGACCGCCGGGAACACCTGCCGCTCTACAATCGGATGCTCACCGAAGCGGGCGTCCGCGTACTGGACCTGGCAAGCCTCACCCATGGCCTGAAGGGCCGCTACGAAGTCGACCTGTTTCCAATGGGCGGCGTCCACTGGAATCAGCTTGGCGTTGCTCACGCCGTCGACCGGCTGATCGTCGATCTCAACCGCCTGAAGGGGCCGGACTTCGCCCGCCGGCTCGCCTGGACCTATGAAATTACCGACCGCCCCAAGGGCGAGGACACGGACCTTTTCGATCTCGTGAATTTGATGTTCGCACGCCCCCGCTACTCGACGCCCGTCGTCCACTACCGGATGAAGCGGCCATGCAGCGAGTTTGGCAGCGCAAGCACCAAAGTCGCGCTCATCGGCGGCAGTTTCACCGGCGAATTCGGTCGCGTTCTGCTGGAAGAAGGCTGCCTGCTTCGCCTGGAACGGTACAACTATCTGTATCGGAGCTTCCACGCGGGACCGGGCATGAAGACCGTGCGAAAGAATCTCAAGCCGGGCGATATCGAGCCGGTGCGCGACTACGATCTCGTGATCCTCGAAGAGAACGAGATGCTGATCGGCGCATCACGCCACGCACCGGAATTCCATCGCGTGATCCTCGGCAGATAGCGCGATCAGCGGAACCTGTTGGACTTCGGAAATCCCTTCGGCGCGAGGCGGCCGGCGTCGGCGCGCTTGCCGCGCCAGTCGGCAAGTTCCTTTTTCGCAAGCGTGAAGCTGCGACCGGCCGTATCGACCCAGGTCATGCCGTCGTCGAGACGAAAAACGGAAACGTCCGAAAGCCCGCCTTCCTTGTAACGCTGCAGCCGCACGCCGCGCCCGCGCCCCATCTCCGGCAGTTCGGAGAGCGGGAAGATCACCATTTTCCGGTTGTCGCCGATCGTCGCGACCGTGTCGCCCTCGGCGAGCGTGATCGCCACCGCGCGATCCGGCGCCTTCACGTTCAGCACCTGCTTGCCCTTGCGGGTGGTGCCGAGCACGTCGTCCTCGTTGACGATGAACCCGTTGCTCGAGTGCGACGCCACGATGAACTTGCGCTTGCCCACGTACGGCCGCACGTCGATCACGTCGCCGGTCTGGTCGAGGTCGATATAGAGCCGGATCGGCTCGCCGTAGCCGCGCCCGCCCGGCAGCTTCGCCGCATCGATCGTATAGAAGCGGCCGTTGCTCGCGAAGACCAAGAGCTTCGACGTCGTCTCCGCGAAAAACGACAGCTTCAGCCCGTCGTCGCCCTTATAGGAGAGGTTCGACACGTCCTGTTGGTGCCCGCGCAACGCCCGGATCCAACCCTTCTCCGACACCACGACCGTGATCGGCTCGCGCTCGACCAGCGCCTCTTCGACGGCTGCCGTGATCTCCGCGTCCGGCGCCTTCTCGAAATGCGTGCGCCGCTTGCCGATCGCCGTGGTCGGCCCGTACTTCTCGCGCACATCCTTGATCTCGCCCGCCACCTTCTTCCACTGCTGCGCGGGCGACGCCATCAGCTTCTCAAGCGTCTTCTGCTCCTCGGTGAGCGACTTGTGCTCGCTCTTGATCTCCATCTCTTCGAGCTTGCGCAGGTTGCGGAGCCGCATGTTGAGGATCGCGTCCGCCTGCACGTCCGTGAGCTTGAAGCGTTTCATCAGCACCGGCTTGGGCTCGTCCTCCGTGCGGATGATCTTGATGACGAGGTCGAGGTTGAGATAGGCGACCAAGAGGCCGCCGAGCACCTCCAGCCGGTGCTTGATCTCGGCGAGCCGGAAACGCGTACGCCGCTGCAGTACCGTGCGCCGGTGGTCGAGCCACTCTTTCAACACCTCGGCAAGGCCGACGACTTTCGGCACCTGCCCGTTGGTAAGCACATTGAGGTTGAGCGGAAAGCGGCTCTCGAGCTCCGTAAACTTGAAGAGCTGCTCCATCATCACATCGCCGTCGACCGAGCGCGAGCGCGGCTCGATCACGATACGGACGGTCTCCGCCGACTCGTCGCGCACGTCGGCGACGAGCGGTAGCTTCTTCTCGTTGATGAGGTCGGCGATCTTCTCGATCAGCCGCGCCTTCGGCACGAGATAGGGGATTTGCGTGACGACGGCGACCCAGGTGCCGCGGCCCGTTTCTTCCTTGTCCCAGCGCGCGCGCACGCGGAACGAGCCGCGCCCGGTATTGTAGGCCTCGCGGATCGTCGCCTTGTCGTCGACGATGATGCCGCCGGTCGGGAAGTCCGGCCCCTTGACGAATTTCAGAAGCTCGGTCGTCTTCGCCTTCGGTTTCTCGATCAGATAGAGCGCGGCGTCGAGGAGCTCGGCCGCATTGTGCGGCGGGATCGACGTCGCCATACCAACCGCGATCCCGGTCGAGCCGTTGGCAAGAAGATTGGGAAACGCCGCCGGCAGCACGACGGGTTCATTCGACTGGCCGTCGTAGTTCGGACGGAAATCGACCGCGTCCTCGTCGATGCCTTCGAGCAGCAGCCGCGCCGTGTCGGTGAGCCGTGCCTCCGTGTAGCGGTAGGCGGCAGCGTTGTCGCCGTCGACGTTGCCGAAATTGCCCTGCCCGTCCACCAGCGGATAACGCGAGGAAAAATCCTGCGCGAGCCGCACGAGCGCGTCATAGATCGCCTGGTCGCCGTGTGGATGGAAATTGCCCATCACGTCGCCGACGATCTTCGCCGACTTCTTGAACGCGCCGCCCGGATCGAGCCGCAGCAGCCGCATGCCGTAGAGAATGCGGCGATGCACCGGCTTCAGCCCGTCGCGCGCGTCCGGCAGCGCGCGGTGCATGATCGTCGAGAGCGCATAGGCGAGATAACGCTCCTCGAGCGCCTCTTTCAGCTCGACGATCTCGACGCCCTTGTTGGGGTCGGATGCAGGGGGAATCACTCGTTTGCCCATAATTTACTCGTAGAGAACGGTTAATCGAAGAACAAGTGCAAGCCCTAGTATTTCAGTTTAGGTTTTGGCCGCGTTTGAGTCGTCCCAACTCTACTCCACGCTGCCATAATGCTCGATCATGCTCTTCTAAAGTCACGCGTAGCCTTTCCGCTTCCCGGCGGCAGAACCAAAGATATTCGAGATAGTCGAGAATGCCGTCGCGAAACTCCACGCCCAAAGCTTTGTAAGCCTGCCTATCTATTATTGTGAACCGTTTTGGATCCATGGCCATCAGAAATGCGGATGCAACAGGCACCCGCACACCTCGAATAGCAGTAAGCGCTTCCAGAGCTTCGCGCACTGAATCCTTGTCGTTTGAATTTTCAATTGCTTTTCGAGCAAGTGAAACAGCGTTATCCAACATCTGATCAGAAACGTTATCAGGGAATATTTTCACCCACTTGAATCGCCGAACGAACGACCCAAGCTTCCAACGATAAATACAACGGAGACTAGCCCTTACGTTTAAGCCCAGAAGAAGATTTTGTCCTGCTTCATAGGCTTCTTCCCTTTGAACCCGATCTGATGTCGGCTTGGCTTTTTTCTCTGTTTCACGTCGTCCGATCAGATCGCAAACCTCTTGAGCATCTTTAAAGGTCGATCGAAACTTGGTCGGCTGTCTCATGCGTTTTCCCATAAGAGCCTCAATCGTACCTTTCTGGAATAATCACCATTCCTACGAGATCGATCAGGTTAACCCATCCGGCCCCATCCTTCGGAACGCTGGCTTCGCCGGCTCCTCAGCATGAGGCCACTGCATTCGCCCGCGCCAGCGAAGCAAGAAACGCGGCCCGTGCCTCGGGGATGGACAGACCGCGCGCCTCGTACACTCGCCGCCGCAGGAAGAACTCTGTCAGCGCAAAACCCGCCGCAACGTCATCCGGGCTCGCGAGCAGGCCGTTGCCGCTCAGGAACGCCGGCAGCGCCAGCAAATGCTCCTTCCACGGCTCGCCCGCCGCCCGCGAGACCGCGCGCCCCGATTTCGGCGAGACGTAGATGAGTTCGTTCTCGTCCCCGGTCGCAGCGCACTCCCCGAGATCAAGGCCGAACCCGAGTTCCGCGAGCAGTTGAAGTTCGAAGCGCACGAGCAAGGGCGCCGCGATTGCCGGCTCGTCCAGATGATCAACGATCAGGCAAAGCGCCTCGTAAAGCGCCGCGTGCGGATCGCGCTCCGGCAGCAGCCGCAGATGCGCCGCCAGCGTCTGCATGCAATAGCTTGCCGCTGCCGACGCCATCAGCCGGTCGGCGCGCAGCGCCGTCGCCTCGATCGTATAGTTGCCGAGATGCTCGTCGAGCCGCGCCCGCCAGATCGCGCGCACGCTGTTGCCGGGCTGCAGATAGGGCCGCACCCGCCGCGAGACGCCGCCGCGCACGAGTCCGAGGTGCCGGCCGCGCCCCGGCGTCATCAACTCGACGATTGCGCTCGTCTCCCCGTGCCGGCGCACGCCGAGAATGATACCCTCGTCGCTCCATTCCATTGTTACTTACCTGTCGTCCCGGCCAAGCGATCGGCGGGCGCCAGCCCGGCGATCGCGCGAGCCGGGACCCAGGAACACGGCGCACAAGAAATTTGCCGGCGTTGGTGTTCATGGGTCCCGGGTCTCGCGGCTACGCGCCGCTCGCCCGGGATGACAGCTCTCAATATCAGCGCCTTCATTCCTTCGGGAACTCCAGCCCCGCCGCGCGGTAGCGTTCCGGATCGTTCTCCCAATCCTCGCGCACCTTCACGTGCAGGAAGAGATGCACCTTGCGCTCGATCGTCGCCGCGATTTCCTTGCGCGCATCCATCGAGATCGCCTTGATCATGCGTCCGCCTTCGCCGAGCACGATCTTACGCTGACTCTCCCGCCCGACGAAGATCGTCTGCTCGATCCGCACCGAGCCGTCCTTCAATTCCTTCCATGAGTCGGTCTCGACCGTTGATTGGTACGGCAGTTCCTCGTGCAGCCGTAAATACAGCTTCTCCCGCGTGACCTCGGCGGCGAGCAGCCGTTCCGGCAGGTCGGAGATTTCGTCGGGCGGATAATGATACGGCCCGGCCGGCACGGCTTCGGCGAAATAGCGAAGCACATCGGGCACGCCATCGCCCTTCACCGCGGCGATCATGAAGATGCGCTCGAACTTCGCCAGCCGGTCCGCCTCCGCCGCAAGCGCCAAGAGCGACTCCCGCGTCACCGTGCCGATCTTGTTGATAATCAGCACCTTCTTCGCGCGGATATCGGCAAGCTTTCCGATGATCGCCCGCGCCTCGTCGTCGAGTCCTTTCTTGGCGTCGATCAGGAGCGCAATGAGATCGGCATCGCCCGCCCCGCTCCAGGCCGCCTGCACCATGGCACGGTCGAGCCGCCGCCGCGGGGCGAAGATTCCCGGCGTATCGACGAAAACGATCTGCGTGTTGCCGTGCATGGCGATGCCGCGCACCTGGCTCCGCGTCGTCTGCACCTTGGGCGAGACGATCGACACCTTCGAGCCGACCAATTGATTCAGCAGCGTGGATTTCCCGACATTGGGCGCACCCACGAGCGCGACGAAGCCGCAACGGGTCACGGGCTCGTTGCCGGCCTCAGGCACCCGCCACCTGCGTGACACCCTCGCGCTCGAGCATTGCGGCTGCCGCCGCCTGCTCCGCGTCGCGCTTCGAGCGTCCCTTGCCTTCCGTCGCCGGGATGCCGGGCAGTTCGACAGCCACCCGGAATTCCGGCCGGTGATCCGGTCCCTTCCGCTCCATTTCCTTGTAGATCGGCGCCGGCAGTCCCCGGCCCTGCGCCCATTCCTGCAGCATGGTCTTCGGGTCGCGCAACGGCCGGTGCGGCTCCAGCATGCGTTCCCGCCAGTACCGCTCCACGAGCTTCGCCGCTGCTTCATAGCCCGCATCGAGGAAGACGCTGCCGATCACCGCCTCGCACACGTCGGCGAGGATCGCCGTGCGCGCCCGTTCGCTCATCTGCTGCTGACCGCTGCCAAGGCGAAGATAGGGAGCAAGGTCCATCGCCGCGGCCGCCTCCGCGCAAGCATCCTTGCGCACGAGGTCGGCAAGCCGCCGCGACAACTCGCCTTCATCGGCCTTCGGAAACGAACGATAGAGAAGGTCGGAGATCGCGAGTCCGAGCACATGGTCGCCGAGGAACTCGAGCCGCTGATAGGTTTCCGTGCGCTTGCGCGCGCCGGTCGCGGCGCTCACGTGCGTCAGGGCGACATCCAGCAATTTCGGGTCGGCAAACCGGTGTCCGATCCGCTCCTGCAGCGCGGAAGTGGACTTCTTTCGCTTCATCGCACCAGTTTGAACAGCCGGCTCCAGCGCACCGAAGTCGGCCAGGTCCAGAATTCCCAGGCGTGATGGCCTTCCTGGATCGAGAAGAAAATGATCTGCGCGCGTCCGATCAGATTGTCGTGGGGCACGTAGCCAACCTGCGACAGCACGCGGCTGTCCGTCGAGTTGTCGCGGTTGTCGCCCATCATGAAATAGTGCCCGGGCGGCACTTCATAGACGGGCGTGTTGTCATAGAAACCGTTCTCGACGAGATCGAGCACTTCGTAGGAGACGCCGTTCGGCAGCGTCTCCCGGTATCGCCGCGCCGGCTGGCCGCGCGATTCCGGCTCGTCGGAAACGTAGTCAGCGACCCGTTCGCGCTTCACCGGCTGCCCATTGATGTGCAGCACGCCGGAAACCATCTGAATTCTGTCGCCCGGCAGGCCGATCACGCGCTTGATGTAGTCGGTGGAGTCGTCCTTCGGCAGCTTGAACACCACGACATCGCCGCGCTCGGGCGATCCACTCCAGACGCGTCCTGAAAACAGATTGGGCGAGAATGGAAACGAGAAACGGCTGTACCCGTAGGAATACTTCGACACGAACAGATAGTCGCCGATGAGCAGCGTCTGGATCATCGAGCCCGACGGAATGTTGAACGGCTGGAACAGGAAGGTACGGATCACGAGCGCGATCAGCAGCGCGTGAAAGATCACGCGCACGGTCTCGGCGAAACCGCTTTCTTGCTTCTTCTTTGTGGCCATGCTCATCGGACTTCAGGGTTCGTCGCGTATAGACGCCCGCAGCGCCGGAGGCAACGCAGATCAGCCTCCCGCCCGTTGCACGAGGGAGATCACGACAATCGCCTGCGCCAGCGGCCATTCGTCGCTGATCGTGAGGTCGATCCGCGCTTCATAGCCTGCCGGCGTCAGCTCTTCGAGCCGGCGAAGCGCCCCGCCCTTCAACTCCATGGTGGGACGGCCTGACGGCAAATTGATCACGCCCATGTCCCGCCACCAGACGCCACGGCGCATGCCGGTGCCCAATGCCTTGGCGCAAGCCTCCTTGGCCGCGAATCGCTTGGCATAGGTCGCCACCCGGTTGGCCCGCCGCTCGGCCCGGGCCCGCTCCGCATCCGTGAAAATCCGCTCCAGAAACCGCTCGCCGTGCCGGCCAATGACTTTCTCGATCCGCCGGATGTCGGTGATGTCCGACCCCATGCCGATGATCATGCGGCCTGTTCCCTGGCTTTCGCCCGCCCGCGATCCATGGCCGCCCGGAACGTGTGGATCACGGGTTCGAGTCCGGAGAACAACGCCTCGCCGATCAGAAAGTGCCCGATATTGAGCTCGACGATTTCCGGCAATGCGGAAATCGTCTCCGCGGTCGCAAAATCGAGGCCATGACCCGCATGCACTTCAAGTCCGAGCTTCACTGCCTGCTGCGCCCCCTGGCGGATGCGCTCAAAGACTGTCTGCGCAGCCTTCGCATCGCCTGCGGCAATCGCTTCGCACCAGGCACCCGTATGGATTTCGATCACCGGCGCTTCCACCGCGGCCGCCGCTTCGATCTGCGCCGGGTCCGGCTCGATGAACAGCGAAACCCGGATGCCCGCCGCGCGCAGCTTGGCGACAAACGGCGCGAGCGTCGCCCGCGCGTTTGCGACCTCAAGTCCGCCTTCGGTGGTGCGCTCCGTGCGCTTCTCGGGGACGACGCACGCCGCATGTGGCTTCACGTCCAGCGCGATCGCCAGCATTTCCGGCGTCGCAGCCAGCTCGAAATTCAGCGGCGCAGCAACTTCCGCCCTGATCCGCCGCACATCCTCGTCGCGGATATGACGCCGGTCCTCACGCAGATGGACCGTGATCCCGTCTGCGCCCGCGGCAACCGCCGCTTTCGCCGCCCGCAGCGGATCCGGATGCCAGCCGCCGCGCGCATTGCGCAAGGTCGCGACGTGGTCGACGTTCACGCCGAGGCGGATCGGGCGCAGCTCAACCATTGACGCGCTCGGCGGACGCGACGACCGGCTTCGTGCGCAGTTGCGCGATAATGGCCGTCAGATGCTTCAGATCGTACACCTCGACGTCGATCGTCATCTCGGTGAAGTCGGGCGACCGCCGCGCCATCCGGATATTGTCGATGTTGCCCGCATGCTCGCTGATGACCTGCGCGATCTGTGCAAGCGTTCCCGGCGCGTTCGAACACATCAGCTTCACCCGCGCCGGATATCGTTGCGCCGCCGCCTCGTCGATATCCCACCGCACGTCGAGCCAGCGGTGCGGCTCGTCGTCGAATTCCTTCAGGGCCGGCGATTGAATTGGATAGATCGTGATGCCCTCGCCCGGCGTCATGATGCCGACGATGCGGTCGCCGGGCACGGCCCCGCCGTCCGGCGCAAACCGCACCGGCAGGTCGCCGTTGATGCCGCGGATGGGGATCGGACTGGAGGGTGCATTCGGCGTGCTGGAGCCGCGGAAGCCCGGGATGCGGAACTTGAGGCTCGATCCGCGCGAGAGGCCGAACCAGCCCTCGCTGCGCGGAGCTTCCTTCTTCGCCTTCCGCTCGCCGCGCCAATCCGGATGGACCGCCTTCACCACGTCGTCGGCGCGCATCTCGCCGCGCCCCACCGCAGCATAGACGTCATCGAGCGAAGAGCGGGCGAGGCGAGAGAGCGCCGCCTGCAGCCGCTCGGTGGAAAGCGGCTTGCCGGCACGGGCGAACGTGCGCTCGACCATGCGCTGGCCGAGCCCGGTATATTGCTTGCGCACGGCGGATCGCGTGGAGCGCCGGATGGCGGCGCGCGCCTTGCCGGTCACGACGATCGATTCCCAGGCCGCCGGTGGCGAGTGGCCCTCGCCGCGCAGGATTTCCACCTCGTCGCCGGTGGCGAGCTCCGACACGAGCGGTGCCACCTTGCCGTTGATCTTGCAGCCGATCGCGCTGTTGCCGACGTCGGTATGCACCGCATAGGCGAAATCGATCGGCGTCGCCTTGCGCGGCAGCGCGATCAGGCGCCCTTTCGGCGTGAAGCAAAACACCTGGTCGTGGAAAAGCTCGAGCTTCGTGTGCTCGAGGAATTCTTCCGAGCTCGAGCCTTCCGCCAGGAGCTCGATCGTCCGCCGCAACCATGCATAGGCGCCGGAATCGCGGGAAAGCATCTCCGTCGGCGTGCCGCCGCTGTCTTTATATAATGCATGCGCGGCGATGCCGTATTCCGCGACATCCTCCATCTCGCGCGTCCGCACCTGCAGTTCCACGCGCTGCCGGCCCGGCCCCACCACTGTCGTATGGATCGAGCGGTAATCGTTCTGCTTCGGCGTCGAGATGTAGTCCTTGAAGCGGCCCGGCACGACCGGCCATCGCGTGTGCACGACACCGATGGCCCGGTAGCACTCCTCCACTGTGCCGACGACGATCCGGAATCCATAGATATCCGATAGCTGCTCGAAGCCGATCGCCTTGCGCTCCATCTTCCTCCAGATGGAGTGTGGCCTCTTCTCGCGGCCCTTCACGCGGGCGCGGATACGCTTGGCGGCCAACGCGCCCGTCAGCTCGCCTTCGATCTCCGCGATCAGATGCCTGTTCTTTTCGCGCAGATTCACGAGCCGAGATTCGATCGAGCGATAGGCGTCGGGCGAAAGCTGCCGGAACGCCAGGTCCTCGAGCTCCTCGCGCATGTCGTGCATGCCCATACGGCCTGCGAGCGGCGCGTAGATATCGAGCGTCTCTTCCGCGATCCGGTTGCGCTTCTCCTCGGGGACGTATTGGAGCGTGCGCATGTTGTGCAGGCGGTCGGCGAGCTTGACGAGCAGCACGCGCACGTCGTCGGCGATCGCGAGCAGGAGCTTGCGCAGGTTCTCCGCCTGCTCGGCGCGCTTGGAAACGAGGTCGAGCTTCTTGATCTTGGTGAGCCCGTCGACGAGGACGGCGATGTCCTTGCCGAACTTGCTCTCGATCTCCTCGCGCGTGACCTCGGTGTCCTCGATGGTGTCGTGCAGAAGCGCGGCGACGATCGTGGAATCGTCGAGCTTGAGGTCGGCGAGAATGGCGGCAACCTCGATCGGATGCGAGATGTAGGGAGCACCGGAGGCGCGCTTCTGGGTGCCGTGCGCCTTCATGGCATAGACGTAGGCCCGGTTGAGCAGCGCCTCGTCGGTGTTGGGATTGTAGCGACGGACCCGCTCGACCAGTTCGTACTGACGCATCATCGGGCGGCTGGTCACCGCACTCGATCTGGAAGCGTGCTCAATGACTTCCATGTGCACCCGAGCGGCCCGCCCGACCCGCCGGACGGTTCAGCCGCGCCCCGTGAATATCATCGCCGGGCCGACCCCGTGCAAGGGCGCGCCCCGGCCCGGCCCGGAAACGCAAAGCGGCCCGGCAATGCCGGGCCGCCATGAAGATTAGAACGGGCGGGTTAACTATTCGCCCTCTTCCTCCGGAGTTTGCTCCGGCGGGACAAGGCCCTGCAGGCCGGCAAGCAACTGCTCCTCGGTCATGCGGTCCATCTGGACGTTGCTGTCGTCGGTATCCGCGGCCGTGGCCGTTCCGGCGATGAGCGGCACCGCCTCCGGCTCCGGCTCGTCCACCTCGGTGTACTTCTGCAGCGAGTGGATCAGCTCTTCCTTGAGGTCCTGCGGCGAGATCATCTCGTCGGCGAGTTCCCGCAGGGCGACGACCGGGTTCTTGTCGTTGTCCCGGTCGACGGTGATCTCCGAGCCGGCGGAAATCATACGCGCCCGGTGGCTGGCGAGCAGCACGAGCTCGAACCGGTTTTCGACCTTGTCGACGCAATCTTCGACGGTGACGCGGGCCATCCTTCAGACCTCCGCAAACGGGTACATTTCTGGGATTCCGCAGGCATATAGCCGCCGTGGCGGTGCAACGCAAGGTCGCCAGGATGTCGAGGCCGTGTCCGGAAATAGCCGCGTCCCGGCGCCTGTGGGCTGCCCGCAGTCGCATCCGGCTGGATGCGCCTGTCTTCCAAGACGCGCAGCCGGTCACCGTCTCCTTACGCTGCCAGTGGCCGCTTGCGGGGCGCAGTCGCGGGGACGGCAGGGCTTTACGCGGGCATTGCCTTCATCTCGACATCGTGAAAGCAACACCGGCCGGCACAATCCGAAGTTGCGTGTCTAACCACGCCGACTGCCTTGGTTCTGCGCCAAAGGTCTGCTAGGCACCCTGCCCTTCGCCGGCCTCCGGCGCACTTTGTGCAACGTTGATTGCGAGATCCATGCGATGACGAATTCAACTTCCGAAAAGATTGCAGTCTTTATCGACGGCGCAAATCTCTATGCGACGTCACGCGGCCTCGGCGCCGACATCGACTACAAGCGCCTGCTCAAGGAATTTCAGAGTCGCGGAAATCTGCTGCGCGCTTTCTACTACACGGCGCTGATCGAGGATCAGGAATATTCCTCCATTCGTCCGCTGCTCGATTGGCTCGACTACAACGGCTACACGGTCGTGACGAAGCCGGTGAAGGAATTCACCGACTCCACCGGCCGCCGCAAGGTGAAAGGCAACATGGACATCGAGCTCGCCGTCGATGCCATGGAGCTGGCCGAGCACGTCGACCACATCGTCCTGTTTTCCGGCGACGGCGATTTTCGTCCGCTCGTCGAATCGATCCAGCGCAAGGGCGTGCGCGTGACGGTGGTCTCCACGATCTCCACACAGCCGCCGATGGTCGCCGACGAGCTGCGCCGCCAGGCCGACGTCTTTCTCGATCTTGCCGAGCTCCTGCCGCGCATCGGCCGCGACCCGTCCGAGCGTTCCACGCGCATGCAGAATGCGCCGGGCTTCCTGCAACGGCAGCCGCAGCACGCGCCGGCGCCCGCAAGCGTCGGCGCGAACGTGGATGATGACGAAGAAGACGATCTCGGCAATCGGTGAGCGCGCGCGAGGCTGTGGCCATGAACGCGGAGCCGGGCCGCGACTGCCCGCTCTGTCCACGGCTTGCTGCATTCCGCAAAGCCAACCGCAAACGCGAGCCTGACTGGTTCAATGCACCGGTGCCGAACTTCGGGCCGCGCGACGCGCGGCTCTTGATCGTCGGATTGGCGCCCGGCCTGAAAGGGGCAAACCGCACCGGCCGCCCCTTCACCGGCGACTTCGCCGGCGACCTCCTCTACGGCACGCTGCTCGAGTTCGGCTTCGGCAAGGGAAAATTTGAAGCGCGGATCGACGACACCTTGAAGCTCGTCGATGCGCGCATCGCCAATGCCGTGCGTTGCGTGCCGCCGGAGAACAAGCCGACGCCCGCGGAGATCCGCACCTGCAACCGCTTTCTCGCGCCGACGATCGCCGGGATGCCGCGGCTTGCGGCGATCGTCGCGCTCGGCCGCGTTGCGCACGATGCCGTGGCGCAGGCGCTCAACCACAAGCGCGCGCACATTCCTTTCGCGCATGGCTCAGCGCATCGAGCCGGCGAGCGCCTGATGCTGTTCGATTCTTATCATTGCTCCCGCTACAACACGAACACCGGCGTGCTCACGCCCACAATGTTTCGTGCCGTATTCCGCAGTGTTCGCAAATATTTGGATGGGAAGCCGGAGGATAGGGACTAAGCGTAGGTAATGAACTCGAGCAGCGACCCGTCGGGATCTCGGAAATAGACGCTCGTCCCCGTCCCGTTCGCGCCCGCGCGCTGAACAGGCCCGAGCTCGATCGGCACGTTCCACTTCTTCAGGTGCGCGATCGCTTCTTCGATCGGCCCTTCCCACTCGAAGCAGATGTCGCTGTTGCCCGGCTGCACCGGCAGGCGCGCCACCGGCGTCGGCGCGAGCCCGGGTCCGTGCAGGTTCAACTGTTCGGTGCCGAAGCGGTAGGCCCAGCCCTTTCCCCGCTGCACGAGCTCCGCGCCCATCACGTCCCGATAGAACGCATTCGATCGTTCCCAACTGGAAACGTGAACCACGCAGTGATCGAACTTCACGGGAAGCGCCATCGAATGCTCTCCTCCCCCGCAAGCGGCGGAGGGATTGAAGAAACTTATCCCTTCACCCGCATCAGCCGCGACTTCTGCCGCTGCCAGTCGCGCTTTTTTGCTGTCTCGCGCTTGTCGTGCAGCTTCTTGCCGCGCGCGAGCGCGATCTCGATCTTCGCGCGGCCGCGCTCGTTGAAATAGAGCTTGAGCGGCACGATCGTCATGCCCTCGCGCTCCACCGCGCCGATCAGCTTGTTGATCTGCCGCTTGTGCAAGAGGAGCTTCCGGTGCCGCTTCGGTTCATGGTTGAAGCGGCCCGCCTGCGCGTAAGCCGGAATATTGGCGTTGATCAGCCAGATCTCGCCTGCATGCGCATCCGCATAGGATTCCGCGATCGTCGCCTTGCCCGTGCGCAGCGACTTCACCTCCGAGCCGGTCAGCGCGATCCCGGCTTCATAGGTGTCGCCGATCTCGTAGTTGAACCGGGCCTTGCGGTTGACGGCGACCACGCGGCGGTTGTCGGTCTCTTCTTTTGCCATGGGCGATCACGCACGCCCTCAGGCGTTGATCAGCCCCGCATGCACCATGGCCTCGCGCACGGCCGCCTTCGACTTCTCGCCGAGCGGCGCGAGCGGCAGGCGGCAGAGTTCCGCGCACTTGCCGAGTAGCGACAATGCGTACTTCGCCGGCGCCGGATTGCTCTCGATGAAGAGGTTCGTATGCAACGGCATCAGCCGGTCCTGCAGCGTCAGCGCCTTGGCGTAATCGCCCGCAAGGCACGCATCCTGGAACTCGGCGCAAAGCCGCGGCGCGACGTTCGAGGTCACCGAGATGCAGCCCTGCCCGCCGTGCGCGTTGAACCCGAGTGCGGTCGCGTCTTCGCCGGAAAGCTGGATGAAGTCCTTGCCGCACGCGGCGCGCTGCTGGCTCACGCGCTCGAGCTTCGCGGTGGCGTCCTTGACGCCGACGATGTTCTTGAGCCCGGCGAGCTTCGCCATGGTGTCGACCGACATGTCGACCACCGACCGGCCGGGAATGTTGTAGATGAAGATCGGAATCCCGATCGCCTCGTTGATCGCCTTGTAGTGGCGATAGAGCCCGTCCTGGGTCGGCTTGTTGTAATAAGGAGTGACCACAAGCACCGCGTTTGCCCCGGCCTTCTCCGCATGCCTGGCGAGATCGATCGCCTCCGTGGTGGAGTTGGAGCCCGCGCCCGCGATCACGGGAACCCGGCCTTTCGCCTGATCCACGCACCATTCCACGACCTTATGATGCTCTTCGTGCGACAGCGTCGGGCTTTCGCCGGTCGTGCCCACCGGCACGAGTCCGTCGGTTCCCTCGGCGATCTGCCATTCCACGAGATCGCGGAAGGCGCGCTCGTCCAGCCCGCCGTTCTTGAACGGCGTGACGAGCGCGGTGAAAGATCCTCGGAACATCGAACGCTCCTTACCCAATCCAAGTGGATAGCGCGGCCATGATTCCGGCGAAAGCCCCTCTGAATTGACCATAATTCACAGTATTTTCACCGTCGGACGTTCAATTGCCTGATTCGTAGGGTGAAAAGACGGGTGCAAATGCGACGGTTCTGGAGGGCGGGTCTCACGATTGGCGCCGTATTGTCCCTTGTGGCAGCGGCGACGCATGTCCGCGCGCAGACCCCGACACCGTCGGCCGAGATCGGATCGCTCAAGCTCGCCCTCGGACTCGTGCAGCAGGGCAAGAGCACCGAGGCGCTTGCCACCAGCACCGAATTCCGCGACCCCATCGCCCGCAAGCTCGTCATCTGGCTCGCGCTGCGCACGGATTGGAAGCCGGTGGGCTTCGACCGCGCCAACGCCTTCCTGCGCGAGAGTCCGGAATGGCCCGGCGCCACGGGCATCCTCCGCCGCCGCGTCGAGGCGCTCCTTTATGATGAAAAGCGCGATCCAAAAACCGTGCGCGCTTTCTTCAACGGCAACCGTCCGCTCTCCGGCGAAGGCAAGCTCGCACTCGCCCGCGTGCTGCTCGCCACGGGCGACAAGATCGGCGCATTGCCGCTCGTGCAGAGCGCATGGCGCGAAGACGATCTGAACGCCTCGATCGAGACCGAGACGCTCGCGGCCTTTCCCGGCTTCCTCACGCGCGACGATCACAAGGCGCGCGCCGACCGGCTCTATTATGCCGGCAATTATTCCGGCGCGATGCGCGCCGCCGAGCGCGGCGGCACGGACCTCGTCGCGCTGGAGCGCGCGCGGCAGGGAACGAGCAAGCGCGCCGCCAATCCGAATGCGCTGATCAATGCAGTGCCCACCGCGTTCCAGAACGACCCCTCGCTCATCCTCGCGCGCGCCGAGTATCGGCGCCGTGCCAATGACGTCGACGGCGCCGCGAAGATCATACTCACCGCTCCGCGCGATCCGAAGCTGCTCGTCGCGCCGAACGAATGGTGGAAGGAAGCGCGCGCACTCGTGCGCGCGCTGCTCGACAAGGGCGACGCCAAGACCGCCTATCGGGTGGCGAACCATATCGGCGCGCCAGACCACGAAAATTACAAGGCAGATCAACAGTTTACATCGGGATGGGTGGCGCTTCGGTTCCTCAAGGATCCCGCCGCCGCGATGCGCCACTTCAAGTCGATCGACGCCATCTCAAAACATCCGACCACGTTGTCGCGCGGGCTCTACTGGCAGGGCCGCGCCGCGGAGGCGATGAACGACCGCGCCGCCGCGCAGGCCGCTTACGAACGCGCGTCGGTTTTCTCCACCTCGTACTATGGTCAGCTTGCCCGCGCGCGCATCGGCCTGAAGGAGCTCGCGCTCAACCGGCCGGTCGAACCATCGCCGCTCGATCGCGCGAACTTCTCGAAGCTCGAGCACATCCGCGCGCTGCGGCTTCTTTACGCGGCCGACGCCGCCGAGCTTGCAGTTCCGTTCTACGTCGACCTCACCGAGCGCGCCAAGGACGAGGCATCGATCCTCATGCTCGCTGCCGTCGCCTACGAGCATCGCGATCCGCGTGGCATGGTGCTGATCGGCCGCACCGCCTATTCGCGCGGCGTCCTGCTCGACACCATCGCCTATCCGCTGTTCGGCATCCCCGATCATCCGAAGGACCAGCCGGAGGTGGATCGCTCCGTCGTCTATGCGATCTCCCGCCAGGAGAGCCAGTTCACGCAGTCCGTCGTGTCGTCGGCCAATGCCTACGGCTTGATGCAGGTCATCACGCCGACCGCACGCGCAATCGCCAAGCGCCTTGGCATTGCCTTCGACCAGAACAAGCTGAAGAACGATCCGGCCTATAACGCCCGGCTCGGCGCCGCCGAGCTTGGCCATCTGCTCGGCAGCTTCAACGGCTCCTACATTCTCACCTTCGTCGGCTACAACGCCGGCCCCGGCCGCGCCCGCGAATGGATCGCGAAATACGGCGATCCGCGCGACCCCAAGGTCGACCCCGTCGACTGGGTCGAACGCGTGCCCATCTCCGAGACGCGCTACTACATCCAGCGCGTGATGGAGAATCTGCAGGTCTATCGCGTCCTGTTTGGCGACCAGCGCGGCTTCCGCATCGAGGCGGACCTGAGCCGCGGCGGGAAGAATTAGAGGTTAGCTCCCCAAACACTCGTCATGGCCGGGCTTGTCCCGGCCATCCACGCCTTGCTTAATATCGGCATGGCTAAAGGCGGCTACGTCTATATCGTCACGAATAAGCCGAATGGCACGCTCTACATCGGCGTGACGAGCAATCTGCAGCAGCGCGTATACCAGCACCGCAGCGGCTTGAGCGAAGGGTTCACCAAGCGCTACGACCTGAAACGTCTCGTCTGGTATGAACACTACGAGGATATTCGAGACGCGATTCAGCGCGAGAAAACGATGAAGCATTGGCCGCGCGCGTGGAAGGCGCGCGTCATCAACGCAGCAAATCGGGAATGGAACGATCTGTATAAACAATTGTAAGGCGTGGATGCCCGGGACAAGCCCGGGCATGACGAATGAGATGCTCTTAGCCGCGTGAATTTGCGATGCCTTCCCCCACTTCCATCTTTTTCCCCGCGCCCGACGGCCTGCAGTTGCACGCGCTCGATGCGGGCCCGCGCGATTCCGGCCGGCTCCCGGTCGTCTGCCTGCACGGGCTTGCGCGCACGGTCGAGGATTTCCGCGAGTTGATCGAGGCGCTGGCCTTCGGCGCGGCGCCGCGCCGCGTGCTCGCCCTCGACTTGCGCGGACGCGGCCGCTCGGCGCGCGATCCCAACCCGGACAACTATTCCGTCGCGGTCGAGCTCGGCGACGTGCTGGCGCTGCTCGATGCGTTCGCGGTCGAACGCGCGGTTTTCGTCGGCACCTCGCGCGGCGGCATCCTGACGATGGCGATGGCGCTCGCCCGCCCGCAGGCGGTCGCCGGCGGCGTGCTGAACGATGTCGGGCCGGTGATCGAGATGGCCGGCATCCTGCGCATCAAGGATTATGTCGGCCGCATGCCGAAGCCGGCGGACTACGCGGAGGCGGCGGCATTGCTGCGCGGCGTGATGGGCAGCCAGTTCCCCGCCTTCGGGCCGGCGGACTGGGAGCGCTATGCGCGGCGCACCTGGCAGAACAGCGAACAGGGCGGCCTCGAGCTTCGCTACGACCCCGCGCTCTCGCGCGTGCTCGCGGGCGTGAATGCGGCCGAGCCCCTCCCCGTCCTGTGGCCCCAATTCGATGCGCTGGGGCATGCGCCGGTCATGGTGATCCGCGGCGAGCATTCGGATCTTCTTTCCTCTGCGACTGTCGCCGAGATGCGTGCGCGCCGGCCGGACCTTTCCATGCTGGAGATCGCGGGCCAGGGCCACGCGCCGGTGCTCACCGACGAGCGGACGATCGGACCCATCGCGCGCTTCGTGGAAGAGTGCGATCGCGTGCTCGCACGTTGACCTTTCGGATCAGCCCTACGAGTTCACGCTTCCATATAATTGGAACGCGCCGCGCCTGTCCCCAACCGATCCATGTTGCTCCCGCGTCATTTCGCACGCGTGCGCATGCGAACCAACACCCGCTTCCCGCGTTTGCATGAGTAGTGCCTGCTTCGATTCGTTGCAGGCGCTGCAGAAATAGGGGGACATCAAAAGAGGAGAAATCAATGACAAGACTCGCAATTGCGGCAGGAGCCGTGGCGCTGATGGCGACGCCGGTCATGGCGCAGTATGTCGTTGCTCCTGGCTATGGACCCGGCCCCTATGCTTACGCGCCGGGTCCCTACGGTTACGAGGCGCCCCTCGGGTACGCGGCGCCGGCCTATCCGTATGGGCATTCGCGCAAGACGGTGGACATCCTGACCGAACCCGACCCCAATATCCGGCATACGCTTCAGCAGGACCGGACAATTCCGAACTCTCCGGAGCCCGACTTCTAGAGAACACGACGTACCAAAGAAAAACCCCGGCGGTTGCCCGCCGGGGTTCATTCGTCCCGTCAACCAGACCGGATCAGAAGTTCCGGCGGATACGAGTCCACGCCGTCCAGATGTCGTTCTTGGCGGTGAAGGCCGGTCCGTAGTTCGCCGAGACGTTGTTCCCGCTGTTCTCGACGTTCGAATACACGACGTCGAGGCTGAGATCGAGACCGGCGACCGGCGACCAGACCGTGCTGACGCCAGCCTGCCACACTTTCAGCTCGCCCTGGCTGTTTACGTCCGCACCTTCGTCGATGTTGACGTAACCACCGTGGAACGAGCTCCGCAGCATCGGCGTCCAGTAGTGCCGGTAACCGGCATAGACCGACCACGCCTCGGTCAACGTCAACGATCCACTGTTGTTCACGAACGCATCCGTGACCGTGACTAGCGGGCCAAGTCCATTGTACTTCTGCAGGACGATGTTGGTCGCGCCTGCAGTCGGGCTGGAGTTGTAGCCGGTATAGTCCGTGGCACCCTCGGTCCAGGCACCCTGGAGGATGAAGCTGTTGTTCGGATTGCCGGTCTGCGGCGTCTTCACCTCGATACCAGCACCGATTGCCCAACCCCACTCGCTTTCGACACCGGCACCAAGAGCCTGCGTTGCGCTGTTCGGCTTGACCTGGTGAATCGCACCCATGATCTGCGCGCGGCCCCAAGCCTGCGTCACGTTGATGTTGCCGACCACGTCCGGGGCCCAAGAGCCGCCGTAGCCGTTGCCTGCAACGCCAGCGCCGCCGAACGGACCAGTGGTGTTCGGAAGCCCGTTAAGCGAAGCGCGGCGGCCACGCTCGTCTTCGACCGAGACCGACGCCGTCAGGCCGTTGCCGAGCTGGGCCGTGTAGGCGAACACGTTGATCCACGACCAGTCCGTCGCCGGGCTGGCAACGATGCCGTAACCCGGAGCAGCGAACGAGAAGAACGAGTTCGTGTAGCCCCAAGTGAAGCCCGCGAACTGGAGGTACGCGGCATCGAGGCCGACCGCCGAACCGTGGTTCTGGTTCACAGCGCCCGCGACCAGATAAGCGCGCAGCGTGCCGTAGGCGGTGTTCTGGCGTGCATCGAGAATGATGCGCGAGCTGGCACGCCAGTTGTTGTAGTTGTAGTCGGCGTTGATCGGCAGATGGCCGGTGAAGTTGTCACCGGCGTAGAGGTTCGCCACGGCGTTGAACGCCTTGACGCCCGTTTCGAGGTAAACGTACCCGCCGACGCGCAGGCAGATATCGGTGCCGGGGATGTAATAGAATCCAGCCCCGTACGCCGAGCAGATCTTCACGTATTCGACCGGCTTGGCCTTTACGGGAAGGTCCGCCGCCTGTGCCCCCGCCGTCGCGACCAGACCCGCCGCGGCGCCGAGGAGAAGGCTCTTCATCACTTTCATCGTGACCTCCAAAGTTCTTCTCTCGTTGAGGGGGAGCGGTTCCGTTCGGCGGGCTTGCGCCCGGAATTTCCCCAATTCCCCGTGAGACCTACCGCCCGAATTGAGCTTGTTCCTGCGAACTGCGACTCGACACGGACGTTGCGACTGAAGGTCTCCCCCCTCGGGGTCCCCCTGCCGTCGCTGCATGCACCTTAACCAAGCGACTCTTGCGATCCAATGCGGGAAGCGGTTTTTGACAGGGGGGACAGGCTCTTTTCCGCCGTGTGTTGCACAAACATCACGCAGTTGAGAGCCGCTCCACACAGAGGATAATTCATAAATGAAATCAATAAATTATCTGAGGCTTGGAAGAGCAGCGTAGCGCATAATTTGCGCCGGTCGAGAGCCGGATTGGGGCGAGCGCCGCCGCTCCGGCAACCGCCGGTAATCCCCTATGGGGCCCCGCAGGGGGACCTCCTGCGGTAATTGATTCCCTGCCCTGCAAAGCGTCATCCGAACCGCCGCGCGATCAGGTGATCGAGCGACACCGCCCCTGCCCCACGCGCGATCAGAATGAGGAGGCACGCTGCCCAGGTTCCGTGGGTGGGCCATGCGTCCGGATAGACGAAGATCTGGATCACCGCGGTCATGGCCAGCAGCGCGAGCGCCGCGTAGCGCGTCGCGAGCCCGAGCACGAGCAGCACCGGGAAGATGTGCTCCGCAAGCGCCGTGATGTGCGCCGCGAACACCGGATCGAGCAGCGGCACCTGAAACTCGTTCTCGAACAAGAGCACGGCGCTATCGTTCACCTGGAAAATATTCCAGCCGTTCACCTTGGTTCGTCCCGACAGCCAGAACACGCCGGCGATCGGCACGCGCGCGAACAGCGCGACGAGCCAATAAGGAATGGATTCCATCAGCCCGACCGTCCGGCGCACGAAGGCTGCTATGCCGCCCAATACTCCCGGTCCAGTCCGCGCTTCGACTGTCATGACTGTATCTCCTCGCATACCGCACCCGAGGAAATCACCCCGGCGAGATTGACGGTGAGATCGAATTCCTCGTTCTCGGCTTGCCCCGCGGTCGCCGCGGCCGCGAGCGGCGCACCGGAAAAAAGCGAAAACAGAAACGCGGCGCCGCCCGGCGGCAGCGCGTGCACGTGCACTTCGAGGCTCGGCCGCACGATCAACGCATCTTCACCGCGCCAATCCTCGATCGCGCCAAGCGGAAGCTCGCCCGCATTCATCGCCCAGATGGTGACGACCGGGTGCGCCGACCGCACGATCTCGGCGGATGGATGCCGGGCAAAGCGCAGCTCACCGAGCGCGGAATTATCGATGTTTTGCAGCCGCTTGGCGTCGAGCGGAGCGGCGTCCGCGGCGTGATAGACGCGCATCCGCGCCGCCTCGATCCGCGCGACATCGGCGAGATATTCAACCTCCGCCGCCGGCTCGAACCGTGCGATGAAATCCGCAAACGTTTCGCCATATTGCATGAGAAGCGGCGAACGCGGCGGCTCCGCCGTCACATAGAGCCGCGCCATCGCCCGAAAGAATTCCTCCCCGACGATCCGCTGCGTCGCCGGAAAGCGGCCCGCAAGCGCATCCACGAGTCCCGTGACCACGTTGTTGCGATAGACCGCGAAGCGTTTCTGCGGAACGCGCGCCGTATGCGACGTGAGCGCCTCGGGCACCGGTCGTTCCGGATCGAGCAACGCCGCCGAAAAACACTGCTGCGTGGATTCGAACATGGCTCACGCCGCGCTGGCGCGTGCCGCACGCGCGAGGATGGCATCCGCCTTCTCCGCTTCCGCCCGCAGCACCGGCCACACCGGAACATCGTTGTCCCATTCGATCAGCGTCGCGACCGGCCCCGCCCGCTCGATCACTTCGCGATAGAGCGCCCACACCGGCTCCGCCACCGGCGTGCCATGCGCGTCGATCAGGAGCGGCGCACCCGCATCGTCGGTCTGTTCGTCATGCCCCGCGAGATGGATCTCGCGCACGCGCTCGAACGGAAAATCCTGCAGATAGTCGCGCGCATCCGTGCCGTGATTCTTCGCCTGCACGAATACGTTGTTCACATCGAGCAACAGCCCGCATCCGGTTCGGGCTGAAATCTCGCGAAGAAACTCCACCTCCGGAATCGTCGTCGCCGTGAATTGCAGATACGTGGACGGATTTTCCAAGAGCATCTGCCGCCCGAGCGCGCTCTGTACCTCGTCAATATGGTCGACGATCCGCGCGAGCGTCTCTTCGGTGTAAGGCAGCGGGAGAAGGTCGTTGTAATAGAAGTCGCCGTGCGACGACCACGCAAGGTGCTCGGAAAAGCTTTCCGGCTGATAGCGGTCGCACAGCGATTGCAGGCGCGAGAGATGCTCGCGGTCGAGCGGTCGCATCGAGCCGATCGAGAGACCAACGCCGTGAATCGAAAACGCGTAGTCCGCCCGCAGTGCTGCAAGCTGCGCGTGCGGCGGGCCGCCCGCGCCCATGTAGTTCTCTGCGTGCACTTCGAAGAAGCCGAGCGGTTGCTGCGCCGCGACGATGTCGCCGAAGTGCTCCGCCTTGAATCCGACTCCCGCCGACGCGGGTAACGCTGATCCACGCATGACCCTGCTCCTTGATGAAAGGGACGAGGCGCCCGAGGGAGGCGCACAGGCGCCTCGTCCGGCGGTATCCCGTCAGGTGATAGGCTTGAGCGAGCCCATTCCCTTTGGGGTCTTCATCGAGACGCAGGTCCCTTTGGCGACGTACTTCCAGGCATTGCCCTGGTAATCCATCTTGGCGGTGCCGGCGCAGGTCGTGCCCGGGCCGGCTGCGCAATCGTTCTGGCCGGCCATCGCGACGCCGTAACACTTGTCCATGTTCGGCTGCGCCGGCTTCGGCTGGGCGAAAGCCGGCGACGACGCCAGCGCCAGCGCGGCCGCGAACGAGCCGGCCAATGCCGCGGCGGTGATTTCCTGCTTCATGGGCGGTTTCCTTTTGCTGACTGGAAACGAGGACGAAGGTCTCCCTGCGGGAAATGCCTCCGGTGCGCCGCCGTCGGCGGCCGCACGACCCGACTTCGCCGGCACCGATGCCCGTGTTACGCCTCGACCGGCCTCAAGCCGCGTTACTCATTCACGACGGCGTGAAATTCCGCCGGTATCGATGTAACAAAGCGGCGGAATCGAGCGAATTCTCAGGCGGAAACGCGCGTGCAGGACCGTGAAGCAAAATGGGCCGGCTTGATGCGCGCAGCGATCGGCGGCGACGGCGCTGCCTACGAACGGCTGCTCAAGGCGATGGCACCGGTGCTGCGTTCGATCGCGCGGCGCGGACTGATCCGCGCGGGCCGCAGCGAAGCGGAAGCAGAGGATGTCGTGCAGGAAACCTTGCTGGCGATCCACCTCAAACGCCACACCTGGGACGCCGATCGTCCGGTCGGTCCCTGGGTGCACGCGATCGCCCGCAACAAGCTGATCGACCACCTGCGCCGGCGCGGCAACCGCGCGGACATCCCAATCGAGGGATTCGAAGAAGTGCTTTCCGCGGACGAAGACGCGCCGCCCGTCGAAGCGCGCGACGTCGAGCCGTATCTGAACGGCCTGCCCGCCCGTCAGCGCGACGTCGTCCGCTGCATCATCTGGGAGGAGATATCCATTCGCGAGACAGCCGACCGCCTGAAGATCACGGAAGGCGCCGTTCGCGTGGCGCTGCATCGTGGCCTCACCGCGATCGCAGCCTGCTACCGACGAGACAGCACATGAAGACCGACGATCTCATCCGCGGCCTCGCCGCTGACAACGCGACACGTTCGTCCATCGAGCGTTGGCTGTTCGCGGCGCTCGCCGTCGGTCTCGTACTGTCGGCAATCCTGTTCGCTGCGATCCTGGGACTGCGCGCCGACATCGCGGCGGTCGCCGGCGAATTCCATTTCCTGTTCAAGTTCGTGGTGACGCTCACCCTCGCGGTCACGGCGACCCTCTTGGTTCTGCGCCTTGCGCGGCCGGGCGCGGAGGCGAAGCTGCGGGCGATTGCGCTCCTCGCCGCCCCGCTCATGCTCGGCGCCGCGCTCATTGCCGAGTTCACGACACTCGCGCCGGCGATGCGCATGACGAAGCTGGTCGGATCGAGCTGGGCGACCTGCCTCGCGTCGATCCCGTTGCTCTCGGCGCCCATTCTCGTTGCGGCATTGATTGCATTGCACCACGGCGCGCCAACCCGTCCAGCACTGGCCGGCGCCATCGCCGGCCTGCTCGCCGGCGGCCTCGGCGCGGCGATCTACGCGCTGTATTGCCTCGAGGACTCGCCGTTCTTCCTCGCGACCTGGTACACGCTCGCCATCTCGATCGTTGTCGCAGCCGGAAGTCTTGCCGGCGCTCGTCTCCTGCGCTGGTAGCCGACTTCCCGGCGCCTCCTGCTATATTCCGCCGTTCCATGAGGGCCCGATGCACGACGTAGCCATCATCGGCGGCGGCCATAACGGCCTCGTCTGCGCCGCTTATCTCGCCATGGCCGGATTGAAGATCGTCGTGCTGGAGCGCCGCGCGGTGGCCGGCGGCGCCGCCGTCACCGAGGAATTCCATCCCGGCTTCCGCAACTCGGTCGCCGCTTACACGGTCTCCCTGCTCAATCCAAAGGTCATCCGCGACCTCGATCTTGCGCGCCACGGACTGAAGATCGTCGAACGCAAGCTCTCGAATTTCCTTCCGCTGGACGACGGCCGCTATCTGAAAGTCGGCGCGGGCCGCACGAAGGAAGAGGTCGCGAAGTTCTCCAACCGCGACGCCGGACGGCTCGACGAGTATCAAGCAAAACTGGAGACGATCGCCGATGTCCTGCGCGCGCTCGTGCTCGCAACCCCGCCGAACGTTGTGAGCGGATCGCCCGTCGCCGCCCTGTCCGAACTCATCAAGACCGGCCGGATCGCAGGCCGTATCCGCAAGCTCGAGCTTGAAGATCAGCGTGAGCTGCTCGACCTGTTCGCCCGTTCCGCCGGCGACTATCTCGACCGCTGGTTCGAAAGCGCGCCGATCAAAGCCGCCTATGGCTTCGACGGCATCGTCGGCAACTACGCGAGCCCCTACACGCCCGGCTCGGCCTACGTGCTGCTGCACCACTGCTTCGGCGAGGTGAACGGCAACAAGGGCGTGTGGGGTCACGCCATCGGCGGCATGGGCGCGATCACGCAGGCGATGGCAAAAGCCGCCGCCGCGCACGGCGCGGAAATCCGCCTTTCAAGCCCGGTTCGCGAAGTGATCATGGAGAAAGACCACGCGGTCGGCGTCGTGACCGAGAGTGGCGAGACGTTCCGCGCCCGCGCGATTGTCTCCAATCTCAATCCGAAGCTTCTCTTTCTGAAGCTCGTGGATGCAAGCGCCCTGCCCGCGGATTTCCGCACGCGCATGGAAAACTGGCGCTGCGCTTCCGGCACCTTCCGCATGAACGTCGCACTTTCCGAACTGCCGGATTTCACCTGCCTCCCCGGCCGCGATCTTGCCGAGCATCACACGGCGGGCATCATCATCGCGCCGAGCCTTCAATACATGGAGCAAGCCTATTTCGACGCCCGCGCCAACGGCTGGTCGAAACGGCCGATTGTCGAGCTGGTCATTTCTTCTACGCTCGACGACTCGCTGGCGCCGGCCGGCCGCCACGTCGCAAGCCTGTTCTGCCAGCACGTTGCGCCCAAATTGCCCGCAGGCAAATCGTGGGACGACCACCGCGAAGAAGTCGCCGATCTGATGCTCGACACGGTCGACCGCTGCGCACCGAATTTCAAACGGTCGGTGCTCGCCCGCCAGATCTTCAGCCCACTCGACCTCGAGCACACCTTCGGCCTCGTCGGCGGCGACATCTTCCACGGCGCGCTCGAGCTCGGACAGCTTTTCTCCGCGCGGCCGGTGCTCGGCCACGCCGACTACCGCTCGCCGATCCCCGGACTCTATCTGTGCGGCTCCGGCACGCACCCGGGCGGCGGCGTCACCGGCGCTCCCGGCCACAACGCGGCGCGCGAAATCCTCCGCGATTTCAAACGCCGCCGGCTGCAGCGGGTCTAAGCCTCGGCGTTTTCACGGGATGATTGCAATGACCAAGGCGATCCGAATTCACCGGCACGGCGGTCCCGAAGTCCTGCAATGGGAAGACATCGAAGTCCCGCCGCCTGCCGCGGGCGAGGCGCGCGTCCACCACACCGCGATCGCGTTGAACTATTCCGACATCAACGTCCGCCGCGGCGGCTTCTACACGCCGAAGCCCCTGCAGATGCCGCTCATCCCTGGCAACGAGGCCGCCGGCGTGGTCGAAAGCGTCGGCAGCGGCGTGACCGAAGTGAAACCCGGCGACCGCGTCGCCTATGTCGGCGTGAGCGGCGCCTTCTACAATTCCACCGGCGCTTACGCCGAAAGCCGCAACGTGCCTGCCGCCCGTCTCGTGAAATTGCCGGCAGCGATCTCCGACCTGCAGGCCGCCGCGATGATGGTGAAGGGATTGACCGCCTCGGCCATCGTCAACCGCGTATACCAGCCGAAGCCGGGCGACACGATCCTGATCCACGCCGCCGCCAGCGGCGTCGGCCTCATCCTCGCACAATGGTCGAAGCACCTCGGCGCGACCGTGATCGGCACCGTCGGCTCCCCCGATAAAGCGGAAATCGCCAGGGCCAATGGCTGCGCGCACACGATCCTCTATCGCGGAACGAATTTCGTCGACGCCGTGAAGCAGCTCACCGGCCGCGGCGTCCACGCCGTGTTCGACGGCGTCGGCAAGGACGCCTTCATGCCCTCCCTCGATTGCATCCGCCCCTACGGCATGATCGTGAACTACGGCAACGCGTCGGGGCACGTCCCGCCACTCGATCTCATCCTGCTCGCGCAGAAGGGCGGCCTCTCCGTCTCGCGCCCGGCCCTCAGCCACTATCTCAGTGAAAACGATACGCTGCATCGCGCGACCGCCGAGCTGTTCGACCTCGTTGCGCGCGGGATCCTGCAGATCACGATCAATCACACCTACGCGCTCAAGGACGCAGCGTCCGCACACCGTGCAGTCGAAAGCCGGTCGACAGCCGGGGCCGTCGTCCTGGTTCCCTGACGGCGCGTTCATTCGTCCCTGCGGCCGGGAATCCGCCATCGTCATGCTTAACGCGCGGTGTATTCGCGCGGATATAAGAAAGACCCTGCAGCCCACGCGCGCCTAGCGGCCCGGAGCGGAGCGCCTGAAACACACGATTTTCCAGTCATTTACCAACAATTTTGGGAGCCGAGGGTACGGAATTTTCAATCTATTTTCGGAGACTTTGCGCGAGCTCATTCGCCGGTCGTTCAAATGTTCACTTGGTCCAGGCCGAAGCGTTCGCCGCAGCAGCGGCTGGATGTGCCGGCCGACGTCTACATATCCATCGTCGATTCGCTGTACGGCGACTCGCGATCGTTCGTCTCCGGCTCGGTTGCAGTCGTCCTTGCGGCGCTGCTGACGGGGTGGAAGACGCACGAGCCGTGGCTGTACGTCTGCGCATTCGCGCTGGCGGTTGTCGCCGGCCTGCGCATCGTCCTCGTGGACACCTACCGTCGCCGCAACGCACGGCTCGAAAGCGTTGCCGAGGCGCGAAACTGGGAAATCGCCTACGCCATCGGCGTGTCGGCGCACGTCGGCCTCCTCGGCGTCTGGTGCATTCTCGCCTTCGCCTTGACCGACGACCCGTTCACCCAACTGGTGGCGATCACCGGTACGGTCGCGAATTTGATCGGCGTGGTCGGCCGCAATTTCGGAAGCGGCCGGCTGGTGCTTCTGCAGATCCTTTGCGCCGCGCCCCTCGTTACGCTTGCCGTCCTGATCACCGGCGACCCCTATTACGCGGTCGGCGGCATCATCCTGTTCGTGTTCTTCCTGAGCATGAAATTTATCTCCGACCGCTTGCGCCAGACCTTGATGGATGCGGTCATTGCGGCGAGAGACAAGAGTCTGCTGGCAGGCCAATTCGACGCCGCGTTGAACAACATGCCGCTCGGCCTTTGGATGTTTAACTCTGAACGGCGGCTGATCGTCTCCAATCGCCGCTGCAGCGAGATCCTCGGCGTCGCGTCCAACGCGTTCCCGAACGGCGCGACGGTTCGCGAGCTCATGCAGCAGGTGGCCCGCGCCGGCGTCTTTTCCGCGGAGAACACGGAACGGATCACCGCCGACCTCGAACACCGGCTGTCGGAGGATGACAGCGCCGAGCTCGAATTCGACACGGAAGATGGCCGCACCTTCGCCTTCACCTTCCAGCCCGTGAAAGCCGGCGGCTCAATCGTGCTGCTGGAAGACGTCACCGACCGCAAGGCGGCAGCCGCAAAGATCAATCGTCTTGCCCGTTACGACGCCGTCACCGGCCTTCCGAACCGCGCATTTTTCCGCGACCAGATGGAGCTTTCGCTTGCCGGCATCGCGAAGCGAAAACAGGCCTGCGCCGTGCTGTTCGTCGACCTCGACCAGTTCAAACAGGTCAACGACACGATGGGCCACCCGTTCGGCGACGCGCTCCTCTGCGCCGTGGCCGACCGCCTGCGCGGCATCGTGCGCGACACCGACATCGTCGCCCGCTTCGGCGGCGACGAGTTTGTCATCCTGCAGCACCCGGTGAAGCACCCGACCGAGTCGGCCACCCTCGCCCAGCAGGTGGTAGAAGCCGTGGGCCGCTCCTTCGAGATCGAGGGCCACCAGGTCCTCATCGGCGCGAGCATCGGCATTGCTGTCGCCCCGCAGGACGGCGCCGATGCCGACATGCTGCTGAAGAACGCCGACATGGCGCTCTACCGCGCGAAATCCGAAGGGCGCGGCGCCTGGCGCTTCTTCGAGCGCGAGATGGACGTGCAGGCCCAGGCCCGCCGCTGCCTCGAGCTGGATCTGCGCACGGCGCTCGTCGAGGACGCGTTCAAGCTCTACTACCAGCCGCTCATCAATCTGAAGACGCGCCGCATCTCGACCTGCGAGGCGTTGCTCCGCTGGCCGCATCCCGAGCGCGGCATGGTTTCGCCCGCCGAGTTCATCCCGGTCGCCGAGGAAATGGGCCTGATCGTGCCGATCGGAAAGCGCGTGCTGCGCATGGCCTGCATCGAGTGCACCAAGTGGCCGGAGGACGTGCGCGTCGCCGTCAACCTGTCGCCGACCCAGTTCCGCCGCGGCAACGTCATCGCCGCCGTGCGCGAGGCGCTCGACGAATCCGGCCTCGCCGCCAACCGGCTCGAGATCGAGATCACCGAATCCGTCCTCGTGCAGGACACCGAGGCGACGCGCGCGAGCCTCACGCAGTTGCGCGACATGGGCGTGCGCATCTCGCTCGACGACTTCGGCACCGGCTATTCGAGCTTGAGCTATCTGCACAGCTTCCCGCTGCACAAGGTGAAGATCGACCGCTCGTTCCTGAAAGGCATTTCGGCGAGCAAGCGCTCGCTCACGCTCCTGCGCGGCGTCGCGCGGCTCTCGAGCGAGCTCGGCCTGTCGGTCGTCGTCGAAGGAATCGAGACCGACGAAGAGCTGGAGCTCGTCACGCGCGAAGCGTCGATCGATGAAGCACAGGGTTACTTGTTCAGCCCGGCAATCCCCGGCCCGGCGATGCGCGAACTCCTGATCTCTTCGTCCGCGCGGAAAATTCGCGTCGTCGCCTGAGCGCAGCGTCGCGTCTTTCGTCCGTCGCCGCTCGCCGGTTCGATCGTACCGAACTGGGACGAAATTCCGCATCGTCGGTTGTCTTTCCCTCCGCAACTATCGAGTGTTTCCGGTCGGCTAGTTGGTTAATGTCGCCACCGGCTGCGCCGTGCGGCGAATGCGCACGCGCGGGATAAATTCGGTCCGCTGCACAAAGTTAATTCTTTACAAACATTAACAATTCTTTAACCTCCCTCTTCACGTAGCTGGCGGGGCTACGGGCAAGAGGGTGGCGTATGAGCGGGCTCGCGCTGAAGGCAACCCCAAGTTTAGCCGAGCGAGTCGAGCGTTTGCTCCTCCTCACGCAATACAAGCGTGCAGACTCAGCGGAAGATCGCGAAGCGATCTACGAACTCCGTTACCGCGCCTATCTGCGCGAGGGCGCGATCAAGCCGAGCGCGGTGAAATCGTTCTCCGACGAATACGACTCGATGCCGAACGCCTGGATCTTTGGCGTGCATATCGACGAGCGTCTCGTCAGCTCGTTCCGCATGCACGTCTCCACGCCGGAGTATCCCGACATCCCCGCGGCGCACGTTTTCCCGGACATCCTGAATCCGCTGATCGAGTCGGGAAAAATTATCATCGATCCCACGCGTTTCGTCGCCGACGACGCGGCCACGCGTCAGTATCCCGAGCTCGCCTTTGTGACCGTCCGCCTCGCCGCGCTGGCGACCGAGTACTTCATGGCGGATTACGTGCTGGCGACGGTGCGGGCCGAACATCAGGCTTTCTACCGGCGTGTCTTTGGGCACCGCGTGGTCTGCCCGCCGCGCCCTTACCCGACGCTGGAAAAGCCGATCAGCCTGTTGATGGTCGATCACAGGACCGAGCGGGATACGATCGCGCGCCGCTATCCCTTCTTCCAGTCGACGCCGGCGGAGCGCGCCGCGCTGTTCGACCGCCCCGCTCGCGCCAAGCAGCGCACCGCAGCCTGATTGCCGGGCGTTGCCTGCCGGTCTCAGCCGACCGCGATATTCGCTTTGTGCTCGGCTGTGCGGCCGGTGTCTTCGGTCCAGGTGAAGGCAAGCGTCCCGCTTGCGGCCGGCACTACGAAGAAACGCAGATACGGATTGGCCGCGATGGATCGATGCAGAGTCGCCTTGAACACCGGCTGCCCGTCGAACGTCACTTCGAATGCGCGGATGATCCGCTGCGGCAGGAGCTTTCCGTCCGCCCCTTCGCGCAAGCCGGTCTCCATCGGATGATTGATGAGGGTCAGGACCTCCACCGGAGACCCTGACTGAGCCTTCTCCGCCACGCGCACCCGCGTCTGCATCGCGTTCGCGCTCTCGTAGGTGTCGGTTCGCGCCAGGCAGCCGCTCTGCGTAATACGGATTTCCCGCGCGGCGACCAGAACGGCGTCCTTGTTCGTGCGCGCGACCGCGATCACGGTCTGCGACTCGTTCAACCGGACGCGGGTCTCCACCTGCGCGCGGCCGGCGCGCGGTGTGAACTCGAACTCGGCGATCTCCGGGCTCGGATTGCGTGTGGCGAACAGATGGATCGACCGGACATAGTCGCCCTCGGCCATCGGCCGTTCAGCGCGCACCACAAGCGGAACGGACGAGCCGTCCTCGGACACGAGCGGCAACTCGATGCTCAAGCCGTTGGTTAGCGGCTTCGTCTCGCCGATAAGCTTGCGCACCGGCTCGAAGCGCTCCCAGCCATTGTTGTTCGCCTGCGCGAAGGCGCGTCCGCCCAAGGCAGCCAGCGCGAGCACCGCCGTGCCCCCTTGCAGGACATGGCGGCGGCTGAGGCGGGGAATTTCAATACGGGCGTCGGTCATGGCACGCAATGTAAGTCCATCCTGCTTCTGTGCAAGCCGTATATTTCACAGAGCAGGCAAGGCCAATGGGCCACGCAGCGCCAGCCGGGCGCCGAGAAGAATCCCGCCCGCCGCCAGGAACGAGCCAAAGGCGAGCGTGGAGAGGCCCGTAAGCCCCTGCCCGATCGAGCAGCCGAGCGCGAGCGCGCCGCCGACGCCCATGAGCGCTCCGCCCCCCATGTAGCGCGCCATGCGCCCGGCGCTCGGAAAACCTTCGAGATGCCAGGCGCCGGTCGAGAGCGCCGCGGCGAGCGAGCCGATAAAGACGCCGCTCACCACGGCGACGCCGAAGCCCGGCTTCGCGCCGGTGGCGATCATCGCGTACTGAATCGTCTCGCCGATCGGGGCGATGAAGGTGAGCGAGGCGAGCGGCACGGGATCGAAGTCGTCGTTACCGATCCAGCCGGTCGCAAGCCACCCCGCGGGGATGAGCAGGCCGATGATCGTGCCGCCCGCCACATCCTTGCGGCTGTCGCGGAACGGCTTGTGCGCGAAGGCGAACCAGGCGAGCAGGCCGGCGAGCACGATCGCCGTGACGAAACGCGTAACGTTCGCGCCGGCTGAACGCGCGAGCAGGTAGGGAAGCGACTGCGGCCCTTCCGCGATCGCCGTGCCGGTGAAGCCCGCCGCCTGCGCGCGCAGCGGCGCAAGCAGGCCGGTGAGCGTCACGTAGGCGGCGATGCCGAGGCAGACGAGCACGACGAACGAGCGCAGGTTCCCCTGCCCGAGCAGCACCAGCGCGCGCGCGCCGCAGCCGTTGCACGCGATCATGCCGTAGCCGAACAGCGCGCCGCCCACCGGCAGCAGCAGCCAGGAGAAGCTCGTGCCCACATAGATCGACTGGCGCAGGTCGACGGCGCCCGCGCCGTCGAGGATCTGGGTGCCGACGATGGCGGCCGCGAGCGCGAGCGCAAACGCGCGGATCTTCGTGCCGTCGCCCGTGACCCACAGCCCGCGCAGGCCGCGGTTGAGGCAGAAGCCCGACACCTGGCCCGCGGCGCCGAAGGCGAGGCCGATGGCGAAGCCCGCCCACAGCGACAAAGCGGCGGGCGTCATGCCTGTGGACCGTTTGTTTCGGGAAGTTTCATTTTCGTCGATGTCATAGATTGAGGAGATCCCGGAGCCTCAAGCCGCCTCAGCGTCGCGTGGCTCGATCTTTTTCAGCTCGCTCGCCAGCGCGCGCTCGGCCGTGAGCATGTCGAAGCGGCTCTGGAGGTTCAGCCAGAATTCGGCACTATTGCCGAAATACTTGGCGAGGCGAAGCGCGGTGTCGGCGGTGATGCCGATCTTCTCGTCCGCGATGCGCTCGATACGCGTGCGCGGAACACCGATCGCCTTGGCAATGGCGTAGGCTGTGAGGTTCATTGGCTTCATGAACTCCTCACGGAGGACCTCGCCGGGGTGCATCGGGGGGAGCTTGCGCGCCATATCAGTGCTTCCTCTCAATGGTAATCGACAATCTCAACTTCAGAAGGACCAGCCTCGGTCCAGACGAAGCAAATCCGGTATTGATCATTGATCCGGATCGAATGCTGTCCCTTCCGGTCGCCTTTCAAGGCTTCGAGGCGGTTGCTCGGCGGAATGCGGAGATCATCCAGCCGGGTCGCTGCGTTGAGCATTTCGAGCTTGCGGCGGGCAATCCTGACCGGAGCCGGGAAGCCTTTCGGGCTCTCGCCGTCGAAGACCGCCTCGGCCGCCCTGTCCTTGAAGGACCGGATCATGCGCAAACGTATCATTCAATGATACGTCCGTCAAGCCGTCGGTATCAATAATTGATACTATCCCTGCTTTCGCGCCCGATCGAGCGACGGACCTAACGCACACCCCGCCCGATGTTTCAGAAACCAAGCGGCGGGCGTCATGCCTCGTGTCTATTCGTTTCAGTGCGCGTCATCGGATTGCGTCGTACCCCTTGAACTCCTACGCTTCCAACTTCGCAACCTTAGCTTGGCTGACCGGTACGAACTTGGTCCGATCATGAAATTAAACATGAGGGACGTACCGCTAAGCATGATATTTCATGGCGCTCGGCTCTAGCCAACCCTTCTCTTCCAGAACCTTAAACGCAAGGCCAATCTGGCGAGGTGAAAAACGCTTCTTTCGATCATTCCATGCGTAGACGGCAGCAACGACTTTCTCTTGAGTTGTAGCGCCCTCGCGGGTAGCCGCCCAATGAACAGTTGAAAGTAGTTCAAGACCGAACGGCGTCTCGAATCCTTCGAAGAGGGCAGCAACTCGATCGAATCTCCGACGAGTATCGAGATTATCTTCGAGGAACGCCTCGGCATCGGTTACCGCGCCCGGCACCAGTTCAAGCTGCTTATCAGGCGCATCTCCACCGTCCGCATATCCAGTAACGAAATGACCTTCTACAGTGCGCAACACATGTCGAAGGTTCTCAGCATACGGTCCGTATGGTGCCTTGGTATAGCGTAACCGTAGTGGCTGCCCGGCCTCCTGCATGAAATACATCAACTTGTGCACTTCGAGCAGCGTAACAAACGGGTCCATCAGCCCGCCAAGATAACGATGCATCAGAACGACCAGTGATGCTCGCCCTGCTGTCATCTGCGGAACCTCACGGGAAGTCGTCGCCGGCCTCACATCGGACGAAGCGTGCGGCTCGAAAACGACGATGCGGGCGTCAGCAAACTCGCGAAGCGCCGTCTCAATGCGAGGACGAACGCTTCGCCAATCGAGACCGCCAAGGCCGCTGCCCAGTGGAGGAATCGCGATTGACTTGATGCCTCGCGCACGAATCTCGTCAGCAAGAGATTTGAGGCCAGCGTCGATATCCTCCATTCGACTCTTACCGCGCCAATGTCGCTTGGTCGGAAAATTAATGATGTACTTCGGATTAGTGAGTTGCTCGGTTTCGAAGACGAACATCTTGCCGGGTCGCACTTCATCGCGTTTGCATGCTGCTTCATACGCCTTGAAATTCTCAGGATAGGCATTCCTGAACTGAAGCGCGATACCGCGTCCCATAATGCCGACACAGTTGACGGTGTTGACCAGCGCTTCCGTGTCCGCCTGCAAGATGTCTCCGATCCTGAACTCGATCATGATCGCCCCTAATCAATAATACCAAGCCCGCTTCACGTTCACAGGCGGACGATGATTGGCTTCGGCGAATGCTCGTATAACTTGAGCGCCTATCGGTTCCGAGAATACCCCGATTCTCTCGACTAATTCCCAGGGAAACTGATCCTGCATCAAGAATTCCGCCATCTTGTGATCGCGACAAGCTTTCCAATTATGAGTATTGATCGCGGCCCAATCTAGATTCGTAAGATCATCAAGATCGGCGAAGAAATCTGCCGCACGATTGGCCGCATTGATGTCGGTGAAGGTCCATCGGCGCCCGCGCCGATTCGCCCATTCGACTGCCCGCTTCAAGTCAGCCTCAAGATGGATGACGGGCTCCTGTCCGTCACGATAGGCAACATTCGGATGATTGCGCTTGCTGATGACGTACAGCATCACGGATCGAGGGCAGAAATAGAAGGGAACGAACTGACCGACGGTCGTTCCCGGATGGCATGATACCGGCAAATGCAAGCGATCAGCTTTGATTTCATTGTTGCCGATAACAGCACCACTTCTTCGCTCGACCATGACGGAATCGGGCCACAGAAATCCGTCACTGACAATCGAGGGCAGATTGTCGATATGAACGATATGGTAGATTTTCGGCTGTTCAGGCGAGTGTGACATATTCGAACAGGCGCCCAGTTCTGCTGCCGATCACTTCCATGAGCCTAATGCACAATCTACAAGCCGATAGACCGCCTCATAACGCAATGAGTACCAACGATACTCACGAGACGAAAGCGGCGGGCGTCATGCCCGCCGCTCCATCGTCTTCAAGCGGAACACAGCCGGCTTACGCAGGCCGCAAGCCCCACGTATCCTGCGCGATCGCATTGTACCAGCCGACCCCATATTGGGCCTCGAGCTTGCGGAACTCGTCGGACGCTTCGCGCGGGCTGACGCCGCCGCCCTTGATCTCGACGATCTTGCCGTCCACCACTTCATAGACGCCCGCAACAGAGATGCCGTAGTTGGGCGCGATCAGGCTGTAGCAGGTGTTGGACCACGACGCACGCGGCGCCTCGCGCCCCGCGAGCGAGGCGACAATGGCCGCCGCCGCGACCTTGGCCTGCGCATTGGCGCAGAAGCCGGACTTCGGCATGGGCGCGGCGATAGTGGCGTCGCCGACCACATGGATGTCGGCGACCTGCGCCGACTCGAAGGTCTGCGGCTTCACCGGCACCCAGCCGCTCTGGTTGGTGACGCCTGCGCGGTCGGCGATGAAGCCGGCCTTCTGCGGCGGCACGACGTTGAGCACCGCGGCCTTGTGCTTCTTGCCGAACTCGGTCTCCACCTCGCGCGCCTTGGCGTCGACGCGGACCACCTTGCCGTCCTTGGAAGCAGGCACCCACTCGATGATGTCCGCGTAGAACTTCTTCCAGCCGTCCTGGAACAGGCCCTGCTTGGAGAAGTTTTCCTTGGCGTCGAGGATCAGGAGCTTCGACTTCGGCTTCTTCGTCTTGATGTAGTGCGCGACCATGCTCGCGCGCTCGTAGGGTCCCGGCGGGCAGCGGAACGGGTTGTCGGGCGCGACCAGGATGAACACGCCGCCGTCCGGCATGGCGTCGAGCTGCTTCTTCAGGAGCGTGGTCTGCGGCCCCGCCTGCCAGGCATGCGGTGCGAGTTGCGCGGCCGCCTCGTCGTAGCCCGCAAGCGCGCCCCAGCGGAAGTCGATGCCCGGCGACAGCACGAGCTTGTCGTAGGGAAGCTTCTTGCCGCCGGAGAGCGTGACGCTCTTGCCCTTGTTGTCGACGTCGTTCGCGCGCTCATGCACGACCGTGACGCCGAGGCGGCGCAGCTCGTCGTAGCCGTGGCCCTGCTGCTCGAAGGTGCGCAGGCCCGCGAAATGCAGGTTGGTGAACGGGCAGGTGTAGAAGCGCTTGGCCGGCTCGACGAGCGTGACCGCGAGCTTCGGGTTTCCGCGCTTGAGATACTTGGCGGCTGTCGCGCCGCCGAAGCCGCCGCCGACGACTACGACGCGGCCCGCGGCCTGCTGCGCGAGGGCGGGCGTCGAAAACGAAAAAGCTGCGGCGCCGGCGCCGCCGAGAAGCGCAAGCGTCTGCCGCCGTGAAAACTTCGTGTGCGTGCTCATCACTTCTTCCCCTTTGCGGCCGCAGGCGCAGTGGCGCTGATCTGCGAATAATACTTGGCGAGCGCAGCGAGCTGCTCGTCGCTGTACCCTTTCGCATGGCGGTTCATGATGGTGGTGCCGGCCGGCGGCGTCTCCGATTTGAACGCCTTGAGCTTTTCCAGCAGCGCCGCCTCGGCTTGGCCGGCAATCGACGCGATCGGCCCCGGCGAGCGTCCGTCAGGGCCGTGGCAGTTGGCGCAGGGCCCGGCGAGCACCGCGACGTCGGCTGCCGATTGCGCGGCCGCGGGCAGCGGCGCAATCAGGAACGCGCCGAGGCCGAATGCGGCCGCGGCGGAAACGCGGAAACGTGACATGTGCCCTCCCGGCCCCACAGGGCCACCATAATATACAGATAAAATCTGTTAGTTCGTATTTATAGCATAGTTCCAAGGTAGATTAAAGCGACTGTTTGAAGCGGCCAAGTAAATTAAAGCCCCCGAGGGAGGGGGCTAGTAAACTGGATGAAAATAAGGGGGTCTGGCGGAGTCGGAGGGATTCGAACCCTCGATACGGCTTTTGACCGTATAACGGTTTAGCAAACCGCCGCCTTCAGCCTCTCGGCCACGACTCCGTAGCCTCCACATGCAGGACCCGGCTGCCGAATTCAAGGCGCGCCCCGCCGCCCCTCACACGCGCCGCCCGAACACCGCGATCGCCGCGACCGGAATCAGGAATCCGAGCACCGCCGCGGTGATGAGCAGCACGCCCAGCTCGTCATAGGCGCCCCGCCCCACCGTGAAGATCTGGTTGAGGTATTTGGTGCCGAGCTGGCCGGCCACCAGCGCCAGGTTCATCAAGGACGCCATCAGCGCGAACCACGTCGCCCGGTGCCCGGCCGGCGCGTAATAGGCGATCAGCGTCAGCAGCGGGATCATGCTGAGTTGCGCGAACGGCGAGCTCGCCGCCGCGTCGATCAGCGCGATCGACCGCGCGCCGAGGCCGAATTGCGCCTCGGTCCATTCGTGGATGCCGTAGAACAGCCCGATGTTCGGCGCCGACAGCACGAAGCCGGCGACCGCGAGCCAGAACAGGACCACGGTCACGCGGTACTCGGTGATCGGCTTCGACAACAGCCACAGCGCGACGAGGCCGATGATCGCCGCCGTCTGCCGCAGGTGCCCGTAGAACGCCTCGTCGAATTTCAGGATGTCGAGCGTCCACCAGAAATAGCCGTCGCCGACGCCGGGCGTCGCCCGGAACAGGAAGATGATGATGGTGGTGAACAGGATCGCCTGCTGCGTCTTCGGCTCGACGTCGCGCGTGATCATGTAGAGCATCGTGCAGACGACGGCCATCGAAATGACGAAGATCCACTCCTGCGAATAGGGCACGTCGCCGAGCGCGAGCGCGAGCACCACGGCGCCGAAGGCGATGCCGCCGCCGAGCAGCCGCCAGTCGATCGGCCGCGGCTCGCCCACTTCCGAGCGGATGAGGAAAACGCCGGTCACCGAGATCGCCGGGATAACGAGGCCGAGCAGGAACACCGTCTCGCGGTCGAGCACCTTGGCGAGATAGCCGGAGAGACCGGCCACCGCGAGAATGCCGATCGAGAGCGCAAGCCGCCCGAGCACCTGCACCATGCCGAGCTCCGCGCGCACGTCCTCGTCGGGTCGCGGCGCGCCCTTTGCGTCGACGCGGGGCACCACCTCGGTGCTCATGGCATCGGCAACCACGTCCTGGATCACGGTGCCGATCACGATCAGCAGCATGCCGAGCACGAACATCGCAGCCAGGCTCGGCTGCCCGTCGAACCAGCGGCCGGCCGCCGCCGCGAGCGTCAGCATGCCCGCCGCCGTGAACGCCGCCCCGATCAGGATATAGATCCGCCGCCGCGAGCCGAAGATCGCAACGCTGTCCACGAGTTCGCCGAACACGACCTTCACGGTCCACGGCAGCGTCAGCCACACGCCGATCGCGGCAAGCTGCGCCGGCGACAGCGTCAGCGCCTCCTTCACCCATACGTCGCGCGTGACGTCGATGATGCCGAGCGCGCCATAGGCGAAATAGACCATCAGGAGCGGCACGTAGCGCAGCTTGAGCGCCCGGATGGGCTGGAGAAGATCGACCGCCGCCACGCCTGCCTCGCTGCCTTCAGAAGCCGCGCCCCTCGAAAGCGCCGGGCCGCGGCAGGCCGGCGCGGAACCATGCGCCGGGCCCGGCGCTTGTTACCACATGCAGGAAGAACGCAAGCGCGCCGAGCCGTATCCCGCGGAAAAGGCACGGCAGGGTGAAATCATTCTCCGGAATCCGACGCACCGAATCATCTTCGTCGGCGGCCTCGTCGGCATCGTCCTGTTGCTGCTGGTCCTGCGCGTCGCTGCTTGCACTGGAGTGTGAAAGAGCCGCCGCTGGAGTGTGAAAGAGCCGGCGTAATGGCCGGCCCTTTCAGTCCCCTCCCCGAACTCGGAAATCAGTATGCGGCCGCGACGATCCACTCGCGCGCGGCGCGCTGCGCATCGGCAATCTCGCCCTCGGACATTTCGTTCGCGAGCTCGCGCCGGTAGTTCACCGCCTCGCGGTTGCCGCGCGCCGCCGCCAGATTGAACCACTTGTGCGCGGCAACCTTGTCGGCCGGCACCGAGCCGCCGATTGAATAGAACATCCCAAGCTTGAAGCAGATCTCGGCGATGTTGCCGCCTTGCCGCTTCGCCGCTTCTTCCAGCGCCAGAAGTTCGCTGCGCCCCATTGTAGCCCCCTGCATTCCACCGGCGCCGTTTGCACCGCTTGTTTCTCTCCGGGCGCCCCGCCCGGCATGACGCAAGCATGCAGAGGACGTTTGAATCGCATCTTAAGCGGTTGACTAAACGGAATCTCACCGTGCCGGTTTTCCGCGGCGCGATTCAGGAATGGTTCACGCTGGAAATGCCGATGCCGCAGCGGTCGGCGCAACGCCGGAAACGGATCGGCAAGAAAGTCGCTTACCGGATGCTCACCATGCCGCGCGCCGGTTGCGCCGGACTGTCGGTGCTCATTGTCCGCCGGCCGCCAGCAGCGCGCGCCTGAACGGCCCCTCGACCGTGATCGCGAAATTGTAGTGCGACTCCGAGAACGCCTGCACCTTCTTCGGATTGTCGCTGCGGTAGCCGACATAGATGCCGAGCACCTTCTTGCCCGAGAGCAGCGCGGCGCCCGAGCTGCCCGGCCCCGCATTGCAGTCGATGGCGATCTCGCGGATGCCGTCCGGCGACTTGCCGATCACCTTGCGCGCGTTGCAGCGCTCCATGCCCATCGCCGCAAATCCCTTGTTGCCGCCCGCACACATCAGGATGTTCGACGGCAGCGCCAGCGAGGAGGCCACCGCATACGGCCGCGCGCCCGGTACCGGCGCAACCAGCTTCGCCACCGCCCAGTCCCGGGTCGCGCGGTTGGACAGCGGCAGGTCGCTGCCCGTGCTGATCGATCCATAATCGATCGGGATCGCGCCCGACCCTATCATCGGCTCGAACACGCAGCCGGTCCGCCGCCTGCCGCGTTCGTCGATCAGAACGTGCGCCGCCGTGGTGATCACGTCGTTGCGCACGGTGAGCTGGCCGGTTCCGGTCGCCGCGCCGCAACGGACGAGCCCGGTCGCGCCCACCTCGTCCCGCAGCGCCAGCCCGGCACGGCGCGCGAACTCCGCCGGCGCGGCGCGGCGGTCTTCGTCCATGCGGATCGCAGGTATGAATGGCCGATGGATCTCGTGCTGGCTCGCGTGGGTCTCCCCGTGGTCGGGATCGAGGGGCCACGCTGTCATCAATAATCCTGCCCCGGCCAGGCCGCATGCCAGGCACAGATACGTCCGCGACAGCGGGAACCGTCCTGTTCCCTTTTCAGGAGCAGCGTTCACCCGCAAACAATATCCGGCGACCGGGTCTCTGTCACCGGAGCCGGCCGTATCGAGATTGAACGGAGAGCCGGCTCGCGCCGGCCCTCCGCCTTCTTTGCGTCGCTAGTCGATGCCGGCTGTCACGAATTGAAGTCGATCGACCGCGGATCGATCCAGTGCTGCTGGTCGCTGGGTACGTCATAGGGGGTCGCCGGACCCTCGAAGTTTGGAACGGCGACACCGACATTGCGCCCTTCGATCAACCCGTTCTCAAATCCGTATGCGTACGGCAGAGCCTGTTGATAGGTGGGAACCGGCGCGTTCGGGTTGCGCAGATAGTTCCACTCCTCGATCGTGTACGGCGCCTCTTGCGCCAGCACGGCCGTCGCAGAGGAGAGAACGAAAGCTGCGACAAGCGCGGTTGTGATCCTCTTCATGACTGATCTCCTTCATATGACGGCGCCTCGCAGGAGCGCGCCGCCGGTTGGCCGATCCCGGGCGGAATTTATTCCGCCGAGGTTCTCGTTGCCTCCGCGGCGCACGTAGGCTTCCGCACCGCAACATGCCAGTCACGAAATCAGGATTGATCCTCAGGGAATTGTGAAGAGCGGAACCGTAGCGAATTGCACATTCGCTGCGTAGGCAGCCGAAACATCCGCGCCTTATGTTGCTGTTTCAGCAACTTGGAAGCGTGTCGGAAATCGGCCCGCGCACGATCGCGGACGCGCGTTACCGCGAGTCCCCGTCGAGCGCAACGCAATCATGTGCCTTGTGCATTGCCGCACACCCCGCGACGCCGACGACCAACACGCAAAGGTGCGCTAATTCCGCGCGCCCTGCGTGAACAGGAGCTTCCAGGCTTCCTTGTCCTTGGCGATGTCGACCTTGCCCGCCTCCTCAACCCGCACGTCGAGGCCGCGCCGCGTCGCCGGCCGCGCTTCCATCGTCTTGATCCAGCGCATCACGTTCGGAAACTCCGCCGGATCCTGGCCCTGGCGATCGAGCGTGCGCGCCCAGCCGAGGATCGCGAAATCCGCGATGGAAAGTTCCCCGCACACGAACTTGCGCTTCTCGAGCCGCTTGTCGAGCACGCCGAGCAGGCGCCGCACCTCGTTCGTGTAGCGGTTGATGCCGTACTCGATCTGCTCCGGCGCGTAGCGGCGGAAATGGTTGGCCTGCCCCATCATCGGCCCGAGCCCGCCCATCTGCCAGTGCAGCCACTCGTCCACCTCGGTGCGCTTGCGCTCGTCCTTCGGATAGAACTTGCCGGTCTTGCGGCCGAGATATTGCAGGATCGCGCCCGACTCGAAGACCGAGATCGGCTTCCCGCCCGGCCCCTGCGGATCGATGATCGCCGGCATGCGGTTGTTCGGCGCGATCTTCAGGAACTCCGGCTTGAACTGGTCGCCCCTGGCGATGTTCACGGGCTTGATGACGTAGGGGAGCCCCGCCTCTTCGAGCATGGTCGTGATCTTGTAGCCGTTCGGCGTCGGCCAGAAATACACCTCGATCGGCTTGCGCTGCCTGCGCGGGCTGCCTGCCCTCGCCTTCGCGGTGCTCGCCCGCTTGACCGCGCGTGCGCGGGCTTTCGTCTTGCTTCCGGCCTTCTTCGAACGCGGCATGAATAGCTCCTCGGACTTTGCGAAACGTCAGACTGATCCCTCACCGGCACGCAGGCGACGTCGGATCGAGCCGCACCATGAACCACGCGGCCGGCCGCGCGGCAAGGATGCCGGGCTTCGGCAAAACGTCGATCCGCCTCACCGCCGCCTCGTCGAACGGCGCCATTCGGCGGGCGGCGCTCTCCTGCCCCTCCGCCCAGACGAGCGCGCATGAGCGGTCGTCGCCCGCCCGCCATGGCGGACGTTGCACGCGAAGCGAATCGTGTGCGGCGACGCGCAGCTCGGGAATGAACGCCCGCAGGTTGCCGGCCTCGCGCACGCTCGGAGAGATCACGGTCCCGCCCACAACGCCTTGCGCCTTCAGCGCCTCGGCCAGTTCCGCATAGGGCAGCAGGAGCCGCCGATCGAGCGCGCGGGTGACGGGGTTGTCGGTCGCCGCGGCGAAGCGGAAAGCGAGCACGAACATTGCGACGATGAGCGCGAACGCCGCAAATTGACGGAGCCGCGCCTCGCCCGGCGCGAGCCGCGCCACCCGCGCGAACACGAACACCGGCGCCACGATCAGGATCGGATGCATGTAGCGGGCGGCGATGTTGGTCGCGCCGAGAGCGACGATCCCGATCGCCGCCAGCGCCGCCGCGAACAGCATGGTCCGCAGCGAAAGGCGCTCCCCGAGCGAAGACGCCGGTGCATCCGCCGGCGGACGCACGAAAGCCGCCGGCGCCAGCAGCGCCACGATCAGAATCCACGGCAATAAGAATGTCGGAATCGAAACGGCGAGCCGCCACAGCCCGTATCCCGCGCGCCGCACGTGCGACCATTCGTTCGCCACCAAATGCGAAGAAAGGTCGGCGACCACGTCGCCCCGCACCTGCAGCACCCACAGCGCGTAAGACGCAAGCGCCAACCCCGCAATCGCGATTGCGAGCAGGAGCCGGGCATCCGCAAGCCGCGCCCGCGTCTCCGCCATGCTGAGCGCGGCGAGCACCAGCCCGCCGAGAAAAAGCGGATAGCTGAATTTCGACAGTGCCCCGAGCGCAAGCGCCGCCCCGAGAAAGACCGCCGCCCGCAGCCCCGGCGCCTCGAACCAGCGGATCACCGCCTGCATCGTCAGCATGCAGGCGATCGACAGCACGATCGTCTGCGTCGCCCATTCGTGGAACGTCCAGGCGACCGGATAGGCGAACGCGAGCGACAGCGACGCCACCGCCGCCCAGCGGTCGTCCTTCACCGCCGCCTTCACGGCGCCGAAGGTCGCAAGCCCGAGCAGCCCGATCAGCGAATAGCGGACGGCGAGATGGCTCTCGATGCCGGCGCCGAGAACCTGCTGTACGCACCACAGCACCCACTCATAGAGCGGCGGCTGCCGGAGCTGATAGCCGAAGGCGAGCGTCTGCGTGAGCTCATTTGCCCGCGCATCGTCGATCGTCAGCGTCCGCGTCATGCCGAGACGCAGAGCCGCGTGCGCCACGCCATAGACGATCCAGAACGCAAGGACGCCGCGAAACGACAACAGCGCGGCCAGACGACCGGCCATCGGAGGATTGCTCAGGGCCGCGACTCCTTCGGCAGCACCGCCTCGCACGAAGCATAGCCGGGCAACGCCTCGACCCGCTTCGCCCACGCGGAGATGCCCGGATATTTCGAAAGGTCGAAGCCGCCGTCCGGCGCGAAATGCACCGCTGCATAAACGTGCATATCGGCGATGGTCGGCCCGTCGCCCACGAGCCAGGCATGCTTGCCGAGCCATCCTTCCAGCACGGCGAGACCCGCCTCGCCGTCGGCCCGGTAGGAATCGACGACCGCCGCATCCGCCTTGCGGATGCCGCGCGCATAGACCCGCGTGCGGAAGATCCCCGGCGTGAGCCGGTCGAAATCCCAGTACATCCATTCGCGGATATAGGCGCGTTCCTCCGGCGTCTTGCCGCCGAACTTGCCGGTCGCGTCCGCCAGATACTGCAGGATCGAAGCCGACTGATTGAAATGGTGCTTGCCGTCATACAGGCACGGCACCTGCCCGTAGCGGTTCTTCGCCAGGTAGTCGGGATGCTTGTGTTCGCCCTTGGCGAAATCGATGTGGACATACGAGAACGGCTCGCCGCAGAGCGAAAGCATCAGCCCGACGCGATAGGTCGGGCCCGAACGGAAATTGCCGTAGAGGGTGAAGCGGTTCGACATGGGGATGTTTCTGTTGGAGGGAATTGATTGCCTGCCGGCCACAAACGCCGGCGGCTGTTATGCCGTCATTGCCCGAGTTTCTTCTTCAGCAATTCATTCACGGCGGCCGGGTTTGCTTTTCCGCCTGTCGCCTTCATCACCTGTCCGACGAACCAGCCGACCGCCTGCGGCTTCGCCTTCGCGGCTTCGACCTTGTCGGGGTTCGCAGCGATGATCTCGTCGATCACCTTCTCGATCGCGCCCGTGTCGGTGACCTGTTTCAGCCCGCGCTTCTCCACGATTGCGCGCGGGTCGCCGCCTTCGATCCAGACGATGTCGATCAGGTCTTTCGCGATCTTGCCGGAGATCGTGCCGTCCGCGACGAGGTCGAGGATCGCGCCCGCCTGCGCGGCCGACACCGGGCTTTCGGCGATCGCCGTGCCTTCCTTGTTCAGCCGGCCGAACAGCTCGTTGATGACGAAGTTCGCCGCCGCCTTCGCGTCCCGGCCTTTGGCGAGCGCCTCGAAATACTCCGCCGTCTCCCGCTCGCTCACCAGCACGTCCGCGTCATAGGCGGAAAGCCCGAGCTCCTTCACGAACCGCGCCTTCTTCTCGTCAGGCAGCTCCGGCAACGTCGCCGCGATCGAGGAAACGAACGCCTCGTCGATCTCGAGCGGCAAAAGGTCGGGATCGGGGAAATAGCGGTAGTCGTGCGCCTCTTCCTTCGAGCGCATCGCCCGCGTCTCGCCCTTGGCCGCATCGAACAGCCGCGTCTCCTGCTCGATCGCGCCGCCCTCTTCCAGGATTTCGATCTGCCGCCGCGCCTCGGATTCGATCGCCTGCCCGATGAAGCGGATCGAGTTCACGTTCTTGATCTCGCAGCGCGTGTTCAGCCCCGCGCCGGGCTTGCGCACCGACACGTTCACGTCCGCGCGCAGCGAGCCTTCCTCCATGTTGCCGTCGCAGGTGCCGAGATAGCGGAGGATCGAGCGCAGCTTGCTGACGAATGCCTTGGCGTCCTCCGCAGAGCGGATGTCCGGCTTCGTCACGATCTCCATCAGCGCCACGCCCGCGCGGTTGAGATCGACATAGGAATAGGCCGGATGCTGGTCGTGCAGCGACTTGCCCGCGTCCTGCTCGAGGTGCAGCCGCTCGATGCCCACCTCGAAGCTTTCGCCGTCGGGCATATCAACGGTGACCTTGCCCTCGCCCACGACTGGCGACTTGTACTGGCTGATCTGATAGCCCTGCGGCAGATCGGGATAGAAATAGTTCTTGCGGTCGAACACCGACCGGCGATTAATCTTCGCCTTCAACCCGAGCCCGGTGCGCACTGCCTGCGCCACACAATGCTCGTTGATCACCGGCAGCATACCGGGCATCGCCGCGTCGACCAGCGACACATGACTGTTCGGCGCGCCCCCGAACGCCGTCGACGCCCCGGAAAAGAGCTTCGCCTTCGAGGTCACCTGCGCATGGATCTCCATGCCGATGACCACTTCCCATTCGCCGGTCGCCCCTTTCAGGAGCTTCGATTTCTTCGCGGACTGCATTCCATGAACCCCGGTTCGGGATATCTGATACCGCAAGCCGGGTTCCTTGGCGACGCCGTCGGGAACCGGCTGCACGTGGGGAAACTTCGGAACCCCCGCCGCCCTCCTGCGTTACTGGCGCGCGTCAGGAGGGAGGTCATCCATGATAAGCAATGTTCCCCGCCGCCGTGCGGTCATTGCCTATCTCGCCGCCATGGTCGCGCTCGGCAGTCTCATGACCATCGTTGCGCTCGGCGGCGGCCCGTTCTCCGCCAAGCGGTCGGCGTCCGACCTGTCCCACGCGCAGATGACAATCCTGAAGCAGGATTGAATGCGCGCAGGGGTTGTCAAAGGCTGTTCACGAACGCCCGGAACACCTGATTGCCGCGCACCGCGTCCTGCCCGGCGCCGATCACCATCTCCACCTGCTCGCGCGGCAGCTTGAACCGGGTCGGCACCTGATCGAGCGCCGCCGCCCGCGCCTCGCCGAGCTGGTCGAAGCCGACGCGGCTGACGAAGAACTTCACGTCCCGGCAGTTCCAGCCGGTGGCCGCGCCGAGGCGCTTTCGTTCCGCGGCCGAGAGGCGGCAGCGCCAGCGGATCAGGTCCTGCTGCCAGTCGAAATTGGTCCGCTCGAACGCGGTGAAGCTCGCGCGCTCGCCCGCATCGACCGCGGTGTCCGCAGCCGCCATGATCAGCTCCGCGCCGGTCGGCCCCTCGACCGTTTGCACCCAGTTGCCGGCGGGCGCTTGCCCCGCATCCACGACCAGGAACAGCACGCGCCGGAGCTTCACCGCCTGCTCGGGCGTAAGCGGGCCGTAGGGCGTGTCCGACGACTCGCGCGCGATGGTGAACCCCGAAAGGCCGAAGTTATCGACCAGTCCACCGTCGAGCAGCTTGACGTACTTCACCGTGCCGTCGCGATAGCGCTCGAGCCCCTGCGCGAACGACCGCAGCATCGGCGACGCATTGGGATCGCGCCGCGCCCGTTCCGCCCATGCCGGCAGCGGCGCGCGGCACTTGTCCGAGTAATTCTCGATCACGATCGGCGCGAACACGATCGGCACCGCCGCCGACGCCGCCACCGCCTCGGCGATCTTGTAGGAATCGAGATCGGAGCAGAGAAGCGAGAACGCCGTCCGCCCGAACACGAACGGCGTGCGGTTGTAGATGTCGGAGGCATTGACCCAGATGCGCGGCCGCCGGTCGGCCCGCAACTGCCCGAACCTTGCCCCGTCGAACAGGTTCTCATCGAGCCATTTCGGGAAGTTCGACACGTTCATGCCGCCCGACAGGCCGCGCGCCAGTGTTCCCGCGCTCATGGTGGTAACCAGCGACTCTTCCGCGTCGCGATGCAGGAACCGCTCACGAAAATCCGCGAGCGCCGCCCGCTTCTTGACGCCGAAATAGGCTGCCGTCACCGAGCCGCCGGAGACGCCGGAGATGAAATCGATCCGTTCGGTGAGCGGCGCCGGCCCGCGCGCCCGCGGCACCTGGATGCGGTCGAGCTCCGTCAGCACGCCGAAAGAAAAGGCCGCCGCCCGTGTCCCGCCGCCGGAGAACGCCAGCGCCACCAGCATGTCGTCGAGATAGGCGGGATCTTCCGAGCCTGTTGCGATCGCCGCTTCCAACTCGGCGGGCGTCGCGGCGGTGAGCGGCGAATTCGCCGGCAGATTGTGAACCGAAGCGCAGCCGGCAAGCAGAAAGGCCAGCGAGAACGCCGCCGCGACGCAAGACCGACGCATGAACCCCTTCCCGCCTGACTTGCCTTTATCGGCGGAGCGTCACGAATGCGTCAAGCACCCCCCGCCTCATCCTGAGGAGCCGCGCGCAGCGCGGCGTCTCGAAGGATGAGGCGATGGCTCCTCAGGACGAGGATTAATAAAAATCAGAGCTACTAACGCTCCCACCACCGTTCCGGCGGCGGGAAGCGGCCCGCCGCCTGCTCGATCACGGCGCCGACCGAGAACAGCGTCTCTTCGTCGAACGGCCGCCCGATCAGTTGCAGCCCGAGCGGCAGGCCGGCACCGTCGATCCCGGCGGGAACGGCAATGCCCGGCAGCCCGGCCATGTTCACGGTCACCGTGAAGATGTCGTTCAGATACATTTCCACCGGATCGGCGCCCGCCTTCTCGCCGACCGCGAACGCGGCCGAAGGCGTCGCCGGCGTCAGGATCGCGTCCACGCCCTTTGCGAAGACTTCCTCGAAGTCGCGCTTGATGAGCGTGCGCACCTTCTGCGCCTGCAGGTAATAGGCGTCGTAGTAGCCCGCCGACAGCACATAGGTGCCGATCAGCACGCGCCGCTTCACCTCCGCGCCGAAGCCGGCGCTGCGCGTCTGCTCGTACATATCGGTGATGTCGCCGCCCTCGACGCGCAGGCCGTAGCGCACGCCGTCATAGCGCGCGAGATTGGACGAAGCCTCCGCCGGCGCCACGATGTAATAAGCCGGCAGTGCATACTTCGTATGCGGCAGCGAAATTTCGACCAGCTCCGCGCCCGCAGCCTTCAGCCATTCGGCGCCCTGTCGCCACAACGCCTCGACTTCTGCCGGCATATTGTCGACGCGGTATTCCTTCGGAATGCCGATCCTGCGTCCCTTGATCGACTTTCCGACCGCCGCTTCGAAGTCCGGCACCGGCTGATCGGCGCTCGTGGAATCCTTCGGGTCGTGTCCCGACATTGAACGGAGCAGGATCGCCGCGTCGCGCACTGTGCGCGCGAACGGCCCCGCCTGATCGAGCGACGACGCGAACGCGACAACGCCCCAGCGCGAGCAGCGCCCGTAGGTCGGCTTGATCCCCACCGTGCCGGTGAACGCCGCCGGCTGCCGGATCGAGCCGCCGGTGTCCGTGCCGGTCGCGCCCAGGCAAAGCTGCGCGGCCACCGCCGCCGCCGAGCCGCCCGACGAGCCGCCCGGCACGAGCGGCGCGTTCGACCCCTTGCGCCGCCACGGGTTCTGCACCGGCCCGAAGCACGAGGTCTCGTTCGACGAGCCCATGGCGAATTCATCGAGGTTGGTCTTGCCGAGCAGCACCGCGCCGTCGCGCCAGAGATTGCCGGTCACCGTCGATTCGTAGTTCGGCACGAAATTGCCGAGGATCTTCGAGCTTGCCGTCGTCCGCACGCCGTCGGTGCAGAAGAGATCCTTGATCGCGAGCGGCAGCCCTTCCAGCGACCCCGCCTCGCCTTTCGCGATCCGCTGGTCGGATGCCGCCGCCATCGCCTGCGCCCGCTCTGGCGTCTCCATCACGAACGCATTGAGCCCGCGCGCCCGCTCGATCGCCGCGATGTGCGCGTCCGCGATCTCGCGCGCGGAGAATTTCTTGGCGCGCAGCCCGTCGCGCGCCTCCGCAAGCGTCAGCGAAGTGAGATCGGCCACCACTCACTCCACCACTTTGGGCACGAGGAAAAAGCCGTTGTCCGCGTTCGGCGCGTTGGCGAGCACGCGGGCGGCGTCGCCGCCGTCGGTCACCTCGTCCTTGCGCATTTTCAGCCGCATGGGCGTGACCGACGTCATCGGCTCGACGCCCTCGACGTTCACCTCGCCGAGCTGCTCCACCCAGCCGAGGATCGTGTTCAGCTCGCCGCGCAGGTGCTCGATCTCGCCGTCGGTGACGGCGATGCGCGCGAGATGGGCGATGCGCCGGACGGTGGCGTCGTCGACGGACATGAATGTCTCCCGGGGGCGAAAGCGGCCCCGCTATAGCAGACCGGCTTTCCGCGCGGCAATTACCCGGAGAGGCCGCGGAGCCGCGCCTGCGCTTCTTCCGCAAGCTTCCTCGTCAATTCCGCCGCCGGCAGCGGCTGCCCGAGCCGGCCCGCCTGCCCGGACCAGAGCGGCGAGAAATCGCCCGAGCCCTGCTTTTCCGCCGCGGCACGCAGCGGCGCCACCGCCGGCGACGCCAGCGGAAACTCCGGCGCGATGTCGGAGATCGGCCCCACCTCGCGCAGGAGCCGGTTGAGGATGCTGCGCGACGGCCGTCCCGACATCACGTTGGTCAGCACCGTTTCGTCGTCGCGCGCCTCGGCGAGCGCCTTCCGGTGCATCGGCGAGATCTTCGCCTCCGGCGTATGCAGGAACGCGGTGCCGATCTGCACGCCCGCCGCTCCCAGCGCGAACGCCGCCGCGATCCCGCGCGCATCGGCAATGCCGCCCGCGGCGATCACCGGCACCTTCACCGCGTCCACGACCTGCGGCACCAGCGCCATCGTGCCCGGCTGCGCCGCGAGATTGTCCGTGAGGAACATGCCGCGGTGCCCGCCCGCCTCGTAGCCCTGCGCGATCACCGCATCGACGCCGCGCTTCTCCAGCCAGCGCGCCTCCGTCGCGGTGGTCGCCGACGCCATCACCTTGCAGCCCGCTGCCTTCACGCGATCGAAAAGCTTCGGCTCCGGCAGGCCGAAATGAAAGCTCACCACCTCCGGCTTCAGCTCGGCGACCACGTCGCCCATCGCCTCGTCGAACGGCGCGCGCCCGCCGCCGGGCGGCGGCGTGTTCGGATCGACGCCAAGCTCGACGTAATAGGGCTTCAGCCGGTCGCGCCACGCCGCCTCGCGCGCGTTGTCGCGCTTCGGCGGCTTGTGGCAGAAGAAATTGAGATTGAGCGGCGCCTGCACGCGCGCGCGGAATTTTCCGATCTGCTCGCGCACCTGCTCCGGCGACAGCATCGCGCACGGCAGCGAGCCGAGCCCGCCCGCTTCCGCCACCGCCGACGCAAGCTCCCAGTCCATCGCGCCGGCCATGGGCGCCAGCACGATCGGATGTTCGATGCCGAAGAGATCGAGCACACGACGGTCAGGCCACATCGCTTTCTCCTGCAATTACTCCGGTGAGCTTACACCGGCCGCGCGGGGACGGGATCGCCTGCGCCGCGCATATCGTTCATTCAATTTCGTGATGGATCGATCAACTCAGCCATTCCACGATTACCGCCGCCTGCACCAGCGAAACCAGGTTGACCGCTCCGTGCAGGCCGATGGTCAGAAGCGTCGAGCCGCTGCGCAGCCGCAGCCAGCCGAACAGCAAGCCGAGCACGACGATCTGCGCGAGATAGAACGGCTGGTATTGCGCGTGCAAGAGCGCCCAGAGCAGCGAGGTCGCGAGCAGCGCTCCCCATTCGCCGATCGGCGACGCGGCAAACCCCGGCAGCAGGAAGCCACGGAAGATCGTCTCCTCCACCACCGGCGCGGCCACGACCAGCGCGACCGCGAGCAGCAGCAGCGCCCCGGCGTCGCGCGCCGACGAATAGAGACTGAGGACGAATTGCGGGGTCACCGCCTGCCCCGCAAACCAGGAAATCGCATCGACGACCGGAATGAGCACCGCCAGCGCCACGACGCCCGCAAAGACGTCCGGCGACGCCGGCGCGACGAGCCGAAGATATTCGGCCACGCCGCACCGGCGCAGGCGGATCGCGGCGGCGATCACCGCGAGCGGCACCACCGCGCTGCCGATGGTGATGAGCGCGACGAACGGCGCGTTGGAAGCAAGCGACGCCGGATCGCTTGCGTCGGTGTCGAACCATTCCGCCAGGAAATCGCCGATCACGACCTGCGTGCCGAGCCAGACGCCGAGCGCAATCACGCCCCAGCCCAGGCTCGCCAGCGCGCCATAGGGCCGGCAGATCGCGCCGGCGTCGGGAGATGTGCTCACACTTCCACCGCCTTGCCCTTCTCCGGCACGATCACCTTCGTGGCGTGGCCCTGCATCTCGGCGACAAACTTGTCGGCGTTGGCCTCCACATAGGGAACGAACGAGCCGTAGTGGCAGGGGATCACGCTTTTCAGCTTGAAGAAGCGCTTGACCGCGAGCGCCGCCGTTTTCGGGCTCATGGTGAAGCGGTCGCCGATCGGCGCCATCGCCACCTGCGGCTCGTGGATTTCCGCGATCAGCCCCATGTCGGAGAAGATGTCGGTGTCGCCCATGTGATAGACCGTGGGCTCGCCCGCCGCCTTGACGATGATCCCGCACGGATTGCCGAGCGCGTGCGAGACGCCGTCGATGAACTGCGCCGACGAATGGTCCGCGCGGACGAGCGTCACGGTAAAGCCGCCCTGATCCGTGGTGCCGCCCGTGTTCATGGGATCGAGCTTCTCGATGCCCTGGGCGCCGAGCCATTGGCAAAGGTCGAAATTGGTGACGACCTTTGCGCCGGTCTTCTTGGCGATGTCGATCACGTCGCCGGTGTGGTCGCTGTGCCCGTGGGTCAGCAGAACGTGCGAAACGCCCTTCACCGCCGCTTCCTTGTCGCCGCCGAAGCCGGGATTGCCGGTGAAGAACGGGTCGATCAGGACCGCCTTGTCCTTGAAGTCGAGCCGGAAAGCCGAGTGGCCGTACCAGGTGATGCGCATAAGGACTGTCCTCGAATTGCGGGAAACCGGGCACGGAGTATAGGCACGCGCGGCGGGGCGACAATGCTCCCTCGCCTCACCCTTTCATCCTCATCCTGAGGAGGGCGCGAAGCGCCCGTCTCGAAGGATGAGGATGAAGATGACTTCGCCGTGTACGCCATGCTACCCGCTCGCCATGCCCGCTCCCGTGCTGCCTCTGATGGAAGCCGCCGCTCTGCTCCCGCCGCGCGGCGCGCTGATCGGGCTCGATCTCGGCACGAAAACCATCGGCGTCGCCGCGAGCGATCCCGACCGCAGGCTCGCGGCCGCGGTCGAGACGATCAAGCGCACGAATTTTACCGCCGACGCCGCGCGCCTGCTGCAACTTGCCGCCGAGCGCGGCGCGGTCGGCATCGTGCTCGGCCTGCCGATCAACATGGACGGCTCGGAGGGGCCACGCGCGCAATCGACCCGCGCCTTCGCGCGCAATCTCGCCGCCCGCACCGCATTGCCGATCGCACTCTGGGATGAGCGCCTCTCCACCGCCGCCGTCGAGCGCGAGCTGATTTCGGTGGACATGAGCCGCAAGCGCCGCGCCGACGTCATCGACCAGCACGCCGCGGTCTTCATCCTGCAGGGCGCGCTCGACCGCCTCGCCCGGGGTTAGACCACACCCTCGTAGCGACGGATCGTCCGGCGACTCGCATTTCCCTCTGTCATTGCGAGCCCCGACCCCGGACTTGATCCGGGGGAGGGGCGAAGCAATCCAGATTCTTATCGTACTATGCCAGATTGCTTCGGCCGTTTCGCCACCTCGCAAAGGCAGACAAGAAAGCAAGACATGATGAAACGGCCGGCGGTCTACATCATGGCGAGCAAGCGCAACGGTACATTGTATACTGGAGTTAGTTCTAATCTTGTCCAGCGCGCCTACCAGCATCGCAATGGTTTAGTGCCAGGCTTCACGCTCCGGTACGGCTGCAAAATGCTTGTTTGGTACGAACTGCACGAAGATATGGTGTCCGCGATCACGCACGAGAAACAGATCAAAGCAGGCTCACGGCGCAAGAAGCTTGCCTTGATCGAGGCACTGAATCCGACTTGGCGCGATTTGTACGGAGACTTGGCGTGATCCTTACCGTCATTGCGAGCTCCGATCCGGGCCCTTGAATCTCACCCCTGGATTGCTTCGGCGGCTTCGCCGCCTCGCAATGACGCGTTACGGCACTGAGCTAATACGCCACATGAAACCGCGTGCGGCTGTGCTTGTGGTTCTCCAGCTCGTCGATCATCGCGATCGCGAAGTCTTCCATCGAGATCCCGCTCTTCCCGTTCTCGTCTTTCAGCAGCGTGTCGCGCTCGAGCCGGTATCTGCCGAGCCGCTCGCCCGGCTGAAGCAAGGCGCCCGGCGACACGAACACCCAGTCGAGCTCCCGCTCGTTCCTGATCGCGTCGAGGAACTCGATGCCGGCTTGCGCTTCCGGCCGCGCCGCTTCCGGAAATCCAGGCGTGTCGATGAGGCGCACGCCCGGAGAGACTTCGAGGCTGCTCGCCCCACCCACGACCAGCAACCGCTTCACGCCTGATTGCTTCACCGCGCTGAGAACGTTCGCCGCATTGGTTTGCGCAAAGCGGACGGAGCTGATCACCGCATCGTGCCCCTTGAGCAGCTGCGCGACCGAGCCCGGATCGTTGATGTCCCCGGCCTTCGCCGTGACGCCGGCGCGGCTCGGAACCTTGTCCGCATTCCGCGCGATCCCCGTGACCGTGTGACCGCGGTCGACGGCCTCGTTCACGATGCGCGACCCCTGGCGTCCCGATGCACCGATGACGGCGATTTTCATTGGCGTCCTCCTTAATCGACAGCCGCAGAAACTAGCGGCTGCCCGCCACAACGGCGAGCGCTATTTCCGGTGGGCGCGCGCCCCTCGCCGTGCGGAGAAAGATCGGCTACTACCCGCCTTCCCGCGGGAATTTTTTTGCATGTCCGCCGTCATCGCCGCCCTCGTGCCGGTCTTTCTCGTGATCGCGCTCGGCACGCTGCTCAGGCTCACGATCCTGCCCAATCGCGAGGCGTGGGATGCGTTCGAGAACCTCACCTATTATGTGCTGTTCCCCGCGCTGCTGATCCTCACCACCGCGACCGCCGACCTGCGCGAAGTGCCGGTCGCCGGCGTCGGCGGCGCGCTGTTCCTCGCCATCATCATCCTGTCGATCGCGCTGATCGCGCTGCGGCGGCCGCTTTCCCGCGCGTTGCGCATGGATGGGCCCGCCTTCACCTCGCTCTTTCAGGGTTCGGTGCGCTGGAACACGTACGTCGCGCTCGCCGTCGCCGGCGGCCTGCACGGCGCGCTGGGTCTTACGCTCGCTTCCGTCGCGATCGTGGCGATGGTCCCGATCCTGAATTTCATCTGCGTGATCGTCCTCGCCTGGTACGCCGCCGACAAGGCGCCGGAAGGCCGCGTCGTCGCCGTGCAGATCCTGCGCAACCCGCTGATCTGGTCGGTGCTTGTCGGCGTCGCCATCAACTTCGCCGGCATCCCCCTGCCGAAGATCGCCATCTCGTTCGGAGAAATCCTCGGCCGCGCAGCACTCGCGCTCGGCCTGCTCGCCGTCGGCGCCGGGCTTCAGCTCGACAAGCTGTGGCGTCCGAACCGCGCGATGATCGCGACCGTCGTGCTCAAGCTTGCCGTCATGCCCTCGATCGCGATCGGCCTTGCGCTGTGGTACGGACTTTCCGGCGCGCCGCTCGTCGTCGTCGCCATCGCATCGAGCGTCCCTTCCGCGCCCGGCGCCTACATCCTTGCGCGCCAGATGGGCGGCGACGCGCCGCTCTATGCGCAAATCCTCACGATGCAGACGATCGCGGCGCTCTTCACCATGCCGGCCGTGCTCGCGCTGATCGCAACGCTCCGCCCATAAGCAGAGCGGCGGGCCGAAGCCCGCCGCAAAACCTGCTCAAGCAGTTCGAGCGATCGCCCGTCGCCGCTCAGCAATAGGCCCAGTAGCCCTGCCCGCGATACGGACCGGTCTGGACCCAGCACCGCTGCGGCGGCGGGGGCGGCGGCGCCGCGTAGTAATAGGGAGACGGGCTGTAGTAATGGCCATGCGCGATAGCTCCACCGAGCGCGAGCCCGCCCAGCACGCCAAGCGCTACGGCGGTGTTGCGCCGGCCGCGCCAGCTGACGTCCACGACGTCGCTCGCCGCGGCATTCTTCAGCGCGAGTTGCCCGGAGCCGAGCGGCGCCGCAACCACAACGCTGGAAGCGGACACCGCGATAGCCAAAGCGGTACCGGCGGCAAGCGCTTTCCGAAGTGTTCCTGTCTGCTTCATGGTGTCTGCCTTCTCATGCGCGCCGCACCAGACGGCACGATCGAACGGATAATCCGCGCCTCCGCATGAATGTTCCATGAATGAAGCGGCGGGGCTTCTAGGCGTCGCCGGAACCTGTTGAAACAAAACGATTAATTCTGCGACGCGAAGCTGCGTTCCAGAAGCGAGTCGGCCAGCCGCTCGGGCAGCGGATCGCCGAAATTGCGGCCCGCCAGTCCCGCGAGCCGATTCCGTGCGAAATTTTCCGCGATCTCGGCGGGTGCGCTCTGCTTGAGCGCGTCCGCGGCCGCGAGCAACGCCAGCGACTCCCCTGTCCTTCGCGCGTTGGCTTCCCGCCGCGGATCGGCGAGCCCCTGCTTCAACCGCGCGATCGCCGTCCCCGCGCCGGGCAGATCGCCGGCCGACTTCTCGAGCTTGGCAATGAGTTGAGCAAGGCCCTCCTGCTCGCGCGCGGCGCCGCGCAGGAAGTCGAGCGCCATGATGTTGCCGGAACCTTCCCAGATCGCGTTGACCGGCGCTTCCCGGTAGAAGCGCGCAAGCGGCCACTCCTCGACGTAGCCGTTGCCGCCGAGGCACTCCATGGTCTCATAGACGAAGCCCGGCGCCGCCTTGCAGATCCAGAGCTTGGCCACCGGCGTCACCAGCCGCGCGAACGCCGCCTCCTCCGGATCGCTGCCCGCCCGGTCGAACGCCGCCGCGAGCCTTATTGCGAGCGCCACCGCGCCTTCCCGCTCGAGCGCGAGGTCGGCGATCACCGTGCGCATCAGCGGCTGATCCACCAGTTTCTTCTGGAACACGCTGCGATGGCGCACGTGATGGATCGCCTGCATGAGCGCGGCCTGCATCAGCCCCGCCGACGCGACCACGCAATCGAGCCGCGTGAGTTGCACCATCTCGATGATCGTCTTGACGCCCGTCCCCTCCGCACCGCACCGCCAGGCAAAAGCGCCCTCGAACTCCACCTCGCTTGACGCATTCGAACGGTTGCCGAGCTTGTCCTTCAGCCGGTTCAGCCGCAGCGCGTTGACGTGGCCGTCGGGACGGAAGCGCGGCGCGAGAAAACACGTGAGCCCGCCTTTCGCCTGCGCGAGCACGAGGAACGCGTCGCACATCGGCGCCGAGAAGAACCATTTGTGCCCGATGATACGATAGGCATCGCCGTCCGGCTCGGCGCGCGTCGTGTTCGCGCGCACGTCGCTGCCGCCCTGCTTTTCCGTCATGCCCATGCCGAGCGTGACGCCGGCCTTTTCCGCCGCCGGCCGGAAATGCGGGTCGTATTCGCGCGAGCGGATGCGCGGCAGCCATTCCTTCATCAGCGCCGGTTCCGCCTTGAGCGCGGCGGTCGCCGCGTTCGTCATCACGATCGGGCATTGGTGCCCCTGCTCGACCGCCGTCTGCATGTGCACGAGCGCCGCCCGCGCCACGAACGCGCCCGGCGCCGCCACGCCGCCGTCCTCCCCCCAGATCGAGGAGTGGATGCCCGCCGCGATCGCCTCCCGCATCAGCGCGTGGTAGGCGGGATGGAACTCCACCACGTCCGCGCGGTTGCCCCGCGCGTCGTAGGAGCGCAGCTTCGGCGGGTTCTCGTTGGCGAGCCGGCCGTACTCCGCCATCGCCGCCGTTCCCCAGCGGCGGCCGAACGCCGCCAGCGCCTGTTCGTCGATCTTCCCCGCCGCCCCGAAGGCGCGCACCGCCCCCGCGAGCGCCGCGTCACCGGCCCAGAGGTCGGTATCGCCGAGCGCCGGCGGCTGGTTGAACACCTCATGGGTCGCGAAAGGCAACGGCATGGTTAAGCACTCCGGAATCGTGCCCAAATTCAGCGGGAAAACTAACACACGCGGCAACACCGTGCTTGCCGCCGGCCTCCGACCCGTCTAAGCAGTCGCTTTCAGAATGAATGCGGTTTCTACAGCAGCCTTCGCGCTGAGCCGGCGGCACCTGCTCGGGATCGAAGGACTTTCCGCCGAGGAGATTTCCGGCCTCCTCGATCTTTCCGAAGAATTCGTCGACCTCAACCGCCAGATCGAGAAGAAGCGTGCGACGCTGCGCGGCCGCACGCTCATCAATCTCTTCTTCGAAGCCTCCACCCGCACGCAGGCGAGCTTCGAGATCGCCGGCAAGCGTCTCGGCGCCGATGTGATGAACATGTCGGTGGCCTCCTCTTCCATCCGCAAGGGCGAGACGTTGCTGGATACCGCCGCGACGCTCAACGCCATGCACCCGGACCTGATCGTCATCCGCCATCAGGCGTCCGGCGCCGTCGAACTCCTTGCGCAGAAGGTGCAGTGCTCGGTGATCAATGCGGGCGACGGCGCGCACGAGCACCCGACCCAGGCGCTGCTCGACGCGCTCACCATCCGCCGCAACAAGGGCAGGATCGAACGCCTCACCGTCGTCATCTGCGGCGACATCCTGCACAGCCGCGTTGCCCGCTCCAACATCATCCTGCTGAACACGCTCGGCGCACGCGTACGCGTCGTTGCGCCCTCGACGCTCCTGCCCGCCGGCATCGAGCGCATGGGCGTCGAGGTCTATCGCGACATGCGCGACGGCCTGCGCGACGCCGACATCGTCATGATGCTGCGCCTGCAGCGCGAGCGCATGAACGGCTCGCTCATCCCGTCGAGCAAGGAATACTTCCACTATTACGGCCTCGACGCCGCCAAGCTGAAGTTCGCCAAGCCCGACGCGCTGGTCATGCACCCCGGCCCCATGAACCGCGGCGTCGAGATCGACAGCGCCGTCGCCGACGGCGCCCAGTCGCTGATCCAGGAACAGGTCGAGATGGGCGTCGCCGTGCGCATGGCGGTGCTCGAAGCCCTCGCCCGCAACCTGCCGAACGCCTGACATGCAGCGCAACGGCACCCGCCCCATCCTGCTCACCAACGCCCGCGTGGTCGATCCGTCGCGCGACCTCGACCAGCCCGGCGACGTGCTGATTGCCGACGGCGTCGTCCGCGAGGCCGGCAAGAACATCCGCGCCGCGGGGGTGCCGGAGGGCACGGAGATCATCGACTGCCGCGGCCACGTGGTCGCGCCCGGCCTCGTCGACATGCGCGCCTTCATCGGCGAGCCCGGCGCCGAGCACCGCGAGACGCTCGCGTCCGCGAGCCAGGCCGCCGCCGCGGGCGGCGTCACCACCGTCGTCTGCCAGCCCGACACCGATCCGCCGATCGACGATCCCGCCACCGTCGATTTCGTGCTCCGCCGCGCCCGCGACAACGCGATCGTCCACGTGTTGCCCATGGCCGCGCTCACCAAGCGCCTCGAAGGCAAGGAGATGACCGAGATCGGCCTCTTGAAGGCCGCCGGCGCCGTCGCCTTCACCGACGGAACGAAAAGCGTGATGAACGCGCAGGTCTTTCGCCGCGCGCTCACCTATGCCGCCGATTTCGACGCGCTCATCGTCCATCACACCGAAGACGCGAACCTCGTCGGCGACGGCGTGATGAACGAGGGCGAATACGCCGCGCGCCTCGGCCTGCTCGGCATTCCCCGGGCCGCCGAGGCGGTGATGCTCGCCCGCGACATCCGCCTCGTCGCGCTGACCGAGGCGCGCTATCACGCCGTCTCCATCACCTGCGCGGATTCGATCGACCTCATTCGCCGCGCCAAGCAGGCCGGGCGCCCGGTCACGGCGTCCGCCACTATCAATCACCTCGCGCTGAACGAGAACGACGTCGGCGGCTACCGCACCTTCCTCAAGCTCTCGCCGCCTTTGCGTGCGGAGGAAGACCGCCAGGCGCTCGTCGCCGCCCTCAAGGAAGGCGTGATCGACACCGTCGTCTCCGACCACAATCCGCAGGACGTGGAGGTGAAGCGCCTCCCCTTTGCCGACGCGGCGCCCGGCGCCGTCGGCCTCGAGACCATGCTCTCCGTCGGCCTCCGCCTCGTGCATGATGGCTCGCTCTCGCTGTTGCGGCTCCTGCACGCGATGTCGACCCGCCCGGCCGAGTTGCTCGACGTACCGGGCGGCTCGCTGCGCGCCGGCAGCCCCGCCGACGTGATCGTGTTCGATCCTGACGTGCCCTGGGTGCTCGACCGCGACACGCTGAAATCGCGCTGCACCAACACGCCGTTCGACGAGGCGAAGCTCACCGGCCGCGTGCTGCGCACCATCGTTGCCGGCCGCACCGTGTACGAATACGTTTGAAACTCAAATCATCCCTCCCCCTCTGGGGGAGGGTGGCTCGCCGAAGCGCGTAGCGCGAAGGCGAGCCGGGTGGGGGTTGCGTGCGATACCTTCACCGCATAACCCCACCCGGCTCGCGGCTTCGCCGCTCGCCACCCTCCCCTAAAGGGGAGGGATAAAAAGAACAGCGTATTGATGCTCGAACCGATCTACCTGCTCTGGCTCTTCGCCGCCCTCGTCTTCGGCTACCTGCTCGGCTCGATCCCGTTCGGCATCGTGCTGACGCGGCTCGCCGGCATGGGCGACATCCGCGCGATCGGATCCGGTAATATCGGCGCGACGAACGTGCTGCGCACCGGCAACAAGCCGCTCGCCGCGGCGACCCTGCTCGGCGACATGCTGAAGGGCACCGTCGCCGTCATCGTCGCCGACCGCTTCCTCGGCCGCGACTTTGCGCTCGCGGCCGGCCTCGGCGCATTCCTCGGCCATCTCTTTCCCGTCTGGCTGGAATTCCGCGGCGGCAAGGGCGTCGCCACGTTCCTCGGCGTCCTGCTCGGCCTGTTCTGGCCGGCGGCCATCGCATTCGCCGCGATCTGGCTCGCCGTCGCCGGCCTCACCCGCTACTCGTCGCTGTCGGCACTCGTCGCCAGCGCCGTTTCGCCCTTCGTCCTCTACGGGTTCGGGCTGCCCCTGTCGGCGACCCTCATCGCAGCACTCGCCGTGCTGCTCTGGATCAAGCACGCCGACAACATTCAACGCCTCTTCGCCGGCACCGAAGGCCGCATCGGGGAGAAGAAGTCGGGCGGCTGAAGCGGGCGTTACTCGCCTTCGTCCGCGTTTCGCGCCCGCGTCAGGTGGTCCTGCATGGCGAGGCCGATATGCAGCGACACGAGCGCGAGCATGCCGAAGGCGACATACGCATGCAGCTCGAGCAGCAGGTCGGCGTACCCCGCCCCCTGCAGCCAGATCGCCGGCAGTTTCCAGCCGAACAGGATGTCGAGCGACCCGAAGTCGGAGGCGCCGGCCCAGCCGAGCAGCGGCATGAGGATCAACGCCAGGTACAGCATCCAGTGCAGAACCGGCCGCCGGTATTGCCCGCGCCAAGAAAGCGGATCCGGCATCGCCAGCCGGTACGCGATCCGCAACAGCACGACGGCGAACGTCAGCACGCCGACCATCTTGTGCATGCGAAACAGCAGATCGGCCACCGGCCCGCTGCCGAGCGACGTCATCGCAATGCCCGACGCGATCATGAACAGCACCAGCGTCGCCGTCACCCAATGGAAGACCTTGGCCGGCAGCCGGTAGTGCCGCATCGCGTAGCGCGGCAGGCCGCCGGCCGCGTCATGGCCGTGCAGATTTTCCGTGTCGGCGGTCGCGCTCATACCGCAATCCTCTGTGTCGTCGCCACGAACCGGTCGACCGCAGTGCGAAGATCGGCCGCCTGCTGACCGAGATCGGAGGAAACCTTGGTGACGAGCTGCGCCGCCTCCTTGGCGTCCCCGACGAGCCCGGCCACCCGCTGAAACGTCTCCGCAAACTTGTGCACGTCGTCGGCGGTGCCCGCCGTGCTGGAGGTGATCGCCTGCGAATTCGCATCCTGCCTGCGCATCGAGTTCGCGATCGAAGCCGTCACCGCGTTCACGTCCTCCATCGAACCCACCAGCAGCTCGACCCGCTCGGCAATACGCACCGATGCCGAGGTGATCCCCTGCAGCCCGCCGCGGATCTCCTCGGTCGCCCGCGCGGTGCGCGCCGCAAGCTGCTTCACTTCGGCGGCGACCACCGCAAACCCGCGCCCCATCTCGCCGGCCCGCGCCGCCTCAATGGTCGCATTGAGCGCGAGCAGATTGGTCTGGTTCGCGACATCGTGGATGAGCGCGATCACCTGCTCGATGGTGCGCACGGATTCGGTCAGCGCCTTCGCGTCCTCGCTCGCCGCCTGCACATGCTGCCGCGCGTTCGCCGCCACGTCGGAGGTACGTTCGGCGTCCGCGGCAGCGGTGTTCAGGGTCTCGGCGATGTCGTTGATCGACGATGCGACGACGTCCACGCTGCTGGAGACGCGCCGCGTGCCCTCCACGGAAGTGCTCGCGTGGCGGTCGGCATCCGACGCGATCGAGACAAGGTCCTCGGACGCGGCGCGCATCCGGCCGGCGTGTTCTTCCAGTTGCTGCACGATCTGCGCAATCCGGCTCTGGAAGTCGAGGCTCTCGCGCCTGAGCTCGTCCTGCCGCGCGAGCCGGCCCGAGAGCGCTTCATGCTCCGCGCGCGTCGCTTCCTGCGCGCGGTTTACGGTGCTGAAATACATCGACAGCGCACGCGCCAGCGCACCGATTTCGTCCCGGCGCATCGCGTCGGTTGCAAGCAGGCGGGACGACTGCACGCCCCGGCGCAGCACCGCCGCCATCCGCACCATCGGCCGCACCAGCCAGCGGTATTCGAAGATCAGCAGCTGCGCGAACACGAAGACGGCAAGCAGCGCGATCAGAAACTTGTTCTTCCTTTCGTTCGCGGCCATGACCGCGTGCCGCTGATGCATGCCGTGGATCGCGCCCGAGAGCGCCACGCCGAGCGTCGCCCGCTTGTTGCCGAGCATCTCGATCGCCAGCGCATGCCCCTCTTGCCCGGCGGCCGATTTGCCGATCCGGTCGAGCAGGCGCTTTGCGTCAGCCGCGAGATTGCGAAGTCCGTCCTCGCCGATCACGTCCGCCATCTGCGTGAGCGAGTCGGCGATCATTGCGGCATCCGCCGCTACGACATTGGGGTCGCTGGTCCTGGCATCGCGCACGGCAAGCCGGGCGGCCGCCGCGTCCGCCTGCGCGTAGGACGCGAGTGCCGTCCCCGCGCGCTGGATGTCCTGCGAGATTTCCGCCCGTTTTGATGCGTGAATGATCTCGACCGCCGCGTAGAGCAGAAGCAGAAACCCAAGCATCCCTGCCCATATGGCGAGCCGTTGCGCGACCTGGGCGTGGAAGGCGCGAGGAAACATCGGGCCGATCGATTCTGGAAATCCGTCAGGAGAAGCTACGGTTGCATGGTTAACATTTGGTTGTAGTAGGTTGCACCTGCGTCCAGGGAGACCATTGCGGGGACCCGAGGAGGGCTTGTGGGGGCGAAGAACGGGGGCGTTCGGCTATCCGACCAGCAACGCATTGACTGGCTCCGCCTGATCCGGGCGGAGAACGTCGGCCCGCGCACGTTTCGCGCGCTGATCGCCGAGTTCAGCACCGCCGCCCGCGCCCTCGCCCGCGTGTCCGAGCTTGCCCGCCGCGGCGGCAGAAGCGATCTCCGCATTCCGAACCGCGAGGAAGCCGAAGCCGAGCTCAGGGCGGCCACCCGCGCCGGCGTCCGCTTCGTCGCCATCGGCGAGGACGAATATCCGCCCCTTCTGCGCGAGACGGACGACGCCCCGCCGCTCCTCGCCGTGCGCGGCCAGCTTGGCGTCCTGGCCCGCCCCGCCGTGGCATTGGTCGGCTCCCGCAACGCTTCCGCTGCCGGCAGCCGCTTCACCGCGGTCCTTGCCCGCGATCTCGGTCAGGCGGGCTTCATCGTCGTATCCGGCCTCGCCCGCGGCATCGACAGCGCCAGCCATCGCGCGTCCCTCGCAACAGGCACGGTCGCCGTGCTGGCCGGCGGGCCGGACCGCATCTATCCGCCCGAGCACGTCGAACTCGCCGACGAGATTGCGCGGAACGGCGCCACCGTCACCGAGATGCCGATGGGCTGGGAGCCGCGCGCCCGCGATTTCCCCCGCCGCAACCGCATCATCGCCGGCATGGCACTCGGCGTCGTGGTCGTCGAAGCCGCCGAGCGCTCCGGCTCGCTCATCACCGCCCGCCGCGCGCTCGATGCCGGCCGGGAGGTATTTGCCGTCCCCGGCTCGCCCATCGACCCGCGCGCCGCCGGCACCAACCGGCTGCTCAAGGAGGGCGCGACGCTCGTCTCGTCGGCCGGGGATGTGGTCGAAGCACTGGCGCCGATCATGGGGCAGGCAGCGCCGCCACTCCTGCGCGAACCGGCCGGCGAGGAGCCGGCCGCCGATCCCGCCCCGGCCGACGATACCCTCCGCGTCCGGATCACCGGGCTCCTCAGTCCGGCCCCGGTTTCGATCGACGAGCTGACCCGGGCCGCGCAGGCCCCCGCCAACGCTGTGCAGGGCATTCTGCTGGAACTGGAACTCGCCGGCCGCCTGGCCCGGCACCGGGGCGGCCTGGTGTCGCTTGTCTAGTGATCCGGACGGCCGGCGAACCTGCCGCCTTCGGCCGCCCGCGCTTCCGCTTCCATGCGGGCAAGCTCGAGCAGGTAGGCAAGGGCCGTAAGCTGATGGCGCTCGGCCATCGACTTGAGCTCTTGCGTCATCGTCGCCACATAGGCCGCCACGTCGGCGGCCTTCGCCTCTGTATCCCTGGCGCCGTGCTCCGCCATGACTTGCCTGAATTCACTGCCGCTTGCCGCTCGGACGGCCGGTCTCGCCAAGCTAAATTAACAGTGGCATAAATTCAACATACACGCATAGATTGAAGTCACGCACGGTCAAATAGCACCGTCAACGGATACACATTTGACTCATGGCCTCTATTCAGCCTAGTTCGCCGCCCACGCGCGGCTTCGATCCGCGCTTTTTGTTGTTTTCCACGATTTAGACAGCGCTAATGAACGTCGTCATTGTCGAGTCGCCTGCAAAGGCGAAGACAATCAACAAGTACCTTGGCCCCGGCTACGAGGTCGTGGCGTCCTATGGCCACGTCCGCGACCTGCCCCCCAAGGACGGCTCGGTCGACCCCGACCAGGACTTCCACATGATCTGGCAGGTCGACCCCAAGGCGCAGAAGCGCCTCTCGGAGATCGCCCAGTCCGTCAAGGAAGCCGACAAGCTCATCCTCGCCACCGACCCCGACCGCGAGGGCGAGGCCATCTCCTGGCACGTGCTGGAGATCCTGAAGAACAAGGGTGCCCTCAAGGGCAAGAAGATCGAGCGGGTGGTGTTCAACGCCATCACCAAGCAGGCCGTCACCGAGGCCATGCAGAACCCGCGCGAGATCGACGAGGCGCTGGTTGACGCCTACCTCGCCCGCCGGGCGCTGGATTACCTCGTCGGCTTCACCCTCTCTCCGGTGCTGTGGCGCAAGCTGCCCGGTTCCCGCTCCGCCGGCCGCGTGCAGTCGGTGGCGCTCCGCCTCGTCTGCGACCGCGAGCGCGAGATCGAGACCTTCATCCCGCAGGAATACTGGTCGATCGCGGCCACGCTGGCGACCCCACGCAACGAGACGTTCGAGGCCCGCCTCGTCGGAGCCGACGGCGAGAAGATCACCCGCCTCGACATCGGCAACGGCCAGAAGGCCGAGGACTTCAAGCGCGCGCTGGAAAATGCGGCGTTCCGCGTCGCCTCGGTGGATTCGAAGCCCACCAAGCGCAATCCCTATCCGCCCTTCACCACCTCGACGCTGCAGCAGGAGGCGAGCCGCAAGCTCGGCCTCGCGCCGGCGATCACCATGCGCATCGCCCAGCGCCTCTACGAGGGCGTCGACATCGACGGCGACACCGTCGGCCTCATCACCTACATGCGCACCGACGGCGTCGATCTCGACCCCGGCGCGATTGCGAGCGCCCGCAAGGTGATCGAAGCCGACTACGGCAGGAACTTCGTCCCCGACGCGCCGCGCGCCTACAAGACGAAATCGAAATCGGCGCAGGAAGCGCACGAGGCGATCCGCCCCACCGACATGGCGCGGCGCCCGAAGGACGTCGCGAAGTTCGTCGATGCCGACCAGGCCAAGCTCTACGAGCTGATCTGGCAGCGCACCATGGCCTGCCAGATGGAGTCGGCCGAGCTCGAGCGCACCACCGTCGAGATCGAAGCCAAGGCCGGCGGCCGCAAGCTCGACCTCCGCGCCACCGGCACGGTGATCAAGTTCCCTGGCTTCCTCGCCATCTACCATGAGGATGTCGACGATCCCGACGAGGAAGACGATTCCAACCGTCTCCCCGAGATCAATCAGGGCGAGACGCTGCAAAAGCGCGAGATCAAGGCCGAGCAGCATTTCACCGAGCCGCCGCCGCGCTTCTCCGAAGCCTCGCTCGTCAAGCGCATGGAAGAGCTCGGCATCGGCCGCCCGTCGACCTACGCCTCCACGCTGCAGGTGTTACGCGACCGCGGTTATGTGCGGCTCGACAAGAAGCGCCTCGTGCCGGAGGACAAGGGCCGCGTCGTCGTCGCCTTCCTCGAAGCCTTCTTCGCGCGCTACGTCGAGTACAACTACACCGCCGATCTGGAAGAGAAGCTCGACCAGATCGCCAACCACGATCTCGACTGGAAGCAGGTGCTGCGCGACTTCTGGCGCGAGTTCATCGCCGCCGTCGACGACATCAAGGACCTGCGCATCACCCATGTCCTCGATGCGCTCGACGAAATCCTCGGGCCGCACATCTATCCGCCGCGCGAGGATGGCGGCGATCCGCGCCAGTGCCCGCAGTGCGGTACCGGCCGGCTCAACCTGAAGACCGGCAAGTTCGGCGCCTTCGTCGGCTGCTCCAACTACCCGGAGTGCCGCTACACGCGGCCGCTGGCCGCCGACCAGGGCGGCGTCAACGGCACCAAGGTGCTCGGCACCGATCCGGCGACCGGCATGGAAGTGACGCTGCGCGGCGGCCGCTTCGGCCCCTACGTGCAGCTCGGTGAAGGTAAGGACGGCGAGAAGCCGAAGCGCGCGGGCCTGCCCAAGAACACCGAGCTGGACGCGGTCGATCTCGAGTTTGCGCTCGGCCTGCTCTCGCTGCCGCGCGAAGTCGGCAAGCATCCGGAGAGCGGCGAGCCGGTGCTGGCCGGCATCGGCCGCTTCGGCTCCTACGTGAAGCACCAGAACCTCTACGCCAATCTCGAAGCCGGCGACGACGTGCTGCACATCGGCCTCAACCGCGCCGTCACGCTGCTCGCCGAGAAAGCCGCGCGCGGCCCGCGCGGCCGCCGCGGCGCGCCGGCGGGCAAGCTGCTCGGCGAGCATCCCGAGCTCGGCGGCCCGGTCACCCAGCACGAGGGCCGCTATGGTCCCTACGTGAAGCACGGCAAGATCAACGCCACGATCCCCTCCACCTCCGATCCCGCGAATATCTCGCTCGAGGAGGCGGTGGAGCTGATCAAGGCGCGCGCCGAGAAGACCGGCGCCAAGCAGGCGAAGGCCCCGGGAAAGAAGGCTTCGAAAAAGAAGAAAGCCGCGGCCGAAGGCGAGTCTGCTTCCGCGGAGGCGGCGCCGAAGAAAAAGAAAGCCACGCCGAAGAAGAGCACAAAGAAGAAGACCGCGAAGAAATCGAACGGCGCAGCGCCGGAATCCGAGAACCCCGCACCCATCGACGAGGTGCCCGACGAAGCAGCGGAAGACGAAGCAGCGGAATAAGTTCGCAACAAGCAAAAAGACCGTCGTCCCGGCCGAGCGCGCCCGCCCGCGCCGCCGAGCAAAGCGAGCAGCCGGCGCGGGCAAATAATTGCGCGCGAGAGCCGGGACCGCACTCAACAAGTCTTGAAACGATCCCGGCTCTCGCTTCGCTCGGCCGGGATGACGAGATTAATGCATGCTACATTGAATTCCTAACCGGAACCCTCCGTGCCTAAGAAAGCCAAAAAGCCACGTTCCTCCGACCCGCCCTCGCGCGAGCAATTGCTCGCGTTCATCTCCGGGCGCGGCGGCGACGTGAACAAGCGCGACCTCGTGCGCGCGTTCCAGCTCGATGCCGTCGGCAAGCGCGAGCTGAACGCGCTGCTGCGCGAGCTGCGCGACGAAGGCAAGCTCGGCCGCAAGCGCCGGCGCCTGCACGTCGCGGGCGAATTGCCTGCCGTCGTCGCCGCCGAGATCACCGGCCGCGACGAGGATGGCGAGTTGATCGCCGTCCCCGCCGAATGGGACGAGGACGAGCACGGCGCGGCGCCGAAAATCCGCATCGAGTTCGGCCGCCGGCGCGAGCCGGGCCCCGCGCCCGGCATCGGCGATCGCGTGTTGCTGCGCACCGAGCGCAATGAGCCCGGCGACCCCGTGAGCCACACCGGCCGCGTCATCAAGTTGCTCACGAAAGCCCGCGCGCAGGCGCTCGGCATCTTCCGCGAATGGCCGGGCGGCGGCGGCCGCCTCGTGCCGGTCGACAAGAAAAGCCTCGGCCGCGAAATGGCGATCCCGCAAGGCGCGACCGGCGGCGCGGTCGACGGCGATCTCGTTGCCGTCGATCTCCTTTCGCAGCGCGCCTTCGGCCTGCCCACCGCCCGCGTGCGCGAGCGCATCGGCTCGATCAAGAGCGAACGCGCCGTCAGCCTGATCGCGATCCACGCCCACGGCATCCCCAGCGTCTTCCGCGCCGAGACGCTGGCGGAAGCCGAGCGCGCAGCGCCCGCCTCCATGACGAAGCGGGAGGATTGGACCTCGCTGCCGCTCGTCACCATCGACCCGCCCGACGCCAAGGACCACGACGACGCAGTGTTCGCCGCGCCCGACACCGATCCCGCCAACCGCGGCGGATTCGTCGTCACGGTCGCCATCGCCGACGTCGCCTACTACGTGAGGCCCGGCTCGTCGCTCGACCGCGAGGCGCTGGAGCGCGGCAACTCGGTCTATTTCCCCGATCGTGTCGTGCCGATGCTGCCGGAGCGTCTCTCCGGCGATCTCTGCTCGCTGCGGCCGGGCGAGCGGCGCCCCGCGCTCGCCGTCCGGATGGCGGTCGGCAGCGACGGCCGCAAGCGCCGCCATTCGTTCCATCGCGTGATGATGCGCTCGCACGCGCGCCTGCACTACGAGCAGGCGCAGGCCGCGATCGAAGGCAATCCGGACGATAGGACCGGCCCCATCCTCGATCCGATCCTGCAGCCGCTCTTCAACGCCTATCATGTACTGGCGAAAGGCCGCGACGCACGCCAGCCGCTCGCCCTCGACATCCCCGAACGCAAGATCGTGCTCGGCGCGCACGGCCTCGTGGAGCGCGTGGTCTCGCCCGCCCGCCTCGACGCGCACAAGCTCGTCGAGGAATTCATGATCCTCGCCAACGTCGCCGCGGCGGAAACCTGCGAGCAGAAGCGCACGCTGCTCCTCTACCGCGTGCACGACGCGCCGGCGCAGGAGAAGGTCGCGGCGCTGCGCGAATTCCTGCAGACCCTGAACATCAAGCTCCCGCAGTCGAGCCACCTGCGGCCGGCCGACTTCAACAACGTGCTTCGCCGCGTCGCCGGCACCGACAACGAGCGCCTCGTGCACGAGGTCGTGCTGCGCACGCAGGCGCAGGCGGAATACGCGGCGGGGAACTACGGCCACTATGGCCTGCAGCTTCGCCGCTACGCGCATTTCACCTCGCCCATCCGCCGCTACGCCGACCTCATCGTGCACCGCGCGCTGATCCGCGCCCTCGGCCTCGGCCAAGAAAACAATAGTGACGGCCTGCCCGACACGACGCCCGAAGCGCTCGCCGAGATCGGCGCCAGCATCTCCGCCGCCGAGCGCCGCGCCATGGCTGCCGAGCGCGAGACCATCGACCGCCTGATCGCCCACTTCCTCGCCGACCGCGTCGGCGCCACCTTCCGCGGCCGCATCTCCGGCGTCACCCGCGCCGGCCTGTTCGTGAAGCTCGACGACACCGGCGCCGACGGATTCATCCCCGCCCGCACCCTTGGCGGCGACTATTTCCGCTACGAGGAAGCGCATCACGCCATGGTCGGTGACCGCACCGGCGAGACCCACCGCCTCGGCGACCCCGTCGAGGTCAAGCTCGTGGAGGCCATTCCGGCGGCTGGCGCATTGCGGTTCGAGCTCCTATCTGAAGGCCGCTACGACCGGCCCGTCCGCGGGGCGCGCTCGAAGCGCGAGCGGGAGCCGCGCCGTCCCGCCGCATCCCGCAAGAAGCCGCCCCGGCGCAAAGGAAAGCGATGATCCCGGAAAACACGCCCGCGCCGCGCGATCTCCTGCGTTCGCTGTGGCGCGGCTTCCGCGGCCGCTGCCCGTCCTGCGGCAAGGGAAAGCTGTTCCGTGCCTTCCTCAAGGTCGCGGACGTATGCCCCGCATGCAACGAGCCCCTGCATCACCATCGTGCCGACGACATGCCGGCCTACTTGGTGATCGTCATCGTCGGTCATATTGTGGTGCCCGTGCTGCTCGCCGTTGAAAAAGCGTTCCGTCCGGAGCTGATCGTTCATGCCATGCTCTGGATTCCGCTCACGCTCGTCCTGTCGATCGTGCTCCTGCCGCGCGTGAAGGGAACGATCGTCGGCCTGCAATGGGCGCTGCGCATGCACGGCTTCGACGGTAAGGGCGACGACGAGCTTGCGTTCCAGCCCGAGCCCGAACGCATCAACAAACCGATCTGAACCGCATCGCACGCCCGGCGCAGTCCATGTCCCAATCCGAGACCGAGCTAACCGGAGATGCACTTGTCGAATACCTCGCGCGCGTCGAGCCGCGCGTCGCCGGTCCCTATCGCCGCCCGCGCGACTCCGCGACCCTGATCCTGCTCGACGGTCCGCCTTCCGCGCCGCGCGTATTGCTGGGCAAGCGCCATCAGCGTCATGCTTTCCTGCCGGGAAAATTCGTGTTCCCCGGCGGCGCGATCGATGCCGGAGACAGCCGCATCAAGACCGCGACGGCCCTCGACGCCGACAGCGAGCGCCGCCTGCTCGCGCAGATACGCCGCCCGAGTCCGGCGCGCGCCCGCGCGCTCGCCCTCACCGCGATCCGCGAGACCTGCGAGGAGACCGGCCTGCTGATCGGGCAGCGCGGCGACGCGCCTGCCAAGCTCGCGCCGGCCTGGAAACCGTTTCACGATGCCGGCATGCTGCCGCATCTTGGCGCGCTCACCTTTGTCGCCCGCGCCATCACGCCGCCCGGCCGCATCCGTCGCTTCGACACCCGCTTCTTCGTTGCGCACCGGCGCGATGTCGCCGCCGAGGTGCCGGGCATCGTCGGCCCCGATGCCGAGCTCATCGAACTGCGCTGGCTCACCTTCGACGAGGCCCGCGCCGAGAGCCTGCCGCACATCACCAGGGTGACGCTCGGCGAGATCGAGCGCCGCCTGCAGGCCGCCTCTTTCTCCCGCCCGCCGGTGCCCTTCTATTATTTCCGCAACGGCCGCCCGTACCGCGAGGAAATCGAGTAATCCTCGGCGATTGATTGTCAGAGGATATCGGCCTGACGAGGCCATGGAATTCGCGCCATGTACCAGCCGCCGCTCTTTCGCGAAGACCGCATCGAGGTGCAGCACGAGCTGATCCGCGCCCACCCGCTTGGACTGCTGGTGAGCGCCGGCCCCGGCGGCCTGATGGCCAACCCGCTGCCCTTCTTTCTCGACGCCGCGGCCTCGGGGCACGGCACGCTCCGCTGTCACATGGCGCGGGCCAATCCGCAGTGGCGGGAACTTGCTGCCGTCGACGAGTGTTTGATCGTGTTTCAGGGTCCGCAGGATTACGTGACGCCCTCGTGGTACGCGACCAAGCAGGAAACGGGAAAGGTGGTCCCCACCTGGAACTACGCCACCGTGCATGCCTGGGGCCGCCCGCGGGTGATCGACGACGCCGGATGGCTGCGCAAGAATGTCGATGAATTGACGCGCGCGCGGGAGCATGCTCGTCCCGTGCCGTGGAACGTGGACGATGCGCCGCCCGACTATGTCGCTGCGCAGTTGCGCGCGATCGTCGGCGTCGAAATTCCGATCGCGCGCATCGAAGGAAAGTGGAAGGTCAGCCAGAACCGTCCGGAAGCCGACCGTGCCGGTGTGGTTGCCGGCCTTCGCGGGCAAGGACCCGATTCCGAGCCGATGGCCCGACTGGTCGCCGACCGCGGCGCCAGGAAGTAAACCGATCGAGAGCGACATGGATTTCCAGGATCGCCACGTCATCGTCACCGGAGGGACCGGCGCCCTCGGCACCGCGCTCGTCGGCCTGCTCCTGAACGCGGGCGCGCAGTGCCACGTCCCCCATTCCGGCGCGAAAGCCGAATCCTTTCCGCACAGGGATCACCCGAAGCTCAGGCTCGTCCCTTCCGGCTCGCTCGCCGACGAAGCCGCCGTCGCGCAGCTTTATGAAAGCGTCCCGGATCTGTGGGCCTCGATCCACGTGGCCGGCGGTTATGCCGGCGGCAAGATTGTCGATACCGACAAGGCCGCCTTGATGAAGCTCATCGAAATGAATCTCCTGACTTCGTTCTTGTGCAGCCGCGCCGCGGTCCGCGTTATGCAGCAGCGGCAAGCCGGCGGCCGCATCGTCAACATCGCCGCCCGCCCGGCGCTCGAATGGCGCACCGGCACTGGCCAGACGGCGTATGCGGCAAGCAAGGCAGCAGTGGCTGCGCTCACCGCGGCGCTCGCCGAGGAGGTCGTCAAGGACGGCATCCTCGTCAATGCCGTCGTGCCCTCGACGATGGACACGGAGGCAAACCGGCAGGCCATGCCGAAGGCCAACCACGCCAACTGGCCGAAGGTCGAAGAGGTCGCGCAGACGATCCTCTTCCTCGCCTCGCCCGACAACCAGGTGACGCGCGGCGCGCTCGTGCCCGTTTACGGGCGATCGTAGCGCGCACGAAAATCGAGGAGAGATTCATGTGCCGCAACATCCGTCCGCTGTTCAACTTTGATCCGCCTGCAACCGATGAGGAAATTCGCGCATCCGCCGAGCAGTTCGTGCGCAAGATCAGCGGCTTCTCCAGGCCTTCGAAGGCGAACGAGGCGGCCTTCGCGCGTGCGGTCGACGGCGTGTTCCAGGTGGCACGTCGGCTGGTTGATGAGCTGGAGACCGCCACCCCGCCGCGCAACCGCGAGGTCGAAGCGATGAAAGCGCGTGCTCGTGCCGCGGAGCGGTTCGATTAGGCTCAATTTGTCAATTGCCGTCATTGCGAGGCCCTTCCCGCAGGACCGTCGGAAGCTGCCGGCAGATGGCCCTCCGCCGGCCGTCGGTTCCCTGCCCGGCCGCGCGCCGGGAAAACCGGTCCCTTCGCTTCCTTGACATTCGCGCCTTCGCCGCTAGGTTCCCGCCCGAACCCTACAGGATCGCACCATGGCCAAAGCCGTAACGCTGAAGATCAAGCTCGTGTCGAGCGCCGACACCGGCTTCTATTACGTGACGAAGAAGAACTCGCGCACGATGACGGAAAAGATGAAGAAGAAGAAATACGATCCGGTCGCGAAGAAGCACGTCGAGTTCGTCGAGGCGAAGATCAAGTAATCCGTCCGCACCGGACGAACGAACGAACCGGACGAACGAACGAACCGGACGAACGAACGAACCGGACGAACGAAAAAGGGCGCCTCGCGGCGCCCTTCTCATTTTTCGTAGGGAGAATTCGTAGGGAGAAATCGAAATTTAGGCGGCCGGCGGTGAACGGTTCGAGGAGGCCACTCTATGCCGCCCGCCCGCCGGCCTGACCCCACGGACCCAGGAGATGCGGCGGACCTGAGCACTCCGCAGGGTATTCGTGTTGCCGAAAACAGCTGGACAAGCCGCCGCTCCGGCCAAGTCGCGCACAAACTACCGGAAGACCCGCTGAAATCAACGAGCCAACGGCCTGAAGGGCCCGAGTTCCCGCAATCTATGTGAACTTGTAACCTTACCGTGTCAGGTTAATGACCGTCAGGCGGCATCGGCGGCAACGCGATTCCGCCCGTCCCGCTTGGCCCGGTAGAGCGCCTCGTCCGCCCGCTTCAGGATCTGTGCCGCGCTGTCCTGCGGCCCCTGCCGGGCGGCAATGCCGACGCTGATGGTAACCTCGATCGCCCGGTCCCCCTGCCCGATCGGAAAGGGCTCCCCGGCGATTCGCCGCCTGATTCGCTCGCCCACGAGCGCCGCGACCCCGAGATCGGTGTCGGGCATCACCACCACGAACTCCTCGCCGCCATAGCGGCAGGCAAGATCGATCCCGCGGATCGACTTCTTCAGCCGGTCGGCGAACTCGCGCAGCACATCGTCGCCCGCGTCGTGCCCGAAGCTGTCATTGACCGACTTGAAGTAGTCGATATCGAGGATCAGCACCGACAGCGGCTTCCCGCGCGAAGCCGAGCGCTGCACCAGCGTCTCGACGTGCGTTTCCATGTAGCGGCGGTTGAACAGGCCGGTGAGCGGATCGGTGATCGCCAGCTCCAGCGAATACTGCACGTTGTCGCGCAGCCGCGATGCATAGCGTTTGCGCCGCACCTGACTGCGCACGCGCGCGATCATCTCGTTATGGTCGGCGCCGCGCAGCACGTAGTCGTTCGCACCGACATCGAGACCGCGCAGGATGCGCGCATCGGTGCCCGGGTCGGTCAACAGCAGCACCGGGACATGCCGCGTCCGTTCGAGCGAGCGCACCTGCCCGACCAGCCGCAGGCCATCGAACCCGTCGAAGTCGAGCGCGACGATCAGCAGATCGAAATCTCCCTCCGCCGCGCGAAACAGCGCCTCATGCGGATTCTCCTCGATCTCCACCGTGTGCTGGTGCCGGAGAATATCTGCGATCCGCTCGTTCGACGACTTGCGCTCGTCGACCACGAGAATGCGCGCATTCAGCCCGGTGTCGTTCGCGGCGTCGAAGGCGCTGTCCGTCACGCCGATCTCCGAGGTCGTGACCGCGCGCATGCGCAATTCGTCGACGACCATCTTCAGCCGCACGAGCGAGCGCACGCGCGCGATCAACGCCACGTCGTTGACGGGCTTGGTCAGGAATTCGTCCGCGCCGGCGTCGAGGCCGCGCACGCGATCGGCCGGCTGGTCGAGCGCCGTGATCATGACGATCGGGATATGATGCGTCGCTGGATTCGCTTTCAGCCGCCGCGCGACTTCGAACCCGTCCATGCCGGGCATCATCACGTCGAGCAGGACGATATCGCACTGCTTCTGCTCGCAGATCCGCAACGCGTCGGGCCCGCCCGACGCGGTCTCGACCTCGAAATATTCGGCGTTCAGCCGCGCCTCGAGCAATTTCAGGTTTGCCGGCACGTCATCGACGACAAGTACGCGGGCACTCATAGAACTCAATTCCCTTTCGCGTAATGCCGCACCGTCTCGAGAAACTTGGCAACGGAGATCGGCTTCGAGAGATACGCTTCGCAGCCGCCTTCCCGGATGCGCTCCTCATCGCCCTTCATGGCGAATGCAGTCACCGCAATGACGGGGATCGAGCGCAGGTCGTCGTCTTCCTTGATCCACTTGGTCACCTCGAGGCCGGAGACTTCGGGCAACTGGATGTCCATGAGGATCAGGTCCGGCCGATGCCGCCGCGCGAGGTCGAGCGCCTCGATCCCGTTGCGGGTTTCGATCGTGGCATACCCGTGCGCTTCCAGCAGATCGTGGAAGAGCTTCATGTTAAGCTCGTTGTCCTCGACGATCAGGACCGTCTTCGCCATCGGCTGCGTCCCCGCTTCGTGCCGTCCTTGCGCGCCTGGTACCTTGACCGGCCGGTCAGGCGGCAGTCCGTTCTTATCCGATTCCGGCAACCGCAGCGCGACCAAGCGCCGCCGCGAGGACGCCGAAACGAGATTGCTTCTGTGGCAATCTCTTAAAATCTAAGGCGTATTCCTTACGGAAAGGGTAATGCAATTGCAGACTCGCGGCACCAAAAGGCTGACCCGCAGCGACGCCGAGACCCTCGCCGTGGCCGCCCTGTCGTTCCTGGCGGCAGAACCCGAGCGCATCGGCCGCTTCCTCGCCGAGACCGGGATCGGGCCGGAAGACATCCGGGCGGCCGCGAACAACCCCGGATTTCTGGCCGGCATCCTCGACTATCTGATCGGCAATGAGGCCGAGCTTGTGGCGTTCGCCGCCGAGCAGCAGATGGACCCGACTGCCGTCGTCACCGCCCGGGACCTCCTGCCGGGCGCATCCCGCGCGACACCCGACCGCATCTAGCCGGCCATCTGCTTTTTCCGTCAACCAAGCGTGTAGGCGATCGACGAATGTCGGCGGTATCCTTTTGCACCCGCGGAGATTGCAGGACGGCATGAGCGCGGGCGGCCCGAAGACCGCCCGCTGCCATCCATCCTTTCGAGCGGATTACTTCTTCATCCGCTCCTTCACCGGATCCTTGACGTTCTCAACCTTGTCGAACTCGACGTTCTGGTTGACGCCGCCGACCTTATCCACCCGGCGGATATAGACGGTCTGCACCACGTCGCGCGTCTCCGGATCGATCCACATCGGACCGCGCGGGCTTTCCCACTTCATGCCCTTGGCCGCGGCAATCAGCGTCTCGCCGTCGGCCTTGCCGCCGGTCTTCTTCAGCGTCTCATAGATGAGATGCATGCCATCGTATCCACCGATCGAGAAGAGATCGGGATCGCGCTTATATTCCTGATTGAAGCCTTTCACGAACTCGCGGTTCACCGCGGAGTCGTGCGTGTCGGTGTAGTGCGCGACCGTGATGATGCCGAGCGAGAGATCGCCCATCGCGGCAATCGCCTCGTCGCTGGCCAGCACTTCCTGGCCGAGGATCTTCGACTTCTTCGGATCGATCCCGCGCTCGGCCAGCGACTTGCCGACCGCGGCCGGCTGCGCGCCGCCCGGAATCCAAATGTAGATCGCGTCCGGGTTGATGTCCTTCGCGCGCTGCACGAACGCCGAGAAGTCGGGATTGGCAACGGGGAAGCGCACCGAACCGGCAAGCTCCCCGCCCGCTTTCTGGAAGCCGGCGTGAAACGCGCCTTCGGCGTCGTGGCCCGGTCCGTAATCGGAGACCATCGTGTAGATCTTTTTGATGCCGCCCTTCGTCGCCGCCCACTGACCGAACGTCTCGTTCAGTTGCGGCGTCGTCACCGAAACGCGCGCCATGTACGGCGACTTGGTGGTGATGATCGAGGTCGCGGCATTCATCACCACCATGAACTTCTTCGCCTCGGCGGAGATGTCCGCCGCTGCGAGCGCGTTCGGCGTCAACGCAAAGCCGGCGATGATGTCGGCGCGGTCGCGCGTCACGAGCTCCTGCGCCAGCCGCTTGGCGACGTCAGGCGCGATCCCGCCGGTGTCCTTGCGGATGATCTCGATCTTCTTTCCGGCGACCGTGTCGCCATGCTTCTTCATGTAGAGCTTGATGCCGTTGTCGATCTGCGTCGCCGCATCGGCGAATTGCCCCGAATACGACAGAATGACTCCGACGCGCACGGTCTCCTGCGCGTGCACGGACGACGCAAGGAGCAACGCAACGGCAAGACCGCCGGCACGTAGTAGGATCGCGTTCACTGTTTCCTCCCGTATTTTGGTTTTCGTTGAACGGCGGCGATGCTACGCCCGGCGCGCCGTCGTGCGCAAACGATCGCGATCGGTTTGTTCGGGGCCAAGTCCCACGATGGGCGATTGCCCCTTCCGAAAAATCGAGGCGGATATAGTGAGCCCGCTGAATATTTTGAGCGCGGCCCGGCATCATGCTAACTGCCGCCGGTAACAAGCTCACGGCCCCAACGTGCCCATGCACCGAGACGACCGCGACATCTACAACAAGCCCGGACACCTGATCCGGCGGCTGCAGCAGATCGCCGTCGCGGTCTTCCTGTCGAAAACGGAAGGATTCGACATCACGCCCGTTCAATATTCGGCGCTGCTCGCGCTGAACAATCATCCGGGCATCGACCAGACGACCCTCATGCAGATCATCGCGTTCGACCGCTCGACGATCGGCGAGGTGATCGGCCGTCTTGCTGCAAAAGGGCTGGTGAAACGCGCCGTCGGCAAGACGGACCGCCGCACCAAGCATCTGGAGATCACGCCCGCCGGACGCAGGCTCCTGGCGTCGATCCGTCCGATCAATGAGGACGTACAGAAAACGATTCTCGCGCCGCTTTCGCCGGCCGAGCGCCGTCAGTTCGTGCAGATCGCGCGCAAGCTCGTCGAGCAGAACAACGAGCGCAGCCGCGTGCCGCTGAAATCGAGAACGGCGAAACGCGGCGGCCGGGGCTGACGAAGACGCGTCAGCGCTTGCAGGGCGTCTCTTTCAGCAGCTCGAGACTCGTCATCTCGCCGCGGAGCGCGAATCCGCCATAGTCGAGCCTGAGCGCGCGGCTGACGCCGTTCTCGTAGAGATCGAAGCCAAGCACATAGGCCGGCGTCCGCTCGCCGGCGCCCGGCTCGAAATAGCTGACCGTCAGCGGGTAACGCTTCATCGACACGAGCTCGGGCTTGCGCGCCGCTTCTTCGAGGCTCTCCCCGCCGCTCGTCGCCGGCCCGATGATCGCCAGCGTGTCATAGACCTTCTTGCCGTCCGGTGCGCCGTCGAACACCTTGGTTTCGAAAATCTTCTCGCCGCCTTGCGCCGCCGTGAGCAGCTTGCGCAGATGCTCGGTCGGAAACGCGACCGCGCCCTGCAGGTCGAACGGATTCGTCTTCGGCATCGCCAGGCGGACGCTGATGCCGCCGCCCGTGCCGCGCTCGGCAGACCCGTCGACCTCGTCGCGCAGCGCATCGTTCAGAAAATTCTTCGACTTGAAGCGGTAGGTCTTTCCCTCGCCGTCTTCCCAGGTGACGCTGTGCAGATCGCTCGTGCTCTCCCGCCCCTCGCCCGTATTGAGGCGCGTCACCTGCCGGAGCGTCACGGAATAGCCCTGACAGGCATTGCCGGTGATCTCGAACGCAATGCGCCCGCTCGCCCGGTCGATCTTGCTGCTGCCCTTGGATGGATCGAGCGTGAGCTCGTACACCGCCCGGTGCGGCGCCAGCGCGATTCCCTGTGCGGCAGCCTCGATGGGGGCCGCCACCAGCACCACGGCGGCGAGCATCAATACCGGCCCGGAAACCGAGGACTTCCGCATTCTCATTCCTCTCCGCTGGCTGGCCGCAAGATAGGTCCCTCGCCACGGCCGCACAACAGCAGCCAATGAGCCGAGTCTTGTGGCGAGAAGACGGCTGAGCCGGTTGCGACAGCGGCCGCGATCGGCCAAGACTGCACGATCAAGACCGCGCGACAACGGCAGGAGACTGCAATGGCAGGCAGGATCGAACAGCGGCTGCAGGATCTGGGCATCGTGCTCCCCACCCCGCCGAAACCGGCCGCCAATTACGTGCCGGCGGTGCTGACCGGCAATCTCCTCTTTTGCGCGGGCCAGGTCTCTTCCGTTCCCGGCGGCAAGAGCGTCGTCGGCAAGCTCGGCGCCGAGCTCACCATCGAGCAAGGTCAGGAGGCCACCCGCATCTGCGCGATCAATCTGCTGGCGCAGGCAAAGGCCGCCCTCGGCGAGCTCGACCGCATCAAACGCTGCGTGCGCCTCGGCGGTTTCATCAATGCCGTGCCCACGTTTGCACAATTGCCGGTGGTGATGAACGGCGCCTCCGATCTCGTCGTCGAGGTCTTCGGCGACGCCGGCCGGCACGCCCGCACGACGGTGGGCGTGGCGGAGCTTCCAGGCGATACCGCCGCAGAGGTTGAAGCCCTGTTCGAGGTCGCCTGATCCCATGGCGGGTCTCGACTGGCTCGTCGCTCGCCCGGTCGCGCATCGGGGCCTGCACGGCAACGGCATCGTCGAGAACACGCTCGGCGCGGCCGCGGCCGCCGTCGAAGGAAACTACGGCATCGAAGTCGACCTGCAGCTTTCGGCCGACAGCGAGGTGATGGTGTTTCACGACACCACGCTCGATCGCCTGACGAAAGCAACCGGGCCGCTTGCCGCCCGCACCGCCGCCGACCTGAAGCAGATCGAGTTTCGCGATTGCGGCGAGCGAATTCCGACGTTGCAGGACCTGCTCGCCCTCGTCGCCGGGCGCGCGCCGCTCGTGCTGGAACTGAAAAGCGACTGGAACGGCGACGACCGGCTGGCGGCGCGGGTGGCGGAGATCCTTGCCGGCTATGACGGCCCGGTCGCGGCCATGTCATTCGACCCGGGTCTTGTCATCGCGCTCCAGAAATATGCGCCCGGCCTGCCTCGCGGCATCGTCGCCGAGCGCTACTACGATGACCCCGAATGGAACCCGCTGCCCCGCCGCATGAAGTTCGTCTTCGGCAACCTGCTGCACATTCCGCGCACCAGGCCGCACTTTGTCGCGTATTATGTAAAGGAGCTGCCCGCTCTTGCCCCGCTCGTCGCGCGCCATCTGCTGGGCATGAAGCTGCTCACCTGGACCGTCCGCACCGATGCCGACCGGCGCCGCGCCGCCCGTTGGGCCGACCAGATGATCTTCGAGGGCTTTCGGCCATAGAATTGCGACGATCACGGCGGCCTCTATCGCGACTGAACTGACTATATTTCGCCGATGAGCCGCCTCCCCTCCATCCGCGTGCGCGTGGAATCCTCCATCCGGGCCATCCCGGCGGAGGCGTGGGATGCCTGCGCCTTCGGCCGCGCGCCCGGCGCCGAAACGCCCTCCGGCGCGGCAAAAGAATTATCCGGCCGCACGAAGGAGGAAAAAGCGGAATCCCCGTCTCAACTTGTTGAATCGAATTCGGAGATCGATCCGCGCAATCCCTTCGTCTCCCACGCTTTTCTGGCTTCGCTGGAGGAGTCGGGAACGGTCGCGGCGCGCACCGGCTGGCTGCCGCAGCACATCGTCGTCGAGGACAAGGCGGGCGAAATCCTCGCCGCCATGCCCTGCTACATGAAGAGCCATTCGCAGGGCGAGTACGTGTTCGACCACGGCTGGGCCGACGCCTTTGAGCGCGCGGGCGGGCAGTACTATCCCAAGCTGCAGGCCGCCGTGCCGTTCACGCCGGTCACCGGGCCCCGCCTGCTCGTCCGCCCGCATCCCAACTTCGACGCTCTTCGCGAAGCGCTGACCGCGGCGGGCATCGAGCTCGCCGGCCGGCGCGGCACCTCATCGCTGCACATCACGTTTCCCACCAGGCCCGAATGGGAATACCTGACGGGCCGCGGCCTGCTCGCCCGCACCGACCGCCAGTTTCACTGGCTCAACGCCGGCTACCGGACCTTCGACGATTTTCTCGCCGCGCTGTCCTCGCGCAAGCGCAAGAACCTGATGCGCGAACGGCGCGAAGCGCAGGAGGGCGTCGAGATCGTGCGCCTCACCGGCTCCGACCTGACCGAAGAGGTCTGGGACGCATTCTTCGATTTCTACATGGATACCGGCTCGCGCAAGTGGGGCCGCCCCTACCTGAACCGCGCGTTCTTCTCCATCGTCAGCGCGGCGATGGCCGACCGCATCGTGCTGATCCTTGCCCGCCGCCACCGGCGCTGGATCGCGGGCGCGCTCAATTTTCTCGGGCAGCACACGCTCTACGGCCGCTATTGGGGCGCGACCGAGCACCGTCCGTTCCTGCATTTCGAGCTCTGCTACTATCAGGCGATCGAGCACGCCATCGAGCACAAGCTCGCCCGCGTCGAGGCGGGCGCGCAGGGGCCGCACAAGATCGCCCGCGGCTACCTCCCTGTCACCACCTATTCGTCGCATTACATCGTCGACCCCGGCTTCCGGCGCGCCGTCGCGAATTACCTCGAGCAGGAACGGGCCTACGTGAAGGCCGAAGCCGAGGAGCTTGCGGCGCTGGCGCCGTTCCGCAAGAATGCGGACGCCGAGGAGGAACGCGATGGCTGAATACGATCCCGACAATATTTTCGCGAAGATCATTCGCGGCGACCTGCCCGCCCACAAGGTCTATGAGGACGACAAGGCGCTCGCCTTCCTCGACATCATGCCGCGTGCGCCCGGCCACACGCTCGTGCTGCCGAAGGCGCCCGCGCGCAACATCCTCGACATCAAGCCGGACGACCTCGCGCACGTCGCGCGCATCGTGCAGAAGATCGCGGTGGCGCAAAAAAAGGCGTTCAAGGCCGACGGCATCACCATCCAGCAGTTCAACGAGCAGGCCGGCGGACAGGTCGTGTTTCACCTGCACGTCCATGTCATCCCGCGCAAGAACGGAGTGTCGCTGCGCCCGCCGGCGAGCTTCAAGGAGGAAGCGGAAGTGCTCGGCGACCACGCCGCCCTGATCAAGGCCGCGCTCGCCTAAAGTTGCTTGTTGTTGTCATTGCGAGGCGCGCAGCGCCGAAGCAATCCAGTTTCTCGGCACCTGGATTGCTTCGCTTCGCTCGCAATGACGCCGGTCAGGCGAAGTACCAGGCGCCGCCGATGATGACGAGCTCGCCGAACAGGATTCCGATAAACACCGAACGCCGGGCAGCGAGATAGACGAGGAAGCCGCCCGCCACCGCGCCGATCCGTACCGCGAGCGGCACGGCGAGCAGCTCGCCCGGCGGCAGCAGCACGAGCCGCGCCACCACTGCCGCCAGCAGGGCCGTCGCAACGCAGCGGACGAGAACCAGAACTTCGCTGTCTTCCTTCAGCCCGCGCACGAACACCACGGCGAGCGAGCGCCAGATCTCCGTCGGCAGGAAGCCGGCGAGAATGACGAGAAGGTAGGGCCAGAGCGCGCCGTCGAGCAGCGTCATTGCCCGCCCCCCTTGCGCCGGCGGCGCATGAAGCGATGCACCGCCCAGGCCGCACCGCCGCCGACCAGTCCCGTCCACAGGAGATCGAGACGGCCGCCGATCGCGGCGAACAGCGGCGCGAGCGCAAGCCCGAATGCGAGCGCAAGCCGGTCCACCAGATCGCGCGCATTGTGCGAAAGCTGGATGAGAAACGAGAGCGGCGTCAGGAACAGGAGGCCGATGGCGAGCGCCCTCGGCAGCAGCCCGGCGAGATAGAACCCCATGGCGGTTGCGATCATCGACGACAGCACGAGGGTGGCGCTGAGGCCGAAGAAGAACGGCAACCGCCCCTCGACTGCCACGTTCGGCAGGCGCCGCATGCCTTCGATCCAGGCGGTGACCGCCACGAAATGCGCGGCGAGAAACTGGACGCCGATCCCGCGCCGCGAACTGCGCAGATAGGGGAGAATCGCGGCCGCCATGGGAAACAGCCGCACCGACGACAGGCCGACCGCAAGCGCAATGACCGGCGCCGCATTGCCCGCGGCATAGCCGCCGGCCAGAAGCACCTGCGCCGGCAGCGCCCAGACCAGGAGCGTCGAGAGCACGGCAGCGCCGAGCGGAAAGCCGATGTCGCGGATCAGCCCGCCGAAGCCGACGAAGCTCGCGAACAGGACGACGCCCTGCACCGATTTCAGCGCCGCCCGCGACCCGCGCAGCGCCCAGCGGCCACCGCTTGCGTGCGGGTCGCCGGCCGGAACGGGAGGGGAAGCGGCGGATTCGGACACGCGCGGATATTAGCGGACTTGCACGCGTTCCCCACCGTCATTGCGAGCCCGAGCGCAGCGAAGGGCGAAGCAATCCAGAGCCTTGCCGGACTATCCTGGATTGCTTCGGCGGCTTCGCCGCCTCGCAATGACGGATCGTCGTTGCTCAGGCGCGGACCAGGGGAACCTTCGGCACCGGGCTTCCCGGCTTGGACGGCCCGCCGCCACCCCCGCCGCCGGGCTTCTTCGTCCTCGGCTTCGACCGCGAGACCGGACGGCGTTTCTTCTTCGGCGCCACCTTCTCGGGCTTCGGCGTGATCGGGCCCTCAAGATACTCGAAGCCGAGCACCTTCTTGCCCTCGTCCTCGCGGACGATCACGCGCACATGGCCGCCGGTCTTGAGCTTGCCGAACAGAAGCTCGTCGGAGAGGGGCGTCTTGATGTGCTCCTGGATGACGCGCGCCATCGGCCGCGCACCCATCGATTCATCGTAGCCGCGTTCGACCAGCCAGTCGGCCGCCTCGGGACTGAGCTCGATCGACACCGCGCGGTCGGCAAGCTGCGCCTCGAGCTGCAGCACGAATTTCTCCACCACCTTCTTGATCACTTCCGGCGTGAGGTGCGCGAAAGTGATCACCGCGTCGAGCCGGTTGCGGAACTCCGGCGTGAACATGCGGTTGATCGCCTCGAGGTCGTCGCCTTCCCGCTTGGAGCGGGTGAAGCCGTAAGCCGCCTTGGCGAGGTCCGAGGCGCCCGCATTGGTCGTCATGATCAGGATCACGTTGCGGAAATCGACCTGCTTGCCGTTGTGGTCGGTCAGCTTGCCGTGGTCCATCACCTGCAGAAGGATGTTGAACAGGTCGGGATGCGCCTTCTCGATCTCGTCGAGCAGCAGCACGCAGTGCGGCGTCTGGTCGACGGCGTCCGTCAGCAGGCCGCCCTGGTCGAAGCCGACATAGCCCGGCGGCGCGCCGATCAGGCGCGAGACCGTGTGCCGCTCCATATATTCCGACATGTCGAAGCGGTGCAGCGGCACGCCGAGCGAAGCCGCAAGCTGCCGCGCCACTTCGGTCTTGCCGACGCCGGTCGGGCCGGAGAACAGGTAGGAGCCGATCGGCTTTTCCGGCTCGCGCAGGCCGGCGCGCGCGAGCTTGATCGCGGAGGACAGCGCCTCGATCGCCCTGTCCTGCCCATAGACGAGCCGCTGCAGCGTCGCCTCCAGATTGGCGAGCACCTCGGCATCGTCCTTGGAAACGGTCTTCGGCGGGACGCGCGCCATGGTGGCGATCGTCGCCTCGATCTCCTTCACGCCAATCGTCTTCTTGCGCTTGCTCTCGGGCAGGAGCATCTGCGCCGCGCCCGACTCGTCGATCACGTCGATCGCCTTATCCGGCAGCTTGCGGTCGTGGATGTAGCGCACGGAAAGGTCCACCGCCGCCTTGATCGCGTCGTTGGTGTAGCGCAGGCGGTGATAGTCCTCGAAATAGGGCTTCAGGCCCTTCAGGATTTCGATCGCATCCGACGGCGACGGCTCGTTGACGTCGATCTTCTGGAAGCGGCGCACGAGCGCGCGGTCCTTCTCGAAGTACTGGCGGTACTCCTTGTAGGTAGTCGAGCCGATGCAGCGCAGCGTGCCGGAGGCAAGCGCCGGCTTCAGCAGGTTCGAGGCATCCATCGCGCCGCCCGACGTCGCGCCGGCGCCGATCACGGTGTGGATCTCATCGATGAAGACGATCGAGTTCGGATACGCCTCCAGCTCCTTGATCACCTGCTTGAGCCGCTCCTCGAAGTCGCCGCGATAGCGCGTGCCCGCGAGCAACGTGCCCATATCGAGCGCGAACACGGTCGAACTCTTGAGCACGTCGGGCACCTCGCCCATGACGATGCGCCGGGCGAGCCCTTCCGCGATCGCCGTCTTGCCGACGCCCGGATCGCCGACGAACAGCGGGTTGTTCTTCTGCCGGCGGCACAGCACCTGGATCGTCCGCGCGATCTCGCTGTCGCGGCCGATCAGCGGGTCGATCTTGCCCTCGCGCGCCTTGCGGTTGAGGTTGACGCAATAGGCTTCGAGCGCGTCGGCTTTCTTCTTGCCTTCTTCGCCGGGCTTGGTGTCGGTGTCGTCCTCGACGCCGCGCACGGGCTTGCTCTCCGACATGCCCGGGCGCTTGGCGATGCCGTGGCTGATGTAGTTCACCGCGTCGTAGCGCGTCATGTCCTGCTCTTGCAGGAAATAGGCGGCGTGGCTCTCGCGCTCGGCGAAGATCGCAACGAGCACGTTCGCGCCGGTCACCTCCTCGCGGCCCGACGACTGCACGTGGATGACCGCGCGCTGGATCACGCGCTGGAAGCCGGCGGTCGGCTTCGAGTCGTCTGAGCTGTCCATCACCAGATTGTCGAGCTCGCCGTCGATGTATTCGACGAGGTTCCGCTTCAGACGGTCGATGTCGACGTTGCACGCGCGCATGACCGCCGCCGCATCCTGGTCGTCGGTCAGCGCGAGCAGCAGGTGCTCGAGCGTCGCGTACTCGTGATGACGCTCGTTGGCGAGCGCCAGCGCAAGGTGCAGCGATTGCTCAAGGCTCCTCGAAAACGTCGGCATTATATCCTCGTCCCGTCCAGCCCGATCATTTCTTCTCCATCACGCATTGTAAAGGATGTTGATGCTTGCGCGCGAAGTCCATCACCTGCGTCACTTTGGTTTCGGCGACCTCGTACGTGAAAATGCCGCATTCGCCGACGCCGTGCTGATGAACATGCAGCATAATCCGAGTCGCGTCTTCTCGCGATTTATTGAAGAAACGCTCCAGCACGTGCACGACGAATTCCATGGGCGTGTAGTCGTCATTCAACAGCAGTACGCGGTAAAGGTTCGGCCGCTTCGTCTGCGGCTTCACCCGGGTGATCACGCCCGTACCCGGCGCTTCGCCGTCATCCCGCTTGTCGCGGTCGCCATTGCCCATTCGGTAGGCGGCCGACCGGGTGCGGATCGCGGACATCGACGGGTTGGCGGGCTCGGACCGGTTCATGGATTGCAGCAGCGGAATTCGGCTTCGCGATGACGGAACGGGTTGCGGGACGGTCCGCCGCCCCGCGGCGGACAATTCCAAGATAGGGTAGCCACCCCGTCCGGCGCCAGACGCCGAAAAGGCTTGAATCGGGTTAATTTTAGCGGCCTCGGTGCCACGGGTTAACTACTTTGCGGCGCCCCCAAGAAAACTCGCATATTCCGGCAGGAACCGGGCAAGACCGCTCCCGCAATGCGCGCCGCCTCCACGCCGGAGCACCTCCTGCGGCGCGCTTGGCCGGATCGGGACGGCAACGCCGCCATCCGCCCCAACCCTTAACCCTTACAAAATCATGCCGGTCGACTTGGCCGCGCCGGATACGGTCGGCAACCGGTATTCCCAGACAAATCCGGGAATCACAGGCCGGAGAATCTGCAGCTCGCGGTCGCGCCGGGCTTCGGAACTTTGCTCCTGGCGGCGAAGAAAACCGCCCGGCGTCTTCCCTCGAGACGGCGCGCGGCGATCATTCAAATTTTATCGAACCCGGCAGCCGGTTCTTAACGCCCCCCATCGATCCTGAACCGGGCACGGCCGACTTCGCATAAACATCGATTCAAAGCAGGAAATAATCAACGTTCGGCGCGCACCTTCCGTGCGATCGCCACCGGAGGCTTACGTCATGCGGCGCTTTTGGTCCGACAAAGACGGCAACATCGCCGTTCTGTTTGCGTTTGTGGCAGTCCCGGTCATCGGCCTGGTAGGTGCGGCCGTCGACTACAGCATGGCGAGCGCCTATCGCGCCGACATGCAGAAGGCGCTCGATTCGACGGCGCTGGCCCTGTCAAAAATCCTGCCGGCCGATCAGGCCGTCGTGGATGATGCGGCACAGAAGTATTTTTACGCGAATTACGGTCCGAACGATCTGCAAAACCTGCAGATCGTCGTCACGCCGAGCAACGGCAAGGTCCTCGTCAAGGCGACGGGCGACTACATTCCGAAGATCGCGAATATCTTCGGGGCCACCCAGTTCCAGATCGGTGCCTCGGCTGAAGCGCAATGGAACCTCGGCAAGGTCGAGGTCGCGCTCGTGCTCGACATGTCGTTGTCGATGCAGACGCCCGATCCCGCCCGCATTCAGGCCCTGCGCGCGTCGACCAAAGAGCTCCTCAACGTGCTTGAGAATGCCGCGAAGAATCCCGACGACGCCAAGGTCGGCATCGCACCCTTCGACGGCATGGTCAATGTCGGCTACACTTGGAATACTCGGCCGAACTGGGTCCGCTTCGACTGGTGGGAGGACAACGTCGGGAGCTGCAGCAAGGGATCGCACAAGAACAAGAGCGCCTGCATCGCAGACGGCACCTGCTCCAAGTCATCGTACAAAACCAAGAGCACCTGTGAAAACAACAAGGGCACTTGGACTCCGGCGGCTTGGACTGCCGAGAACAAATCGAACTGGAATGGCTGCGTCTATGACCGCTACGAGAAGGATCCGAACGACGCCAGCATCGTCTTGAATTACGACGTTCTCGACACGCAACCGGACGCGACCCACCCTTGGAATCACGCGTCGGAGACGGCCGCGCAGCGGAAGACAAAATATCCCGCCGCCAAGTGCTATGGCACGCCGCCGCAGGCGGTCACGGCGCTCTCCACCGATTGGGACGCCTTGCGCACCAAGGCGGACAACCTCACGCCCACCGGCTATACCAACATCGCTATCGGGATGGCCTGGGGCTGGCACATTCTGTCGCCGACCTCGCTCTTTACTGAAGGCGCGGCCTACGGCACCCAGGACCTGACCAAGTACATCATCCTCATGACCGACGGCTACAACACCAAGAACATCCAGATGGAGCCGGGCAACTGCAACACAAACGGCCCCACGTGCCCGGTCGTCGACGCCCGCATGTCGCAGGTCTGCACCAACATCAAGAACGAAGACATCAAGATCTACACGATCCGGCTCATCGCCGGGAACGCCGATTTGCTGAAGGCCTGCGCGACCAGCCACGATATGTATTACGACGTGCAAAGCGCGAGCCAGCTTGCCGCCGTGTTCACCGCGATCGGCGCCGAAATCGCGAGCCTGCATCTCGCGAAATGAGATCGCGGCTGCTGCAAGCCGCACGCAGAATCCAAAAGCCCGGCCTTCGGCCGGGCTTTTTTTGACAACGCACAATCAGCAAAGTTGAATCGCTTATTCCCGTCTATTCCTACGCAAACGTCTGAACGCGCGTAAAATTTCCTCGCTGCGAAAAAGTTACGCCCCCTCCTGTGTGGTGGCTTTAGAATATTCACATCCCGATCCACGCGAGGGGCGCTACCGGTGCGACCTGTGGTGCGGATCGGGAACGGCGCCCGCTGTTGCGTCTCGCAAACGCGGCACCGGGAGCTGCGGAGCACCGCTCGGCGGCAGTGCAACTTGTTGCACCGCTGCCCGGAGAGGGTCCTCGAAGGAGGAGCCACCCGCCTCCGGGAGTGTTAGACCGCCCGCGAGGAGCTCGCTGAGACCCGTGCTGGCAACAGCCCGGCGAAAAGCGCGGCCCGCAGTTGAAGACGCCGTGATGGAGCGCCAGGTTGGCGCGCGGCCAGCGTCATTGGCCGCAGCGTGCCCGCAAGGGACGCGAACCAGAAAGAGCGCCGAACGGCGCTCCATCCCCTCGCAAGTCGGGCTTGCCCGACTTGCGCACGAAAGGTTCGTGCGACGCGAGGGAAACTGGCGAAACCTCGGGCGGAATTCCGTCGCGAGAATGATAGCGGCTGTTTGAAAATCGAAAACGAAACTCCCTCATGGCCGGGCGAAGACCCGGCCATCCAGAGCGGGATGCACGGCCGCTGGATGCGCGGGTCAAGCCCGCGCATGAGGAAAGAGTTTTTTCCTCACGTCACTCAGGGTGGGATGACGCACGAAGAATCACTAGGCGAATGCAATCGCGCCAAACAAAAGCCCGGCTGATCAGCCGGGCTTCTTCTTTCGCGACAAATTCGTCAGGAACTTACTGCTTCGTCGCCTTGGCGATCGCGCCTTCGAACGGCTTGTAGGCCTCCTTGGCGATATCGGCATAGAGTTCGCCGATCTTGGTCGCCTTCGAGACGAAGCCTTCATACGCGGTCTTGTAGTACTCGGTCTGCGCCTCGAAAGCCTTGTCGATCGTCTTCGCGCCGAGCAGCTTCTCAAGCGCCGCCGTGCCCTCTTCGAACGACTTCTTCTGATAGTCGGCGACCTCGGTCGCGATCGCCTGAATGCCCTTCGACGCCGCACCGAAGCTCTTCAGCGCGAGGTCCAAATTGTCCTTGCCGAGTTTCTGCAAGGTGTCGAGGTTCTCGAACATCGTAATCCCCATCTGCCGCCGACCGATGGGTCCAGCGGTGTTGCCTGGTTGCGCGTTCATTGGAGCGGCTTGTCACGGCAGGGGTGCCACGCAATTGACCGCTCTGTTGCTCATTTAGTGCACTGCAACATAAATGTCAAGAAAATATTGCATTGCAAAATCAGTGGGCTAAGGCCCCCTCCGCAATCCTGCAGCCGAAACTGCGGCGAAGCGCCGGCATTCCGCCGCAGCCGGTTCCGGAAAACGCCGCTTTACCCGTTGCTAACCCGCCCGCCCCTACTTTCGCCGCAGAGCAGCGGACAAAAGCACAGACTGGATTGTGGTGATGTTGCGTAGGCGTAGGGGAGCGCCGAACGTGGGGCGATCGGCGTTTGCAGGGGCAGTTGCGGTTCTCCTCGCGGTTCTTGCCGCCCCGAACGCGCACGCGCAGTCCGCCAAGGACACTTGGTTCTCCGGCTTCTCCTCCATCGTCGTCGACGCCAAGACCGGCGAAGTGATCGACTCGAGCAAGGCCGACGAGCTCCGTCATCCGGCCTCGCTCACCAAGGTGATGACCCTCTACCTCCTGTTCGCCGAGCTCGAGGCCGGACGGCTCAAGCTCGACTCCAGGATCCGGATCTCGCCGGAGGCGGCGGCGCAGCCGCCGTCGAAGCTCGGATTGAAGCCCAGCGAAACGATCGACGTCGAAGACGCGATCAAGGCGGTCGTCACCCGCTCCGCGAACGACATCGCGGTCGCCATCGCGGAGATCATCGCCGGCGACGAAAACTCCTTCGCGCGGCTGATGACGCAGCGCGCCCGCTCGCTCGGCATGATGCGCACCGTGTTCAGGAACGCATCGGGCCTGCCGGACCCGGAGCAGGTCACGACGGCGCGCGAGATGGCGCTGCTCGGTCTCGCGGTGCAGGACCGCTTCCCGAAATACTATCCCTACTTCGCGACGCGCGTCTTCCATTGGCGCGGCGTGGCGATCGGCAATCACAACCGGCTGCTCGGCAGCGTCGACGGCGTCGACGGCATCAAGACCGGCTACACCCGCGCATCCGGCTTCAACCTGATCTCCAGCGTCAAGCGCAACAGCCGCCACATCGTCGCGGTGATCATGGGCGGCAAGACCGGCGCCGTGCGCGACGCCATGATGCGCGATCTCATCGCCGAGAAGATCCGCTTTGCCCGTGCCGGGCCGCGCATCGCTCCGCGCTTCACGGAAAACTCCGTTCCGCTGCCGCAGCCGAACCCGATAGCCGCGGCAACCGCCCGCCCGACCAAGCCCGCCGTCGGCTCCAAGGAACCGATCCAGCGCGCGCCGGTGCGCACCGTTGCCGTCGGCAAGGACGGAAACGCCATCGAGGAAGGCGACAACGCAACCGGCACGCTGCCCGTCTCCACCCTCTCGGCGGAAAGCGTCCGCGCGCCGATGCAGATCGCGCCGGCGGCGCTCGCCCCCGAAGGCAAGATCGTGACGTTCGCGCCGCCGCCGCAGCCGTCGGAGGTCGCGACCGCTTCCGCGCAGGAATCGCCCGAGCTGCAGCGCGCGGCCGTGATCTCGTCGCTCGTGCCGGAGTCCGCGCCTCCCACCGGGTCGGGGCGTACCGCACTCGCAGAGCCAACCGGCTCCGGGCGTACCGCACCGGCACAACCCGAGGACGATGAGCCGGAGAGCGCCCCGAGCGGCGGCTGGATCATCCAGATCGGCGCCTATGCGAACGAGACGCAGGCGCGCGAGCGTCTCGCCGAGGCGCGCGCCCGCGCCGCCGGCATTCTCGCCAGGGTCAATTCCTACACGGAAGAGGCCAGCAAGGGATCGAACAAATTCTACCGCGCCCGTTTCGCCGGTTTCGACGAGGCGAGCGCCAAACGTGCCTGTGAAACGCTGAAGAAGAACGACTTCTCCTGCTTCGCGGCCAGAAACTGAGACGGCGGCGTCCCCACCGAGGAAATGCGTAAGGAGTTAAGTATGGCGGCGGAGCAGAACTTCCTTGGCCTCGTTGACGCGGGCCGCGAGATACGTCGACCCCCCTTGGTCGGGGTGCAGTTTCTTCATGAGCGTGCGGTGCGCCCGTCGTATCTCGAACGCGCTCGCACCTGGTTTAAGACCGAGGATCTGCAGCGCCTCTTCCTCAGTCATCGGGCCGACGCGCGGCGCCTCGCGTCCCCGCGCACCCGCGTCTTCCTCGACGTCTTCACGCCATCCGGGCTCCCGGCGGTCGAGATAAGCTTCGAGTAGCGCGCGGCTCTCGTCGTCGAATTCCTTCAAGAGCGACAGCAGCGTGGGCCGGTCGAGCGCGTCGAGCGGCACGTTCTCGTATTGCCCGGCGAGAATTTTCCCGTGCATGGCGCCGCTGTCGTGGTCGAGCTCCATCTCGACGAAGCGCGACCGCACGCGCGAGACCTGACCGGGCGTCCTGCGCATGCGCGCCCCGAGCCCGGCCGGCGACGGAATCCAGTTGAGCAGCGTCGCGCCGAAATAGGCGAGCGGCACCGCCGCAAAGAACCGTCCCGTGACCGCGAGATAGCCCGCGACCGCCAGGAGCGCATAGCCGCCCACCTGCCGCACCAGGCCGGCAAGCTTCTGCGGGTCGGCGGTCGAGAAGATCCGCGCCGCGATCAGCAACAGCACGAGCGCGGCGATGCCGAGAATGAGGGTCATGCTTCAATTATAGCCGAGCACCTCATCCTTCGAGACGCCCTTTCGCCTCATCCTGAGGAGGCCGCGTCAGCGGCCGTCTCGAAGGATGAGGCGAAAGGGCTCCTCAGGATGAGGTGCAAGATTTACCGCATCTGCCCCAAGAGCTTCACCGCACCGCCGCCGCCCGCACGCTGAGAGAGGTCGGTGAGCGCCCGGTGCCCGCCCGCTGCGAACGCCGCAGCCGCCCGCAGCAGGTCGCGCAACTGCGATGCCGCTCCGGCGTCGAACGGGCACCAAGCGCCGCCGGTGAGGCGCGCGATCTCCTTGAACGCCCGCGCGGCGATCGGGTCGTTCTCCTCCTGGAACATGAAGGCGGGCACGCCGAGCAGCGCAAGCTCCCCCGCCTTGGCGCAGAGCGTATCAATTGCCTCCTCCATCGCGTCGCCGACGAACACGAAGGCATCCACCTTCTGCGCCTTTGCTTCCTTGCGCACGTGCTCAAGCACGCGGCCGATCTGCGTGTGGCCGCCGCGGCAATCGATTTGCTCCATCAACCCGGAAAGGCGCTTGGGGTCGGAGACCCATTTCGAGGCGCGGCATTCGGAAACGCCGCGATAATAGACGAGCTGCACGTCGAGCCCGCCGATCGCCGCCGCCTCCTGGAACATCTCCGCCTGCAGCGCGCAGGCAAGGTCCCAGGTGGGCTGCCGGCTCATGGTGGCATCGAGGGCGAAAATGAGCCGCCCGCGCTTGCCGTCCACCCGCGGCCCCAGCGCGCGGGCCCGTTCGACAAAGGCGTCGATCTCGGTGCGCGACGAAGCGCGCTCCGGCGAGCGTTCGTCCCGGCGGACGGGGGTTTTCGTATCGTCCCGATCGCGGCTCAATGGTCCATCCTGGGCTCAACACCCCTCAGATTGGACCTTTCCCGCCCCCGCGCAAGCGCCTCGTCGCCGGTGGTTAATCCGCGACGAGGCCGTGGCTGTCGAGCGGTTCGGCGCTCGCCCTGAACCATTCCGCCCGGGCCGCCGCCCGCCGCTGCCCGCGCTCGTCGACCGGCAGCTTCAGGGAATCCAGGAGCTGTCGCACTTCCTGCCGGGCAGCCAGATGCGAGAGGCTCGACCGCGCACCCAGCGTCGTCTCATCGAGCGTATCGAGCGCCGTGAGCCCCTGCGGAAACAGCTCGCGATAGATCACGCGCTCGGAAAAGCCGTCCGCAATCCGGAAATTGAGCTTGCGCGAAAGATCGATCAGGCCGTCGGCCACGTTGCGGCCGTTGCGCGTCTCGAATTGTCCGACCCGGTTGCGGATCACGATCCAGTCCGTCTCGACTTCCTCGACGATCCGCCGCTGCCGCCTCGCCTCGCGGACGAGCTCCGCGTAATGGCTCGTGCCGGTGACTTCGAAGCTCTCCGGGTCGACATTGGCGAGCACGTCGAAGTCGACGAAGCTGTCGTTCATCGGCGTGATCAGCGTGTTCGCCATCGCGTGCGCGAGCCGCATCAGGTAGCTGTCGCTCGCCGGCGTATCCACCACGACGAAGTCGTGGCACGTCTCCACTTCGTTCACGATCGCGGCGAAAGCGGAGAACTCGGCCGCTTCGTTCTCGTCGACGCTCGAACCGTTCGCCCGCTCGATCGCGTGGTGGGTCGGCAGCTCGAGCCGCACGCCGGTCTTCTTCGCCCAGCGGCGCCGATTCGCCACGTAGCGCGTCAGGCTCTTTTGCCGGCAGTCTGCGTCGATCGAAGCGACCCGCTGACCGGCCTTCAGCAACGCGGTGACGACGTGCATCGCCGTGGTGGTTTTACCGGAACCGCCCTTTTCATTGGCGAGCACGATGACGTGCGCAGAACGCGTTGGCCTCGATGCAGCCGACGCTCCACTGACGATGGGAGTTACGTTACGCATTGCCCCCGCGACCGGGAAAGGGGTCACTCGCCTCGCAGATTCATTGTGAGGAGCAACGCCCCTTCGGGTCAAGTCAAAGCTTTCACCAATCCGAATTTTTGCATGGGCATAAAAATTTTTTTGCCGGCTTTGGTTGAAGAGCGACCTCCTGTAGTGTGCGCCGGTTTCAAATCCGGAGGCGAATTTGCCTGCACCCCGCGTCGTCCGCACCGTCAAGGCCCTGCGCAACGCGCTCACACCCTGGCGCAAGAACAAACGCATCGCACTCGTCCCGACCATGGGTGCGTTGCACGCCGGCCACATCTCGCTCGTCCGTCTCGCGCGCCGCCGCGCCGACCGCGTGGTCGTCTCGATCTTCGTGAATCCGGCCCAGTTCGCGCCGCATGAAGATTTTTCCCGCTACCCGCGCACCTGGAAGGAGGATCTTGCCAAGCTGTCGGCGGAGAAAGTTGATCTCGTCTTCGCGCCCGGCGTCGAAGACATCTATCCGCAGGATTTCGCGACAAAGGTCTCCCTCGAAGGCCCCGCACTCGGCCTGGAAACCGACTTCCGGCCGCATTTCTTTGCCGGCGTCGCGACCGTGGTAGCGAAGCTCCTGATCGAATGCATGCCCGATATCGCGATCTTCGGCGAAAAGGACTATCAGCAGCTGCAGGTCGTGAAACGGATGGCCGCCGATCTCGATTTGCCGGTGAAGATCGTCGGCGCCCCGATCGTCAGGGAAAAGGATGGCCTCGCCCTCTCTTCCCGCAATGTCTATCTTTCCCCGGCCGAACGCGCCGCCGCGCCGACGCTGCATCGCGTCCTGGCCGAGGTGGCCGCATCGATCCGCAAGGGTGCTCCGATTGGCCCGACGCTCGACCGCGGCCGCGCCACCATCAAATCGGCGGGCTTCAAGCTCGACTATCTGGAGGCGCGCCATGCAACGACGCTTGAACCGGTTACCTCCGGAAAGGACGGGCCCATCCGGCTGCTCGTTGCGGCGCGCATCGGAGCGACCCGGCTGATCGATAACCTGGCGGTCTGAGCGGGTCAGAACAGCAGCTCGAGCCCGACGAGATAGCCGATGATGGTCAGAACAATCCCGAAAATGAGCACGAGGAGCATCTCGGGAAGGCTGATCCCTGCTCGCGCCTTCCTCGCCGACAGTTCCACCGGCTCCGGCAAGTCCGCGACGTTCTCCCGCGGGTTCTCATAGTCGGCGCTTGCGCGCTCGCGGGGCACCGACGGGCCGGCTTGTTCTTCCCAGTTGGGCTGGCGTTTCACCGCAGGCATCCGTTTCTCCCGGTACATGGAAGAAACGTTTGGCCGTTCGATTGGTTTCGGAACTAGTGTCGTGGTTCAGAAATTCGCTTCATTCTTGCAGCGAGTCTTTCAAGCGAATTTCTGAACCAAACGACACTAGAATCAAAGAGTTGCTAGTGTCCTTCGAATCCGAAGTTCGCTCCCGAGCCCGCCGCAACGTCAAGCGAACTTCGGATTCGGGACACTAGAGCAGCCCCAGTTCCCGCAGTTCGCGCCGCATGTTCTCGGGCAACTTCGCCAGTCCCTTGCCGCTGCGGCCCAGGTCTGCCGGCACCTCATCCCCCGGCAGATACCGCCATCCCTGGAACGGACCGCGCGGCCGCGGAACCACCGGCACCACCTTCGGCTCAAGCACGAGCTGGCAGCGCCGCACGCCGTCCTTGCCGGTCGTCTCGCGGATGTCGAGCAACCGCTGCCGGCAGGAAATCTCGCCGCGGATCACCCAGTAGAGCGAGCCGCCAGCGAGCAGTTCTTCGCCCCGCTTCGGAACCATCCGCGTCGTATGCACGTGTTCGAGCGGCTGCCGCTTGCGCTTCTTTTCCGCAAGCCGCTCGGCGATCCATTCCTTCAGGTCCTGAATGGAGTCCGCCCCGACACAAAGCTTGATGAGATGGAGCGCCATGCCGCTTTTCTAGACCCTCGCCCGCCGCATTGCACCCCGGCCAGCGGCAAGTCCACAGGGTCAGTTGGCCGCGTCCGCCTCCACCACGATCAGCCGCGTGCCTTCGGCCACTTGCGCGCCGGGTTCCTGCGCGATCTCCGTCACCACGCCGTCCGCCGGCGCATGCAATACATGCTCCATCTTCATGGCTTCAAGCACCACAAGCCGCTGGCCCTTGGTGACGCGATCGCCTTTGGCGACTTCCAGCGCGAGCACCTTGCCGTGCATCGGCGCGACAATGACGCCGTCGCTGTCGAGATGCTCGACGTCGACCGGCGCTGCCCCTGCAAGCTGCACGAGCGTGGCACCTGCGTCACGCACGGCAATCAGGCCGCCTGCTGCGGGAATCAATTGGCAATCGACGGCCGCCTGCCCCTCGACCGTGGCGCGCGGCCCGCTGGCGTCGAAGACTACGTTTGCCTTCGCCGACGCGCCGTCGACCTGCACATGGATCGGAAGCGTTCGGCCGCCCGTGAAACTGAATGAATCGGTCGCGTCCCACGGCGAGCGCCCCTCGTTCGAACGCCGCGCCGCGCGTTCGCCGATGCGCGCCTGCTCGCGGCGCAGAAGCTCCTCCACCGCCCGCGCGGCCGCCGCATAATCCGGCGCGGTCACCGCGGCGAGCGTGCCGAGCTCTCGCTCGATCAGGCCGGTGTCGATCCTGCCGTGGCGGACATCCGGCGCCGCGATCAGCGCGCGAAGGAACGCGAGATTGGTTCGCGGTCCCGCCACCGCAGTACCCGCCAGCGCCCGGCCAAGGCGATCGAGCGCCGCCTCCCGCGTCGGCCCATGCACGATGACCTTCGCGATCATCGGATCATAATAGGGCGAGACCTCCTGCCCTTCCTCGACGCCGGAGTCGACGCGGACGCCGGAATCCTGCGGAAAGCGCAGCACGTGCAGCCGTCCCGTCGAGGGCAGGAACCCGCGCGCCGGGTCCTCCGCATAGAGCCGCGCTTCGAAGGCGTGCCCGGAGAGCGATATCTTCTCCTGCGCGAGCGGCAGTTTCTCTCCCGCCGCCACGCGGAACTGCCACGCCACGAGATCGAGCCCCGTCACCGCCTCGGTGACGGGGTGCTCGACCTGCAGCCGCGTATTCATTTCCAGAAACCAGAAGCCGTCGGGCTTCAGCGGCCCCTCGCCGCTCGCGATGAACTCGACGGTCCCCGCACCCACATAGCCGACCGCCCGCGTGGCCTCGACCGCCGCCTTCGTCATCGCCGCGCGCACTTCGTTCGTCATGCCCGGCGCGGGAGACTCTTCCAGCACCTTCTGGTGCCGCCGCTGTGCCGAGCAATCGCGCTCGAACAGGTGTACGACATTTCCGTGGCTGTCGGCGAAAACCTGCACCTCGATGTGGCGCGGCCGCTCGATCCACTTCTCGATCAGCACCCGGCCGTCGCCGAACGCCGCTTCCGCCTCGCGCCGGGCCGCGGCCAGCGCGTCGTCGAAGTCGATCGCCTTCTCGACGCGGCGCATGCCCTTGCCGCCGCCGCCCGCCGCCGCCTTGATCAGCACGGGATAGCCGACCTCGTAGGCTTTCTGGCGCAGGAACTTCGGCTCCTGCTGCGCGCCGTGATAGCCGCGCAGCACCGGCACGCGCGCCTTGTCCATCAGGAGCTTCGCCGCCGACTTGTCGCCCATGGCGCGGATCGCGCCGGCCGGCGGGCCGACGAAGACGATACCGGCAGCGGCGCAGGCATCCGCGAAATCCGCCCGCTCCGACAGGAAGCCGTAGCCCGGATGGATCGCGCCCGCCTTCGCCTTCGTCGCCACGGCCAGAATGCGGTCGATGTCGAGATAGCTTTCGCGCGCCGGCGACGCGCCCACGTGATGCGCCTCGTCGGCCAGCCGCACATGCGGCGCATCCCGATCCGCGTCGGAATAGACGGCGATCGTCCGCAGCCCCAGTGCGCGTGCCGTCCGGATCACGCGGACGGCGATCTCCCCGCGGTTCGCGATCAGGACGGAATTGAAGGGAAAACTCGTGGCGGGACTCATGACGCGATCCTAGCGGGCGGGCGGCGCGCCGCCAGTGGGTCACGCGAGGGAAGATCAGCGGAAATTCTGCTGCGGGATGATCGGGGTGGGCGCGCCGGGACGGCCTTCGGCCTGCGTGCTCGTCTCCGTCTCCTCTTTTTCCTCCTTGTCCCGGATGTACTCGCTCGGCACGACGCGCGGCAGGCCGGCGACCGGCTCGTTCGTTCGCCGGCTCACGGGATCGGCCGCCTTTGCCTTCGCCTGCGAGGCGGCCCGCGGCTGGGCCTGCGGTTGCGCCGGCTGCTGCGGAGGCCGCTTGGCGGCCGGGGCACCCTCGGCAGGCTGTTTGGCGGCGGCAGCGGCCGGTGCGGCCGCGGCGGGCCGCGGAGAATCTCCAAAACCCGTCGTCTCGCTCGGCGGCGCGATCAGCGGCAACTGTGCGGCGATCGGCATCTGCGGCGCAGCCGGCGCGGCCTCGGCCGGCTTTTCCGCCGGCTCGCTTGCCGGCGACGGCTCGACCGAGACGGAGGCGCCCGCCGCTGCAGCGGGCGCCGCGGCAGGCTCGGGCGCAGGTGCCGGCTCGCTGATTGACACCAGCGGAGCCGTCGTCGGCTTCGGCGCTGCCGCAGCGCCTCCCGCCTCGTCGGCCGCGGCGCCGCGCCAGCCCGCGGAATATTTCGCCATGTACGCCTCAAGCCGGCGCACTCGCATGTTCTCCTTCACGGTCGTCGCATCGCGCAGCATGGAAAACCGCTTGCAGGAATCCGCCGTGCATTGATGCTCGACCGACAGGACGAAGGCGACGAAGCCATAGGGATCAGACTCGGCCGATTTCCGGATCGGCTCGATACGTTCGAGATAGCTCGGATCGCGTTCCGCGAAGGCGAGCGCCTCGTCAAGGAAGGCAAGCCGCTGCGTGACGATGGCAACGGCCGCAGCCACCCGTTGCGGCTCGGCAAACAGGATGCGCTCGCAGCCTTCCTGCATGGCCGGCACCGGCGAGCCGTCGATGCAGGCGAACACGGATTCCGGCTCGACGGCCCGGCTGAACAGCGCCGCCGCCCGCTCCTCGAGCACGCGGCGCTCTTCGATGCGGCGGCTGTCCTCCAGATGCAGATAGCCGTAATAGCCGGCGGCGGCGACACCGCCGACGGCGAACACCGCCACGAACACGGCAACCGCCTTCAGCAATGACGCGCCCCACACGCGCGCGATCACGAGGATCGCCAGCGCGATCGCGACCAGCACCACCGACCACAGCGGGTCGATTTGCTGAAGGCTCTCCAGCAGTTCATCCATCAAATTCATCTTAACCCAACCTGGGACACCGTCGAATACTGCCTCGCGCCCCGCCTGCCCCGGCTAGACTGCCACCTGTGTTCCGATTTCGACCACCCGCTCCGTCGGAATATGGAAATACGTCGTCGCGTCATCCGCGGCGCGGGCGAGCTTGATGAACAGCCGGTTCTGCCACCGCGGCATCCCCGATTGCGGCGCCGGCTTGAGCGCGCGGCGCGAGAGGAAGAATGAGGTGGACATGATGTCGAACTGCCAGCCCAACTGCCGGGCGATCCCCAGCGCCTTCGGTACGTTCGGCGTTTCCATATAGCCGAAGGTCAGCACCACTCGGTAAAAATGGGGTGAAATTCCGTAGATCTGCACACGATCTTCCTGCGGCACGCGCGGCGTATCGGCCGTGACGACCGTCAAGATCACGTTATGCTCATGCAAGATTTTATTGTGCTTGAGATTATGCAGCAGTGCCGTTGGCGCGAATTCCGGGTCGCTGGTAAGGAAGATGGCGGTTCCGGGAACAATGTGTGGCGGCTTTTTTTCGAGGCTCTTCACCAGCGGCTCGAAGGGCACCTCGATTCGGCGCGTCTTGTAGGCGAGCAGTCGCGTGCCGCGGCGCCACGTCGACATCACCAGCACGATCACTGCCCCGATTACGACGGGCAGCCAGGCGCCTTCCAATATCTCCAGCGATGTCGCGAAGACAAACACCATGTCGATCGCGATCAAGGGCACCATCAACGATGCCGCAAGCGAAAGACGCCACCTCCAGAGTTTCCAGAAGACGACGAAGCCAAGCAGCCCCGTCATCCACTCGGTCGCGGCGACGGCAAGGACATATGCCGAAGCGAGCGCGCTTGACGTTCGAAACAGCATCACCAGCAGGAGGACCCCCGCCAGCAGGAGCCAGTTCACCCGAGGCATGTAAATCTGGCCGAGCAACTCCGCCGAGGTATGCCGAATCTCCAGCCGGGGCAGCAGCCCAAGCTGGATCGCCTGCCGGGTGATCGAGTACGCGCCGGTGATCACGGCCTGACTGGCAATGACGGTCGCCACCGTCGCGAGCCCCACCATCGGCAACAGGGCCCACTCGGGAAACATCAGAAAGAATGGATTCTGGATCGTCGATGGATCATCGAGAACGAGCGCGCCCTGTCCGAAGTAATTGAGCGCCAGGGCCGGCAACACCAGGAACATCCAGGCCGCCTGGATCGGCTTGCGTCCGAAGTGACCGAGATCGTTGTAAAGCGCTTCGGAACCGGTAACGGCCAGAAAGACAGCGCCGAGCGTCAACAAGCCGACCATCCCGTGATCGATCAGGAACGATATGCCATAGACGGGATTCAGCGCGGACAGCACATCCGGATTGGCGACGATGTGTACGATCCCGGCGATTGCCAGAATGACGAACCAGACCGTCGTGATCGGGCCGAACAGGACCGAGACCCGCGCCGTCCCCCGCGACTGGACGGTGAACAGCGAAACCAGAATGATAACGGTGAGCGGCAGGACAAATGGATCGAACGCCGGCGTGACGATCTTCAGACCCTCGACAGCCGACAGGACCGACAAGGCCGGCGTGATCAGCACGGAGCCATAGAACATCGCGGCACCGATGATGCCGATCGCGAGGACGAATCCCGCGCGCCGCCCCAAAGCGCGAAACGCGAGCGCGGTGAGCGAAAGCGTGCCTCCCTCGCCGTTATTGTCCGCGCGAAGCAGGATCGTCACGTACTTGATGGTGACGATGATGATCAGTGACCAGAAGATCAGCGAAAGCACGCCGAGGATGACGCCTTCCGTGATCGCGTCACCCTCGCCCAGCCCCGCCACTGCCGCTTCCCGCAACGCGTAAAGCGGGCTCGTGCCGATGTCGCCGTAGACGACGCCGAGACTGCCGAGAGTCAGGAGCCAGAAATTGGAATGGGGGCGGGCCTCGCCGACCCCATCGACTTTCGCCATTGCCACGCGCCGATTGTGCACCGGATCAACGAAGTGGGCGCGGCTGTAGCATGCGCCCCCTGCCCTGTCACGCAACGGGCGGGTTGCGGGCGCGGCCGTGCCACCGCGTCGGCTGCAGCCCGATCACTTTGATTCGATAGAGAAAATCCGTTTGCCGCCGGACGGGGAACTGGCGATAATTCATCCGACTCCCGCCGCATTGTGTCCCCTATTTTCCCGCTCCGCTTGCGCCATGGAGGTCTTCGCATGCGATTGCTGTTCGGAATTGTGCTCGGCGCCGCACTGACGGTCGGCGCGGCCTATTATCACGACACGACCTACATATCCCCGTCGTCCGCCGAACCGGTCCGCCCGATCGTGAACTGGGACGTCGCCGCCGAGGTCGCGGGAAAAGCCGCCGACGCGCTTCGCAACCAATTCGAACGCTTGATCGGAAGGTAGCGGTTCCGGGCAGTTCGCCTGCCGTGGAACTCCCGGCTCGCAACGGCGTTTATGCGAGCACCCTCGGTCGGAGGCTTCGCCATGCGATTTCTGCTTGGAATGATCTTCGGCGCGTTCCTGCTGTTTGCAGGCGCCTACTTGCACGACGACCATTCTTCGGACCCGGCGCTGCAACAGCGCAACATGGTCAACTGGAGCGTGGTCTCCGAAACGTGGACCGCCGCCAAGACGCGCCTGCAGAAGGAATGGACGCAGCTTTCCTCGACAAAGCTTTGAAAGCGGTACGCACCTTTTTCCTCTCTTGAACGTTCGGCGCTCCGCTTACAAATCTTTGGCGGAGAAGGACGATGGACGTTTCGCGGTTCCTGATCGTGCTGGGCCTTGCGATCGTAGCCGCCGGATTGCTCTGGCCGTTCCTCGCCAGGACGGGATTGGGCCGGTTGCCCGGCGATATCGTCATCGAGCGCGAAAACTTCACGCTCTACCTGCCGCTCATGAGCGGCCTTCTCATCAGCGTCGTGCTCAGCGCGCTGCTGTGGTTGCTGGCGCGCTGAACGCGATCAACCGGGGCGCCGGCTCTCGAAGATGTCCTGCTCCGGATGCCGCAGCGTGGCGGCGATCTCGCGGCGATCCATGCGCGTGCCGTCGTCGCCTTCGATCAGGAGCGCGATGCGGTTCTTGTCGTGCAGATGGCGCGCGAACGAAAGCGCATCGTCGAGACGCTCGAACTCCTTGTAGAGCCCGCCGACCCGTTCGATCCGCGACGGCGTGTCGGCACCGGCCGGCCCGGAATAGACGCGGTATGCCATATCGACCTCCATTGCCTGCGGCCGCCCGCCGGGCGCCGCCTTGAAGAATCAATTGGTTCCGGATCAGGACGATTCAACCGCTGCGCTGAAACTTTGGTCAGACCCCTGCAAATGCGACCACCCGCGGCACTGCTCAGGCAACCTTATGAAATACAAGTATTTTCCCTTCGACCCGGCTTGAAAACAAATTTGATTTCAGTCAATTGATCTCGACCCTGTTCGCGTAAAGGGATTTCATGACGACATCTCACCTGCTCGCCGAGGCCAAGGTCCCGCGCTACACGTCCTATCCGACGGCGCCGCATTTTTCCAAGGCGGTCACGCCTCGCGATTACACGCAATGGCTCGCGGCGCTGCCATCCGACACCACGCTCTCGCTCTATCTGCACATCCCGTTCTGCCGCGAGCTGTGCAACTATTGCGGCTGCTTCACCAAAGCCTCCCGCCGCAGCGAGCCCGTCGAACGCTACGCGGCCGTCTTGCGCCGCGAGATCGAGCTCATCGCCGGACTGGCCGGCTCCCGGCAGGTCACGCGCATTCATTGGGGCGGCGGAACGCCTTCGGTTCTCGACAGCGATCTGCTGACCGTGCATGCGGCGCTCGACCGCCACTTCGCGCTCTGCTCGCTCACGGAGCACGCCATCGAGCTCGACCCCCGTGTGGTCGATGAGCGCCTGGTGGAGCGGCTGGTGCAGATCGGCATCAACCGCGCGAGCCTTGGCGTGCAGGATGTCTCGCCCCACGTGCAGCAGGCGATCGGCCGGATCCAGCCGCCCGAGCGGGTGGAAGCCGTGGTGGCTGCATTGCGCGCCGCCGGCATCGGCCAGCTCAGTTTCGACTTCATGTACGGTCTGCCGCGGCAGACGATTGACGACGTACGCGCCAACATGGAGTTCGCGCGACGCCTGCACCCGCAGCGGATCTCGCTGTTCGGCTACGCGCACGTACCCTGGTTCCGGCCGCACCAGCGCCTGATCGACGCGAGCGCGCTGCCCGGCGCGGCCGAGCGGCTGGAGCAGGCCGAGACGGCGCGCGCGCTCCTGATCGAAGCCGGCTATCAAGCCATCGGCATCGACCACTTCGCTCTTCCCGACGACGAACTGGCGCGCGCCGCCCGGGAAGGCTGGCTGCGCCGGAACTTTCAGGGCTACACGACCGACGACGCCGACGCGCTGCTCGGCCTCGGCGTCTCTGCGATCGGGCAGCTACCGCAGGGCTATGTGCAGAACTCCCCGGACCAGTATCTTTACTCCACCGCCGTCACCGCCGGTCAGCCCGCGACCGCACGCGGCCTTGCATTCACCGACGAAGACCGCCTCCGTGCGCGCGTCATCGAGCGGTTGATGTGCGACCTGAGCGTGGACCTGGAAGCAGTGGCGGGCGGGCATGCCGCCGCGCTGAAGGCCGAGTTCGACAATCGAATCAAGTCGATCCTCGGTGCCGACGGCGGCGAAATGCTGCAGGTCGAAAACAGCCGCATTGCAGTGACCGACGCCGGCCGGCCCTATCTCCGGCTGATCGCTTCCGCCTTCGACACCTACCTGGAGCGGGAGAACGCGCGCCATTCGGTTGCGGTCTGAGCGCGGCAAACGGCCTTTCCACAATGTGATGGCCGTCACACCGTTTCTTCACCGGTCTTTGCTTAACTGATGCTTGTCCGGCCCGCCCCCGGGCCCGGACGGCGCGAGGCTCCATGCAATTGCAGTTCATCGGCTGTGGCGATGCCTTCGGCTCCGGCGGCCGCTCGAATACCTGCTTGCAGGTGACCGGCAACCCGACGAACTTCCTGTTCGATTGCGGCGCCTCGGCCCCGCCCGCCATGAAGCAGCGCGGCATCGACCCGAACGCGATCAACCTCATCCTGATTACGCATTTCCACGGCGACCATTTCGGCGGCGTGCCGTTCTTTATCCTCGAGGCGATGTTCGTCACCCGGCGCACGCGCCCGCTGATCATCGCCGGCCCGCCGGGGCTGACCGGCTGGTACGAGCGGCTGATGACGGCGACCTTCCCCGGCGACCGCAAGCCGCCCTTCGAGCTGACGCTCTGCGAGGTCGAGATCGGCAAGCGGCAGGAGATCGGCGGGCTGTACGTCACGCCGTTTCATGTACGCCACGATGAAAACGCCGGCCCCTGCCTCGCCTACCGCGTCGAGGTTGACGGCAAGGTGATCAGCTATTCCGGCGACACCGAGTGGACCGACGCGCTGATCGCCGCCGGCAAGGATGCCGACCTTTTCGTCTGCGAGTGCCACGCCTACGACAAGCCGGTGCCGTCCCACCTGAACTACCGGCTGCTGCGCGAGAAGCTTCCGGCGATCGGCGCGCGGAAGGTCGTCCTCACCCACATGAGCGACGACATGCTCACCCACCTCGCCGAGATCGACTATCCGGTCGCCAAGGACGGCTTGGTCGTCGAGATTTGAGCCTTCCCCCTTTTCTGTCATCCCGGGCGCGGCGCAGCGCGTAGCGCCAGCGGAGCGGTGCGCCGCAGACCCGGGATCCAGGAACACAGACGGAGCGAACCGGCTCATTGCGTGTTCCTGGATCCCGGCTCTCGCTCGCACGCGTAAGCGTGCTCGCTCGGCCGGGATGACAGATGCTTAGAGCGCGCTGCCCGCGCGATCTAACTCCGCGGCAGCCGCGCCCGCCCGCGCGAAGCGCAGAATCCTTCCACCGCCTCGGTCACGGCATCGGCGATCAGCGCCTGCCGCTCCGGCGACTGCATGGCGAGCTCTTCCTCGCGGTGGATGATCGGCCCCGCCTCGAACAGCACCGCCGGCATCTTCGTCAGCGTCAGCACGAAGAGCCGGTCGAAGCGATAGACGCCCGCCTCCGCGTCGACGAGCGCGCGCCGCCGCGCGCCCATGCGCGGCTCGGTGTAGTGCCGCGTGTATTCGCGCCCGCGCGCCTTCATCGCCCGCCCGAGCAGCCGCGCGAACGCGAGGCTGCGCGCATACTGCGGATGCCCGGCCGAGACGAAGATCGAATGCCCGCGATAGTGATCGCTGTAGCGGCCCTCGGCGCCGAGGAAATCCCACGACGCGAGCAGGAAGTCCGGCACCGAGTCATGATGGATCGACACGAAGAGATCGGCGCCGAGCACGTTCGCACGTGCGACGCGCTCAGCGAGCGCCTTACGCGCCTCGCCACCAGTGACGAGCAGCACCGTTTTATCGAAGCCCGCCTCTCTCAGCCGCGCTTCGATCCTGCGCGCGAGCCAGAGATTGAAATCGTACTCCGGCACCCCGCGCGCGCTCGTCGCGCCCGGCGCCTGCGCGGTGTGGCCGACGTCGAGGATCGTGCGGAAGGCAGCGCGGTTGCAGACCGCAATCGCGGGCTTTGCCGTGCGCACGCCCGGCTGCGCCGCGAGCGGCACAGAAAACGCGCCGGCCGCCGCGCACAACAGCAACCCTCCAGCGAACAGGAAAATCCCCCGCTTCATGGCAGAGAAAACTAGCGGACGGCGGGGACAAAATCATGGCCGTCGCGATCTCTGCCGGGGCAAGTCGCAAGAAAGGGAAACGGACGGTTTAGCAGCCTTCAGGCCGCCGTCCGCCATTGCGCCACGGCTTCCACCGCCGACTTGTTCAGGTGGACCTTGTCATCGACGCGCTCAATCCATTCCACCGGAATTAGATGATGCTTGCCGCCGGCACTTGGCCCCTTCTTCGACAGCTTGACGAAATCGTCGCCTTCCATGTGATCGACGGTTCCGATGTGCTTCCCGTCCGAGCCGAGGACTTCCATTTTCTCGCGGACATGTTCGTGATGCATACCGGGTTCCTCCGTATCCATGAAAACGATCGGCGGCGGATGCTGTTCCCGCGGCAACCTGGCCAAGGGACCGGTGGACCCGCGCTACGGCCGGCAGCGTTATGATGGCAGGTGCCTCCCTCGGCGACATCGGGCCATCCATGCGCGTGACCTTGATCCACAATCCGGCCGCGGGAGAAGGAAGCACCAGCGCCGACGAGCTGATGGAATGGCTGGAGGAAGCAGGTTTCGATCCGCGCTATCAGTCGAGCAGGGAAAGCGACTGGAAATCGGCGCTGAAGAAACCCGCTGAGATCTTCATCGCCGCCGGCGGCGACGGCACGGTGACGAAAGTCGCAAGCGCCCTGCCCGCCGACGCCGCGCTCGCGATCATTCCGCTCGGCACCGCCAACAACATCGCGACCTCGTTCGGCATTCATGGCGCGCCGCAGCGGGTGGTCGCCGCCTTGCCTAACTGCGCGCCGCGCCGGTTTGATCTGTGGCGCGCCGCCGGACCCTGGGGCGAGGAAACCGTGGTCGAGGGCTGCGGCGTTGGCGCAATCACCGAGACGGCGACCGCGCTGCACCTCGCCGACAATCTTTCGATCGATCCACTCGACAAGCTCGCGCTCGCCCGCATGGTGATGAAGAACCTGGTCGCGCGGCTGCGGCCGTTCGAGCTGCGCGCGGAATGCGACGGCAAGGTGGCCGAGGGAAGCTTTCTCGCCTTTGAGATCATGAATATCGGCCTCGCCGGTCCGCAGCTTTCGATGGGCGGAACGACGCGGTCTGACGACGGACGCCTCGACGTTGTAGTCGTGCGTACCGAGAAGCGCGACGAATTCGCAAAGTGGCTCGCCGGCGGCGCCACGAAAAGCTGGCGGCAAAGGCCGCTCTGCCGTTGCCGGACGCTGGAGCTCACCTGGCACGGCGAGCGTCTGCGGCTGACGGACGGGATGGTGTGGCCCGCGGAGGAAGAAAAAGGGGTAAACAAGAAATCGAAAAACGGAAACGGGAAGAGCGACAAAGAGAAGAACAAGAAAGGGAGGACGGGAAAGAAGGACAATTCCCCACCCGAGAGTCGCGGCGGCGGAATCTGCGAGGCGCGCTTCTCGCCCGCGAAACACGCGATCAAGATCTTGGCGCCGAAGTAACGCCGTGGCCGAGGGGGGCAGAGAGCGGACGAGCTGCTCCGAACTGGAACACGCGGGCTGCGGAATCATGGCGCCTCCACGCCGCCGCCATTGGCCCCCTCCTGGCAGATGCCTGTGAGATGCCCCCGTGCCGGCGGTTCTTCCCCCAAAGCACCGATGCTAGGCTGTCTCAGCTCGATCTCGAACCGAAGCCGATGACGCGCCGCTCGGAAGCAACAACCTCCGCCCTGCCCGCGCCGGCCGCGGGCGCGCTCGCATGGATCGACCGCGAGATCGAGCGGCTCTATCCCGGCTCCTTCGCGCTGGTGATGGCGACCGGAATCATTTCCAACGCCTTCTTTTTCGAGGACCGACGCGGCATTTCCGACTTCCTCTTCCTCGTCAATGCCTGCGCCTACCCGTGGCTGCTGCTTGCGCTCCTCTTGCGCGCGCTGCGCTTCCATCGTGCGCTGTGGACCGACCTCACCAACCCGCGTCTCGTTTTCTCGTTCTTCACCATCGTCGCGGGCACGGACGTTCTCGGGGTGGGCGTCGATCTGCGCGGACATGCTGCGATGGCGCTGGCCATGTGGCTGTTCGCGCTCGTGCTGTGGTTCGCGCTGATCTATTTCAGCTTCGGCGTGCTCACCTTCCTGAACACTGCGCACGGCGCCAATGTCGTCCACGGCGGCTGGCTGATTGCGATTGTCGGCACCCAATCGCTCGTGATCCTCGGCACGCGCATCGCCGAGCCGCTCGGCGCGCTCGCCCCGGGCATATTTGTGCTGATCCACATGCTCTGGGGCGTTGGGCTCGCGCTGTACGGCATCTTCATCACGCTGTTCGCCTATCGCATCTTCTTCTTCGACGTGGAGCCGGACGACATCACACCGCTCCTGTGGGTGGTGATGGGCGCCGCCGCCATCAGCACCAACGCCGGCTCCACGCTGCTGCTCACCGACAGCACCATGCCCTTCCTGCTGTCCATGCGGCCGTTCATCGACGGTGTGACGCTCATCATGTGGGCCTGGGCAACCTGGTGGATTCCGCTGCTCGTCCTGTTCGGCATCTGGAAGCACGGCGTCTGGCGCGCGCCGCTCACCTACACCCCGATGTTCTGGAGCTTGGTGTTCCCGCTCGGCATGTATGCGCTGGCGAGTCTGCGGCTCTCGCTCGCCGCCGACTTCCCGCCGCTGCGGACGATCTCGCTCACGATGGTGTGGATCGCGCTCGCGGTCTGGGCCGCAACCGCCGCCGGCCTCGTCGTTTCGAGCTGGCGCAGCCTGCGGCCGTTTCTGGCAACGGGCGGCACGCCGCCTTCCGCCCCAGCCGTGGGCTCGGGTTCCCGCCGCCGGTGATCGACCGCACAACGAAAGTAGGAAAGGGCATCAGTCGGGGCGTGAGTCGTTATTCTCACCACACCAACGCAGCGCCACGGAAGGCGACGAAGAAAAAAGCATAAGGCATGAAGTAGGATTCGGCAGCATTTTTGCGCTATAAACGAGCCATGCGCCGCGCCGAAGTCATCGCCCGACTGAAGTCCGCCGAGCCCGCCATCCGCGCGCTCGGGGCGGAAGCGCTGTATCTTTACGGCTCGTATGCGCGCGACGAGGCACGCGCGGATTCCGACGTGGACCTCTTCATCGACAAGGCGCGCGGCCGCAAGTTCGGCTTCGACGAGTTCATGGACATCTATCTGAAGCTGCGTGAGACGCTGGGCACGGAGATCGACTATTCGACGCGTGACGGGCTCGTGGAGTTCTTCCGTCCCGAGATCGAGCGCGAGGCGATCCGGGTATTCTGATGGCGGCGACCGCCAATCCGCGCGCCCGGCTTGAGCATATCCTATTTCATATTCAGGGCGTCGGGCGAACCGTGCAAGGCGTCTCGTTCGCCGAGTTCAGCAGCGTCTATCATCTGGAGCGTACCGTCGAGCGTGCGATCCAGATCATTTCCGAGGCCGTGCGCGCACTGCCGCCGGAATTGCTCCGACGGCATCCCGAGATCGAATGGAACAAGATAACAGCCATCGGCAATGTGCTGCGCCACGAATATCAGCGCATCGATCCCGAGATCATGTGGGATATTGCAACAGTCAAACTGCCGGAACTGGAGTCGGTGATCCGGAAGATGCTGGCGGAGACTAAATAATGGAACGGCCGGCCTCGCCCCGCACCGGCCCCGGCTGGCAGAGCCGCATCAACGCGGCGTTGCGGAAGGCCGCAAAGCTGCCGGCGGAGAAGAAACGCGCGACGGGAATGAAGCGGAAGCGGGCTTGATCATTCTCTAAGGGTCATGGCCGGGCTTGCCCCGGTAATCTGCAAGCAGTTTCAAGGTTCAAGTTTGGAGATGACGTCTCGAAGCGCAAGAACTTCAATGGGCGCATCGGACCAATTATTCTCCCAGCAAACAATTACGTCGCATCGAGATGGATCATGCCCATGATCGTGAAAGGTTCGTGCCTGATATTCGAACTCAATACGGACTCGCTCCCATCGACCGCCACCAACATGACGCTTGGCCTCGCAATCAGGGAACCCTTGTTGTACGGCCTCAACTCTGTACCCGATTTCATGTGCGATCATTCCAAAGAGAAAAACTACACCTTGCTCGTTTATAGGAGCATGCTGCAAGCCTCGAAAATTAAGGAACTCACCGTACTGCTGAGCACGTTGCGATTCCCACTTTGGAGGCGCAGACGAAACAACAGACAATTCATTTGTTGAAGCTACGGAGCCCTTGCTACCCTTCAACAATTCATCCAGATGCGGAAAGTCATATCCATTCTTTTGAATCCACTCTGCAAGAGCGGCTTTCGCTCCGTTCCAACCGCCAAATCGATTATCGAATAGGCTGACGCTGTACGGAAATTTCCGACCAAACTTGTAGACTGTGACTATTCCTCCGCATTCGATGAACGTCTGTCGCATTGCCTCTAGGAGTTGATCATCCTCAACTTTGATATTCTGGGTAAAAGCTTCAATCCCGGCTGCTTCGCACGCCTCACGCCAACCATCAAAATGCGAATACACTTTACGTTGCGTGATACCGGTCTCACGCTGAAATTCGCTAAATGAAAGTGGGGACTTTCCGAGTCGAGCGGAAGTCTCACGAATTTTCTGCAAAATATCGTCACGCGTCATATCTTCGACCTACCAAACAATTACAAGCACACCTCACATCCGAAACACCCCAAACTTCGTCCTCGGAATTGGCGCGTTCAGCGCCGCACTCAGCGCCAGAGACAAAACCCGCCGCGTCTCCGTCGGCGCGATGATGCCGTCGTCCCAGAGCCGCGCGGTCGCGTAATAGGGATTGCCTTCCGTCTCGTACTGCTCGCGGATCGGCTGCTTGAATTCCTCCTCCTCCACCTCCGACCACTTGCCGCCGCCCGCCTCGATGTTGTCGCGCTTCACGGTCGCGAGCACCGAGGCCGCCTGCTCGCCGCCCATCACCGAGATGCGCGCGTTCGGCCACATGAAGAGGAAGCGCGGCGAGTAGGCGCGGCCGCACATGCCGTAATTGCCCGCGCCGAACGATCCGCCGACGATCACGGTGAGTTTCGGCACCTGCGCGCACGCCACCGCCGTCACCATCTTGGCGCCGTCCTTGGCGATGCCGCCCGCCTCGTAGTCCTTGCCCACCATGAAGCCGGAGATGTTCTGCAGGAACAGGAGCGGCACGCGCCGCTGGCAGCACAACTCGACGAAGTGAGCGGCCTTGAGCGCACTCTCGGAATAAAGGATGCCGTTGTTCGCCACGATCCCGAGCGGCATCCCGTAGAGCCGCGCGAAGCCGGTCACGGCCGTCGTGCCGTAGAGCCGCTTGAACTCGTCGAACTCCGAGGCGTCGACAAGCCGCGCGATGACCTCGCGCACGTCGTATTGCTTCTTGATGTCGACCGGCACGATGCCGTCGAGCTCGCCCGCGTCGTATTTAGGCTCGCGCGGCTCCTCGTATTCGAGATCCACGCGCTTCGGCTTGTTCAGGTTGCCGACGATGCGACGGACGATGTCGAGCGCGTGCTGGTCGTCGATCGCGTAGTGGTCGGCGACGCCGGATTTCCGCGCATGCACGTCGGCGCCGCCGAGCTCTTCCGCGCTGACGACCTCGCCGGTCGCCGCCTTCACCAAGGGCGGCCCGCCGAGGAAGATCGTCCCCTGCCCGCGCACGATGATCGTCTCCTCGCTCATCGCCGGCACATAGGCGCCGCCCGCGGTGCAGGAGCCCATCACGGCGGCGATCTGCGGAATGCCGGCAGCCGACAGCCGCGCCTGGTTGTAGAAGATGCGGCCAAAGTGCTCGCGGTCAGGAAACACCTCGGTCTGCAGCGGCAGGTTCGCGCCGCCGGAGTCAACAAGATAGATGCAGGGCAGCCGGTTCTCGCCCGCGATCTCCTGCGCGCGCAGATGCTTCTTCACCGTCATCGGCAGGTAGGTGCCGCCCTTGATCGTGCTGTCGTTGCAGACGATCACGCATTCGCGGCCCTCGATGCGGCCGATACCGGTAATAAGCCCCGCGCCGTGGATATCGCCGTCATACATGCCGTTGGCGGCGAGCGGCGACAGTTCGAGAAACGGCGAGCCGGGGTCGATCAGCCGCATCACGCGGTCGCGCGGCAGCAGCTTGTTGCGGGCGATGTGCCGCTCGCGCGTTTTCTCCGAGCCGCCCTTGGCCACCTCCTCGCGCTTCCGCTGCAACTCCTCGACGAGCGCGCGCATGGCGGCCGCGTTCGCCTGGAATTCGCGGGATTTCGTATCGACGGCAGTGCTGAGCGCGACCATGAGTCCCCCGAACTGCGAGGGTGCCGTGGCCCTGCCGCGAACGCAACGGCTAGGCTGGGTTGGCCTCATCCTTCGGACGGCCGCTTCGCGGCCTCCTCAGGATGAGGCCAGAACCAACGCGACCTCACCCTGAGGAGCCCGCCGCACGCCGGCGCAAGCCGGGGAAGGCGGGCGTCTCGAAGGGCGAGGTCGCGTTGGTCATGCTTTGGCCATGCTAGAGCACCTCCCATGCCCCGCTCTGCCGAAGTCTCCGCCGGCCTCCTGGTTTACCGCCGCAAGCCGGCCCTGCAGGTGCTCCTCGCCCATCCGGGCGGGCCGTTCTGGGCGAAGAAGGACGAAGGCGCCTGGAGCATCCCCAAGGGGCTGGTCGAACCGGGCAATGAACTGCTCGCCACGGCCAGGCGCGAATTCGCGGAGGAAACTGGGCTATCGGTCAGCGGCAAGTTCATCCCGCTCGAGCCGGTGCGCCAGAAGAGCGGCAAGACCGTGCACGCCTTCGCGGTCGAGGCCGACCCCGATATCGGCAAGTTCAGGAGCAACGAGTTCGAGCTGGAATGGCCGCCGAAGTCCGGCCGCATGCAGCGCTTCCCCGAAGTCGATCGCGTCGCCTGGTTCGGCCTCGACGCGGCGGCGAAGAAGATGCACGCCTACCAGCGGCCGCTCTTAGAATCGCTGAAGAAGAAGCTGGAACACGGCTAACTCGTCATGCCCGACCTTGATGACGATTGCAGAAGAAGCGCTAAATTTTTTTTAATGGGAGAAACGCCATGAACGCGACGAGGCTTTCCGACTACAAGGAATTGAAGCTGCAGCTCACCAACATCGTGCCGCCGGGCCACGAGCTCTTCCGCAACATACTGTTCGACAAGATGTACGCGTCGCTCCCGCGAGACCCCGAGGCGCGCGTGCAGATCTACAACGCCGAGATCGTGCCGGGCGGCTACACCAACTATCATTGCCACAACGGCGCGACGTTCTTCATCGTGCTGCAGGGCCAGTTCGAGGCGCACTTCAAGGAGGGCGTGCTGATCCGCGCGAAAGCCGGAGACGTCTATTCCGAGCCGATCGGCAAATTCCACCGCGGCCACAATCCGCACCCGGAGCTGCCGTTCGCTTGCGTCGGCGTGCAGATTACTTCGCCCGACCGCGAGCCGATCACCAGTGTCGAGAAGCCGTGGTGACGCCGCACGCCTGCGCAGCGCACCTAACTCCGTCGATCGTACCACACCAGCAGGCGCCCGTTGTCCGACACCCGTCTGGTTTCCACGACACGGCCCCGCTTCATCACGGCGCCAAGGAAAGCTTCTTCGCAATAGTCGGCGAAGATGTCCTCACGGTGGGCAAGCAGGCGCTGCACCATGGAATCTGTCTTGGACGGGAATTCGATCACGCCGGTTGGCGCAAGCCCCATGATCCATTCGACAACCGACTGCAGCGGCACGTTGCGGCCGATGGCGAGGTGGTGAACGAAAGCGAGCGCCACCAATGCGTCTGCGGACGCTCGCTGCTGAAGGCCGCGCCGCTCGGCCTGCGCCCATCCCTGGGACGGGCTGGGATTGGCCGCATCCATCCACAGCGGCAGGAAAGGCCGCAGATCGTTGTCGAACCGTTCGAACGCCCGATCGAGCGTGGCGTGGTCGAAGTCGAAACCGACAACGTAGCCGGCGCCGGCTTTAAGCGCGACGTCCGAATAGTCCCCCGTGTTGCAGCCAAGATCGAACAGAAGCGCGGGCTTGACGGCGCGGACCACTTTCTCGACGAAGTCCCGCTTCGTCGCCGCCTCCTCGGCGCTGTAGCTCGTCTTGGCGGCGTAATCGGCCCAGACGGTCTGCTCATCCGCCGAGCGCATGCGCGAAATATAGCGGCGGAGACCGGAGAGCATTCCCAGCAGCGCATTCTTGGAAAGCTGCGCCCGTTTCAGGCTTTCCTTCTCCTTTCCGGCTGCAATCTGCCGCCGCTGGAGCGAGGCCTGGGCCACGACATGGGTGAAAATCGTCCAGGAAAGACGCTCGCGAAGCGGCAACAGCAAAGCGAGCTCTTCCGGCGCGATCCCCTCGAGGCTGCCGCGAAACCAGTGATTCGGCTGCACGCGCATCCGGCTCCACAGGATCAGCGGATTGAGGAACTGCATGCAGAACTGTCTGTGGCCGGTCCACAACTCCCCTTCCCGGTACGGCCGCAGGGAAAGATGATCGATGAACACCGGTCGGGTGCCGCGGAACTGGACGTTGTAGGCGGACGCGTCGCTCAGCGTGAAGCCGGAATTCAGCGCTTCCAGATGCAGATCGAGGTGAAGCAGCGCCGCCGCCCGATGAACCGCGAAACTCCACTCGTAGGGATACGAGATGAAAGGGATGCGGGGGTGCTCCATGACATGCACCGCTCCGTCCGGAGCCGGCACCGCATTGTGGGCGACTTCGCTGGCGGGCAGAAGAAGGCCAAGACCGGCAAGCCGCTGGTAGAGACCCAAGGCCTGTGCGTCGGCATAGGCGTCCGCATTGGCCGGCAACACCGCCCGGTAGATCCTGCCCCCGTGAGTGAAGACACGGCCGCCGGGGTCGCGAAACGACCCCGGATCGAGATGAACCGTCATTCCTTGCCGGTCCGGCGATTCTCGTCCGCCGCCTTGGGGACCAAACCGAACCAGCCCCTGAGTCGGTAAAGATAACCGCGAACCACGAACAATGTCGCGGCAACGCCGCCGATGATCGCCTGCAGAAGGATGCTGCCGGTGCCGGGATCCAGATAAGCATACCCGGGTGCGGTCATGGCAATCGTCATGGCCGCCACCAGCGCGAAGTAGTGTGTTGCCTTGACCATTCGATCTTCTCTTTCGCGTGTAGGACTTTGCAAACGTCTATCAGCCTAGAATTTACAAGTGGTTGAAGGGGATCCGGAAACAATGGCGATGGCGCTGCCGGATAGCAGCGAGAAAAGCCGGGATATTGCGGGGCGGCTCCGCGAAACCGCTGTGCCTGCTTTTGCCGGCGCCGCTGTGACGGTCGCCTCACTCGTTAACTTTCTTAACCACAATCAGTATCCACTGTTTCGGCCGGAGATCGGGCTCATCCTTGGAGCGCTCTTGGCCATCGTCTTGGTTGCATGGCTGCTCTATGCCGGCTGCGGGCGGATCGTCCGGGCGGTCATGCAGATCCTGCTCGTCTATCTGGCGCTCGATCTCAATTTCGACGGCCCCATCGTACCGATCGCCACCGCGGGGATAGCCCTGATCCTGAATCGTCACATGATGCCGTTCATCGGCATCGTCTCGTCGATCGTCCTGCTGACGAATCTGACGGGAGCGGCGGTTTCGGGACCAGGACCGGCGCTCCGTCCCACCATCACGGATAGCAGCGCCAACCCGCCTATCCTGCTCCATATCATCTTGGACGAGCACATCGGGATCGAAGGATTGCTGGGAGACGATCCCAAGGTCGTCGCAATGCGCGAGCGGCTGAAAGCCTTTTACATCGACAAGGGCTTTCGGTTGTTCGGCGGCGCCTACAGCGAGTACATGCAGACAGTGAACTCGATCCCTCAAGTGTTTAATTTCGGAGAGGAACAGGCTTGGAATCCGTCCAATCGGATTCGCTCGACGATTTCATCGAACGCCTACTTCGACCTGCTCGGCACCGCCGGGTATCAGATCTATGTGTCGCAAACGGATTATCTGAACTATTGCGAGAACGGCTTCGTCGTTCACTGCCGGACGCGCCGGGCCGCCGATCTCGCAAGCATCGCCGACGCGTCCCTGGCGACGAGCGATAAGGCGGAAATCGTCGCAATTCAGTTCGCCCAGCTCTCGCAGGTTCTTCTTGTTTCAATGGTAACACACGACGTTCTGAGCGATCGGTTCAGGGTACGCAACCTTCCGCCTCTTGGGGCGCTCGAGACGCTTGAACGACTCCCGCAACAACTGCGCAGTGCAACGCCGGGAAGCGCGTATGTCGTCCATGAGCTGCTGCCGCACTCCCCCTATGCGTTGACCGGCAGTTGCCGCCTGAAGGAGTTTTCCCGCTGGAAAAGCCGCAGACATGGGCCCGACGAGGAGCGGATGGATGCTTATCTCGAGCAGCTCTCCTGCCTGCTTTCAAAGATAGAACCGATCCTCGCAGCCGTCGGCTCCAACGCCATCGTAGTCCTGCACGGCGATCACGGATCGCGCATCACGAATACGAACGTGCTGGCCGACAAAATCGGCGTATTCGCCGACGCCGATCTGGTGGTCGGCCATTCGACGCTCTTCGCCGTCCGTGCGCCCGACATCTCGCCCGGCTACGACCGACGGCCCCTGCCGATCGCGCAGATTCTCCGCCAGCTTGCCATGTCCGGCTTCCACTCGGCGCAAGTGTCCGTCCCGGATTTGATCCCGTCGGTCGTCCTGGCCGATGGCGACTGGAAGCCGGTGGTCAGACATCCCTTGCCGGATGGATGGCCCGCTCCCGAGGGCCGCTGATCGGCGGCCGCGCTACGCCCTCACCTCCTGCCGCTGGAACACGACGTAGCCCACAACGAAAAGGACGATCGTCCCCGCGATCAGGCTGACGAGTTGCGGCCACGCGATCAGGAGGCTTTGTGCGAGCGGCAGCGGTGAGCCGATCAGCGCGCCCTCGAGCTGCTCGAGGAAGATCGGCCCGATCGCCCGCGTCGCCGGGTTCAGCACCGCCCGCAGCACCTCGCCGAATAAGGTCGACGGCGACAGCCGCGCAAGCCCCTGCTCCCAGACGAGCGTATCCGGATCGGGCTGGTTGAGAAGCTGGTAGAGCGGATGCGGCGGCGAAATCGCGTAGGCGATACCCGGCGACAGCGCCGGCCACAGCACGGTCAGGAACAGCCAGAGCCCCAGCGTCGTCAGCGCTGCCGTCGCCGGCGAGCGGAACACGATGGAAAAAAGTATCGCCGCCGCGAGCCACAGCCCCGCATAGGCGAGCGCCACCACGAGGAAGGCGAACGAGCGCAGCACTTCCTCCGTGCTCGGAGGCACGCCGAGCAGCAAGAGCCCAAGCCCGATCACCAAGAGCCACAGCACCACGAGGCTGATCGCGAGCGTGATCAGTCCCGCGAGGAATTTCCCCATCAGCAACGCATCGCGATAGATCGGCTGCGACAGCACGCGCGAGAGCGTGCGCCGGTTGTGCTCACCATTGACGGCATCGAAGCCGAGGCCGATCGCCATTAGCGGAATGAGGAACGCGAGGATGCTGACGAACGACGGCAGCGGCTGCCGCGCCTCGGTGAACAGCTTGAGGAACACGAACGGATCTTCCGACACCGTGTCGCGCACCTGCTGGATGGTGCCGATCAGCGCCGCGACCGCTGTCAGCACGATCAGCCATTCGAGCACGCGCATGCGCGCGCTCGAGAGATGATCCGCAAGCTCCTTGGTGGTGACGGCACCGAGCCCGCTGAACGGAGATCCTTCACGCCGCATCGCGCACCTCCCCCGCTCCGTTCTGCTTCTGGAAGAAGCGGTTGTAGATGGCGTCGAGGCTCGGCTCATCGACCGAAAGCTGGCGCAGCTTGCCGCCGGCGCCGACAACGACGTTTGCCGCTTCCGGCCGCACGTCGCGGTCGGCAAGCATGCGGAAGCGGTTGACGCCGGTCGCCTCCACTGAGGAAACGCCGGGGATTACCCGCAGCTTCTCGGCAAGCCCCGCGCCTTCCGCCTCCACTTCGACGGCAAAACCCGAACCCAGCACCTGCCGCGCCAGTTCGCTCACTGTGCCGATCAGCGCGATCTTGCCCGCCTGGAACAGCGCGACGCGGTCGCAGACCTTCTGCACGCGGTCGAGCAGGTGCGACGACAGCAGCACCGTGACGTTGTGCGATTTCAGATCGCGGATCATGCCGAGCAGTTCCTCGGTCGCCTGCGGATCAAGGCCCGAGGTCGGCTCGTCGAGGATCGCGACCTCCGCCTTCTTCATGAGGATTTCTGCGAGCCCCAGCCGCTGCCGCATGCCGCGCGAGAACGTGCCCACCGGCTTGTTGGCGACGTCGGCGAGCTGCACGCGCTCGAGCTCTTCTTTGATGCGCGCCTCCCGCTCCGCGCGGTCGAGCCCCATCAGCCGCGCGGTATAGGCGAGGTTCTCCGCCGCCGTCATGTTATCGTAGAAGCTGACCGAGTCCGGGAGATACCCGACGTGACCCTTCACCTTCAGCGGCTCGCGCGCCGGGTCGAGCCCGAGCACGCGCACCTCGCCGTCGGTGACGTCGGTGAGCCCGAGCATCATCAGGATCGTCGTGGTCTTGCCGGCGCCGTTCGGACCGAGCAGCCCGAAAATCTCGCCGCCCGCCACGGAGAACGAGATACCGTCGACGGCACTCGCATCGCCGTAGCGCTTGGTGAGATTGCGCGCCTCGATGACGGCGTTCATCGCCGGCCAAACCTTGCGATCGCGCCGACCATGATGAGGAGCGCGACGCCGATGATGCCGGCGCCCGCAATGCCCCAGTAAGTCGACGTGGAGACCGCAACGCGGAAATCGGTGGACGCGCTCTCGCCACGCGAGTTGGCGCGCACGGTGGTCATGTAATCGCCCGCCAGCGCCTTTGCGGCCGGCGTCAGCAGGAGCTGCACTTCGGCGCGCTCGCGCGGCGCGATGCCCGGAATCTCCTTCGGCTCGAACTCGATCTTCCAGCCGCTCGGTGCGGTGCCGGAGAGCTCGATCGCTTCCGCCGGCGCCGTTCCCTCATTGGTGACGACGAGCGGCACCGAGGTCTGGTTGCCCGCTTCGGCGCGCGCGCTGACAACGCCGTCGCGCCCCGTAAGCCGCAGTTGCGACTGGCCAGCGATGTCCATCACGACGCGCGCTTCCGCGGAAACGCCTTCGGCTGACACGGTGACGCCGACCGGCACCTTGCCTGCGCCGACCTGCGCCGGCGGGCGCACGGTAAGCTTCACGTCCTTCGACTGGCCGGCCTCGATCGGCACCGACGTCAGTTCCTGCGAGCCATAGGCCTCGGTGAAGGTGGTGCTGAAATTCTGCGGCGCCTTGGCGCCGAGGCTGACCAGCAGGTTGCGTCCGCTGTCGTTCTTGATCGTCATCTGATATTCGAAGCTCGAGCGTGGCGTGCCGCGCAGTTCAGGAAGCTTCGGCTCCAGCGTAAGCTTCGCCGGCAGGTCCTTGCCGAGCGTGACGGCGATCGGCAGCGAAATGTTCTGCGATCCGCCGCGCGCATTCACCGTCAGCGTCTGCACCCCGCTCTGCGCGCTTGCCGGAACGTCGAGCCGCAATTGCAGCGACACGTCCTTGCCGGGCGCGGGCATTGCCGCCGCGACCGGCTGGCCACCGCCGAGGATGGTCGCGGTCCAGCCCTGCGGCACGCCTTCGACGGAGAGCGCAAGCCGCTCGGGCGGCAGGCCGTAATTCTGCAGCCGCAGCGAGACGGTGGACGTCGCGCCTGCCTGTACGGTGACGGCCGGATAGTCGGTGATGAGAAACAGGCCCTTGATCTGCGGCGTCTGCTCGGACGCTTGCTGGGCGTGGCTGGCGCCCGTGGCGGCAAGGCCAAGCGCCAATGCCAGGACGAAGGTTTTGACTCGCATTCTTTTTGCTCCGCGTGAACTGTGCCGGTTTCGCGAATTCAGGTTCTGAACGTTGAAGTTGGTACACCCGCCCCCGCCGGCGCCTTATGGGCGACGGGGCGGCTCCTGCCAATGGGGAGCCGGGTCGGTAGCTATATTTTTTCAGATTTTGACGAAACTGTGCAACCGCAGTGCAAAAACGCCGCCCCGCTGCGGTCTTGGCATTCGCTAAATACCACCATCACGCGTGACTGACGCAGATTTGACGCACCGCCCGGCTCGACCGCCCGGCGTTCAGGCCACCGCGTCGGTCGCCCGGTGCCCCCAGGTCTCCTTGAGCGCCGCCTCGCGCCAGGCCGCAAACGCGGGGAGCCGGTAGATCGCGTCGACATAGGCCTTCGATACCGGATCGACCTCGACCTCGTAGCTCGCAAAGCGCGCAGCGACCGGCGCATACATGCAATCGGCCGCCGAAAATCCGCCGAACAGAAAATCGCCGCCCGTTCCGAACCGCTCGCGCGCGGTGCGCCACATCCCGGTGATGCGCTGCACGTCCGCCTCGACCTCCGGCGTGAGCGGCCGCGCCTTCTTCCGGCGCAGGTTCATCGGACAGTGCTGGCGCAGCGCCGTGAAGCCCGCATGCATCTCGGTCGCGACCGCCCGCGCATGGGCGCGCGCAACCGGATCCTTCGGCCAAAGCTGCAATTGCGGAAAGCGCTCGTTCAGGTGTTCGAGGATCGCGATCGATTCCCACACCGCCGCCTCGCCGTCGATCAGGATCGGCACCTTGCCGGCGGGAGAATACTGCCGGATGCGTGCGGCCGTATCCGGCTGATCGATCGGAATCAGAATCTCGTCGAAGGGAATCTTGTGGTGTGCAAGCGCAAGCCACGGCCGCAGCGACCATGACGAATAGTTCTTGCTGCCGATGACGAGCCTGAGCATCATGATGTGGTCCCTTCTGCACGATGTGCGTGCCTCGCGTTCGCGCGTTGCGCCGGCGGAAAAAAGGTTTGTGCCGTCGGGCCCGAGCCGTTAGAACGAGCGCACTGACTCACCGGGGCAGATTGGGGTGGTGATGCCGAAATTTCGTCGGGCAGCATTCTTTTTGTTTTCGGCACTACTCTTTCTTCACTTCATCCCGACGGCGGGCGCAGCGCGGGTGAGCCGCGCCGCGCTCAACCAAGTTTCGCAGGCCATCCTGAAATCCTACAAGCTGCTCACCGAAAAAAATGATACCGCGGCAGCGCGGACCGAATGCGAGAAAGCGGCTGCCATCGGCAAGACCACCGGCGATCCCTTCATCGCAGCGATGGTGCAGGTCTGTTTCGGCGACGTGGCGGATCATGAAGAGAAGACCGACGATGCTTGCAGGCATTACGCAGCCGCATTGACCGAGTTCAAGGCGGTTCCGGCGAAGCACACCGCCCATCGCGCGCTCGCCACGCACATGAATGTCACGCAGGGAAAGCGTCTGACGCTCGCTTGCGGCACCTGAGCATCATCTCGGCGAGAGCTGCGCACGCGGACAAGCGCCGAGTTGTGATGGATCCGATCAAAACCGCTGATCGTCGAAAGCGGACCCCTTCTGCCCTATTTTTTCTCCGTCTCGACCGGCCCGCCCGCCTCTTTCCATCCCTTGAATCCGCCCTCGATATGCGCGACCGGCTTCAGGCCCATCCGCTGGGCCGTCTGCGCGGCGAGCGCGGAACGCAATCCGCCCGCGCAGAAGAACACATATTGCTTGTCCTGCGCGAAAACCGGCTTGTGATAGGGGGATTCCGGATCGATCCAGAACTCCAGCATGCCGCGCGGGGCGTGGAATGCACCGGGGATCATGCCCTCGCGCTCCAGCTCGCGCGGATCGCGCAGGTCGACAAACACCACGTTGGCATCGCCGTGCTTGGCGATCGCATCCTTCACGGGGAT
>JADYXZ010000017.1 GCA_020853885.1 Bradyrhizobiaceae bacterium | reverse complement strand
ATCGCTTCAGGTGGAAGCGCGAGCGCTTCCACCTGAAGCGTGAATCGCACCCTAAACTATTGAATAGGGTCGGATTCACGATCCAGATGGAATCGCAAAGCGATTCCATCTGGATCGATCCGACCCTGAGCGTTGCATCGGCGCCCGCTAATCCCCACATTTGGGCGGTTGGGGCGGGATGTTCCCGGAAGCTTGGAGCGAATGCTTGCGCGACCCGTATGAAGTGCTCGGCGTCGCCCGGGGGGCGGATCAGGCCGAGATCAAGAAGGCGTTTCGGCGCCTTGCCAAGAAGCTGCACCCGGACGCCAACAAGGGCGATCCGAAGGCGGCCGCGCGTTTTGCCGAGCTGAACACGGCCTACGAAATCCTCGGCGAGGAGGACAAGCGCAAGGCGTTCGACCGCGGCGAGATCGACGCGGAGGGCAAGCCGCGCTTCCAGGGTTTCCAGGGTTTCGGCCGCGGCGCCGGCGCGCAGCCGGGCTTCGACTCCAGCACGATTTTCGAGACGTTCAATTTCGGGCCGGGCGGCTTCCGCCGCTCCACGTCCCGCGGGGCCGCCCCCGGCGGCGCCGGCTTCGAGGACGTGTTGAGCAGCCTGTTCGGCTCGTTCGGCGGCGCGCAACGCGGGCACGAAGCGTTCGAGGAGTTCGAGGCCGGACCGGCGCGCGGCCCGGATGCGGCCGCCAATATCAGCATCACGCTCGCGGAAGCGGCGAAGGGCGTGAAGAAGCGCGTGCTGCTGCCGACCGGCAAGAACGTCGAAGTGTCGGTGCCGGCGGGCATCTCCGACGGCAAGCAGATCCGGCTGCGCGGCCAGGGATTCGCACAGGCCCACGGCGCGCCGGGCGACGCGATCATCACCGTCAAGGTGGAGAAGCATCCGGACCTGACGCCGGAAGGAAACGATCTGCGCGCCGAGGTCTCGATCCCGCTCGACGACGCGGTGCTCGGCGGCACGGTGCGCGTGCCGACGCTCGAGAGCGCGGTCGAGTTGAAGATTCCGCCGTGGACGAGCGGCGGCCGCACGTTCCGGCTCAAGGGCAAGGGCCTGCCGCGCAAGGGCGGCGGGCACGGCGATCTTCTGGCGACGGTGCGGGTCGACCTGCCCGCCGCGCCGGACGCCGATCTCGAAGCGGTGGCGAAGAAGCTGCGTCAGCGGCGGTCCGGCGCTTCGTAAGCCGAATAGACGCGACGCGCGATGCGGTCGAGCCGCTCGCGTTCGGCCGGTCCCGCGACGACGAACGCGAGGCCGGATTCGAACCAGGCCAGCGCGCCGACGTCGTCCATGCGTCGCCACTTGAAGGCGGTCTGGCCTTCGCGCTTGGTGCGCGCGCAGGTGATCGTCACGCGGTCGCCATTGCCGCCTTCATACATGATGAGCGCAGTCGGGCCCGGCAGCAGCCGGCCGCCCAGGAGCTTCAGCCCCTCGTCGGCGAGATCGGGCGCGCGCACCGGCGAGCCGACGCGCCGCGAGAGCCACGGCAAGAGGTGCGCCTCGTCGGCGCGCACCTCGATCGGATGGCGCACTTCGTTGATGTAGAGGCGGTGCGCCTCGATCGCGGCGTCGGCGAGCGCGCGGGCGATCTCGCGATCGCTCTCGCCATTGAAGAAGTCGCGGGCGAACCAGCCGCCGGCGGCGCCGAGCATCAGCGCGATCGCGGCGGCCACGGCGACCTTGCGCCGCAATCCGCTCGCGCGCAGCAGAATCTTGTCGAGCTGGAGGCGCTCGGGAACCGGCTCGTCGGCAACCGGGCCGAAGCGGGCGCGGATCGCGGAGATCTGCGCGCGCCATTCGGCGACCCGGGCGGCTTCGGCCGGATTCGACGCGAGGTAGGATTCGACCGCCGCGATCCGGTCGGCCGGCAACGCGCCGTCGACATAGGCGTGCAGCTCTTCCTCGGTGACGGGAGCGTCAGTCATGCGTCGATTGCTTCTTCTTCATCGCACGCTACGCAATGGCGACACGTCGCCCTCGATGTGCGCGCGCAGCGCGGCGCGGGCACGCGAGAGTCGCGACATGACGGTGCCGATCGGCACGCCCTGCACTTCCGCCGCTTCGCGATAGCTCATGCCTTCGAGCGCCACGAGCAGGAGCACCTCGCGCTGTTCCTGCGGCAGGAGCGCAAGCCCGCGTTCGATGTCGCGGCCGGTGCCGTCCGACGTCGGCTCGCCCGGCGGATCGACGTCCTCGACGACGGCGAAGGTCGGCCTGCGCGCAAGGCCGCGGCGCCGGTTTCGGTCGAGGTTCAGCAAAATCGTAAACAGCCACGTCCGCAGGTCTCCGCCCTGAAACAAATGCTCGGCCCGAAGCGCGCGGACCATGGTGTCCTGCACCAGGTCGTCGGCAGTCTCCGCATCCCGTGACAATGCCCTTGCGAAGCGCCGTAAGGCCGGGACGAGCGCTTCGAGCCCGCGGCGAACAGCAGTCATAGCCGGCTCCATGCGAGGCATCAGCGCGGCCATTCTGCGTCCTCCGGAGAGGGAACGCGAGAGGGAGCCCCTTTATTCCCGGTCGCTTGAAGGGCGTCGGGACGCGTGCGATAGCTGGCGCCCCGCCTGAAAAAGGCGGCAAAGGAGGGCCGGATGGCCGAAACGGGCGGTCTCATGCGCGGAAAACGGGGTCTGATCCTCGGGGTGGCCAATAACCGCTCGATCGCCTGGGGGATTGCCAAAGCCTGCGCCGGCGCCGGGGCTTCCGTCGGGCTGACCTACCAGGGCGAGGCCCTGAAGAAGCGGGTGGAGCCGCTCGCCGCCGAGATCGGCGGCAAGGTGGTCGGGCATTGCGACGTGACCGATCCGGCGACCATCGACGAAGTTTTCGCGGAAGCGGATCGCGCGCTCGGCCCGCTCGACTTCGTGGTGCACGCGATCGCGTTCTCGGACAAGAACGAGCTCGATGGCCGCTATGTCGATACAAGCGCCGACAACTTCACCAGGACGATGTTCATCTCCTGCTACTCGTTTACGGCGATCGCGCAGCGCGCCGAGAAGCGCATGCCGGACGGCGGCGCGCTCCTCACCCTCACCTATTACGGCGCGGAAAAGTGGATGCCGCACTACAACGTGATGGGCGTTGCCAAGGCCGGGCTCGAGGCGAGCGTCCGTTATCTCTCCGCCGATCTCGGCGAGAAGAACATCCGCGTCAATGCGATCTCGGCCGGGCCGATCAAGACGCTCGCGGCGTCCGGCATCGGCGACTTCCGCTACATTCTGAAGTGGAACGAATACAATTCGCCGCTGCGGCGGACGGTGACGATCGAAGAGGTCGGCGACACCGCGCTCTATCTTCTGTCCGATCTCGGCCGCGGCGTGACCGGCGAAATCCTGCACGTCGATGCGGGCTACCATATTGTCGGCATGAAGAATCCGGATGCTCCCGACATGACGCCGGGAAAGAACGACGAATGAAGCAGATGAGGTGCAGCATGATCCGGAACCCGATCGCCGTCGCTATCGCGCTGCTCGTGCTCGGCAGCGCCGCCGCCGATGCACAGCGCCTCTACCCGCGCGAATGGTTCTGGGGCCGCTCCGGCCTGTTCGCGCCCGACTACATCACGCCGACACTGGACGAGCCCGGCTATCTGACCGGCGATTCCCGAAGCGCCCGGTCCACGCGGGCAGGCAAACTCGTCTTCGCAGCGGCGAGCGTCGACGACTACTGCCAGCAGGACGGCTCGCCGCGCATCACGGTGCTCGACGCACCGCGCGGCGCACGCATCTCCACCGACATCGGCTCCTTCGTCGCCGTGCGCAACGACGGCGGCTCCAAGCGATGCATCGGCCGCACAGTGCGGGGCACGCGCGTCTATTATCAGGGCCGCAAGGACCGGATCGTGCTGCGCGTCGCCTACCCGACCAAGGGGCTGACCTACGATCACGTCATCACCACCCGCTGACGGCAGGCGGCAGAAAAGATTCACGATGCGGCGCGCTCCGGTTTGACCCGGGCCACGGGCGCTCGTAATCGATTAAGCATGATCTTTCCGAAAACCGGTTTCCACTTTTCGGGATCATGCTTTACAACCAGCGGCCACCAACGGGCCGCTTCATGTCCCACAATACCTTCGGTCACCTTTTCCGCGTCACCACGTTCGGCGAGAGCCACGGGGTGGCGATCGGCTGCGTGGTCGACGGCTGCCCGCCGCGCATCCCGCTCTCCGCCGCCGACATCCAGCGCGACCTCGACCGCCGGCGGCCGGGGCAGAGCAAGTTCGTGACGCAGCGGCGCGAGCCGGACCAGGTGCGCATTCTCTCGGGCACGATGGTCGATCCCGCGAGCGGAGCGGAGATCACGACCGGCACGCCGATCGCGCTCCTGATCGAGAACGTGGACGCGCGCTCCAAGGACTACGACGCGATCGCCGAAACCTACCGGCCGGGACACGCCGACTACACCTACGACGTGAAGTATGGAATCCGCGATCCGCGCGGCAGCGGGCGCGCCTCGGCGCGGGAGACGGCGTCGCGCGTCGCCGCCGGCGCCGTTGCGCGCAAGGTTGTGCCCGGCATGCGCGTGCGCGGCGCGCTCGTGCAGATGGGCGAGATCACGATCGAGCGGAAGCGCTGGGACTGGGACGAGGTCGGCCGCAACCCGTTCTTCTGTCCGGACGCCGAAGCCGCCAAGCGCATGGAGGAATACCTCGAAGGCGTGCGCAAGAAGGGCTCGTCGATCGGTGCGGTGATCGAGGTCGTTGCCGACAATGTGCCGCCGGGCCTCGGCGCGCCCATCTACGGCAAGCTCGACGCCGAGCTTGCCGGCGCGCTCATGAGCATCAATGCGGTGAAGGGCGTGGAGATCGGCGCGGGCTTCGCCGCCGCGCGCCTTTCCGGCGAAGAGAACGCCGACGAGATGCGCGCGGGCAATGAAGGACAACCGAAATTCCTGTCCAACAATGCCGGCGGCATCCTCGGCGGCATTTCCACCGGCGCTCCGGTGGTCGCCCGCTTCGCGGTGAAGCCCACCTCCTCCATTCTCACGCCGCGGCGGACCGTCGACCGCCAGGGCGCGGAGACCGATATTTCCACGAAGGGCCGCCACGATCCCTGCGTTGGCATCCGCGCGGTGCCGGTGGGCGAATCCATGGTGGCATGCGTGATCGCCGACCACTTCCTGCGCCACCGCGGCCAGGTCGGCGAGAGTCCCCAATGGCCGTTTCCGCCGCGCAAGAAATAAGTGCAATATGAACATCATGAACGAAACGATCCACAGCGTCGGCTTGGCGATTGAGGCGTTTGCCCGCGGCGAGATCGTGGTCGTCACCGACGACTACGACCGCGAGAACGAAGGCGACCTGTTCGTCGCCGCCTCGCTCTGCACGCCGGAGAAAATGGCCTTCGTCATCCGGCATACGAGCGGCATCGTCTGCGCGCCGCTGACCGTGGAGGATGCGCGCCGATTGCATCTCGACCCGATGGTAGCGGCGAACGACGCGCCGCTCGGCACCGCGTTCACGGTTTCGGTCGATGCGCGGCACGGGTTGACGACCGGCATCTCCGCGGAAGAACGCAACAACACCGTGCGCGCGCTCGCCAACCCGAATATCGGCGCGGTGGACTTCGTGCGGCCGGGTCACGTATTCCCGCTGATCGCGCGCGAAGGCGGCGTTCTGATGCGCTCCGGTCATACGGAGGCGTGCGTCGATCTGTGCAGGCTCGCGGGGCTGCCGCTGGTCGGCGTGCTGGCGGAGCTCGTAAACGACGATGGCTCGGTGATGCGCGGGCCGCAGGTTGCCGCGTTCGCAAAACAGCACAAGCTGCAACAGATCTCGATCGCCGACCTGATCGCCTGGCGGCAGGCACGCGAGAAGCTGGTCGAGCGCGTGTCCACCTTCCCGGTGCAAAGCGAGATCGGCGAACTGACGGGACATGCCTACATCACGCCGTTCGACCCCGTCTATCACATGGCGTTCGTCTATGGCCGCATCGGCAACGGGCGCGATGTGGCGGTGCGCCTGCATCGCGCCGACATCGTCCGCGACCTGTTCGGCGAAGCGCGCGCATTCCGCCGCTCGCTCGCCCGATTCAAGGCGGAAGGAAGAGGCGTGCTCGTGCTCCTGCGCGACGGCACGGCCGGGGTTCCGGTCGTCAAGCCGGGAACCGGCAGCACCGAGCAGGTGCGGGAAAACCAGTGGCGCGAAGTGGGTCTCGGCGCGCAGATCCTGCGCGATCTCGGCATCTCGTCGATCCGGCTCCTGACCTCGAGCAACCTCACCTATGTCGGCCTGAGCGGTTTCGGCATCGAGATCGCCGCGACCGAGGCGATCGAGGGCTGACGCGGCGACGGAGCGGGATGGAGCATGACGATGCTCGTCGGCGTCCCGAAGGAAATCAAGGACAACGAATACCGGGTCGGTCTCGTGCCCGCGACCGTGCGTGAGCTTATCGCTCACAAGCATCGGGTGCTGGTGGAAGCGGGTGCGGGCGCAGGCGCCGGCATCGCCGACTCCGAATATGAGGCCGTGGGCGCGGAGATCGTTTCCGGCCCCGGCAAGATTTTCGCTGAGGCCGAGCTGATCGTGAAGGTGAAGGAGCCAATCGGTGGCGAACGCAGCGGGCTGCGCAAGGGGCAAGTGCTGTTCACCTACCTGCACCTCGCGCCCGACCGCGAACTGACGGCGGCCCTGCTCGCGTCGGGCGTCACCGCGATCGCCTACGAGACGGTGACGAACGCGGACGGCGGCCTGCCGCTGCTCACGCCTATGTCTGAGGTTGCCGGACGCATGGCGCCGCAGGTTGGCGCCCACGCGCTCGAGAAGGAGTGCGGCGGACGCGGCGTGCTGCTCGGCGGCGTTCCCGGCGTCGCGCCGGGCGAAGTCGTCATTCTCGGCAGCGGCGTTGTCGCCACCCATGCCGCGCTGATCGCCGCCGGCATGGAAGCGCAGGTGACGGTGGTCGGGCGCAATCCGCATTCGTTGCAACGGATCGAAGCGCAGTTCGGCGGGCGCGTGAATACGGCGGTTTCGAACGAGGAGACAATTGAAAGTCTTTGCAAGCGCGCAGACCTCGTGATCGGCGCCGCCCTCGTTCCCGGCGCGATGGCGCCGCGGCTCATCAGCGCCGCCCTGGTGAAGGAGATGCTGCCCGGCTCGGTGATCGTCGACGTGTCCATCGATCAGGGCGGCATTGCCGAGACGTCGCGGCCGACCAGCCATTCGAAGCCGACCTACCTTGTCGACGGCGTCGTGCACTATTGCGTGCCGAACATGCCGGGTGCGGTGGCGCGCACGTCCACCTTCGCGCTCAACAACGCAACCCGGCCGTTCGTGCTGGCGCTCGCCGACAAGGGCTGGCGGCAGGCGCTCGCGGACGATCCGCACCTGCGGAACGGGCTCAACCTGCATGCCGGCCGCGTGACGTGCGGTCCGGTGGCGGAGGCGCAAGCGCTCGCCCACATGCCGGCGGATCAAGCCATCGCGCTTTGAGCGCGGTTTTTGTGCGGGCGGCCGCCCTTCCCTTCGGCGCCTTGGTTCGGCCCGGAAAGCGTGGCAGCATTTTTGCTTCAGTGACGGAGACGATGATGATTCGACGTCTTCCGGTTTTGTGGCGTGCGGCCGCGACGGCGGCGCTTCTGTGCTTCGCCGGGGCGAGCGCCGGACAGGAGCGCCCGCAGGTCGACGTCGAACTCGTGCTCGCGGTCGATATCTCCTACTCGATGGACTACGACGAGCTCGCCCTGCAGCGCGAGGGCTATATCGCGGCCATCACCTCGGAACAGTTTCTCGACGCCATGCGGCGCGGGCCGCTTGGCAAGATCGCGCTGACCTATGTCGAATGGGCGGGCGCCGGCGAGCAGCAGGTGGTCGTTCCCTGGCTCGTGGTCGATGGGCCGGCGAGCGCGAGCCTCTTCGCGCAGAAGCTGAAGGAAGCGCCGATCCGGCGCGCGTACCGGACCTCGATCTCCGAGGCGCTGAAATTTTCCGAGAAATTGTTCGGCGCCGAGTACAAGGGCATTCGCCGCGTGATCGACGTGTCGGGCGACGGCACCAACAATCAGGGCGACCTGATTGAGCCGACGCGCGACGACGTCGTGCGCAAGGGCATCACCATCAACGGCCTGCCGATCATGCTGAAGACGCCGCTTACCTCCATGATCGATCTGCCGGAGTTGGACGTCTATTACGAGGACTGCGTGATCGGCGGGCCCGGCGCGTTCCTCGTGCCGGTGCGCGAGCGGCACCAGTTCGCCGATGCGATCCGCAACAAGCTTATTCTTGAAGTCGCGGGAATTCTGCCGGGGCCGCGCATTGCGCCCGAGGCGAACGTCATTCCGGCCGTCAGTCCGCCGCGCGTTTCCTGCACGATCGGCGAGCAGATGTGGCAGCGGCGCTGGGGCGGCGAAGGGTTGCGCTAGATTATCGGTCGAAGACGCCAACCAGCTCCACGTGATCGGAATAGCGGAATTGATCGACCGGGACGATGCGGCCGGACTTCCAGCCATTGTCGACCAGGATGCGCGCGTCGCGGGCGAAGGTGCCCGGGTTGCACGAGACATAAACAATGCGCGTCGCGCCGGAGATGGCGAGCTCCTTCGTCTGCGCCTCCGCGCCCTGCCGCGGCGGATCGAGCACGACCACCTTGCTCGGCACGAGCTCGCCAGCCGTGAGCGGACTGCGGAACAGATCGCGCGTCACGGTTTCGATCGGGCGCAGGCCGGGCGCGCCCTTGGCTTTGTTGAGCGCGGCGATCGCCTCCTCGTCGGAATCGACCGCAAGCACCTGCGCATTCTCGGCGAGCCGCAGTGCGAAGGTGCCGATGCCGGAGAACAGATCAGCGATGCGGCGCGCATTACCGACTGCCTCCAGCACAAGATCGGCAAGCGCCTTTTCGCCCGCGGCGGTCGGCTGCAGGAACGTGCCGGGCGGCGGGACGACCGTCGCCTTGCCGATTTTCAGGAACGGCTCCGTCAGTTGCGCGACCAGCTCGCCGTGGCGGGTGACGCGCGCAAGCCGCTCTTCGCGCGCGACGGCGGCGAGCGCCGCGGCGACATCCGGCTCGACCGGGCCGGAGCCGCGGATATCGACATCGAGCCCGCCGTCGGTGGCGGTGAAATGCAGATCGAGCGGCTTGCCCCCGGGCTCAAGCGGCTCGGCGAGCCTCCAGGCGATCGCCAGCGCCCGGTCGAGCGGCGGGGCGAAGATCGGGCACTGGTCGATCGGCACGACGATGTGCGAGCGGCGGCCGGTGAAGCCGACGACGAGCACCTTCCGGCCCCCGCGCTTCGCATGCAGCACGGCGCGGCGGCGGCCCTCGCCATGGGCGTCGATCAGATCATCCACCGCCGCCTCGACACCCGCCTGTGCCAGCGCCGTGACGGCGAGATCACGCTTCCAGGCGCGATAGTTTTCCTCGCGCCAATGCTGGACGGCGCAGCCGCCGCAGGTGCCGAAATGAGGACAGATCGGCTCGACGCGGTCGGGGCTCGGCTCGACGATGGAGACGATCTCGGCGCGGTCGCCCTTGCGCTCGACCTCGACGGTCTCGCCCGGCAGCGAATACGGGACATAGACCGGGCCTTCCGCGGTTTCGGCGATGCCGTCGCCGCGGTGACCCAACCGTTCAATTCTGAGGCGCTCGATCTGCTGCTTCATGGCGTGGCGGATATCCGCCCGGACGGCGGGCAGCAAATGGCGGCGCGGCGGTTATCCCGCGGCAGATCGCAGCGGCCTTGCGGCGGAAGGTTCCCGCGAATTGTCGTCAATCTCACCCTCGTAACTTCCCGCGAGCGCCGGGAGATATCCCCGCGCGGTCAGGCGATGGAATCGCCAGACCAGGAGCGATGCATACACGAAAAGTCCGAGCGTGAGTCCGACCCAGATTCCTTCGGCGCCGTAGCCGAGCGGGAAGCCGAGGCCGTAGGCCGCGGTGAACCCCACGACCCAGAAACCGATCGCGGCGAACACGAGCGGCACGCGCGTGTCGTGCAGCCCGCGCAAGGCGCCCGAGCCGACCGTCTGGATACCGTCGAAGATGAAGAAGCTCGCGCCGAGAAGAAGCAGCTTTGCCGCGAGCGCGACCGTCTCGGCCGCAGCGTCGGCTTCGCCGCCGAGATAGAGCGCGGGAATCCAGTGGCGCGTCAGTGCGACGAGGAGCGTCATCGACGCCATGAACGCGGCGCCGAGCGCAAGCGCGGTGAAGCCGGCGCGGCGGGTGCCGGGCGCGTCGCCGCGGCCGACCGCCTGGCCGACGCGCACGGTCGCGGCCATGGAGATGCCGAACGGCACCATGAACATGATGGCCGCCGTCTGCAGCGCGATCTGATGCGCGGCAAGTGCTGCCGTGCCGAGCCAGCCCATGAGCAAGGCCGCGGCGGCGAACACGCCGTACTCGAGCAGGAACATGCCGGAGATCGGCGCGCCGATCACGATGAGCTTCCAGAACAGCGGCCAGTCGGAACGCCAGAAGTGGCCGAGCACGCGATACTTCTTGAAGGGCCGGCGCGCGTAGCAAACCCAGACCGTCGCCGCGCACATGCCGAGATTGACGATCGTGGTGGCGACGCCGGCGCCGAGGAGATCGAGCGCCGGCAAGCCGAACTCGCCGAAGATCAGCGCATAGGCGAGCGCGAAATTCACCGGGATCGCCGCAAGCATGATCCAGAGCGCGGGCTCGGGCCGGTTGACCGCGCCCATGAAGTTGCGCAGCGCAATGAACCACCAGCCCGGGATCAGGCTCCAGGCGAGCCCGGTCAGATAGCGGTGCGCGAGCGCGGCCGCTTCCGGCTCCTGGCCGGTCAGGAGCAGCAGCGCCTCGCCCTGCAACTGCAGGAGCGTGAGCGGGATGCCGAGGAGGAGCGAGGCCCACAGACCGACGCGCAACGCGCGGCGGACGAGCCGCGGCTGGCGCGCGCCGAAACCTTGCGCCGCGAGCGGCGCCACCGCCGAGACGATGCCCATGCCGAGCACGAACGCGGCAAAAAGCACGGTTTGCGCGAGCGCCGACGCGGCCACGGCCTTGTCGCCGAGCCGGCCGACCAGCATCAGGTCGGTCGTCATCATGGCGATCTGGCCGAGTTGGGTCAGCGCGATCGGCAGGGCGAGTTTGACCGTCTCGGCAAGCTCAAGCCGCCAAGGGCCCTTCCCTGCCGGCGCGGACGCGCCGGCCGCAAACCTCGTTGTCGATATCGCCATGGATCGCGCAACATAGCGGGCGGCACCCGGATTGAAAGGGCCGCCGCTTGATTCCTTTCCGCAGCAACAAAATTGAGTTTCGTGACGGGCAGATGTCGGGATTTTGTGCCGAAATCGCGGCGCGAATCATCAATTTTCCTGCTGCGTCGGCCGGCGCGCGCTGATGAGAAATTCGCGGTTCCCGTCGCCGCCGAGGATCGGCGACTCCATCATGCCCAGCACGTCCCAGCCGAGCGAGGCAGCGAGCGCGACGATCTCCGCGCAGACGGCCGCTTGCGCTTCGCGATCGCGGACAATGCCCTTGCGCAGGAATTTCCTGCCCACTTCGAACTGCGGCTTGATCAGCGCGATCAGCGCCGCACCCGGCGCGGCGAAGCGGGCCAAGACAGGCAGGATCAGCTTCAAGGAAATGAAACTCACGTCGACGGCAATCAATTCAACTTTGTCGGGAAGGCTCGCCGGATCGAGCTTGCGGATGTCGGTGTTCTCGAGCGAGACCACGTCGGCGCGACCGCGCAGCGAAGGGTAAAGCTGACTGGTGCCGACATCCACCGCATAGACACGGCGCGCGCCGGCGCGGAGCAGCACATCGGTGAAGCCGCCCGTCGACGCGCCGACATCGAGGCAGACCTTTCCCTCGGGATCGAGATTGAAGTGCGCAAGAGCCGCCGAAAGCTTCACCCCGCCGCGCGACACATACGGATGCGCCGGCCCCGCATCGAGCGTCGCCTCGGCCGACACCGGTTGCGACGGTTTCGTCACCAATTCGCCGTCAACCTTAACATGCCCGGCCTCGATCGCCGCCTGCGCGCGGGCGCGACTCTCGAATAAGCCGCGCGCGACGAGCAATTGGTCGATGCGCATGCGGCGCCTGGCGGTCATTCCGTTCTTGCCTCCCGGTCGCAGGAAGTCTCGCGCGCTCTTGCGCTCCGATCAATGAAGGCGTGAATTGGCCGGGTCGAGCAAATGATGCTAAGTGGCGCGCGGGGCGGGAACGCCCCGTCCCCAACTTCGGAGAAATGAATGCGACGCCGTCGCCGCGCCGCCGCCGTTCTGGCAGTGACCGTGTTCGCTGCCTTGTGTGTTGCGCCCTCAGGGGCGCTGGCACAGGCGAAAAAATCGAAGGGCGGCACAAAAGCCGTGCCGGCAAAGCCGGCCACCACGTGGACATACACGCGCGCGCTCGGCACGCCGACGCTCGCCTATGGGATCGAAGCCAGAGACGACTTCCAGATCACGTTTTCCTGCCAGCCGGACGCCGGCCTCCTGCGCGTCATTTCCCTGATCGGCTCGCGCAGCTTGCGCCCCGGAGATGGCGCAGCGATCCGTCTGCGCAACGGCAAGGCGCATTTCGAGGTCGCCGGCACGGCTTTTTCGACGGAGACACGCAAGCAAATCGACGTCGCCGGCACGACGAAATTCGATGCGGCGCTGTTCAACCTGTTCCAGCAGGGGGAAACAGTAATCCTCGAAGTTCCCGGACAGCGGCGCTCACTCACATTGAACAACGCCAAAGCGGCGGCCGAAGCCTTCGAAAAGGCCTGCGCAAGGACAAAACCGTCAAATTGAACGGCCGCGCACCGCGTGGATCACTGCGGCGCGAGTTCCGGAGCATCGGCAGTCGCGGGTTCCTTGGCACAGCAATAGGTCAACAGCCGGCCTCCGCCGGACAGCGGAACGATCTGCACCTGGATGACCCGTCCGCACGCCAATTGCATCTTGTTCAGAACGGGACGGCCTTCGCGAACCAGTTTCAGCCGCCGTTTGATGAATTCGTCGATTTCGTCCGGCGGAATGTGCAATGCATTCGTCCGGCGCGCGTGCTCGAGGATCTCGACGAATGACGGTCTGCTGTCGGCAAAGTCGTCCAGCAAGTCGGCCGCGCGCCGGAACGGCTTGTTGATGAAGCGCGCGCGGAGCCTGTCATCGACGACGACGATGCCGTAGCTGACTTCATCAAGCGCGGCTCTCAAGGAATCGATTTCTTCCCGGTGCCGGGTTTGCTCGGTGATATCGCGATACGTCAGCAGCCGGCTTCCCTCGTCGAGCACCGTGCATGTCTGCCGAATGATCCTGCCGTCGCCGAGCCAGAACTGAAACGGCTTGGGCTCGTCGCCGCACGCGGATGTCACGCAATCGGCAATGCTGATTTCAAGCTGATCGGGCAGACCATGGTGGCCGCGCACCCGGTAAATCCTGCGGGCGAGATCCTCGAGACAGACGAGCGAGTCGGCCGTGTGCGGCTCGATGCCCGCAAGGCGGCGAAACGCCAGATTGAAAAACTGCACGCGGCGCTCGCAGTCGATCAGCACGGCGCCCGTCTCGATCACATCGAGCGCGTCCCGAAAGACGGAAGCGGCTTCCGGCGGCTTGTCGGCGTCGGCACCTTCGCGCGCGTCGCCGTCACGGTGCTCGGTACGAACGACCGGCGGCGCGGCACGCGACGTCTTGCGGAACAGCAAGCGCAATGCTCGGGTGAAGCGGCTACGGCGGGAAAGCATGTACGTCATCTGCAACTACTGGCTGCATGCAACCTGGCCGACAGTACGTAGCCAATTGATTAAACGACGTTTCGCTGCGGCGGCACTTCGCGGCGCCGCAGACAGGAATCCGTTCACCACGTTTGTGGGGAAGGACTTAACCACGCGCCGACGCCGGCCGCCTTAAGGCGCGCCGGTCAGGCGAGACGGATTGCGCGTTCCTTGCCGAGCCCCTGCAACACGGCGGCGGCGATCCCGCGAGCGTCGAGGCCGGCGCGGGCATACATGGCGGCGGGCGTGTCCTGCTCGATGAAAACGTCGGGCAGCACGAGGGGACGGAATTTCAAACCGCGGTCGAGCACGCCTTCGCGGGCGAGCAGTTCGAGCACATGGCTGCCGAAGCCGCCGACCGAACCCTCCTCGATCGTGAGCAGCAGTTCGTGACCGCGGGCGAGCCGCAGCACGAGATCGCGGTCGAGCGGCTTTGCGAACCGCGCGTCGGCCACCGTGCAGGTGATCCCCTGCGCCGCAAGCTCGTCGGCGGCCTTCAGGCACTCGCCGAGGCGCGCGCCAAAGGAAAGGATCGCCGCCGAGGTGCCCTCGCGGATGATGCGGCCGCGGCCGATCTCGAGAGGCTTTCCTTCCTCGGGCAGCGGAACGCCCCGCCCCTCGCCGCGCGGATAGCGGAACGCCGAAGGGCGGTCGTCGATCGCCACCGCGGTCGCGACCATGTGCGCGAGCTCCGCCTCATCGGCTGCCGCCATCACGACGAAATCCGGCAGGCAGGAGAGATAGGCGACGTCGAAACTTCCGGCATGCGTCGGCCCATCGGCGCCGACGAGCCCGGCGCGGTCGATCGCGAAGCGCACGGGCAGCTTCTGGATCGCCACGTCATGCACGACCTGATCGTAGGCGCGCTGGAGGAACGTCGAGTAGATCGCCGCAAAGGGCTTGAAGCCTTCGGTCGCGAGCCCCGCGGCGAAGGTGACGGCGTGCTGCTCGGCAATGCCCACGTCGAAGCAGCGGTCGGGGAATTCGCGCGCGAACAGATCGAGCCCGGTGCCGGAAGGCATCGCGGCGGTGACCGCGACGATCTTCCTGTCCTTGCGTGCCGCCTTGACCAGGCTCTCGCCGAACACCTTGGTGTAGGCGGGCGCAGACGCCTTGCCGGTCGCCTGCGCGCCGGTCGCGACGTCGAACTTGACGACGCCGTGATACTTGTCGTCGGCGGCCTCGGCGGGCGGATAGCCCTTGCCCTTCTGGGTGACGATGTGGACGAGCGTCGGCCCGCGCTCGTTGTCGCGCACGTTGCGCAGCACCGGCAGCAGGTGATTGAGATTGTGGCCGTCGATCGGACCGACATACTCGAAGCCGAGCTCCTCGAACAGCGTGCCGCCGGTGATGAAGCCGATGGAATGCCCGAAGGCGCGGCGGATCTGCGTCGCCAGACGCCGGGGAATCCGCTGCGCCGCTTTTTCCCAGGAATCGCGCAGGCGCGAAAAGGTACGGCCGGACAGCCGCCGGGCGAGATAGGCGGACATGGCGCCGACCGGCGGCGCGATCGACATGTCGTTGTCGTTGAGGATGACGATCAGCCGGTTGCCCATGGCGCCGGCATTGTTCATGGCCTCGTAGGCCATGCCGGCGGACATGGCGCCGTCGCCGATCACGCAGACGACATGGAAGTCTTCGCCCGCGAGGTCGCGCGCGACGGCCATGCCGAGTCCGGCCGAGATCGAGGTGGACGCGTGGGCGGCGCCAAAGGGGTCGTACTCGCTCTCGGCGCGGCGGGTGAAGCCGGAAAGCCCGCCGCCCTGGCGCAGCGTGCGGATGCGGTCGCGGCGGCCGGTCAGGATCTTGTGCGGGTAGGCCTGGTGGCCGACGTCCCAGACGATCTTGTCGCGCGGCGTGTCGAAGACGTAGTGGAGCGCGACGGTCAGCTCGACGACGCCCAGGCCCGCGCCGAGGTGGCCGCCGGTGACCGACACCGCGTCGACTGTCTCGCGGCGCAATTCGTCCGCGACCTGCCGCAGCATATCCGGCGGCAGCTGCCGCAGATCGCGTGGCAGGCGGATCATGTCCAGCAGGGGGGTCGCCGATTGGTCCGGCACGAACGGCGCTCCAGGGGGCGCGGCTGACACGCCGCTTTTGGTTCTTCTGGAATGGTTATACCGGCGCGCGGCCGGCGACAACCCGCCGGAAGGCTTAGAGGGCGACGGTCTGCGGCTTCTCGGGCAGCGGGATGAACTCGATCTCGTCCCCGGGCACCCTGCCGAAGCGGCCCTGTTTCCACTCTTCCTTGGCCTGCTCGATGCGCTCGCGGCGGGAGGAGACGAAATTCCACCAGACGTAGCGGGGGCCGTCGAGGGGCGCGCCGCCAACCACGGCGATGCGGCTCGGCTGCAGGGCCTTCACCGCGATGCGGTCGCCGGGCCGGAAGACGAGGAGGCGGCCCATACCGAAACGGTCGCCGGCGATGTCGATCTCGCCGGAGCTGACATAGATCGCGCGCTCCTCGTAGTCGGTGTCGAGGGGCATGGTCGCGCCGGCATCGAGCGAGATGTCGGCGAAGATTGTCTCCGAGGTGGTCTTGAGCGGCGAAGTTGCGCCGAACATGCGGCCGGCGACGATCCGCACCTTCTTCCCCTCGCCTTCCACGACCGGCAGCTCTTCGCCGTCGAGATGGGCGAAGCTCGGATCGATCTCCTCGTCCTTCGCGGGCATGGCGATCCAGAGCTGCAGGCCGTGCAGCGGCTCGCCGTCGACGCGGCGCTCGGGCGCGGTGCGCTCGGAATGGACGATGCCGCGGCCGGCGGTCATCCAGTTCACCTCGCCGGGGTGGATCGCCGCCTGCACGCCGAGCGTGTCGCGGTGGATGATCTCACCGTCATAGAGATAGGTGAGCGTCGAAAGGCCGATGTGCGGATGCGGCCGCACGTCGAGGCCGCTGCCCGACTTGAACACGGCCGGACCGAAATGATCGAAGAACACGAACGGGCCGACGGTGCGGCGCGTGGAGTGCGGCAGCGCGCGGCGCACTGTGGCGTCGCCGAGATCGACGCTGCGCGGCACGATCATCAGCTCGAGCGCGTCGCAGGAAAACTTGTCGCCGGAACGCGGGTCCTGGCCGGGGAAGAAGCTCATGTCAGCCCTCCTTCACTCTGTCGGGCTGGCATATAGGTCGCGCAACCCGGCACGGCCACGCACGAAACCGTGACGCGATCAGTTGCCGTCAAGTGGCTCGGTTCCCGCGGCGCGGCCGGAGGCGTCGCTCGTGATCTTCTCCACGCGCGCCTCGGCCTCGCGCAAGAGCGTCTCGCAGCGGCGCTTCAGCGCCTCGCCGCGCTCGTAAATCTGAATGGATTCCTCCAGCGCCACGTCGCCCTTTTCGAGGCGCTGCACGATGGATTCAAGCTCCGCGAGCGCCTTCTCGAAGGGAAGCGCTGCGACATCGGAGTTCTGATTTTTTGATTCTTTCGCCATCGCGCCTTCCTAGCACGAAATTCTAGGGTGCGATCGCTTCAGATGGAAGCGCGAGCGCTTCCATCTGAAGCGTGAATCGCACCCTAAGCTATTGAATTAGGGTCGGATTCACGATCCGGATGGATCCGACCCTAGCCGCGCATCAGCGCCTTCACGTGGGCGGCGACAGAGCGGGAGAGACCCTCGAGATCGTAGCCGCCTTCGAGCACGGAGACGATCCGGCCGCTCGCGTGGCGGTCGGCGATCTCCATTAGCTGCTGCGTGATCCAAGCGTAATCGGCCTCGACGAGATTGAGGTTCGCGAGCGGGTCGCGCAGGTGGGCGTCAAAGCCCGCGGAGATCACGATCAGGTCGGGACGGAATTCCTCGACGCGCGGCAGGATCGCGACCGACATCGCCTCGCGGAATTCCGAGCCGCCGTCGCCGGCGGAAAGCGGCGCGTTGACGACGTTGTTGAAGGCACCGCGCTCGGTGCGGGCGCCGGTGCCGGGATAGAGCGGCATCTCATGCGTCGAGCAATACATGACGTTCTTGTCCGACCAGAAGATGTCCTGCGAACCGTTGCCGTGATGCACGTCGAAGTCGACAATCGCCACGCGCTCGGCACCGTGACGCGCCTGCGCGTGGCGCGCGGCGATCGCGGCATTGTTGAAGAAGCAGAAGCCCATGGGCGTCGAGGTCTCGGCATGATGGCCGGGCGGGCGCATCGCCACGAAGGCGTTCGACACCTTCCCTTCCATCACCTCGTCGACGGCCTGCACGGCCCCGCCGGCCGAACGCAGGATCGGCTCCCAGCTCCCGGACGAAAGGGAGGTGTCGGCATCGACGCGGACGATGCCTTCGGCGGGCACGGCGTCCTGCAGTGCCTGCACATATTCGGTAGGATGCACGCGGGTGATCGCCTCAAGGTCCGCCTCGGGCGCGGCCTCGCGCGCCAGCGCCGAGAACTGCTCTTCTTCCAAGACCGCCATGACGGCGCGCAGGCGATCGGCGCGTTCGGGATGGCCCGCCGGCGTCACATGCCGGAGGCTCGAATCGTGGCTCAACAAAAGGGTGGTCATTCAATGCCCGTCCAAACCGGAGGCTACGCGAGACGCGCGCCGGCCACAAACAGCGCTTCTTCCAAGCCTGCGCCGCCTGGTTTCGCCGCGATTGCGCCGCAACCCGCCCTCAATCCGGCCCGTGTGCTTTGGTCACTAGCCGCCGGACGGTCCCCGGCCGCAAGCATTCGTTAGGCATATTGCGCGAGCCTCTCGCCGGGACAGGAGGAACGTATGTCAAGGCGGCTGCTTCCGATAGCCCTTGCGGCGCTCGGCATGCTGCTTTTCGCTGGCGGCGCGGAGGCCGACCCGATCCGCGTCGTCGCGTTCGGCGACAGCAACACCGCGGGCTTCGGGGTATCGACCACGAACAAGTATCCGGCGCAGCTCGAACGCGCCTTGCAGGCGCGTGGCCACGACGTCGAGGTGATCAATGCCGGCGTGTCGGGCGACACCACGGCGGGCGCGTTGCGCCGGTTCGAAGCAGCGTTTCCCGAGGACACCGACGTCGCGATCGTCTTCCTCGGCCGCAACGATATGCGCTTCGGCCTCAGCATGGAGACGACGCGGCGCAATCTCGGCGAGATCGTCGGGCGGCTGCGCGCGCGCGGCGTCGAGGTGATCCTCGCCGGCTTTCACACGCGCGATTTCTCCGACATCGCCGCCGTGCACAACGCCTCTTACTATCCCGACTTCTTCGACGGCGTTGCGGTGAACGGCGTGAAGAAGGCGGGCTACGCGCTGTTCTGGGACATCGTCGGGCATCTGAACGCGCGCGGCTATGAGGAAGTGGTGGCGCGGCTTTCGCCCGCCGTCGAAGCGCAGGTGCTGAAGGTCTTCTGCAACCGCCTTGGCGATGCGATCATCTTCGCGCCGGAATGCCAGACGGCGGAGATGCAGGCGCAGCTCGGCAGCGCGACGGTGCGCCGCTAGGATTTTGCAGGGCCAAGGTTAACGATTGCCGGCGGCTTGATGCCATCGGGCACGAAGAAATCCGGCGCGAGCGCCTGGGTCGGATCGACGCGGTATTGGTCGAAATCGGTGACGCCTTCGGCGGCAAGAAATGTGTCGTCGATCAGGAAGTTGCCGGTGAATTCGCGCGCGGGCTTCAGGAAAATCCGGTAGGCGGCGTCGGCGAGGATCTCCGGCTTGCGGCTCATGCGCATGATGCGGTCGCCGCCGAGCAGATTCTGGATCGCGGCGGTGGCGATCGTCGTGCGCGGCCACAGCGTATTGGCGGCGATGCCTTTTGGCCGCAACTCGCCCGCGAGTCCGAGGATCACAAGGCTCATGCCGAACTTCGCCATCGTATAGGCGAGGTGCGGTGCGAACCATTTCTCCTGCATGTCGAGCGGCGGCGAGAGCGCGAGGATGTGCGGGTTCGATGCGCGCTCGAGATGCGGGATCGCGTACTTCGAGACCATGTAGGTGCCGCGCGTGTTGATCTGGTGCATCAGATCGAAGCGGCGCATGTCGGTCTCGGGCGTGCGCGTGAGCTGGATCGCGCTCGCATTGTTGACGACGATGTCGATGCCGCCGAAATGCTGCGCGGTCCTGTCGATCGCCTCGGCGACCTGTTTCTCTTCGCGCACGTCGACGACGAGCGGCAGCGCCTTGCCGCCGGCCTGCTCGATCTCCTCGGCCGCCGTGTGGATCGTGCCCGACAGCTTCGGATGCGGCTGGTCGGTCTTCGCAGCAATCGCGATGTTGGCGCCGTCCTTTGCGGCGCGCAGCGCGATCGCAAGGCCGATGCCGCGCGAGGCGCCGGTGATGAAGAGCGTCTTACCCTTGAGCGACATCAATCAGCCTCCACGTCTCGACGAGCCGAACCAAAATTCCGCTCGTCCCCGCGAAAGCGGGGACCCAGGGCGACAAGCAAGTTATTCATTGTTGCCCCTGGATTCCCGCTTACGCGGGAATGAGCGGAGAATGTCGCGCCTCATGTGAATCCAATCTAGGCGACCAGCGCGGCCTCCGACTGCAGCACGGAGTCCGCGCCCGACATCACGGCAAGCTCCAGCCCCGCGACGGCGGGCAGGAGGTTCTCCGCGAAGAAGCGCGCGGCGGCGATGCGCGCGGCATGCGCGGGATCGCTGTCGCCGGCTACGCTCGCGACGTGGGCGGCAAACGCGATCTCGGCGAGATAGGCGGCGCCGGCGGTCAGGCCGAACAGGCGCTGATAGGGCGTGGCGCCGGCAAGCGCCGCGTTCGGTGCGGCGGAGAGGAGATGTTTCGAGGTGCGCTCGACCGCGCCGACCGCTTCCTCCAGCCGGGCGGCGGTCGAGCCGAACGCCGGATTCTTCAGCGTCCCGACGCGGCGCGCGATCTCGCGGTAGCCGGCGAGCACGCGCCGGAGCGTTTCGCCGTCCGACTGACCGATCTTGCGGGTGACGAGGTCGATGGCCTGGATGCCGTTGGTGCCCTCGTAGATCGCGGTGATGCGCGCGTCGCGATAATACTGCGCGGCACCGGTTTCCTCGATGAAGCCCATGCCGCCGTGCACCTGGATGCCGAGGGAGGCGACTTCGATGCCGCTGTCGGTGGAAAACGACTTGGCGATCGGCGTGAGCAGGCTCGCCTCTTCGTGCGCGAGCGCGCGGGCGGCGGCGTCCGGCAGGTGGCGCGCACGGTCGATCGCGTCGGCGGTTTTCAGCGCAATGGCGCGCGAGGCGTTGGTGAGCGCGCGCATGGTGAGGAGTATGCGCTTCACGTCGGGATGCTCGATGATCGGGCTCGAATCCTTTCCGTTCGCCCGTCCCTGCTTGCGCTCGCGCGCGTAGGCGAGCGCGTGCTGATAGGCCGCCTCGCCGACGGCAACGCCCTCGACGCCGACAGCGAGGCGCGCGAGATTCATCATGGTGAACATGCAGGCGAGTCCCTTGTTCTCCTCGCCGATCAGCCAGCCGGTCGCGCCTTCGTTGTCGCCATAGACCATGACGCAGGTGGGCGAAGCGTGAATGCCGAGCTTGTGCTCGATGGAGGCGCAGCGCAGGTCGTTGCGCGCGCCCGGCGTGCCGTCTTCCTTCAGGAGAAACTTCGGCACGAGGAAGAGCGAAATCCCTTTCGTGCCCGCCGGCGCGTCGGGCAGGCGCGCGAGCACGAAATGGATGATGTTCGGCGTAAGGTCGTGCTCACCATAGGTGATGAAGATCTTCTGGCCCTTGATGCGATAGGTGCCGTCGGCCTGCCGCTCGGCACGCGTGCGCAGATGCGCGAGGTCGGAGCCGGACTGCGGCTCGGTGAGTTGCATCGTGCCGAGCCATTCGCCGGAGATAAGCTTGGCGAGATATTTGTCTTTCAATTCCTTGCTGGCGTGGGCGTGCATCGCCTCGATCGCGGCCTGCGTCAGCATCGGGCCGAGGCCGAAGGACATGGCCCCCGAGTGCCAGTATTCGACGCAGGCCATGTTGATGAGCGACGGCAGGCCCTGCCCGCCGTACTCCACGGGCGCGGGCAGCCCGAGCCAGCCTGCTTCGGCAAAGGCGCGATAGGCTTCCTTCCAGCCCTTCGGCATCGTCACGACGCCGTTCTCGAAGGGGGTGCCTTCGCGGTCGCCGACGCGGTTCAGCGGCGCGATCACCTCGTTTGCGAACTTGCCGGCTTCGTCGAGCACCTGACGCACGAGATCGAGCGACAGATCGGCGTGGGCGCCGTGACCCGCGAGCTCCTTCAGGCTCGTGCAATGCTCGAGGAAAAATACGGTCTCGCCGACCGGCGCGCGATAAGCCATGAACGTCTCCTCGGTCGGGCGGGCCCTTGCGGTTTGCGGCCCGTTCACCGGGATTTCGCAAGGACCTTCCGCCTAGCCAAATTTTCTGCTGAGAGTGGCCGCGCGCATCGGAGCCGTCAATGTGACCACTAGTCCGGACAGCGTGAAGCACAGGGCACGCGTCGTTCCCGCGGATTCCGCAGGGATCGCCGAGGCCGCGCGCGTGCTGGCGGGTGGCGGGCTCGTCGCGTTCCCGACCGAGACGGTCTATGGGCTCGGGGCCGACGCCACCGATGCCCGCGCGGTCGCGCGCCTCTACGCGGCGAAGGAGCGGCCGACCTTCAATCCGCTGATCGCGCATCTGGCGAGCGCGGACGCCGCCAAGGAGATCGGGCGGTTGAACGCTACCGCGTCGCGGCTTGCGGAGAAGTTCTGGCCCGGGCCGCTGACGCTCGTGGTGCCCGCGCTGCCGCGCTGCCCCGTGTGCGAGCTGGCGCGCGCCGGATTGGACACCGTCGCGCTGCGCGTGCCCGCGCATCCGGTCGCGAACCCGCTCCTGCGAGCGGTCGGCAAGCCGGTGGTGGCGCCGAGCGCCAACCGTTCGGGGCACGTATCGCCGACGACGGCAGTGCATGTGCTGACCGATCTTCGCGACCGGATCGATCTCGTGCTCGACGGCGGGCCGACGCCGCTCGGTCTGGAATCGACGATCCTCGATTGCACGCGCGAGCAGCCGCGCATGCTGCGGCCGGGCACGATCCCGCGCGGCGACATCGAGGAATTCCTCGGCATGGCAATCGCCGATTCCATGCCCGTCGGCGGCGAAGCGCCGGCCGCGCCGGGGCAACTGGCGTCGCACTACGCGACGCGGGCGAAGCTCAGGCTCGACGCGGACAGCGTTCGACCAGACGAAGCGTTGCTCGCGTTCGGGCCGTCGCTGCCGCAGGGCGCAGAGCGAACGGCGTATGTGCTCAACCTGTCGCCGAACGGCGATCTGGTGGAGGCCGCCGCGAACCTGTTTGCGCACCTGCGCGCGCTCGACGCGACCGACGTGCATGCGATCGCCGTTGCACCGATCCCGACGACGGGCCTGGGCGAAGCGATCCGCGACCGGCTCCTGCGGGCGGCGGCGCCGCGGCCCTGAGCGGATACCGCGACAACGGCCAGCGGGCGGACTATAAATCCCGCCATGAACAAGCCCGCCGGAAAACCGTCCGCCGCCACGCCCATCGACCGCTTCGCCGCGATCGTCGGCGACAAGTACGCGCTGCGCGATCCCGCCGACATGAAGCCGTTCCTCACCGAGCGGCGCGACATCTATGACGGGCGCGCGGCCGTCGTGCTAAAGCCCGGCTCGACGCGCGAGGTCTCGGAAATCCTCAAGCTCGCGAACGAGACCGGCACGCCGGTGGTGCCGCAGGGCGGCAACACGGGACTGTCGGGCGGACAGGTGCCGCTCGACGAGCGGGCCGTGGTGGTTTCCACTGGTCGCCTCGACAAGATCCGCGAGGTCGACCTCGCCACCAACTCGATGACCTGCGAGGCGGGCGTGATCCTGCAGCGCGCGCAGGAAGAGGCGAAGAAGAACGACCGGCTGTTTCCGCTGTCGCTTGGCGCGGAAGGCTCGTGCGTGATCGGCGGCAATCTCTCGACCAACGCGGGCGGCACCAACGCCCTCACCTACGGCATGGCGCGCGATCTCGTGCTCGGGCTCGAGGTCGTGCTCGCCGACGGCCGCATCTGGAACGGATTGCGCAAGCTGAAGAAGGACAACACCGGCTACGATCTCCGGCACCTCTTCATCGGCGCGGAAGGCACGCTCGGGATCATCACGGCGGCGGTGCTCAAGCTCTTTCCGGCGCCGCGCGCGGTCGAGACCGCTTTCGTCGGCGTCGCCTCGCCGCAAGCCGCGCTTGAGCTCCTGAAGATCGCACAGTCGCGCGCGGGCACGGCGGTGACGAGCTTCGAATTGATGACGCGTATGGGCGTCGAGTTCGCGATCAAGCATCCGCCCGGCATGCGCGACCCGCTCGCCTCGCCGCACGCCTGGTACGTGCTGCTGGAGCTTTCCTCGCCGGTGCCGTTCGGTATGCGCGAGGCGATGGAAGAAATCCTTACGGCGGGAACGGACAACGGCTGCGTCGAGGACGCGACCATCGCCGCGAGCATGGAACAGGCGAAGGCATTCTGGCGGCTGCGCATGATCCTGCCGGATGCGCAACGAGGGATCGGCGGCTCGATCGCGCACGACGTTTCGGTGCCCGTCTCCGCGGTGCCGGCGTTCATCGAGGAGGCGAGCGCAGCCGTGCTGAAGATCCTGCCCGACTCGCGGCCGTTGCCGTTCGGGCATCTCGGCGACGGCAACATGCATTTCGCCGTGTGCAAGCCGGAGGACGGCAACCGCGCGGCGTTCCTCGCGCACACCAAGGAGATCAACGACGCCGTCTATGCGGTGGCCGCTAGGTTCAACGGTTCGATCTCGGCCGAGCACGGCATCGGACTTATGAAACGCGCATATCTTCCCGGCGTGAAGGACCCGGTCGAGCTGCAGTTGATGCGCTCGCTCAAGGCCATGCTCGATCCGAAGGGCATCCTCAATCCGGGGAAGGTGCTTTAAGGCCCGTCATCCTGAGGTGCGAGCGAAGCGAGCCTCGAAGGATGACGCTAGGCCACCGGCTCGATGTTTTCCGGGCCGTCGTTCTTCACCGCGTTCACGCGCGTGGAAATTTCGCAGGCTTCAAGCAGATCATCGGGTGCGGGGCCGACGAGGGCGGCCGCTTCTTCCGCTTTGACGTGGTCGCAATCGAGCCAGGCTTCGAAATGCTCCGGCGGCACGATCACCGGCATGCGTTTGTGAATCGGCGCGAGCGTCGCGTTGGCGTCGCAGGTGACGATCGCCGCGGTATCGATCTCGCCGCCGTCGCGGTCGACCCAGGTCTCCCACAGCCCGGCGAACGCGAACGGTCCGCCGACGCGCGCACGGATGAAATGGGGGCGCTTGCCGTTCGCCTCCTTCTTCCATTCGTAGAAGCCGTCCGCAGGAACAAGGCACCGGCGCCGCCGCATCGCCGCGCGGAAGGAGGGCTTCGTCGTGATCCCTTCCAGCCGCGCGTTGATGAGCAACGAAAACTGCTTCGGGTCCTTGACCCAGGACGGGATCAGTCCCCAGCGCACCAGTAGGAAGTGCCGGAGCCCGTGCTCCTGATGCACGATCGGCACCGGCTGGGTCGGCGCGATATTGTAGCGGGGCGGAAAGTTCGGCTGCTCCACATAGCCGAACAGCCGCCGGATCTCCTCCGGCGATGACTTGATGACGAAGCGCCCGCACATGGTTTCTGCTAAGAGTTACAGCCTGCATGCGCGATAGCACAAACCGGCCTGTCCTTGCTGCGAGCGCCGCCTGTTTCCGTGACGGCCGGCTCCTGCTCGTGCGGCGCGCGCTGCCGCCGCGGCTATGGACGCTCCCGGGCGGACGGGTCGAGCTTGGAGAAACCGCGGCCGACGCGGCGCGGCGAGAGCTGCGGGAAGAAACCGGCGTCGAAGCGGAGATCGCGGGGTTCGCCGGCTACCGCGAGATGATGCTGCCGGACGGGGCGGGCGGCGTCGGCCGGCATTTCGTTATCCTTGCTTTTGCCGCCCGCTGGCTGGCGGGCGAAGCCAAGGCCAACGAGCAGGAGCTGGCAGCGCTCGAATGGATCGAGCCCGGCGCGCTCGGCGGCTACGAGACGACCGACGGTCTGGCGGAGATCGTCGAAGCGGCGGCGCGGATCTTGCGGCCTTAGAGCGGAATGAAAAGTCATTCCGCTCTAGATTATTGTTTGCGCGTGATCTCTTCCGAAAGCCGGTTCCCACTTTTCGGGATCACGCGCTCTGCCTTGCCTGTGCCGCGGTTCGGGCGCATATGGCGGCGCAAGGTCATCCGATGCGCGCTTTCCTGACCCTTGCCGTCATTCTCGCGGTTGCGGGCTCTTCCGCGCCTGCGGCCGCGCAGGATTTCTTCCGCACGCTGATCGCGCCCTTGCGGCCGATCCGGCCTTACGTCCCGCCGCAACCGCAGATGCAGCAGCCGCAGGCGCCGGCCCAGCGCGCGGCGCCCGCTGCCCTGCCCGACCAGAAACAGATCAAGATCATCGAGACGCCGCCGGCCTACGAAGGCGAAATGGCGCGGCTCGCGGAGATCCTCGGTGCCCTGCACTACCTGCGGCCGCTCTGCGGTTCCAAGGACGGCAGCCGCTGGCGCAACGAGATGCAGGGGCTGATCGAGTCGGAGCAGCCGCCGGCGGAGCGGCGCGACCGGATGATCGCGAGCTTCAACCGCTCCTACGTGGCCTACGAGCAGACCTATCGGAGCTGCACGCCGGCGGCGGACCTCGCGATCCGGCGATTTCTCGACGAGGGGGCCAAGCTTTCCCGCGAGATTGCAACCCGGTACGGCAATTAACCCAATTCGCATGATTGCGTTAACCTTCCTGTAAGGTGGGGCGCGACCGCGTTAATGCCGCTCGTTAAATAGGCGCACCGTCGGTCACCCAGCCGTGGAGCCCTTCCCGTGCGTTCAATTCCCCTTCCCGCTTCCCTGGCCGACAGAGCAAACGCGGGCTCCGAAGACGAACGGCGCGCCGCCCTCGCCTATCTCTGCGAAGCCTGGGAGGAAGCCCGGCGCGAGGGCATCGACGGCGATTGTCTGGCGCAGGTGGCCTTGTTCACCGCCATCCATGAACTCGTTTCAACCTATGGCGAGGACGCGGCCGCGCGCTTCGCCGACGGCCTCGGCGACCGCATCCGCCGCGGCGAGTTCACGGTCCCGCCGACGCGCCAGTAGGCCCGGACGCGTCCGCTTCAAGCATTGCGTGAAGAACGGAAGATTCGCGAGTCGATTCAATCGGCTCCGCAAATCCGCGCAGGGTTCGATTCCGGCGGCGAGAAAATGATTCAGGCCGGCTGGCCGCTCGCGTTCGCAGCCAAGCTCGGCTAGGCTCGGCTTGCTACGGCCGTTCCGAGGGCGTCATGCGTATCCTGACGGGCCTGCTCGCCATCCTTCTGCCGCTCACGCTCGCGCTGCCTGCCGCCGCGCAAAGCAAGGTCAAGACGGATCAGGTCGCGCCGAAGGCGAATGCGCCGGCTGCAACCAAGGACGCGAAGAGCGATCAGGCCGCCGGCCAGGAACGAGCGCTGCCCGAAGTCATGCGCGATCTGTCGCGGCTGCCAGAGAAGGTCCGGCAGATGCGCGAACGGATTCTCGAGGCCGCGCGCTCCGGCGACCTGAACAAGGTCGTCACCGTCATGCAGACGAACGAGATGATGCCGGTGTTCTCGTTCGGCAGCGGCGGCAGCGATCCGGTCGAATACTGGAAATCGAACTATCCCGACAGCGAAGGCATCGAGGTGCTCGGCATCCTGGTCGACATCCTCGAGACGCCGTTCGTGCATCTGGACAAGGACACGCCGCAGGAAATGTACGTGTGGCCATACTTCTACGGCATTCCGCTCAACCAACTGACCCCCGAGCAGAAGGTGGAGCTCTTTCGCCTCGTCACCGGCAGCGACTGGCGGGAGATGCAGGAATTCGGCGCCTATATCTTCTTCCGCGTCGGCATCTCGCCGAGCGGCGTGTGGCATTTCTTCGTGGCGGGGGATTGACGGCTGTTGTCGTCCCGGCCGGGCGAAGCGAGAGCCGGGACCCATGAACACCCAAGCTCAAGAGATCCGCGAGCGCCTGTGTACATGGGTCCCCGCTTTTGCGGGGACGACTTATGAAGAATGTGGCAACGCTTCGAGGAAGCGCACGGGCGCGCCGATCGAGGGCGTGACGAGATCGCCTTCCCACATGACCTTGGCGCCGCGCACGAAGGTGCCGACTGGCCAGCCGCGCACCTCGACGCCGTCATAGGGCGTCCAGCCGCATTTCGAAGCGATCCAGCCATTCGTGATCGTCTGCTTGCGGTTGAGATCGACCACCGTGAGATCGGCATCGTAGCCGGTGGCAATCCTGCCCTTCGCGGCAATACCGAACAGGCGCGCGGGGCCGGCGCTCGTCAGATCGACGAAGCGTTCGAGCGTGAGGCGGCCGGCATTCACGTGGTCGAGCATGAGCGGCACCAGCGTCTGCACGCCGGTCATGCCCGAGGGACTCGCGGGATAGGGTTTCGCCTTTTCTTCCAGCGTGTGCGGCGCGTGGTCGGAGCCGAGGATGTCGACGACGCCCTGCTCCACGCCGCGCCACAGCGCGTCGCGGTGGCGGGCATCGCGTACGGGCGGATTCATCTGCGCGCGGGTGCCGAGGCGCTCGTAGCAATCGGGCGCGGCCATCGTGAGATGATGCGGCGTCACCTCGACGCTGGCGACGTCCTTGTGCTTCGCGAGAAATTCGATCTCTTCCGCGGTGGAAACGTGCAGCACGTGCACGCGCTTGCCGGTCTCGCGCGCGAGCGCGACGAGCCGCTGCGTCGCCTGCAGGGCCGCGGTCTCGTCGCGCCAGACCGGATGCGAGCGCGGATCGTTCTCGACGCAGAGCTTCCTGCGCTCCTCCAGCCGCGATTCGTCCTCGGCATGGAAGGACGCGCGGCGGCGGATGACCTGCAGGATTGCGCGCAAGCCCTCGTCATCAGGGACCAGCAACTTGCCGGTGGAGGAGCCGATGAAGACCTTGATGCCGGCCGCACCCGGCAGGCGTTCCAGCTCGGCAAGCTCACTGACATTGGCGTGATTGCCGCCGACGAAGAAGGCGAAGTCGCAATGCATGCGGCCGCTCGCGCGCTTCACCTTGTCTTCGAGCGCGGCGGCGCTCGTCGTCACCGGATCGGTGTTCGGCATTTCGAACACGGCGGTGACGCCGCCCTGCACCGCTGCGCGCGAGCCCGACTCCAGGTCTTCCTTGTGGGTCAGGCCCGGCTCGCGGAAATGCACCTGTGTGTCGATGACACCGGGCAGGATGTGCAGCCCGCGGCAGTCCACCGTCTCGCCGGCCGAGGCACGGGCGAGGTCGCCGATCGCGGCGACCCTGCCGGCGCGCAGGCCGACGTCGCGGTGGCCGATGCCGTCCTGATTGACGACGGTGCCGCCTTTGAGAATGAGGTCGTAGGTTTCGGGCATGGTTTCTTTCCCATGCCCTCATCCTTCGAGACGCCCGCGACCTCATCCTGAGGAGCCCGAGCGAAGCGAGGGCGTCTCGAAGGATGAGGTCGCGGGCTCCTCAGGATGAGGGCATCGGCAAGTCCTCCAATGGAATCCCGTGGACTTGCCCCGCGCGCCAAGCGGCCTTACGTCTCGGCGCGAGAGTTTGCAAGCGGAGAGGCTTCGTGCGCGCCATCCTGTCTACCGAGCGGGCCGTGCTGCGGATCACCGGCGAAGAGACGGCGAAATTCCTGCAAGGGATCGTCACCAGCTCGGTGGAGAACCTCGCGCCGGGGGCGGCGGTCTATACGGCGCTCCTCACCCCGCAGGGCAAGATCGTCGTGGACTTCATCGCGGTGGCGATCGCCGCCGACGAGGGCGGCGGCTTCCTGCTGGATGCCCCGGCGGCGCTTGCCGGCGAACTGGCGAAGAAGCTCAACTTCTACAAGCTGCGCGCCAAGGTGGAGATCGCGCCGCGGCCGGACCTCGCTGTCGCGGTCGTGTTCGACAAGGAGCCGCCGGCGGAGCTCGGCCTTGTGTATCTCGACCCGCGCCACTTCGGACTCGGCTGGCGGGTGGTGCTGCCTGCGGAAGGCGCGGCAACGGCGCTCGAAGGCGCAGGCGCGAAGATCGTGGGTCCGGAAGTGTGGCAGGGCCGGCGGATTTCGCTCGGCATCCCCGAAGGCGGCAAGGATTTCATCTACGGCGACACCTTTCCGCACGAGGCGGACATGGACCTGCTCGGCGGCGTCGATTTCCACAAGGGCTGCTTCATCGGCCAGGAGGTCGTGTCGCGCGTGGAGCGGCGCGATGTGGCGCGGCGGCGGGCGGTGCCGGTCGCCTTCGCCGACAGCGCACCGGAAGCGGGCGCCGAAGTGAAGGCGGGCGAGCGGGTGCTCGGCTACATGGGCTCGGCGGCGGGACGGCTCGGCGTGGCGATGCTGCGGCTCGACCGCGCCGACGAGGCGATCAAGGCGGGCGAGAAGATCGAAGCCGGCGGCGTGGAGCTCACGCTCGTCAAACCGGATTGGGCGAACTTCAAGTTTCCGGGCGAAGCCGAGAGCGCAACATGAAGCGCGTCGAACATCCCGACGGCATTGCGCGCTGCCCGTGGTGCGGCACCGACCCGGTTTATGTCGCCTATCACGACGATGAGTGGGGCGTGCCGGAGCGCGACGACCGCGCGCTGTTCGAGAAGCTCCTGCTCGACGGATTCCAGGCCGGACTCTCGTGGATCACGATCCTGCGCAAGCGCGACAATTTCCGGCGCGCATTCGACGGCTTCAAGCCTTCGATCATCGCGCGCTATGACGCCCGCAAGAAGGCGTCGCTGATGAAGGATGCCGGAATCATCCGCAACAAGGCGAAGATCGAGGGCGCGGTGCTTTCGGCGCGCGCCTATCTCGACATCATGGAAACGGGACCGGGCTTTTCCGACTATCTCTGGGACTTCGTCGACGGCGAGCCGGTCGTCAATCGCTTCAAGACGATCAAGCAGATCCCGGCGGAGACCGACATCTCGCGAAAAATCTCCAAGGATCTGAAAGCGCGCGGGTTCAAGTTCTGCGGGCCGACGATCGTCTATGCGTTCATGCAGGCGGTCGGCATGGTCAATGACCACCTCGTGACCTGCCACCGCCACGCGGCCGTAATGGCGAACCGAGTACGTCGCTAGACTACGGTTCGCAGAGTAGAATTGGTACACCGCTCGTCCCCGCGAAAGCGGGGACCCAGGGCATAATCGAAAAAATGTATGCTGCTCTGGATTCCCGCTTGCGCGGGAATGAGCGGAGTGTGTGCTAGTTAGCGACTGGAGCCCGACGCCGTGCCCGGGTCGAGATCGGCCGCGAGGATCGCCATCTCGAAATAGAAGGCGCGCTCGCCGTCCGTCTCGTCGGGATAGACCAGACCGAGGAATTGCTTGCCGAGATAGACGTCGGCTTCGGGCGGCTGGCGGTCCAGGCGGATCGCGGAATTGCCGAACACGCGGCGAAGATAGGTCTCGATCCTGCCAGCCTCGGCGGTGCTGATCGGCTTTGCCTCGTCCTTGAAGTTGTGGCCGACCGGCGATCCGATCGCCCAAGCGGCGTGCGGCACAACCAATTGCGACTGGCCGACGACAACACCCGCAACGAACGCGGCGAACAGCAGCGCGATTCGTTTCATCTCGCCCCTCCCATCGGGTGGCGGTTCTAAGGGCCGCTCCCTGCCCGCGGCAAGCTTATGCCATCCGGACGAAATCCGCATGCATTGCTTTTCAGCGGCGGTGCCCTAGGAAAGGCAGGGTTCCACCCGGCCATCCGTCATGGGAATCGCATGACTTTCGGCGACAAACCGCATCGCGCCTGGCAGCGCATGCTGTCGGGCCGCCGGCTCGACCTGCTCGACCCGTCGCCGCTCGATGTGGAAATCGAGGACGTGGCGCACGGCCTTGCGCGCGTGGCGCGCTGGAACGGGCAGACCGAAGGCGCGCACATCTTCTCGGTGGCGCAGCATTCCCTGCTGGTGGAAGCGCTGTCCCGGAAAGCCGCGCCCAATCTCGACCAGCGCTGGCGGCGGGCCGTGCTCCTGCACGACGCGCCGGAATACGTGATCGGCGACCTGATCAGCCCGTTCAAGGCGGTGCTGAAGGAAGACTACAAGAAGATCGAGGCGCGGCTCCTGCATGCGGTCAGCGTGCGGTTCGGGTTGCCGGCGCGCTGGCCGCAAGAACTTGTGAAGATCGTGAAGGCGGCCGACCGGGCAGCGGCCTATCTCGAGGCCACGAAGCTCGCGGGCTTCTCCGAGCGGGAGGCCCGGCGCTTTTTCGGCAAGCCCCCCACCCTCGACGCCGAAGCGATCCGGTACTATCTGCACCCTTGGACCGCCGACGCCGCCAAGCGGCGTTTCGTCAAGCGGTTCATGGAACTGTCCGACAAGGAAACATGATCAAGATTTGTTCGCTCGCACGCCTGAACGACACCGTGGCAGACAGCGGCGCCCGCCACGTGGTGACACTCGTGCGCGAAGAGGCGCGGGTATTCCGGCCGCTTGGGATCGAGCCCGAAAATCATCTGTGGCTGCAGATGGACGACATCGCCGACGCGATCGACGGGATGATCCCGCCGGGCGAAGCGCATGTCGAACGGCTCGTCGAATTCGCCGGGCGCTGGGACCGGGCGAAGCCGCTCGTCGTGCATTGCTTCGCCGGAATTTCACGCTCCACCGCCGCCGCCTTCATCACCGCCTGCGCGCTGCTGCCGAATCGCGACGAGGAGGAAATCGCCATGCGGATCCGCAGCTCGTCGCCGACGGCCTCGCCCAATCCGCGGCTCGTGGCGCTCGGCGACGCCTATCTCGGCCGCGAGGGCCGGATGACGCGGGCGATTGCGCGCATCGGCTACGGCGTCGCCGCCTACGAGGGCGTTCCGTTCGACCTTCCGTTGGAGTGAGCCGCGGCACGCGCTGCCGCTTCCGAGGTGCGACCATGAGCGAAGCGCAGTGGACCGCCGTCGAGCGCTATCTGACGCAGTATTTCGTGCCGGCCGATCCGGCGCTCGACACGGCGCTGGCGGCGACCACAGCGGCGGGACTTCCCGCCATCGAAGTGGCACCCAATCACGGCAAGCTCCTGCATCTGCTCGCACGCATCCGGGGCGCGCGCCGCATTCTCGAGATCGGCACGCTCGGCGGCTACAGCACGATCTGGCTCGCGCGGGCGCTGCCGCCGGACGGGCAGCTCGTCACGCTCGAGCTTGAGCCGCGCAACGCCGAGGTCGCCAAGGCGAACATTGCACGGGCGGGCCTTGCCGAGCGCGTGCAGATCCGTGTCGGGCGCGCACTCGACACCCTGCCGATGCTGGAAAAAGAGGGCGTGGGGCCGTTCGATTTCTTCTTCCTCGACGCCGACAAGCGCGGCAACCCGGACTATCTCCGCTGGGCGTTGCGGCTCGGTCGGCCTGGCAGCGTGATCGTCGTCGACAACGTCATCCGCGACGGCGCGGTCGCCGACGCGGCGAACGGCGATCCGGATGTGCAGGGCGTGCGCCGCTTCAATGAACTGGTCGCGTCGGAGCCGCGGCTCTCCGCGACGGCGATCCAGACGGTGTGCAGCAAGGGCTATGACGGCTTTGCCATCGCCGTCGTCAATGAATAATCCGAGTTGCGACGTGATACTCTGATTCCATGTCCTCGCACCCCAGCGCTCCGGTTGAGATCGGCCTGACCGCCGCCATCGTCGCCATGCGCGGCGACGCCCCGCAAATCCTCGTCGCGGGCGGCAACGGGCGGACGCCGATCGGGCTGCCGAGCGGCCCGTTCGATCCGCTCAAGCACCGCACGTTCGAGATCGCGCTGCGCACGTTCGTCGCCGAGCAGACGGCGCTGAACGTCGGCTATGTCGAGCAGCTCTATACGTTCGGCGACCGCGGCCGGCATGCGCAGGCCGCCGATACCTCTCCGCATGTTGTCTCGGTCGGATATCTTGCGCTGACGCGCGTGCCGGACGACGAAGGCAAGCTCGCCGGCGCCGGTGCGCGCTTCGAGCCCTGGTACAAGTTCTTCCCGTGGGAAGACTGGCGCGGCGGCCGGCCGACGCTGCTCGACAGGACGATCCTGCCCGCGCTCGGCGAATGGGTGAAGGCGACGCCGACACAGCCTGCCGCAAAGCTGCCGCGGCGCGAGCGGCTGCGGCAGGCATTCGGCACCGAGGGATTCCCCTGGGACGAGGAGCGCACGCTCGACCGCTACGAGCTTCTGTATGACGCCGGGCTCGTCGAGGAGGCGCGGCGCGACGGACGGGAGGCCGGGCTCGCACGCCGGGCGCTTGCGCCGCTCGGCGAGGCGATGCCGCTCGACCACCGGCGCATTCTGGCGACGGCCATCGCGCGGCTGCGCGCGAAGATGAAGTACCGCCCGGTGGTGTTTGAGCTGATGACGCCGGAATTCACGCTCACGGAACTGCAGCGCACGGTGGAGGCGATCGCCGGGCGGCACCTGCACAAGCAGAATTTCCGCCGGCTGGTGGAGTCGACGCAGCTTGTCGAGCCGACCGGCGAGACTTCGACCGCGACCGGCGGGCGGCCGGCGGCGCTGTTCCGCTTCCGCCGGGAGGTCGTCGCCGAGCGGCCGTCGGCGGGGCTGCGGTTCGGGGTGCGCTAGATTTCCATGTCGAGCGCGAGATCGAGCGCTGGCGCGGAATGCGTAAGTGCGCCCGAAGAGATCATGTCGACGCCGGTCTCGGCGATCTGCGCCACGGTCTCCAGCGTGACGCCACCGGAAGCTTCGAGCGCGAGCCTCCCCTTCGCCATCTCCACCGCCTTCTTCATGGCGGCGGGGTCCATGTTGTCGAGCAGCGCCACGTCGGCAAGGCCCGATTTCAGGACAGCCTCAAGCTGCGCCAGGCTGTCGACCTCGATCTCGATCTTGACGAGATGACCGACGGCGGCGCGGGCGCGCTCGAGCGCAGGCACGACACCGCCGGCAACCTGGATGTGGTTGTCCTTGATGAGCACAGCGTCGTCGAGGCCAAAGCGATGGTTTTGACCACCGCCGCAGCGCACGGCGTACTTCTCCAGCGCACGCAAGCCGGGAATGGTTTTCCGCGTGCAGACGATCTTCGCCTGCGTGTGCTTCACCTTGTCGACGAAGGCGGCGGTGAGCGTCGCGATCCCGGAAAGATGCGTCAGGAAATTCAGCGCGACCCGCTCGGCGGAAAGGACGGCGCGCGCCGGGCCGGTGATGTCGGCAACCGTTTCCTTCGCAACAACCTTGTCGCCGTCGCGTTTGTGCGCGCGAACCTCGACGGAGCCGTCGATCAACCGGAATGCTTCGGACGCGCAGGCGAGGCCCGCGAGCACCCCGGGCTTGCGGGCGACGAGCGTCGCTTGCGCCTTCGCGTCCTGCGGGATGGTGGCCGCCGACGTGATGTCGCCGGCGCGGCCGAGGTCTTCTTCGAGGGCGCGGCGCACGGCTTCCTCGATCACGAGCGGCGAGAGGAAGGCGCCGGGGGCGAGCAGATCGGTTCGCATGATCATGCCGCCTTGGCACTCACGCGAAGCGCGATCTCGTGCGCCTCGGCGAGCGTCATGTAGCTGCGTTGCGCCTGGTTCGGATCGGCGTGCGGGAAGTCGGAACGGAAATGCCCGCCGCGGCTCTCGGTGCGGCGCCGGGCGCCGGCAGCGATCAGGAGAGCCGCGGCCGCCATGTCGCGCGTCGCCGCCGAGCGGGTACGGCGTTCGATGGCGGCGATTTCCTCCAACGCATGCGCGAGACCGGCGCCGTTGCGGATCACGCCGACATTCGCCGACATCAATTGGCGAAGGCGCCGCTCATCGTCGTTCGACGCGGGCGGGACTGCGGGCGTGGACGGCGCTTCGCCGCCGAACGCGGCGCGCACGTGCGGCGTGGGCAACAGGCCGCCGATGTCCCGTGCGATGCGCGCGGCAAAAACCACCGCTTCCAGCAGCGAATTGGAGGCAAGACGGTTGGCGCCATGCGCGCCGGTGGAGGTCACTTCGCCCGCGGCCCACAGGCCGTCGAGCGAGGTGCGGCCATTCGCATCGGTCAGCACGCCGCCCATGTGATAGTGGGCGGCGGGCGCGACCGGGATGAGATCCCGCGAGGGGTCGATGCGCGCGGCGGCACAGGCGGCATGAACAGTCGGGAAGCGATCGGCGAACCGCTCGATCATGCGCGCGTCGAGAAACGCGCCGCGGCCTGCGGAAATTTCCGCGAATACGCCGCGGGCGACCACATCGCGCGGCGCAAGCTCGGCCGCCGGATGCAGCGCTTGCATGAAGCGCTCCCCTTTTTTGTTAACGAGGATCGCGCCTTCGCCGCGCAGCGCCTCAGTCGCGAGCGGCGCGGGATCGCGGCCGACATCGAGCGCAGTCGGGTGGAATTGCACGAACTCCGCATCGGCGATGATCGCGCCGGCACGGGCAGCGACGGCAAGCCCGCTTCCCCTCGCCTCGCGCGGATTGGTGGTGACGGCATAGAGCGCGCCGACGCCGCCGGTCGCGAGCACGGCGGCGCGCGCCGGCACCGAGATCGGCGCGCCGCCGGATGCGGCGCGCGCCTGGATGCCAGCGAGACGCCGGCCATCCATCAGCACTTCATCGAGCACAAAACCTTCGAGCACGCGGATCGAGGGCGTGTCGCGCACGACGGCAATTAACGCCTGCATGATGGCGGCGCCGGCGCGGTCGCCCTTCACATGCACGACGCGGCTCGTGGAATGCGCAGCCTCGCGCGAAAGAAGAAAATGCCCTTCGAGATCGCGGTCGAACGGCACGCCGTATTTCAGGAGATCGGCGATGCGCGCCGGCCCTTCGCGCGCCATGAGCTCGGCCACGTTGCGGTCGACGAGCCCGGCACCGGCGGCGACGGTGTCGGCGACGTGCGCCTCGATGCTGTCGCCTTCGCCAACGGCGGCGGCGATGCCGCCCTGCGCCCAAGCGGACGACGCGCCCTCGCCGATGGGTGCGGCAGTGATCACCGTCACCGGCCGCGGCGCGAGCTTCAACGCGCAGAAGAGCCCGGCGAGCCCGCCGCCGACGATGACGACGTCGTCGATGCCGCCGAAGGATTGCGGCAGCAGTTGCTGGGGCGTGTGAACGGAAGCGGACATCGGATTCTTTCGTCATCCCGGCCGGGGGCGAAGCCCGGGAGCCGGGATCGTCCGAAGCCAATTGAAGACGGTCCCGGATCACGGCTGCGCCGCGTCCGGGACGACGTTAGTTCTTCAACTGCACCATGCGTTCGACGGCGCGGCGGGCGCGCTCGGCAATTGCAGGGTCGATCTCCACTTCCTCGCGGAGATAGACGAGGCTGTCGAGGATCTTCGGCAGCGTGATGCGCTTCATGTACGGGCAGAGGTTGCACGGGCGGATGAACTCCGTGTTCGGCGCTTCCGCCGCCACGTTGTCCGCCATCGAGCATTCCGTGACCATGACGACCTTCTTCGGCTGCTTGTCCTTCACAAACTTGATGAGCGCCGAGGTCGAGCCGGTGAAGTCCGCCTCGCCGATCACGTCGGGCGGGCATTCGGGATGCGCAAGGATCTGCACGCCGGGATTCGCCACGCGATAGTCGCGTAGCTCCGCGGCGGTGAAGCGCTCGTGCACCTCGCAGTGGCCCTTCCAGGCGATGATCTTCACCTTCGTCTGGGTGGCGACCCAGCGCGCGAGGAATTCGTCGGGGATGCAGATGACGCGGTCGGTGCCGAAGCTCTCGACCACCTGCACCGCGTTCGACGACGTGCAGCAGATGTCGCTCTCGGCCTTCACGTCGGCCGACGTGTTCACGTAGGTCACGATCGGCACGCCGGGATAGCGCTCGCGCAGAAGGCGCACGTCCGCGCCGGTGATGGAGGCGGCGAGCGAGCAGCCGGCCTTGAGGTCGGGGATGAGCACGACCTTGTCCGGGTTCAGGAGCTTGGAGGTCTCGGCCATGAAGTGGACGCCGGCCTGCACGATGATGCCGGCCTTGGTCTTGGTGGCCTCGCGCGCAAGCTGGAGGCTGTCGCCGACGAAATCGGCGACGCAGTTGTAGATTTCCGGCGTCTGGTAGTTGTGCGCGAGGATGACGGCGTTGCGCTGTTCCTTGAGCGTATTGATCGCCTTCACGTAGGGCGCGAAGAACGGCCACTCGACCGGCGGCACTACGGTCTTCACGCGCTCGTAAAGATGCGCGGTCTCGCGCGCCACCTGCTCGTTCCATTCGAGCGACGGCATCGGCAGCACGCCCAAGCGGCGCGCAGCGGCGCCCGAGCCCGGACGCGGCTCAGCGGCTGGACCGTGCGGAACCTTCGGCTCGAAAATTTCAATCTGCGGCGTTGCAGTCATCACGCCCTCCACTCACCCTCACGCATTTCTGCTCGATTTGAGCATATATTGCGCATCGAAACTCCGGCTCAGGCCGGCCTCACTCGGAATTATTCTCAATCCGAGCAAAAGCCAATATAATCCATTTCGGCCGGCTTCGCTAGGGGCGCGCTCGAAATCCAGGCATTCCCTTTACAGGCCCCTCGCCTTCGCAGGCGCCGGTTCTCATGCGCAAAGACGATGGCTGACTTCAGCAATTTTCGTTAGGGCGGCGAAGGACGGATCGTTACATTCCGCCGCACCTATCCAATCCTCGCGCCGTTGCACGATTCGGCGCCACTCCCAGCGGCAGGAATCATCGCATGTCGACCACGACGCAGACCCGCTCCACGGCTGCCGGCTCGCAATTCGTGGTCATCATCCTGGTCGCCGGCTGCGCGATCGGCGTGCTCAGCTTCGGGCCGCGGGCGGCGCTCGGCCTGTTTCTGCCGCCGATGGTAGAGGCGAACGCCTGGGGCCGCGACGTGTTCGCGCTCGCGCTCGCCGTCCAGATCCTGTTGTGGGGCGCGAGCCAGCCGGTCGCCGGCGCGCTCGCCGACCGGTTCGGGCCGGTGCTGGTGCTGAGCGGAGGCGCGGTTCTCTATTCGCTCGGCCTCGCCCTGATGGCGTACTCGACTACGCCCGCGATGCTCAACCTGTCGGCAGGCGTGCTCGCCGGCTTCGGTATCGCCGGCAGCTCGTTCACGATCGTCATCGCCGCCTTCAGCCGCCTGCTGCCGGTGCAATGGCGGTCGCTCGCATTCGGCGCGGGCACGGCGGCGGGCTCGTTCGGACAGTTCCTGTTTTCGCCGCTTGCCGTCGGTTTCATCCACGGCTTCGGCTGGCAGAATGCGCTGCTCCTGTTCGCGGCGATCGTGCTCCTGATCATTCCGCTGTCGCTCGCGCTCGCGACGCCGAAGGACTTTGTCGAAGCTGGGGGCGCCGCCCAGAAGCAATCGCTGCGCGAGGCGCTCAGCGAAGCGCTCGGCCATCGCAGCTATGTGCTGCTCGTGCTCGGATTCTTCACCTGCGGCTTTCAACTGCTCTTCATCACGGTGCACCTGCCCGCCTACGTGGTCGATCGCGGATTGTCGGTGGACACCGGCGCATGGACGATCGGCGTGATCGGGCTGTTCAACATCATCGGCTCGCTGTTCGCTGGCTGGCTCAGCGACAAGATGCCGAAGCGGTATCTGCTCGCGCTGATCTATTTGCTGCGCTCGCTGGCGGTGATTGCCTTCATCAGCTTCCCGGTGACGCCGGCGTCGGCCATCATCTTCGGCGCGGTGATGGGATTCCTGTGGCTGTCGACGGTGCCACCGACCTCCGGTCTCGTCGCGCTGATGTTCGGGACCAAGTGGTTCGCGACGCTGTTCGGCGTCGCCTTCTTCAGCCACCAGGTCGGCGGCTTCCTCGGCGTGTGGCTCGGCGGCGTGCTGTACGAGTCGTTCGGCTCCTACGACCCGATCTGGTGGGGCTCGATCGTGCTCGGCTTCGTATCGGCCGCGCTGAACCTGCCGATCGTCGAGAAGCCGGTGATGAGAGCGGCGCCCGTGCCGGCGTGACGTGACCGGCCACGGACTTCCTTCATGCCGTCGTCCGCGACGTTCGCTGCCTTCGCGCTGATCGCGCTCGGCCTTGTGCTCACCCCCGGGCCGAACATGATCTATCTGATCTCGCGCTCGATCAGCCAGGGACGCGTGGCCGGACTGATCTCGCTCGGCGGCGTCGCGCTCGGCTTCGTCTTCTACATGCTGTGCGCGGCCTTCGGCATCACGGCGCTGCTCTTCGCGGTGCCCTATGCCTACGACGCCCTCCGCTTCGCCGGCGCGGCGTATCTCCTCTGGCTCGCCTGGCAGGCGATCCGGCCGGGCGGGCAATCGCCGCTTCAGGTGCACGTGCTGCCGGCTGACAGCCCGGCCCGGCTGTTCGCCATGGGTTTTCTCACGAACCTGCTCAATCCGAAGATCGCGATGCTCTATCTGTCGCTGCTGCCGCAGTTCATCGATCCGTCGGCGGGCAGCGTGCTGGCGCAATCTGTCGCACTCGGTTTCACGCAGATCGCCGTCAGCGTGACGGTGAATGCCGGGATCGCGCTCGCCGCCGGTTCGATTGCCGCCTTTCTTGCCGCTCGTCCCGCATGGCTGCTGCTGCAACGCTGGCTGATGGGCACGGTTCTCGCGGGGCTCGCCGTGCGCATGGTGCTCGACGAGCGCCGCTGACGGACCAAGGACGTGCAGCGCCGCCGCGGGCCGTGTTAAGAAGTCCCATGACAAAATTCACCGCGGTCCTGATCGAGAAAACCGAAGACGGCCAGAAGGTCGGCTTCACCGACTTCGACGAAAACGACCTGATGGACGGCAACGTCACCGTCCGGGTCGAGTTCTCCTGCATCAACTACAAGGACGGCCTCGCCGTCTCCGGCCTCGCGCCGGTGATGCGGCGCTGGCCGATGATTCCGGGCATCGACCTTGCCGGGACCGTCGAGCAATCCGCGCATCCCGACTGGAAGCCGGGCGATCATGTCGTCCTCAACGGTTTCGGGCTTGGCGAGACGCATCTCGGCGCCTGGGCGGAGAAAGCGCGCGTGAACGGCGACTGGCTCGTGCCGCTGCCACAGGGAATGAGCGCGCGCGAGGCGATGGCGATCGGCACCGCCGGCTACACGGCGATGCTCGCCGTGATCGCGCTCGAGCGGCACGGGACCACGCCCGACAAGGGACCGGTCGTCGTGACCGGCGCGGTGGGCGGGCTCGGATCGGTCGCCGTCGCGCTGCTGGCGAAGCTCGGCTACGAAGTCGTGGCTTCGACCGGCCGCACGAGCGAGGCGGACTACCTGAAGTCGATCGGCGCCAAGGAAGTGATCGAGCGGACGGAACTCGCCGGCAAGGTGCGGCCGCTGGCGAAGGAACGCTTCGCGGGCGGGATCGATTCCGTCGGCTCCACCACGCTCGCCAATGTGCTGTCGATGACCCGCTATGGCGGCGCGGTCGCGGCGTGCGGGCTTGCGGGCGGACTCGATCTGCCGACCACGGTCGCGCCCTTCATCCTGCGCGGCGTGTCGCTCCTCGGCATCGATTCGGTCTATTGCCCGCAACCGCAACGGCGCGAGGCGTGGCGGCGGCTCGCCACGGATCTTGAGCGGAAAAAGCTCGAATCCATGACCACCGAGGTTCCATTTTCAGGCGTTATCGAGGCCGCGCGCCAGATCGTCGACGGAAAGTTGCGCGGGCGACACGCGGTGCGAATAGCCTGACGATTACGGTTAACGGAGCCTTGACAAATACCTGCGCTACATGGGCACCTTAGACCCCGAGTTCGGGGGTGGTTGTCCATGCACTGTGCGCGTCTCGTTGCCTTCGCCCTGGTTTTCGCCGCCGGCTCTTCCGCATCCGGCCAAGAGCTCATGAACGCCTCCACGGCGACGAAGTTCGTGGCGGGCAAACAGTTCAGCTACGTCTGCTTCGACGGCACCGAGGGCTCGGGCAAAATTTTCGCCGACGGCTCGGCGATCGGCACGATCAAGCCGATGGGCCGCGGCGAGACGCGATACATGCGGCTGCCCGCCGGCACGCTGTTCGTGCAGGAGGAGCGCGTGTGCGCGAACCTGCGCGGACTTCCGTTCCAGCCCTGCTTCAATCTCGCGAAGACGAGCGAGACGAGCTTCCGCGGCTCGGTTTCCGGCATGAGCTTCATGTACTGCGAGTTCGAACGCGGCTCGCTCACGCAGGTCGCAGCACGGCGCCGCGCGCCGCAGCTGCAATTGCGCGGCAGCCTCGCGAACGCGATTCCCTGATCACCCGCAAATTCCGCATTTCGAGTCTCTGAACGCGCTATGCGCGGGTTAGGGTTAATCCTGCATTCGCAAGCATCAACGCCGTGAAGTCGAACTGCGACATCCTGTCCTGTGCTTAACTGAATTTTGGGTGCGGGTCGCAATTGCGCCACGTTGCAATGCGACGCGCCCCGCCGGCTTCGCGATCACGTAGGGAGAGTGTCTTGTACAAAAGCATTCGAATTTTCGCGGCGGCCGCCGTCGCGGCGTCGGCTGTTGCGGCTCCGGCGCTCGCCGACCGCATCCTGAGCGGCGAGGAAGCGCATCAGTTGCTGGCGGGGCAGAAGTTCACGTTTGCCTGCGTCGACGGCACGCGCGGCGAGGCGAGCTACACGCGTTCGGGGGCGGCGACGGCGGCCTACCGGCTGGCAACGGCGGGCGACGATGCCGCGGTTCAGCAGGATCAGGGCCGCGTCCACGCCGAGGGCGGCAACGTCTGCATCCGCTGGAACAATCTCAACGGCGGCAGCGAAGGCTGCTATCGCATGACCGAGCGCCGGGCGGGACAGTACCGGATCGCCGAAGGTGCAACCCGCTGGTGCGATCTTACGATCCGCGGCATGGGCGAACGCGCCGAACGCAACTGAGACTGCAGATTGCTTGAACGAAGAAAGGCGCCCGCGGGCGCCTTTTTTATTAGCGAGAACTTGCAGGCAAACTGAGCGGCGCGATCAGCCGCCGTTGCCCTTCCGCTCCGTGCCGGCAGACGCGGGCCCCTCTTCCTTCATGCCTTCGCTCAGCTTGGCCTGGATCCTCACGATGTCCTCGGGCTCCGGCTTGAGGTCGAGCGCGTGCCGCCACTGGAACCGGGCCTCGAGATGGCGGCCGACCTTCCAGTACGCATCGCCGAGGTGATCGTTGATGACGGGATCCTCGGGGCGCAGCTCGATGGCGCGCTCCAGCTCCTTCGCCGCATCCTCGAAGCGGCCGAGCCGGTAATAGGCCCAGCCGAGGCTGTCGACGATGTAGCCATCCTTCGGACGCAGCTCGACGGCCTTCTTGATCATCTCGAGACCCTGATCGAGGTTGATGCCCTGATCGACCCAGGAATAGCCGAGATAGTTCAGCACCTGCGGCTGGTCGGGATTGAGCTCGAGCGACTTCTGGAAGTCCTTTTCCGCGAGCGGCCACTGCTTGGAGCGCTCGTAACAAATCCCGCGGAAATAGAACAAGGTCCAGTTCGCGCGCGCGGGCTGGGGCGCGAGCGCCACCGCCTTCGAATAGACCTCGATCGCATCCGTGAAGTGCTTGCGCGCGCGCAGAATATTGCCGAGCGCAATGATCGCCTCCATGTCGTTCGGATGCTTTGCGATCAGCTCGGTGAGACGCGCGCGGGCTTCGTCCGTGCGTTCGAGCGAGTCGAGGTTGAGGGCGCGCTGGATTTCGGCGTTGCGCTTGAGCGGCGAGTTTTCGGGAATCCTCGCATACGCTTCGATCGCAAGCTCCGGCTTCTTCACCGCCTCGTAGAGATCGCCGAGCGCGAGCAACGCCAGCGGATGCTCGGGTTCGAGATACAGCGCGAGATTGAGATAGACGAGCCCGAGATCCTCGCCGCCCTGGCGCCCGATAACGGAGCCGAGGCCGAACAGGACCTCGGCTGCGCCCGCCTGCGGCGAGCGCACGAGCGGGGCCGGCGTGCGGCCGGCGTTGATGTCGGCGACCGCCTCTTCCAACAAGGGGTGGTCGGGCAGGACCTTGGCGAATTCTCCATAGACTTCAAGCGCGCCTTTGCGGTCGCCGCTGCGCGCGAGCCCGCGGCCGTAGGCGTCGACCGTGCGCATGGCATTCTTGTCCTGCTCGTAGGCGCGCTTCAGCCGCGCGCCGGCATCGCGGCGCTGGCCGGCGAAATCGAGCATCAATCCCGCATGGAAGTCCTTGAATGCAGCGTACCAGTCCGGACCCTGCAGGCGATCGATGTTGGCGACCGCATTCTTGAAATCGCCGGCCGCGGCGAGCGTCCACGAGCTCATGAGCGTCGCCGTGAGATCGGCGATCGGTCCGCGCACGGACAACGACAGATGATTGCGGCCCGACGCCCATTGGCTGCGCTTGATCGCGCGTGCCGCCAGCGCCAGCCGCGCCATGCGATGGCTGCGCTCGAAGCCGATCAGGCGCTCGGCAAGCGGAAACGACTCCTCGACGTCGCCGGTCGCGAGCACGACCAGAAAGGTGCTTTCAACCAGCTCCGGATTCTTCGGATCGGCGCGCAGGGCGCCGCGGTAGTAGGCCGCCGCCGCCGCCATGTCGCGCGACTGGCCGGCGATGCGCGCGGCGAGATAATTGCCGGCGGGCGAGATACGCGCGATCTCGCGGGCCGAGGGCGCTTCGCCGCTCGCGATGGAGACGCCGGGAACCAGGAAGAAACCCGCCGCAGTTGCGGCAATAAAACGGAAACGGAGCAACGATCCGGTCAAATGGCATCTCCTGCAGGGCGCTTGCGGCCGCTCGGCATGCCGGTAAGCGACCGGCGCCAACATGCCCCCGATTCATGGCAGGGGCAAGGACACAGGGCTTCGGTTGCGGGGTGTCGAAGAGACGGTCATTCTCGCGCCCCCTGTATGGACCGACGATGACTCTCCTCGAAGACCAAGCTCCCGCCAAGATCAACCTGACGCTCGGCATCCTCGCGAAGCGGGCGGACGGGTATCACGAATTGTCGAGCCTCGTTGCATTTGCGGCGGTCGGCGATGCGCTGTCGCTGGACATGGGTCCTGCACTCGATCTCGCCGTCGAGGGGCCGATGGCCGTGGGCGCCGGGAACCTCAGCGACAATCTCGTGCTGCGCGCCGCGCGGGCGGCACAGGAGCGGATCGAACGACTAAAATTTGGGCGTTTTTCCCTCACGAAACGCTTGCCGGCGGGCGCGGGCCTCGGCGGCGGATCGTCGGATGCAGCGGCCGCGTTGCGGCTGATCGCAAAGGCAAACGATCTGCCGGCTGATGACCAACGCCTGTTCGACGCGGCACTTGCGGTCGGCGCCGATGTTCCGGTCTGTCTCGACCCGAGGGCGCGGCTGATGCACGGGATCGGCGAAATTCTTTCCGGCCCGATCGCGCTGCCGAAACTCGATGCGGTGCTTGTCTTTCCGGGCGTGCCGCTCGCCACAAAAGATGTGTTCGGACATTTCACGCTCGTTGCCGGGCCGCGGCGCAGGACGCGTTATGCCGAGACGGAAATCCCGCGCGAACGCGAGGCGCTCTTCTCCTATCTCTCAAACGAGACAAACGATCTCGAGCTCGCGGCTCGGCTCGTCGCGCCGGTGATCGCGGAGGTTAAGGATCTGCTCGCAGAGAGCGATGCGCGGATCGTGCGCATGACCGGTTCGGGCTCGGCGACGTTCGCGCTCTATGACAATGCGAGCCTCGCCAAGCGCGCCGCGGCGAAGATCGCGAAGCGCCGACCGGCGTGGTGGGTGGCTGCGACAACGATCGCCTAGTTCAGCGACGACGAACCCTTCCCTCATGCGCGGGCTTGACCCGCGCATCCAGACAATCGATCGAACAGCTCTGGATGGCCGGGTCACGGCGCTCCGCGCCGGCCCGGCCATGAGGGAGAACTGAGAAATTCGCGCTCCAAATGGATACGTTAGTGCGCGCGGGCGACGCAGAAATCCACGACTTCGAGCAGCGCCCGCTTGGCTTCGCTCTCGGGGAACAGCGCGAGCGCGTCCTTGGCGATGGCGCCGTAATGGCGGGCGCGGTCGATCGTGTCGTCGAGCGCGCCGTGGCGCGCGAGCAGGCCGATCGCGCGTTCGAGATCGGCGTCGGCGTTGCTGCCCTTCTCCAGCGCCGCGCGCCAGAACTCGCGCTCATCGGCGCTGCCGCGGCGGAAGGCGAGGATGACCGGCAGCGTGATCTTGCCTTCTCGAAAGTCGTCGCCGACGTTCTTGCCGAGCCGTGCCTTGCTGCCGCCGTAGTCGAGCGCGTCATCGACGAGCTGGAAGGCGACGCCGAGGTTCATGCCGAAGGAGCGGCAGGCCGCCTGCTCGGCATTGCTGCGCGCCGCGAGCACCGGCCCGACCTCGCAGGCGGCGGCAAACAGCTCGGCGGTCTTGCCGCGGATGACCGTGAGGTAGGCGTCTTCGGTGGTGTCGAGCTTCTTCGCGGCGGCGAGCTGCATCACCTCGCCCTCGGCGATCACCGCGGCGGCAGAGGAAAGAATTTCCAGCGCGCGCAGGCTGCCGACCTCGACCATCATCTTGAACGCCTGGCCAAGCAGGAAGTCGCCGACGAGCACCGACGCCTCGTTGCCCCAGAGCATGCGGGCCGCCGCCTTGCCGCGGCGCAGCTCGCTCTCGTCCACCACGTCGTCGTGCAGCAGGGTCGCCGTGTGCATGAACTCGACCGCGGCGGCGAGCCGGATATGGCCGGCGCCCGAATAGCCGGTGAGGGCCGCGGTCGCCAGCGTCAGGACCGGCCGCAGCCGCTTGCCGCCCGAGGAGATCAGGTGGTTCGCGACCTCGGGGATCATGGTCACTTCCGAGCCCGTGCGCGACAGAATCAGCGCGTTCACCCGCTCCATATCCGCTTGCGTGAGCGCGGAGAGCCGCTCGATCGAGGGCTCGGGCTGGGATTCGAACGGGAGAACGACGGCCACGGATTTGCTCCAATATTCGGCAGATAGCTTAGAAAGGCCGGAACTCGACGGCAAGGCAAAGGGTTTAGCATCGCCGGCCGGCGGCGCGAGGGGCCGCATGCCGCGGCTTTGGCGCGGGGGATTTCCAGCTACAATAGGAGCATGAACGTGACCAGCCGAAATGCCGCGCGCGCATTGACGCCCAGCGATTCCGCCGCTGAGCCGGCATTCGCAGGCCGCAGGATCGCGGTGCTTGTGCCCTGCTATAATGAAGAAGTGGCAATCGCGAAGGTGATCGAAGGCTTCCGCGAGGCGCTGCCGACCGCCGTCATCCACGTCTATGACAACAACTCGTCGGACCGGACGTCGGAAGTCGCCCGCGCGGCAGGCGCGATCGTCGGCAACGAGACGCGGCAGGGCAAGGGCCACGTCGTGCGGCGGATGTTCGCCGACATCGACGCGGACATCTATGTCCTGGTCGACGGCGATGCGACCTACGACGCGCCGAGCGCGCCGCGCATGGTGGAGAAGCTGATCGCCGAGAATCTCGACATGGTGGTCGGCACGCGCGCCGATCAGGAACAGGCCGCGTACCGGCGCGGGCACCGTTCGGGCAACGCGCTGTTCACCTGGTTTGTCGCCAGCATCTTCGGCAGCGCCTTCACCGACATCCTGTCCGGCTATCGCGCCTTCTCGCGGCGCTTCGTGAAGTCGTTTCCCGCGCTGTCGACCGGCTTCGAGATCGAGACGGAGCTGACGATCCACGCGCTCGAACTCGATATGCCGGTCAGCGAAGTGACGACGCCCTATTTCTCGCGGCCGGCGGGCTCGGCGTCGAAGCTCAGCACGTGGCGCGACGGCCTGCGCATTTCATGGACGATCCAGCGCCTCTATCGGACGGAGCGGCCGCTGCAGTTCTTTGGATTGATCGCGCTCCTGCTTGCGGGGCTCTCGATCGTGCTCGCGGTACCGGTCATCCAGACCTATCTGGAAACCGGACTGGTGCCGCGCATCCCGACGGCGATCCTCGCCACCGGCATGATGCTGGCCGCGTTGCTCGCGCTCGTCGCCGGACTCATTCTCGATACGGTCACGCGCGGCCGGCGGGAGATGAAGCGGCTGGCGTATCTCGCGCATCGCGCGCCCTACCACGTCGAACGACGCAGCGGAGCCTCATGACCGAGCTCCTGCGCACCAACGACGCGGTGCTGATCTCCGCGGTTGAGGCGCTGCTCGGCGGGGCGGGGATCGAGTGCATGGTCGCGGACCGCTACATGAGCGTGATGGAAGGCTCGCTCGGCGTCCTGCCGCGGCGGGTGCTCGTACCGGACGGCGATCTCGGCAAGGCAAGGCGCATCCTCTCCGACGCGGGGCTCGGACATGCACTCACGTCCGGCTGAGGTGCAGACGTTTCCCTTCGCGACCACCGATGACGCGGTGCTTGGCGGCAGGCTGAAGCTCATGCAGCCGGCGCGCGGGCATCGCGCCGGACACGACGCGATCCTGCTGGCGGCGGCGGCGGCACGGGCGACGAACGCGGTCGATCTCGGAGCCGGCATCGGCACCGCCGGCCTCTCGCTTCTGGTGCGAAGTGCGGCGCGCTATGTGACGCTGGTCGACAGCGACCCCGAGCTCGTGCGCCTCGCCGCGGCGAACGCCGAGCGCAACGGCTACGGCGAACGGGTGAGCGCCGTGCAGACCGAGGTCGAGAAGCTTGCCCGGCGCGGCGGGCCGGCGAAGCCGGCGGCGGCGAGCGCCGATCTCGTCATCCTGAACCCGCCGTTCAACGATCCGGCGCAGCACCGCCCGTCGCCCGATCCGCGGCGGCGGCGCGCACATGCGGCGCCGGAGACCGACCTCGAGCAATGGATCGCCGCCGCCGACCGGCTGTTGCGGGGGACCGGCCGCATCGTGCTCATCCACCGGCCGGAAAAGATCGCAAAGATCCTCGAAGCCATGGAAAACCGCTTCGGGGCGATCGAACTGATCCCGATCCACGCCAACGGCCGCGGGCCGGCAATCCGGGTGATCGTGCGGGGGCAGAAAGGCAAGCGGACACCACTCGCGTTCCACCCTCCCTTCGTGCTGAACGGCGAGGACGGGCAGCCGACGCACGCGGCGGAGGCGGTATTGCGCGGGGCGGCGGCGCTCGATGCCGCCTGACACGCGTATGTGATGGCCTTCCGCAGCCGCTTGGGCTAGGCGTTCCCCAAATGTGACATCCGGGGGCCAACGGAATCCGCAATGGCACAGACCTTCCTGCAGCGACTGACCAACCTCCTCCCGCTCCGCTTCCGCCGCGGCGCCGCTTTCGTGCCCGTGGTGCGGCTGACCGGCGTCATCGGCTACACGACGCCGCTGTCACCGGGCATTACGCTCGCCACCGTCTCGAAGACGCTCGAGCGCGCGTTCTCGATCAAGCCGGCGAAGGCGGTCGCGCTCATCATCAATTCGCCGGGCGGGTCGGCGGTGCAGTCGCATCTCATCCATCAGCGCATTCGCCAGCTCGCCGACGAGAACAAGAAAAAAGTGCTCGTGTTCGTCGAGGACGTGGCGGCGTCGGGCGGCTACATGATCGCGACCGCGGCGGACGAGATCTTCGTCGACTCGTCGTCGATCGTCGGCTCGATCGGCGTCATCAGCGCAAGCTTCGGGTTCGACAAGCTGATCAAGAAGATCGGCGTCGATCGCCGCGTCTATACCGCCGGCGAGAAGAAGATGATGCTCGACCCGTTCCAGCCGGAGAAGGAAGATGACATCGAGCGGCTGAAAGCGGTGCAGAAGGACATTCATGCGCTATTCATTTCGCTGGTGAAAGAACGGCGCGGCAAGAAACTCAAAGGACCGGAGAAGAAACTTTTCTCCGGCGAGTTCTGGACCGGCGCCGAAGCGGAGAAGCTCGGTCTTGTCGACGGGCTCGGCGACCTGCGCGGCACGCTGCGCTCGCGGTTCGGCAAGAACGTCATCATCCGGCTGATCGCGCCGCCGACGAGCTGGCTCGGGCGGCGCGCACCCGGCATCGGCGTGGAGGCAAATGCCGACTGGGCGGCGAGGCTGATTACCGCCATCGAGGCGCGGTTCTTGTGGTCGCGGTACGGTTTGTAATGAAGCCGTAATGCAGCGGTAAGGAGGAGCCAAGATGCCGCCGGTTATCATCTGGGCTGCCGGAGTGCTCGGCGCGCTTGGACTCGCAAAGCTCCTCGCCAACGCCGCGCGCAAGGCAAACGACGAACTGGAGCGCATCCGCCGCGAGCGTGCGATGGAGCGCCCGCGAGAAACGCTCGAACGCGATCCGGCGACCGGCGAATACCGGCCGCGGCAACGCTGAAAGGCAGCAACACCATGTTGCAGCGAACGGAAGACCCAGGACCGAAACTGGCGAGGCGCGCGCGCGGCTCGCGGCGCTGGATCGCGCCCGCCCTTGTCGCTGCCGCCGTCGGGCTGGGCCTCGCATCCTTCTATTTCGGACCGGCGGCCGCGCCGCAGGCCGCGATCCGCACCGAGGTCGTTGCGACCGGCGACGTCGAGCGCACCGTGACGGCGCTCGCCTCGATCAAGCCGAAGACCTTCGTCGACGTCGGCACGCAGGTGTCGGGCCAGTTGCGCAAGGTGCATGTGGAGATCGGCGATATCGTCGCCGAGGGCCAATTGCTCGCCGAGATCGACCCGACCGTCTATCAGATGCGCGTGCTTGCGAACCGGGCGCAGATCGAGAACCTGAAGGCGCAGCTCGCGCAATCGGAAGCGCAACTCGTGCTCGACCGGGCGCGCAACGAGCGAGGCCAGCAATTGCTGCGGACGAACGCGACGAGCAAGGACGCGGCAGAAGCCGCCGCCGCGACGATGCGCATCACCGAGGGCAAGATCAACGCCTTGCGCGCGCAGATCGATCAGACCACGGCGACGCTCAAGGGCGACGAGGCCAATCTCGGCTACACGAAAATCTACGCGCCGATGGCGGGCACCATCGTGCAGCAGATCGCCTATGAGGGCCAGACGCTGAACGCGAACCAGACGGCGCCCCTGATCGTGCGGATCGCCGATCTCGACACCATGACCGTGTGGGCGCAGGTGGCGGAGGCGGACATCCCGCGCATCAAGACGGGCATGCCCGTCTATTTCACCACGCTCGGCATGCCCGACCGCCGCTTCCAGGCGGAGGTGGCGCAGATCTATCCCACGCCGGAGACGGTGAACGACGTCGTGCTCTACAACGTGCTGATCGACGTGCCGAACAAGGACCGGCTGCTGATGACCAGCATGACGGCGCAGGTGTTCTTCCTGCTCGGCAAGGCGGAGAACGTGCCGGTCGTGCCGATGGCGGCGCTGCGCCCCGCCCCGCGCGGCGGCGAAGGCAACTACGTTGTGCGGGTGATGAACGGCGACCAGATCGAGACCCGCCGCGTGCAGATCGGCCTGTCGAACCGGCAGCTCGGCGAAGTGAAGGAAGGGCTCAAGCCCGGCGAGCGCGTCGTCCTCGGCACCGCCGAAGCAGCGGGCGCACAGAAAGGCCCGACCGCCATCCGCTTCAAGGGATTCTGAGCGTGAACCGGCCGGCGCGCCCGCAGGAGATCATCGCGCAGAAGCCCGCACTCGCCGCGGCGGCGGACGGGCCGGCGCTGATCGAGCTCGAAAACGTGCGGCGCTTCTTCCCCGGTGGGGATACGGTCGTGCGCGCCCTCGACGGCGTGTCGCTCTCGATCGAAGCGGGCGAGTTCGTCGCGATCATGGGACCGTCCGGCTCCGGCAAATCGACGCTCATGAACATCCTCGGCTGTCTCGACACGCCGACGGACGGCAGCTACCGGGTCGCCGGGCACGACGTTGCGTTCCTGTCGCCGGACGAGCTTGCCGCGTTGCGCTCGCGCACCTTCGGCTTCGTGTTCCAACGCTTCAACCTGCTGCCGACGATCACCGCGGCGGAGAACGTGGAAATTCCCGCGATCTATGCGGGCAGGCCGCGGCGCGAGCGGATGGAGCGGGCGCATGCGCTGCTCGCGCGGCTCGGCCTCGGCGACCGCAGCGAGCACCGGCCGCCCGAGCTTTCCGGCGGCCAGCAGCAGCGCGTCTCGATCGCGCGCGCGCTGATCAACGACGCGCAGGTCATTCTCGCCGACGAGCCGACCGGCGCGCTCGACAGCCGCTCCGGCGAGGAGGTGCTGGCGCTGCTGAAGGAGCTGAACGCCGGCGGCCACACAGTGCTGCTCATCACCCACGATCCGGGCGTTGCGGCGAACGCACGGCGCATCATCCGGATCGCGGACGGGCGCATCGTGTCGGACGAGCGCAACGAAGCCGCCTCGCCTGCCCCGACGCCCGCTGTGCGCGCGGTCTCGCTCGACGCGCGCAACCGGCTGCTGCCCGATCTCGTGGAAGCGACGAAGATGGCGCTGCACTCGATGCGGACGAACGTCTTCCGCACGGCGCTGACGCTGCTCGGCGTCGTGATCGGCGTCGCCGCGGTGGTGGCGATGCTCGCGATCGGCGACGGCAGCCGGCAACAGGTGCTGGAGCGCATCTCGGCGATGGGCACGAACCTGCTCGTCGTGCGGCCGGGCGGGCCGGCGATCCGCACCACCGGCGACAATGCGAGCCTCGTCGAGGAAGACGCGGCGGCGATCGCGGAGCTTGAGAACGTGTCGATCGTCTCGCCCGAGCGCTCGTCGCGGGCGACGGTGCGGTTCGGCAATATCGATTACCAGACGTCGATCCAGGGCGCGTGGCCGGGCTATACGAGGGCGCGCGACTGGGCGCTGACCGAGGGCAGCATGTTCTCGCAGGAAGATGTGCGCAGCTACGCGCCGGTGGTCGTGCTCGGGCAAACGGTCGTGCAGAATCTCTTTCCGAACGGCGACAGCCCGGTCGGAAAATACGTGCTCGTGCGCAACGTGCCGTTCGAGGTGGTCGGCGTGCTGGCGAAGCGCGGCGCGACGCCTTGGGGCTCGGATCAGGACGACGTGGTGCTGATGCCGCTCTCCACCGGCTACATGCGCATCTTCGGCCGGCGCTTCGTGAACTCCGTCACGGTCTATATCGAGGACGTCGGGCGCATCGCGGAGACCGAGGAGGCGATCAAGACGCGATTGATCGAGCGGCACCGCGCCGAGGACTTCCGCCTCCGCAACACCGCCTCGATCCTGGAGACGGCGGTCGCGACGCAGCAGACGCTCACGATCCTGCTCGGCTCGGTGGCGGCGATCTCGCTGCTCGTCGGCGGCATCGGCGTCATGAACATCATGCTCGTCAGCGTCACCGAACGGACGCGCGAGATCGGCGTGCGCATGGCCACCGGCGCGCGCCGGGGGAATATCCTGCTGCAGTTCAACACCGAGGCGATGGTGGTGTGCGGGATCGGCGGCATTGTCGGGGTCGCGCTCGGGATCGGGGTCGCGCTCCTCTGCCAGTGGTTCGGAATCGCGGTGTCGCTGTCGGTGCTGCCGGCCGCCCTCGCCTTCTCCTGCGCGTTCCTGACCGGGCTCCTGTTCGGCTACCTGCCCGCGCGCAAGGCCGCGCACATGGACCCGGTGGCGGCGCTGGCTTACGAGTGATCCACCCTCATCCTTCGAGACGCCGCGCACCGATCTCGGGCACGCCCGAGATCGGTATGTTTAATCGCGCAAGTCGGCAACAGCCGACTTGCGTGCGCGGCTCCTCAGGATGAGGGCAGAAGAATGCGGCGCTCCTCACCATGAGGCGATTTTTGTTTAGCCTCATCCTGAGGAGCCCGCCGAAGCAACGCGAAGGCGGGCGTCTCGAAGGATGAGGCCCTGAAAGCGCAACTTGATTTCGCCTCTGCCCGTCCCTAGGGTCGCGGCGCTTTCCCGGCCTTCTCCATGAAAAACACCGATCCCCTCAGCCCGACGCGCTCCTTTCAGGGGCTGATCCTGACGCTGCAGCGCTTCTGGGCGGAGCAGGGCTGCGTGATCCTGCAGCCCTACGACATGGAGGTGGGTGCGGGCACCTTTCACCCGGCGACGACCTTGCGCGCGCTCGGGCCGCGGCCGTGGAAGGCCGCCTATGTGCAGCCGTCGCGGCGTCCCAAAGATGGACGCTACGGCGAGAACCCGAACCGGCTGCAGCACTATTATCAGTATCAGGTGATCCTGAAGCCTTCGCCCGACGATCTGCAGGATCTTTACCTGCGCTCGCTCGAGGCGATCGGCATCGACCGCACGGTGCACGACATCCGCTTCGTCGAGGACGACTGGGAGAGCCCGACGCTCGGCGCCTGGGGCCTCGGCTGGGAATGCTGGTGCGACGGGATGGAGGTGTCGCAGTTCACGTATTTCCAGCAGGTCGCCGGCTTCGAATGCGCGCCGGTCTCCGGCGAGCTCACCTACGGGCTCGAGCGCCTCGCCATGTACGTGCAGGGCGTGGAGAACGTATTCGATTTGAATTTCAATGGACGCGAGGGGGTGGAGAAGGTCACCTACGGCGACGTGTTCCGGCAGGCCGAGCAAGAATATTCCCGGTACAACTTCGAGTTTGCCGACGTCGACACGCTGCTGCGCCATTTCAAGGACGCCGAAGAGGAGTGCAAGCGCCTGCTTGCAGCCGGCGAGAAGGACGGGCGACATCTTCTTGCGCTGCCCGCCTACGACCAGTGCATCAAAGCGAGCCATGTGTTCAATTTGCTGGATGCGCGCGGCGTGATTTCGGTGACGGAACGGCAGAGCTACATCCTGCGCGTGCGCGAGCTGGCGAAAGCGTGCGGCGCGGCATGGTTGCAGACGGAGGCAGGCGGCGCCTAACGCGGGTTTCGACGAAAGCTTGCGTTAATCGTCGCGTTGAAATTTTTTACGATCACGAATTTTCACTGGCGGGGCCACAATTCGCTGATAGGACGCCGTCCCATGCACGCTCCCAGGACATTGCTGCAAATGGCGGGCGCCAGCGGTGCGACCACGCCGCTCGCGGAATCCACGGTCGTCATCATCGACGCGCAGTGCGAGTACGTCGACGGCAGGGTTCCGCTGCACGACGTCGATGCGGCGCTCGACGCGATCGGGCGGCTGCTCGAACTCGCGCGCAAGGCGGGCGCTCCGGTGATCCACGTCGTACACCGCGGGCGGGCGGGCGGATTGTTCGATCCGCTGGGCAAGATGTTCCAGATCCATCCGAAGGCGGCGCCGGCGGCCGGTGAGAAGATCATCGAGAAAGAGTTGCCGAACGCGTTCGCGCGGACGCCGCTGCACCTTGCGCTGCAGGCGGCGCAACGGCAGTCCCTCGTGCTTGCCGGATTCATGACGCATCTGTGCGTGAGCTCGACGGCGCGCGCGGCACTCGACCACGGCTGGCGCACCACGGTGGTTGCCGACGCCTGCACGACGCGCGACCTGCCCGACCCGCTCGGCGGCGACGCGATCTCTGCCGCTGCCGTGCATCGTGCGGCGCTGGCCGAGCTCGCCGACCGGTTCGCGACCGTGGTCCGGATGGCGGATTTGGGGAATTGAGCCCTAAGATATGCCCCTGACCCTCCCCTGGAAGGGGAGGGTCGCCGCCGAAGGCGGCGGGGTGGGGTGATTGCGCATGGCAGCTCAAACGCGATCGGTGGCTCGGTTGAGAAGAGGCACCGCCCGCCGCCTTCGGGAGAATTTAACCGTGGCGGAGGTCCGCCTATGGCGACGATTGCGTCGAATGCCTATCGAAGGCAGTCATTTCAGGCGGCAAGTTTCGATTGGACCTTACATCGTCGATTTCGCGTGTATGGCAGCCCGACTTATCGTCGAGGTGGACGGCTCCCAACATGGCAACGAACCTAATATTCGCCATGACAAGTCGCGGACGCTTTGGCTGGAGCAACAAGGCTTTCGTGTTCTCCGCTTTTGGAACAGCGACATTGTTAGCAATCTTGATGGAGTTGTTGCCGCAGTTTTCGAGTCGATCTACGGTTCGATTGAAGCTGAGCCCACACGATTGAAACATAAACGTCGACGCAAACCCATCGAATCTGATCACCCCACCCCGGCGCGCTTCGTGCGCCGACCCTCCCCTTCCAGGGGAGGGTAGAAACAGATTCCGGCCATGCTCGAATGGATCATCCTCGCCGTCATCATCGCGGTCGCGCTCTATGCGATCCTCCTGTTCAACCGGCTCGTCAGCACGCGGCAGATGGCGAACGAAGCATGGAGCGGGATCGACGTGCAGCTCAAGCGGCGCTCCGACCTCGTCCCCAATCTCGTCGAGACGGTGAAGGGCTACGCGAGCCACGAGCGGCAGCTCTTCGAGGAAGTGACCAGGCTGCGCAATGCCGCGCGCGCACTCGCGACCGACGACGTGGAGGGCCGCGCGCAAACGGAAGGCGCGCTCTCCGGGCTGATCGGACGGCTGATTGCGGTCGCCGAAGCCTATCCCGACCTGAAGGCGAGCGCGAATTTCCTCGAGCTGCAGCAGGAACTGAGCCGCCTGGAGAACGAAATCCAGATGGCGCGGCGCTACTACAACGGCGCCGTGCGCAACCTGAACACGATGGTGGAATCGGTGCCGAGCAACATCCTCGCGCGGCTGTTCGGGTTCGGACAGCGGCCGTATTTCGAGCTGGCCGATACCGATGAGCGCGCCGTGCCGCGCGTGCAGGTCTAGGTGCTCACCGTCAGCGAAAGGTGAGTCATGGGACGCGTCATTGCGAGCGAAGCGAAGCAATCCAGGGCCGGCACGCGCATTCTGGATCGCTTCGTCGCTGCGCTCCTTGCGATGACGCCCGTATCGTCGATTTCCATCAATCGCCTCGCGCTCGCCGGCGCTGTCGCCGTCTTATGGTTGGGCACCGCCAGCGCAGCGATCGCGCAGGAAGTCATCCACCGCTTCGACTCCGTCATCCACGTGGAGAAGGACGGCACGCTGCACGTCACCGAGACGGTCCGCGTGCGCGCCGAAGGGCGCGAGATCAAGCGCGGCATCTATCGCGACTTTCCGCTCACGTTCGTCGACGCGGGCGGCCGGCGGCGCGAGGTCACCTTCCGCCTCGTCGAGGTGAAGCGCGACGGCAGACCCGAGGCCTACTTCACGCGGCGGAGCGGCGACGGCGTCCGCATCTATGCCGGGCGGGAGGACGTGTTTCTTCCGCGCGGCGACTACACCTACACATTCATCTACACCACCGGGCGGCAGCTTCGCTGGTTCGATGGTGGCGCCGAGCTCTACTGGAATGTGACGGGGAACGAGTGGTCCTTTCCGATCTCGCTGGCGACGGTGCGTGTCGTACTGCCCGGCGGGGCGCGGCTGGAGAAGTTCACCGCCTATACCGGCCCCTATGGCGCGCGGGGAACGAACTGGCGCGGCGAAATCGGTGCCGACGGCGCACTGTCCGTGGAGACGACGCGGAGGCTTTTTCCGCGCGAGGGCTTCACCATCGTCGCGGCATTGCCGCCCGGCGCAGTCGATCCGCCGAGCGCCACGACGCAGATCTGGTACGGTTTCCTCGACAATCGCGGGTGGATTCTCGGCGGGCTCGGGTTCCTGCTCGTGCTCGGCTACTACGGCTTCGCCTGGGCCGCGGTGGGTCGCGATCCGAAGGGCGGCGTGATCATTCCGCTCTTCCACCCGCCCGACGGCGTCTCGCCCGCGCTCGCCAACTATATCCGCAACTGGGGCTTCTCCGATCAGTGGCGCGCGTTCACGGCGGCGGCGCTCTCGCTCGCCGTGCGCGGGCTACTCCTGTTCGACGACAAGTCAGATACGCTGACGCTGAAGGCGACCGGCAATACGCCGAAAGAAGGTGCCGGCTCGCTGCCGCCGGGCGAGCGCGCCATCCTCGATTGGGTGCATAGGCAGGACGGCGCCGCCACGATCGAGCGGGCAAACGCCACGGCGGTCGCCAAGATCGGCAAGGAGTTTCGCGAGCGCATCGAAACGGAGAACCGCGACAAGTTCTTCCGGCGCAACCTCGCCTATTTCTTCGGCGGTGTTGCGCTGACGGCGCTCGCCGCCACGGGCGTGCTCTTCTTCGGAGGCTTGCGTGAGAGCGACTATGCGATCCTGTTTTTCATCGCCTTCGGCGGCATCTGGCTCGGCGTGTTCCTGGTTCCGCTGCTGCGGGGGCTGTTCCGCGCAACGACGACGGGATCGCTGCTGCGCGCGGCGTTCGTGTTGATCGTCGCCGCTGCGATCATCGGGTTCGCGGGCAGCGCGATCGTGCAGAATCTCGGCGGATTGAGCGGCATGCTGCCGACGCTGCTGTCGACGCTCGGCGAGTATCCGCTGCCGTTCGCGCTGGTGCTGAGCTTTGCCACGCTCAACGGCCTGTTTCTCTATCTCTTGCGGGCGCCGACCGACATCGGCCGCAAGGTGATGGACCAGATCGAGGGCCTGCGGCTCTACCTCGAAACGGCGGAATCGGCGCGGCTCAACATGAATGCGCCGGAGATCACGGCGGAGCGCTTCGAGGCGCTGCTGCCCTACGCGGTCGCGCTCGACGTGGAGAAGCCGTGGTCGGAGGCGTTCGCTGCGGCGCTCGCCCGTGCATATCCGGGCGAGGCGGACCCGATGCAACATTACCCGGCGCGATGGCACACGGGGCGCTCGTGGTCCGGCAGCGATTTCGGCCGCGCGGTCTCGAGCAGCGTCGCCAGCGCCACCGGCGCGTTCGCCAGCGCCGTTCCGGCCTCCTCCTCGGGGTCGTCGGGATTTTCGGGGGGCGGCGGCTCGGGAGGCGGCGGAGGCGGCGGCGGGGGCGGCGGCTGGTAGGCGGTGACATCCGCCGGGCTGCTTGCTAGAGCGGGATCGCTTGAGGCGGAATTGCAGCGCAATTCCACCTCAAGCGTGAATCCCGCTCTAATCAATAGTTTAGAGTGCGATTCACGCTTCGGATGGAAGCTTTTTCGCTTCCATTCGAAGCGATCGCACTCTAGGCGCAGTCCCCTTCCCGCCCCGGTTCTCGCAATGCCCGATCTTCTCCTTGAGCTCTTCTCCGAGGAAATCCCCGCCCGCATGCAGGCCGCGGCGCAGGAGAACCTGCAGAAGCTCGTCACTAATGCGCTCGTTGAGCGCGGGCTCGTGTACGAGGGCGCGAAAGCCTTTTCCACACCGCGGCGGATCGCGCTCGCCGTGCAGGGCCTGCCGGCGCGGCAGCCGGACCAGCGCGAAGAGAAGAAAGGTCCGCGCGTCGGCGCGCCGGAGAAGGCGATCGAAGGATTTCTGAAGAGCGCGGGGCTGAAATCGATCGGCGAAGCCAAGGTGCAGCCGGATAAGAAAGGCGATTTCTATGTCGCCGTCGTCGAAAAGAAGGGCCGCCCGGCGGCGGATGTCGTCGCCGAGGTGATGCCGGAGATCATCGGCAATTTCTCCTGGCCGAAGTCGATGCGCTGGGGCGCGGGCGCGCTGAAATGGGTGCGGCCGCTGCATGCGATCGTCTGCACCTTCGGGCCGGAAACCGAAGAGCCGGAGGTCGTGAAGTTCAGCGTCGACGGCGTCGCGTCCGGCGACGTCACCTACGGCCACCGCGTGCATGCGTCCGCGCCGATCGCGGTGCGCCGGCTCGCCGACTGGCAGAAGAAGCTGGAAGCCGCGAAGGTCGTGCCCGACCGCGAGCGGCGCAAGGCGCAGATCCTCGCCGACGCCAAGAACCTCGCCTTCGCGCAGGGGCTCGAGCTCGTCGACGACGAGGGATTGCTGGAAGAGGTCGTCGGCCTCGTCGAATGGCCGGTGGTGCTGCTCGGCGAGTTCGACGCGAGCTTCCTCGACATTCCGCCGGAAGTGATCCGCGCCACGATCCGCAACAACCAGAAATGCTTCGTGCTGCGCGATCCGAAGAGCGGGCTCGCCAACAAGTTCATCACGGTCGCGAACATGGAGGCCAAGGACGGCGGCGAAGCGATCAAGGCGGGCAATGCGCGCGTGATCCGCGCGCGGCTCTCGGACGCGAAGTTCTTCTGGGACACGGACCGCAAGACGAGGCTCGAAGAGCGGCTCCCGCGCTTTCAGCACATCACCTTCCACGACCGGCTCGGCACGCAGGCGGAACGGATCGAGCGGATCGAGCTGCTCGCCGATGCGCTGGCGCCGGTCGCCGAGGCCGATCCGGGCAAGGTCGAGCAGGCGGCGAAGCTCGCCAAGACCGACCTGCTGACGGAGGTCGTCGGCGAGTTTCCCGAGCTGCAGGGGCTGATGGGCAAATACTACGCGCTGGCGGAGAGGCTCGATCCGGAGGTCGCCGCCGCGCTCGAGGATCACTACCGCCCGCAGGGACCCGGCGACCGCGTGCCGGCGAACCCGGTGGCGATCACGGTGGCGCTCGCCGACAAGATCGACATGCTGGTGGGCTTCTGGGCGATCGGCGAGAAACCGACGGGCTCCAAGGACCCGTTCGCGTTGCGGCGCGCGGCGCTCGGCATCATCCGCATCGTGATCGAGAACAAGCTGCGGCTGCCGCTGCGCGACACGCTGTGGCGGCACTTCGCGGCCGTGCGCAAGGACGAGGCGCTCGCCGAAGCGATCACGATCCTCAGCCCGCTGCACGCCGACATCGCCGCGCTTTCGACGGAGGACGTCGAGGTCGCGGTCAAGCTGGAGGCGCTCGCCTCGCAGATCGAGCGCGAGAAGCGCGTCGAGCTCACGAGCCTGGTGCAGGCGCACAAGGACTGCGACCTCACCGCCGATCTCCTCGCCTTCTTCGCCGACCGGCTGAAGGTGCACCTGCGCGAACAGGGCGCGCGGCACGACCTCGTCGACGCGGTATTCGCGCTGCAGGGGCAGGACGATCTGCTGATGATCGTGCGGCGGGTGGAGGCGCTCGGCAAGTTCCTCGACACCGACGACGGCAAGAATCTCCTCGTCGGCTACCGCCGCGCCGCCAACATCCTTCGCGACGAGGAGAAGAAGGACAAGCGCAGCTACACTGGCGAGCCGGACGCCAAGCTCTTTTCGGCCGCCGAGGAAAAAGCGCTTGCCGCCGCAATCACGCAGGCCGAGAGCGAGGTGTCGGCGGCGCTCGTGAAGGAAGACTTCGAGGCGGCGATGGCAGCGATGTCGAAGCTGCGCGCGCCGGTCGACGCCTTCTTCGACAAGGTGACGGTGAACGTCGAGGACAAGGTACAGCGCGAGAACCGCCTCAAGCTGCTCGACCGCATCCGCAAGGCAACGCTTTCGGTCGCTGATTTTTCGCGGATCGAAGGATAGAGCGCTTGTCCAGTACTCCGGTCATTCCCGCGTAAGCGGGAATCCAGAGCAGCTTGCATATTCTTCAATTGTGGCCCTGGGTCCCCGCTTTCGCGGGGACGAGCGGATGTTTTCGACTGCCTCGGTCAGTCCGCCATTCCCAGCGTGGCGCCGCCGTCGATCACGATCTGCGCGCCGGTGATATGACTCGACGCCGGCGAGGCGAGAAAAAGCGCCAAACCCTGGATGTCCTCCGGCCGGCCGATGCGATGGCTCGGGCTCAGCTTGTCAAAGAAAGAGCGCGCGGCGGGGTCCTGCAAACGGCCGCCGCCGATATTGGTGACGAAGGGACCGGGCGCCATGGCGTTGACCTGCACGTTGTAGCCGGCAAGCTCGATCGCGGCCTGCCGCATCATCTGCATGAGCCCGGCCTTGGAGATAACGTAGGGTGCGCCGACGAAGATTTCCGCATGGAAGGTGGAGATCGTCGAGGTGACGATGATGCGGCCGCTCCGCTGCGCGCGCATGTGGCGGGCGGCGGCCTGGATCGTCGTGAAGATACCTTTGTAGTTCACCTCGATCAGCCGATCGACCAGCTCGTCGGGGATGTTCTCCAGCATGCGGTCGGGATTGCGCGTGCGGTCGGTATTGAGAAAGCCCGGGCCGCCGGAAATGCCGGCATTGGCGAACACGACATCGAGCCGACCGTAGTGGGCGGCCGTATCATCGACGACGCGCCGCACGGCGGCGCGATCCGTCACATTCAGCTCGACGCCGCGCACGTCCCCGCCCCGCGCCTGCAATTTCGCGACCGCCTCTTTCATCGTCTCGCTGTTTGCGTCCGCGATGGTGACGCGCGCGCTGTTATCGCTCATGGCTTCGGCGCAGGCGAAGCCGATGCCGCTCGCGCCGCCGGTGACGAGCGTGGCGAGCCCTTTGACGCCGAACAACTGCTCGATCTTCATGCTTCGCTCCGCGCTTCACAAAAGGAACGGGCGCAAGCCGGTTGCGCCCGTTCGCGGGTTTTTCTTCGTCTGCGTCAGACGCCCTTCATCACGCAGCCGGCGGCGAGCACCACGTAGCCGATGATCGCGAGCCAGAAGCGGTATTCGCTGATGAAGGGAATGCTGACGAAGTGGCCGATCAGCGCCAGCACGGCGATGATCAGCGAGATGATGAAGACGACCTGCGTGGGTGCATTGAGATTCATGCTTCAACCCCCTGGTTCGAGCTTCGTATTCAAGTCATTGGTCCGTGCGCGATCCGCGCCCGAACCCTGTTCCCACCCTCGGGGCAAGCCCGCGGGCAGGCTTTTTCGGGATCACGCTAGACGACGCAACCGAGCAGGACGACCGCCGACGCCGCAACGGACAGCCAGAACTGATACTGCGCCAGGAAGCCGCTGTCGGGGACGAAATGGCCGAACAAGGCCAGGATGACCAATGCGACCGCGGCCCAGAAAATCGACTCCGACGGCGCATGGATCTTCATCACGTTCCCCGTGTCCGGTTGCCACAGTCCCTGCGGGACGCGCCATCATGGGCCGAGTCGGCGGCGTTATCCAATGGCTGCAGGGATGCTGCGCGGCATCGGAAGTTGCAGTGCGGCAACGCTCGCGTTAAGGAACCACATCCTCTCCCCGCCCCGCGCCCGGATACTCCAATGGCTAAATGGGTTTATTTTTTCGGCGACGGCAAAGCCGAGGGAAAGGCCGCCATGCGCGACCTGCTCGGCGGCAAAGGCGCCAATCTCGCCGAGATGTCCAACCTCGGTCTGCCGGTACCGCCGGGCTTCACGATCACCACCGAGGCCTGCATCCACTACTACGCCCACGCGAAGAAGCTCCCCAGCGATCTGAAGCCGCAGGTGGAAGCGGCGCTGCAGAAGGTCGGGCGCATCACCGGGCGGAAATTCGGCGACAGGAAGAACCCGCTGCTCGTTTCCGTGCGCTCCGGCGCGCGGGCGTCGATGCCGGGCATGATGGACACGGTCCTCAATCTCGGTCTCAACGACGTGACGGTGGAGGCGCTCGCGGCGAGCGCGGACGCACGCTTCGCCTATGACAGCTACCGGCGCTTCATCCAGATGTATTCGAACGTGGTGCTCGGCATCGATCACCATCACTTCGAAGAGGTGCTGGAGGGCTACAAGGACGAGCGCGGCTATTCGCTCGATACCGAACTTGCAGCCGACGACTGGAGAAAGATCGTCGCGCGCTACAAGGAGCTCGTGCAGTCGGAGCAGGACGCACCCTTCCCGCAGGACCCGCACGCGCAGCTCTGGGGCGCGATCTCGGCGGTGTTCGGCTCGTGGATGAACCAGCGCGCGATCACCTATCGGCGCCTGCACAACATTCCGGAAAGCTGGGGCACCGCCGTCAACGTGCAGGCGATGGTGTTCGGCAACATGGGCGAGGATTCCGCGACGGGCGTCGCCTTCACGCGCAATCCTTCGACCGGCGAGAAGGCGCTTTACGGCGAGTTCCTCGTCAATGCGCAGGGCGAGGACGTGGTCGCCGGCATCCGCACGCCGCAGGACCTGACGGAAGCCGCGCGCAAGAAGGCAGGCTCCGACAAGCCGTCGCTCGAAGCGCTGATGCCGCCGCTCTACAAGCAGTTCGTGCGCTTCGCGGAGACGCTGGAGCGGCACTACCGCGACATGCAGGACCTCGAATTCACGATCGAGCGCGGCAAGCTCTACATGCTGCAGGCGCGCTCGGGGAAGCGCACGGCGAAGGCGGCGCTGCGGATCGCGGTCGAGTTCGCCAACGAAAAGCGGATCACGCGCGAGCAGGCGGTCGCGCGGATCGACCCGATGGCGCTCGACCAGTTGCTGCATCCGACGATCGACCCCGACGCGCCGCGCACGCTGATCGCAGGCGGACTGCCGGCCTCGCCCGGTGCTGCGTCCGGCGAGATCACGTTCTCGGCCGATGAAGCCGAGGCGATGAAGGCGCAGGGCAAGAAGGTGATCCTCGTGCGCGTGGAGACGTCACCGGAGGACATCCACGGCATGCACGCGGCGCAGGGAATTCTCACGACGCGCGGCGGCATGACCTCGCACGCGGCGGTGGTTGCGCGCGGCATGGGCAAGCCCTGCGTCTCCGGCGCCGGCAGCATCCGCGTGGACTATGCAAAGCGGGAGATGAGCGCCGGTCCGCATACGCTGAAGGCGGGCGACGTCATCACGATCGACGGCACGAGCGGCCAGGTGCTGCTCGGCCGGGTGCCGATGCTGGAGCCGGAGCTTTCCGGCGAGTTCAACACGCTGATGCAATGGGCCGACAAGTTCCGCCGGCTCGGCGTGCGGGCGAACGCCGACACGCCGGCCGACGCGCGCGCGGCACGCAACTTCGGCGCGGAAGGCATCGGGCTCTGCCGCACGGAGCACATGTTCTTCGAGGCCGACCGCATCCTCGCCGTGCGCGAGATGATCCTCGCCGACGACGAGAAGGGCCGGCGCGCGGCGCTCGCCAAGCTGCTGCCGATGCAGCGCGAGGACTTCACCGCGCTGTTCGAGATCATGAAGGGGTTGCCGGTGACGATCCGGCTGCTCGACCCGCCGCTGCACGAGTTCCTGCCGCATACCGACGAGGAGATTGCCGAGGTCGCGCAGGCGATGGGCGCGACCCCCGACAAGTTGCGCCGGCGCAAGCAGGAGCTCTCCGAGTTCAACCCGATGCTCGGCTTCCGCGGCTGCCGGCTGGCGATCGCCTATCCCGAGATCGCGGAAATGCAGGCGCGCGCCATCTTCGAGGCGGCGGTGGCAGCGGCGAAGAAGACCGGCGCGCCGGTCGTGCCCGAGGTGATGGTGCCGCTGATCGCGAGCAAGGCGGAATTCGATCTCGTCAAGGCGCGGATCGACGCGATGGCCGAGGCGGTGGCGACGGAAAGCCGCTTCAAGTTCGAGTATCAGGTCGGCACAATGATCGAGTTGCCGCGGGCGGCGCTGCACGCGGGCGAGATCGCCGAGACGGCCGAGTTCTTCTCGTTCGGCACGAATGATCTGACGCAGACAACCTTCGGCATCTCGCGCGACGACGCCGCACTCTTCCTCAATACCTATGTCGAGAAGGGCGTCTTTGCGGGCGACCCGTTCGTGTCGATCGACCGCGGGGGCGTCGGCGAGCTCGTAAAGATCGGCACCGAGCGCGGGCGCGCGGTGCGGCCCAAGCTCAAGATCGGCATCTGCGGCGAGCACGGCGGCGATCCGGCGTCGGTCGCATTCTGCGACGAGGTCGGGCTCGACTACGTGTCCTGCTCGCCGTTCCGCGTGCCGATCGCGCGGCTTGCGGCGGCGCAGGCGGCGTTGAAGGCCGGCGGAAGCGCCGCGCGCAAGCCGGTCAAGAAAGCAAAAGGCAAGCCAGCGAAGAAAAAGCGGGCGCGGCGCTGAGCCGAAGGGGTTTTGACACCGCTGATATACTCCGCTCATTCCCGCGAAAGCGGGAATCCAGCGGCAAGAAAGCCGGGGCGTGATATTTCGCCCTGGGTCCCCGCTTTCGCGGGGACGACCGGAACAGTTGTTCAGACCGCGACCTTGTGGAGGAAGCCTTCCACTTCGGTGCGCAGGTTCGAGACCGCCTTGTCCACCGCGTCGGATTCGCCGAGCACCGTATCGGCCGAGCGCCGCGTCTCGGTCGCCGCGCCGGCAAGCTGATCGAGCACGCTCACCACGTCGCCGGTGCCCTGCGCCGCGCTCGCAACGTTGCGCGAGATTTCCGAGGTGGCGGCGCTCTGCTGCTCGACGGAGGCGGCGACGGCCGAGGCGTGGCGGTCGATCTCCTGCATGCGCCCGGAAATGCGCTGGATGGCGCCGACCGCGGCACCGCTCGCGCTCTGCACCGATTCGATCTGCGCGGAAATCTCCTCCGTCGCCTTGGCCGTCTGCACGGCAAGCGACTTGACTTCGGAGGCGACGACGGAAAATCCCCTGCCCGCCTCGCCGGCACGCGCCGCTTCGATCGTGGCGTTGAGGGCGAGCAGATTGGTCTGCTCGGCGATGCTGCGGATCAATTGCACGACGGCGCCGATCCGCTCCGAGGATTCCGCCAGACCGGCGATCTGCTCGTTGGTCGACTGCGCTTCCTTGGTGGCGAGCCGGAGCGCGGCCGTGGTTTCGCTCAGTTGCCGGCTCATGTCCGCAATGGCAACCGACAATTCGTCCGCCGCGGCGGCGGCCGTCGTCACGTTGCTGGAGGCGCGATTGGTCGCTTGCACGGCGCCCTGAGCGCGTTCCGACGTCTGCTCCGACGACGCCGCGAGATTCGCGGCCGTGGCTTTCATTGCAGCGGCGCTTTCGCCCACGCCGCGCAACATGGCCTCGACGCGCTCGCGGAACGAACGGATCGCGGCTTCGACCACGGCGCGCCGCTCGTCCTGCGCCTGCATCGCCGTCCGCATCTGCTCGATCCTGTATTGCTCGGTCACGTCGTCATGCGTCGCCACCCAGCTTCCATCGGGCAGGAGCCGTTCGTTCAGCGCGATGCGCCGGCCGCCGCCGACCTCCATGATCATGCGCTTGGTTTCGCCGCGCGCCACCCGCTGCATGACATCGGCCACATAGGTTTCGGGATCGCCGGAAAACTGCCCGATCGCCTTGCGGTGCTCGACGATGTCGCGGAGCGTCGCGCCCGGCTTCACGATGGCGCGCGACATCCCGTACATTTCGACGTAGCGGTCATTGCAAAGGATGATGCGGCCGCCGGGCCCGAGCATGCAGAGGCCCTGGCTCATGTTGTTGATAGCCGCAGCGAACTGACCATTCCTCCGCTTTGCCGAGGCATAGAGAACGGCAAGGATAACTGTGGCGACGGCCAAGAACGCCAGAATGGCGAAAACCAACGTCGGCCCAAGCGACGTAACGATTCGAGACGTGAATTCGATCATTGATGATGCTTTGAAGTGAAGTTGGATTCAGTGATCTGCTTGTTTCCGCTCATGCACAAGCACGAGGCAGCGACCCCGCGATTGCAACGATCTGCTCATCCAGCGTGGCCCCGACCCGTGCGAGTTGCAACGCCATGCCGCCCTTCCGAATTTCGGCGCAGTATCAGGGCAGTCCCGTTTCCGAATTCTTAACCAAGGGCGGGCGTGCAACGGGCTGAAACGCAGCCATCGAACCCCGCGGAAGCGAGCGCCGTTAACGCGCCTGCAAGGTTAAGCAGCTGATAACAGCGCCATCCAAATGCTCGGTTTCCGGTGCTTCGCGTAGGGTAAGCGTCCGATGGTTGCGTCGCTGGCACGGCGGGCCCCGCTCGCCGCTCGCTCCATGTTCGGGGTCGCGCTGCTGCTCGTCAGCACCGAACAATCGGCCTATCAGGACCTCGCGAGCCTCCTGGTGAGCCAGCCCGGCGTTGCCGAACGGGCGCGCACGTTCCTGCTGTCCAATCCGTTTTCCACGCTGCGGACGGCCACGTTTTCGCTGCCCAATCCGATCGGCATTGCCATACCGCGGCTGCCGCTGCCGGACCACTTCGAGGTGCTCACTGCGTCGCTGCCGGACGCGGGCGGTAGTGCGATCGAGCTCGAGACCCCGCTCGCAAGCGGCCCCGAGGTCGTGCGGTCCGGCAAGGGCGACCGGATCGTGCCGGCGCCGAAGATGACCGTGCGGACGATGGAGCCGAAGAAACTCGCGCCCGAACCCGCGGCAGCGGGTGCGAGCGCGGCCGATGCTGTCGACACGGGGCTCTCCGTGATCGACGTCGAGCCCTTTGCGGAGACGTCGGACTTCCTCGGCACGATCGCGCGCGACATCAATCCCGTACCGCCGTCCGGCGCACTGGTGCGGCTCTCACGCTTCTATTTCGGCGCCGACGCGAACGAGCTGCCGCCGCTCGCGTTCGAGCACGTGCTGCCGTCGCCGGTGGAGCGGCTGCGTTTCGTGGCGCTGTCGGATGGCTCCGTCGACCTGTCGACGTCGGTGGTGCGCAAGGGCGTCGTCACGGGCGACGAGGCGACGCCGAAGAGTCCGGCGGAGCGGCTCGGTCTTGCCGGCCTGAAGCGCGCGAAGGCGGAGAAATGTCTCGCCGATGCGATCTATTTCGAAAGCCGCGGCGAGGTGGAGCGCGGGCAGGTCGCGGTGGCGCAGGTCGTGATCAACCGCGTGTTCTCCGGCTACTATCCGGAGGACGTGTGCGAGACCGTCTATCAGAACGCGCACCGCTATCTCGCCTGCCAGTTCACCTTCGCGTGCGAGGGCAAGAAGCTGATCGTGAACGATCAGGCGGCGTGGACACGCGCCACACGCATCTCGCGCGACATGCTAGACGGCAAGCTCTGGCTCAACGAGGTCGGCAAGGCCACGCACTATCACGCCAACTGGGTACGGCCCGCCTGGGTGCGCGAGATGCGCACGATCCAGCGGATCGGCGTGCACACCTTCTACCGGCCGCGGAAGTGGGACGAGACGGACACCGAGTCTTAAACTAACGCCGCGGGCCCCACGGTCCCCATTGCCAGGGATCGAACGGATTGCCGCGCGGGTAGTCCCACGGGCCGCGCGGCAAGGGCTGCTCGTATTCCGGCGCAGGCGCCGGCCGCACCTCTTCGACCTCTTCCAACTCCTCCGGTTCCTCCGGGCCGATCTCACCGAGCGGTTCGTCCTCATACGCCGGAACCGCGATCGGGCCGGGGTCGCGGCCGCCAGCGGTGCGCACGAGCGCCTCGACGCGCCGTTCGATCGAGGGATGCGTGGAAAAGATATCGACGAAGCCCGAGTGCGGATTGTCGACGCACATCTCCATCACGAAGGCGGTGGCGCCCGCAATTTCGCCGCGGTTCTCGATCTTGCGCAGCGCCATGATCATGGCGTCGGGGTTCTTCGTCAGCTCCACGGCGCCGGCGTCGGCGAGATATTCGCGCGTGCGCGAGAGCGAGAAGCGGATGACGATGGAGAGCAGCCAGGCAATGGCGACGATCGCGAGCGCGATCAGGATGGCGATGGCCGCGCCGCCGCCGCCCTTGCCGCGGCTGCCCGACGAGCGGCCGCCCGACCAGCCGCCGCCGCGCACGCCGGAGCGGAAAATGCCGCGGTAGATCAGTTCACCGACGAAGGAGATCACCCCCGCGATCACGACGGCGATCACCATCATGCGCACGTCGCCGTTGCGGATGTGCGTAAGTTCGTGGCCGAGCACGGCCTCGAGCTCCTTGTCGTCGAGGCGATCCATCAGGCCGCGGGTGACGGAGATTGCGTACTGCTTCTCGTTCATGCCGGTGGCGAAGGCGTTGAGCGCGCTGTCCTCGACGATCTTCAGCTTCGGCGTGGGGATGCCGCGCGAGATGCAGAGATTTTCGAGCAGATTGTAGAGGCGCGGCTCCTCCTGCCGGGTGACGTCGTGGCCGTTCACCACCGCGTCGATCATGCGCTGGTGGAACTGCCAGGCGATCCAGAGCCAGATCAGCGTGCCGACGGTGACGAAGGGGATGGCGCCGATGAAATAGCCGCGCGCAACCCCGAACAGATAATCGAGCGGCGCGTCGCCCTCGGTCATCACCGCCGCGAACAGCGCGCCCGCGAAGCTCAGCAGATAGACGAGGAAGAACAGCCCGACGATCAGGAAGATCGAGCGGACGCGGTTTGCGCGGATGTGGTTGTAGAGACCGTAGGCGGCCATTGATTGCTCAATCCGTCGCGCGACGCGGGAAGCAACTCCTCATGGTTCGAGACGCGGGGCTACGCCCCGCTCCTCACCATGAGGAGTTGCTTCAACCCGCCTCATCCTGAGGAGCCCGCCAAAGGCGGGCGTCTCGAAGGATGAGGCGGCCGCGCCGGTTGTCACGCATCAGAACTTCACGCTCGGCGCCTGTTCGAGCTGCGGGCGCGTCTCGCCAAGATCGAAGAACTCGCGGCGGTGGAAGCCGAGCGAAGCGGCGAACAGGACCGCGGGCATCTGCTCGATGCCGGTGTTGTATTCCTGCACGGCGTTGTTGAAGAAGCGGCGCGCGGCAGCAATCTTGTTCTCGATGTCGGCAAGCTCGGTCTGCAGCTGCTGGAAGTTCTGGTTCGCCTTGAGGTCGGGATAGGCCTCGGCGAGCGCGAAAAGCTGGCGCAGCGCGCCGGTGAGCGCGTTCTCGGCGGCGGCAACCTGCTCGGTGCCGCGGGCGGCAATCGCGGCGTTGCGCGCCTGCACCACGGCTTCGAGCGTGCCGCGCTCATGCGCGGCGTAGCCCTTCACGGTCTCGACCAGGTTCGGCACAAGATCGTGGCGCTGCTTCAGTTGCACGTCGATGTCGGCAAAGCTCTGGTTCACGCGCTGCCGCAGCGCGACCAGGCCGTTGTAGATAAAGACGACATAGAGGACGAGAAGGACGAGGATGCCGAGAATGACCAGGCCGGTGGACATGTGCGCTCCTTTGGGCTTCCTGCGGTCGATTTCGCGGCGGCAGGGTAGCGCAGAATCCGGGGCAAAAGCCAAGGTGCGAGCAGATGGCTTTGATCGGGCCACAGAGCGGCTTCGATCAAAGTGTCACAAACTCCGTAACGATCCGATGTCCGGGTGTATAGTCGAACCAATAAGAGGGAGGAATCCGATGAAGAAAATTATGGCGCTGGCGTTACTGGCGGCGGCCGCGGGCGGCCCGGCGATGGCGCAAAGCTGGCCGACGCAGCCGGTCAGCATCGTCGTCGGCTTCGGACCCGGCTCGACGCCCGACCTCGTTTCACGGGTGATGTCCGAGCAACTCAAGAAGCGGCTCGGACAGCCCTTCGTCGTGCTCAACCGGCCCGGCGCAGGCGGCAATATCGGGCTTGAAACGGTCGCCAAGGCTGCGGCCGACGGCTACACGATCGGCACGACGATCCCGGGGCCGCTGATCGTCAACCCGATGACGATGAAGATGAGCTTCGACAGCCGGAAAGACATCCGGCCCGTGACGATCCTCGCCACGCAGCCAAGCGTGCTCGTCGTCAACGCAAAACTCGGCGTCGACAATCTCAAGGACCTGATCGCGCTCCTGAAGGCCAATCCCGGCAAGTACAACTATTCGTCGATCGGCATCGGCTCGATCTCGCATCTGTCGATGGAGCTGGTCGCGCAGCAGAGCGGAACGCAGATCCAGCACATCCCGTACAAGAGCTCGCCCGAAGCGGTGGCCGCCGTCATCGCGGGCGAGACGCACATGGCGACGCTGGCGCCAAACGCGGTCACCGGCCACGCGGAATCGGGCACGATCCGCATGATCGCCGTTTCGACGCCCAAGCGCTGGCCCGCCCTTCCCGACGTGCCGACGTTCGCCGAGCAGGGCATCGAGGGCGTGCAGGCGGAAGCGTGGATGGCGATGGTCGCGCCGGCGGGGACGCCCGACGCCATCATCGAACGGCTCTACAAGGAAGTGAAGGATTCGCTCGAGTCCGCCGAGACGAGGGAGCAGATGAAGAAATTCGGCTTCGAGCCCGTCGGCATCACGCCCGCCGAATTCGCCAAACGCATCGAGGAAGAAGAGAAGCGGTGGGCGAAGGTCGTCGACCAGGCGGGGCTGCGCGCGAAATGATCGCGCGCACAGCTTGAAGGAAGACTGGCGATGCCGCGGCGCCGGCGAGCGGGCATGTATGCGATCCTGCCGGCCGCAATTTTTCTGTGCGTCGCACCTGTCGGCGGCCACGCGGAGACGGCCGACGTGGCGGACGTTGCGGCCGACGACGTGCTCAATCTCCGCACCGAGCCGCGCGCCAATGCGCCGCTTGCAGGCGCGCTGCCGCCGACGGCGAGCGGCGTCGAGGTACTGCGCCGCTCCGAGGGATGGGCTTATGTCAGGTTCGGTCGGCAAACCGGCTGGGCGGCGGCGCGGTTTCTTCGGCCGTCGATAACCTTCTCCGGCGGGCGGCCACCGTCACCGCTGCAATGCATCGGGACGGAGCCGTTCTGGTCGTTCTCCATCGACGGCAGCCAATCGACATTCCGGACGCTGGAGACGGAGCCCGTGGCCGCAGAAATCGGGAAGATTGAACCAAGCCGCAACAGCACGATCGTCTGGCTCGTGCGCCCGGACAGCGGACCCGTGCGCAGCGCCGTGATCGAAGCGCGGCAGGCGTGTTCCGACAATATGTCCGACCGCGTCTTTCCCTTCCGCATCAGCATCGAGACGCAGGACGGGCAATTGCTGTCGGGATGTTGCGATATCAGGCCATAGCGGAGAGTTGCGGCAGCGGACGGATTGCTATACATGTATAGCAAAGGAGACTGCCATGCTCGCCCTGCGCCTGCCGCCCGAGATCGAAAAGCGCCTGGAACGGCTCGCCAAGAAGACCGGCCGCACCAAGAGCTATTACGCGCGCGAGGCGATCCTGCGGCATGTCGAGGACCTCGAGGACGCAAATCTTGCGAAAAAGCGCCTGCGACGCCGACAGCCCCGCATGTCGCTCGAAGTCATCGAGCGGCAGAAAGTGAACGACGAGCCGGTCATTCCGCGCGCCGTACGGAAGCAGCTTGCGCTCAAACCGGGCGACACGCTGCGCTACCGGATCGCCGACGATGGCGTGCTGATCGAAAAAGCAGGCGAAATGGACGATCCGTTTGCCGCTTTCTCCGAGTGGACGGAAGAGGCGGACGAGAAGGCGTATGCCGGCCTCTGAGGCGCGATATGCGCCGTTCGACGTGGTCGTCGTCCCCTTCCCCTACGCCGACCGGCTTGCGGAGAAGCGGCGGCCTGCACTGGTCGTCTCGACGTCGAAGCTCGCGCCGCACGGCCTCGTCTGGCTCGCCATGATCACGAGCGCGGAGAACAGGGCCTGGTCGAGCGATGTCACGATCGCGGACTTGAAGCGCGCAGGACTGCCGGCGCCGTCGCTCGTGCGGACAGCCAAGATCGCCTGCGTTGAAACCGGCCGGATTCTCCGCCGCGCAGGGCGACTGGACAAAGCGACCGCGCGCTCGGCGGCGCGGCATCTCGCGAGATTTCTCGTGAAGGCATAGTGTGCGCTAATTTTGGACGATCCCGGGTCTCGGCCTTCGGCGTCGCCCGGGATGACGCCGAAACGAAGCCGGAATTTTTTTGCTTCCCGCGCTGGCCCCTCGCTTCGCTTGGCCGCGCCGGGGGTCACATATTCGGGTAGTTCGGACCGCCGCCGCCTTCGGGCGGTACCCAGTTGATGTTCTGGTTCGGGTCCTTGATGTCGCACGTCTTGCAGTGGACGCAGTTCTGCGCGTTGATGACGTAGCGCGGCGAGCCGCCCGCTTCTGACGATTCTTGGACCCACTCATAGACGGCGGCCGGACAATAGCGAGCGGACGGCCCCGCATAGATTCCGAGCTCGGAGCTCTGCTGGAGCGCGATGTCGCGCACGTGCAGATGCACCGGCTGATCTTCCTCGTGATTGGTGTTCGACAGGAACACGGATGAGAGCTTGTCGAAAGTGATGACGCCGTCGGGCTTCGGATAGGCGATCGGCTGGAATTGCGCGGCAGGCTTCAGCGCCGCGGAATCCGGCTTGCCGTGCCTGAGGGTGCCGAACGGCGAGACGCGGAAGATCGTGTTCAGCCACATGTCGAAGCCGCCGAGGCCGATGCCGAGCAGCGTGCCGAAGCGCGACCAGAGCGGCTTGACGTTGCGCACGGGCTTGAGGTCGCGGCCGATCGATGACTCGCGCCACGCGGCGTCGTAGTCGGCCAGCTCATCGTTCGCGCGGCCGGCCTGCAATGCGGCGGCAAGTGTCTCGGCAGCGAGGATGCCGGAGACGATCGCGTTGTGGCTGCCCTTGATGCGCGGCACGTTCATGAAACCGGCGGTGCAGCCGATCAGCGCGCCGCCGGGAAACGTGAGCTTCGGCACCGATTGCCAGCCGCCTTCGGTGAGCGCGCGGGCGCCATAGGCGATGCGCTTGCCGCCCTCGAAGGTGGGGCGAATGATCGGGTGCGTCTTGAAGCGCTGGAATTCCTCGAACGGCGCGATGTACGGGTTCTCGTAGTTCAAGTGCAACACGAAGCCGACGACGACCTGCCCGTCTTCGAGGTGATAAAGGAACGAGCCGCCGCCGGTCCTGCCGTCGAGCGGCCAGCCGAAGCTGTGCTGCACGAGCCCCGGCTTGTGCTTTTCCGGCGCGACCTTCCAGAGCTCCTTCAGGCCGATGCCGAATTTCTGCGGCTCGCGTCCCTCACTCAGCTTGAAGCGCGCGATCAGTTGCTTGGTCAGCGAGCCGCGCGCGCCTTCGGCGAACAGCGTGTACTTGCCGCGCAGCTCCATGCCGCGGGTGAAGCCGGGCTTCTGCTCGCCGTTCCTGCCGATGCCCATGTCGCCGGTGGCGACGCCTGCAACCGCGCCATTGGCGTCGTAGAGCACTTCGGCGGCGGCAAAGCCGGGATAGATTTCCACGCCGAGCGCCTCGGCGCGGCTTGCGAGCCAGCGGCAGACGTTGCCGAGCGAGACCACGTAGTTGCCGTGGTTCGACATCAGGGGCGGCATGAGGAAATTCGGAAGACGGATCGCGCCGGCCGGGCCGAGGAGATAGAAGCGGTCGTCCGTCACCTTCGTCCTGATCGGCGCCTCGGCGTCGGCGCTCCAGTCGGGGATCAGGCGGTCGATGCCGACGGGGTCGATCACCGCGCCGGAGAGAATGTGCGCGCCGACCTCGGACCCCTTCTCCACCACGACCACCGAGATTTCCGGGTTGAGCTGCTTGAGGCGGATCGCTGCGGCGAGCCCGGCCGGACCGGCACCGACGACTACCACGTCGAATTCCATGCTCTCGCGCGGGGAAAGGTCGGGCATGACGACTCCTTTTTTGGAGGTTTTCCACGGTTTTGCTGCGGAACACAACGGCGCGTCAGCCAGTGCTATGGTTTGTTTATGAACAAGCCGCACCCCCGGCAGGCTGCGATCGACGCCCTCGCCTTCCAGTTGGAGGCGGGCGTGGATGTGGCATTGAACGAAGAAGCGATCGACCGGTTCACGGAAACGCCGGCCGAGGAGACCCGTCCGGAAACGCCCGCAGCGCCGATCCCGGATCGCGGGCAACACGCGCCTGCGGCAAACAATCCCAGCCCTCGCTCGTCCGCCCGCGCGGGTTCGCCCGGCCGGGATGACGGGAGGAAGGCCGCTTCGACAATGTCGCTTCCCGCCGCCGACGAGGCCGCTACCGCCGCCCGTGAAGCCGCGAAGAAGGCGGCCACGCTGGAAGAGCTGCGCGCGGCGCTCGAACACTTCGAGGGTTGCGCGCTGAAGTTCACCGCAAAGCAGCTCGTGTTCGCGGACGGCAACCCGAAAGCAAAGGTGATGTTCGTGGGCGAGGCGCCGGGTGCGGATGAGGACCGCGAAGGGCTGCCGTTCGTCGGCCGCGCCGGCAAGCTGCTTGACCGGATGCTTGCCGCGATCGGCCTCGATCGCTCAAACGTCTATATCGCTAACATTGTGCCGTGGCGGCCGCCGGGAAACCGCACGCCGACGCCGCAGGAATCTCAGACCTGCCTGCCGTTCATCCGTCGGCAGATCGAGCTTGTCGATCCCGACATCCTCGTCTGCCTCGGCGGACCGTCGACGCAGACGCTATTGGGCGTGCGCGAAGGCATCACCAAGGTGCGCGGACGCTGGTTCGACTATGACACCGGCACGCGCATGATCAAGGCGCTGGCGACGCTGCATCCGGCGTATCTCTTGCGTTCGCCCGCCGCAAAGCGGCTGGCGTGGCGCGATTTCCTTGCGCTGAACGCGATTTCCTTGCGCTGAAGAAGGCGCTGCAAGCTTAGCGATCTCACGGGGTCGAACAGAGGTGCTTGTCGTCGATGGGGCGGTATCCCATTGCACCGCGGCGGCGCCTCGGCATGCCGATTCGACGTTCCGACCCCCGGAGAGTAAAATTTTTTGAAGCCCTGTAGTGACCAGCCTTGGAGGAACAGATGAAGAGAACAACGATTTGGCTTGCGGGAATTGCCGCCGCCCTGCTCGCCGCCACAACGGCGCACGCACAGGATCCGATCAGGATCGGACTCATCATGCCGTATTCCGGCCAGTTCGCCGATACGGCAACGCAGATGGACAATGCGATCAAGCTTTATGTACAGCAGAACGGCGACACGGTCGCCGGCAGAAAAATCGAGTTCATCCGCAAGGACACCGGCGGCGTCGCGCCCGACGTCGCCAAGCGGCTCGCTCAGGAGCTGGTCGTGCGCGACAAGATCGACCTGCTCGGCGGTTTCATTCTCACGCCGAACGCAATGGCGGCCGGCGACATTTCGTCGGAAGCGAAGAAATTCATGGTCGTGATGAACGCGGCCACGTCGATCATCACGACAAAGTCGCCGTATATGGCGCGGACATCCGTCACAGTTCCGCAGCTGCAGGAGCCGTTTGGCGCCTGGGCCTACAAGAGCGGTGTCCGCAAAGTCTATACGATGGTCTCCGACTACGGACCCGGCCACGACGCCGAACAGGGATTCATCCGCGGCTTCAAGGAAGCGGGCGGCGAGGTCGTCGGCTCCGTGCGCATGCCGGTCGCTAACCCGGATTTCTCGGCTTTCGTGCAGCGCGCGAAGGATCTCAATCCGGAAGCGATCTTCATCTTCATTCCCGGCGGGGCGCAACCGGCGGCATTCGCCAAGTCCCTGCAGGAGCGAGGCATCGATCCGAAGAAGACGAAGATTCTCGGCCAAGGCGAGATCACGATGGACGACAGCACGCTCAAAAGCATGGGCGACGCGGCAGTCGGCATCATCACCACCTTCCACTATGACTACAATCATGACTCCGCGCTGAACAAGAAATTCGTGCAGGCTTACAATCAGGCCTACAACCGCAATCCGGACATCTTCTCCATCGGCGGATGGGACGGCATCCACCTGATGTATGAGGCCCTGAAGAAGACGGGCGGCAAGACCGACGGCGATGCGCTCATCAATGCGGCGAAGGGCTTGAAGTGGGAAAGTCCGCGCGGCCCGATCTCGATCGATCCGCAGACGCGCGACATCGTGCAAACCGTCTATATCCGCCGTGTCGAGAAAGCGGGCGACCGCTACGTTAATGTCGAGTTCGACAAGGTCGAGAACGTGAAGGATCCGGTGAAGGAGCGGATGAAGAAGTAACGGCAGCACTGACCGATATCATCCAAACCGGATACGCGTGACATCCACCTCCCCTGCACAGGGGGAGGTGGACTTGCTTTTGGACATGCTCCGGGAAGCGGCGAGGTTCTTTCTCGCCGTCAGAGCAGACCGGCTCGCGGTCAGGACAAACCCGTCAAGCGACGGCTCAGCTCGCGCAATTGTGCGTGGGCGGCGGCGTCATAGGCTTGGTCGCTCGCACGCGATTCCTCGCGCACGTTGAAGTAGAGGCCGGAGCGGCGCTCGAGTTCGTCGGAGACGATAAGGTTCATCACCGCGTCGGCGCCCTGATCGGCGGTGCTGACCGGCTTCACGTTGTTCAGGCGCACCATCGTCGTATCCATGAAGGTCGACGGATGCAGGCAATGGACGGTGACGCCCTTCCCTTTCAGTTCCTCCGCGAGGTCGAACGTGAACAGGATCTGTGCGAGCTTGCTTTGGCGGTAGGCGCGGCCGCCGTCGTAGGCGCGTTCCAGCATCAGGTTGTGGAAATCGATCGCCTGCTGGCCGAGCGAGGTGACGTTGATGATGCGGGCGGGCGCGGATTTCAGGAGCGTCGGCAGCAGAAGATGCGTGAGCAGGAAACCGGCAAGATAGTTCACGGCGAAACGGAGCTCGTAGCCGTCGGCGCTGGTCGCGCGGCGGTTGATGTCGGGTCCCGAGCCGAGGCCCGCGTTGTTCACGAGCACGTGGATGTGCGCGTTGTCCCGCAGGACCGCCTGAGCGAGGCTGCGCACCTCCGCGAGCGAGGCGAGGTCGGCTTGATAGAAATCGGCCTTGCCCCTGCCCGCCGCACGGATCTCCTCGCGCAGCACCTCGCCGCGTTCCCGGTTGCGGCCGTGCAGGAGGACATAGGCGCCCGCATCGGCAAGGCGCCTGGCGACGATGCGGCCGAGGCCGTCGGTGGAGCCGGTGACAAGAACGGTCTTGCCGGCAAGGTTCATGGATTCCTCCTCTCTCCCTTTTTAGGGGAGGGAGGCGAGGCGCGAAAGTCGCGAGCCGGGTGAGGCGCCCCCACCCGGCTCACATCTCGCTTCGCTCGATGATCGCCACCCTCCCCCGCAAACGGGGGAGGGATTTTTGTTTCAGCCCACCGCGAACTTGATAGCGAACAGGACCGCCAGCACCATGATCGTGGGGCTCGCATCCTGCGCCTTGCCGGCAAGGATCTTCAGCACGACGTAGGTGATGAAGCCGAGGCCGATGCCGGTGGCGATGGAATAGGTGAGCGGCATGGAGACAGCGGTGACGACCGCGGGCGCGTAGTCGGTCACGTCGTCCCAGCTCATCTCCGCGAGGCCCTTGGCCATGATCGCAGCGACATAGAGCAGTGCTGCGGCCGTCGCGTAAGCCGGGATCATGCCCGCAAGCGGCGAGAAGAACAGCGCGATGAGGAACAGGACCGCCACCACGACGGAGGTGAGGCCGGTGCGGCCGCCTGCGTTCACGCCGGCGGCGCTCTCGATGTAGCTCGTCGTCGTCGAGGTGCCGATCAGCGAACCGAACATCGCCGCGAAGCTGTCGGAGATCAGCGCCTGCCGCATGCGCGGCAGCCTGCCCTGCTTGTCGAGCAGGCCCGCACGGTGCGTCACGCCGATCAGCGTCCCCGCGTTGTCGAACAGATCGACGAGGAAGAGGGTCAGCACGACGGTGATGAAGCTGAGCTCGGCCACGCGCGAGAAGTCGAGCTGGAGGAACGTCGGCGCGAGCGACGGGGGCATGGAGACGATGCCGTGGAACTGGGCAAGCCCGAACGGAATGCCGATGACGGCAACAGCGAGAATGCCAATGATCGTGCCGCCGAGGATGCCGCGATAGTTCAGTGCGGCGATCAACACGAAGCCCAGCAGCGCAAGGATGGCGCTCGGGTTCTTCAGGTCGCCAAGCGTCACGAGCGTCGTCGGATGGTCGACGATGATGCCCGCGCTCTGCAGGCCGATGATGGCGAGGAACAGCCCGATGCCGGCGGAAATGGCGAGCTTCAGGTTGTAGGGGATCGCGTCGATGATGTACTCGCGGACGCGGAACACCGACACCAGCATGAACAGGACGCCGGAGCAGAACACGGCGGCGAGCGCCTGCTGCCATGTGTATTTGTAGGTCAGCACGATCGTGAAGGCGAAGAAGGCGTTCAATCCCATGCCGGGCGCGAGCGCGATCGGGTAGTTCGCATAGAGGCCCATCACCAGCGTGCAGACCGCCGAAGCGAGGCAGGTGGCGACAAAGACGGCGCCCTTGTCCATGCCTGCGGCGCCGAGGATCTGCGGGTTGACGAAGATGATGTAGGCCATCGTCAGGAACGTGGTGAACCCCGCGATCACCTCGGTACGGACGTTGGTGCGATTGGCCTTGAGGCCGAAATAGTTGTCGAGCGCGCCGTCGAATCCGGAGCTCGCGGCAGTCTCCGCTTTCCTGGCCATGATTGTCCCCCGTTTAGCGGCGCGCCCCCGATGTGCGACGCGGTGCCTCGATGGCTCTTCGCGGCTGCGCTCGCGCGCCCCGCTTCTCGGCGCAGCAGGCAGCAAGCATAGCGGCGGCGGTGGACAGGGACCTGCCGATTTTTGGGTTGTCCACGGCCGGCACGTGGCGGCAACCGGCTACGCAACACGCAGAGCAGGATGGCGTCTTCCACAGGCGTCCGCAGAGCGACCAACGAACCCATTGAGCATTAAAGGTTTTCAGAAGGCTCCGCGCCCCGCTCCGGCGGTGGGCAACGGCGCGGATGGTTGCCGGCATGCCACAATCGCGGAACATAATTGCACGGCAGCAATTCTCGCCTCAGGTCCAGGAGAGCGCCGATGGATTTCGATCCGCTGCTGCTTGCGCGAATCCAGTTCGCGTTCACCGTTACCTTTCACATCATCTTCCCGAGCTTCACGATCGGCCTCTCGGCGTACATCGCCACGCTCGAGGTGATGTGGATCCGGACCGGCACGGCGCACTACCACACGCTCGCGCGCTTCTGGACCAAGATTTTCGCGGTCTCGTTCGCGATGGGCGTCGTCTCGGGGATCGTGCTGTCCTATCAGTTCGGCACGAACTGGAGCCGCTTCTCGGAAGCCGTCGGCAACGTGGTCGGGCCGTTGATCGGCTACGAAGTGCTGACGGCGTTCTTCCTCGAAGCGACGTTCCTCGGCATCATGCTGTTCGGCTGGAACCGGGTGCCGGCGTGGCTGCACGTGTTCTCCTCGCTCATGGTCGCATTCGGTACGGCCATGTCCGCTTTCTGGATCCTTTCCGCCAATAGCTGGATGCAGACGCCCGCCGGCTTCGAGATGCGCGCGGGCATCGCGCACCCGACCGACTGGATCGCCGCGATCTTCAACCCGAGCTTTCCCTATCGCTTCGCGCATATGTTGACGGCGGCGTATCTGACGACGAGCTTCGTCGTGCTCGCCGTCGGCTGCCGCTACCTGATCGCCGGCAAGTATCCCGACGAGGCACGGACGATGCTGCGCATGGGCGTCGGCTTCGCGGCGATCGTCGCGCCGCTGCAGCTCGTCATCGGCGACCTGCACGGCCTCAACACGCTCCAACATCAGCCGGTGAAGATAGCGGCCATGGAGGCGCATTGGGACGGCGACCAGCCCGGCGACTTCCACATCTTCGCCTGGCCGGACGAGAACGCCGAGACCAACCGTTTCGCCATCTCCATTCCGCGCGGCGCATCGATCGTGCTGAGGCACGATCCGGACGGATTGTTCCCCGGCCTGAAGAGCGTGCCGGCGAGCGAGCGGCCGCCGGTGCCGCTTGTGTTCTTCGCGTTCCGCATCATGCTGGCGATCGGCTTCTTCATGATCGCATCGGCGTGGGTCGGCGTATGGCTGTGGTGGAAGCGGCGCATCTTCGAGACGCGCTGGTACACGTGGCCGATGTCGCACACCTGGTGGATCGGTTTCGTGGCCGTGATCGCCGGCTGGATCGTCACGGAGAGCGGCCGGCAGCCGTGGATCGTGCAGGGCGTGATGCGGACGGCAGATGCACTTTCGCCGGTGCCCGGCGGGAGCGTCGCCACGACGCTCGCGCTGTTCGTCGTCGTTTACGGCATCGTGTTCTCGATGGGCATCTATTACATCAACCGGCTCATCCATAAGGGTCCGCCTGCCGCGGTGGACGAGGCCGAATATCCGACCGCATCGCGTCCTTTGTCGGAGGGCGGCGCGGGCATGCGCGCGCGCTCGACCTAGCGCAAGGGAGGACAAACCATGGAATGGTATCTTCCCGTCATCTGGGCCGCGCTGATCGGCACGGCGGTCGCGATGTACGTGATCCTCGACGGCTTCGATCTCGGCGTCGGCATCCTCTTTCCCACGGCGAGAGCGGAACGCGAGCGCGACCAGATGATGAACTCGGTGGCGCCGTTCTGGGACGGCAACGAGACGTGGCTGGTGCTCGGCGGCGGCGGCCTATTGGTGGCGTTTCCGCAAGCCTATGCCGTGATCATGCCGGCGCTGTATCTGCCCGTCATCTTCATGCTGCTCGCGCTGATCTTCCGCGGCGTCGCCTTCGAATTCCGCTGGCCCGCGCGCACGAGCAAGAAATACTGGAACTTCGCGTTCGCCGCCGGTTCGCTGCTCGCCGCGTTCTTCCAGGGCGTGATTCTTGGCGGACTCGTCCAGGGCATCAACGTGCAGAACGGCCAGTTCGCGGGCGGGCCGTTCGACTGGCTGACGCCGTTTGCCATTCTCGTCGGGCTCGGCGTGACGGCCGGCTATGCGCTGCTCGGCGCGACCTGGCTGATCCTGCGGACGGAAGGCGCGGTCGCCGAGCGGGCGCGTGGGCAGGCGAAGATGCTTCTGCTTGCCGTCCTCGCCGCGATGGCGATCGTCAGCCTGTGGACGCCGCTGGAGGTCGAGCGCATCGCCGCGCGCTGGTTCTCGACGCCGAACATTTACTATTTGTGGCCGGTGCCACTGCTCACGGCGGTCGTCGCCTATTTCCTCTGGAAGTGGCTGAACGAGGGGCGTGAGGTGCCGCCGTTTCTTGCGACGATCGCGCTGTTCCTGCTCGGCTATCTTGGCCTCGTGATCTCGAACTTCCCCTATCTCGTGCCGCCGACGCTCACCGTCTGGCAGACAGCCGCGGCACCCGCGAGCCAGATCTTCATGCTGATCGGCACGGTGTTTTTGCTGCCGATCATCCTCGGCTACATCGCGTTCGTGTACTGGCTGTTCTGGGGCAAGGTGCGCGAGGGCGAGGGCTATCATTAGCATCTCGCTTCGCCCTTCGAAGCTCGCTTCGAGCGCACCTCAGGATGACGGATTGATTTCCGCCAACGCTGCTACGGCTTCGGCGGAACGATCGCCCAGCCGAGGCGAATGAAATCAAGATTGCCGGGGCGGACCCAGCGGAGCGTCAACGGCGCTTCGGGAACGAGCGGCGGCAGATTTGCGGCAAGCGCCGCCGGCGGCGAAGCGTCGGCGCCGCGAGCCGGCCAAATGACCACGCCGCCCGCGGCTTCCAGCTTGTTGCGATCGGCCCAGGGAGCGCGCGCGGAATCTGCGTCGATGAAGACGTGGGGCCGGTCGCGGCTCAGGAGCGCGATGGCGCTCGCCGTCTGCACTTCGCCGACCACATATTCAAGCGGCTTGCCCGTGCGGGTGCGATAGACGTCGGTGATGTAGCGCGCGGCCGAGGCAGCGGGCCAATTGGTCGCGCGGCCGCGCTCGCCCACCCAAGGCGAACTGAAAGCCGTCGCGAGATCAAGGACCGGCGGCAGGATCAGCAGCGTCAGGGCCGCCACCGCGACCAGGCGCTGACGGTGCACGCGCAGCGCATCGCCGGTCAGCACAATGACGAGGAGCCCGGAATAGAGGACGAGCGGCGCCGCCGCCCCCGGCGTGTAGCGCCCGCCGAAATAGGCGGCTGCGGCGAGCGCGAGCAGCGGCGGAACGAGCGCGATGACCAGCACGCAGCGCCTGCCGAAATCTTCGAGCGGCGGCCGCATGAAGACTGGCGCGATCTCGCCGTCGGAGGCGAACCAACGCGAGGCAAGCGCGACCATGATCAAGAGTCCGACGTGGCCGACGAGCACGAAGGCCGCGAGGAAGATGGCATCGCTCATCGCCCCTGCCTCGCCGGTCAGTTGCGCGGCGGGCAGGACGCCATCGAAGCCGTGATATTGCAGCCAGATCAGGCGCGGCGTGAGGAGCAGCGTGAACAGGAACAAGCCGGCCACGGCGGCGATCTGGGATTCGTTCTTCTGCAGCGCCGCGCGGCCTGTACTTGTCGCTGCCGTCAACGCGAGCAGCGCGAGGAAAACGAAGAGCCCCTGCGGCCCGGCATAGGCCGTCGCGCCAAAGGCAAGCCCGAGCGCGATCCACGCCAGCCGGTTCTGATGGACGACCGCATGCCACCAGGCGAGGACGGCAGCGGCGACGAGCGGCATCTGCACGAGGTCGGAGTCGAAGGCGCCGACCGGAAAGGCGACGGGGTGCACGCCGACCATGAGAAAGACCGCGAGCGCACCATGCCGGTCGCCGACGATGCGGCGGGCGAAGAGAAAGATCACCCAGCCCGTCAACGCGACCGTGGCCGGACCCAGCGCATAGGCGGCAAGCAGCCCGCCCGCCCGATAGGCGATCTCGAGAACCCAGGGACCGAGCGGCGGAAGGCCGAGATAGCCGAGCTGCAATTCGCGGCCGAGCGCGAGGCCCACCGTCAGATTCGGGTCGGGCGTGGGATTGGCGATCCACGCGGTCAGCGTCCACAGGACCGCGTGCACGATCAGGAGCAGCCCGACGAAAAACGCCGGACGCGCGCGCAAGCCTTCGACATAGATCGAGGCTTCGAGCGGGCTCGTGAATGCCGCCGCGCGCATCAATCCTCGACGGCTTCGACCGCGCGGGAGGCGACGACCGGCTGAAACGACGTGCGGTGATGCGGCGTCGGACCATGGCGGCTGAGTGCTGCGATATGCAGCTCGGTGCCGTAGCCCTTGTGGCGCTCGAACCCGTAGTCGGGAAACGTCTCGCCGAGGCGGCACATCAGGCGGTCACGCGTGACCTTGGCGACGATCGAGGCGGCGGCAATCGACGCGCAGAGCGCGTCGCCGTTGACCAGCGTTTCGACGGCGCAGAAATCCTCGGCAAGCGGCGGGCGGTGCGGGCCGTCGACATAGACGAGCGCCGGACGCAACGGCAGCGCGCGCACGGCCTGCGCCAGCGCCCACATCCGCGCGCGGAAGATATTGTCGCGGTCGATGCGGGCGGGCGGCGCAAAGGCGACGGCGATCTCCGCGGTCGCACAAATCTCGGTGAACAGCTCCTCGCGGCGCTCGGCCGTCAGGCGCTTGGAGTCGTCGAGCCCCTTCGGCACGCGCTTGGGATCGAGGATCACCGCGGCGGCGACCACGGGGCCCGCGAGCGGCGCGACACCCGCCTCGTCGCAGCCGGCGACCGGGGCGAGCCCGCTCGTATAGGCCCTTTTTTCGCGGCGGAAATTCGGAAGCATGCGCGCGGATTTTCTGCGAATTCGACTCACGGGCAGCCCCCTTCCCGGTCGCCGCTATCGTGCAGTCCGGAGGCGCTTGCCGCAATCCTCCGGCGGGGCTTAACTCACAGCTCGGTCACAATTCCGGTGCAATTGCGGCGGAGGCATTGTGCCGCTGGAGCCATAGATGAAATGGGATGATTTACGGCGCAGTACGAACGTCGAAGACCGGCGCGGCCAAGGCGGCGGTTTCCCCACGCGGCGCGCTGGCGGCGGCATCGGCATCGGCGGGCTCATCATCATCGGGCTGATCGCCTGGGCGCTCGGCATCAATCCGCTCACGCTCCTGACCGGCCTCGACACGATCCAGGGACCGGGCACGGAACAGACGCGCGGGCCCGCGACGCCGCGGCAGACCGGCGCGCCCGCGGACAATCTCGGCCAGTTCGTCTCGGCCGTGCTCGGCTCGACCGAGGACCGCTGGAACGAGATCTTCACGCAGGCAGGCGCACGATATCGCGCGCCGCGGCTTGTCATCTTCTCGCGCGCAACGCAGTCGGCCTGCGGCTTTGCGCAATCGGCCATGGGTCCGTTCTACTGTCCGCCCGAGCAGGCGGTCTATCTCGACACCTCGTTCTTCCAGGACCTGCAGCGCCGTTTCGGCGCCTGTCCGGCCGGCAGCAAGAGCTGCGAGTTCTCGCAAGCTTACGTGATCGCGCACGAGATCGGCCATCACGTGCAGAACATGACCGGCATTCTCGAGAAGGTGCGCGAGGTGCAGAGCCGCGTCAGCGAGCGGGAGCGCAACGCGCTGCAGGTGCGCGTCGAGCTGCAGGCGGATTGCTACGCGGGCGTCTGGGCGAACAAGCAGCACTCGCGCTCGGCTTTCCTCGAGGAAGGCGACGTGGACGCCGCGCTGCAGACGGCGTCGGCGATCGGCGACGACATGCTGCAGAAGAAATCGCAGGGCTATGTGGTGCCCGATTCCTTCACGCACGGCTCGTCGGAGCAGCGCCGGCGCTGGTTCATGAACGGCTTCAAGTCGGGCTCGGTGCAGAGCTGCAACACCTTCGCCGCGGAAGCGCTCTGAACGCGCACATGATCGTCCGCCCGGCCGAGGATCGCGACGCGCACGCGATCTGGAAGATCATGGAGCCGGTCATCCGCGCGGGCGAAACCTATGCGCTGCCGCGCGACATGAGCCGGGAAGCCGCCCTCGCCTATTGGCGCACCGCGCCGTATCAAGCCTTCGTCGCCGAAGATGCGGGCGAGATCGTCGGCACCTATCACCTGCGCGCGAACCAGCAGGGCGGCGGCGCGCACGTCGCGAATTGCGGCTACATGACCGCGCCGTGGGCGACGGGCCGCGGCATCGCGCGGGCGATGTGCCTGCACTCGCTGGAGACCGCGCGCGTGCAGGGCTTCCGCGCGATGCAGTTCAACTTCGTGGTGTCGACGAACGAACGCGCGGTGCGGCTGTGGCAGTCGCTCGGCTTTGCGGTGGTGGGCCGCCTGCCGGGTGCATTCAATCACTCGGCGCACGGCGATGTCGATGCGCTTGTGATGTATCGCGCGCTTTGAGGGGATGGTATTGTCGCGCCCTATCAAAAAGTAACGCAGGCTCACCCATCAATGCCCGGCATCGATCCTTCCCGCTCCTTCGTTCCGCTTTCCATCGCCGTGCTTACCGTCTCCGACACGCGCGATCTCGCCGGCGACAAGTCCGGCGCGACGCTCGTGGACCGCATCGAGAAGGCCGGGCACAAGCTCGCCGACCGCGCGATCGTGACGGACGACGTGCGGAAGATCCGTGCGCAGGTGAAGAAGTGGATCAAGGACCAGAAAATCGACGTCGTGATCACGACGGGCGGCACCGGCTTCACCGGCCGCGACGTGACGCCGGAAGCGGTCGAGCCGCTGTTCGAGAAGAGGATGGACGGCTTCTCGGCGCTGTTCCTGATGGTGAGCATGCCGAAGATCGGATCGTCGTCGATCCAGACGCGGGCGACCGCGGGCGTCGCCAACGCGACCTACATCTTCTGCCTGCCGGGCTCACCCGGAGCGTGCAAGGACGCCTGGGACGAGATTCTCCTGCACCAGCTCGATTATCGCCACCTGCCCTGCAACTTCGTCGAAATTCTCCCGCGTCTCGACGAACATCTGAAGCGCGGGAAGGCGCGGAAGAAATAGCTTTCTCCGCCCGCTTACGGCCGCGCTGTCCGCGCAGCTTTCGGCGGGCATGCCGGGCGGCGAAAAGAGATCGGCGGGCTGACCGCCTGCCAGCTTTCAGAAATGCGCGGTGACACCGATACGGAAGAGGTGCGCACGAATGCCGACGTCCGCCTCGATCACGTCGGGTACGGACACATAGTTCTTCTTGCCGAAATCGGCGTAGAGATATTCGAGCCGTACCGACAACTCGTGGTTCACCGCGAACTCGGCGCCGGCGCCGGCCGTCCAGCCGACATGGGTCCTGCGCCTGCTGGCCGAATCCGAGCCTACATAGGCGGTGGCCTGACCGCCACCGACCGCGAGGCCGGCGGTGCCATAGAGCAGGAAATTGCCCGAGGTCATGCCGACACGGCCGCGCAGCGTCGAGAACCATCGCAGCCTGCCATTGATGCCGGCATCCAGGTCCACGTCGTACAAGCCGCCTGAAATCCGTGCGAACTGAATGTCGGCCTCGATGCCGTAGAGCATCGTGTCGCTGAGGAAATTGTATCCGGCGTGCACACCGACGAACGCGCCGTCGCTGTTGAGCGAGCCGCGCAGCACCTCGGGCGGGGCGGGCAACGGGTCCACCTGCACGTCGGCTTCTCCCCGCATCTTGCCGGTGCCCCAACCGACATTTGCGCCAAAATAGGCGCCCTGCCACATCAGGACGGGCACGCCCGGCGGCAGCAGGCCCGGATCAACTCGCGGGTAGTCAGCGGCGTGGGCGGCGCCCGCACCCAAAACGATGGCGAACGCCATTGCAACGAGCCGATTCATCGGGAGCCCTCCACATTGCCGCGAATGGAGGGTGGCTGTTTATGGTTAACAAATTGTTGCGCGTGCCATTGCCTGAAAAATGCGCAGAACAGCGCGATGGATCGCCTCCGTCCGCATCGCATGCGCCTCGCTCACACGATCGGCAATCAGGGCGGGACCAAGATCGAAGACCGGCGGCCAGATCCCGATGTCCGCGCCATCCGGGCGCGGATCGCGGAATGGGGCGCTCATAGCTTGATCTCCCAGGTCTCGCCGGTGAGCGGGACGCCGAAATCGCGGTGCTTTTTGCGTCGCGTCAGGCGGAAGCCGGCCTTTTCGTAGTTCGCACGCGCCGCTTGCAGGACGTCCTGTGTCCACAGGATCATGCTGCGATAGCCGGCGGCGCGGGCGAATTCGATGCATTGCCCGACGAGCTTCCGGCCGATGCCGAGGCCGCGCGCTTCCGGCTCGACGAGCAGGAGGCGCAGCCGCGCCACCGACTTCGACTCCGCGACGACGCACGCCGAACCGACGCGCTTGCCGTCGAGCTCGGCAATCCAGATGTGTTCGCGCTTGGGATCGAAGTTTTCGAGGATGTCGGCCGCGATGCGAAGCATCAGGTATTCAAACCGTTCGCGCCAGCCGTACTCGCGTTCGTAGATGTCGATCTGGTGAGCGACGATCCACGCCATGTCACCGTAGCGATGCGTGCGCAGCGTGAGCACTCTCTTGCCGCGATCTGAACCGCCAAGAATCTCACGGATCGACTGCATGCTCGCGAGCAGATGGCTTTGATCGTCGGGCGCAAGCGACTGCAGAATGGACCGCATGATGTCCTGCGACTTCGCGTTAAGCGGCGCGAACGCCTCGCGGCCTTTCGGCGTGAGCTGCAGCAGCGATTGCCGGGCATCGGTTGCCGATGCTTTGCGCGTGATCAGTCCCTTGCGCTCGAAGCGCCGCAGGATACGGCTGAGATAGCCGAGATCGAGGCCGAGTTCGCGCCCGACATCCGTCGCGGTGCACTTTTTTCTCTGCGAAAGCTCGTAGAGCACACGCGCTTCGGCGAGGGAGAACGGACTCTGCAGATGTCGTTCCTCCAACACGCCGATCCTGCGCGTGTAGAAGCGGTTGAAAGCGCGGAGCGCGTCAACGCGACGAGCGAGCTCGTGGTCGGAACGGACAGTCATGACGCCACCGTCAATATATGACAACGTCAATCAATTACTTGACGATGTCAAGTAACCTCTTGGGCGCCGACCGTCCCTCCTTGCCGGGCCTGACCCGGCAATCCAGCCGGCGTGCCCTGAGGCGCGGAGAAAGATGCTCTGGGATGCCCGGGTCGAGCCCGGGCATGAGGGAAATTTCTTATGCGGGAAGAAGGACGCGCGTGCGCAGCATGACGATGCGGCGGGCGCGGCGGCCGCGCGCTGCGAAGAGCGGCTTCGAGATCAGCAACCCCTGCTGCGGGCTCGGGCGGCCGGTGAGCGCAAGACGCACCATCGCGGCGATTTCCTTCACGCGCGGCGCGAAGCCGTAATCGTCGATCGTCAGGCGGAAGACGGCGGCGCAAATGCTTGCCTGTTCCGCGCGCTCGGCGCCCTCTACGAACTTCCCAACCTCGCGCGTCCAGCCTTCCTCCAGAACACAGGACGGCTCGAGCATGAGGAGCCACTCGCCGCGCGCGGCCGAGGCTGCGGTCTGCAGGCATTCATCCTCACTGCCCCGGCCGCGGCGGAATTCGCAGCCCGCCGCGTCGGCGATCTTCTCCGTGCCGTCGGTCGAGCCGCCGTCCACGAGGATCACCTCGCGGAGGAGCCCTTCGGCCGAGCCCGGGACCAGCGCGGAGAGTGTCGGGACCAGGACGCGCTCGGAATTGAAGGTGGGGATAAGGACGGAAATCATGGAACTTTGCAGCATTTGTAGCGGTTTTGTGGGGTGAACGCTCGATTTTGTGCCTTGACGGGGCGGATTTGTTTGTTCTTGTTATGTTCTCATTGACGCATTAGGGTGCAGCCATGGACCAGCGATTCGACGAACCCCATTTCGACCCCGGCCCGGACGATCCCCCCGCGGATCGGGCGCACAGCGAGGGCATGGGCGGCACGGCTGTCGGCTCCGAACGGCGGCGCGGACGCGGCGCCGTGTCGAACGCGAGCGGCCGCTTCGAGCCGCACGCGCGCATCGTATTCGACGACGGCTGGCAGAGCCTCGAGGAGCTGCCGCCGTTCAAGACCATCGTGCAGGAAGAGCGCGCCCGCAAGATCATCACCCGCAACGACAGCCCCGACATCGGCTTCGACCGCTCGATCAATCCCTATCGCGGCTGCGAGCACGGCTGCATCTATTGCTACGCGCGGCCGACCCACGCCTATCAGGGACTGTCGCCGGGACTCGATTTCGAGAGCAAGCTGTTCGTGAAGCCCGACGCCCCGGAACTGCTCGCGCGCGAACTGGCGGCGCCCGGCTATGAGCCGAAGATGATCGCGATGGGCACGAACACCGATCCCTATCAACCGATCGAGCGCCAGTGGAAGGTGACGCGCGGCATCCTCGAAGTGCTGCTTGAGGCAAACCACCCCGTCTGCATCGTCACCAAGTCGGCGCTTGTCATGCGCGATCTCGACATCCTGTCGGAGATGGCGGCGAAGGGGCTCGCCAAGGTGGCGCTGTCGGTGACGACGCTCGACCACCGGCTCGCGCGGGCGATGGAGCCGCGCGCATCGACGCCGTCGCGGCGGCTGGAAGCGATCCGCTCGCTCGCGCACGCGGGCGTGCCGACGGCGGTGATGGTCGCGCCGATCATCCCGGCGATCAATGACAACGAGATCGAGCGCATTCTCGACGCAGCCGCTGCAGCAGGCGCGACGGAAGCGGGCTACGTGATGCTGCGGCTGCCGCTCGAGATCAAGGATCTCTTCCGCGAGTGGCTCACCGAGCATTTCCCCGACAAGGCGAAGCACGTGATCTCGCTCGTGCGCGACCTGCACGGCGGCAAGGACTACGACGCGACGTTCGGCAAGCGGCAGACGGGCACCGGGCCTTACGCCTGGTCGATCGGCCGGCGCTTCGAGCTCGCCTGCCGCCGGCTCGGCATCAACCGGCGGCGGCTCCGTCTCAACAATTCGTTATTCAGGCCGCCGCTGCGGCGCGGCAGCCAGCTCGACCTGTTCGCCGCGTGAGGCGATCGCCATGACCGTGTCGCTGCGTCTCCACCTCGTCACGCTCGGCGTCGAGGATATCGAACGTGCGGCGCGGTTCTACGAAACACTCGGCATGAAACGCCGCGTGCGCAACGCGAACGGCGTGGCGTTCTTCGATGCGGGCGGCACGATCGTTTCGCTTTACGGGCGGGACGATCTGGCAAGGGATGCGGGGCTCGACAGTACGGCTGCAGGATCGGGCAGCCTCACGCTCGCGTTCAACGTCGACAGCGAATCCGCCGTCGACGAGGCGCTCGATGCCGCCGCGAAGGCGGGCGGAAAAATCCTCAAGCCCGGCTATCGCGTGTTCTGGGGCGGCTATATCGGCTACTTCGCCGATCCCGACGGCCATGTCTGGGAAGTCGCGCACAACCCGCAATTCCCGTTCGACGAGCACGGGCGGCTTGCGCTGCCGGAATAACCATCACGATTCCCGGTTCCGCGGGTGCCGGCGGCGCGCCGTTGACAGCCTCTGTCCGCACGCCTAACCGGAAGCCCGATTTGGCGCGCGTGCGGGCGCTTCCTCACTAGCGTGGAACAGCAGGGCGATAGCAATGTCCGAATACGAAAAGCCGAAAGTGAAGAGCATCGAGCGGACGGCCGACCGTTTCCTCGGCTCCGACATCTTCGAGGCCGAGAGCCGCGCGCTGCCGCCCCGCAACGGAACCGGCGTGCATCACGAGCCCGGCCGCGACATTCCCGTTTATCATCGCTGCGAGGTGCTGGTGGTCGGCGGCGGACCTTCGGGCACGGCCGCGGCCTATGCCGCCGCGCGCGCCGGCGCCGACGTCGTGCTGCTCGAGCGCTACAATCATCTGGGCGGGCTTTCGACCGGCGGTCTCGTCATCTGGATCGACCGCATGACGGATTGGGAAGGCAAGCAGATCATCCGCGGCTTCGCCGAGGATGTGCTCGACCGTTTTCCGAAAGAGGGCGTTGCCGGCCCCGAGCGCCAGCATTGGGGCTCGCGCGATCCAGAGCTTGCCGCGCACTGGGGCCTGCGCACCGCGGCCTTCCACGGCATCGTCGCCTGGTCGCCGACGATTGATCCCGAGCGGCTGAAGCTCATCTCGCAAGAAATGCTGCTCGAAGCCGGCGTGCGACTCGTCTTCCATAGCTGGGCCGCGCTGCCGATCGTGCAGGACGGGCGCGTCGCCGGCGTGATCTTCGAGAGCAAGTCCGGCCGCCAGGCGCTGATGGCGGACGTGGTGGTCGATGCGACGGGCGACGGCGACATCTTCGCGCGCGCCGGCGCCGAGTTCGAGAACGACATCGAGGAAGGCGACGTGCATCACAGCATGAACACGGCGTTCATGCTCGGCGGCGTCGACATGAAGCGCTGGCTCAACTTCCGCCGCTACGAGCCGGAGGCATTCGCGGAGTTCATGAAGAAGGGACGCGAGGCGCTCGGCTTCTTCCAGACGCCTTACGTTTCGTGGCGGAACAATATCGCGCTCTTCCTCGGTCCGCGACAGTCGGGCCTGTCCGCGCTCGACGTTGACGACATGACGGAAGTGGAGATTCGCTCGCATCGCTTCATGCTGCGCCATTGCGAATTCTTCAAAGCGCACGCGCCGGGGTTCGAGAACACCTACATGCTGCAGAGCGCGCCGCAGCTCGGCGTGCGCCACACGCAGCGCCTGAAGGGCGTTGCGCGCATCGAGCGCGGACAGTGGACAGCGGGCGTGCCGTTCGCCGACGAAGTGGGCGTCTCGCCTTCGGTGTCGCCGAAGTTCCCGGTGATCTCGGTGCCCTATGGCGCGCTCGTGCCGAAGAAGCTCGACGGGCTTCTTGCCTGCGGCCGCCACGTTTCGTGCGATGCCAACTCGCACGGGTTCCTGCGCGAGATCCCGCAGTGCTGGCTCACCGGCCAGGCGGCGGGCGCCGCCGCAGCACTCGCCGCGAAGACCGGCGTGCAGCCGCGCGCGGTCGACATCGCAACGCTGCAGAAGACGTTGCGCGCCCAGGGCGTCTTCATCCGCGAGCCGGCGGCGACGCCGGTGCGGCAAACGGAACCGGTCGTAACCTCCGGTTAAGGTTAGCCTTTACTTCGCCTTTACTCGTGGCGGGTCAAAGTCCGCGCGCGTCGGTTCTGTTGCGTAGCGCGTAGACGGTTTCTCGTCATGACAGTTGTGCGTAGCGGGGCGTCCCGTCGGACGCCCCGTTCTTCCTCCAAGCCGCAGCTTTCCGCTCCCGTCGACCGCGTGCTCGTCGGCGATTGCGTCGAGACGCTGGCAACACTGCCGGAGAGCTCGGTCGATCTCGTTTTCGCCGATCCGCCGTACAATCTGCAGCTCCAGAACGAGTTGAAGCGGCCGGACGATTCCAAGGTCGATGCGGTCGACGACGAATGGGACCAGTTCGCGAGCTTCGCCGCCTATGACGAATTCACGCGGGCGTGGCTCGCCGCCTGCCGCCGCGCGATGAAGCCGGACGCGACGATCTGGGTGATCGGCTCCTACCACAACATCTTCCGCGTCGGCACGATCCTGCAGGACCTCGGATTCTGGATCCTCAACGACGTGGTGTGGCGCAAGACCAACCCGATGCCGAATTTCCGCGGCCGGCGTTTCACCAACGCGCACGAGACGCTGATCTGGGCCGCACGCGAGCGCAGCTCGCGCTACACGTTCAACTATGAAGCATTGAAGGCCGGCAACGACGACCTGCAAATGCGCTCGGACTGGACGATCCCGCTCTGCACCGGCGAGGAACGGCTGAAGGACGGCAGTGGCCGCAAGCTGCATCCGACGCAGAAGCCGGAGGCGCTCGTGGCGCGTGCGATCCTCGCCGCGTCGAGACCCGGCGACCTCGTGCTCGACCCGTTCTTCGGCACCGGCACCACGGGCGCGGCCGCGAAGCGCCTCGGCCGTCACTATCTCGGCATCGAGCGCGACAAGACCTATGCTTCCCGCGCGCTGATGCGCATCGATGCAATCGAGCCGCTACCGTCGCCGTCGATTGCGCCGTTCGTCACGGCGCGCGAGGCGCCGCGCGTTGCCTTCAACTCGCTGGTCGAGCGCGGGCTGGTGAAGGCCGGCACGCGGCTCACGGACTCCAAGGGCCGGGTGAAGGCGATCGTGCGCGCAGACGGCTCGATCGCGCTCAGGAACGGCAAGGATGAGAGCGTCGGCTCGATCCACCGCATCGGCGCGCTGGCGCAGGGGCTGGAAGCCTGCAACGGCTGGACCTATTGGCACTTCGAGGACGGAGCCAAGCGCCAGCCGATCGATTCTCTGCGCGCGAAGGTCCGCGCCGAGATGGCAGCGACCTGATTATCCTCGCGCGCAGCCTGTTTTCCTCGCGCATGATCTGATCCGAAAAGTCTGCAACTTTTCGGGATCATGCGCCGGCGCGCGAAGGTTCGCGCCGAGATGGCAGAGACCTGATTGTCCTCGCGCGGAAATGGCGCAGCGCTGAGCCGCGCAAGCCTTAGGTGGACGGCCGGACCTGCGGGATGGCCGCGGGCTGCGGCTCGGCCGGTACGGACGGCGCAAGGATCACCGGCCGCCCATAGGCATAGCCGAGCATGCCGAGCCCGGTCTCGCGTTCGCCTATGACCGTGAAGGTCGCGCCGTGCGCGACGAGGTGCTCGACCTCGGCATCGGAATGCGCGAGCGCGATGATGGGAATCCCGGGATTGATCTTGCGCGCCTGACCGACGACCTGCCCCGCCTCGAAGCCGTTGGAGATCGCCACGAACAGCCAGCGCGCACGCGGAAGATTGGCGGCAGCGAGCAGGTCGGGATTCACCGCATTGCCGACGATGATCTCGACCCCGGACGGCAGGATCTCGGCGGTCTCCGCGCGCTCGTCGATGATGAGGAAGGGATAGCCTTCCTTCTGCAGGCCGTCGGCGACGACCTGCCCCACGCGGCCATAGCCGATGACCACGGCATGATTCTCGAGCGCGCTCTGCGGGAAGCTCTCCGCGGCGGGCTCGGAAACATCCGCCGGGACCGGCTCGCTGCGCGCGAACGTCCGGCTCCAGCGGTCGAGCATGCCGAACAGGATCGGGTTCGCGAAGAACGTGATCAGCGCGCCGGCCAGGATCAGGTCGCGGCCCTCGTCCGGCAGGATGCCGAGCGCCATGCCGATGCCGGCGAGAATGAAGGAGAACTCGCCGATCTGCGCGAGGCTCGCCGCGAGCGTCATGGCGGTCAGGACCGTCTGGCCGAAGCCGATCGCGACGCCGAAGGCGACCGCGGGACTGCACACCAGAACGACGAACAGCGTCCCGGCAAGCTGCAGCGGATCGCGCAGAACGATGCCGGGGTCGAACAACATGCCGACCGAGACGAAGAACAACACTGCAAAGGCGTCGCGCAGCGGGAGCGATTCCTCCGCGGCGCGCTGCGAGAGGGGCGACTCGTGCATGATCATGCCGGCGAAGAAGGCGCCGAGGGCGAAGGAGACACCGAACACCTTCGAGGCGCCATAAGCGACGCCGAGCGCGATCGCCAGCACCGCAAGGCGGAACAGCTCGCGCGAGCCGGTATGGGCGATGTAGTGCAGCATCCAGGGGATCACGCGGCGGCCGACCAGAAGCATGACGGCCACGAAGGCGATCACCTCGGTGATCGTCCTTGCGAGCGTCGCGATCAGTCCGCCCGACGAGGTGCCGACCACGGCCTGCCCGTCCGACAGGTTCAAGGCGTCGCCCATCGTCGGCAGGAACACCAGCGCCACGACCATGACGAGGTCCTGCACCACCAGCCAGCCGAGCGCGATATGGCCGCGCTCGGTCTCAATCAGCCGGTGCTCCTGCAAGGCGCGCACGAGAACGACCGTGCTCGCGACCGACAGCGCGAGGCCATAGACGATGCCCGCGCTCACCGACCAGCCGAACAGGACGCCGAGGCCGGTGCCGACGAGCGTCGCCACGAACATCTGTGCGAGCGCGCCGGGAACGGCGATGCTCCTGACGAGCAGCAGGTCCTTCACGGAGAAATGCAGGCCGACGCCGAACATCAGCAGGATCACGCCGATCTCCGCAAGCTGCGAAGAGATCCACTGATCGGCGACGATGCCCGGCGTGAACGGTCCGGCGATGATGCCGGCCACGAGATAGCCGATCGTCGTCGGCAGCCGCAGCCGATTGGCGAGCGCACCGAGGACAAACGCAAGGACGATTGCCCCGGTGATGGTCTCGACGATCGGCGTGTATTCCGACATCGCGCGCTCTCGGTTCGACGCCGCTAGCGCGCCGCGATCACCATGATCTCGACGTTGTATGGCGGGGCGGCGAGCCTGGCTTCGATCGTCGCGCGCGCGGGCGTATTGCCGGGCGCCACCCAGGCTTCCCAGACCTTGTTCATCTCATTGAAGGTGGAGATGTCGGTGAGGAAGATTTGCGCCGAGAGGAGCTTCGACTTGTCGGAGCCGGCGGCGGCGAGCAGCCCGTCGATGGTCTGCAGAATTTCGAGCGTCTGCTCGGCCACGCTCTTGCCCGCGGTCTTCTGCGCCACCTGGCCGGCAAGATAGACCGTATTGCCATGCGCCACCGCCTGGCTCATGCGCGGCCCGGTCTCGAATCGTTCGACTGTCACATCTCCCCCCATCGGTTTGTGAAGGCTTTTGTTCTCTGGCCTAGCCAGTCCCCGATTCCTTGGCGAGTCCAAGCGCGAAGTCGAGCATGCCGAGCGCGATCTCGCGCTCGCCCATGACCGTGTGGCTCGCGCCGTGCGCCATCAGATGGTCGACCTCGGCATCCGAATGCGCGCGGGCGATGATCGGCAGATCGGGATTGGCTTCACGCGCCTGGTTGACGATCTGCCCCGCCTCGAACGCGTCGGGGATCGCCACGAACAGCCAGCGCGCCGCCTTGAGATTGGCCGCCGCCAGCACGCGCGACAATGCGCCGTTCGCCGAGATCACTTCGATGCCGCGCGCGCGCAATTCTTCGGCCGGCTTGTCCTGCTCCTCGACGACCAGGAGCGGCAGCTTGCGCCGCTCGATCTCTTCGCCGATCACACGGCCGACGCGGCCATAGCCGATGAGCACCGCATGACCGGTAAGCTGCGTCTCCGGAATCTCGGTCGGCTCCTCGACAACGTCAGCGGACGAAGCAGCGCCTGCCGTTGCCGACGGCTGCGCCTCGGGCTTTGCGGCGGGCGCGGCAGGCATCAGCCGGTCGATCGCCATGAAGAACATCGGGTTGGCAAAGATTGAGATCAGCGCGCCGGCGAGGATGAGGTCGCGCCCTTCTGCGGGAAGAATGTCGAGGGCGACGCCGAGCCCGGCGAGGATGAACGAGAACTCGCCGATCTGCGCGAGGCTCGCCGAAATGGTCAGCGCGGTGCGCACCGGGTAGCCGAACACCAGCACGATCACGAAGGCCGCCGCCGACTTGCCGAACAGAATGATGAAGAGCGTGGCCGCCACCAGCAACGGCTTCTGCACGACAATGCCCGGGTCGAACAGCATGCCGACCGAAACGAAGAAGAGCACGGCAAAGGCGTCGCGCAACGGCAGCGATTCCTCTGCCGCACGCTGCGCCAACGGCGACTCATGCAGCATCATGCCGGCGAAGAATGCGCCCAAGGCGAACGATATGCCGAACAGGGCGGTCGCGCCGTAGGCGACGCCGAGGGCGATCGCCAGCACCGAGAGACGGAACAGTTCGCGCGAGCCGGTATGCGCGATGTAGTGCAGGATCCAGGGAATGACGCGGCGCCCGATGACCAGCATCACGACCACGAACCCTGCCACCTGCCCGAACGTGATCGCGAGCGTGGTGAAGATGTCGCGCTGACGGAACGGGCTGTCGGCTGCGGCGGGTGTGGCGGAGGCGACTTCCTGCAGCAGTTCGACGAGCGGCGGGATGAGGACCAACGCCACCACCATCGCGAGGTCTTCGACCACGAGCCAGCCGACCGCGATACGGCCGCGCGTCGTCTCCAGCAGACGCCGCTCCTGCATCGCGCGCAACAGGACGACCGTGCTCGCGACGGAGAGGGAGAGGCCGAAGACAAAGCCGGCAGCGGTCGACCAGTCCTGGGTCCAGGCCAGACCCATGCCAAGGAGCGTCGCAACGGCAATCTGGCCGATCGCGCCCGGCACGGCGATCGTGCTCACCGACAGGAGCGAGCTGATCGAGAAGTGCAGCCCGACGCCGAACATCAGCAGGATCACGCCGATCTCGGCGAGCTCGCCCGCGAGCGCCTGATCGGCCACGAAGCCCGGCGTATAGGGGCCGACGACGATGCCGGCCACGAGATAGCCGACGAGCGGCGAGATGCGCAGCCGCTGGGCCAGGGCGCCGAACACGAAGGCCAGCACGAGGCCGAGGACGATCGTGGCGATCAGGGGGTGATTGGCCATTCAAATCTCAGGTTGGGCGCGGCGGTTCAAGTTGTTATCAATCAATCATAAAGAGATGAAGCGTTTTTACGACCTTCCGTGACATTTCGTTCGGAAGTCGCATGCGCGATCACCTTGCGCATCAAGGTCGGCAGCGCTTCGTCGCCGAGACGGGCGAGCGGGACGAAGCGCATGCCCCGGGGCGCGCGCGTGCGAGCCGGGACGCGCACGCGATGCACCGTGAGCTCCAGCGGGAAATGCGTGAAGACGTGCCGGACGCGGCCGGGGACCCGCTGCCATTCCGCCGCGAGGCGCGGGGCATCCGTCAGGGTCTCGTCGGGATAATCGGCTCGCCATTCGCTCGTCGGCACCTCGGTCATTCCTCCCAGCAGGCCGTTTGCCGGGCGCTGCCGGAGCAGCACCGCGCCGTCCGCGCGAAGCACCACGAAGGCGGCACCGCGGCGAAGCTCGCCGTTCGCCTTGGCGCCGCGGCGGGGGAACTGTTCGGGCTTCCCGCGAAGAAACGCGATGCAAGCCTCGCGCCAGGGACAGAACAGACAGGACGGCCGCTTCGGCGTGCAGATGGTGGCGCCGAGGTCCATCATCGCCTGGGCGAAGTCGCCGGCACGCTCCTCCGGCACGAGGGAATCCGCGAGGCGGCAAAGCTCGGGCTTCGCGGCCGGTAACGGCGTCGTCACCGCGAACAGCCGAGCGACCACGCGCTCGATATTGCCGTCCACCGGCGCCGCCCTGCGGCCGAAGGCGATCGCGGCGACTGCCGCCGCCGTATAGGCGCCGATGCCGGGCAGCGCGCGCAGCGCCGCTTCGTTGTCGGGAAACCTGCCGCCGTGACGGCGCACGACCTCGCGCGCGCAGGCATGCAGGTTGCGGGCGCGGGCGTAGTAGCCGAGGCCGGCCCAGAGCTTCAGCACGTGGTTGAGCTTCGCCGCGGCCAGCGCCTCGACGGTCGGATAGCGCGCGAGGAAGCGTTCGTAGTAGCGGACGACCGTCTCGACCCGCGTCTGCTGGAGCATGATCTCCGAGAGCCAGACCTTGTAGGGATCTGCCGCACCGCCGGGTACCACGCGCCACGGCAACTCGCGGCGCTCGCGGTCGTACCAGGCAAGGAGCGCCGCCGGGTCCGGGCTGGGGATTTCCCGTTTCCGGCGGACAGCGCGCTTCTCGCCTGCTAGCGTCATATTGTTGAAGTGACAGAGCGACGCGCCGTGAACAAGCCCCGAAAATCATTTGCCCGGCCGCTCGCCGATCTCGTCGGCGGCACGCTGCAGTCGGTGTTCGCGCGCCAGGGCTTTGCCGCCGTCGACATCATCTCCCACTGGGAGGACATCGTCGGGCCGGAACTCGCCGGCCGCAGCGAGCCGCTGCGGCTCGTCTGGCCGCGGCGCGACGATCCCGACTCGGGCGGCACGCTGACCGTGCGGGTCGAGGGGGCCTATGCGATCGAGCTGCAGCACCTCGCGCCGGTGGTGATCGAGCGGGTGAACCGCTATTTCGGCTGGCGTTGCGTCGCCCGCATCGCGATCCGGCAGGGGCCGGTCACGCGGCGCGCCCGCCGGCCCGCACTACCGCCCGAGCCCGCGGCCGAAACCGTGGCCGCCGTGGAACGCGACCTCGGCCGGTTCGAGGATCAGGGACTCAAAGCGGCGCTGGCCCGGCTTGGGGCGATGGTGCGGTCGCGTGTCACGCGGGCGTGATGGCGAGGCCGCGGGTGCCATCCTAGACTTGCCACAATAGACTTCCCGTCTTAGCGATGTCGGCCGCCTTATGCGGCCAACCGCAGAACCCGGAGCAATCGACGTGGACCTTTCGCGCCGTCATCTTCTTGCAGGCATCGGCACGCTCGCGCTGGCGAGCGCGGGGCCGCTCTCCCTCCGGCCGGCCGCCGCGCAGGACGTGAACGTCGAGGCGCTGCACAGGGCCGGTCCGCTCGGCGACCAGGTGCTCGGCCCGGCCACTGCGCCGGTGACGATCGTGGAATATGCGTCGGTCACCTGCCCGCACTGCGCGACGTTCCACCAGCAGACCTACCCGACGCTGAAGTCGAAATACATCGACGCCGGCAAGGTGCGGCTGATCTTCCGGGAGTTTCCGACCGCGCCCGCCCCGGTTTCGATCGCCGGCTTCATGCTGGCGCGCTGCTCGGGCGATCGGTACTTCCCGCTGCTCGAGGCGCTGTTCGACCAGCAGCAGAGCTGGGCGCAGGACCCCTACAACGGCTTCCTGCGCATCGCGCGACAGGCCGGCTTCACGCAGGAGCGCTTCGACACCTGCCTGAAGGACGAGAAGCTCGCCATGGCGATTCAGGAAGTGGCGCAGCGCGGCAACGCCGAATTCAAGGTGGAGTCGACGCCGACCTTCTTCATCAACGGCAAGAAGTATGTCGGCGTGCTGTCGGTGGCGGAACTCGAAAAGATCCTCGAGCCGCTGTTGAAATCCGGCTGAATCGCGAAAAACCCCGTGAAATGAAGCGCTTCCCACCCTTGCGGGGGGCTTTCCGGCAACGCATCTTGGAGAGCAAGCGAATCACGCGGTCGTCGCGTGAGCGCGTAAAGGCGTATCCATGCAGTTCACCCGACTTCGTCTGATCGGCTTCAAGTCCTTCGTCGAGCCCTCCGAATTCCTGATCGAGCCGGGATTGACCGGCATCGTCGGGCCGAACGGCTGCGGCAAGTCGAACCTCGTCGAGGCGCTGCGCTGGGTGATGGGCGAGGCGTCACACAAGGCGATGCGCGCGCCGAACATGGACGACGTCATCTTCGCCGGCACCACCAACCGGCCGGCGCGCAACATGGCCGAGGTCGTGCTCTCGATCGACAATACCGACCGCAGCGCGCCGGAAGGCATGAACGACGAGACGCTGGAAGTCTCGCGCCGGATCGAACGTGAAGCCGGCTCCGCGTACCGGATCAACGGCCGCGAAGTGCGCGCCCGCGACGTGCAGATCCTGTTCGCGGACGCGTCGTCCGGCTCGCGCTCGCCGGCGCTCGTGCGGCAGGGCCAGATCGGCGAGATCATCAATGCGAAGCCGGAGCAGCGGCGGCGCCTGCTCGAAGAGGCGGCGGGCATTGCCGGCCTGCACGCGCGCAAGCACGAGGCGGAGACGCGGCTGAAGAGCACCGAGCACAATCTTCAGCGCGTGGAAGACATCATCACGCAGATCGCCGGGCAGATGGACGGCCTGAAGCGGCAGGCGCGGCAGGCCGCCCGCTACAAGACGGTATCGGCGGAAATCCGCAAGCAACAGGCAATCCTCGCGGCGCTGCGCTGGCGCGAAGCGGAGACGGCGGTCGCCGAGGCCGAGCGCGCGCTCGATCTCGCCGTCCGCACGGTTGCCGAGCGCACGGTGGCGCATGGCGAAGCGGGCCGCGCCCGCACCGAAGCGGCGGAGCGGATCGGGCCGCTGCGCGACGCCGAGGCAGCGTCCGCCGCAGCCCTGCAGCGGCTCACGGCTGCGCGGGCCGACCTCGAACGCGAGGAAGCGCGCGCCAAGGCGCGCACCGAAGAGCTGGAGCGGCGGCTCACGCAACTCGCACAGGACATGGAGCGCGAGCGGGCGCTCGCGACCGATGCGCAGAATGTGCTGAAGCGGCTCGCTGGCGAGGAAGAAGCGCTTGCGGCCGACACGCAGGGCAGCGGCAGCAACGAGGCGTCCGCGCACGAGAAGCTCGCCGCCGCGGAAGCGGCGCTCGCGCGCAGCGAGCAAGCATTCGCCGACACGACGTCGGCGCTCGCCGATCTCACCGCCAAGCGCAGCCAGCTTGATCGCAGCATTACCGAAGCGGACGAGCGGATCGGGCGCCTCGAGCGCGAGATCGCCGAGATCGATCAGGAAGCCTCGACCCTGCAGGGAACCGCCGACGCCGACATGGCGCGGCTCGGCGCAGAAAGCGCGTCGGCACACGACGCGCTTGCAGCAGCCGATGCCCGCGCATTGCGCGCGGAGACCGCGCGCTCGGCGGCGGCACAGGCGCTCGACGCCGCGCGCCGACCGCTTGCGCAGGCCGAGCAGCAGTTGCACCGGCTCGAGACCGAGGCGCGCACGCTCGCCAAGGTGCTCGATGTCGAGAAGAAGAAGCTGTGGCCACCGGTGCTCGATGTCATCAGCGTCGAGCAGGGCTTCGAGACGGCGCTGGGTGCAGCGCTCGGCGACGACCTCGACGCGCCGACCGATTCGGCCGCGCCGATCTATTGGGCGGGCGCGGACGCCGCGGGCGATCCGGAGCTGCCCGCCGGCGTGGAGCCCTTGTCTGCGCACGTGACCGCGCCGGCGGCGCTCGCGCGGCGGCTTGCACAAGTCGGCATCGTGTCGCGGATCGACGGCAAGTCATTGGCCACACAGCTGAAACCCGGCCAGCGGCTGGTCTCGCGTGAAGGCGACCTGTGGCGCTGGGACGGCCTCACCGCCACCGCCGATGCGCCGACCGCAGCCGCGCGGCGGCTTGCCGCGCGCAACCGCCTCGCCGAGCTCGACCGCGAGATCGAAGCCGCGCGCGAGCAGGTGCGCGTCAAGACCGAGGAAGCCGCGAAGGCCGAGGAAGAGTCGCGGCTTGCGGAAGCGGCCGAGACCGAGGCGCGCAACCATTATCGCGCCATGCAGGCCGCGTTCGAGGCCGCGCGCGAAACGCTTTCGCAGGCCGAGCGCAAGGCGAGCGACCGCATGACCCGCCTCTCGGCACTCGCCGAAGCACGCGCACGCCTGACCGCAGGCCGCGAAGAAGCGGCGGGGACGAAAACCGCGTCGGAGACCGCGCGCGGCGAACTGCTCGAAGCATCCGAGGTGGAGCGCCGGCTCGAAGAATGCCGCCAGATTGTTGCGCAGGATCGTGCGACGCTCGCCGCAGCCCGGGCGGAAGTTGAAGGCATTGAGCGCGAGCGCTCCGCGCGGGCGCAGCGGCTGACGGCAATCAGCGCCGAACGCGCCGCCTGGCACGAGCGCGAGGAAGGCGCCGCGTCGCGCCTGAAAGCGATCGAGGAACGGCTAAACGAGACGCGCATCGAACGCGCAAGCCTCGACGAGGCGCCGGCCGCCTTCGAAGCACAGCGGCAGGAACTGCTGTCCAAGCTCACGGAGGCCGAGAGCCTTCGCCAGCAGGCCGGCGACCGGCTGGCCGAAGCGGAAAGCGTGCTTGCCGATCTCGAGCGCGCGGCGCGCGCCGCGCAGGACGCACTTTCTTCGGCGCGCGAAGAGTCGGCGCGCGCGGAAGCGCGCATCGAGGGCGCGCGCGAGCGCAAGACCGGCCTGCTCCGCGACGTGAGCGAGGCGCTCGGCGGAACACCCGACCCCGCGCGCATCGCCGAGGTCTTGGGCGACGACCCGAAAACGATCGATCCGAACGAGGTCGACGCGCAATTGCAAAAGCTCAATGAGACGCGCGAGCGGCTCGGCGGCGTCAACCTGCGCGCGGAAGACGAACTGCGCGAGGTGGAGACGCAGTACAACAACCTTACCGGCGAGCGCGACGACCTGATCGAAGCGATCAAGCGGCTGCGCCAGGGCATCTCCAACCTCGACCGCGAGGCGCGCGCGCGGCTCGTCGCCTCGTTCGACACGGTCAACGAGCATTTCAAGAAGCTGTTCACCGGCCTGTTCGCCGGCGGCACCGCAGAGCTGATCCTCACCGACCACGAAGACCCGCTGCAGGCCGGCCTCGACATCATCGCGCGGCCGCCCGGCAAGAAGCCGCAGAACCTGTCGCTGCTTTCCGGCGGCGAGCAGGCGCTGACGGCGATGGCGCTGATCTTCGCGGTGTTCCTCACCAACCCCGCCCCGATCTGCGTGCTCGACGAGGTGGACGCGCCGCTCGACGACCACAACGTCGACCGCTTCTGCAACCTGCTCGACGAGATGACGCGGCTGACGAAGACGCGCTTCATCGTCGTCACCCACAATCCGATCACGATGGCGCGAGTGCACCGGCTCTACGGGGTGACCATGGCCGAACAGGGCATCTCGCAGCTCGTCTCGGTCAGCCTCGAGCAAGCGGAGCAGCTCCGCGAGGCGAGCTAGGCTCGCCGCTTCGTGCGCTGCAACAATGGGCAGGCGCGAACCGCCCGGGCATCTTGCCGCCACTCATTTTCTGATGCTTGGACAATAGGTTATACCCCGTCCGCACGGACTCCGATCCTTGACTCCCCCACCCCTCCTCTCTAATTTGCGCGCGGCTTGCCGGGGCGGCAGGCTGTTTTCCGTAGTTCGAAGGAGTCGCAATGGCGGCTGACCGCCCACCGGAAGACCGGCGGGCCCGTGATGCTGATGATGACGCCGCTCTGCAGGCGCGGCTTCGGCAACTCGGTCAGCAGCTCGATGCAATCGCGCCCAAGCCCAAACCGGGCGACAGCGATGCTTCGAGCGGACAACCGCCCGGCCCTTCGAACCTTGCTCGCGCCTTGCGGCTGTCGAGCGAGTTCGTCGCGGGAATCCTGCTGGGAGGGTTCATCGGCTGGCTCGTGGATCAATTCACGGGCTGGTCGCCTTGGGGGTTGATTGTGTTCCTGCTGCTCGGGTTTGTCGCCGGGACACTGAATGCGTTGCGCTCGGCCGGACTCGTCGCCAGGCCGGGACAGGACTGAAGCAGAAGCGAACGGATTGACGGAACGAAAACAGATGGCCGCCGACCCGATCCACCAATTCCAGATCAAGAACATCACCACGCTCGGCGAAATCGGCGGCGTGGAAATCGCCTTCACCAACTCGGCCGCGTTCATGCTCGCCGCCGTCGTGTTCACGGCGGGCGGGCTCGTGCTCGCGACCGCCGGCCGCGCGATGGTGCCGGGCCGCGTGCAGTCGGTGGCGGAGATCATCTACGAGTTCGTCGCCGACATGGTGCGGCAGTCGGCGGGCGAAGCAGGCATGCGCTTCTTCCCGCTCGTGTTCACGCTGTTCAGCTTCATCCTCGTGCTGAACATGTTCGGGATGATCCCGGGCCTGTTCACGGTGACGAGCCATATCGTGGTCACCGCGGTGCTGGCGCTCGTCGTCTTCTTCACCGTCATCATCTACGGCTTCTACAAGAACGGGCTGAAGTTCTTCCGCCTGTTCGTGCCGAGCGGAATCCCGATCTACATCCTGCCGCTGATCGTCTTCATCGAGGTGCTGTCGTTCCTGTCGCGGCCGATCTCGCACAGCGTGCGTCTGTTCGCGAACATGCTCGCGGGGCACATCACGCTGAAGGTGTTCGCCGGCTTCATCGTCATGCTGAGCGGCTTCGGCATCGCCGGATGGGTCGGCGCGCTCCTGCCGCTCGCGCTCACGGTGGCGCTGACGGCGCTCGAGTTCCTGGTCGCCTTCCTGCAAGCCTACGTGTTCGCCATCCTGACTTGCATCTATCTCAACGATGCGCTTCATCCGGGCCACTAGCCCGATCCAACATCCAACATCGAAAAGGGAGTTCTCCTCATGGATCCGATCGCCGCAAAGTACATTGGTGCGGGAATCGCCTGCATCGGCATGGGCGGCGCCGGCGTCGGCGTGGGCTCGATCTTCGGGCACTATCTCGCGGCGGCGCTGCGCAACCCGTCGGCCGCGCAGGCGCAGTTCGGCAACCTCATCTTCGGGTTTGCCGTGACGGAAGCGCTCGGCATCTTCTCGCTGCTGATCGCGCTGCTGCTCCTGTTCGCGCTCTGACGCGCCGGCCGGGCTAGCCATGGCCGAGACCAAGACCGGCACCGAAGCGCCGGGCGGGCACAAGGAGCCCTTCCCGCCGTTCAATCCGGAGACGTTCGCTTCGCAGCTCGTGTGGCTCGCGATCGCGTTCGTCGCGCTGTACGTGCTGTTGTCGCGCGTGGCGCTGCCGCGCATCGCCGCGATCTTCGCGGCGCGCAGCGGCAAGGTGGCGAGCGACCTTGCCGCCGCCGAGCGGCTGAAGACCGAGAGCGAAGCGGCGCTGGAAGCCTACGAGAAGGCGCTCGCCGACGCCCGCGGCAAGGCGCAGGGTATCGCCAACACGACGCGCGCCGAGTTCGCGGCGGCTGCCGACGAGAAGAAGAAGCAGCTCGAGGCGAGCCTCGCCGCCAAGCTCGCCGAAGCCGAACGGCAGATCGAAGCCACCAAGAAGGCGGCGATGGCGAACGTGCGCGACATCGCGTCGGACGCGGCCACCGAGATCGTCAAGCGGCTGACGGGAACGGCCCCGGCCAAGCAGGCGATCGACCGCGCGGTCGACGCGGCCCTGCATTGAGGAGTGAGCGCCGTGCTTGATCTTGAGAATCCCGAATTCTGGGTCGCTGTCGCTTTCGTGATCTTCATGGGCGTCGTGTGGTACGCGGGCGCGTTCAAGGCGCTCGCTTCCGGCATCGACGGGCGCTCGGCGCGCATCCGGACGGAGCTCGAGGAAGCGCAGCGGCTGCGCCAGGAAGCCGAGCAACTGCTCGCCGAATACAAGCAGAAACGCAGCGCCGCGGAGTCCGAGGCTGCGGCGATCGTCCAGCACGCAAAGACCGAGGCGGCGGAGCTCGCCGCCGAGGCGGAAAAGCGGATGCAGGAATTCGTCGCCCGCCGCACCAAGATCGCCGAAGCGAAGATCGCCCAGGCGGAAGCGCAGGCGCTCGCCGACGTGCGGGCGGCGGCGGCGGATACCGCCGTGCGTGCCGCGGAGCGCATCCTCACCGAGACGGTGAAGGGCAAGACTGCCGAGGACCTGATCTCCTCGGCGATCAAGGACGTGAAGACGCGGCTGGGGTGAGCAGAGCAACCGCACCTGCGGCCTGCCGGACACGAGCCCGGCAGTCAAAAGCTGAAAGACGGCGACGCGTCCACGACCGCAAATGAGCGGAGCGAACGCAATGGCCGGCAAGACCTCCAGGAAGCCGAGGAAGGACGCCCCCAAGCGCGGCGCTGCGAAGGCGCCCAAACCGCGCAAGGCGGCGACGAAGGCGCAGTCCCGCAAGGTCGCGAAGCCAACTCTCCTTTCCGGAGGCAACCCTCAAATCGCGAAGGGTTACGGCGATGCCCCGGTACAGGCCTACATCGCGGCCATGCCGGGCTGGAAACGCGATGTCGGGCGCCGCCTCGACGCTCTCATCGAGCGCACCGTCCCCGGCGTGCGCAAGGCCGTGAAGTGGAATTCGCCCTTCTATGGCGTCGAGGATCAGGTCTGGTTCCTCAGCTTTCACTGCTTCACAAAATACGTGAAGGTGACTTTCTTCCGCGGCGCGTCGCTGCGCCCCGTTCCGCCCGGCGAGTCCAAGCACAAGAGCGTGCGCTATCTCGACATCCACGAGGGCCAACTCGACGAAGCGCAGTTCATCGCCTGGGTGAAGCAGGCGAGCGAATTGCCCGGCGAACGGATGTGAGTGCTGACCAGCAATACTCAAACGACGGGCGAGCGACGGCCATGAAGAAAGCGACAATAACCCTGAAGAAGAAAGCGAGCGCCTCGAAAGAAAGAAAAGAAGAAGACTCTCCTTCGCGGCTGATCGATGCGCGAATCAGGAAGCTCGGCAACTGGCGCGGCGAGACGCTTGCCCGGGTGCGAAAGCTCATCAAAGAGGCCGACCCCGACGTGATCGAGGAAGTGAAATGGCGAAAGCCATCGAACTCGATGTTGGGCGTTCCGGTGTGGTCGCACGACGGAATCATCTGCACCGGCGAGACGTACAAGAACGCCGTGAAGCTGACCTTCGCCAAGGGCGCGTCGCTCCCGGACCCGTCACGCCTCTTCAACGCCAGCCTCGAAGGCAACACGCGGCGCGCCATCGATTTCCATGCGGGCGACAAGATCGACGAGAAGGCGCTGAAGGCGCTCATCCGCGCCGCCGTGGCGCTGAATGTCGGCTCGAAGAAGAGGCCGAAGCTCGTTTGAGGGGCGTCCGGCGAGCGGAGTGACGGGCCGCCGCCCTTCGAGGCTCGCCGCTTCGCGGCTCGCGCCTCAGGGTGACGGGTATAAGTCAGAATTTGTCGCGGGTGTCGCCGTCATTGCGAGGCGCGCAGCGCCGAAGCAATCCAGTTTTCCGGCGGCTGGATTGCTTCGCCCGCAATGACGCCGGAAAGCAGTTGTGCGCGGAGCTAGTTATGCCCCGGCGGCGGGGCGAACACGCCGGGCGGCGGGCTCGGCGGCGGCTCGAACTGCGGCTGCTGCTTGGCCGGCGCAGAGGCGGCGGCCGCTGCGGGCTGCTTTGCCGGGGCGGGCTTTGCCGCTGAAGTTGCTGCAGGTTTCGGCTTCGGCTTGGGCGCAGCTTTCGGCGCCTTGGCCTTGGCGGCGGCCGCTGCGCCCTGCGGATCGAAGCCGACATAGACGATGTAGTTGTCGAGCTTCTTGTCGGCCGGCAGCGGGAAGGTCAGGTCGTCCTCGACCTGGCTGAAAATGGCCTGGCTCGCTCCCTCGGGCACGCCCACGGGCACCGAATAGAACTTGCTCCAGACCGGCTTCGGCTGCGGGCCTTCGGCGACGAGCGCGATGCGGATCGGCACGTCCACCGTGCCGGGGCCGCCCTTCGGCCCGACCAGCAGCCGCCCTTCGACGCCGACGCGCATGGTCATCACGTCGCCGAGGATCGCGCATTCGCGCGCGAGCTGGCCGAGCGAGCCCTGATAGCGCACGTTGGTCGCCGATGCGCCCGCAGGAATCTGATGCGTGGCCGCGCCGGTGCGGACGGTGACCGTCGGACACTCGATGTCGGTCTGCTGGCCTTCCTGCGTCGCCCGCGCGGGCGTCGCGCCGTCGACGGCGCCCGGCGTCGGCGTCCCGATCGGCCCAAGCGTGCTTTCGGTAGTGCAGGCTGTGATCGCAAGACCAGCGGCGAACAACGTGACCCCCGCCCCCGTCGACCAACGCAGCCGAACTGGATTGTTTCCCATGCGCCTCGTCCTTCCCCAGGGAATCTTTTCCGCCGGCTGCCCTTTATAACAGCGTCGCCGCACTCCGCGAAACGGAAGATTGCTAGTGTGGTGGTTCAGAAATTCCCTTCATTACGCGCCGCGAGTCCTTAAAGGGAATTTCTGAACCAAACCACACTAGAATCATAGGTTTGCTAGTGTCCTACGAATCCGAAGTTCGCTCACGAAGATACCGCGGGGTTGAGCGAACTTCGGATTCGGGACACTAGCCCCGGCCGCCGGGCGCCGATACGGATATCGATGGAGCCGGATTGGGACGCCCGACCAGCGTCACCAGCAGCTTCGCATCTGCGAGAAACCGCGCGGCAGCACGCCGCACGTCATCCGCCGTTACCGCTTCGATCAGGCCGTTGCGGCGATCGATGTAGTCGATGCCGAGGTCGTCGAGCTGAATCTGCAATAGCTGCTCGGCGATCTTGCCGGATGTATCAAAACGGAGCGGATAGGACCCGATCAGGTAGCTCTTCGCCTTGGCGAGCTCTTCGGCGGTCGGGCCCGCGCCGGCGATCCGCCGGATCTCTTCGAGGATGATGGTGAGCGATTCGGCCGCGCGGTCGTTGCGGGTCGATACGCCGCCGAGGAAGAGGCCGGCGCGATCAAGCGGCGCAAGATAGCTGTAAACGGAATAGGCGAGCCCGCGCTTTTCCCGCACCTCGCGGTAGAGCCGGGACGAGAAGCTGCCGCCGCCAAGGATGTGATTGAGCACGAAAGCCGGGATGAAATCCGGATCGGAGCGCTTGAGGCCGGCGCCGCCGAAGGTGATGACCGTCTGCGGCACGTCCATGTCGACGATGTCCCGTTCGCCCGCCCCCTGCGGGACGGCTTCAGGGACGGGCGTCAACTTCGCCTTGGCCGGAAGGCCGGCAAAGGCGCGGTCGACGAGCGCGGCGATGTCCGCGGCGTCGAGCGCGCCGATCGTCGCGATCTTCAGGTTCGAGCGCGCGACCGTGTTGGCGTGCAGGACGCGCAGGTCGTCGGTGGTGATGCTCGCGACGGAATCGAGCGTGCCGCGCGACGGGCGGCCATAGGGGTGATTGGGAAAGGCGCGGGCGAACCAGCGATCGCCGGCGATATCGGAAGGATTGGTGGTCCGGCGGCGAATGCCCGCGAGCGTCGCGGCGCGCACGCGCTCGACCGCCTCGGCGTCGAAACGCGGCTGCGCCAGGGCGAGCCGCAGCAGTTCCACCGCCTGCTCGCGGTGCTCGATCAGGGTCTTCAGGGAGCCGCGCAAGGCATCGCGCTGCGCCGAGAACGAGAGCGCGATGGCGCGTTCTTCGAGCCGCTCCTGGAAGGCGCGCGCGTCGAGGTCGCCGGCGCCTTCGTCCAGCAACGACGCCATGAGATTGGCGACGCCCGGCTTCGCCTCGGGATCCTGCGCGGCCCCGCCGACGAAGCCGAATTCCATCGACACCATCGGCAGCGTGTTGTCGCGGACGTGCCAGACCTCGATGCCGGCCGGCGTGACGATACGGTCGATCCTGGCCGACCAGGAGGGCGTGGGAGCGGCGGACATGAGGGCGACGGTCATGGCGGCACAGACGATTGCGCGGTTCACGAAGGTTTCTCCGTCTTGACCGGCGGCGCAATCAGATGCCCGGTGACGGCACGGCGCAACTCGAGCCAAGTGCTGGCGGCGTCGCGCACGACGTCGGCGCTGACCTTGCGAACCTGATCGGGCCAGGCGCGGATCTCCTCGACGCTCATGCCGACCACGACGCCGGCGCCGTACATCCGCGCGAGCCGGGCCTGGCTGTCCTGGGCATAGACGGAGTCGGCGATGAGCCGGGTCTTGGCGCGGTCGAGCTCGGCGTCGGTCACGCCGTCGGCGGCAACGCGGGCAACCACCGCGTCAATGGCCGCTTCCAGCGACTCGAGGGAAACGCCGGGCTTCGGCGTGGCGTAGATGCCGAAGCGGGAATGATCGAGATCGACGCCGCCGTACCAGGCGCCGGCATTGACCGCCATGTCTTTCTCGACCACGAGCGTCCGGTAGAGCCGGCTCAGCGAGCCGCCGCCGACGATGTGCGCGAGCACGTCGAGCGCCTCCGCCTCGCCGGGCTTGGCCAGCCGGTAGGACGGCACGAGATAAGTGCGGGAAAGCTGCGGCTGCTTCACGCGCGGGTCGGAAAGCACCACGCGCCGGTGCGCGCGCGGCTCCGGCTCAAGCGGCCGGGCGCCGCGCCTGACGTCCGGCTGCATCGGGATCGAACCGTAGGCCTTCTCGGCGAGCGGACGGACTTCTGCTTCGGTGACGTCGCCGGCGACGACCAGCACCGCATTGTTCGGCGCGTAGTAGCGGCGGTAGAAGGCAAGCGCGTCCTCGCGATTGAGCTGGCGGATCTCATGCTCCCAGCCGATGATCGGCCGGCCATAGGGATGATTGGCGAACAATGCCGCCTGCGCCGCTTCGGAGAGCTGCGCCGCCGGATCGCTGTCGGTGCGCGAGCGGCGCTCCTCCAGCACCACGTCGCGCTCGGGCAGGACCTTGTCGTCGGTGAGCACGAGGCCGGTCATGCGGTCGGCTTCGAACTCCATCACGGTCGCGAGGTGCTCGCGCGCGACGCGCTGGAAATAGGCGGTGTAGTCCTGCGAGGTGAATGCGTTCTCCTGCCCGCCGATCTCGGCGAGCTTTTCAGAGAACAATCCGCTCGGATTCTTTTTCGTGCCCTTGAACATCAGGTGCTCGAGGAAGTGCGCGATGCCCGACTTGCCGGCTTCCTCGTCGGCGGAGCCCACGCGATACCAGATCATGTGGGTGACGACGGGCGCGCGGTGATCGGGGATGACCACGACCTCCAGCCCGTTCTTCAACTCGAAATGCGCAACGTTCGGCCCGGCCGTTTCCGCGCCGGCGCGCGGAGTCGCCAGCGCCGCCGTGCCGGCGACCGCAATTGCAGCAAGCGTGCTCATTATCCGCCTTTGCATCGAAAGCTTCGACTCATATCGTTGTTTGCTCAAGACCGCGCAACGGTTCGCCGGACTGTATCGGCAGGGTGCGCCAAGGTTGAAAGCCGCCCCGTGAAGTACGGCTTGGCGATCATTTGCCTTCCTGAAGGCCGCGGTCGAAGGGATCCCGCTTCCACGGCGTGGCACGCTTCGTCACCACGCCGTAGGGCGCGTCACGCGACGGCGTCAGCAGTCCCGGGGGCGGGTCCGTCAGGTAGCGCCGTTCGGGTTCGCCGGAGAAGACGACACTCTCTTCCTGCTTGTTGTTCCAGCCCTTGAAACCGAGCTGCGCAGGGGAATATCGATCGCGGCCGGCTCCGCGTTCCTCGCCGGGGCTGATGTTTTCGGGCCGGCGGGCGATCGCGTTGCGGCGCGCCTGCTCATCGCGCGAAATTCCCGGCCCGCGGCCGCGGACCTCATCCGGCAGCAGAGGCCGTCCGGAATAAAACTGTTCGTCCGTGCGCCGGTCGGCCTCGATCGCGGCCGCCGTGCGCTGCCGGCTGTCGTGATCGAGCGGCCAATCCGGATTGATCTTCGTGATGTCTTCCGCGCTGCGCGGCTGTACCAGCGCGCTCGACGGCGGAACGACGAGCGGCGCGCGCTCGCGATAGTCGATGGGGTCCTCGGGGATATCCAGAACGCCGATCTTGCCAAGAAACTTCTGCAGGGGCGTCGGCTCCTGCGCGGCAGCCGGCAGCGCCACGGCAACGAGCAGCGCGGCGGCGCACGCCAGGAGGCGCGGAGCGACAAAAAAGCTGTCCCGATTCGGCATTGTTGCGGTCCCCCGCCGTATCGTGAAAGCCCCCTGCGGGCCTCACCGAGGTCCCGTCCTCAGGTTGGTCCCGATGGCGGCGTTTTCGTGACCTTTACTAAAAATGTATCGTACAGGAGGGCAAGGACCCCGGCAACGATGGCCGCGTCAGCTAGGTTAAAAACGTACCAGCGCCACCCGAAAGCGTGCAGGGAGATGAAGTCGACCACGGCGCCGAAAGTGGCGCGGTCCAAGGCATTCCCGAGCGCGCCGCCAATGAGGAACCCGAGCGCCGCGACAACAAGCCACGAGCCGGTGCGCGCCATCCAGATTGTGAACAGGGCCACGGCGGCAAGGTTCAGCCCGACCAGGAACCAGCGGCCGAGCTCGCCGTCCTGCGGGAACAGGCCGTAGCTGATTCCCCGGTTGTGAGTGATGACGAGGTCGAGAAACGGCGTGACCGCGAGCCGCTCGCCGATGCCAAGCGACAATTCATGAAGCACGATGAACTTCGTCGCCTGATCGGCGACGAAGACGAGCGCCGCGATCGAGAGGCCAATGCCGAGATTGCGCACCGCGGGCCTGGTCAGCATCGCGGGCGGTCACTCGGCCGCACGGCGGGCGGCGTAGAATTCGCGAAGCGCCTGGGCGTCGCGCGGCGTGACGTCGGGGTATTCCTTGTCGCTGCCGACGAGCGGAGAGATCTTCCACGAGCGCGCGCACTTCTTCCCTTCGGCGCGCTTCGGCTCGACGGCAACGCCCGCGACATCGTCGAGGCGGAAGGCGCCGGCCGGCCCCTCGCCCGCCACGACCGTCGCGCCGGAGGTGATGCAGACCTCGGCCATGTCGATGCCGGCGATCGTCTCGCGCAGGCTCGCGTCGGCGATGTGGATCACCGGCGCGGCTTCGAGCGAGGCGCCGATGCGCTTCGCCACGCGCTCGACTTCCAGCGCGCCGGTGACGACGCGGCGGACGAGGCGCACCTTGCGCCATTTCTCCGCGAGCGCGTCGTCGCGCCAGGCGGCGGGCACCTCGGGGAAGGTCTGCAGGTGCACGGAGCCGTCGGCGGACGGATAGCGCGCGAGCCAGACCTCCTCGGCGGTGAAAGCGAAGATCGGCGCGAGCCAGGTCACGAGACAGCGGAAGACGCGATCGAGCACGGTGAGGCACGCCTTGCGCGTCACCGAGGAGAGCGGATCGCAATAGAGCGCGTCCTTGCGGATGTCGAAATAGAAGGCCGACAGCTCGCTCGTCATGAAGGCGTTGAGCGCCGCGAACACACGCTTGTAGTCGAACTCGCAGTAGTTCTGGCGCACGTCGGCGTCGAGCTCGGCGAGACGATGCAGGATCAGGCGTTCGAGCTCGGGCATCTGCTCGAACGGCACGCGGTCCTGTTCGTCGAAATGGTGCAGGCTGCCGAGCAGCCAGCGCAGCGTGTTGCGCAGCTTGCGGTAGGTGTCGACGGTGGTCTTGAGAATCTCAGGGCCGATGCGCTGATCGTCGGCGTAATCGGCGGCGGCGACCCAGAGGCGCAGGATGTCGGCACCGCTTTGCTTGATCACGTCCTGCGGCGAGACGACGTTGCCGACCGACTTCGACATGGGGCGCCCGTTCTCGTCGAGCGTAAAGCCGTGCGTCAGCACCACGTCGAAGGGCGGGACGCCGCGCGTGCCGCATGACTCCAGCAGCGACGAGTGGAACCAGCCGCGGTGCTGGTCGGAGCCTTCGAGGTACATGACGGCTTCGTCGCCGCCGTCATGCTTGCGGCGGATGTTCGCGAGCGCCGGAAAGTTCTTCGGGTCTTCGAGCACGAAGGCGTGCGTGGAGCCGGAGTCGAACCAGACATCGAGGATGTCGTTCACCTTCTCGAAGTCGGCGGGCGAATAATCGGGCGCGAGGAAGCGCGCGCCGTCCTTGTCGGCGAACCAGGCGTCGGCGCCCTCCTGCTCGAAGGCGTCGGAGATGCGCTGGTTCACCTGCTCGTCCAGCAGGATCTCGCCGGACTTCTTGCTCACGAAAACCGTGATCGGCACACCCCAGGCACGCTGGCGCGAAATCACCCAGTCGGGGCGGTTCTCGATCATGCCGGTGATGCGGTTCTCGCCCTGCGGCGGCACCCATTTCACCGTCTTGATGCCGTCGAGCGCGCGCTTCCTCAGCGTGTCGCCCTTCCCCGCAATGTCCTTATCCATGGCGATGAACCATTGCGGCGTATTGCGGAAGATGACGGGTTTCTTCGAGCGCCAGGAGTGCGGGTACTGGTGCTTGAGCCTGCCGCGGGCGATCAGCATGCCGGCGTTGATCAGCGCCTTGATCACCGCCTCGTTGGCGTCGCCCTTGTTGCCCTTGTCGTCGATGACGCGCTTGCCCTCGAAGCCGGGGGCGTCTTTCGTGAAGAAGCCGCTTGCGTCGACCGTGTAGGGAATGGTGGTGTCGATACCGCGCGCCTGCAATTCGCGCGTATTTGCGGTCCAGATGTCGAAGTCGTCGCGGCCGTGGCCGGGTGCGGTATGCACGAATCCGGTGCCGTCCTCGTCGGTGACGTGGTCGCCAGCCAATAGAGGAACGGGAAATGAATAATAGTCGTTGGTATTTGCCAAGGGATGAGCACAAATCAATCCCTCAAAGCCTTCAATTACATCGCCGCCAACATTCTTCCATTCGCTAATTCGCGCGGCCTTCTTCACCTCGTCAGCGAGTTTTCCGGCGACAACAAATCTGTCGCCAACTTTCGCCCAGTTGTCGGCGGGAGCCTCGGTCACCTCAAACTGAGAATAAAACACCTTTGGCGAAAAACTGATCGCCCTATTCCCCGGTATCGTCCAGGGGGTGGTTGTCCAAATGACGACGGAGGTGTTCTTGAGACGATCACCAACGGGTAAGACTTTTCCGTCTTTCCATCTTCCAATGATCGGAAACTTCACCCAGACCGTATCGCTCGTGTAGTCCTCGTACTCGACCTCGGCTTCGGCGAGCGCGGTCTTCTCCACCACCGACCACATCACCGGCTTGGAGCCGCGATAGAGCGTGCCGTTCGCCGCGAACTTCATCAGCTCGCGGGCGATCGCGGCTTCGGCGTCGAAGCTCATGGTGGTGTAGGGCTTCGCCCAGTCGCCCTCGACGCCGAGGCGCTTGAACTCCTCGCGCTGCACGCCGATCCAGTGCTCGGCGAACTGGCGGCACTCCTTGCGGAACTCGACGATCGGCACCGCGTCCTTGTCCTTGCCCTTGGCACGGTACTGCTCCTCGATCTTCCATTCGATCGGCAGGCCGTGGCAGTCCCAGCCGGGCACGTAATTCGAGTCCCACCCCATCATCTGATAGGTGCGGGTGACCATGTCCTTGAGGATCTTGTTGAGCGCGTGCCCGATGTGGATGTTGCCGTTCGCATAAGGCGGGCCGTCGTGCAGGATGAAACGGGCGCGGCCCTTGCTCGCTTCGCGCAGGCGCTGGTAGAGGCCGAGCTTGTTCCAGCGCGCCAGCAGCTCCGGCTCCTTCTGCGGCAGACCGGCGCGCATCGGGAAGTCGGTCTGCGGGAGGAAGAGGGTCTTGCTGTAGTCGGCCGCTTCGGCCGGCTTCTGGTCGGCGGACATCAGGTCAGGGCTCGGTGTTGCGGAACGATGCGCGCCTTCTAGCAGCCACCCTCATGGCTTGCCAGCCCGATCGCGGGCGAGGATGGCGCGGGCCTCGTCAAGGTCGACGGTCATGCGGGCCTTGAGCGCCTCCACCGATGCGAACTTCTCCTCCGGGCGGATGAAGCCGGCGAACTCGACATTGAGGGTCTTGCCGTAGAGGTCGCCCGAAAAGTCGAACAGCATGACCTCGAGGAGCGGTGCGCCATTGTCGAACTGCGGCCGGCGGCCGAAGCTCGCCACCGCATCGTGGCTCACGCCTTCGACGGTGACGCGAGCCGCATAAATCCCGTGCCGCAGCCCGCAGTCGGGATCGAGTGCGATGTTGGCGGTGGGAAAGCCGAGCTCGCGGCCGCGCGCCGCGCCGCGGATCACTTCGCCTTCGACGAACCAGCGGTAGCCGAGGAGATCGTTCGCTCCGGCGACGTCGCCCGCGCCGAGGGCGACGCGCACGGTGCCGGAGGAGACCGGCGTGCCGCGCCAGGTCACGCGGTCGAGAACGTCCACCCGGAAACCCCGGCGCGCGCCCTCCTCGCGGAGCTTCGCCGGCGTGCCGAGGCGGCGCTTGCCGAAGTGAAAATTGTCGCCGACGACCACGCCGCCGACCTTGAGCCAGCCGACCAGGATTTCCGAGACGAAGTCTTCGGCGGAATGCGACGCGAGCGCCGCGTCGAAGAGGAGCACCACGGCGCCGTCGAGCCCCGCCGCGGCGAACAGGCGCAGCTTGATCGGCTCGGGGGTGAGCCGGAACGTCGGCGCCTGCGGCAGGAAGAAGCGGCGCGGATGCGGCTCGAAGGTGAGCGCGAGCGCGGCGCTGCCTGCCTCCCGCGCCCTTGCGATGGCGAGGTTGAGCGCCGCCCGGTGCCCGCGGTGGATGCCGTCGAAATTACCGATCGCGACGAAGCCGCCCGCCAGGCGCGCAGGAACCGGGTCGCCGTCGCGCAGGACCGAGAACGCGGCTGGAATCGCGGGGGGAATGGTCATTTGTGCTGAGATTCAATGCGGGGCCGCAACGTGCCGCCGGACCGGCAGACCGTCAAGCAACGCCGCCAACCCGACGATCTTCGCCATGGGCAAAGAACATATGCGCGCCTGTTCCGCAACCGCCGGTTAACCAGTTGGCAAGCCGCACCGCATAGGTTCTCGCCGGACCCGAAAGGGACCGCTTCCATTCGGCCGCCGCCACGCGGAGACGATCCGGTCAGCGGTTGCACGGTATGCGGAGCGCACAAGGATGGGGGGTGACGGAGCGAGCATGATGCCGGTCGACGCGACCATGCCGATCCTCATCGTCGACGACTACAAGACGATGCTCCGGATCATTCGCAACCTCCTGAAGCAGCTCGGCTTCGAGCATGTCGACGAGGCGGTCGACGGCTCCGAGGCGCTGAAGAAGATGCGCGAGAAGCGCTACGGCCTCATCATCTCCGACTGGAACATGGAGCCGATGACGGGCTACGAGCTGCTCAAGGAAGTCCGCAGCGACTCGACGCTCGCAAAAACGCCGTTCATCATGGTGACGGCGGAATCGAAGACGGAGAATGTCGTCGCCGCCAAGAAAGCCGGCGTCGACAACTACATCGTCAAGCCGTTCAACGCGCAGACGCTGAAGAGCAAGATCGACGCGGTGTTTGCGGAGTAAGGCGCGCTCTCCGCTCATACCCGCGAAAGCGGGTATCCAGAGTCACAAACTAAAGACCTGCCGCTAGCCCTGGGTCCCCGCTTTCGCGGGGACGAACGGTCGATTGCTGCGCCCTACCAAGCCAGGCGCCAGATGATGGCGGTGGGCCAGGCGCCCGCCTCGGCGAAGACGCGCGCATAGCGGCCGGAGTCCGGCTCGTTCTCGGACGCCGCATCAAAGTCGGCGGCGTGAATGCCGCCCATCACGAACAGGCAGTCGAAGCCCTGACGCGCGGCGCCGGCGAGATCGGTGCGCACGCCGTCGCCGATCGCGAGCACGTGCTCGGGCATGATCTGCCCGCCGCGGCGCTTGCCGGCGAGCGCAAGCGCGGTGTCGTAGATTGCGTCATAGGGCTTGCCGGCATAGAGCACGTCGCCGCCGATCGACGTGTAAGACTCCGCGAGCGCGCCCGCGCACCAGATGAGCCGGTCGCCGCGCTCGACGACGATGTCGGGATTGGCGCAGAGCATGGGCAGGCCGCGCGACCGCGCGTATTGCAAGAGCTCGGCGTAATCGTCCGGCGTCTCCTGCGTATCGTCGAACAGGCCGGTGCAGACGATCAGCTCCGCGTCCTCGATCTCCACCAGCGCAAGGTCGAGCCCGTCGTAGTTCGGAAAATCGCGCGAGGGGCCGAGATGATAGAGCCGCGTACCGGGCTGCGTCGACAGCACGTTGCGGGTGACGTCGCCGGAAGTCACCACCGCATCATAACAATCGGCGGGCACGCCGATCGCCGCGATCTGCTCGGCGACGACGACGCCCGGGCGCGGCGCATTGGAAATGAGGACGACGGTCTTGCCCGCATCGCGCGTGCGCTGAAGCGCATCGACCGCATCGGGATAGGGGGCCGCGCCATTGTGCACGACGCCCCAGACATCGCAGAGGATCAGGTCGCGGTCGGGAACGAGCGGGGCGATCCCGGGAAGTACGGGCGGCGGGGCGGCGTGCATGGCGGATCAACTCGGCAGGCGGGCTGCCTGCCACGTCCGGCGGGCATGCTCAAGGGGCCAAATCGTCATGCACGGCCGGCGACGCGGGGAAAATCGGCCGCGGAAGCGGCGGTCTCGCGCTCACTCTGCAGGACCTCGGCGCGCACCGGCCGCGGCTGGGCAAACAGATAGCCCTGCCCGTAGCGGACATCGAGGTCGAGGAGATCGACCACGATCGACTCGTTTTCGATGTGGTCGGCGACGAGGTCGATTCCGTAACGGCCGAGGAGATCGGAGAGGTCGGCGGGATGGATATGGCCGGTTGCATTCTCGGCCTGGCGCAACATGAGGTCGGCGGGCACCTTGAGGAAGCGCACGCCGCGCTCGGCCAGCCCGCGCGGGTCGATACGGAAATCCTCGATGCGGTCGAGCGAAAAACGGAAGCCGCGCTCGGCGAGCATCGACAGGCTGTTCAATTCAAGCGGCGGCATCGAGCGGTAGGCGCTCTGCGGAAATTCCAGCACGAGGGACGATGCCAGCGCCCGGTTAGCGTCGAGGAGGCCGAGAATCTCCGCGAACGTCGCGCGGTCGGCGAGCGTCTCCGGCGCGATGTTGAGGAACAGGCCGATCTCGCGGTTCTTGGCAGCGAGGCGGCGGACCACCTGCACGCAATTCTGCATCAGGCGCTCGTCGATCTTCGGCATGAGGCCGGCGGCGCGGGCGGCGGGCAGGAAGCGGGCGGCCTCGATCACGGACTCGTCCTGCAGGCGCATGCGCGAAAGCGCCTCGTAGTGGCGGACCTTCCGTTGCGGGAGCGTGACGACGGGCTGCAGATAAAGCTCGATCCGGCCCGCTTCGACCGCCTCGCGGACCGCCGCCTGCACCTCGCTTGCGTTCCTGCCGGCCAAGGCGCCGTTGGTCTCGGCTACAGGACGGCTGGGAGCGAGCGGCGGCACCTCGGCGGGTGCGACCGCCGGGGCAGCCTCGCGCGAGGCAAGCAAGGCGTCGTGGATGGTGACGGTGCGGGCCACGTCCTCGATCAGCTCGGCGAGGTCGCCGATCTCGCGCACCAGCGGCGCGGTGGCGGCGCGCAGGTCGGGGACCGGCCGGCCTTCCAGCGCGATCACGCGGTGGCGCAGCTCGCCGACCTCGCGGGCGATGTCGGTCGCGGCGCGGGCGACGCTCTCGAGGCGCCCGATAAACTCGGCACGGTCGCGGCGGCGGCCGGCGGCGACCTCGAGCGTCATCAGGGCAAACAGGAACGCGAGCGAGATCAGGCCCGCTTCCATGAGCGGCATGGCCAGCGCGACATGCAGCACGGCACCGACCGATGCCGCGATCAGCGCCATGCACAGCGCAAGAAATAGGGAGCCGAACCCCCGCATACCCGTCCGCATCCACAGGCGCGGCGTCAGCCGGCCTCATCCCCCGATGGGGAGTGTAGTCACGAATCGCCCCGTGTCACCATAGCCGGACGCGGAATCGTGCGGAAGCGGCGCAAAAAGATTTCAGGCGGTGGCGCGGATCAGCTTCGACAGCTTGTCGAACAGCTCGCCGGCCTGCGCCTCGGAGACGATCAGGGGCGGCGTCAGCACGACCGTCTCGCCAAGGGAACGCAGCATCAAGCCCTCCTCATGGAAGCCGCGTTCCATGATGTCGAAGGCGCGCCGGCCGAAGGCGTCGGGGCGCGAGGCGAGATCGATCGCGACGGTCAAGCCGACGGTGCGGATATCGAGGACGCCGGACAGGCTCTTCAGGCTCATGGCGGTATCGGCCCATTTCGGCTCGAGCTTCTTCGCACGGGCGAAAAGGTCTTCCTCGCGATAGAGGTCGAGCGTAGCGAGGCCGGCGGCGACCGCGAGCGGGTGCGCGGAATAGGTATAGCCGTGGAACAGCTCGATCACGTGCTCGGGCCCGCGCATGAAGGCGTCATGAATGCCCTTGCGCACGACGACGCCGCCCATCGGCACGGTGCCGGAGGTCACGCCCTTGGCGAAGGTGATCATGTCCGGCACCACGCCGTAGCGCTCGGCGGCGAAGGCATGGCCGAGGCGGCCGAAGCCGGTGATGACTTCGTCGAAAATCAGGAGCAGGCCGTACTTGTCGCAGATCGCGCGTAACCTCTGGAGGTAACCCTTCGGCGCCGGCAGGACGCCGGTCGAACCCGCCATCGGCTCGACGATGACGGCGGCGATCGTCGAGGCGTCGTGCAGCGCGACGATGCGCTCGAGCTCGTCGGCGAGATGCGCGCCCCACTCCGGCTCGCCCTTGGTGAACGCCTGCTCTTCGCGATTATAGGTGTGCGGCAGATGATCGACGCCGGCGAGCAGGGTGCCGAAGTGCTTGCGGTTGCTGACGATGCCGCCGACGGACGTGCCGCCGAAGCCGGCGCCGTGATAGCCGCGCTCGCGGCCGATCAGGCGCGTGCGGCCGCCCTCCCCGCGCACCGAATGATAGGCAAGCGCGATCTTCAGCGCGGTGTCGACCGCCTCCGAGCCGGAGTTGGCGAAGAAGACGTGATCGAGACCGGCGGGCGCGAGCGCCGCGATGCGGTTCGCCAGCGTGAACGCCTGCGGGATCCCGAACTGAAACGGCGGCGCATAGTCGAGCTCGCCGGCCTGGCGCTGGATCGCCTCGACGATCGGCGAACGGTTGTGCCCGGCGTTGCAGCACCACATGCCGGCGGCACCGTCGAGCACCGCGCTGCCGTCCGACTTGTAATAGTGCATGTCCCTGGCGCGGACGACGAGCCGCGGCCGCTGCTTGAAGGCGCGGTTCGCGGTGAACGGCATCCAGTAGGCTTCGAGATCGTTGGGCGAGAGTGTGCCGAGTTCCCGCGACTGGGTGCTTGCGCGCGACATGTCTGTTGTTCCCCGGAGGATTTCGTGGGCAACCTATCAGGCCGCGGCGTGCGCCGAAACATCGGCGGGCGGCCTCGTATTCCGCCCTCATCCTTCGAGACGGGCGCTTCGCGCCCTCCTCAGGATGAGGGAAGAAGAAAAGAGACCTCACCCTGAGGAGCGGCCACCGATCTCGGGTTTACCCGAGATCGGCACGACAAGTGCGCAAGTCGGCTAAAGCCGACTTGCGTGGCCGCGTCTCGAAGGGTGAGATCGCAAGCAAGCCGTTGCCGGCGAAAGCCTTTATTTACCCTGTTCGGCCAAGGTGGGCGCCTTCGGGGGCGCCGAGCCGCGCCCTTGCCTGTCACCAGTCCGCGTCGAGGGGTCGCCCGGCTATGGTAGGTACAAGAGGCTCGCAAGAGCCCGTGTGCGTTCTCATTATCGACAATGATCCGGTTGCGCGCCGCCTGCTGGCGGCGGCCATGCATGCGTCCGCGGCGGGCGACGTCGTCGTGCGCGAGGCGGCGAGCCTGGCCGACGCCGAGGCGCTGCTGCACGAGGCCGCGTTCACCGCGGCCGCAGTGTCGCTGGATTTCGACAACGGCGAAAGTCCCATTGCGGCGTTGCGCCGCGCCGGACTCGCCGGCCCGATCGTGGCGACGAGCAGCCGCGGGTCGGTTTCGGTTGCGGTCGAGGCGATGCGCGCGGGCGCTGACGATTTTCTGGTAAAGCCGTATCAGCCAGCGGAACTGGTGCGGCGGCTGTTTGATCGCATTGGGCGGACGGCGCCATTATCCATCTCCGTTCGTCCCCGCGAAAGCGGGGACCCAAGGCTATACGCAAGGCTGCTGGATTCCCGCTTTCGCGGGAATGAGCGGGAAATCGGCATCGCCTCATTCCATCACTTCATCGGCGCGTCGCCGGCGATGCTGGCGCTCTACGAACAAATCAAGCGCGTGGCGCCGTCGAAGGCGCCGGTCTTCATCACCGGCGAAAGCGGCAGCGGCAAGGAAGTGTGCGCGGAGGCCGTGCATGCGTGCTCCGGCCGCGCGCACGCGCCGTTCATCGCCATCAATTGCAGCGCGATCCCGCGCGAACTGATGGAAAGCGAAATCTTCGGCCACGTGAAGGGAGCATTCACCGGCGCGCACGAGGACCGGCCGGGCGCGGCGGAGCTTGCGCACGGCGGCACGCTGTTCCTCGACGAGATCTGCGAGATGGACCTGGCGCTGCAGGCGAAGTTGCTGCGCTTCGTGCAGACGGGCGCGGTGCGGCGCGTCGGCGACACGCGGCTCCGGCACATCGACGTGCGCTTCGTGTGCGCGACGAACCGCGAGCCCGGCCGCGAGATCGAGGCCGGCCGCTTCCGCGAAGACCTCTACTATCGCCTGCACGTGCTGCCGCTGCGCCTGCCGGCGCTGCGCGAGCGCGGCGAAGACATCGTGCTGCTCGCGCGCACGTTCCTCGCCCGCTATGCTGATGAAGAAGGCCGCGGCTTCCGCGGCTTCACGCCGGAAGCGGAAAGCGCGCTCGCAAGCCACGCCTGGCCCGGCAACGTGCGCGAGCTGCAGAACGTGATCCGCCGCGTGGTGGTGCTGCACGACGGAGAGGAAGTGAGTGCGGAGATGCTGGCGCTCTCTTCCACCCACGAAGCTGCGCGCGATACGGGGCCGCTGCCCTCGATCGATAGCCCATCAATCGCGCCGTTCTGGCGGGAGGAGGAACGCATCATCCGCAACGCGCTCGCCGCCTTCGACGGCAACGCGCAGCGGGCGGCCTCGGCGCTGCAGATCAGCCCGTCGACGATCTACCGCAAGCTGCAGGCCTGGTCGCGGGCCCAACGGCAGCGCCGCGGGGCGGCCTAGAACTGTCATCCCGGGCGAGCGATGCGAATGCATCGCGAGACCCGGGATCCAGGACCACCGGCGTCAGTGTTCCTGGATCCCGGCTCTCGCCCGCCCGCTGACGCGGGCGTGCTCGGCCGGGATGACATTGAGTTATTGGCGGGTCAGGCGCTTGCCGCCTTCCCTGCCCTCGTCTAGACCCGCCGCACGATTGCGAGAGACCATGAACAAGAACCCCAAGCAAAAGAGCAACAAGATCAAGGCGCGGCTGCCGCGCGGGCTTGCCGACCGCGGGCCGGCGGAGCTCGCGGCCACGCGCGAGATGATCGAGAAGATCCGCGCGGTCTATGAGCGCTACGGGTTCGAGGCGGTGGAGACGCCGGCGATCGAATACACCGACGCACTGGGAAAATTCCTGCCCGACCAGGACCGGCCGAACGAAGGCGTCTTTTCGTTCCAGGATGACGACGAGCAGTGGCTATCGCTGCGCTACGACCTGACCGCGCCGCTCGCGCGCTACGTCGCCGAGAATTTCCAGCACCTCGCGTTGCCCTATCGCTCTTATCGATATGGGTGGGTGTTCCGCAACGAGAAGCCGGGACCGGGCCGCTTCCGCCAATTCATGCAATTCGACGCGGACACGGTGGGCGCGGCAAGTGTCGCCGCCGACGCGGAGATGTGCATGCTGGCGGCGGACACGATGGAAGAATTAGGATTGAGACGACAATATGTGGTCAAAGTGAACAGTCGCAAATTGCTAGATGGAATTCTTGATTTCATCGGGTTGAGCGGCGAAGATAATTTTTATCGTCGCTTGATCGTGCTGCGTGCCGTCGACAAGTACGACCGCCTTGGATGGGCGGGCGTGAAGCAATTGTTAGGCGACGGACGACAAGACGAGAGCGGAGACTTTACTAAGGGCGCTGGACTAAGTGAAGAACAGATCGCTCCGATTCAATACCTGCTCACGCGACCTCCGCAAAATCTTCAAGAGGGAGAAGAACTACCTTCGTGGGAAGCTGCGGATGCGCTCTATTACAACTTTAAATTCGGCAATGATCCCGCGCGAGTGCCGATCCGAAACTCAAGAACGATCGAGACGTTGCGTGGTCACTTCAATAGCCCGCTGTTCGAGCAGGGCTTGGACGAATTGGATGAAATCGCTGCGCTAGCGTATCGCGCCAGATATGGCAGCGCACGCATTCTCGTTGACACGTCCGTCGTTCGTGGCCTCGAATATTACACAGGCCCAGTTTACGAGGCTGAGCTAACTTTCGAAGTGAAGGACGAGAAGGGACGGCTAGTTCGATTTGGCTCCGTTGCAGGCGGCGGTCGTTACGATGGTCTCATTGCCCGCTTCACGGGACAAAAAGTCCCCGCAACTGGATTCTCTATCGGCGTTTCACGGTTGCTCGCCGCACTTCAACATACCGGCAAGATTCAAGTGAAGCCACAGCCAGGGCCGGTCATTGTTACGGTCATGGATAAGGAGCGGATGGGTGAGTATCAAGGCATGGTGAAAGAACTGCGAGATGCTGGTATCCGCGCTGAACTCTATCTTGGAAATCCGAAGAATTTTCCCAACCAACTTAAGTACGCTGACAAACGCAACTCACCTTGTGTTGTGATTCAGGGATCAGACGAAAGACATAGACCTGGCGGCCCGGTTGTAACAGTGAAGGATCTAATGCTGGGCTCGAGGCTTTCGGACAAAGATAGCGATCGTGCTGAGCACCTTCGACGACAATCAGGCGCGCAAATGATCGTGCCACGAGAACATCTCGTGCCTGCAATTATTCAGTTGCTCTTGCAAAATCGCGTCATTGAAACAGACCAGATATCCTGAGAGTTGAGACAACGTTGGATAGAGCGAAGTGCAGATCAAGGACCTGATCCTCGGTGCCAAGGCCGCGGAGACCGTGGCCTCACGCGAGGAATGGCGCGGCGACCGGCCGGCGCAGTTCTCGGTGCCGGAAGGCAAGCTCGTCGAGGCCGTGAAAGAAGTGCTGGCACGGCACGGGATTCAGTAGCCGTCATTCCGGGGCGCGGCCCCGGACTTGCTCCGGGGCCGCGAGCCCGGAATCCAAGCTGCATCGCGACAAGCTGAAACGTCGATGGATTCCGGGCTCGCCGCCTCGCGTTGCTCGGCGGCGCCCCGGAATGACGAGGAGTTTAGCTGATAGCGATCCCGGGTCTGCGGCGCACCGCTCCGCGTTGCTGCGCGCCTCGCCGCGCCCGGGATGACGAAAATGGTGGCGCGCGTCACCCTTCGAGGCTCGCCGGCTACGCCGGCTCGCACCTCAGGATGACGCGGATGTGCTGCCGGCCCCCGTCACACCTCCAGCCACTCGCGGCGCACGGCCGCATCGGCTTTCAGCGCAGCCGGCGTGCCCTCGAACACGATGGTGCCGTGGCCCATCACATAGACGCGCGCCGAAATGTCGAGGGCGATCGACAGCTTCTGCTCGACCAGGAGGATCGCGACGCCCCGGCGCGCGATCTCGGAAATGAGGTCGCCGACCTGGCGCACGATCAGCGGCGCCAGGCCTTCGGTCGGCTCGTCGATCATGATGAGGTCGGGGTCGCCCATGAGCGTGCGGCAGATCGTCAGCATCTGCTTCTCGCCGCCGGACAGGACGCCGGCGAGGTTGTCGGCGCGGCTCGCGAGATTGGGGAACATGGCGAGCATGTCCTCGATCTTCCACTTACCCGGCCGCCGCGTGTCCTTGAGGCCGAGCAGCAGATTCTGGCGGACCGTGAGCGAAGGAAAGATGTCGCGGTTTTCCGGCACGTAGCCGAGCCCGCGGCGGGCGATGCGGTAGCTCGGCCAGCCGGCGATCTCCTCCCCCTTGAAACGGATGCTGCCGGCCGGCGGCACCTCGCCGATGATGGCCTTGATCGTGGTGGAGCGGCCGACGCCGTTGCGACCCAGGAGACTCACCACCTCGCCCTTGGCGACGTCGAGATCGACGCCGTGCAGGATGTGGCTCTTGCCGTAGTAGGCATGGAGCTCGCGCACCTGCAGCATCAGTGCGCCTCCTGACCCAGATAGGCTTCCTTGACGCGCGCGCTGTTGCGGATTTCCTGCGGCGTGCCGGAGGCCACGATCTCGCCATAGACCAGCACGGAGATGCGGTCGGCGAGCCCGAACACCACGCTCATGTCGTGCTCGACGATGATCAGCGTGCGGCCCTCGCTGATGCGGCGGATCAGCTCGACCGCGCGGTCGGTCTCGTGCCGGCTCATCCCGGCGGTCGGCTCGTCGAGCAGGATCACGTCGGCGCCGCCGGCAATGGTGATGGCGATCTCGAGCGCCCGCTGCTCCGCGTAGGTGAGCACGCCCGCCGCCACATCGCGCCGCTCGAGCAGGTTGAAGTCGGCAAGGACCCGCTCGGTGCGCGCGTTGATCTCGGACAAATTGTCGACGCTGCGCCAGAAGCTGTAGCGTTGGCCCCCCGCCCACAGCAGGCCGCAACGCACGTTCTCCCAAACGCTCATGCGATGGAAGATGTTGGTCACCTGGAAGCTGCGTGAAAGTCCGCGGCGGTTGATGAGCTGCGGCGGCAGGCCGGTGACATCGTCGCCCTTGAGCAGGATCGAGCCCGAACTCGGAGCGAGCAGACCGCTCACCAGGTTGAACAGGGTGGACTTGCCCGCGCCGTTCGGGCCGATCACCGCGTGCCGCTCGCCCGCTGCCACCGCGAGATCGACCCCGCGGATGACCTCGGTGGCGCCGAAACTCTTGCGCACGCCGCGCAGCTCGATCGCCGGCGCGTTCACGGACGCCCCCCTGCCGCGTCGGCCACGCCGGTGCGGTTCCAGGCTGCGGCCACGACGCGGAAGCTCCGGTGGAACAGCAGAAAGCCGCCGCCGGCCATCAGCAGGCCGACGAGCCAGGGCCCGACGGCGTTGGCGTGCAGCGGAATGTACATGAACTTCATCGCCGGTCCTTCCACCGCCTTCACCATCAGATGGTGGAACATCTCGATCATCAGGGCGGCGCCCGCCAGCATGACGAGCAACGGCACGAGCGCGACGAAATAAGCCGGCACCATCCGGTGCAGGGCGCGGGCGCGCCACAGCGGCCGGTGCATCATGATAAGGCCGGCGAGCCCGGACGGGGCGAACATCACCATCGCAATGAACAACAGGCCGAAATAGAGCTGCCAGATCCCCGTCAGATCGCTGAGCATCAACTGGAGATAGACGACGAGGACGGCGCCGAGCACCGGCCCGAAGAAGAAGCCGGCGCCACCCATGAAGGTGGCAAGCAGCACGGTGCCGGACTGGACCGCGCCGAACAGCGCCGAATTGGCGATCTCGAAATTGATGGCGGCCAGCGCGCCGGCAACGCCGGCAAAAAGGCCGGACAGGCAGAACGCGAGGAAGCGCACCATGCGCGGGTCATAGCCGACAAACTGCACGCGCTCGGGATTGTCGCGCACGGCGTTGCACATGCGGCCGAGCGGCGTGCGCGTGACGGCGTACATCAGAATCGCGCAGAGCAGACACCAGACCGCGATGAGGTAATAGACCTGCACCTGCGGACCGAAACTCCAGTCGAGAATGCGCAAGAGCTTGGTGCGGTCGGCGGTGATTCCCTCCTCGCCGCCGAAGAAGCCGCGCAGGATCAACGCGCTCGAGCCGATCAGCTCGGCAAGCCCGAGCGAGATCATCGCGAAGGCAGTGCCGCTGCGCTTGGTCGAAACCCATCCGAAGAGCGCGGCGAAGAACAGGCCGGCGAGCCCGCCGACCAGCGGAATGACCGGCAGTGGCACCGGCAGTCCGTTGGCGACGATTGCCTTCATCGCATGCACGGCGAGATAGCCGCCGAATCCGTAATAGACGGCATGCCCGAAGGACAGGAGTCCGGTCTGGCCGAGCAGGATGTTGTAGGAAAGCGAGAAGATGACGGCGATCCCCATCAGGCTCATGACGGTCAGCGCCAGGCCGCTGCCGAACACGAACGGCAGGACGGCAAGGACGGCGGCGGCGACAACCCAGACGCCGTAACGGGCCAGCGCGCTCATTGGCACACCGCGCGAGGCCGATCCGACGACGGCGTTGACGACCCGGTCCGTCATGTCTCGCGCGTTCCCATGAGGCCGGACGGTTTCAGGATCAGCACGAGCACGAGCAGCAGATACGGCAGGATCGGCGCAATCTGGGCGACCGTGACGCGCCAGAGGTCGTCCAGCATCGAGTCAGGACCAGGGGTGAATCCGAACACCGCGAAGACATCGGCAAGCGAAACGTTCACCGACACGGCGAAGGTCTGCAACAATCCGATCAGCAACGACGCGACGAAGGCGCCGGACAGCGAGCCGAGACCGCCGACCACCACGACCACGAACAGGATCGGCCCGAGGAGTGCGGCCATGTTGGATTGCGTGACCAGCGCGGGGCCGGCGATCACGCCCGCGATGGCCGCGAGCGCCGAGCCCAGGCCGAACACCAGCATGAACACCAGCGGCACGTTGTGGCCGAGATGCGCGACCATATTCGGATGCGTGAGCGACGCCTGCACGATGAGGCCGATGCGGGTCTTCGTAAGCACGGCAAACAGCGCGACGAAGATGCCGATCGAGATCAGCAGCATGAACAGCTTGTAGGCCGGATAGTTGGTGGCAAAGATCGTGAAGGCGGGGAAATCGAGCACCTCGGGTACGCGGAAATCGACCGGCGACTTGCCCCAGATCATCTGCACGACTTCCTCGATCACGAACGCAAGGCCGAAGGTGAACAGGAGCTCCGGTACATGCCCGTGCCGGTGCACGTTGCGCAGCCCGAAACGCTCGACCACGGCGCCGATGGCGCCGACCAGAACCGGCCCCACGACGAGCGCCGGCCAGAAGCCGACCCAGCGGCTGATCTGGAAGCCGAAGAACGCGCCCAGCATGTAGAAGCTGGCGTGCGCGAAGTTGAGCACGCCCATCATGGAAAAAATGAGCGTCAGACCGCTCGCCATGAGGAAGAGCAGCATGCCGAACAGCACGCCATTCAGAGTCGAGACGATGAGAAGCTCAAGCACTGAAGCGGACCCTGCGATGAAGAGGCCCCGCCGCGGTCGCAGCGGGGCCTCGGGTTCGGTTCAGTTCGGGCGCTGCATCTTGCAGGTGGTCGACACCATCGTGCTGCCGGTGTCGATCTTGCCGACCAGCTTCCAGCCCCAGCCGGTGCCCTCTTCGTCGAGCGGCTCGCCCGAGCCGCGCTCGCCGAAGGAGGAGATGTACATGGGCTGGAAGAACTGATGGTCGTCCTTGCGCATGAAGCCTTCCCCGCCGCTGAAGACGTTGAACTTCATGCCCTCGAGCGCCGCCGCGATCTTCTTGGGATCGGCCGACTTGGTCTGCTCCATGGCGGCAAACAGCATGCCGAACTGGTTGACCGCGCGAGGATAGAACAGGCCGACATTGTATTTGGCGCGCAGCGCCTTCTCGAATTCCTGCGCCGGCGCGTGCGGAATATTGGCGAAGCCTTCGGAGATCTGGAAAACGCGGTGGTTCAATCCGGTCTGCTTGATCGCGGTGGGGCCGCCGGCGCCGCCTGCATAGAACGTGTACCAGTTGGCCTGGAGGCCCGCGTCAGCCGCCGCCTTGAGCAGGAGCGCGAAATCCTGACCCCAGTTGCCCGTGATCACGCTGTCGGCGCCCGACGCCTTGATCTTTGCGATATAGGGCGCGAAATCGGTGATCTTCATGAGCGGGTGCAGTTCGTCGCCGACGATCTGAACGTCCGGCCGCTTGGCCGAGACCATCTTCTTCGCGTCGGCGCGCACCGACTGACCGAAGGAGTAGTCCTGATTGATGAGATAGACCTTCTTGATGGACGCGTTGGCCTTCATGTAGCTCGTGATCGCTTCCATCTTGATCTCGGAATTGGCATCCCAACGGAAATGCCAGTAGTTGCACTTGTCGTTGGTGAGGACCGGATCGACCGCGGCGTAGTTGAGATAGATGACTTCCTTGCCGGGGTTGCGCTCGTTGTATTTGGCGACGAACTCGGTGATCGCCGCAGCGGCTCCCGAGCCGTTGCCTTGCGTGATGATGCGGATACCGGCGTCAATCGCCTTCTGCACCTGCACAATCGATTCCTGCGGATTGAGCTTGTTATCGTAGGGCACGAACTCGATCTTCTTGCCGAGCACGCCGCCCTTGGCGTTCTGCAATTCGGCGATGAACTGGAAGGTCTTGAGGCCAATCTCGCCGATGCTGGCGCCGCCGCCCGAAAGCGGATCGACATAACCGATCTTGATCGATTCCTGTGCTGACGCTGCGCTGCACAGGCTCAACGCCGCGGCCACTGCAAGGCCGCGCACATATGTCGTTTTCACGGAATCCTCCTCACATTTTCCCACCCTGAACGCATGGCCGCGCGAAGGCATCGGCCACCCCGTCGAGGGCTTGCATCGCCCTCTTTTTGTTCGTCTTGTGGACAGATCGTATAGGCATCGTCCGGCTCTTCGCAAGCAGTGCGCGGCCCGGAGCCCTGCACCACCTCGGCGCCAAACGGTATTCGTCATCCCTGACGGGCGAGATGCCGTTATTCGGTTACAGCCGGCGCGGCCCTCGGCGCAGTTATCGGGCGATCAAAACGTCACCTTGGCGAAGCCGCGCACGTTGAGGGCCGGCAGCAGCACCTCGTCCTTGTTGAAGGAGACGTGGTTGCGGATGCGCTCGTTGAGCAAGTTGTCGCCGACAAGGCCGAGCGTGACGCTGCGCCCGTTCGCGAGCTGCCTGCGGTAGCTCAGCTCGGCGCGCAGGAGATTGTAGCCCGGCGTCGCGGTTTCCTCCCCGGCGATCCTGTTCTGGGCGAAGGCGTGCAGGAGCGACACCCGCGCGAACCAGGTGTCGTTCCTCCAGAACAGGCCGCCGCCGAGCCGGTGCGGCGGGATGCGCGGTACCCAGGTTTCGTCGCGGAACTTCGCGTGCACGAAGTCGTACTGGCCGTCGACGCCGAACGCGCCGCCGGCGAGCGGCGCCACGTCGAGCTGGCCCGCGATCTCGACGCCGTAGAAGGTGGCGTCGCGCTGGGCAAAGAACACCTGGTCGAACTCGGCGTCGGGCGCGGGCGGTACGGTGCATTCATCGAACTCGTGGCCGCACTCGATGCCGGTGAGATGCTTGTAGATGAAGTTGCGGTAGCGCGTGTAATATGCCGTGGCGTCGAAGCGCAGCGGCCCCTGCGGCTTCTTCAGGCCGATCTCGACGGAGTTTGCCGCCTCGACTTTGAGGTTGGGGTTGCCGATCTCGAAGGTGTGCGAAGCGTGGTGCGCGCCCTTCGAGTAAAGCTCGGTCGCCTCGGGCGCGCGCTCGACATGCTGGAGCGCGAGGCTCGCGATCAGGCCGCCGGGCAAGTCCTGCAGGAACGCGACGCTGCCGCTCACCGGCAGGAAGTTGCGCGAGGCGCCGAATTCGTCGGGATCGTCGCCCGTGAAGATGAATCCGCCCGTGGGGTCGCCGGGAAAGATCGCGCCCGTACCCTTGACGTTCACATACTCGACGCGGCCAGCCACCTGCACGCGGCGGCCGCCCGCCATCGTCGCTTCCTCGAAGATGTAGCCGGCGAAGCGGCGTGCATTGGCGGGCGCGAGCAATTCGCTCGCCTCGCCGCCGGTGCTGATCTCCTGCCTGCCAAACTGGAAGCCGAGGGCGCCGCTGTGCTCGCCGAGCGCGCTCGTGGTCTTGCCGCGCTCGGTCTCGACGCGGCCCTCGTATTCTCGGTTCTTGAAGATGGCGAGCACTTCGGGGCCGGCGCCTTCATCGCCGATCTCATTGTGCTTGTAGTCGGTGTAGCCGAACCAGTAGCGGACCTTGTCGACAAACGCGCCGCCGCGCGTGAACTCCCCCTTGGCGTTGATCCTGGTCTGGCGCAGATCGATGTGGGTGCCGGCTTCTTCCGCTTCCTCGCCGGGGACATGATAGAGGCTGTCGATGTGCGAGACCGACAGGCCGGCGAAGCCGCCGTCGAAGAAGACGGAGCCGCCGAGCGAGCCGCCGTGCGAGCGCGCAGCAGTATTCTTCTGCCGGCCGCCGGGAATGCGATAGTCATCGGAGGCGCGGGCAAAGCCGTCGACGTGCAGCGCGAAATTACCTTGCGCTGCGTCGACGACGGCGGCGCCGTCGCGGCCGTTGTCAACCGACGAGAGCCCGCCGCGCAGTTCGCCTTTCACGCCCGGCGCGGGCAGGAAGCCTGGAATGCGGTTGTTGATCGCGTTGACCACGCCACCGATCGCCTGCGAACCCCAGCGCAAGGTGGCGGGGCCGCGGATCACTTCCACTTGCTCAATGGCGAGCGGATCGAGCGGCACCGCGTGATCCTCGCCAAGCGTCGAGAGATCGTGGGTGCCGATGCCGTTCTCCTGAATCCGCACGCGGTAATTGTCGAGGCCGCGGATGATCGGGCGGCTCGCGCTGCCGGGCGCGAAGGTCGTGGCGGTGATGCCGGGCCGGGTGAACAGGAGGTCGCCGACGTTCGCGGCCGGACTCATCTCGATGTCGGATTCGGTGACGACCGTGACAGGCACCAAGGCGGCGGGGACGATCACGAGCGCCCCGGGCAGGAGATTGCCGCCGCCCGGCGGCAGCGTGGACAGGATCGGGCTCGGGGTCGTCACCAGGATTTCCGGCAATTCCTGCACCGCTTGCGCCCATGCCGTCACGGCCAGCGGGAACGCGCCCAGCACCGCTATTCCGATGAAAACCGCACCCCTGCCCGTCGCCATTCAACGCCCCCTTTAAGTGATATCTTATATCATTTGATACATTATCACTTATCTTGGAGCAAGCCCGAGACCGGTGCGGCGTGGCTTCGCGGGGGACGCCCTGCTACAAGGCCGCCGCAACCGGGAACCAGCCGATGAGCGGTGATTCCAACCTGCGAGCGCGCAATGGACGCGCGAACGGGCTCGTGGACCTCTACGAGCGCGCGGGCTACGCGCGCGTGGAGCCGCCCGTGCTGCAGCCGGCCGATGTGTTCTTCGAGCTGTCGGGCGAAGAGTTGCGCCGCCGCCTGTTCCTGACCGAGAACACGGCCGGCGAAGAGCTGTGCCTGCGCCCGGACCTGACGATCCCGGTCTGCCTCGCGCACTTGTCCAACGGCGCGTCCCTTCCCGCGAGCTACTGCTATCTCGGGCCGGTCTTTCGCGACCAGGGCGGCGGCAGCGGCGAGTATCTGCAGGCCGGCATCGAATCGCTCGGGCGGCAGGACCGCGAGGCGGCGGACGCGGAATGCGTCGCGCTCGCGCTGGAATCGGCGCGGCACTTCGGCTGCGACGCACCGCTGATCCGCATGGGCGACGTGAGCCTGTTCTCCGCATTGGTGGCGGCGCTGGATCTGCCGCCGGCGTGGCAGCGGCGATTGCTGAAGGACTTCAACCGCACCGGCACGCTGGAGGCAGACCTCACCACTCTGAAGCGCGGGCCGAGTGCGGCGTCGGCGCACGCGGGCGTGCTCGCGGCGATCCAGGGATCGGACCCGGCGGCGGCCCGCGCTTTCGTCACCGATCTCCTGTCGATCGCCGGCATCTCCACGGTGGGCGGACGCACGGTCGCGGAGATCGCGGAGCGCTTTCTCGAGCAGGCGTCGCTCGGCGCCACGAGCGGCCTCGCGCCGGAGACGTCCGCCGTGATCGAGCGCTATCTCGCGATCGAGGGTGATCCCGACGAGGCGCTGGCGGCGCTGCGCGCGCTCGCAAACGACGCGAAGCTTGATCTCGACGGCGCGCTCGACGCCTTCGAGCGGCGCACGGGGTTCATTGCGGCGGGCGGCGTCGACGTGCGCGCGATCCGCTTCGCCACCGCGTTCGGCCGGCCGCTCGACTACTACACCGGCATGGTGTTCGAGCTGCACGACGCGAACAGCCGCGTGCAATGGCCGATCGTGGCGGGCGGCCGCTACGACCAGCTTCTCTCCGTGCTCGGCGCGGCGGAGCCGACACCCGCGGTTGGCTTCGCGGCGTGGATCGCCGAGCTCGAAACGGCGGGAGGCGGACGATGAGCACGCTGCTGATCGGCGTGCCGTCGAAGGGCCGGCTGCAGGAGAACGCGCACGCATTCTTCGCGCGCGCCGGTATCACGCTGGTGCAGCCGCGCGGCGGGCGCGATTATCGCGGCACCATTCCCGAACTGCCGGGCGTCGAGGTGGTCTATCTCTCGGCGTCGGAGATCACGAGCCAGCTTGCGCAGGGCGCGATCCAATTCGGCGTCACCGGGGAAGACCTCGTGCGCGAGGTGATCCCGGACGCGGACAAGCGCGTGATCCTGATCGACGGGCTCGGCTTCGGGTTTGCGAACGTCGTGGTGGCCGTGCCGCAGGCGTGGATCGACGTGCGCACCATGCACGATCTCGACGACGTGGCCACCGCGTTCCACGCCAAGCACGACCGCCGCATGCGGGTTGCCACGAAATACGTGAACCTCACGCGCACGTTCTTTGCGCGGCACGGGATCGGCGACTATCGCATCGTCGAAAGCCTCGGCGCCACCGAGGGTGCGCCGGCAACGGGCTCCGCGGAGCTGATCGTCGACATCACCACGACCGGCGCGACGCTCGCCGCGAACGGCCTCAAGGTGCTCGACGACGGCATCATGCTGCGCTCGCAGGCGAATCTCGTCGCCTCGCTCGCCGCCCACTGGGGCAAGGAAGAGCTTGCGGCGGCGCGCGCGCTTTTGGACCGGGTCGCGGCCGAACGGCGGGCGCGGACCATGCGCGAGGTGCGCACGCGCTTCAAGGCGGCGGACGCCGAGCTCGTCGCGGAAGCCAAGGGCCGTTTCGGTGTGCAGGCGCCGCTCGGCGGGCCGACGTCATCCGGCATGCTCACGCTGCTCTGCCCGCCCGACCGCGTGCACGAGCTTGCCGTGTTCCTGCGCGAAGCGGGCGCGGAAACGGTGATGGTGGCCTCGCCGGAATTCGTGTTTGCGCGGGAGAACGCGCTCTACGAAGCGCTGGTGCGAAGGCTGGATCGATAGAGCAACGCCTAACGCCGCTCATTCCCGCGAAAGCGGGAATCCAGAGCAGCCAGCACATTCGCTCGTCGCCCCTGGGTCCCCGCTTTCGCGGGGACGAGCGGGACTTTAATGCGCCATCAGCACCGGCGCGGTCATGGAGCCGATGATCCCGCGGGTAACGCCGCCGAGGACGAATTCGCGCAGCCGCGTGTGGCCGTAGCCGCCCATCACCACGAGATCGACGTCGCTGTCGGAAATCTCGTTCAGGATCGTCGCGTCGATGTCGGCGTCCCCCGATACCACCGCACGGCGCAATTCGACCTTGAGGTTGTGACGCGCGAGATGGCGCGCGAGGTCGGCGCCGGGTACGGCCTTCAGATCGGGCTTGCCGCTCTCGACCACGAGAATTTGCACCTCCTTCGCCTTGGCGAGGAAGGGACCCGCTTCGGCAACCGCGCGGGCGGCGGGCCGGCCGCCGTCCCAGGCGATCAGCACACGGTCGAACTCGATCGGCTTTTTCTGCACGTAGGGCACGACCAGCACGCTGCGGCCCGACTCGAACAGCACCGCTTCCAGGAGCGCCGCCTCGGGACCGGGCTTGTCGGGGTTCGGCTGGGTGAGGACGGTGAGATCATAGACACGGGCGAGCCGGCCGATGGCATCGGCCGCGCCGTCGATCGTCGTCGTCACCAGGCGGGTGTCGGCGGTGCAGCCTGCACCCTCCGCCGCTTTCTGAAAGCGGGCTGCGGCTTCGGCCGCCGCCTGCTCGGCGTCGCGGCGGAAATCCGCGAAGATCTCGCCGGGCACTGCGCCGAAATACATGGGCGCAACGAGCGGCTCGAGCGCGAAGGCAAGGCCGGTGACGTGCGCCTTGAACGCGCTGCCAACCGAAAGACCGTAGTCGACGCCGGCATCCGGCTCTTTGCTGGTGGGAAGGTGGATCAGAATGTCGGAAATCATCGCGGTACCGCCTTGGAAAAATTGCGTAGATTCACTAGCAGACGCCGATTGCGCGCGATTGATCCACGTCAAGCTCAGCGGGCGCGGAAGACGAGGCCCCGCGCCAGCGAGAAGTTCACCACAAAACCCGCGCCGATGGCAAACAGCTTGGCAAGCACGAGCGGCACATAGGGCGCGGTCGCGAGCAGCACCAGCGTATTGGCCGCGAGGCCGCCGGACTGGGTCAACGCGAACATCAGATAGTTCTTCAGGCTCAACTCGCCGCCGGCCCGAGCGGCGAAGGTGAAGCGCGAATTGAGCACGTAAGAGCTCGTCACCGCGACCAGCCAGGCGAGGACGTTCGCAACGAGCAGCGATTGCGTCACGGTCGCCAAAGCGAGAAAGAAGACGGCCGCGTCGACGCCGGCATTGACCAAGCCCACCAGGCCGAAGCGAAACATCTGAGACAGCAGGACTTTCAAGGAGATCTCCGGGCGGCGCGGGCGAGCGCGAAGCGGCTGGCTTTAACACAGAGAACAAGGCAGGCAACAGGCTCGAATCTGGCGAGCTAGATGCCGATCGCAGCGGGCTGCACGCGATACGTTCCGTCGGCGACCGGCTCGAGATGCAACCGCCGTTGATGCAGCTCATTCAGCGTCGAGCGGTGGCCGATGGATATGATTGTCGTGCCCGGAAGCTTCGTCTCCAGCAACCGATAGAGCCTCGCCTCCGCGGCCTCGTCGAGCGCCGAGGTCGCTTCGTCGAGCAGGAGGACGTCGGGCGCCGCGAGCAGCGCGCGGGCAAGCGAAAGGCGTTGCTGCTCGCCCTGCGACAGCACGTGCGGCCATTGTCCCTCTTCGTCGAGGCGATCGACGAGCCGCGACAGATCGACGGCATGCAGAACTTCGGCGAGGCGCGCAGCGCCGTACTTCTCCGCTGCATCGGGATAGGCGAGTGCCTCGTCGAGACGGCCGAACGGTAGATAGGGACGCTGCGGCAGCACGAGCAGCTTCCTGCCCTTGCCGATCGTGATTTCGCCATCGCCGAACGGCCAGATGCCGGCGATAGCGCGGAACAGCGTGGATTTGCCGGAGCCCGAGCGGCCGGTAACGAGCACCGACTCGTCGGGCTTGATGACGACGTCTTCCGCGCTCACGAGCGCCGCGCCGGAAGGAAGACGCAGCAGCAGATCGTCGATCGACAAGGCGGCGCCGTCGCGCTCGCTGCGCTCGATGCCGGCCGTGGCGCGCAGGCGCTCGGCTTGGGCGACAGATTCCTCGAAGCCGATCAGACGCTCGGTGATGGCGCGCCATTCGGCAAGCTGCGCATAGGCGTTGACGAAGAAGCTGAAGGCGTTCTGCACCTGGCCGAAGGCGGAAGCGGTCTGCGTCAGCACGCCGAGCGTGATGGTGCCGGCGAAGAACGCGGGGCTGACAACGAGAAAGGGAAAGATGGTGGAGATCTGTTCGTAGCCGGCGGTGAAGCCGATGAGGCGCTTCCGCGCCGTCATGATCTGCATGAAGTTGTCGACGAGCGTCGCGAAGCGCTGGCCGAGGCGACGCCGTTCCGCCTCCTCGCCCGCGAGCAGCGCCACCTGCTCGCCGTTCTCGCGCATGCGCACGAGGTGATAGCGAAAATCCGCCTCGAAGCGCTGCTGGTTGAAGTTGAGGCGGACGAGCGGGCGGCCGATGAGATGCGCGAGCCAGGTGCCGGCGACCGCGTAGAAGAGCGCCGTCCAGACGAGATAACCGGGGATGCTACCGAGCAAGGGTGTCCGCGCTTCGTTGGAGAGCTGCCAGAGGATCGCGACGAACGAGACAAGCGTCGCGACCGAACCGAGGAAACCGATGCCGATGCGGATCGCGTAGTCGGCGAATTGATCGAGGTCCTCGGCGATGCGCTGATCGGGATTGTCGGCGACGTCGCCGGTAAGCCGCATGCGATAGTGCGTGGCGTCGTGCAGCCAGCGGACAAGATATTGCTCGGTCATCCAGCGGCGCCAGCGGATGCGCAGCCAGAGCTGCAGATAGAGCTGATAGACGGCGGCGAAGATAAAGAGCGCGGCGAGGCCGGCGAAGATCAGCATCTCGAGCTGGAATGCGTCCCAGTCCTTGAGCTCGATCGCGTTGTAGAAGCGCGCATTCCACTGGTTGAACAACACGTTGAGCGCGACGATGGAGAACTCCAGCCCAATCACGCTGACCAGCAGGAGGCGGCCTGGCCAGCGATCCTCGCTGTTGAAATAGGGCATGGCGATGCGGCGCACATCGGCGAGCGCGGCGAGCAGGTTGCGGAGCGCGGGCACGGAACTTCTCCAGGTGCTGAACGCAGGCGAAAGGCGCGCAGCTTAGCGGATCACCGGGTGATTGGAGGGGGCATAAAAAAGGGCGCGGCCGAGGCCGCGCCCTTGTAAATTTCACCTTCGTCATCCCGGCCTCGCGAAGCTAGAGCCGGGATCGTCCGAAGTCAGTTGATCGCGGTCCCGGATCGCGCTCCGCGCGTCCGGGACGACGGGTTTGTCAGAAGCCCATCCCGCCCATGCCGCCGCCGGCCGGCATCGCCGGCGCTTCGGTCTTCGGCAGTTCGGCGACCATCGCCTCCGTGGTGATGAGGAGACCGGCGACCGAGGACGCGTCCTGCAGCGCCGTGCGCACGACCTTGGCCGGATCGACGATGCCGGCCTTGATCAGGTCGACGTACTCCTCGTTCTGGGCGTCGAAGCCGAACTCCGGCTCCTTCGACTCCAGCACCTTGTTGACGACGATCGATCCCTCGACGCCCGCGTTCTCCGCGATCTGGCGGATCGGCGCTTCGAGCGCGCGCAACAGGATGTTGATGCCGGCCTGGATGTCGGGGTTCTCGTTCTTCAGCCGGTCGATTGCCTTCTTGGCGCGGAGCAGTGCCGCGCCGCCGCCCGGGACAATGCCCTCTTCCACCGCGGCGCGGGTCGCGTTGAGCGCGTCATCGACGCGGTCCTTCTTCTCCTTCACCTCGATCTCGGTGGCGCCGCCGACCTTGATCACCGCAACACCGCCCGCGAGCTTGGCGAGGCGCTCCTGCAGCTTCTCCTTGTCGTAGTCGGAGGTGGTCTCCTCGATCTGCGTCTTGATCTGCGCGACGCGGGCTTCGATGTCCTTCTTCTTGCCGGCGCCGTCGACGATCGTGGTCTTTTCCTTCTCGATGAGCACCTTCTTGGCGCGGCCGAGCATCTGCAGCGTCACGTTCTCGAGCTTGATGCCAAGATCCTCGGAGATCATCTGGCCGCCAGTGAGGATCGCGATGTCCTCAAGCATGGCCTTGCGGCGGTCGCCGAAGCCCGGCGCTTTCACCGCCGCGACCTTGAGGCCGCCGCGCAGCTTGTTGACCACGAGGGTCGCAAGCGCTTCGCCTTCCACGTCCTCGGCGATGATGACGAGCGGACGCGAAGACTGCACCACCGCTTCGAGCACCGGCAGCATCGCCTGCAGGCCGGAGAGCTTCTTCTCGAAGATGAGGAGATAGGCGTCGTCGAGCTCGGCCGTCATCTTGTCGGCATTGGTGATGAAGTAGGGGGAGATGTAGCCGCGGTCGAACTGCATGCCCTCGACCACGTCGAGTTCGGTCTCGAGCGACTTCGCTTCCTCGACCGTGATGACGCCCTCGTTGCCGACCTTCTGCATGGCGCTGGCAATCATCTGGCCGATCGACTCGTCGCCGTTCGCCGAGATCGTGCCGACCTGCGCGACTTCCTTGGAGGACTTCACTTCCTTGGCACTCTTGACGATCGCGTCGATCGCCTTGGCGACGGCGAGATCGACGCCGCGCTTCAGGTCCATCGGGTTCATGCCAGCGGCAACCGCCTTGGCGCCTTCCTTGACGATCGCGGCGGCGAGCACCGTCGCCGTCGTGGTGCCGTCACCGGCCTTGTCGTTGGTCTTCTGGGCGACTTCGCGCACCATCTGCGCGCCCATGTTCTCGAACTTGTCCTCAAGCTCGATTTCCTTCGCGACCGTCACGCCGTCCTTGGTGATGCGCGGCGCGCCGAATGATTTGTCGAGCACAACGTTGCGGCCCTTGGGGCCGAGCGTAACCCTCACCGCATTGGCGAGGATGTCGACGCCGCGCAACATCTTGTCGCGCGCCTCGCCGGAAAATCTTACGTCCTTGGCAGCCATCTGGCTCTACTCCTGAATTCTGTTTCGATTGACCGACGCATGCGTCACTTCTTGGTAATGACGCCCATGATGTCGGATTCCTTCATGATGATGACGTCCTCGCCGTCGATCTTCACTTCGGTGCCCGACCACTTGCCGAACAGCACGCGGTCGCCGACCTTGACGTCGATCGGGATGAGCTTGCCGGTCTCGTCGCGGCCGCCGGGGCCGACGGCGACGACCTCGCCTTCCGACGGCTTCTCCTGGGCGGTATCCGGAATGATGATGCCGCCGGCGGTCTTCTGGTCGGCGGTGACGCGCTTCACGACCACGCGGTCGTGCAGGGGACGAAATCTCTTCGACATGGGGTTCCTTTCGCGGGAGGCGGGTTGATCCCGACCTTCGCTCCCGAACGGGAATGAGCGGCTGGAAATGGTTGGCACTCACAATTGAAGAGTGCCAAGTGCGGCGGGAATAGGCGGGGAGCGAAAGAGAGTCAAGAGCCCGCCGCCGCCGGCAAAATGCAAATGCCAGTCTTTTCAGCCGGTTATGCGAAAATGGCGCGGGCGGCGTCGAACAGGAGCTTGGCCGCCGCAAGCGAGAGCAGCACGTAGCACCAGAAGAACAGGCGATACTGATCGAGCCGGTCGTGCAGCCATTTGCCGAGCCAGACGCCGAGCGGCACGGCCGGCACGAGCAGGACCGATGCGAGCAGCGTCCAGGGCTTGGCCCAGATCAGCAGGCCATAGGGGATGAGCTTCAGGAAATTGCCGACCATGAACATGGCGAGATTGGTGCCGGCATAGACCGACTTCTCCAGGCCGCGATGGAGCAGATACATATTGGCCGGCGGCCCGCCCGCATGGGCGATGAAGCTCGTGAAGCCCGAGGCCCAGCCGGCGAGCAAGGCGAGTGGCGGGAAAACCGGATGGCCGCCGACGGCGATGCTGCGGCGGCGCAGGAAGAAGTCCGCGGCAAAGGCCAGCGTGACCGCGCCGATCACAAATGCAACGATGCGCGGATCGACATATTCGAAGAAGGCATAGCCCACGGCGATGCCGGCCAACAGCCCCGGCACGAGCCAGACAAGATCGGGCTTCGACCAGGACGACGGGCCGAACGAACGCATGGCGAAGAGGTCCATGATCGTGATGCAGGGCATGACGACCATGGCCGCCTCGATCGGCGACATGACCAGCGAGAGCAGCGGCACGCCCACAAGCGCGAGTCCGCCGCCAAAGGCGCCCTTGCTGAGCGCAATCAGAAAGATCGCCGGATAGCCGACGAGATAGAAAAGCGGATCGGTGAACATGACGTCCGGTTGCGGAATGGCGGCGCAATCTAGCGATCCGGAACCAACAGGGATATGGCGGCGGCACATGGCGGTCATGCGCGGCCGGCCGCGGCAGCTTGTTGTTCGCTGCCCGGTCATCTGTCAAAGATGGACAAAACAACCACTGCAACAAAGCGCCAAACCCCGATTTCAGACATGAACCTCGCCGCACGCCTCACCGGACCCTGGCGCGCGGTGCCGATCCTCGGGCTGACGCAGATCATTGCGTGGGGATCGAGTTTCTATGCGATCAGCGTGCTGAAGACGCACGTTGCCGCCGATACCGCCTGGTCGGCCGTGCTGGTCGTGGCCGGCATATCGGTCGCGATGGGTACGGCCGGACTGTGCGCGCCGCTCGTTGGCCGCCTGATCAACGATCGCGGCGGGCGCATGGTGATGGCGACGGGTTCGGTGCTGATGGGCATCGCGCTCGCGCTCCTGCCGCTCGCAAACCATCCGGCGATCTGGATCGGCGTGTGGGTGCTGATCGGCGTCGCACAGTCGATGGCGCTCTACGATGCCGCGTTCGCGACGCTCGCGGAAATCTTCCGCGCGCGGGCGCGCACGGCGATCACCGCGCTGACGCTGTTCGGCGGGTTCGCTTCCACGGTGTTCTGGCCCCTCACCTACTCGTTCAACGAACTGTTCGGCTGGCGCGAGACCTACTTCATCTACGGCGCGATGAATCTGCTGATCTGCGCGCCGCTGCATGCGTTCACGCTGCCGCAACCGGCGGCAGAAGCCGCGGCGAAGGACGGCGAAGGTCCGGCGGCAACCGTGCCGGTAAAGCTTCTGCAGCCGAGCGGCCTGTCCTTCCTGCTGCTTGCGGGCGCCTTCTCGATCAACGCCTTCTTCATGTCGGCGTTCGCGATCCATCTGGTCGGACTGCTGGAGCACATCGGCCTCGCCGCGGCAGCGGCGGTCGCGGTCGGCGCGCTCGTCGGCCCCTCGCAAGTCGGCGGGCGCCTCGCCGAGTTCGTGTTGGCGCGGAAACGCCATCCGATCGAGGTCGCGGTCTTCACCATGCTGCTGATGCCGGCGGCGTTTCTCCTGCTCGCGTTCGGCGGCGCGAAGGTCGCCGCGGCGTTCGCGATCGGCTACGGGGTCTCGCAGGGGCTGCTCACAATTGTCCGCGGCACGGTTCCGCTCGCCCTGTTCGGGCCGAGCGGATTTGCGATCGTGCTCGGGCGGCTTGCGGCGCCGGTGCTGGTGGCGCAGTCGGTCGCGCCGGTGGCGTTCGGTTTCGCGCTGGAGCGCTTCGGCACGCAGGCCGTCCTGATCGGATCGGCCTGCGTCGGCGCGCTGTCGCTTGCCGCCATCGGATTCCTGGCATGGCGGATCCGCCGGTCAGCGCGCGGCTGACGGCGCGCGGCCGCCGTCCTTCCGCCATGAGCGGCGGCAACAATTCGTCAACCATGATTGCAACGAGTTCCGAACGATCCGGTGGGAACTCGAATTGTAGTTCCGGAATTTACCCGCTGGTCGCTGACGAAGCGTTAAGGCTATCCAAGGCGCGATTGTGACCGCGCCCGGGTGACGTTGGGTAACGAGTAACGCCATGCGCAAGTTCGCTTTGCTTCCCGTCTTTTTCGTCCTTGCGGCGGCACCGGCCGCCGCGCAATCAGCCGCTGATCCGTGGGCGGGAGTCCGCGTCGCTCAGGCCGGCCCGAAAGTGATTCCGGCGCCGCGCCGGATTTCGCCGCAGAGCCGGACGGCACGCGATTACGAGCGCGCACCGGTCGGCCAACCCGACTTCGCAGATCGCGCCCCGACCTACCGCCAGCCCGATCTCGGCGGCGGGTTCATCGAATTCCTGTTCACCGGCCGGGTGAGTTCGCCCTATGCCGGGGAGCTGCCGCGGTCGCACTACATGCGGCCGCAGGTGGAGATGCGCCCGCAATATGATTACGAGCGGCGCTCACCCTACGCATCGGGACGGATCATCCAGGCGCGGCAGGATCAGCCCGACGTCGCCGCGCACCCGCGGTCGCGGAGCGTCGACCCGCGTTTTCTGCCGCAGCAGGTGCGCTACGACACGAACGAAAAGCCGGGCACCATCATCATCGACAGCAGGCAGCGCTTTCTCTACCTCGTGGAGGAAGGCGGCATGGCGACGCGTTACGGCGTCGGCGTCGGCCGCGACGGCTTCGGCTGGTCGGGCGTGAAAGCGGTCTCTGCCAAGAAGGAATGGCCGGACTGGCGCCCGCCGGAGGAAATGCTGCGGCGGCGTCCCGAGCTTCCGCGCTACATGGCGGGCGGACCGGACAATCCGCTCGGCGCGCGCGCCCTCTATCTCGGCGACAGTCTCTATCGCATTCACGGTTCCAACGAGCCGTGGACGATCGGGCAGGCCGTTTCGTCCGGCTGCTTCCGCATGCGTAACGAGGACGTGATCGACCTCTATGAGCGCGTGAACGTCGGCACCAAGGTTGTGGTGCTCTGACAACGACCGGCACGGTAAGATCGAATGAACATCCATGCGTGGCCGGGCTTGCCCGGCCACTTTTGTTTCGGCCCGCGGATATCGCGGCGGAACAACAACCCTGCTGTTCCGCCACCCGGGCTCAGACGCGCACCCAGAGCACCGCGCTTGCGGCGAGGCGCATCGCATCGGCCTCGCCCGCATCGAAGCCGTGCATGATCCGCAAAGCGAGCCGCTGGCGCAGCCGCTCGTTGCGGCGGGCCTTCTCCGGCAGCAGGCGGCACGCGAGATCGATCGCTTCCGTCATGATGCGAATGCCGCGCGGCTCGTAGAACCGCCGAAACGGCGGCGCTCCGAAACGACCGGACGAGGAAGGCGGAGTTCCCTCCCGGGCTTCCGCCTCCGTCGCCGGCGCGCTTACGACGGGCGCGGGCGGCAGCCGCCGCTGCAGCGCCGTCGCAATGCGCGACGCACGCTTGTCGGCAGCGTAAACGGACACCGTTCCGCGTCTGCGCGAGAACATCCCGACCTGGCCTTCCATGATCGCGCTTTCCCTTCGAGTTCCGCGCACGAACTCAAGCCGCACGGGCGCGCGAATGCTGGCGCTGCGTTGCTTCGGAGCTCGCTTCAGCAGTGTTCTCCGCCGCTTGCGCGATCGGCTGCACCGCCAGACGGCCGTATTCCATCCACTGCTTCTGGCAGGCGATGCCGTCCTGCACCACGCGCTCGAAGCTGCCGACCGCCCATTTCTGATATTCGCGCATGGCGTCGAACGGGGTTTCCGCTTTCGCCATCTCGCTTGCGGCGGCAAGCGCCGAGCGGGCTCCGTCATGGCGCCGCTCGAACCAGCCCTCGGCAAATTCCTCCATGCATTCGAGGAGCTTCTGCTGCACGGACCAGAAGCTCGTTGCGTTCTGCCGCGCCGCGACATTGAACGCCTGCGAGGCAGGAAATGTGCGCTGCATGATTGCAAATGGATCCATCATGTCGGTCTGTCTCACGTCGTCCTCCCGTATCGTACTTGTCGAAATGACATCGGCCGCGAGCGGAAGGCGCACGCACTGCAGCATTGCGCGCTGCGGAAGCCGCCATCCGCCGCGATTACGTCGCCCCTTTGGGATTGAGTGCAGACGTTGCACGCGCAATTCGATGATTTTTCGACGAAGATGCGGTGTTTTCTTGCGGAAGCTTCACGCGTCGTAAAATTGTCGCGGATTGCAACTAGACGTCCGCACAAATCGGATTTCAGGGAGGCGCCGATGGCTATGTCGCAAGTCGAAGCCGCTGTGGCGGACGCGCCCGGCACCCGTCTATCCGACAGATCGGCCTGTCCGAACTGCGGCGAACTGCTGATCGGACCGAAGACGTCGAGCTATCTCGGCCTCGGCCGGATCGCCCATTCCTGGCAGTGCGACGGATGCGGGTCCCGTTTCGAGACGAAGGGACGCCTGGCCGGATTGATCGATGGCGACGGCGACGAAGCAGACGCCGCAAACGAGCAACGCGCGGCCTGAGCGGCCGCGCGTTTTCGATCTTGTCGTTACTACCGGATTAAGCGGCTGATTTGGACTTGAGCGTTTGCTTGCGTGCGGGCGCGCGCTTGCTCTTCGCGGGAGCCTTGTCGGTGCGGCGTGCAGACGCCTGCTTGACCGGGGGCGTCGCCGCGGTCTCGCCGGCCGCCTTCTTGCGCGGCAGCGGATAGGCGGACGCCTCATAGAACGCGCGAATTTCACCGTGACGGTAGCGGACCTCGTCGATCTTCAGCACGGCCGCAAGCAGGTGCTCGGGCGGCAGCGTCTCCACGGCGAACCGCAGCGCTTCCGCACCGCTGTCGAAGCGATGGTAGCGCATGGATCGCGCGCCGCGGATGCTGCGCCCGGTGAACAATTCTGCGGGCGCGTCATAGTCGAACTTGGTCATCCCAAACCTCAAACGAATGTGCGGGTGTGCGCCATATATAGGCGGCGCACGCGGCCATTGTAAGGCTGCGTGCGCTGCGACCGTTTATCCCGCAATTTACCGATTTTCAGCAGAATCCCTGCGAATCCCGGTTTTCCGCGAGCCTTGATTACGCCTTCACGATCAACCGGTAGGCGGGGATCGTCAGGAACTCCTCGAACTGGAGGGCGAGCGACATCTCCATGAAGAGCTCGGTTGCGTCCTTGAAGTGGCCGGCATCGTAGGTGGTGGGGCCCACGGCCTGGCGCACCTTCGCCATCTCGTCCTCGAGAACCTCGCGGAACAGTTCCGGCGTGACCTCGCGGCCGTCGTCGAGACGGGCCCGGTGATAGAGCCACTGCCAGATCTGCGCGCGGGAGATTTCCGCAGTCGCCGCGTCTTCCATCAGATTGTAAAGCGGAACGGCGCCGCGGCCGCCGAGCCATGCCTCGATATACTGGATGCCGACGCGGATGTTCTCGCGCAGGCCCGCTTCCGTGCGCTTGCCTTCGTGCACCTGCAGGAGATCGTCGCGCGTGACGTTCACGTCTTCGTTCAGGCGATGCACCTGATTGGGCGCCGGCATCAGGCGGTCGAAGACCTCCTTGGCGATCGGCACGAGATCGGGATGCGCGACCCAGGTTCCGTCGTGGCCCTGCATCGCCTCGCGCTCCTTGTCGAGGCGCACCTTGGCGAAGGCGGCCTGATTGACCTCGGGATTGCCGCGCGCGGGAATCTGCGCGGCCATGCCGCCCATGGCGAAGGCGCCGCGGCGGTGGCAGGTCTTCACCAGGAGCTTCGCGTAGGCGAGCAGGAACGCCTTGTCCATCGTCATGCTGGCACGGTCGGGCGTGAGGAAGCGCTTGTTCTTTCCGAGCCGCTTGATGAAGGAGAAGATGTAGTCCCAGCGGCCGGCGTTGAGGCCGGCGATGTGCTGCCGCAGCTCGTGCAGGATCTCATCCATCTCGAAGGCGGCGGGCAGCGTCTCGATCAGCACCGTGCACTTGATCGTGCCGCGCGGAATGCCGAGCTGCTCCTGCGCGAAGTTGAACACGTCGTTCCAGAGCTTCGCTTCGCGGTGCGTCTCGAGCTTCGGCAGATAGAAATAGGGGCCGGAGCCGGCGGCGGTCGCCTTCTTCGCATTGTGGAAGAAATAGAGGCCGAAATCGAACAGCGAGGCGGAGATGGAACGGCCGTCGACGCGCACATGCTCTTCGTTCAGGTGCCAGCCGCGCGGGCGCACGAGCAGGACCGCGGGCTTGGCGCCGAGCTTGTAGGATTTCTTGCTGTCGGGATCGACGAAGGACAGCTTGTTGTTCCAGCGGTCCTTCAGGTTGATCTGGCCTTCGATGATGTTCGCCCAGTAAGGCGAGCAGGCGTCCTCGAAATCGGCCATGAAGACGCTGGCGCCGGAGTTGAGGGCGTTGATCACCATCTTGCGGTCGACGGGGCCGGTGATCTCCACGCGGCGGTCCTGCAGATCGGCAGGGATCGGCGCGACCTTCCAGTTTTCCTCGCGTATCGAGCGCGTCTCGGGGAGAAAATCGGGCAGCGCGCCGCCATCGAAGCGGTGCTGCATGTCGTTGCGGGCAAGGAGCAGATCACGGCGTTTCGGATTGAAATGCCGGTGCAGCTCCGCGACGAATCCGAGTGCATCTTTCGTCAGGATTTCGTCATAGCGAGGGCCAAGCGCGCCGAGGATCGTCACGCCCTGCGGGGTGGCGACGGCCGGCTTCTTCGCCGCTGATTTCCTGGCGGTTTTCTTGCCGGCTTTCCTGGCCGGCTTCTTCACGGCACGCGAAACCAGCTTCTTCTTCGCCGTCTTCCTCTTGGCGGCCTTCTTGGCCCCCTTCTTCGCGGCCTTACGGCCTGACTTCTTCGCCTTCTTGTTAGCCGCCTTCCTGGCTCGTCTCGCCATGGTCGATCTCCCGGTGCATACCGATTCTGCCGTCCGGGGTACCGGCGCTTTCCCCATGCGCACGAAACCCGTCGCTTCAGCCCGTGGGTTCTATCAGGAAGCGCGGCGCCCGCCACGCGACATTCAGTCAATCCCCTGCCTGCAATTGCGGCAGGTCGGGCCCGCCGGTGGCCCAGTCGAGGAGCTCGACCGTGTGAAGGACCGGGATCGCTGTGGCGGCGCCGATCTGCGTCATACAGCCGATATTGCCGGTGGCGATGGCCTGCGGGCGGGTGCTCTCGATGTTCCTGACCTTGCGGTCGCGGAGACGGGCGGCGATTTCGGGCTGCAGCATGTTGTAGGTGCCGGCAGAGCCGCAGCAGAGGTGGCCCTCAGGGACATCCCGCACGTCGAACCCGGCGTGCGTCAGCAGCGCCTTGGGCTCGCGGGTGATCCGCTGCCCGTGCTGCATCGAGCAGGCCGAATGATAGGCGATACGCAGCCCCGCGCCGCGCGCCGTCGGCAAAAGACCGATGCCGTCGAGGTATTCGGAGATGTCGCGGGCGAGCGCGGAGATGCGCGCGGCCTTTTCGGCATAGGCCGGGTCCGCGCGCAGCATGTAGCCATAGTCCTTGACCGTGGTGCCGCAGCCCGACGCCGTGATCAGGATCGCGTCAATCCCCTCGCCCTCGATCTCGCGGGTCCAGGCATCAACGTTGTTCTTTACCAAGGCGAGCGCCTCGTGCTCGCGGCCCATATGATGGGAGAGCGAACCGCAGCAGGCTTCGCCCCCGGCAAGCACGACTTCGACGCCGTGGCGCGTCAGGAGGCGGATCGCGGATTCGCGGATCGACGGCCGCAGCACGGGGTCGACGCAACCGGACATCAGCGCGACGCGGTCTTTCCGCTCACCCTCCGCCGGGAAAACCGCGCGCTCCCCCTGCTTCAGTTTCGGCTGCGGCGGCAGGAACCATGGTGCGAGCCGCAGCATGGCGGCAATCCGCTTCGCGCCGACGAGTTCGAACAGGCGCGTGAAGGGCTTGCCGAGATGGGCGAGGAACAGCGTGTAGCGGAAGCCTTCCGCGCTCGGCATGGCCTTTGCCAGCCAGCCGCGCAGAAACCGGTCGAACAACGGACGCCGGTAGGTTCTCTCGACATGCGCCCGCGCGTAATCGACGAGATGCATATAGTGCACGCCCGACGGGCACGTGGTCATGCAGGAGAGACAGGAAAGGCAGCGATCGATGTGCAGTACGTCTTCGGCCGTCGCGCCGCGACCCTGCTCCAGCATTTCCTTGATCAGGTAGATGCGCCCGCGCGGGCTGTCGAGCTCGTCGCCCAGCAGTACATAGGTCGGGCATGTCGCCGTGCAGAAACCGCAATGCACGCAAGTGCGCAGAATGCGATCGGCTGCTGCGATCTGCGGATCGGCGAGTTGGGCGAGGGTGAAGTTCGTTTGCATCGCTTCAGATTTTGATTCAACGGGGCGGTTGCTGTCCTAGCGAGGGGGCATTTCGAGAGTCATTTCATACGTCTGGCAGCAGATGCCAACAGATCGATTCCGCGCGGGCTCGGCTGAATCGCTGAGAAACCGGTTCAAGTCAGACCCCCGCATACATGCGCCCCGGATTGAGGATGCCCCGGGGATCGAAGCTCTCCTTCACGCGGCGGGAGAGCGCGGCCATGACCGGATCGAGCGGCTCGAAGACATGGGCGCTGGCGCGGGCCGCCGGCGCGGCGCGGACGAGGAGCGCATGACCCCTGCCCGCCACCGCCGCGCGCACCGCCGCTTCTTCTGCGATCGTCGTCGGCATCTCGGCCCAGACGAGGCCGCCGGCCCAGTCGTAGAAAACTTCGGCGCGCGTCTCGTGCGCGAGCGTCGCGGCAACCTTCGGCCCATCGCCGGGTGCGACGGAGATGCGCCACACGGCACGTGCGGTCCCGTCGGCAAAAGGCGCCACGTCGCGGACTGCGCGCCATAGGGCGCGCGACTCTTCGGCGGCGAGCGACGCGAGCGCGCCGAACGGCCGGAGCACTTCTTCTAGCTTCTGCTTGCGGTAGGCGATCGAAACCGGGATGCCTTCGAGGCGAAGGGCCGTGACAGCGCGGCCCGCGCCCGAGTCGGAAACGACGACTATACGAGCCGCCGCATCGGCGGGCAGGTGCGCCGCGCCCGACACCTCGGCGGAGGAGCCCATGGCTACGCTCATCGCCTCGACCGCCTTGCCATCATCGAGGCCGAGCACGAGGACGGTCGCGACATCCTCGGCGCGCGGCAGGACCTTGATGGTGACGTGCGTGAGCACGGCGAGCGTCCCCCACGAGCCGGCAACGAGCTTGGAGAGATCGTAGCCGGTCACGTTCTTGACGACGCGGCCGCCGGCCTTGAACGGCTCGCCGCGGCCGGAGACCGCCTGCACGCCGAGCGAGAAGTCGCGGGCGGCGCCCGCCTTGATGCGACGGGGACCGGAGAGATTGGCGGCAAGCGTGCCGGCGAGCGTGCCCCGGCCCGGCTCGCCACCAAGCAGCGGGCCGCAGTCCATGGGCTCGAAGGCGAGCTCCTGGTTGTGCGCGGCGAGCAGCGTTTCGATCTCGGCCAGCGGCGTGCCGGCGCGCGCCGACAGGATCAGTTCTTCCGGCTCGTAGAGATCGACGCCGGCAAGTCCGGAGAGATCGAGCGTGAAGTCGGTCTGCGCCGCGCGGCCGATGGCGCGCTTCGTGCCGTGGCCGACGACCTCCAGCGTCTTGCCTTCGGCGAGCGCCCATTGGAGCGCCTCGCCGATATCCTTCTCGTCGCGGGGCTTGAGAATGTCGGTCATCAGAACCGCGGGATGTCCGGAAACGGCACCTTGCCAGAGCGCACGTGCATGCGGCCGAGCTCGGCGCAGCGGTGCAGCACCGGGAAGACCTTGCCGGGATTGAGCAGGCCCTTGTCGTCGAAGGCGCACTTCACGCGCTGCTGCTGGTTGAGGTCCTCCTCGCTGAACATCGAGGGCATGAGGTCGCGCTTCTCGACGCCGACGCCGTGCTCGCCGGTCAACACGCCGCCGACCTCGACACAGTAGCGGAGGATGTCGGCGCCGAACTTCTCCGCGCGTTCGAGCTCGTCGGACTTGTTGGCGTCGTAGAGGACGAGCGGGTGCAGGTTGCCGTCGCCGGCGTGGAAGACGTTGGCGACCTGCAGGCCGTAGAACTTCGACAGCTCGCGGATGCGGGCCAACACTTGTGGGAGGCGCGCCCGCGGGATGGTGCCGTCCATGCAGTAGTAGTCGGGTGCGATCCGGCCGACCGCGGGGAACGCCGCCTTGCGGCCGGCCCAGAACTTCAGCCGTTCCTCCTCGGAGGTGGAGGCGCGCAGCGTGGTGGCGCCGCAGGATTTGGCGATCTCGCCGACGCGCTCGAGCAGGTGGTCGACCTCGGCCTCGGGGCCGTCGAGCTCGACGATCAGGAGGGCTTCCACGTCGAGCGGATAGTTCGCGTGGACAAAGGCTTCGGCGGCGTGGATCGCGGGCCTGTCCATCATCTCCATGCCGCCGGGGATGATGCCGGCACCGATGATCTTCGCCACGCAATCGCCGGCGGCCTCGGACGAGGGAAAGCCGACGAGCACGGCGCGGGCGGTCTCCGGTTTTTGCAGGATGCGCACCGTCACCTCGGTGACGACGCCGAGCAGGCCCTCGGAGCCGCAGACGAGCGCCAGCAGATCGAGCCCGCCGGAATCGAGATGCTTGCCGCCGATGCGCACCACCTCGCCGTCGATCAGCACCAGCTCGACGCCGAGGATGTTGTTCGTGGTCATGCCGTATTTCAGGCAATGCACGCCGCCGGAATTCTCCGCGACGTTGCCGCCGATGGTGCAGGCGATCTGCGACGACGGATCGGGGGCGTAGTAGAAGCCCCGCCCGGCGACCGCGTTGGAGATGCCGAGATTGGTGACGCCGGGCTGGGCGACGACGACGCGGTTTTCGTAGTCGATCTCGAGGATGCGGTTGAACTTGGCGAGGCCCAGGAGCACGCCGTCGCCGAGCGGGAGCGCGCCGCCCGACAGCGAGGTGCCGGCGCCGCGCGGCACGACCTTGATGCCGTGCTCATGGCAGTAGCGGAGAATCTTCGCGACCTGCGCCGTCGTCCCCGGCAGCACCACGACCAGCGGAAGCTGGCGGTAGGCGGTGAGCCCGTCGGTCTCGTAGGGCCGCATGCCGACCTCGGAATCGATCACGCCTTCGCCCGGCACAATGCGGCGCAGCGCGGCGACGATCTCGGCGCGGCGCGCGAGCACGGACTGGTCGAGGGCGGGCATGGCGACCATGGGGTTTCCTCTTTGCGGCACTCTAGCAGATCATGCCAGCGCCGCCTGCGCCCGGCTCGCAACTTCCTCCGGCGAGCCGGCGGCGTCCACGCGGCGCCAACCGATCTCGCCCAGGGCGTACTCCTCCTGCGCGCGCACGACCGCGGCGTCGGCGTCGGAGGCATCGCCGCGGCGGCCGCCGACACGAGCGATGCGCTCCTGCAACGAAAGCTCCAGCCAGACGCCTTGAAACGGCACGCCCGTTTCGGCAGCGGCCGCCTCGATCGCGGCACGCTCCCCGGGCCGCGCATAGACGGCATCGACGACAACCGAATGGCCGGCGGCGAGCGCGCGCTTCGCAAGCTCGATCAGCCGTGCATAGACCGGCGCGGCGGCCTCGGGCGTGTAGGCGTCCGGCGGCAGCCGCTCCAGTTCGCCGACACCGGCGAGCCGTTTGCGTTCGATGTCGGAGCGCAGGTGAACGGCGCCCGGCGCGGGCCAGAGCGGCGGCGCGAGCCGCGCGGCGATCGTGGTCTTGCCGGTGCCGGAGAGGCCGCCGACCGCGACGAGCCGCGGCGGCGGCGGGGAGATCAGGCGGAGCGCAAGCGCGGCGTAGTCCTGCGCTTCCGCTTCGGCGGCCTGCCGCTCCTTTCCCTGCACGAGCTTTCGCTTGTCGAGCGCGACGCGGGCGCGGATCGCCGAGCGCAGCGAAAGAAAGAACGGCAGGGCGGCGAACGCATCGAGATGATCGTCGTCCGCCGCCGCGACCAGATAGCGGTTGAAGACGATGTTCGCCGCGCGATCGAGCTTGCGGTCGATCAGATCCATCAGGAGAAAGGCGAGATCGTAGAGCACGTCGCCCGCCGCGACGACGGGATCGAACTCCAGCGCGTCGAACAGCACGGGCTTGCCGTCGATCAGCGCGACGTTGCGCAGGTGCAGGTCGCCGTGACCGCGACGGATGTGGCCGGCCTCGCCACGCGCAACCAGGAGCGGACGATTCTTGGCAAGCGTCGTGCGCAACGCGGAGCCGAGCCGGTCCGCGTCATCCGACCTGATAACCTCGGGTGCGGCCAGAAACGCGCTGATCTCGTCTTCGACAAAGCGCCCGAGCGCCTCGATCCATCGTGCTGCGTCGAAGCGCGGGGCCCGCTGGTGTGCGGCAGCAATCGCTTCTCCGAGCGCGCGGGCCAGCGCGTCGCCGATGCCTTGGCGCTCGGCGACGTGATCGAGCGTTGCGTTCTCGTCGAAGCGGCGCAGGACGAGCGCCCATTCGACGGCCTCACCGTTGCCTTGGAGGGATAACTTGCCGTCCGCCGCGCGCCGGACCGCCGTCTTGCCGAGATAAAGCTCGGGCGAGAACGGCTGGTTCGCCTCGATCTCGGCGTCGATCGCGGCCGCGCGTTTCTCGAGCGTCGAGAAGTCGAGATAGGGATATTTCACCGCGCGCTTGATCTTGTACACGCGCGGGCCGGCGAGAAAGACGATCGCGCCGTGCGTGTCGATGCGCTTCACCGCGCCGGCGGCCAAGCCATGCGTCGCGGGATCGGCGAGGAACCGAAGCACCGGCTCCTGCGTGTCTTGCAGCGAAGATTCCGCGGCGGCCATGCTTCTCGCGTACGCGTTTCGCCGGCTGCCATCAAGCAGCCGCGGAAGCGCCGGCGGGTGCGGCGTTCAGCCCGTCAGTTGCTGGCGGGCGCGCTGGGTGCCGAAGGGGAAGCCGCCGTCTCGGTCCTGCCTGCAGCGGGTTTCGCCGCCGCATCCGAGCCCGGCTTGGAATCGTCCTTCGATTCCGGCTTCGCGCCGTTCGTCTTTTCGGTGGCGTCGCTCTTCGGCGCTGCGGCCGATGTCCGGCTGTTACCCCCGCCGCCGATCGACTGAATGAAGCCGATGGACTGCGCGTGCAGCGCCGGCGACTTGTCGATGTCGGTGTGGCCCATCTCGCCGCGCCGTGACAGGTCGACGTTGCTCAAGGAGCCGCGGAAGCCGGCGCCGCGTCCGATGGCGACACCCCAGCCGTTGGTGGACGAGTAGAAGTTCACGACCCGGGCGACGTTGGCGCTCGCCGTCATCGGCGAGGTCGGGTCGTAGGCGATGATCAGCGGTACGCTGATCCCGCGCTTGCCGAGGTCCTCGGCCATGGAGAAAGCCGCGTTGGCGCCGAGCGAGTGACCGATGATCACGACGTTCTCGCGGATGCCCCTGCGATAGCGATCGGAGATGTCATCGACGAGGGTCGGATACTCGGCGTGGCCGTGGACCGAGGCGCGGATGCCGCGGCGGTTGAGCTTGACGCCGAGGTCGTCCATGCCGGTCGAGAAGATGTCCATGAAGCCGCGCAGCAGATAGACGTGCGTGCCGACGTTGCGCGTCGACGACGATTGCGCCTGCGCCGCCGACAGCCCTGCCGCAAGAGAAAGCGCGACCGCCGCAGTCGCAATCACACGCGATAACCGCTTCATGTCCGACCCAATCCGCATCCGTGATTTGCTGGTGTGCGCCGTCAGGCTCGCGCGGCGCAAGCGACTCCTTTTTACGGCAGGGCGCCCGCGAGCCGCTAGCCCGCCCCGTCGTGGAACCCAGTTTCGGCCAAAGATGTTGCGAATTTGTCACTGGGATCGGCGGGACGGCGGCAATGCCCGCCGGCCCGTCAAAAAACCCAGGGCACGATGCGCGCCGTGCGGGCCATGTAGGCGCGGTACTGGTCGCCGAAGGCCTCCAGCATCAGTTCCTCCTCCCGGCCGACCCGGAAGGCGTAGAGCGTCCCGAACCCGATGATTCCCGAAATCCCCGCCACCCAGTTGGGCAGCAGCAGGAACTGCGCGATCGCCCAGAGGAAGAAGGCCGAATACATGGGATGGCGCACGTAGCGATAGACGCCGCTCGTGATCAGCTCGTGCTTGTCGCGCACCTCCAGCGAGACCGACCAGTTGCGGCCGAGCTCCTTGTGGGTGCGCCAGAACAGCCAGAGCGAGCCGAGCGCCGGCACGAGCCCGGCCCAGGCAAGCGCCGGAACGAACGGCCGCTCGGCGAAGCCGCCGAAACCCGCGAACACATAGACGATCGGGATGATGCCGAGACCGGAGAGCGAGATGCCGAGCAGGATCAATTCCTGCGTGTCGCGCCTGGTCGCCGCAATCGCGTTCTTCTTCACCTTGCGTTCGTAGGGGTAGCGAATCAGCCACCAGGAAATCACGCAGCCAAGCCAGATGATCTTCGCGATGGTCGGGGTCACGACACTTTGCTCTTCTTGCTGGCGACGCTCTTCGCGGTCTTCCCGGTGTCGATCACGCCGGGGTCGAAGGCGCCGTTCGGCGCGAAGGATTTCACCGCGCCGTTCTGGTCGGCGACGCGCAGCGGCAGCGGCAGCGGCCCGCAGCAGATCATGTAGTAGTCGTAGAAGTAGCGCTGCTCGTTGCCCATGACGAACTGGCGGTGTACGCGGAAGAAGTCGCGCTTGAGGCCCTTATAGGTCTCGGGCTTCAGCATGTGTTTCACGCGCACGATCTGCACGATCGGCTTGCCGGTGGCGGGCAGGCCGATGTCGGTCACCGGATTCGACTTGTAGAAATTGACGATGTCGGAGATCGCCTGGAACTCGTACCAGGCGATGTGCGGATCGCTGCCGACGGCGCGCACGGCTTCGCGCAACGCCGTCGCCTTCGGATGCAGGCCGATCTTCAGGAGCGAGGAGCCGACCGTGAGAAGATGCACCGGCACGCCGCGGATGCCGAACTCGGGATCGAGGCGCTTCGCGCGCGCAACGACATCCACCGCCTGCACGGCGCCGAGGCTGTGGCCGACGATCACCATCTCGTCGGATTTCGCGTTTCGATAAAGCTCGACGAGCTCGCGGGCGAAACCGTCGAGCCGCTCGTCGAGCCCGGCGCGGCGGTGATGGACGAGGTCGCTCGCGAAATACCAGTCGTTAAGAAGATAGCCGACATAAAACGGCTTCGCCGGCAGCTTGAGCAGGCCATAGACGCAGGCGACGCCGATCACGGCCGCGACGATATCAGCGAAGGGCAACATGCCGCCGAGCAGGCGGCGCGAGATGTAGAAGCCGCCGAAGGCGACGAGCGCCATGAGGACGTAAGGGTAGAGGAAGAAGAGCGCGTAGCGCCAGTTGGTGCGGAAATATTCGACGATCGCGCCGGAGAGCACGAAATCGAACAGCGCGGCCCAGCCGACGAGCAGGCGGCGCGAATCGGACAGCTCGAAATCGGGCGCAATCAGATCGCCCCACCAGAACATGCGGTAGTCGGTGTCGACCTGCCAATTCTGGCCCCGGGTGCGCAGCTTCCAGAGTGCCACGTTGGTTTTCGAATCGACGGCGGGCGGCGACAGGTCCGCCTTCGCGTTCCAGGTCGCCTCGAAGACCGGGAGTTCCTTGGCGAAGCGGCGGTGGTGCGCTTCCGGGCGGGAAATCTCGTATCCGCAGATGAAGACGACGTCGCGCTTCTTGACCGGCTCGACAGCCATACGCCCTATCCCGTTTTTTTGCGCGGTGATGTTTGGCACAGGTCCGGCATGGAACGCGATAGGCAATTTTTCGAGCCGTCCGCCGCTCAGGGCTTTCCGATGACGATGACGTGCAGGCCCTTGGGGCCGTGGGCGCCGTGCAGGAGCACCTGCTCGATGTCGGCGGAGCGGGACGCGCCGGTGATCCAGTTCACGGTACGCGGGAAGTACTTGCCGACCTTCTTGCGCAGCGCGTCCCACACCGTTTCGTAGTCGCCGGTCACGTCCTTGGCGTCCACCACGACGATGTGGTGCTCGGGCAGGAAATTGAGCGTGGTCGGGTTGTCCGGACCGGAGGTAAGCACAAGCGTTCCGGTCTCGGCGACGGCCTTGAAGGCGTGACTGACGGCGGCGAGCTGGTTGCCATCGGAGCGGCCGACGGAGACCTCCAGCGCCTGCTCGTTCTGCCACGGGATCGCTTCGAGGCGCGGATCGGAGCCGCGGCGGATCTGCAGCGGCAGGTTCTTCGAGCGGAGATAAGCCGCGACCGCCGCCGGCACCTCGTCGGGCGAGGCCACTTCCTGCATGGTCCCGCTCGCTTCCGCCAGCATGTCGCGGAAGAGATTGAGGCGCTTCCTCGGCGGCAGCGCGCCGCGTTCCGGCACGACGCCGCGCGGATGCCGCGACAGGCGGTCCTCGATTGCGGTGCGGCGCAGCGCCTCCGCGCCGGAGACGCCAAGCGAGCGGCGGATCGCGCCGAGCACGAGATCGCGGCTCATGTCGCCTTCTCCCCGGCTTTCCCGGCTTCCACGGCTTCGGCCTCGGCCTGCGCCTTCTTCCTCGCTTCCTCCGCGCGATGCTTCTTCCATTGCGCCTGGAAGGTGTCGCGCTCGGGCACCGGAAAATCGCGGTGGCGCGTCCAGCCGCCGGCTAGCGGCAGCCAGTGCATGCGGCCGCGCCGGCCGCCGAACAGCGCGAGCGTCTTCATGGCGAGCCGCGTCGCGGGACGATAGAGCCACGGCCGGCGCGCGAACAACGCCCACAAGCCAAGACCCCAACGCACGGTCGCGGGCGAAAGGTGCCGCTCGAATTCGCGGTCGCGCCAGTAGCGCATGAGCTTCGGCAGCGGAATGCGAACGGGGCAGACCTCCTCGCAGCGGCCGCAGAAGGTCGACGCGTTCGGCAGGTGACCCGCCTTGTCGATGCCGATCAGCGACGGCGTCAGCACCGCGCCCATCGGGCCGGGATACACCCAGCCGTAGGCGTGACCGCCGACCGCACCATAGACCGGGCAATGATTCATGCAGGCGCCGCAGCGGATGCAGCGAAGCATCTCGCGGAATTGGCCGCCGATCATGGACGAGCGGCCGTTGTCGAGGATGACGACATGATATTCTTCCGGGCCGTCGGGGTCGCCGGCGCGGCGCGGGCCGGTGGAGAACGTCGTATAGACCGACATCTCCTGCCCGGTCGCCGAGCGCGCGAGCACGCGCAAAATGGTGGTGACGTCTTCGAGCGTCGGCACCAGCTTCTCGATCGACGCAAGCACGATGTGCGTCTTCGGCAGGATCTGCGTGAGGTCGCCGTTGCCCTCGTTGGTGACGATGACCGACGTGCCGGTCTCGGCGATGAGGAAATTGGCGCCGGTGATGCCGACGTCGGCGGCAAGGAACTTTGCGCGCAGCACGGCGCGGGCTTCCGCCATGAGCGACGCCGGCTCGTCGAGGTTGCGCTCCGCCGGCAGGTCGGCGTGCGAGCGGCGGAAGTCCGCCTCGATCTGGTCGCGGTTAAGGTGGATCGCCGGCGCGATGATGTGCGAGGGCGCCTCGTTGCGAAGCTGGATGATATATTCGCCGAGGTCGGTCTCGACCGGCGCGATGCCGTGCTCGACGAGATGATCGTTGAGGCCGATCTCCTCGGCGATCATGCTCTTGCCCTTGGTGACGGTCTTCGCCTCGCGGCGCTTGCAGATGTCGAGGATGATGCGGCGCGCGTCCTCGGCGGTCGCGGCCCAATGCACCGTTCCGCCCTCTTCGGTGACGCGGCGCTCGTAGGCTTCGAGATAGAGATCGAGATGCGCGAGCGTGTGGTCCTTGATGTCGCGCGCGAGGTCGCGCAATACCTCGAACTCGGGAAGCCGGGAAGCGACGGCGCGGCGCTTGCCGATGAAGCCCGCCTCCACCTTGCCAAGGGCGCGCTGGAGCTGGGCGTCCTTCAGCGCGGCGCGCGCGTTCTTCTTGAATTTCGGGGAGGTAATCTGCACGGTCATGCGCGCCCTCCCCCTTCGTCGATGAGTCTCTCCACGATCACGACGTCGCGCCAGACGCCGTCGAGCTTCGCGTGGCGAACATAGGTGCCGACCTCGCGGAAGCCGAGGGAGACCAAAAGCTTCAGGCTCGGCTGGTTCTCGGGGAAGACGCGGGAGAGCAGCTTCCAGTCGCCGCGGGCGCGCGCGGCCTTGATCAATGCTTCGAGGGCGACGCGCCCGAGGCCGCGGCCGCGCGCATCGCGCGAGACATAGACGGAGAACTCGCGCACGCCCGCATAACAGGCGCGCGGGCGGTAGGCGAAGGCGCTGGCGAACCCGAGCACGCAGCCGTCGCTTTCGACGACCACCATCGTGCGCTCCTCGTCGAACCAGCGCAGCACGTCCTTCTCGCCCCGGAGATCGGTTTCGAAGGTGGCGACGCGATCCTCGATGCCTTCGTTGTAGATGCGCGCGATCTCGGCCGCGTCCTCGCGGCGCGCGGAGCGGGCGAAACTTTTTTCCTGGCTGCCGGGTGTTCTGCTCATGCGCCGCCCGTCTTCGGCGGCTCGCCGATCGCCGGCTCGCGCGCCATGCCGGCGAGCATCTCGGCGACGTGGCGCACGGCGACCGCCTTGCGCATGCGCTGCAGCTTGCCCGCCATGTTCATCAGGCAGCCGAGATCGCCGGCGAGCAGCATGGGCGCACCGGTGGCGACGATATTCTCCGCCTTCTTCTCGACGATGGCGTTGGAGATTTCCGGATACTTCACGCAGAAGGTCCCGCCGAAGCCGCAGCAGACATCGGCATCTTTCATTTCGGCGACGGTCAGGCCGGCGACGGAGCCGAGGAGCTTGCGCGGCTGCTCCCTGATGCCGAGCTCGCGCAGGCCGGAGCAGGAATCGTGATAGGTGACGGTGCCTTCATAGATCACGTTCACGCGCTCGACCTTCATCACGTCGACGAGGAAGCTCACGAGCTCGAAGGTGCGGGCGCCGAGCGCATCGGCACGGCGCTGCCAGCCGGCATCGCCGGCAAAGAGCTCGGGATAATGCAGCTTGATCATGCCGGCGCAGGAGCCGGACGGCGCCACCACATAATCATAGGATTCGAAGGTGGCGATCACGCGCTCGGCCATCTGCCGCGTGGTGGCGCGGTCGCCGGAATTATAGGCGGGCTGGCCGCAGCAGCTTTGCGACGGCACCTCGACGGTGCAGCCGGCGTCTTCCAGAAGCTTCGCGGCGGCAAAGCCGATCTTCGGGCGGATCAGGTCGACGAGGCAGGTGACAAAGAGCCCGACGCGCGGGCGCGGCCCGGTGACTTCGGCCATTGCGCATTTCCTCCCGGCTTTCCGGCGTCCGGTTTCGGCCAATCTGGCGGAAGCCCGGAAAGGGCGCAAGCGACCGCGTGCTTCCTCAAGAAAGGCAGCCCCACACCACGCGCATGCTTGAGCGTGAGTCTCGTGCTTCCTTCCACGACGATCGCACTTTAGGCTAAACGGCTTCCACAAGCCGCGCGGCCTCGTGCCGCGAGTAGCGGGGAAGCCCATCGTGACCGGCGTGAAAATCGGCCAGGCGAAGCCGTTGCAGGAGCATCCGCAGCGTGAGTTCGTGCTCGGCGAGCTGCATGCGCGGCCGTTCACGGCGATCGAGACGCCGCGGCGCGTGCTGCACTTTGCATTCCTCACCGGCGGCGCGCAGGTGCAGAGCGACCGGGCGGCGCTGGCGACGCTCTGCAAGGCCAAGGGCATGACCGCGCCCGCGGAAGGCGCGCGGCATCATCGCTGCGCGTTCGAAGGCGGAGCGATGCGGTGGGAAAGCCACAACGAGTTCTCCACCTATCGCTTCGAGCTGCCGTCAGCGAGCGGAAAGCCGTTCGATCCGCCGGCCGCCTCGCTGCCGACGCCGCTTGCCGATTTCGTGCAGCCGGGACCGCTGCTCGTCGCCATCGACCTGCACCTCGTCGCCGATCCCGAGCACAAGATCGCGCTCGAGTCGATCTTCGACCGGGCGAGCCTCGCGGCGGCGGAAAATTCCGACGGCTCGGCGCTGTTCGCCACCGACTTCCAGGTCGACGAGCACGGCTATATCCGCGTGCTGGTCGCCGACCGCGGACTCGGCGCCGAGCGCGCTGGCGCCCTGGTGCAGCGCGTGCTCGAGCTCGAGACCTACCGCACGCTTGCCCTTCTCGGCCTGCCGGAAGCGCACCGGCTGTCGCCCGCGATCAACCGCATCGAGAAGCGGCTCGCGGAAATGACCGACGCCATGCGGCGCACGACGGAGCTCAGCGACAACAACCGGCTGCTCGACGAACTCACCGCCCTCGCTGCGGACCTGGAGGCGGATGCGGCCGCGAGCCTGTTCCGCTTTGGCGCGACGCGCGCCTACTACGAGCTCGTGCAGGGCCGGCTGCAGGCGATCGGCGAGCAGAAGGCCGGCGGGCTGCCCACCTGGTCGTCGTTCCTCACCCGCCGCATGGCGCCTGCGATCCGCACCTGCGCCACCATGGAGGAGCGGCAGGCGAACCTCTCGCGCAAGCTGGTGCGCGCGGCGAATCTCCTGCGCACGCGCGTCGACGTCGCACTCGAGCAGCAGAACCGCGACCAGCTCACCGCCATGAACCGGCGCGCGCGGCTGCAATTGCGGCTGCAGCAGACGGTGGAAGGATTGTCGGTCGCGGCGATCAGCTATTACACGGTCGGACTCATCAACTATTTCCTCAAGGGTCTGCACGACGCCGGCGGACCGGTCGATCCGACGATCGGCACGGCCGTGGCGGTGCCGATCGTGGTGCTGCTGGTCGCGTTCGTCGTGCGCCGCATCCGCCGCCGCTACGGCGAGCACGGCGAAGCGGAGCATTGACCGCCCGCAAGGCGAACTTCGTGGGACGCCGCCCGCGCGGACGGACGCTGGCGGACCGGCGGCGCGCTTGCTAGGAATCCGCCCTCTCCCGTCCGGCGCGATCGGTGCGATTTCTTTTCACGAGGAGACGTCATGGCGAACAAGATCGAAATGCGGGCGCTCGGCAAGAGCGGCATTCAGGTTTCGGCGATCGGCCTCGGCTGCATGTCGATGTCCGGGCTCTACGGCAAGGGCGACGACAATGAATCGATCGCCACGATCCATCACGCGCTCGATCAGGGCATCAATCTCCTCGACACCGCCGATGTCTATGGCTTCGGCCACAACGAGGAGCTGGTCGGCCGTGCGATCAAGGACCGCCGCGATCAGGTCGTGCTCGCCACCAAGTTCGGCAACCTGCTCTCCACCGGCGGCGTGAACGGCCGGCCGGAATACGTGATCGAGGCGTGCGACAAGAGCCTGCAACGGCTGCAGATCGATCACATCGACCTCTATTATCAGCATCGCGTGGACGACCAGGTGCCGGTCGAGGAAACCTGGGGCGCGCTGAAGAAGCTCGTCGAGCAGGGCAAGGTGCGCGCGCTCGGCATCTCCGAGGCGCACCCGGAGACGATCAAGCGGGCGCACAAGGTGCATCCGGTCGCCGCGGTGCAGACCGAATTCTCGCTGCTCTACCGCGTGGAAGCGGAAGAGACGCTGAAGACGACGCGCGCGCTCGGCATCTCCTTCGTCGCCTATTCGCCGCTCGGGCGCAGCATGCTGACGGGAACCGTGCGTTCGGCGGACGAGGTGAAGGACGACCGCCGCATGGATCATCCGCGCTTCCAGGGCGAGAACTTCGCGAAGAACATGGAACTCGTCGCGCGCATCGAGGCGATCGCGAAGGAGAAAGGCTGCACGCCGGCGCAGCTCGCGCTCGCGTGGCTGCTCGCGCAGGGCAAGGACATCATCCCGATCCCGGGCACGAAGCGGAAATCGCGCATCGACGAGAACGTCGGCGCGCTGTCGGTCAAGCTCTCGCCGCAGGATCTCGATCGCATCGGCGCCGCAATCCCGCCGGGCGCCGCCGCAGGATTGCGCTATCCGGAAAAGGCGATGAAGCGGGTTTACGTCTGAGCCGCCGCCTCGCGGCAGGCGCGCCAGACCTTCTCCGGCGTCGCCGGCATGTCGATCTTCGCGCCGGCCGGTCCCGGGATCGCGTTGGCAATCGCATTCATAATGGCGGCGAGCGAGGCGGTCGTGCCTGCCTCGCCCACGCCCTTCACACCGAGCGGATTGGTGGTGGCGGGCGCAGAGAGGATGTCGCCGACGACCTCGGGCACCTCGTCGGCGTGCGGCATGGCGTAGTCCATGAACGAGGCGGTCAGGAGTTGGCCGGTCTCGTTGTCATAGACGGTGTGCTCAAGCAGCGCCTGGCCCAAGCCCTGCGCGACGCCGCCCTGCACCTGCGCTTCGACGATGGTGTGATCGAGCGCGTTGCCGCAGTCGTCCACCGCCGCATAGGCGACGACCGCGAGCTTGCCGGTCTCGGGATCGATCTCGACTTCGGCGATGTGGCAGCCGTTCGGGAACGTCATCGGGGTGTCGGCGGCGACGACGGAGTCGAGGGGCTCGGCGATGGCGCCGCTCTTGTGCAGTTCACGCGCCTTCTCGGCAAGATCGAACAGCGGCAGGCGCCGGTTCGTTCCCGTCACCTCGAAGGCGCCATCGCGGTAGTCGATGTCCGCTTCGGCGGCGTCGAGCGCGAGCGCGGCGACCTTCTTGCCTTTCGCAATGACCGTTTCGACGGCGCGGACGATCGCGTGCCCGGCGGTCATGGCGCTGCGCGAGCCGACGGAGCCGTAGCCGGAAATGCCGAAGTCGGTATCGCCGTGGCGGTGCCTGACCTCGCCCGGGTCGATGCCGAGCCGGTCGGCGACCAGATTGCCGAACACGGTGGCGTGGCTCTGGCCGGTCGAGTGCGTGTTCAGGCGCAGCTCGAGGCGGCGATCTTCGCGAAAGATGAGCCCCGCGCCCTCGCCGGGCATGGCGCCCGAGTGTTCGAGGAAGCAGGAAATGCCGATGCCGCGCAGCTTGCCGCGGCGCTTCGCATCGGCCTGGCGCTTGGGGAAGTTACGGTGGTCGGCGAGCGCAAGCGCGCGCTCGAGGATCGGCGCGAAGTCGCCGCTGTCATAGACGTTGCCGACCGGCGACTTGTAGGGCATCGCCGATTTCGGGATCAGATTCTTCTGCCGCAGTTCGACGGGATCGATGCCCGAAACGCGGGCGGCCGCGTCGACGAGGCGCTCCATCACGTAGTTGGCTTCGGGGCGGCCGGCGCCGCGATAGGGGCCGGTCGGCACCGTGTTGGTGAAGACGCAGCGCGCGGCGAGCGCAAGCTTCGGAATCGCGTACATGCCCGGCAGGCAGCGCGTGAAGCTGACGACGCCGATCTGCGGGCCGACCGCGGCGAGGAACGCGCCCATGTTCACGAGATGGTTGGTGCGCATGGCGAGAAAGCGGCCGTCCTGGTCGAGCGCGAGCTCGGCTTCGGTGACGGCATCGCGCGCCTGGTTGTCGCTCTGGAAGGATTCTGATCGCGTCGACATCCAGTGCACCGGACGGCCGAGCGTCTTCGCGGCAACGCAGAGCGCCGGGTATTCCGGATAGGGCGCGGTCTTCAGGCCGAAGGCGCCGCCGACGTCGTCGGAGATGACGTGCATCGCTTCGGGCTGCACGCCCATCGCCCGCGCCATCGCTTCGCGCAGCGGCGCGACGCCCTGGGTCGAGGAGCGCAGCGTGTAGCGGCCGGTCTCTTCATCATAGCTCGCGGTGGCGCCGCGCGGCTCCATGGGCGCGCCGCAAATGCGCTGATGCACGACCTCGATGCGGGCTATGTGCGCCGCGCCGGCAAAGATCTTTTCGACTTCTTCCGCGAGCGCATCGCCGTCGGGATCGGGGCCGATCCAGTCGATCGCGAGGTTGTTCGGCGCTTCCGGCCAGAGCTGCGGCGCATCGGGCGCGAGCGCGGCGCGCAGATCGGTGACCGAAGGCAGTTCCTCATACTCGACCGTCACCAGCTCGGCGGCATCCTGCGCATAGGCTTGCGTCTCGGCGACGACGAGCGCGACGGGCTGTCCGACGTGCAGCACGCGATCCACCGCGAGTGACGGCCGCGCCGGAACGAACATCGGCTTGCCGCCGCGGCCGGTGAGCGGCGCCACGAACACCGTGTTGCGCACGCCGGCGGCGAGCATGTCCTTCGCCGTGAAGACGCCGATCACGCCCGGCGCGTTGCGGGCGGCCTCGGTGTCGATGCCGACGATGCGGGCGAAGGCGTGCGGCGAGCGCACGAAACAGCCGGATGCCTGGCCGGGGAACGACACGTCGGCGACGAAGCGGCCGAGGCCGCGCACCAACGGTTCGTCTTCGACGCGCGGACGCCACTTGGCGTCATGAGCCGCTTTCGCCATGGGCCTGCTTAACCGATGGATGTGACTGCGATGCCTTGCGGCGGTGGGTGCGGATTGCCTGGTACAGCTGGGTGGACTCGAACCACCGACCTCCTGATCCACAGTCAGGCGCTCTAACCAACTGAGCTACAGCTGCACAGATCGGCGCGGCGCAACCTAGGGGCAAACGGCGGGCCGTTCAAGCGCGGCCTCCGTCCGCCTCACCCTTCGAGACGCGCCCTCACGGGCGCTCCTCAGGATGAGGCCGAACCATACAACCTCACCCTGAGGAGCGAGACCGACAGGTCGAGCGTCTCGAAGGGTGAGGTTATCCAAAACGCGTCGAGCCCGGGCGTGGCCGGGCTCGGGCGCAGTCTCGGGCAGCAAGCTCAGTTGAGCTTGATGTTCTTGGTGACGCTCGCCTTCATCGGCTCGGCGGCGTCGGCGGCGAGCTTCTGGGCGAGCGCGGAGAAATCCTTGGCCTGGGCGGCCAGCGTCTCGAACTGCTGGCGCATATGGGTCGCCGACAGTTCCACCGCCTCGGAGAGCGATTTCGCCGCCAGCAACTCGCGGGCGAAGTCGAAGCTCGAATTGACGTTGTCGCGCAGCGCCTCGATCGCCTTCATGTTGAACTCGGTGAGGCCGCGCGTCGCCTGGATGTAGGTGTCCTCGACCACGTCGGTCGCTTCCTCGGCCGCGGTGCGGATGCGGGCGTAGCCTTCCTTCGCCTGCTCGACGCTCTTCTCGGCCATCTCGCGGAAGACCTCGGGGACGACGACCTTCGGCGCTTCGAACTTGGGGGCCTCGAACTTCGGCGCCGCGGATTTCGCGGCCTTCTTCACGGTCTCTTTCGGGGTCTCGATATCGGCCATTGCGCTGGCTCCTCTGGAGTGGCGGTCTGCCCTGCCGGACCCGGGCCCGAAGGGCGGGAATTTGAGCGCAATATAGCCAAGAGGATTGTGCATTGCAACATAGAAGGCCGCATTGCACAAAACCACTTGTGGAGGAGGGCCTTACGAGTCCGGCTTGCCCGTCGTCATGGCCCGGCGGGCGACTTCGCCGATGGCGGCCGTCTGCGAGGCAAGCTTCTGCGCCTGGGCCTGGGCGAACTCGGTCTGCAGCCGGAGCACCTCTTCGGCGTCCCGCGCCCGCATCAGCTTGTCGATGAAGGCGAAGTTGTCGATCAAGTTCTCCTGGGCGAAGCCCACGGCCTTGCGGCCGACCTCGCGGATGGTCGCCTGCGGCCCGGTTGAGGCATCGAAGGCGCTCAACGTCTTTTCCGTCGCGTCGAGATAGCCCTGAAACGCCTTGCGGGCCGTCTCGATCCCCTGCTCCGCGAGCGCCCTCAGTTCCGGCGGGAACTCAAATCCGGTGGCTTTCATGGCTGCACTCCATTGGTGAACTGGCTTCGCTGAAGGTAACGCGGTCGGCGCGGAAGTGGATAGCGTGAATTGGGGCGGTGCGATTAACCGTTGATCCGGATGGGCATTCTCCGGGGCCCCGGGAACGTAGATTTTCCGGGCCTTCCGAATTATGAATGAAAAGTAAATTTGGGCCGCGCGGCAGGCCCGTTCCGGCCTAAACCGCATGCAAATTCGGCTTCCCCGGCTGTTCCAGCTTCTCTCCGACGCGCGGATCGGCGCGACCTTCGTTTTGCCGAAGGCGGCCTTCGTGCTCGACGGGCGCGGCGACCTCCTGCTCGCGAACGGAGCGGCGCTCGCGATGCTGCGGGTCGGAGAGCGGACGGCCGCCGCAAAGATCATTGCCGCCGAGCGGAGCCCGCTCGCGCCGGTGCTGCGCGAACTCGCCCGAAGCGAGCCGGACAGCCCGCAGACGAGCGTGCTGCCGCTTCGGATCGGCGGGACGCGCAAGCTCATCGAGTTCTCGGCATCGCGCCTCGCGCTCGCAGACGGCGGCGACGTCTACCTGCTGGTCGCGCGGGAGCCGGCAGGGCCTGCACCCGAGGCCACGGCCGCGGCCGCCGCGATCCTCGACGGCGAGGAAACGGCGCTCGCGCTGTTCGACGGCAGCGGACGGCGTCTCTACGCAAACGAAATGGCACAGGCGCTGCTCGGCGCCACGGAAATGCTGGCCGAGGTCGTGCCGGGCGTGCATGGCGCGATCGCGCGCGCGCGCAGCGGCGGATCTGCCGAAGTGCAATTCGGCGTGTTGCGGGTGCTGCTGCAGCGGCTCGGCACGGAGGGAAACTTCTTTTTCATCGCCGCATTCCTGGCGCCGGCACGCGAAGAAGCGGAAGCCATCGCACCGGCCGTCCGCGAAGCCCCGCAGCAGGCTGAAATTCCCGCTGCCGTATCCGAGCCGGCGCCGGGCGCGCCCGAACCGGCGGTCGCGGTTGCCATAGTAACCGAAGCTCCGGCGGAAACGCGGCCGAGCGAAGCGCCGGAAGTCGCAGCCGAAGCGGAGCCGCGCGAAGAAGTTTCCGCCGCCGAAGAGTCCGCGTCGGAACCGGAGGCGCCTCCGGCAGCCGCACCACCGGGAGAGCCGGCGCCGCTGCCGCGCCGCTTCGTCTGGCAGACGGACGCCGAGGGACGTTTCACCAGCGTCTCGCCCGAGCTTGCGGCCGTGGTCGGCGAGTTGCCGGCGGCGATCGCCGGGCTCGACTGGAACGAGGCGGGCGAGCGGATCGGCATCGACGGCACCGCCGCCGTGGCCGAAGCGGTCGCGCGGCGCGACACGTGGTCGGGCGTCAGCGTGCAGTGGCCGATCGAGGGAAGCGAGCTTGCGCGGCCGGTGGATCTTGCGGCGCTCCCGGTCTTCGACCGCGAGCGGCGCTTTCTCGGCTACCGGGGCTTCGGCGTCTTCCGCGAACCCGTACCGCGTCCGGCCAGGGAAGCGGCGATAGCGCGCGAGGAGCCGCCGGTATTTGCAGACGAGCCCGCGGAGAAACCCGCGCCGGGCCTCCCGCCCCGCTTCGCCGAGCCTGCGCCCCGGGTGCGCACGCACTTCGGGAAGCGCACAGACAAGATCGTGCCGCTGCACAAACCGGAGACGCCGCGGCCGTCGCTGACCGCGATCGAGCGCAGCGCCTTCCGCGAGATTGCGAAAGTGATCGGCGCGCGCATGCAGCGCGTGAACGTTCCGCCAGCCGAGCAGACAAGCGAGCAGGCGCATCCGCTGCCGGGCGCCCCAAGCGGCGAGCGCGCAATCCTCGGCCGCCTGCCGGTCGGCGTCGTCGTGCACCGCAGCGGCCATATCCTCTACGCCAATCGCGCCGTGCTCGAATGGACCGGCGTCGCGGGCGTGGACGAACTGGCGGCGGCCGGAGGGCTTGAACGTCTTTTTGCCAACGGACAGGGCTTCGCCGATGAAACGGGCGAGAGCAGCCGGCCCGTCGCCCTGCGCGGACGCGGCGCGCACACGATCCCGGTCGATGCACGGCTCATCTCCGCGCCGTGGGACGGCGAGACCGCGCTCGTCTATCTCCTGAGCCGCACGAGCGGGGTCGACCACGACCGGCTGGAGGCGACCGAGCTCGCGCTGCGCGATGCCGAGGCGAGCACGCGCGAGATGCACGCGATCCTCGACACGGCGACCGACGGCGTCGCCCTGCTCGACCGCGAGGGGCACGTGCTCGGCATGAACCGTTCGGCGGAGGCGCTGTTTGGATTCGACTCCGGCGAGATCGAGGGGCGCAGCTTCACGACGCTGTTCGCGCCGGAAAGCCACCGCGCGGCGCTCGACTATCTCGACGGGCTCGCGAGCAACGGGGTCGCGAGCGTCCTCAATGACGGGCGCGAGGTGATCGGCCGCGTGCGCGAGGGTGGCCTGATCCCGCTGTTCATGACGCTCGGCCGCGTCGGCGAAGGCGGCGAGAAGTTCTGCGCGGTGTTCCGCGACATCACGCAGTGGAAGCGCGCGGAGGAAGAGCTCGTGCAGGCGCGGCGGCAGGCGGAGCGCGCGAACTCGGCGAAATCGGAGTTCCTCGCCAAGATCAGCCACGAGATCCGCACGCCGCTCAGCTCGATCATCGGCTTTGCCGAAGTGATGATGGAGGAGCGGCTCGGCCCGATCGCGAACGAACGCTACCGTGAATATCTCAAGGACATCCATACTTCGGGCGAGCACCTGATCTCGCTCATCAACGATCTCCTCGACCTCTCCAAGATCGAGGCGGGCAAGCTCGACCTCGTATTCTCGAGCGTTGACCTGAACGAGATCGCCAGCCAGTCGATGGCGCTGATGCAGCCGCAGGCGAACCGCGAGCGCATCATCATCCGCACGGCACTCGCGCCGAACCTGCCGCCGGTCGTCGCCGACGCGCGCTCGATCCGGCAGATCGTGCTGAACCTGCTGTCCAACTCGATCCGCTTCACGCCGCCGGGCGGACAGGTGATCGTCTCGACGACGCTCACCGACGACGGCGAGGTGCATCTGCGGGTGCGCGACACCGGCATCGGCATGACGGAAACGGAGATCAAGACCGCGCTCGAGCCGTTCCGGCAGATCACGACCGCCGGCCACGGCAAGGAGGGCGGCACCGGCCTCGGCCTGCCGCTGACGAAGGCGCTCGCCGAGGCGAACCGGGCGAGCTTCTCGATCAAGAGCACGAAGAACGCGGGCACGCTGGTCGAGATCGCGTTTCCGTCGACGCGGGTGCTGGCGGAGTAACGGCTCGTCGTCCCGGCCGAGCGCGAAGCGCGAGACCCGGGACCGCGTGCAGCAAGCCGCGAACGGTCCCGGCGCTCGCTTCGCTCGGCCGGGACGACGAATTTTGGGGGCGCTTGATCCGGATCAATTGACGGCGACGTAAAAGCCTGTAAGAGGAAAAAACTCAAAGAAACAACAACTTATAACTACTCTGAAGAACGCAGCAGCGATGATCGTCTGTTCCTGCAACGTCCTGTCCGACGCCCAGGTGCGCGAGACCTGCGCGCGCTCCGACGCGCCGCGCTCGCCGGGTCAAGTCTATCAGTGCCTCGGCTGCAGCCCGCAATGCGGCCGCTGCGCGCGCACTATCCGCGGCATCATGGACGAGGCGCTCAGCAAGGCCTGCGATACCTGCCCGGCCGCGTGCCCGGCTGCCGGCCCGGTCGCCGCCGATTAACGCCCCCCATTCCGTCAAGCTTGCGGGAACTCCAGCGGCGCTGGACAATTTCTTTGAATAATTCCAGTTTATGCAGCTGTGCTGATTTCAAGAGGCAGGCATGAAGGGCGATCCGAAAGTCATCGAATATCTCAACCGCGGGCTGCGCTCCGAGCTCACGGCGATCAACCAGTACTGGCTGCATTACCGCATGCTCGACAACTGGGGCTTCAAGGACCTCGCCAAGAAGTGGCGGAAGGAATCGATCGAGGAGATGAACCACGCCGACAAGTTCGTGGAGCGCATTCTCTTCCTCGAGGGCTTTCCGAACCTGCAGGTGCTCGATCCGCTGCGCATCGGGCAGAACGTCAAGGAAGTGCTGGATTCGGATCTTGCCGCGGAAAACGACGCGCGCGCGCTCTATCAGGAAGCAGCGACCTATTGCCACTCGGTCAAGGACTACCCGTCGCGCGATCTGTTCGAGGAACTGATGAGCGACGAGGAAGAGCACATCGACTTCCTCGAAACCCAGCTCGACCTCGTGAAGAAGCTCGGCGTCGAGCTCTACTCGCAGCACCACATCGGCGAGCTCGACGAAGACTGAGGCTGCCGCGATTTTTTGCGGCCGCGGGAAGCGCTCGCGGCCGCATTGCTTTTTCATCTTTTTCGAGTCGTTCAAAAGAACGGTTGTTTGGAATTCCTATAAGCTATTGGATTCACGGGTAAATTTCTTGACGCAGCGAAGGCGGCATTCCTACTAGTCGAGGTCGGCCCGCCTGGCCGTTTTTCGATTTCCACCGCCGTCATCGGGGCCTTGGACCCCGGCTGTTCAGGAGACAGTGATGAACCGCACATTTCACGCAGGGCTCGCGCTCGCCGGCGCGGCGCTCGCTTTCGTTGCGGCGCCGGTCGCCGCCGGTGCGCAGGAAGTTCACCTCTACACGACGCGGGAGCCGGGGCTCATCCAGCCGCTGCTCGACGCCTTCACCAAGGACACGGGCATCAAGGTCAATTCCATCTTCATCAAGGACGGGCTTGCCGAGCGCGTGAAGGCGGAAGGCGCCAACTCGCCGGCAGACGTGCTGATGACCGTCGACATCGGCAACCTGCTCGACACCGTCGACCGCGAAGTGACGCAGCCGATCCAGTCGGAAGCCCTCGCCGCGGCGATCCCCGCGCATCTGCGCGACCCGCAGGGCAACTGGTTCGCGCTCTCGCTGCGCGGGCGGCTCGTTTACACCTCGAAGGAGCGCGTGAAGGACAGCGCGATCACCTATGAAGCGCTCGCCGATCCGAAGTGGAAGGGCAAGATTTGCATCCGCTCCGGCCAGCATCCCTACAACACCGCGCTGATCGCCGCACACCTCGTGCATCACGGCGCGGACAAGACCGAAGCCTGGCTGCGCGGGATCAAGGCCAATCTCGCGCGCAAGGCGACCGGCGGCGACCGCGAGGTGGCGCGCGACATCCTCGGCGGCATCTGCGATCTCGGCGTCGGCAACTCTTATTATGTCGGGCTGATGCGGAGCGGCAAAGGCGGCCCCGATCAGGTGAAGTGGGGCGAAGCCATCAACGTGCTGCTGCCGACGTTCCAGGGCGGCGGCACGCACGTGAACATTTCAGGCGCCGCGGTCGCCAAGCACGCGCCGAACAAGGCTAACGCCGTGAAGCTGCTCGAATACCTCGTCTCGAACGACGCGCAGGCGCTCTATGCCAAGGCGAATTTCGAGTATCCCGTGCGCCCCGGCGCGCCGGTCGATCCGATCATCGCCGCGCTCGGCACGCTGAAGACGGACACGGTCGATCTCCGCGCGGTCGCCAAGGCACGCAAGGCGGCAAGCGAGCTCGTCGACAAGGTCGGCTTCGACAACTGACAAACAGGTGCGGCGGGGACGCCCCTCGCCGCGCACTTCCGGACAAAGATGACCGCGAGAACTGCCGCCCGCGCACCCGCCGCCATCGACTCGCGCGGCTGGACGATTGCTGCGTTCATCATTGCCGCGATCGTGCTGTCGCCGGTCGCAGCACTCGTCGCCATCGCGGCGCAAGGATCGGGCGATCTCTGGCCGCATCTCCTCCGCTACGTGCTGCCGAACGCGATCCGCGACACGGGGCTGCTGCTCCTCGGCGTCGGCGTGCTGGTGAGCATCATCGGCGTCGGCACCGCCTGGCTCGTCGCCACCTGCCGCTTTCCGGGCCGCGATCTGTTCGACTGGGCGCTGCTGCTGCCGCTCGCGGTGCCGACCTACATCGTCGCCTTCGCCTATCTCGACGTGCTGCATCCGCTCGGGCCGATCCAGAGCGGGCTGCGCGCGCTCTTCGGCATCGACGACCCGCGCGGGCTGTCGCTGCCGGACATCCGCTCGATCTGGGGCGCCGCCGTTCTCCTCGGCTTTGTCCTCTATCCTTACGTCTATCTCGCGGCGCGCGCTCTCTTCCTGATGCAGACCGCATCGGCGCTGGAAGTCGCGCGCACGCTCGGCGCGACGCGCACCGCCACCTTCTTCCGCGTCGCGCTGCCGCTCGCGCGGCCGGCGATCGTGGTCGGCACCACGCTCGCCCTGCTCGAGGCGCTGAACGACATCGGCGCCTCGGAATTCCTCGGCGTGCGCACCTTCACGGTCTCGATCTATGCGACGTGGCTCAACCGCTCGAGTCTGCCGGGTGCCGCGCAGATCGCGCTGGTGATGCTCGCGGCCGTGATCGCGCTGGTGCTCGCCGAGCGCTGGGCGCGGCGGAAGCAGCGGTTCACCGGCGGCGGCCGGCGCACGCATCCGCCTTCGCCCGTCGAGCTTGGCGGCCTTGCAGCGGCCGGCGCATTTCTCGCCTGCCTCCTGCCGATCCTGATCGGGTTCGCCGTTCCGGCCTTGCATCTCGCGGTCGAAGCGTGGAGCCGCGTTTCCGCGTTCGGCCTCTCGCCGCAACTCCTGATCGAGGCGCGCAACAGCATCGGCTTCGCCGCCGTCGCAACCGCAATCGCGCTGCTCGTCGGTATCGTTCTTGCCTATGCCGCCCGGCTCGATCGCAGCGGCATGGCGACGGCGGCGACGCGGGTCGCAAGCCTCGGCTACGCGATCCCGGGCACCGTGCTCGCAGTGGGCCTCTTGATGCCGCTCGCCACCTTCGACAACGCGCTCGACGCCGCGTCGCGCCAGCTCTTCGGCATCGGCACGGGACTCTTGATTTCCGGCTCCGGGGCCGCGCTCGTGCTCGCCTATGTGATCCGGTTCCTCGCCATCTCGGCGGGCGGCATCGAAGCGGGATTTGCGAAGATTCCGACAAGTCTCGATGCGGCCGCGCGCAGTCTCGGCGAGAGCGCGATCGGCACGGTGCGGCGCGTGCATCTGCCGCTGCTCTCGCCCGCGCTCGGTGCGGCGGCGATCCTCGTGTTCGTCGATTGCATGAAGGAATTGCCGGCGACGCTGCTCCTGCGTCCCTTCGGGTTCGAGACGCTGGCGACGCACATCTATGCGGAGGCGTCGCGCGGCACGTATGAAGACGGCGCAGTGGCCGCGCTCCTCATCGTGCTGGTCGGGCTCGGGCCTGTCGTCCTGCTCGCGCGCATGAGCCGGCCGCTGCAAGTGCTCACCGGCCGCGTGAACGGCAGCGCTCAGGATTTGAGCGCGGGCAAATCCCGGTAGAGGTCGAGCGCCTCGGGGTTGGCGAGGGCTTCGGTGTTCTTCACCGGACGGCCGTGCACCACGTCGCGCACGGCGATCTCGGTGATCTTGCCGGAGCGCGTGCGCGGGATGTCGGCGATCGCGATCACCTTTGCCGGCACGTGGCGGGGCGACGCGCCCTCGCGGATGCGGCGCTTGATGCGGTCGACGAGGGCGGCGTCGAGCGAGACGCCGTCGCGCAGCCGCACGAACAGGACCACGCGCACGTCGCCCTGCCAGTCCTGGCCGACGGCGATCGATTCGACGACCTCCGGGATCTGCTCGACCTGCGCATAGATTTCGGCGGTGCCGATGCGCACGCCCTGCGGGTTCAGCGTGGCGTCGGAACGGCCGTGGATGATGACGCCGCCGTGCGGCGTCCATTCGGCGAAATCGCCGTGGTGCCAGACGCCGGGGAAGCGCTCGAAATAGGCGGCGCGATATTTTTTGCCGCCGGCGTCGTTCCAGAACATCACCGGCATCGACGGAAACGGCTTGGTGCAGACGAGCTCGCCGCGGCCGCTGTCGAGGTGCCTGCCTTCGTCGGACCAGACATCGACCGCCATGCCGAGGCCCGGCCCCTGAATCTCGCCCTTCCACACGGGCTCGAGCGGATTGCCGCACACGAAGCAGGAGACGATGTCGGTGCCGCCGGAGATCGAGGCGAGATGCACATCGCTCTTGATCGAGCGATAGACGTACTCGAAGCTTTCCGGCGCGAGCGGCGAACCCGTCGAGGTAATCATGCGCAGCGCCGAGAGATCGTGCGTCTTCGCCGGATCGAGGCCGGCCTTGCTCGCGGCGTCGATATACTTCGCCGACGTGCCGAAGATGTTGATCTGCTCCTCCTGCGCGTAATTGAAGAGCACTTCGTTCACCGGCGCAAACGGCGAGCCGTCATAGAGGCAAAGCGTCGCTTCGCAGGCGAGGCCGGACACCAGCCAGTTCCACATCATCCAGCCGAGCGTCGTGAAGTAGAAGAAACGCTCGCCCGGGCGCAGATCGCAGTGCAGGCGCTGCTCTTTCAGATGCTGCAGGAGCGTGCCGCCGGCGCCGTGCACGATGCATTTGGGCACGCCGGTGGTGCCGGAGGAAAAGAGAATATAGATCGGGTGGTCGAACGGCAGCCGTTCGTAGGTCACGGCCTTCGCCGCGAAGGGCGCGACGAAGGCATCGAGCGTCGCCGCGCGCGGCAGCGATTTTGCGACCGCGTCGGCGTCACCGAGATAGGGGACGATCACGACCGCTTTCGCGGTCGGCAGGTGCTCGACGATCGCTTTCAGCTTGTCACCGATTGCGATGCGCTTGCCCGCGTACCAGTAGCCGTCGCAGGAGACGAACACCTTGGGCTCGATCTGGCCGAAGCGGTCGAGTACGCCGCGCTCGCCGAAGTCCGGCGAGCACGACGAGAAGATCGCGCCGAGCGAGGTCACCGCGAGCATCAGGGCGACGGCCTCGGGCACGTTCGGCAGCATGGCGGCGACGCGGTCGCCCTTGCCGACGCCCGCCGCCTGCAACGCCTGCTGGAGGCGCGAGACGAGCGCATCGAGCTCGGCGAAGGTGAGCTTGCGCGCGGCCTTGTCCTCGCCGCGGAAGACGATCGCCGTCGCGCCGTCGTGCCGGCGCATGAGGTTCTCGGCGAAATTGAGCCGGGCGTCGGGGAAGAACTTCGCCCCCGGCATGCGGCCGCCGTCCACAAGCCGCCGACCGCCCTTGTCGCCGACCACCCCGCAGAAATCCCAGACCGCGTCCCAGAACTCGGCGGGATGGGCCACGGACCAGGCGTGCAGGTCGCGGTAGTTGCCGAGGTTCAGGCCATGGCGGCCGTTCAGCTCCCGGCTGAAGCGGGTCATTTCGCATGCCGCGACCCGCGCGGGCGACGGTGTCCACAGCGGTTGCCCGGTTTTTTCCAGCATGGGATATTGCCGCTCGAATTCTCTGCTGTTTCAGGAGTCTGCGGAGGGGTTTTACCGGTTTCGCCGGCGCCTGTCAGGCCTTGAAAGCGACACAGAGCGGGGCGAGGTCCAATCGGCGGGCGAAGCGGGGCGCATCCAGGCACTCTCTATCCCGTCACCGGCCTCGGATAGCATCGCTACGGAAACGATCGTGAGCGGGTCCACCCGATTGAAGCGCGTGATCGCCATCGCATTCGCCGCCGCGGTCGTCGCGACGGCTGCGCTCGTGATCGCGCCGCATTTCGTGTCGGTAAACCAGGCCCGGCTCGCCGTATTGCACGCCCTGCGCACGACCACCGGCGTCGAGCCGCAGGTCGAAGGCGCGGCGAGACTCGTTCTCCTGCCGAGCCCCGCGATTCGCATCGAGGGCATTCGCCTGGACGACGGTGACGGTCCCGCCTTCACCGCCGAGGCGATCCAGGCCACCGTGCGTCTGCTTCCGGCGCTTTATGGAAACGTCGAAGTGGCGACGCTCACCTTCGAGCGGCCGGAACTGACGATCGATCTCAGGTCCAACGGTGCAGTCCGCTTCGGCATTCCGCTGCATCCGCAGGCGGCGACCGATGCATCGGCGCGGCCGGAAATCCGCTTCGTCGACGGCATCGTGCATTTCAAGTCGGATGACACGGAGCTCACCGAACGCCTGTCGGACGTCGATGCGGCGATCGCCTGGTCCGGCGCCGGCATCACCGGCACCGGCTCGCTGACGTGGCGTGCGACGCCGGCAACGATCAGCGCCTCGATCACGGACATGGCCGCGCTCCGGCGCGGCGACCGCAGCGGCTTCCGGGCGCGCCTCGAATCCGATCTGCTCGATCTCGGCTTTGACGGCGGCATCGCCTATCGCAACGGCGTGCAGGCAGACGGCGCGCTCGCCGCGGACGCAAAATCGCTGCGCGCGGCGCTTTCGCACCTGCCGGTCGCGCCGCTCACGCGGGGCGGGTTCGGGCCGTTCAAGCTCAAGGCCAGGGCGGCGCTGACGCCGGCTTCGCTTGCGCTCAACGGCCTGTCGATCGAGCTCGACGGCAACCGCGCGGAAGGCGGGCTCACCCTCAAGCGCGACCGGGGGCGCACGGTGTTGCAGGCGACGCTGGCGAGCGAGACGGCCGACTTCACGCCCTATTCCGGCGGATTCGCCGTGACCGAGGACGACGGCCGCGAATGGAATCGCGAGACGATCGATCTTGCCGCGCTGCAGGCGCTCGATCTCGACATCCGGCTGTCGTCGGGACGCGTCACCGTGCGCAGGACGGAATTGGAGAAGATCGCCGCCGCGGCCTCGCTGCGCAACGGCAGCTTCACGCTCTCGGTCGGCGAAGCGCTCTATCAGGGCGGCATGCTGCGCGGCCGCCTCGCGCTTAGTCCGGGCCAGGAAGGCAAGGCCGACGTCAAGATCGAAGCGAACATCGCAAACTTCAATCTCGGCCCCGGCATGGCGGAGATTTCCGGAATCCATGGCCTGGAAGGCAAGGGAACGCTTGCCTTTGCGCTTGAAGGCGCCGGCAAGCATGCGCATGCCATCACGCGCGGACTGTCGGGAGCGGTGACGCTTGCCGCCGCCGACGGCGCGCTCGTTGGGATCAATGTGGAGCAGGCGTTGCGGCGGCTGGAGCGCAAGCCGCTTTCCGGCCCGCCCGAGTTCATCGGCGGCCGCACCCCCTTCAAGGATCTGCATGTCAAGATCCGCGTCACCGACGGCACGGCGAAGATCGAGGAAGCCTCCGTCAACAGCCCGCTCGTGCGCGTGAAGCTTGCGGGCACGAGCTCGGTCACGCAGCGCGATTTCGACCTGCAGGGACTGGCGACGCTCGTGCGCGGCGGCACCAACAGCAAGGAGCCGCAACCGTTCGACCTGCCGTTCGTTGTATTGGGCTCCTGGGCCCGGCCGTTCCTGCTGCCCGATCCCCTGGCGCTCATCCAGCGGTCGGGCGCGGCAGCGCCGCTGCTCGAGGCCGCGCGCAAGCAGAACCATTCCGAAAAGTCGCCGGAGGAGGAAACGACCGGCGACACAGGTGCGCCGGAACCGGCCGCCGCCGCCGGCCAGACGCGCTGACCGCTTTCATTCCCACAAAGGTTTGATAACCGCACGGATGCCGCGGCCTTGCACTGCCGCGGCGATATTTCGATTGTGCAGGAATCGCACATCCATGCCTTCCGTTCACCACCGCCTCATCGCTGCCCTCCTGGCAGCCTTACCCGCCCTGCCCATCGCGGCGCCGGCTTCCGGCCAGACGCTGCACGTCAGCGTGACTGCGGACAGCGCGCGATCACCGCGGCAGGTGCTGCCGCTCGGCGCGAAGGCGAACCTCAAAATCGCGGTCGGCAACGAAGGCAAGGCCGTATCGGGGCCGATCAAGCTGACCGTGGAGCCCGCGGGACTCACCATCATGGCAGGACAAGGCTGGCGGCTTGAGGCCGGCAACGCCGTTGCCGAGATCGCGCGCCTGAAACCCGGCGAGCGGATCGAGCGCGCCCTTCCACTCAAGGTGGAGCGGGCGGCGACGGATGCGGAAGCAAGGATCGTCCGGATCGTGGCGCGCGGCCCCGGCGAACAGACGGCGAGCGCCGAAATCAAGCTCATGGTCGCCGATTGCGTCGGCGCCTATCGCAACCGGCTTGCGGCGCTGCGCGCCAGCCTTACGCAGCAGGTGCGCGATGCGGCCGAAGCGATGCGCAAGGCCGATCCGGCATTGCCGGCGTCACGCCTGTTTGCCTTCACCAATGCGCGCAACGCCGAAATCCGGAACGCAGAACGGCTCGCCGCGTCGTTCGCCGCGCGCCGCGGCGGCGACGCGGAAATGGCGACGGAATGGTTCCGCTATATCATCGCGCGCTGGATATCGGAGCTGAACGCCTTTGCGGGCCAGGCATATAATCCTGGCCTTTGCGCCAACAACTATTACCAGCTCGCCGGCTACCGGCAGGGTCTGCTGCCGATCACGAAACACATCGACACGATCCATGCCGCCGCAGCCGCGGCGATCGCCGCCGCCCGCGAGGCGACCGGCGCGGAATCGGCCGAGGAGCTCGCAGCGCTCGCCGCGCGCGTCGCGCGCAATGGCGCAGTGGATTCGAGCGGAGCGTCCGATAGCGTCTTTGGCGCGCTCGGCGCGGTACGCGCGACATTCCTGCGTGAACGCAAGGCATCGCCGGAAGAGATGCAGCAGCTTTCGCTCGTCGAGACCGCGGCATGGCTCGACGACGCCGACCGGCGCGGTCAAAAGCTCGCGCAGACGATCGAGCAGGTGTTGTCGACGCTTGCTTCGGCGCAGAAAGAAACCTGTATCTGCTCGCAGTGATCCGGCTCAGCGATTCACGCTTCAGGGCAGCGGATCGCTCTGCAGGCGCGCGAACAGGACGTGGTCCTGCCAGCGGCCGGCGATGCAGAGATATTCGCGGGCAAGTCCTTCGCGCGTGAAGTTCAGTTTCTCCAGGAGCCGGACCGAAGCCGCATTGTGCGGCAGGCAGGCGGCTTCGACGCGCCGCAAGCGCAACGCGCCGTGCGCGAAGGGAACGAGCGCGCGCAGGGCGGCGGACATATAGCCCTTGCCCGCGTGCTGCGCGCCCATCCAGTAGCCGAGGCTCGCGGCCTGGGCGACGCCGCGGCGGACATTGTTCAGCGTGGCGCCGCCGAGAACGGCATTGTCGCCGGTGCGGAAGATCAGGAACGCATAGCCGAGATCGGTCTGCTGGTCATTGGCGTAGCGTTGCAGGCGGCGGCGGAAGGCGGCGCGGGTGAGATCGTCCTCCGGCCAGACCGGCTCCCACGGCGCCAGGAACGCGCGGCTCTCCTCGCGCAGCAGCGCCCAGTCCGCCCAGTCGGTCATGCGCGGCATGCGGAGATGGACGCCCTTCCCTTCGATCGCCGGAAGGGGGTCGGACCAGAGGATCGAGCGAAAGAGGGCCATGCGATGCGCGGGACCGGCCAGCGCCGGGTCACGCGGCCCGGCGTTGCAAATTCTCGGCAATCCCGGCGGCCGATTCAAGACCGCCGGCCGGGCCGAGGCCGGCGAAGGTCGGGCGGCCGCCGGTGATGAGCGAGCGGCCCGCGGCGCGCACGTCATCGACGGTCACGGCGTCGATCTTCGCGGCAAGCTCGTCGAGCGGGATCGGACGCCCGAAGGCGAGAACCTGCCGCGCAAGCTGATCGGCGCGGGCGGACGAGCTTTCCAGCACGCCGAGGAGGCTCACCTTCATCATGGATTTCACGCGGGCGATCTCTGCCTCGCTCGCGGTATCGACCGTATCGGCGATCTCGTCCACGACCACGGCCATGAGGTCGCGCGCATCCTTCGGGTCGGTGCCGGCATAGATCGAGAAGATGCCGGTGTCGAAGAACGGCTGGTGCGCGGCGAAGATCGTGTAGCAGAGGCCGCGCTTCTCGCGCACTTCCTGGAAGAGCCGCGAGGACGCGCCGCCGCCGAGCACGCCGGCAAAGACCTGCATGGCGAAATATTCCGGCGCCCGGTAGGAGCAGCCCTGAAAGCCGAGCACGAGATGGACCTGCTCGATCGGGCGCACGCTGATCTCGAGGCCGCCGGCATAGCGCGCTTTCGGTGCGGCCTTGCCGGCATCGATCGGCAATCCGGCAAGCCGCGCGCCCACCGTGTCCACGATCCTCGCATGATCGATGTCGCCCGCAGCGGAAACGATCATATGCGGCGCCCGGTAATGCTTGCCGAGATAGGCGCGCAGGCTGTCGGGCGTGAAGGACCGTACCGACTGCGGCGTGCCGAGGATCGGCCGACCGACCGGCTGATCGGGGAAAGCGCGCGCCTGAAACAGATCGAAGACGAAGTCGTCGGGTGTGTCGTTGGCGGCGCCGATCTCCTGCAGGATCACGCCCTGCTCGCGCGCGAGCTCGCCGGCGTCGAAGACGGAGTCGGTCAGAATGTCGGTCAGGATGTCGAGCGCGAGCGGCATGTCGCTGCCGAGCACGCGCGCATAGTAGCCGGTGTTCTCAAGGCTTGTCGCCGCATTGAGGTCGCCGCCGACCGCCTCGATCTCCTCGACGATCTGCCGCGCGGTGCGGCGGCGCGTGCCCTTGAACGCCATGTGCTCGAGGAAATGCGCGATGCCGTTCTCGTGCGGCTCCTCGTTGCGCGAGCCAGCACCGACCCAGACGCCGAGCGAGGCCGTGCGCAAATGATCCATGCGGTCGGTGACGACCGTAAGGCCGCTCGGAAGTTTCTCGACGGTCGTACTCATACGCTGGCTCCGGCCGCGGCAGCGCGGCTTCTCTCGGACACGAAACGGGCCACTGTCTCCACGTTAGCCGGCAGGCTCGTCACGCGCTCGCGGCGATCGAGAAGATCGGCCAAACGGGCGGGGAGTTGGGGGCGGACACCGATCGCGGCTTCGACCGCCTCGGGGAACTTCGCCGGATGCGCGGTGGCAAGCTCGATCAACGGCGCGCTGCTTTCGGCCTTGAACCTGCGCGCGACGGCGACGCCGACGGCGCTGTGCGGGTCGAGCACATAGCCGCTCTCGCGGTGCACGGACCGGATGGCGGCGGCGGTCTCCGCCTCGTCGGCGCGCCCGGCGGAAAACGAGCCGCGGATCGCGGCGAGCCCTTCCAGCGAAAGGGAGAAGCGCCTGTTCGCGGCAAGTTCCTGCATCGCCTCCTTCACCGCGAGCGGATTGCGGCCGTTCGCCTCGAACAGCAGCCGCTCGAAGTTCGAGGACACCTGGATGTCCATGGCCGGCGACGCGGTGGCGACCACGCCGTGCGGCTCGTAGATGCCGGTCGCGAGCGTGCGGGCGAGGATGTCGTTGACGTTGGTCGCGATGATGAGCCGCTCGACCGGCAGGCCCATCTGCTTGGCGACGTAGCCCGCGAAGACGTCGCCGAAATTGCCGGTGGGCACGGCGAAGCGCACGGCCTGCTCCGGCGCGCCGAGCGCGCACGCGGACGTGAAATAATACACCACCTGCGCGGCGATCCGCGCCCAGTTGATGGAGTTGACGCCGGAGAGCTTCACGCGATCACGGAACGCATGATCGTTGAAGAGCGCCTTCACGATCGCCTGGCAGTCGTCGAAGGTGCCGTCGACCGCGACCGCATGGATGTTGGCTTCCGGCACGGTCGTCATCATGCGGCGCTGCACGTCGGAAACGCGGCCGTCCGGGAAGAGAATGATCATGTCGACGCGCTCGCGGCCGCGGAACGCCTCGACCGCAGCGCCACCGGTGTCGCCGGAGGTCGCGCCGACGATGGTTGCGCGCTCCTCGCGTTCGGCAAGCACGTGATCCATCAGGCGCGCGAGCAACTGCATCGCCACGTCCTTGAAGGCGAGCGTCGGCCCGTGGAACAGCTCGCAGAGATACTCGCCCTCGCCGAGCTTCACGAGCGGCGCGACGGCCGGGTGATCGAAGGTGGCGTAGGCTTCGGCGATCATGCGCGAGAGCTCGGTGTCCTTCACGGAACCGGCGACGAAGGGCTCGATCACCTCGAAGGCGACCTCGGCATAGGGCCGGTTGCGGAACCCCGCGATCGTGTCGCGCGAAAGCGCCGGCCAGCGCTCGGGCACGTAGAGCCCGCCGTCGCGGGCAAGGCCCGCTAGCAGCGCGTCTGCAAAGGAGATCGCGGGCGCCTCGCCGCGGGTGGACACGTAGAGCATGGAATTCCTCGGGAGCGGCCAACCTAGGGAGCGGGGGCGGCCGAGGCAAGGATTACGAAAAATCGATATAAACCAAGCGCTTATACCCTCATCCTGAGGGGCGAGCCGAAGGGTCGCATCTCGAAGGATGAGGGAGGAATTCGCCGTCAAAAAATGGCCGCCCGCATGGTTCGAGACGCCGCGCTTCGCGCGGCTCCTCACCATGAAGGTTGGTTCAGGACGCCTCTTTCAGCCGCTGCCAGGCAAAGACTGCGAACACCCCGGCGAGCGCGAGCGCGAGGCCGAACCAGGTCACCGCATATTGCAAGTGGTTGTTGGAGAAGCGCACGCGGGTTCGGCCGCCCTCGGGCAAATCGCGGGGATTGGGCGCGGCGTCGGCGTCGATCATGAACGGCGCGACACGCGCGAGGCCGAGCGCGCGGGCGATCTCGCCCGGATCGCGGCGATACCAGGCGTTGCGGGCGGGATCGTTGGCGGGCGAGAAGAGCGTCGCCTCTTCCGGCATGCGCAGGAGGCCGGTGACGGTCACCTGCCCCGGCACCTGGCCTTGCGGACGCGAAGCTGGCTCCCGCTTGTCGAGCGGAACGAAGCCGCGATTGACGATGACGAACGCGCCGGAGGGCAACTCGAGCGGCGTCAGCACCCAGTAGCCCGGACCGGCGTGACGGCCCGGCTCCTCTGAGACCACGGTATAGACCTGCACTTCGCGATCGTGGCGGAAGACGCCGCTCGCCCTCACGCGGCGATATTCGTCGCGCCCGGCGTTGACGCCGCTCCATTCGTTCTCGGCAGGGATCGCCGCGGCCGGCGCCTTTGTCCGCGCCTCGATGCGGGCGATCAGATCGTTCTTCCAGGCGAGGCGCTCGAGCTGCCAGACGCCGAGGCCGACGAGCACGGCCAGCCCGAGTGCGGCGAAGATCGCCGGCAGGACGAGGCCGCGCGCGCGGGCGAGCGCGAGGCTCACGGTGCGCCCCTGTCGAGGCGCCCCTCCTCCGCCTTGTGATGATATTGCAGCGTGATCAAGAGCCCCTTCGCGAGGCGCAGCAAGACGAGCGAGAGGATGACGATCGCGGGCAGCCACAGCGCCGCGTGCACCCAGTACGGCGGGCGCCAGAGCACTTCGGTCACGAGCGCCGACATGACGACGACGAAGCCGGCAATCAGCATGACGAACACCGCCGGTCCGTCGCCGGAATCGGCGAAGGAATAGTCGAGGCCGCAATTCGTGCAGCGCGGCGCAAGGCCGAGATAGCCGGAAAACAGCTTTCCCATGCCGCAGCGCGGACAGCGCCCGCGCAGACCGGCGACGTAGGGAGAGACGGCGGGGCCGTCGGATACTTTTGGGTCCATAACTTGGCTCGTCATGCCCGGGCTCGACCCGGGCATCCATATTGCAGCAGCGACGTACTGCGCCTCCGAATGGATTGCCGGGTCAAGCCCGGCAATGACGATTCAAATCAGTGCGCGGCCGGCGTGCCGGCGGCCCACACGTAGATGAACGTGAACAGGAACAGCCAGACGACGTCGACGAAGTGCCAGTACCACGCCGCGGCCTCGAAGCCGAAATGGTGGTCCGGCTTGAAGTGGCCAAGATAGGCGCGCACGAGGCAGACGGCGAGGAAGATCGTGCCGATGATGACGTGGGCGCCGTGGAAGCCCGTCGCCATGAAGAAGGTCGCGCCATAGATGTGGCCGCTATAGGTGAAGGCCGCGTGCGCGTATTCGTAGGCCTGCACGCAGGTGAAGGCGAAGCCGAGAATGACGGTGAGCCAGAGGCCCTGGATCAATCCCTTGCGGTCGTTCTCCAGGAGCGCGTGGTGCGCCCAGGTCACCGTCGTGCCCGAGGTGAGCAGGATGAGCGTGTTCAGGAGCGGCAGGTGCCAGGGATCGAATGTCGAGCGGAAGCTGCCGTCCTCGGTCGGCTGCGGCGGCCAGTGTCCGCCGGTCAGCGCCTCGCGCATATATTGCGCCGGGTCGTCCGGGTTCAGCGCGACCTCGAAGAAAGCCCAGAACCAGGCGACGAAGAACATCACTTCCGACGCGATGAAGAGGATCATCCCGTAGCGGAGATGCAATTGCACCACCTTGGTGTGGTGGCCCTGATGCTCCGCTTCGTTGATGACGTCGCGCCACCAGGAGACCATCACGTAGAGCATCAGGATGATGCCGGCGACGGCGATGAGCGAGGTGCCGCCGCGGACCCAATAGACGCCGCCTGCGGTGATCAGGAGTGCGGAGACTGCGCCGATCAGCGGCCAGGGACTCGGATCCACGAGGTGATAATCGTGGTGCTTGGCGTGCGCTTCGGCCATTTTCATTCTCCGTCGACTTGCTTGTAATTATTCCTCGATTCAAGAGCATGGCGAAGCCCGACCCGCAAGCCTCGCCCCCTCCTGTTTTCCCGCGTCACATCGGCGCCTTGCCGTCGCCGCGCGCGGCGACCGGCTCCGCACCCTGCCGGACCGGAAAGAACGTGTACGAAAGCGTGATACTTTTCAGCGACTTGAGCTCGGGATCCTGCAGGATGGCCGGATCAACGAAGAAGGCGACTGGCATCTCCATGCGCTCGCCGCCGGCGAGCTTCTGCTCAGTGAAGCAGAAGCACTGCATCTTGTTGAAATAGGCGCCGGCCTGGGGCGGGCTGACATTGTAGGTCGCGGTCCCGGCGGCCGCGGACGGCGCGCGATTCCTTGCGGCGTAGTTGACGAGCCTGGTCTCGCCGATCGCGATTTCCACTTCGCGGATCTCCGGCGCGAAGTCCCACGGCAGGCCGCCAGCCACGTTCGCGTCGAAACGAACCGTGATACGGCGATCGCTCGCCTTGTCCGGTGCCGTTTTCGCGACGAGCGGCCTGCCGCCGAAGCCCGTGGTGCGGCAGAACCAGTCGTAGAGCGGAACGGCGGCATAGGCGGCGCCGACCATCGCGGCGACGAAGACGGCACAGGCGGCAGCGACGCGCACATGGCGGCGCGCAAGCTCCCTGCCCTCGGCGCGGGCGGCATCGCGATCGCTGTCTCTCGTCCCGCTCATGCGTCTCTCACAGCGGCCGGTTCAGTATCTGCGGCCCGATCTTCACGATCGTGACCACATAGAAAAGGATGGCAAGTCCCGCGAGCACGAGCGCAATCGCGATCGAGCGCGCCCGCCGGCGGCGGCGCTGCTCTTCGGTCAGGACGATGCCCTCGGGCTTGTCGTTCATCGCTCACCCGATCAGCGGCTCGGCAAGCAGGATCGCAAACAGAAGAAAGAGATAGAGAATGGAAAAGCCGAACAGCCGGCGCGCGGCAGCAACGGCGGCCTTGCCCTCCCCGCGGCGCCAGACGTCGAAGGCGGAAAGCAGGAATGCGCCGCCGAGCAACGCCGACGCCACGCCGTACGTCGTGCCAGCATAACCGAACAGCGCCGGGGCGACCCCGAGCGGCGCCAGGATCAGGCTGTAGAGCACGATCTGCCGCCGCGTCTCGCCGTCGCCGGCAACCACCGGCAGCATCGGCACCCCCGCGCGCGCATAGTCGTCCTTCTTCAAGAGCGCGAGCGCCCAGAAATGCGGCGGCGTCCAGAAGAAAATGATCAGGAAGAGAAGCAGGCTTTCGATGCCGACCGTGCCGGTCGCGGCGGTCCAGCCGATCATCGGCGGGAACGCGCCGGCCGCGCCGCCGATGACGATGTTCTGCGGCGTCCAGCGCTTCAGCCACATGGAGTAGATCACGACGTAGAAGAAAATCGTGAAGGCGAGGAGCGCCGCCGCAAACAGGCCCACGAACAGGCCGAGCATGAGCACGGAGCCGGACGCCAGCACGAGGCCGAAGGAGAGCGCCTCGCCGGGCTCGATGCGGCCGGCGGGAATCGGGCGGTTCGCCGTGCGCGACATGCGCGCGTCGATATCGGCGTCCCACCACATGTTGAGCGCGCCGGAAGCGCCGGCGCCGACGGCGATGCAAAGGAGCGCGGTGAACGCGAGCACCGGATGCAGCTCGGCGGGCGCGCGCACGAGACCGACCAGCGCGGTGAAGACGACAAGCGACATCACGCGCGGCTTCAAGAGCTCGAAATAGTCGCGCACCTCCGCGAAGTCGGCGCCTTCCGCCGCGCGGACCGTGCGTTCGGCCAGAACTGAATCGTTCACGAGCGACATGCTCGGGTCACTCCTGCGGCGCCCCGCCAGAACGGCAACCGGCGGGACATGCCCGCCGGCCGCAACTCGACCGGCTCGACCGGCCTTACTTGATCCGAGGCAGAACCTCGTACGAGTGGAACGGCGGCGGCGACGAGAGCGTCCATTCCAGCGTCGTCGCACCGACGCCCCACGGATTGTCGGTGGCTTTCTGCTTCCTGGCAAAGGCGTGGATGATGACGATGAAGAACACCACCAAACCGAGCGCCGAGACATAGGAGCCGATCGACGAAATGTAGTTCCAGCCCGCGAACGCATCCGGGTAGTCGACGTAGCGGCGCGGCATGCCGGCAATGCCGGAGAAATGCTGCGGGAAGAAGACCAGGTTGACGCCGATGAAGGTCAGCCAGAAGTGCAGCTTCGCGAGCGGCTCCGAGTAGGTGTAGCCGGTCATCTTCGGGAACCAGTAGTACCAGCCGCAGAAGATGCCGAAGGTCGCACCGAGCGACATCGTGTAGTGGAAGTGCGCGACCACGTAATAGGTGTCATGCAGCGAGCGGTCGATGCCGGCGTTCGACAGCACGACGCCGGTGACGCCGCCCATGGTGAACAGGAAGATGAAGCCGATCGCCCACAGCATCGGCGTGTCGAACTTGATCGAGCCGCCCCACATAGTGGCGATCCACGAGAAGATCTTGATGCCGGTCGGCACCGCGATCACCATCGTCGCCGCCATGAAGTAAGCCTGCGCGCCGGCGCTCATGCCGACCGTGTACATGTGGTGGGCCCAGACGATGAAGCCGATCACACCGATCGCGACCATGGCATAGGCCATGCCGAGATAGCCGAACACGGGCTTCTTCGAGAACGTGGACACCACCTGGCTGATGATGCCGAAGGCCGGCAAGATGAGGATGTACACCTCGGGGTGGCCGAAGAACCAGAACAGGTGCTGGAACAGGACCGGATCGCCGCCGCCTTCCGGCGCAAAGAACGTGGTGCCGAAGTTGCGGTCGGTCAGCAGCATGGTGATGGCGCCGGCGAGCACCGGCAACGAGAGCAGCAACAGGAACGCCGTCACCAGCACCGACCAGGCGAACAGCGGCATCTTGTGCATGGTCATGCCGGGCGCGCGCATGTTGAAGATCGTGGTGATGAAGTTGATGGCGCCGAGGATCGACGAGGCGCCCGCCAGATGCAGCGAGAAGATCGCAAGATCCATCGCCGGTCCAGGATGGCCGGCCGTCGACGACAGCGGCGGATAGGCGGTCCAGCCGCCGCCAAAGCCATAGCCGCCCGGCGGGCCTTCGACGAACAGCGACATGACGAGCAGGATGAGTGCCGCGGCCAGCAGCCAGTACGAAATATTGTTCATGCGCGGGAACGCCATGTCGGGCGCCCCGATCATCAGCGGCACGAACCAGTTGCCGAATCCGCCGATCAGCGCCGGCATGATCATGAAGAAGACCATGATCAGTCCGTGCGCCGTCACGAACGCATTGAAGGTGTGCGGATTGGCGAAGATCTGCATGCCGGGCTCTTGCAGCTCCATGCGCATGCCGACCGAGAGCGCGCCGCCGATCACGCCGGCGAGGATCGCGGTGATCAGATAGAGCGTGCCAATGTCCTTGTGGTTGGTCGAATAGAGCCAGCGCCGCCAGCCGTGCGGTTGACTGTGATCGCCGTGTTCGGCGTGTGCTGCTGCCGCATGAGCCATGATCAATCCCTCAATTCCCTGCGCTGCGCCGGAATCAGCGCTGCGCTTCGGCGACGACAACCGAGCGATCGTCCGGCGCCGTTGCCCATTTCTTCTTCGCGTCGGCGAGCCAGGCGTCAAACTGCTGCTCGCTCACGACGCGCACCGCGATCGGCATGAAGGCGTGGTTGCGTCCGCAAAGTTCCGAGCACTGCCCATAATAGACGCCTTCGCGCGATGCGCGGAACCAGGTCTCGTTGAGGCGGCCGGGGATTGCGTCGATCTTGATGCCGAACGACGGCACGGCGAAGGCATGGATGATGCCCTCGGCCGTCGTCTGCATGCGGATCGTCTTGTTCACCGGCACGACCATCTCGTTGTCGACGGCGAGAAGCCGCGGCTGATCCGGCTTGCGCTCGTTGTCCTGCAGCATGTTGCTGTCGAACTGGAACCCGTGATCCGGGTACTCATAGACCCAGGTCCATTGCGCCGTGCCGGTCGCCTTCACGGTCAGCTCGGATTTGGGAATCTCGAGCTGGTCGAACAAGAGACGGAACGACGGGACCGCGATCACGACGAGGATCAGCGCAGGAATAACGGTCCAAGCCACTTCCAGCAGCGTGTTGTGCGTGGTGCGCGAGGGCGTCGGATTGGCGCGCGCGTTGAACCGCAGCATGACGATGAGCAGGAGCAGCATCACGAAGATCGTGATCGTCGCCGCAATGCCGGTGAGGAACAGATGGAAGCCGTGGATCTGTTCCATGATCGGCGTGACCGCCGTCTGAAAATCGATCTGCCAGGGGGATGGCTGTCCGGTGCCCGCCTCGGCGCCGGTGACGACCGCGGTCAATCCCGCCGCGGCCGATGCCGCGCCCCACGCAACCCTACGCAAGCCGCTGATGATTCCCGTCATCGCTTCGCTCTCTTTCCGCCAGACCGCCGGCGCCGGAAGGCGCAAACCGCGATCAGATATCTTTTTTTATTGTACGCAAGCTAACACCCCAAACCCGTTCCTGAAACGAAGCCGACGGCGGCGAGTTGCCGCGCATGTTCAGATCGGACGAGCCGGCGGATACGGTCCCTTCAGGGACCGGCCTCCATGAACCACAATTCCCCAAGGCCCGCAACGCGCGGGCGGCCGCGGCCGGCCGTCTGCGCGGCTGCAGCAAGCCCGGAAAATCCGCCGCCGCTGCCGCAATCTTGACATGGACCCACAGCGTTGTACGCGGGTCCTTGGACAGGTTGCGGCTGCGGCCGCAAGCGATTCGCGGCCCGGAGGCGGTTCATGCAGCGCTCGCGCCTTGGCGCATGGAGGTTGACCGGAGCAGCCGTGGCCGCGCTGCTGCTGCTCCCCGCAGCTCCCGCGTCGGCGCAGGGCGTCGTGAAATCCGTGCACGGCGATTGGCAGATTCGTTGCGACACGCCTCCCGGCGCGCAGTCCGAGCAGTGCGCCCTGATCCAGAGCGTCACCGCCGAGGACCGGCCGAACGTCGGATTGACGGTCATCGTGCTGAAGACCGCCGACCGGAAGAGCCGGCTCATGCGCGTGCTCGCGCCGCTCGGGGTGCTGCTTCCCTCCGGCCTCGGCCTGAAAATCGATCAGGCCGACATCGGCCGCGCCGGCTTCGTGCGCTGCCTGCCGAACGGTTGCGTCGCCGAGGTGGTGATGGACGACAAGCTCGTCGGCCAGCTCAAGGCCGGACAGTTCGCCACCTTCATCATCTTTCAGACGCCGGAGGAAGGCATCGGCATACCGCTGAGCCTCTCCGGATTCGGTGCCGGCTACGACAGCCTGCCCTGATCAGACCGCCGGCTGCGCGCGCGGCATCAATGCGAAATTGACGATCAGCGCGCCGATAGCGGCGGCCAGGAAAATCGCCGCCATCGGCAACGCCGTGCCGTCGTGGATAAAGCCCACAATCACGCCGACGAGCGCACCGACCCCGAACTGGATCGAACCGAACAAGGCCGACGCACTGCCCGCTGCGTGCGGAAAGGGCTCCGTCGCCAGCGCCAGCGCATTGTTGGGCGCGGCGCCGAGGGTGGAAAAGCAGATGAAGATCGAGACAAGGATTCCCGCGAGACCGCCGAAACCGGTGAGCACGCTGATCATCAGCATCGCCGCACCGAAGAAATAGACGATGATCGAGGCGGTCAGCATGCGCGCGGGGCCGTAGCGGCGGACGAGACGCGCATTGACCTGGGTTGCCATCATCAATCCGACCGCATTCACGCTGAACGCAATGCCGAACTGCTGCGGGGTCAGGCCGTACAATTCAATAAACACGAACGGGCCGGCCAGGATGAACGCGAACAGGCCGGCATAGATGGCATCGACCGCGAGCGTCGGCGCGAGAAAGCGGCGATCGCCAAGCAGCATGAAATAGGAGCCCAGCGCGCCGGCAATGCCGGTCGCGGAGCGGCGTTCGGGCGGCAATGTTTCCGGCAGCGCCCGCCAAACCACGATGAAGACGAGCAACGAAAAGCCGGTCAGGAACCAGAAGATGCCCCGCCAGCTCGACTGTTCGAGGATAAAGGCGCCGAGCGGCGGGCCCACAACCGGGGCGACGCCGAACACCAGCATAAGCATGGACAGAAAGTGCGCGGCCTCCGCGCCGCGATAGAGATCGCGCACAATCGCGCGCGCGATCACGATCGCCGCGCAGGCGCCGATCGACTGCACGAGACGCGCGGCCCACAGGCTCTCGATGTTGGGCGCCAACGCGCAGGCGATCGATGTCAGGCAGTAGATCGCGAGGCCGACCAGGAGCGGGCGCCGGCGACCGGCGCGGTCGGAGATCGGACCGACCACGAGCTGGTTCGCGGCGAGCCCGAACATGAAGGCGGAGAGCGTTGCCTGCGCGCCTGCAATCGTCGCGTCCAGCTCGCGCGCGATCGCCGGCAGCGAAGGCAGGTACATGTCGTGCGACAGCGGCCCGAATGCGATCAGCGCACCGAGGATAAAAATCAGGCGGGTGCGATTCGGCATGCGGTGAAGACTTTTGTGATGTGCGGGCAGCGAACGGGGACCGTCGCAAGCGAACGCTAGCGTGGTGGTTCAGAAATTCCCTTCATTCCCGCCGCAAGTCCTTCAAGGGAATTTCTGAACCAGACCACACTAGAATTATAGGTTTGCTAGTGTCCTACGAATCCGAAGTTCGCTCACAAAGATGCCGCGAGGTTGAGCGAACTTCGGATTCGGGACACTAGCGCGTGCACGATTTTTCATGCGCGCGCAATGGCGCGAGCCACCCGATTTCGTCTTAGGGCCCTACAGAAGAAAAGCGCCCGCCGGAGGGGACCAGCGGGCGCAGGCGCGGCAGCCGGGGATAGGGCGTGGGCTGCCGGGGTTCGAACTCAGTAGTAGGGGATGGGCCGGCGGCCGCGCCCGAACGCCCGCCCCTCGGCACGTGCAGCGGTGCGCGGACGGTGCCCGGCGCGGAACTCGTCGACGCGGCCGGCGAGCAGCTCGGTCGGATCGCGATAGAGCGGCTCGGCCGCGGCGCTCCGCAAATCGCTGCGGGTCAGGCCCATGTCCTTCAGCATGCGGTCGTCGGCAAGCGCGAGCTGGCGCAGCATGCGGCGGCCTTCGACCGCGCGCCGGATACCGTTCACGCCGCGGGCGATCCGGCGGAAGGCGCCGCCGAACGGCAATGCAAACTGCTCGGACTCTGCACTCCTGCAATGGGCGAGGCTGCTCATGGTGCCCTCCTCCGATCGAAGCGGCAAAGACGGACCTCTTTCGCGCGCAGGGGTTCTGCGGGCGACCCGAATTCACCGCGATTGCTTCCGTGACGGTGCCTATATGCGCCGCGGCGATTGATAAGTGAAACGAATGTTTTTAATCTAACCCATCACCGCCGCTGATGGAGCATGGACCCGCCATGACCACCCTGCTCGACATCGACCAGCTGCGCACCTTCATCGCCATCGCGGAAACCGGCAGCTTCACCCGCGCCGCGGAGGTCGTGCACAAGACGCAATCCGCCGTCTCCATGCAGATGAAGCGGCTCGAGGAACGGATCGGCAAACCGATCTTCGAGCGCGACGGGCGCGCATCGAAGCTCACCGAGGACGGCGAACGGCTGCTCGACTACGCGCGCCGCATCGTCAAGCTGAATGCAGAAGCGCTGACGACGATCGCGGGCGCCAATCTTTCCGGCCGCGTGCGGCTCGGCGTGCCGGACGACTATGCCGACCGGTATCTCCCGGAAATCATGGCGCGCTTCTCGCGCTCGCATCCCGACGTCGAGCTGACCGTGCAGTGCGAACCGACCGTGCAACTCGTCGGCCTGATCGACCGCGGCGAGCTCGACCTTGCAATCGTCACCCACGACGCGGCCGGCCGGCCGGCCGAAGTGATCCGCCGCGAGCGGATGCTGTGGGTGTCGTCGAGCCGGCACGCGGTGCATCTCGAGGAGCCGCTTCCGCTCGCGCTCGCACGGCCCTATGTGGGCGATCGCATGTGCCCGTGGCGGCGCGCGGCGCTGCCGCGGCTGGAAGAGATCGGACGGCCCTATCGCGTTCTCTACACCAGCAGCAACTCGACGGCGCTGAGCGCCGCGGTGCTCGCCGGACTCGCCGTCTCGGTGTTTCCGGAATCCGCATTGCGGCCCGGCATGCGCGTGCTCGGACCCGGCGACGGCTTCCCGCCGCTGCCGGCGTTCGATATCGGCCTCATGCGCAATCCGCACGAAAGCTCGGAACTCGCCGACGCGCTGGCGGAGCACATCGTGCAAGGCCTCGACAATCTCGGCGACGCCGCCGCGGCGGAGTGAACCCGCGCGCTGCAAGCGAAGCCCGGCGAGCGCGCCGCCACAGCCACAGCAAACCGGAGTTGACGTGCGATGGAACACGGCGCCGGAGTAGCTAATCTGTTTCCCGTCCTCGCGCTGCTTGGCGCGGGCGTTCTTGCGGTTCCGCTGTTCAAGCGGGCCGGCCTCGGATCGGTGCTCGGCTATCTCGCCGCCGGGATCGCGATCGGGCCGTTCGGCCTGCGACTGTTCACCGAACCGAGCACGATCCTGCACGTCGCCGAGCTCGGCGTCGTCATGTTCCTGTTCGTCATCGGCATGGAGATGCAGCCGTCCCGGCTGTGGGGCCTGCGGCGGCAGATCTTCGGCCTCGGCGTGCTGCAGGTGAGCGCGTGCGGCGCGCTCTTGACCGGGGTCGGGATCCTGCTCGGCTTGTCCCCGGTCGTGGCATTCATCGGCGCCATGGGATTCACGCTCACGTCGACCGCGGTCGTCGTGCAGGTGCTGAACGAGCGCGGCGAGATCTCGACGCCGCTCGGACAACGCGCGGTGTCGATCCTGCTGCTCGAGGACCTGGCGATCGTGCCGCTGCTCGCGTTCGTCGCGTTCCTCTCTCCGATCAAGCCGGTCGTTTCCGATGGCTCGCGCCTCGAGCACATCGCGATTGCGGTATTCGCCGTCACCGCGCTCGTCGCGGCAGGACGGTGGCTGCTGAATCCGTTCTTCCATCTGCTCGCGCGGGCGGAAGCGCGCGAGGTGATGACGGCGGCGGCACTGCTCGTGGTGCTGGGTGCGGCGGTCCTCATGGACGTCGGCGGTCTGTCGATGGCGATGGGCGCGTTCCTCGCCGGGGTGCTGCTCTCCGAATCCACGTTCCGGCATCAGCTCGAGGCCGACATCGAGCCGTTCCGCGGCATCCTGCTCGGGCTGTTCTTCATCGCGGTCGGCATGTCGCTCGACCTCGCGCTGATCGTGACGGAATGGCGCCTGATCCTGGTCGCGGTGATCGCGCTGATGGCGGCGAAGGGGATTGCCATCTACGCGGTCGCCCGCCTCACGCGCACGGATCACAGCGAGGCGAGCTTTCGCGCCGTCTTGTTCGCGCAGGGCGGCGAGTTCGCATTCGTCCTTTATGCCGCCGCGGCCGGTGCGGGCGTGGTCGACGCCCGGATCAATGCGGCCATGACCGCCACCGTGATTCTCTCGATGGCGCTGACCCCGGTGCTCATGCTGGTGCTGGAGGCGCTGCGGCGCCGCGCCGGCGACGAACAATCCTTCGACGGGGTGGAGATCGCGGACGGGCTGCAGGGCGCGGCGCTGATCATCGGGTTCGGCCGGTTCGGACAGGTGGCGAGCCAGCACCTGCTCGCCCGCGGCATCGACGTGTCGATCATCGAGAAGGACACGGAGATGATCCGCGCGGCCGCCGATTTCGGCTTCAAGGTCTATTACGGGGACGGCACGCGGCTCGACGTGCTGCGCACCTCGGGCGCGGGCAGCGCAAAGATCGTGCTGGTCTGCGTGGACGAGCCGGAGACTGCCAACCGCATCGTCGAGCTCGTCAAGTCCGAGTTCCCGCTCGCGCGCCTGTTCGTGCGCGCCTGGGACCGCACGCATACGCTGCACCTGATCCGGGAAGGCGTCGACTACCAGATCCGGGAAACGCTGGAATCGGCGATGGTGTTCGGCGAAGAAGCGCTGAAGGCGCTCGACGTTCCGCCGGAGGAAGCCGCGGAAATCACCGCCGACAACCGCCGGCGCGACGCGGAGCGGCTCGAGCTGCAGCTATCGGGCGGCACGTATGCCGGGCGCTCGCTGTTGCGCGGCAATATCTCGGTGCCGACGCCATTGGTCCCGCCCAAACGCGAAGGCAAGGTGGTGGACGCAGAAACCGCGGGCGCAGCCGACAAGAAGGTGCTTTAACCGCGCGGCTGCGCCGGCCCTCTGGACAGCACGATCGCGTTGCCCACGACGACAAGCAGCACACCGAGCGCGGCGGCGAGCGTCCATTGATAGCTCTCGAACAGGGTCGAGACGACGAGCGCCACGACCGGCACGAGCACGGTCGAATATGCCGCGCGGCCGGCGCCGATGCGGCCGAGCAACGTGAGATAGGCGGCGAACGCCACCACCGTCGAGGGAATGGCCAGGTACGCGATCGACAGAAAATAGCGCGCGCTCCATTCGACGATGAAGGATTCGCCGCGCAGCAGCGCGATCAGCGCGAACCAGAGCGTGCCGTAGAACATGCACCAGGTATTGGCGGGCAGCACGGGGATGCCGCGCAGCTGGTAGGCGGCGGACAGTATGTTGCCGCTGCAAAAGAACAGTGTGGCGCCGAACACGAGCATGAGCCCAATGAGTGTGTCACGGCTTGCTTCGGTCGCCAGAATTTCCGGGCCGAACAGAAGGGCGACGCCGCCCGCGCCGAGGATCGCGCCGAGGACGACGCGCGTTTCCGGCGGCGTGCGCCAGAGGACGGCCGCGAGCAGCGGATTGATCACGGCGGCGAGCGAGAAGACGACGGCGAGCAGCCCCGAGGTCAGGTAGAAGCCGCTGTAATAGGCGAGCAGGAAATTGAAGCAGAACAGCAGCGCGCCGAGCAGCGCGAAGCGGAAGTGATCGGCAAGGCCGAAGCGAATGCGCGCGCCCGCGGCTAGCAGCCAGCCGAACATGACGATGGCGGCGAAGCCGAAGCGCCAGACGCCGGAGACCTCCGGCGCCACCACGCCGAGCTGCAGCCTGAGCGGCAGCCAGCTCGTGCCCCAGACAATGACCACCGTCGCGAATAGCGCAAGATCGACAGCGCCCAGTGCCGATCGTTGTGGCAAGGCCTTATGCAAGGAAACAACTCCGCATGCGTTGTGCTTCGCTCGCCTATTCTCTGCGCTCGTCCCCGCGAAAGCGGGGACCCAGGGGCCAAGGGCACATCTTCAGTTGTGACTCTGGATGCCCGCTTTCGCGGGCATGAGCGGATACTTGTCAGTACGCGAGTTCGTCGAACACGGGCTCGACCGAGCCGTGCCAGTCGTTGTGGAATTTCTTCAGGAGATATTCCGCCGGCGTCTCGCCGCGCTCGATCAGAATCTCAAGGGGATCGAGGAAGTGCGTCTCGTCGCGGCCCATGCGGTCGAGGCGGGCGCGGCGGGCGAGCCCGTGCCGCGCCAGCGAAACCACATCGCGGGCAAGCCCGCGCACCTTGCGGCTGCGGATTTCCGCGTTGAAGCCGAGGCGGGGCACGTCGTCGCGCAGTTGCTGGCGCTCTTCGGCGGTCCAGTCTTTCACCATGTCCCAGGCGGCGTCGAGTGCGGCGTCGTCATAGAGAAGGCCGGCCCAGAGCGCGGGCAAGGCACAGAGGCGCGCGGAAGGGCCGCCGTCGGCGCCGCGCATTTCGAGATAGCGCTTCAGCCGCACCTCGGGGAACGTGGTCGTCAGGTGATTGGCCCAGTCGGAAATCGTCGCGCGCTCGCCGGGGAGCGAGGCGACCTTGCCCGCCATGAGATCGCGGAAGGATTGGCCGGCGACATCGTGATAGGTGTCGCCGCGCTTGACGAAATACATGGGCACATCGAGCGCGTAGTCGGTCCAACGCTCAAAGCCCATGCCGTCCTCGAACGCCCAGGGCAGCATGCCGGTGCGGTCGGGGTCGGTGTCGCGCCAGATCTCCGAGCGGAACGAAAGAAAGTCGTTCGGCTTGCCCTCGGTGAAGGGGGAATTGGCGAACAGCGCCGTCGCCACCGGCTGCAGCGCAAGGCCGACGCGCAGCTTTTTCACCATGTCGGCTTCGGACGAAAAATCGAGATTCACCTGCACGGTGCAGGTGCGGAACATCATGTCGAGGCCGAGCGTGCCGACCTTCGGCATGTAGGCGGACATGATCTTGTAGCGGCCCTTCGGCATGACGGGCGTTTCTTCGCGCGTCCATTTCGGGCTCATGCCGATGCCGAGCATGCCGATGCCAAGCGGGGTCGCCACTTCGCGCAGTTGCGCAAGGTGCGCGTGCACCTCGGCGCAGCTGTGATGGACCGTCTCCACCTGCGCGCCGGACAGTTCGAACTGGCCGCCGGGCTCGAGCGTGATCGCGCCTCCGCCGGTGACGTCGGCAAGGCCGATGATGTGCTCGCCCTCCATGATCGGCTCCCAGCCGAGCAGGAGTCGCATGCCTTCGAGCAGCGCGCGGATGCCGCGCCGTCCCTCATAGGGGACGGGATCGTGGCCCTTGAGCGTGAACGGCAGCTTCTCGTGCTCGGTGCCGATGCGGAACGCGCGCTTCGGCTTCGCGCCGGCGGCGATCCAGGCCACGAGCTCGTCGCGCGACTCGATCGGCGTCATGTCGATTTGGTCGCGGGCCATGCAGGGAGCACTCCGAAGGACGCGGCGACGTGGCCGGGGCCGGGACGATATACACGCCCCACCCGCTTGCACAATCGCCAGGCCCGGCGCCCGCGCCTGTCTCTATTGCAATGTCGTCTCTGCGAGCCACGAGGTGACGGCCCGCAGCGCCTCGGTGCGGCTGCCGGTCCGGTGCTCGGCCTCGCGATAGACCGAGATCTGCATGTCGGCGCTGGTGCCGTGCTTCAGGATCGCGCGGACGGACTTGACCTCCGACTCGCAGCCGAGGGCGCGGGCATCGTCGGCGATCCGCTCGATCAGATGCTCGGCGAAATCGGGGACCGCGACGGCGCGGCGCGCCTTGCGGTCGACGAAGCTGCCGTGAATGCCGTAGCGCTGTGCGCGCCACTTGTTCTCCCATGCAATCGCGCCATCGACGACGTTGAGATCCGCGTTGACCTCGGGGTTGCGCACGAGATGCCGGGCGAGCGAGCGATAGAGCGCGGCAATGGCGATCGTGTCGGCAAGGCGGGTGCAACTGTCCGGCGCCCGCAGTTCGAGCGTCGGATGCTTGTGCGACGGCCGCAGCGCCCACCACACGTAAGTCGAGTCGGGGATCACGCGCGCCTCGACCAGCGTCGCGATATATTCGTCGAAGTCGGCTTTGCTTTTGAACATCGGCGGCAGGCCGGTGCGCGGCAGCTCGTCATAGGCCGCGAGCCGGTAGCCCATGAGACCGGTGCGGCGCGCACGCCAGAACGGCGACGAGGTTGCCAGCGCAATGAAGAGCGGTACGTAGGGGCCCATGCGGTGCATGACGTCGACGCGCAGGTCCGGGTCCGGCAACTCCACGTGCACATGCAGCCCGCACAAGAGATTGCGCTCGCCGATCATCTGCAGATCGTGCATCACGCCATCGTAGCGCTGCGCCGGCGTCTGTTGCGTCTCGGTCCAGGTCGCCGTCGGGTGCGTGCCGGCGGCGAAGAACGAGAGCCCGTGCTGCGCGGCCACTTCGCCGACGGTGCGGCGCGCCTGCATCAACTCGCCATAGATCTCGGCGAGCGAGCAGGATGGGATCGTCATCACCTCGATCTGCGCCTGCAGCATCTCGCGGGTGACGGTTTTGCCGAGATCGCGCTTCAACGCCATGATGAAGGCGGCCGGCATCTTCTTCTGCACGGCCTTCGATTCGGCATCGACGATGAAATATTCTTCCTCGACACCGATTTGGTATTCATTCGACATGCGATCAACTCCGCCGCGCAGGTACACCGTGGAGAACTGCAGGACCCGTTTTGTGAAGGACGCGTCGAAGGTCGGCGCAATGCCGACGAAATTGAGGCACAGCTATAGCCACAAATAACGCGCAGGGAAACGAAAGGTTTCCCAGCATCGCTCGCGCACGCACGCGCCGTTTCGCGTGTGCAAAACGCTCAGCGCCAGTCGCCGCGGACGGCCTGCACGAGCGCAAGTGCTGCGACCGCCGCCGTGTCGGCGCGGAGAATGCGCGGGCCGAGCGACAGACGCACGACACGCCCGCGACCAAGCAACGCACGGCGCTCGGGCTCGGCGAAGCCGCCCTCCGGACCGACGAGCAGCGTCGGTGGCCCCGCGGGCGCACGCCGCAGCGCTTCGACCGGATCGGCGATGTCCGCCTCCTCGTCGCAGAAAATCAGCAGACGATCGGCGGCGAGCGCCGCGAGCCAGCGATCGAGCGCGATTGGCTCCTCCACCGCGGGCACGGAGAGGATGCCGCACTGCTCGGCGGCCTCGATCACGTTGGCGCGCATGCGATCGAGATTGACGCGGCTCACCTGCGTGTGTTGCGTGAGCACCGGCGTCAGCACCGAGGCGCCCATTTCCACGGCCTTCTGCACCACGTAGTCGAGCCGCGCATGCTTGAGGGGCGCGAAGGCATAGCCGAGATCGCCGGCGGCGGTCTGCGGGCGCTGCAATGATTCGACGGCGAGCACCGGTGCGCGGCGGTTTCCGGCCAGCACGGCGCGCCATTCGCCGTCGCAGCCGTTGAAGACGAGGACGGGCGCGCCCACCGGAAGCCGCAGCACGTTTTGCACGTAATTGCCCTGTTCGCGGCTGAGCGGCAGTTCGGCGCCCTCCCGCAAATCGGCATCCATGAACAGCCGCACGGTGCGAAATTCGTATCTTGCCATGCCTTTACCCTAGGACCGTTCGCGGCCCGCCGCGATCTTGCCCTATCGGTGCGGCTTTTGTTACGCGTATCGTCTGGGAAACCTCATCCATGAACGGCCGCCGCGTTCTCATCCTCGTTCTCGCCCTCCTCGGCTATGCCGGGGCGCTGCAAGCGTGGGCGCAGCAACAGGGGGTGGACCCGTTCGCACGCGGCCAGTGCGAGCAGGAGTTCCAGAGCATCCAGGCGGAGATGCAAAAACGGGGCACTGCGCTGCAGGCCGCCGGGAAGGGCAAGGCGCCGGCGCCGGAGGTCTGTCGCCTGCTGCGGAGCTACACGACAAGCGAGGCGCGGCTCATCAAGTTCTTCGAGGAGAAAAAAGCCACCTGCGGCGTGCCCGAGAACGTCATCAAGCAGGCGACCGAAAGCCACGCCAAGGCGACGGCCATGCGCGACCAGGTCTGCAAGGTCGCGGCGAACCCGCAGGCCGCGCCGCCAGCGCCGAGTCAGGGGCTCTCCGGCGCGCTCGGCACATCCGCGCTCGGCGGGCCGCCTGCCAATCCCGAAGGCGGCAGCGGTGTGTTCGACACGCTCACGGGCAACGTGCTGCGGCGATGAGCGAGCGCGGGCAGCCGGCCTTCGCTCCGGTCGCCGATGCCACCGGCAATTGGGTCGACCGGCACGCACCGTTGCGGACGAGGCCCTATCTGCGCCTCATGCGCGCGGACCGGCCGATCGGCGCGTGGCTCCTGCTGCTCCCCTGCTGGTGGTCGACGGCGATCGCGGCGATTGCCGCCGACGCGCACTGGCCCGACCCGGTTCTGCTCGTGCTGTTCGCTGTCGGCGCCTTCGTGATGCGCGGCGCAGGCTGCACCTGGAACGACATCATCGACCGCGATCTCGACGCGCAGGTCGCGCGCACGCGCTCGCGGCCCCTGCCCTCGGGTCAGGTCACGGCCGTGCAGGCATTCGTGTTCGCTGTCGCGCTGTCGCTCGTCGGCCTTGCGGTGCTCCTGCAGTTCAACTGGTTTGCGATCGGCACCGGCATCGCTTCGCTCGTCATCGTCGCGTTCTATCCGTTCGCCAAGCGCGTGACGTTCTGGCCGCAGTTCGTGCTGGGGCTCGCCTTCTCGTGGGGCGCGCTCATGGGCTGGGCGGCCGTGTTCGGGCGGCTCGATCTCCCTGCGTTCATTCTCTACGCGGGCTCGATCCTGTGGGTGATCGGCTACGACACGATCTATGCGCACCAGGACCGCGAGGACGACGCGCTGATCGGCATACGCTCGACGGCGCGGCTGTTCGGGCTGGAAACCAAGACCGCGCTGACGATCCTCTACGCTGGTGCGGTGGCGCTGATCTCCATCAGCGCCACCTTCAGCGGCGGCGGGCTTGTCGCGTTTGCGGGCGTGCTCGCCTTTGCGATGCACCTCGCGTGGCAGATCCGGAAGATCGATGTGAACGATTCAGCGCTCTGCCTCGACCTGTTCCGGTCGAACCGCGATGCGGGCCTCCTGCTGTTCGCCGGGCTTGCGCTCGACGTGATCGCCGGCTCACCGGGGGCGCTGCTTAGTCCGGCGCAATGATCTCGCGCTCGTCGCGGTGCACAGGCATCGCTGCGAGCGAACGCGTGCAGACGCGGCGGCGATACATCTTCGGCCGGCGCGTGCGGAGTGCGGAGCGGCGTAGGCGGCGCGGCCGGACGACGCCCAACATCAAGAGGCCGATCGTGTCGAACGGCTCGCGCAGCGTGCCGTCGAACTCGGTGACCAAGAGCTTCTTCTTCAGCACGTTGCCCCAGAGCTGCCAGTCGGCGATGACGTTGTCGGTGTCGGCGGTGACGTGCAGCGGCACGCTGAGCGCCGGGTCGCGGTGCTCGAGCATGATGGCGACGGCGTCCTCGCCCTGCTCGACGGCAGGCAGGATGCGCACGGCAACGCCGAGATAATTGGCAAGCGGCACGTTGAGGCGCATAAAGACGCCGCGCACCGTGCGCGACAGCAGCACACGGTCGCTGTCGATCTCGATCAGGCGCGTATGGCCGTCGGCGGCTGCGTCGTCAGCCGTGAAACGGACCGGCAGGGTAAGCGGGTCGAGCCGCAGGCCGCGGCTCGACCCGGCAGCCAGGCTTTCGCCGGCCGCAGCTTGACGCCTCAAATCTCTACTCCCCCGCCGGGCTCCTTTGGCGTCCCGGCTTGCGGAGAAGATGGCAGAGAAGGCGCAGTTTTCGCTTAAGGGGGCTGGTTAATTGCGCGTAGCCGCCGGCATTTGCAATTTATCGATGATGCGTCGCGGCCGCGAACGTCTATATAGGATGCGCGCCGTGCCGGTTTTTCTTGCTTGCGCAGGCAAAGGCGGCCTCCTAGACGGCAAGCGATGCTCGGGAAAGAAAAGGTCTTGTTAGCCAAAGAACCAGAGAACGCGCAGCTCACGCCGGCGGAAGCCGCCGACGTGCTCGCGCGCGCCGCCGTCGAGGCCGGCGAACTCGCGCTCGCCATGCAGCGGAAGGGCGTGCGCACCTGGAACAAGGAGCACAATTCGCCGGTGACCGAGGCCGACATCGCCGCCGACAAGATTCTGCGCGAGCGGTTGACGGCCGCCGCGCCGGACTATGGCTGGCGCTCCGAAGAGTCCGCCGGCGCGGCTTCGTTCGCGCGCCGCTGGTGGGTCGTCGATCCGATCGACGGCACCCAGTCGTTCATCAAGGGATTGACCGACTGGTCAGTCTCGACGGCGCTGGTGGAGGACGGCCGTCCGGTCGCGGCCGTGCTGTTTGCGCCAGCAACTGAGGAATTGTTCGTTGCGGTCGCCGGGCAAGGCGCGACCCGCAATGGAACCGCGATCGAAGCCACGGCAAGGCAGACGCTCGCCGGCACGCGCATTGCCGGGCCGAAGCTCACGCTCGAACGCATGAAGCGGGCCGGCATCGTGTTCACGCCCGTTCCCCGCATCCATTCACTGGCACTGCGCATGGTGCGCGTGGCGTCGGGCGAAATCGATGCGGCGCTCGCCAGCGAAAACAGCCGCGACTGGGACCTTGCGGCGGCCGATCTGCTGGTGCACGAAGCCGGTGGCGCGCTGACCTCGATCGCGGGGCGGCGCCTCATCTATGATCGGCCCGACACCGAACACCCGGCACTCGTCACGGCGGGCAGCGGCCTGCATCCTGCGTTGCTTGCTGCCCTCGAGGGCACGTTCGCCGGAGGCGCGGGCATGCAACCGGCGTCGCAACCTTGACGAAGGCGGTAACATCATGAAGCAGCCGCGCAAGAGCGCGCCGAAAAACCAGCTTCCGCACCTGGTATTCGGGGGCGAACTCGTCAGCCTCGACAGCACCGAGTTCCGCGATCTCGGCAAACTTGATATTGTCGGCATCTATCCGAACTATGCGTCTGCCTATGCGGCATGGAAGGCCAAGGCGCAGCAGACGGTGGACAATGCCCTGATGCGCTATTTCATCGTGCACCTGCATCGCCTGCTCGATCCGGAGATGGACGAGCGGAGCTCGAAGCGCTGATCCGCACGCAATGCGCAAAGTCTGGAAGCATGTTCGTGCCGCCCGGCCGGTCCAGGTCGGACTCGGCCATACGCTTGCCGCTTATCTCCGCCTCGTGTGGAATACCTCCAGCCTGACCATCGATCCGCCCGACCTCTACGACAGGGTCGACGCGGAGATTCCGTTCATTCTCACTTTCTGGCACGGACAACATTTTCTCATGCCGTTCGTGATGAAGCCGCACCACGAGGGCAAGGTGATGATTTCCCGGCATGCGGACGCCGACATCAACGCGATCACGGCGGAGGCGTTCGGCGTCGGCACGATCCGGGGATCGGGCGCGCACGGTAAGGATTTCCTCCGCAAGGGCGGGATATCGGCGACGAAGATCGCCATCGATACGCTCAAATCCGGCGTGAATGTCGCCATGACCGCCGACGTGCCGAAAATCTCGCGGGTGGCCGGCTTCGGCGTTGTCACGGTCGCCCGCTATTCGAGGCGGCCAATCTATCCGATCGCCATCGCGACGAGGAACCGCATCGTGGCAAACAGCTGGGACCGCGCGAGCATCCACCTGCCGTTCGGGCCGGCGGCGATGGTGGTCGGCGAAGGCATTCACGTTGCCGCCGACGCGGACGACATGGTGATGGAAGAGGCGCGGCAACTCGTGCAGACGCGGCTCGATGCGGCGACCGCACGCGCGGAGGAACTCGTGGGGCGCAAGGGTTCGGGGAGCGGAGCGCATGGCGCCTAGGGAACGGCTGCCGTTCACGCTCCACCTCTACCGGGCGCTGACACGCTGGGGCACGCCGCTCGCGGGCCCGTTCCTGCGCTGGCGGCTGAAACACGAGAAGGAAGATCCCAACCGGATCGAGGAGCGGCGCGGGGTGCCGAGCCACGCCCGGCCGCCGGGACCGCTGATCTGGGTACATGCGGCAAGCGTCGGTGAAATCCTCTCGATCCTGTCGCTGATTGAGCGCATCCAGACGCGCGGGATCGCGGTGCTCCTCACGTCGGGCACGGTGACGGCGGCGCAGATCGCCGAGCAGCGGCTGCCGCCGGGCGTCATCCATCAATTCGTGCCGATGGACGTGCCGAGCTTCGTGGAGAACTTCTTCGAACACTGGCAGCCGAATCTCGCGCTGATCGCGGAATCGGAGTTCTGGCCCAATCTCATCACCGAAGGGCGGCGGCGCGGCATTCCGTTCGTGATCGTAAACGCCCGGCTGTCCGACCGCTCGTTCGGCCGCTGGCGGCTCGCGCGCGGCACGGCGGCGGCCATTCTCGAGCGCATCGACCTCTGCCTCGCGCAGGATCCGAATATCGGCGAACGGTTCGAACAGCTCGGCGCGCAGCGCGTGAGCGTCACCGGCAACCTCAAGTTCGACGTGCCGCCGCCGCCGGCGGAGCCGATGGCGCTGGCGACGCTCGAACGCGCCATGCGCGAGCGGCCGGTGGTGCTCGCGGCGAGCACGCATCCCGGTGAGGAAGCGATGGTGATCGACGCCCACCTGCGGCTGCGGCGCGTGGTGCCGGGGCTGCTCACCATCATCGCGCCGCGGCACCCGGAGCGCGGGCCGCAGATCGTCGATCTCGCGGAGGAAATGGGCGCGGTGCCGGTGATGCGCTCGCGCGGGCAGGTGCCCGACCGCGGCACGGAAATCTATGTCGCCGACACGATCGGCGAGCTCGGCCTGTTCTACCGGCTCGCGCCGATCGTGTTCATGGGCGGCTCGCTGGTGAAGCACGGCGGGCAGAACCCGATCGAGCCGGCGAAGCTCGACAGCGCCATCCTGCACGGGCCGCATGTCGGCAACTTCGCCTCGATCTACAGCCAGCTCAACCGCACGCGGGGTGCCGCGACGGTGACGGATGCGGAATCGCTCGCGAAAAGCATCGCGCTCCTGCTCGAAGATCCGGTGCTCGTCCGCTCGATGGCGGCGTCGGCGAAATCGACGGTGGAGCGGCTCAGCGGCGCGCTCGACCGCACGGTCGCGGCGATCGAGCCGTATCTCGTGCAGCTCCGGCTGAGCTGAGATGCGCGCGCCGGCCTTCTACTTCCAGCCGCCGGGTTTTCTCTCCGCTCTGCTTTCTCCATTGGGCGCGGTCTATGGCGCGGTCGCAGCCGCGCGCATGCGGAAGCGCGGGGCGCGTGCGGGCGTGCCGGTGATCTGCGTCGGCAATCCGACGCTTGGCGGCGCCGGGAAGACGCCGACCGCGCTTGCGCTTGCGGAAATGCTTGCGGGGATGGGCGAGCGGCCGTTCTTTCTTTCGCGCGGCTATGGCGGCAGCGAAGCGGGCCCGCTCGTCGTCGATGCCGCAAAGCACCGCGCGGCGGAGGTCGGCGATGAGCCGCTGTTATTGGCGCGGGCGTTTCCCACCATCGTCGCGCGCGACCGCGCGGCCGGCGCGAGGCTCGCAGTGGAACGGGGTGCAGGCGTTCTCGTGCTCGACGACGGGTTCCAGAACCCGTCGCTTGCGAAGGATTGCGCGCTGCTCGTGATCGATGACGCGAGCGGCATCGGCAACGGCAGGGTGTTCCCGGCCGGACCCTTGCGCGCGCCGCTCGAGGCGCAGCTTACACGGGCGCAGGGGATCGTGCTGGTCGGCGAAGGCGGCGCGGCAAGCTCCATCGTGAAGCAGGCCGAAGCACGGAAGCTGCCCCTCTTCCGCGCGAAGCTCGTTCCCGATTCCGCGGCGGCCGCGGAACTCACGGAAAAAAAAGTGCTCGCCTTCGCCGGCATCGGGCATCCGGAGAAGTTCTTTGCGACGCTTGCGGCGCTGGGGGCCGATGTCGTGGAGAAGCGCGCGTTTCCCGATCACCACCGGTTTTCCGCGAGCGACGCCGAAGCATTGCTCGCGGCGGCCAAGGCGCGGGGGCTTATCCTCGTCACGACCGACAAGGATCTAGCGCGCCTCAAGGGCGAGCCGAGTGTGGCGGAACTCGCCGTGCAGGCGCGCGCGCTGCCCGTGCAGTTGCGGTTTGAGGATGCGGGTGGTGTGCAACGATTACTGGAGCAAGCGCTGAAACGATGACGCCTCATGGTTCGAGACGCCCCGTCACCTCATCCTGAGGAGCCGGAGCGAAGTGGAGGCGTCTCGAAGGATGAGGTGACGGGGCTCCTCACCATGAGGCGTTACTTTTGGGGCTTGAAGCGCTCAGGGTGCAGGCAGCGCAGCACCGCTTCGGGGCTCGCGTAAGCCTCCTGGCGCTCCACGCTCCAGTATTTCAGCTCATCGAGCGGGATGGGGACGCCGGTCACCGCGCAGCGGACATAGCTGCCCGGACGGACGATCCGGTAATCGCCGTCGAGGTAGCGCAATTCGGCCTCGCCGGCCGCCAGCGGGATGCGCTCGAAACGGTTCATCGGTCTTGTTTGCCGCACCAATCGTGGTGGAAGCAAGATAATTGTGCCGGCGCGGACTTGCCAGCGGCGCGGGCGCGCGCCTCTTCACAATCGCACGAACTGGCAAATTTCATCCAAACAGGCTGCCCTGCCCGCCTTTTTCCGGCGTGCCGCGGCGCTTTCGCGGGGCCGAGCCGCCGCTCGCCACGGCCGCCACCCGCCCGTCGGCGAATTCGATGTCGAGGAGATCGTTGGCGGAAACCGCAGCCGCGGAGCGGACCGGGCGGCCGGCCTCGTCGCGGACCAGCGCGAAGCCGCGGGCGAGCACGCCTTGGTAGCTCAGTGCCGTCAGGATGCGCTCAAGGCCGACGACGCGCGCATTGAGCCGCCCGAGCAGCGCGGTTGCGCAAGGCTGCAGCCGCGCCGACACGGCACGGCTGCGATCCGACCAGCGATGCAAGCGGCTCTGCAGCGCCGACGGGCTAAGGCGCGCGGCGGCGCGCGCGAGCTGCACCCGATGGGCGTGCGCGTTCGCCCGCAACGCACGCGGGAGCCGGGTGGTCGCGGCATCGAGCCGTTGGCGCGGCAGGGCAAGGATCGCGTCCGCCGACGGCAGGCCACGGGCGAGCCCGCGCACCTCGGTGCGCAGGCGCTGGACGAAGCGGACGGCGGAACCGGTGACGCGCGCGCCGCGCGCTTCCACGTTGGCAAGGAGTTCGGCGCGCACGGGCACGACCATCTCCGCGGCGGCGGTCGGGGTCGGCGCGCGGCGATCGGAGACAAAATCGATCAGCGTGAAATCGGTCTCGTGGCCGACGGCGGAGACGAGCGGGATCTCGCTCGCGGCGGCAGCACGGGCGACGATCTCCTCGTTGAAGCTCCAGAGGTCTTCCAGCGAGCCGCCGCCGCGGGCGACGATCAGGACATCGGGCCGCGGGATCGCGCCGCCGGGTGCGAGCGCGTTGAAGCCCTTGATCGCCGCCGCGACCTCGGCGGCGGACGTCTCGCCCTGCACGCGCACAGGCCAGACCAGCACATGACAGGGGCAGCGGTCGGCGAGCCGGTGGAGGATGTCGCGGATCACCGCGCCGGTCGGCGAGGTGACGACGCCGATCACGCGCGGCAGGTACGGCAGCGGTTTTTTCCGCGCCTCGTCGAACAGACCCTCGGCGGCGAGCTTCTTCTTGCGCTCTTCCAGGAGCGCCATCAACGCGCCGACGCCCGCGGGCTCGAGGCTGTCGATGACGATCTGATAGCTCGACTTGCCGGGATAGGTGGTGATCTTGCCGGTGGCGATGACCTCAAGCCCCTCCTCCGGCTTGAAGCGCAGGCGGCCGAAGTTGCCGCGCCAGATCACGGCGTCGATCTTCGCGTTCTCGTCCTTGAGCGAGAAATAGCAGTGGCCGGAGGAGTGCGGGCCGCGATAGCCGGAAATCTCCCCGCGCAGCCGGACATAGGGGAAGGTCTCCTCCACCGTGCGCTTGAGCGCGGCGGAAAGCTCGGAGACCGTGAGCTCCGGCAGGTTGGTGCGCGCTTCTGTGGATGCGGCCATGGGTACGCCTGCGATTCGCGGGGGTTATGCTACATCCGGGCGCGCGCGGGTAGCCTCGACCGTCGTCCTGCCGAGCCGAGCGCAGCGAGCGAGAGCCGGGACCCATGAACACTACGTCAGCCATTGTGTTCATGGGTCCCCGCTTTCGCGGGGACGCCCCAATGAAACAGCCAGCGCAAGACAAAGGCTCTGTCGGATTGTCTTTATGAAAGTCCTCCTCATCGGTTCCGGCGGACGCGAGCATGCGCTGGCGTGGAAGCTCGCGGCGAGCCCGCTGCTGGACAGGCTCTATGCCGCGCCGGGCAATCCCGGCATCGCGCAGGAGGCGGAGATCATCGACCTCAAGGTCGCCGACCACGCGGCGGTCGTGGCCTTCTGCCGGGCGAACAAGATCGACCTCGTGGTGGTGGGGCCGGAAGCGCCGCTCGTCGCTGGCCTCGCCGACGACCTCGATGCAGCGCGCATCAGGGTGTTCGGACCGAAGCGGGCGGCGGCGCAGCTCGAGGGCTCGAAGAGCTTCACCAAACAGTTGTGCGCGGCGCACAACATCCCGACCGCGCGCTTCGCCGAGTTCCGCGATGCCGACGCCGCGCGCAAACACGTCCGCGAGCACGGCGCGCCGATCGTGCTCAAGGCCGACGGCCTGCACGCGGGCAAGGGCGTGATCGTGGCGATGACGATGGACGAAGCGCTCGCGGGCATCGACCAGGTGTTTGCCATGGGGCCGGAAGCGCCGGTCGTGGTCGAGGAATTCCTCGAAGGCGAGGAAGCAAGCTTCTTCTGCCTCGTTGATGGCGAGACGGTCGCGCCGTTGGCGAGCGCGCAGGACCACAAGCGCGTGTTCGACGGCGACCAAGGCCCGAACACGGGCGGCATGGGCGCCTATTCGCCGGCGCCGGTGATGACGCCGGCGCTGGAAGCGCGCGCACTGGAAGAGATCGTGCAACCGACGGCGCGCGCGCTGGCGGCCGCGGGCACGCCCTATCGCGGCGTGCTCTATGCCGGGCTCATCCTCACGCGCGAGGGGCCGAAGCTGATCGAATACAACGTGCGCTTCGGCGATCCCGAATGCCAGGTGCTCATGCCGCGGCTGAAGGACGACCTCCTCACGCTCATACTCGCCACCTGCGACGGCACGCTCGATCAGGTCAGCGTGCGCTGGCACGACACGCACGCGATCACGGTGGTGCTCGCGGCCAGGGGCTATCCGGGCGCCTACGAGAGCGGCTCGGAAATCCGCGGGCTCGAACGCGCGGGCGAGATCGAAGGCGTCACCATCTTCCACGCCGGCACGAAGCGCGCGGGCGACGGGCTTGTCGCTGCCGGCGGGCGGGTCTTGAATGTCACCGCGACTGGCAGGACGTTGCAGGAAGCGCAGGCGCGCGCCTACCAGGCGGTGGACCGGATCGACTGGCCCGAAGGCTTCTGCCGCCGCGACATCGGCTGGCGGGCGCTGTCAAAATAGAAACTGTCATCCCGGCCGAGCGAGCGCGGATGCGCGCGAGCGAGAGCCGGGATCAAGGAATCTGCCGATGCCCGAACTCGCAGACCTCTATCCCGGCTACGAATCCCGCTTCATCGAGACGAGCGCGGGCAGAATCTTCGCGCGCATCGGCGGCAGCGGCTCGCCGCTCCTGCTCCTGCACGGCTATCCGCAGACCAACGTCATGTGGCACCGGATGGCGCCTGCGCTTGCGAAGGAGCACACGCTGGTCATCCCGGACCTTCCCGGCTACGGCCAGAGCGACGCGCCGGAAGCAGCGCCGGATCATTCACCCTACACGAAGCGCGCGATGGCGCAGGCAATGGTCGAGGTCATGGAGAAGCTCGGGCACCAGCGCTTCGCCCTCGTCGGCCATGACCGCGGCGGGCGCGTCGCCTATCGCCTCGCGCTCGATCATCCGCAGCGCGTCACGCGGCTTTCGGTGCTCGACATCGTGCCGACCTGGGAGATGTGGGCGAAGATGGACGCCAAGCGCGCGATGAAGGTGTTCCACTGGACCTTCCTCGCGCAGCCCTATCCACTGCCGGAGATGCTGATCGGCAAGGCGCCGGTCGAGTACATGGAATGGAAGATGCTCGCCTGGAACGGCAGCGACACCAACTCGATCTTCGACCCGCGCGCGATGGATCATTACCGCGCGTTCTTCGCGCAGCCGGCACGGCTGCATGCGACCTGCGAGGACTATCGCGCCGGGCAATCGACGGACGTGGCGATCGACGACGCCGACGTGAAGGCCGGACGCAAGATCGAATGTCCGCTGCTCGCGCTCTGGGGCGCGCGTGGAATTCCGGCGCAGGGCGAAAGCCCGCTCGAGGTATGGAAGCGCTGGGCGACGAAGGTGGAAGGCCGGGCGATCGATTGCGGGCATTTCCTGCCGGAAGAAAATCCCGACGACACGCTGAAGGCGCTTTTACCGTTTCTGCGGGGCTAGATTTCTTCGGCATTTCCGGGACGCCCCGAAACGGCGGACCGGAATGACGACTGTTTGAAACTTCCCCGCGATGCTGCAAATTGAGCACATGGAGCCGTTCGACCGCCAGGCCGCCTATACGGGCACCGACGAAGTTTCGCCGCTGCTCGCGTTCAACGTGGCGCGGCTGGAAGCCTATCTCGCGGAGCAGCTTCCGGGCTTCGCCGGGCCCCTCACGGTCAAGCAATTCCGCGGCGGACAGTCGAACCCGACCTATCTTCTCGTCACGCCCGCGCGGAAATACGTGCTGCGGCGCAAGCCGCCGGGGAAGCTGCTGCCGTCGGCGCATGCGGTGGACCGCGAGTTCAAGGTCCTTTCGGCGCTCTACCCGCAGCAATTTCCGGTGCCGCAGCCGCTACTTCTTTGCGAAGATGAAAGCATCACCGGCACGACCTTTTATGTGATGGCCTTCGTCGACGGCCGCGTGTTCTGGGACCTGCCAATGCCGGCGTCGAACCCCGCTGAGCGGGCGGCGGTCTATGACTCGATGAACGCGACCCTCGCCAAGCTGCATTCGTTCGATCCCGCCGCGATCGGGCTTGCCGACTACGGCAAGGGCGAGGACTACGTGGCGCGGCAGGTGGCGCGCTGGACCAAGCAATACGTCGCCTCGGAGACGGAAAAGATCGTCGAGATGGATCGGCTCGCGGCATGGCTGCCGCAGCATCTGCCGCCGCAGCACACGGTGCGGATCGTGCACGGCGACTTCCGGCTCGACAACATGATCCTCGCCGCCGGCCGTCCGGACGTGATCGCGGTGATCGACTGGGAGCTGTCGACGCTGGGCGATCCGCTCGCCGACTTTACCTATCACCTGATGGCGTGGGAGATGCCGACCGCGGGCGGCTTCGGTTCGCTGCAGACGCTCGACCTTGCGGCGCTCGGCATTCCGTCGCGCGACGCGTATGTCGCGGCTTACGCAAGGCGCACGGGCTTCGATCCGGGTCCCCACGTCGACGTCTATCTCGCCTACAACTTCTTCCGGCTTGCGGCGATCGTGCAGGGCATCGTCGGCCGCGTGCGCGACGGCACAGCGGCGAACCGGCACGCGGCAGCACGCGCGGAAGCCGTGCGGCCGCTGGCGGAGGCCGCCATGCATTTCGCCCGCCGTGCCGGAGCGCCATGAAGAAGGTCAAGCTCAGGCAGTTGCTCCGGCCGCTTCTCGGCCCGTGCACGGTCGGGCTCGCGCTCGGCTCGGGCGGCGCGCGCGGGCTCGCGCACATTCCGGTGCTGGAAGCGCTCGATGACCTTGGCGTGAAGCCGGTCGCGGTTGCCGGCTCCTCGATCGGCGCGGTCGTGGGCGCGGCCTACGCGGGCGGCATGACGGGCCGCGAAATCCGCAAGTTCACAACCGACCTCCTGCGCGACGGGCCGGCGCTGGTGCGCCGCCTGGCGGCGCTGCAATTCGGCCAGATGCGCGGGCAGTTCCGCGACCTCTTCCGGCTCGCCGGCGCGCCGATGCAGGTGGACGCGGTCGCGGTGGCCGACGAATTTCTGGCGACGGTCGTGCCCGACAAGTTCGGCGACCTGCAGATTCCGCTGCAGGTCGTGGCGACGGACTACTGGGCGCGCGAGGAAGTCGTGTTCAACAAGGGGCCGCTCAGGCCGGCGGTCGCCGCGTCGATGGCGATCCCCGGACTCACGCGGCCGGTGGAGCTTGCGGGCCGCGTGCTGATCGACGGCGGCACCACCAATCCCCTGCCCTTCGACTTGCTCAACGGCGCGGCCGACATCGTGATCGCGGTCGACATCACGCCGCTTGCCGAGCGGCGGGAAAAGGCGGTGCCGGCGCCGTTCGAGAGCCTGTTCATGGCGCTGCACATCATGTCGAACGCGATCGTGGCGGAGAAGCTGAAGGCGCGGGCGCCGGACATCCTGCTGCAGCCGAAGGTGCACACGTTCGGCGCGCTGGAATTCTTTCGCGCGATGCCGATCCTGCGCGCGGCGGACCCGATCAAGGAGGAGCTGAAGCGGAAGCTCGGCGCGCTGCTTGAAGCCTGAGGTCAGCGTCGCGCGGCAAAAAATTCCTTGAGGATGGCGGAAGCGCGCGCTTCGCCGATGCCGCTGTAGATTTCCGGCCGGTGATGGCAGGTGGGCTGCGCGAAGAAGCGCACGCCGGATTCCACCGCGCCGCCTTTCGGGTCGGCGGCGCCATAGTAAAGCCGGCGGATGCGCGCGAACGAGATCGCCGCCGCGCACATGCTGCAGGGTTCGAGCGTGACGTAGAGATCGCAGTCGGTGAGCCGCTCGCTGCCGAGGGCGGCGGCGGCCGCGCGGATCGCCAGCAGCTCGGCGTGCGCGGTGGGGTCGCGGTCGGCGAGCGTGCGGTTGCCGGCGCGGGCAAGCACCGCGCCGTCGCGGGCGATCGCGCAGCCGACAGGCACCTCGCCGCGTTTCCCCGCGGCTTCAGCCTCGGCCAGGGCGATCTCCATAAAATTCGGCTCGGTCATATAACGCCCTTGGCGCGGATTCCGATTCAGTCCAAGTAGTCCGCTCGTCCCCGCGAAAGCGGGGACCCAGTGCAACCGGCTCTGGATTCCCGCTTTCGCGGGAATGAGCGGCAGAATACAGCACAGGCAAGTGACACGGCTTCCAATGGCCCGCAAGATCGAATCGAGCGCGCATGAAGGCGAGCGCATCGCCAAGGTGATGGCGCGCGCGGGGCTGTGCTCGCGGCGCGAGGCGGAGGCGTGGATCGCGGCGGGGCGGGTCGCCGTCAACGGCACGCCGCTCGCCTCGCCCGCCTTCAATGTGAAGCCCGCCGACCGGGTGACCGTGGACGGCAAGCCGCTGCCCGTGCGCGAGCGCACGCGGCTTTTCCGCTACCACAAGCCGCGCGGGCTCATCACCACCGACCGCGATCCGCAGGGGCGGCCGACGATCTACGGGAAGCTGCCCGAAGGCTTGCCGCGGCTCGTGAGCGTGGGGCGGCTCGACTTCAACAGCGAGGGGTTGCTCCTGCTCACGAACGACGGCGGGCTGAAGCGCGTGCTCGAGCTGCCGGAGACTGGGTGGCTGCGGCGCTACCGGGTGCGGGCGAACGGCAAGGTGACGCAAGCCGACCTCGACCGGCTGAAGGGCGGCGTCACGGTGGAGGGCATTGCCTATGGACCGGTGGAGGCGAAGCTCGACCGCGTGCAGGGATCGAACGTGTGGCTCACGGTCGGCATCCGCGAGGGCAAGAACCGCGAGGTGCGCAAGGTCCTCTCCTCGCTCGGGCTCGCGGTGAACCGGCTGATCCGCGTGTCCTACGGGCCGTTCCAGCTCATGGAGCTTGCGCCCGGTGCCATCGAAGAGGTGAAGACGCGGACGTTGCGCGAGCAGCTCGGCGAGCGGCTGGCGCGGGCGGCGTGCTGCGACTTCGAGGCACCGGTGCGGGAGATAGAGGCGAAGGCGGAAACACCAATCGCGAAGCCAAGCTCGCGAAAGAAATCGGCTGTCGACACCAAACAGCGCAAGCAATCGCCCACCCCCTCTCCCTCGCTCGTGCGGACTTCGTCCGCACTCGCTTTCCCCTCTCCCCCTCCCGCCGGGAGGGGGAGAGGGAAGCGAGGGCGAAGCCCGAGCGGGAGAGGGGGTGGGAAGCGACCTGCATTCCCAAGGAAGGGCTGAATGCGCGTTGTCGCCGGAAGATTGCGCGGGCGGGCGCTGCAGGGGCCGAAGTCGGATGCGATCCGGCCGACCGCCGACCGCCTGCGCGAATCGATTTTCAACATCCTCATGCACGCCTACGGCGATCCGGTCACGGGCGCGCGGGTGCTCGATCTTTTTGCCGGCACGGGGGCGCTCGGGATCGAGGCGCTGTCGCGCGGCGCGCGCTTCGCGCTGTTCGTGGAAGATTCGGCGGAGGGACGCGCGATCCTGCGCGCGAACGTGGAAGCGCTCGCGCTCGGCGCGGTCACGCGCATCTTCCGGCGCGACGCGACGAAGCTCGGTGCGGCGCATCCGGTCGAGCCGTTCTCGCTCGTGTTCTGCGACCCGCCCTACGGCGAGGGACTGGCGGAGAAGGCGCTCGCCAGCGCGCGCGACGGCGGCTGGCTCGTGCCCGGCGCGCTCGTTGTGGTCGAAGAAGCGGTGAAAGCGAAGTTCACGGCGCCGGAAGGATTCGAGGAGCTGGAACGGCGCGCGTATGACGATACGGAATTCACGATTCTGCATTTCAAATAACCTCGTCATGCCCGCGCTTGTCGCGGGCATCCACGTCTTCAGGGCATTGATACGCTGAAAGGCGTGGATGGCCGGGGCAAGCCCGGCCATGACGAGAAACTATCTGCGTCCGAATAATTTTTCGATGTCGGCGAGCTTCAACTCCACATATGTCGGCCGGCCGTGATTGCACTGGCCGGCGTTCTCCGTCGTCTCCATCTCGCGGAGCAGCGCGTTCATCTCGTCGGGCTTGAGGCGGCGGCCGGCACGCACGGAGCCGTGGCACGACATGGACGATGCGACGGCAAGCAGCCGGCGCTCGAGCGGCAGCGACTGGTCCCACTCCGCCACGTGCTCGGCGAGATCGTGCACGAGGCCGATGACATCGGTGTCGCCGAGCAACGCCGGCACCTCGCGCACGAGTACGGCGCCGGGGCCGAACTGCTCGACCACGAGCCCGAGCTTCGCAAGGTCGTCTGCGCGTTCGGCGAGGGCCGCCGCGTCGCCGGGATCGAGCTCGACCACCTGCGGAACCAACAGAATTTGCCGCGCCACGCCGTCGCGTGCGAGCGCGGCCTTGAGCCGCTCATAGACGATGCGCTCGTGGGCGGCGTGCTGGTCGACGACCACGAGCCCGTCGCGGGTCTGGGCGACGATGTAGGTCTCGTGCAGTTGCGCGCGGGCGGCACCGAGCGGCTTGTCGAGAAGATCGGATGCGGCGGGCGCGGCATCGGCGCGGGCATCGGCGGACGGCGCCGCGACCGCGTCAAAAACCGCCTGCTCGGCTTCGGCGAAATGCGGCGCATAGGCGGGCGCGGCCGAGCCGCGCCACGCCTGCGCAGGCCGCGCACTGCCGATGTTGGGCCGCGCGAACGAGACGAGACGTGCCGCACCCGTGGTGGCCGCGCGCATGGCGCCGGTGCCGAGCGTGTCCTTGAGCGCGCGGATCAGCAGCGCGCGCACAAGGCCGGGATCACGGAAGCGCACCTCGGTCTTGGCGGGATGCACGTTGACGTCGACCTCGCGCGGATCGAGCGAAAGAAAGAGCGCGACCACGGGATAGCGGTCCCCGTGCAGGAGATCGGCATAGGCCGCGCGCACGGCGCCGAGCAGCACCTTGTCGCGCACGGGCCGGCCGTTGACGAAGAGATATTGCGCGAGCGAATTGGCGCGCGAAAACGTCGGCAAGCCCGCGAGGCCGGAAAGCGCAACCCCTTCCCGCTCGCCTTCGACCGGCACCGCGTTCTCGCGCAGATCGGCGCCGAGCACGTCGGCCATGCGGGCAAGCCGGCCTTCGGTGCCGTTGCCGCGCGCGGCGTAGGTGACCGGCGGGCGGTCCTCGGCAACGAGCGTGAAGGCGACATCGGGCCGCGCGAGCGCGAGGCGCTTCACCGCCTCGACCGCGGCCGCGGTCTCGGCGCGGTCGGACTTGAGGAACTTGAGGCGCGCGGGCGTCGCGTAGAAAAGATCGCGCACCTCGATGCGCGTGCCCTGCCCGAGGGCGGCGGGCCTCACCTCCGATTTTCGGCCGCCTTCGACGAGGATTTCGCTTGCGGCGTCGGCGTCCTGCGTGCGCGTCACGATGGAGAGCCGGGCGACGGCGCCGATCGACGGCAATGCCTCGCCGCGGAAGCCAAGGGTGGCAATCGCATCGAGATCGTCATTGGCGAGCTTCGAGGTGGCGTGGCGTTCGACCGCGAGCCCGAGATCGCCGGCGCTCATGCCGCTGCCGTCGTCGGTCACGCGGATGAGCCGGCGCCCGCCGCCCGAGAGCACGACTTCGATCCGGCGCGCGCCGGCGTCGAGCGCATTCTCGACGAGCTCCTTCGCGACCGACGCCGGACGCTCGACGACCTCGCCCGCGGCGATGCGGTTGACGAGGGATTCGGGAAGCTGGCGGACGGGCATTCCTGTTTTTCCGAGTCGGCTTACGCGGTAATCTATCATTTTAATCCGCTCATTCCCGCGCAAGCGGGAATCCAGCTTTTTATTTGTCGCGCTGGCCGCTCGCTTCGCTCGCCAGCGCGATGCTGGGTCCCCGCTTTCGCGGGGACGAGCGGTCTGCTCAGTCCATCCCGGGCCGCACACGACGCAGGCTCTTGATCTCGCCGCGGCGCTTCTTGCCCTCGAGCCGCTTGCGCCTGGAGGACGCGGGCGGGCGGGTCTTGCGGCGGGGGACCGGGCGTTCGGCGGCGCGGCGGATCAGCTCGACCAGGCGCTCGCGGGCGTCGGCGCGGTTCCTTTCCTGCGTGCGGTGCTGCGCGGCGACGATCACCAGCACGCCTTCCTTGGTCAGGCGGCGGCCGGCGAGCGTCTTCAGCCGCGCCCGCACGTCGTTGGGCAGCGACGGCGAGTGCCGCACGTCGAAGCGGAGCTGCACCGCGGTCGAGACCTTGTTGACGTTCTGTCCGCCCGGGCCGGAGGCGCGGACGAAGCTTTCCTCGATCTCGTGCTCGCCGATGGAGATGCGGTCGTCGATGCGGATCGAGGCCGGGGTCATGGCCGCGCTATTCCCCGTCGGCGAGATAGCGCTTCGCGAGCATCTTGCCCTCTTCCACCGCCGGCTGCCCGAACGGATCGACGCCGAGCAGGTGCGCGGCGATGATCGTCTCCAGCATGAAGTGCATCATCAGCGCGCCGATCGCGCGCTCGTCGAGCTGCTCGACGTGGATCATGCGCACGGGACGGCCGTGCTTCGCCAGCGTTTCGGCGGTGGCGCGGCCCTCCGCGGCGACGAGGTCGCCCATGGTCTTGTCGGCAAGGCCCGGCTCGGCCGCCTGCCCGGCAAGCACCTTGTCCATCTTCGGCCCGAGGCCGGCAACGCCGGTCGTGATCACGGTAAACAGCTTGTCGCGCGGACCGCCGAGCCAAAGCTGCAACTGGCTGTGCTGGTCCACGGGACCGAGCGCGGCGATCGGGGTTGCGCCCTTGCCTTTCTTGCCGAGGCTTTCCGCCCAGAGCTGCACCCACCAGCGGGTGAAGCGCTCAAGGCGGTCGGCATAGGCCATCATCACGCGCATGGTCTTGCCTTCCGCCGCGGCGGCGGAAGAAAGTGCCGCGCCGATCGCGGCGGGAATCTCCTTGGCGGAGCGGCCGAGCACCAGCGGCTGCAGGATTTCGCGCGCGCCGGCGCGGATCGCGCGCACATCGAGGCCGAGCACCAGCGCGGGCAGCAGCCCGACATTCGTCAGCGCGGAGAAGCGCCCGCCGACATTCGGGTCGTGCTCGATCACCGTGCAACGTCTCGGCTCGAGCAGCTCGCGCAGACCCTTGCGCTCGCCGGGCGGGCCTTCGGAAATGCCGACGAGATGCTCGGGGATCTTGCCGCCGAGCTCCGCCTGCTCGAGCGCGGCAATAACGGCCATCGTCTGCATCAGCGTCTCCGCCGTGGTGCCGGATTTCGAGATGGCGACGAAGCGGGTGGTCGCGAGCGGCAGGCGCTCCAGCAGGCGCTCGAAGGTGACGGGATCGAGATTGTCGAGGAAGTGCACGCGCGCCTTGGTGCGCAGCGCGCCGAGGCCCGGCACGCCGTAGTCGGCGAGCTGGGCGAGCGCCTGGCCGCCGAGGCTCGATCCGCCGGTGCCGAGGAAAACCACGTCGCTCGACTGGGCGAGCATCATCGCGGTTTCGGCGATCTCCGGCAGGTCGTCGGTTCTTTCCGGCTGGCGGAGAAGGGCGAACGTCGGATAGCGGTGGGTGTAGGCGGAACGCAAGTCGACGATCGCTTCCTCGCTGCGGCGAAGCTGATCGAGATAGGCGCGGCCGGGGATGCCGCCTTCGCCGATCCCGCTTTGCAGCGCGGTTTCGATGGAGTGTTCGAACGGTGCGGCCATTGTCGATATCTAGGCGGGTCGCGTGCAGTCGGCAACAAACTGGCGCTTCATCGCGAACGAAGCAGCAATCACGATCAGGGTAACGACTGCGATGAAGATGGTCGAGACCGCGTTGATCTCCGGCGTCACGCCGAGCCGCACCTGGCTGTAGATCCGCATCGGTAGCGTGGTGGCACCGGGGCCGGTGGTGAAGCTCGCAATCACGAGATCGTCGAGGGAGAGCGTGAAGGCAAGCATCCAGCCTGCCGCCACCGCCGGGAAGATGATCGGCAGCGTGACGGTGAGGAAGGTCCGCAGCGGCGGCGCGCCGAGGTCCATGGCCGCCTCCTCGAGGCTGCGGTCGAAGGTGACGAGCCGCGACTGCACGACGACGGCGACGAAGCACATGGTGAAGGTGACGTGGGCGAGCGTCACGGTCCAGAACCCGCGGTCGAGATCGACGGCGACGAACAGGAGCAGGAGCGAGAGCCCGAGGATGACTTCGGGCATCACGAGCGGCGCATAGATCATGCCGGAGAAGAGCGTGCGGCCGCGGAAGCGGCCGAAACGCACGAGCGAGACGGCGGCGAGTGTGCCGAGCACCGTCGCGACGGTCGCCGAGACGAAGGCGACGCGCAGCGTCACCCAGGCGGCGTCGAGCAACGGCTGGTTCTGCCACAGCGCCGCATACCAGCGTGTGGAGAAACCGCCCCAGACCGCGACGAGACGCGAATCGTTGAAGGAATAGATCACGAGGATCAGGATCGGCAGATAGAGAAAGGCAAAGCCGAGCACGAGCGAGGTGACGTTGAAGAGGCTGAGACCTTTTCGCATATCCGCCTCACTTCCCCGCTTCGAGCGAGCGGGCCTGCAGGTTCTGGTAAAGAACCATCGGCACCACGAGCACGATCAGCAGAAACACGGCGATCACGGACGCAATCGACCATGAGCGGTTGGAAAAGAACTCGGTCCAGAGCGTGCGGCCGATCATCAGCGTGTCGGAGCCGCCCAAAAGATCGGGGATGACGAACTCACCAACCGCCGGAATGAAGCAGAGCAGCGAGCCGGCGATGAGTCCCGGCATGGCGAGTGGAAACGTAATCAGCCAGAAGCTCTTCCACGGCGGCGCGCCGAGATCGGCCGCGGCTTCCAGCAGCGACTCGTCGAGCCGGTCGAGCGCTGCATAGAGCGGCAGCACCATGAACGGCAGGTAGGAATAGACGATGCCGAGCACGACCGCCGAATTGGTGGCGAGGATTTCCACGGGCTGGCTGAGGATGCCGGTGCCGACCAGCACCTGATTGACCAGGCCCTCGCGGGCGAGGATGCCCATCCACGCATAGACGCGGATCAGGAACGAGGTCCAGAACGGCAGGATCACCAGCATCAGGAGCAGCGGCCGCCAGGACCGCGGCGAGCGCGCCATGCCGTAGGCGATGGGGAAGCCGATCAGGATCAAGATCAGCGTCGAGAACGCCGCGATTCCGAGGCTCTGCAAATACGACTGCACATAGAGGCTGTCGCCCAGCACGAAGGCGTAGTTTTCGAAATCGAGCGCAGCGACGAATTCGCGGATGCCGTCCCACCCGGCGGAAAGATCGAGCACCGGCGCATAGGGCGGCTGCGCCAGCACGTCGTCGGACAGGCTGATCTTGAAGACGATGAGGAACGGCACGAGGAAGAAGAAGAGCAGCCACAGATAGGGGACGAGCACGACCAGCGCGCGGCCCCGCGAAGCTGAAGCTTCATTCGACATCGGCTTTCCGTCCTTCGCCCCTACCCTCATCCTTCGAGACGCCCGCCTTCGCTGCGCACGCAAGTCGGCTGTAGCCGACTTGCGCAGTGAAATCTGCCGATGTCGGGTAAACCCGACATCGGAGGCGGGCTCCTCAGGATGAGGGCGCATGAAAGGCCCTCATGGTGAGGAGCGCCACGGAGTGGCGCGTCTCGAACCATGAGGGCCGTTCGTGACATTCCAACTCTCACTGCGTCAGCACGACGCCGGCTTCCGGCGACCAGCTCAGGAAAACCCGGTCGTCCCAGGTGATCGGCTGGTCGGTGAAGCGGGTGACATTCGGCCGTGCGGCCTTGAACACCTGGCCGCTTTCGAGCCGCACCTGGAAGATCGAGAAGTCGCCGAGATAGGCGATGCCGGCAACCGTGCCGCGGGTGAAATTCTCGGTGGCGTCCGCCGGCTTGCGAACGGTGATCTTCACCTTCTCCGGGCGGAGCGCGAGCGCAACATCAGCGCCGACCGCGACCTCCGCGTCGGATGCCGCCCGCAGCGGCGCCGCGATGATTCCGCTCTGCATGACGACATTCCTGCCGTCGCGCGCCGTGACCTTTGCCTCGATCAGGTTCACGTCGCCGATGAAGTCGGCAACGTAACGGGTGGCGGGCTGCTCGTAGATTTCCGCCGGCGTGCCCATCTGCACGATGCAGCCGTGGTTCATGACGGCGATGCGGTCGGCGACTGCCATCGCCTCCTCCTGGTCGTGGGTCACCATCATGAAGGTCATGCCGAGGCTCGACTGCAGCTCCATCAGCTCGAATTGCGTCTCCTCGCGCAGCTTCTTATCGAGCGCCGCGAGCGGTTCGTCGAGCAGGAGCACCTTCGGCCGCTTCACGAGCGAACGGGCGAGCGCCACGCGCTGGCGCTGGCCGCCGGAAAGCTGATCGGGCTTGCGCCGTTCGAAACCGGAAAGCTTGACGAGGCGCAGCACTTCGGCAACGCGGGCGGCGATCTCGCTCTTCGGCAGACGATCCTGCTTCAGGCCGAACGCCACGTTGTCCCGCACGCTCATGTGCGGGAAGAGCGCGTAGGACTGGAACATCATGTTCACCGGCCGCCGGTAGGGCGGCACGCCCGCGAGGTCCTGCTCGCCGAGCAGCACGCGGCCCTTGGTCGGCTCCTCGAAGCCCGCGAGCATGCGCATGAGCGTGGTCTTGCCGCAGCCGGAGGGGCCGAGCAGCGCGAAGAACTCGCGCTCATAGATGCCGAGCGACAGGCCGTCGACCGCGGTCACCTCGCCGAAACGCTTCGTCACCCCCTCGAATCGAACCAGCGGTCTTTGCGACGGATCCTTCCAAGGCGCGAATTCCTGGCGCGTACCATTGGCCGGCTTCTGCTCGCGATCGAGGGCAACGTTCATTTTCCGGCTGGCATCCTTCTCCTGTTTGCGCCTGCCGTCTGATTAGCGGGGAAGCGCGCGGCGCTCAACAGTCCCCGCGGCCACAACGCAATCAGGCGACGGTGGTTTCCGGCGCCGCGCCGACGAGGACCGCGTTGAGCGTTTCGACCTCGGCGGGCGAGGCGACGAGGCCGAGCTTGCTCCGCCGCCAGAGCACATCCTCGGCCGTCGCCGCCCATTCCTCGCGGCGCAGGTAGTCGACTTCGGCAGCGTAGAGATCGCCGAGGATGCGGCGGCCGAGATCGTTGAGGCTTGTGGCGCCGCCGAGCAGATTCCAGCTTTGCGTCCCGTAGGCGCGGGCAAGCCGCCGCGCGTGCGCGGGCGTCAGATACGGATGCACTTCCCGCAGGCCAGCGATCAACTCGTCGATGCCGCCGGCCGGCAGGTCACCGCCGGGAAGCGGGGCGTGCGCGGTCCAGGCGGGACCGAAGGCCAGCCAATGGCGCAGGCGCTCGACCGCCTTCTCCGCCAGCGCGCGATAGGTCGTGAGCTTCCCGCCAAAGATCGAGACGAGCGGCGGGTCGCCGTAGCCGCCGTCGACGTCGATCGCGTAGTCGCGCGTCACTTCCGACGAGATTTTGCGGCCGTCGTCGACGAGCGTGCGCACACCGGCATAGGTCCAGACCACCTGCGACGGCTTCACCGGCGTGCGGAAGAATGCGCTGACCACCCGGCAGAGATAGAGAATCTCCTCGGCACTTGCCGCCACCTGCGGCGAATGCTCGGGCACGTCGACTTCGGTGGTGCCAACGAGGGTGAAGTCGTCGGCGAAGGGAATGGCGAAGACGAGCCGGCCGTCATCGTTCGGCAACAGATAAGCGCGATCGTGCGCATGCAGGCGCGGCAGGACGATGTGGCTGCCCTTGACGAGGCGGACGCGCGTGCGCGGCGTCTGCCGCACCACGGTCTCGATCACCCGCTCCACCCAGGGTCCCGCCGCGTTCACGAGCGCGCGGGCCGTCGCCGTGTCGCGCCTGCCGCCCGACTGCAGCACGAGCTGCCAGCTTCCGCCCTCGCGGCGCGCGGCAACGCAACGCGTGCGCGGGCGGACGACCGCCCCCTTGTCGCGTGCGCCCATCGCATTGGCGAGCACGAGGCGCGCGTCGTCGGTCGCGCAATCCGAATACTCGAAGCCGAGGGCAAAACCCGGCTTCAGCGGCGCGCCGGCCGGATCGTCGGCGAGGTCGAGCCGGCGCGACTTCGGCAGCCCCGCGCCGCTGAGCCAGTCGTAGAGGGCGAAGCCCGCGCGCAACTTCCATGCCGGACGCGCGCCCTTCACGTGCGGCATCACGAAGCGCATCGGCCGGACGAGGTGCGGCGCCAGCGCCAAGAGGCGTTCGCGCTCGTGCAGCGACTCGCGCACGAGGCGGAACTGGAAGTGCTCAAGATAGCGCAGGCCGCCGTGGATCAGCTTGGTCGAGGCCGAAGAGGTGGCGGAGGCGATATCCCCCTGCTCCACCAGGAGCACGGAAAGGCCGCGGCCCGCCGCGTCGCGGGCGATACCGCAGCCGTTGATCCCACCACCGATCACCGCGAGGTCGTAGTGGCCCATTGGTCTCGATCCCACCTCGCGCGAAGCGTGGCCGGTAAAGATGACCGGAACATGCGATTCCGCAACGCAGTGTCAGTCTATGCTTGCTTCCCGCGCATTTGAAATACGGACATTTCGCGAACCGTTTCTCCACCCAGCGGACTTTTCGCGAATGGGCAGGCGCGGCTGTCTGCGACGGCGGCGCGGCGATGCGCGCCGCTGCCCACTCAGGCGGAACGGGGCAAACTCCGGCCAAGGCTGACAGTCCGGCCGCTACAGGCTAGAGATGTCGCGATAAAGTCGCGTCCGGATGCAAGCGGGCGCTGCCGGTAACAGCGGGGGAACTCAAGGACATGCTTCGCGCCACCAAAGACATCATGCTGCCGACGACCATCACCGGCTCGCTGCCGCGGCCGAGCTGGTACACGGAAAATCTCGGCACGCGGACGTTCCTCGATGCCATGGTCACCAACCGCTTCCGCGAGCAGTACGTGGACACGGTCTCGATCTACCTGCACGAGCAGGAAATCGCCGGCCTGGACATCGTGACCGACGGCGACGCGCATTTCGATTCCGATGTCGGCGGCCAGAGCTGGACCTCCTATCCGCCGCGGCATATGGGCGGGTTCGACCGGCTCAATCCGCACCCGGCGCTGGCCGGCAAGGGCGGCCTCGCCTTCCCGCCGGGGCACATCCTGCACGATTATCTGGAAGCGCGCGTGATGCCCGATCTCGTCGGGCCGGTGACGCGCGGCGACCTGCAGTACACGGAGATGTGGAAGGTCGCGCAGCGCCTCACCAAAAAGCCGGTGAAGTTCGGCACAATTGGGCCGGAGCTCGTCGCCTTCGCAGTCCAAGATAAACACTACAAAAAAATCCGCGACCGCATCGAAGCGATCAGCGACGCGCTGAACGAGGAACTGCACGCGCTCGCCGACGCAGGCTGCCCGGTAATCCAGTACGAAGAGCCGCAAATCCATCTGCTCGCCGTGCGCGGCATCGTCGACGAGGTGATCAACCCGAAATACAGCGTCGAGGTCTTCAACCGCACCGTAAAGGGGCTGCGCGACAAGACCGAGGTGTGGTGCCACACCTGCTGGGGCAATCCCTCGCAGCAGCGCATGTTCGCGGAAGTGCAGAGTTACAAGAACGCGCTCGAGCTTCTCAATCAGGTGGACGCCGACGTGGTCACGTTCGAATCCGTGAGCGCGGGCGGCCAGGATCTCGAGCTGTTCGGCAAGGCCATCACCGGCAAGAAGGTCGCGATCGGCGTGATCGACCATCACGGCCTGCAGGTCGAGCGGCCGACGGAGATCGCCGATCATATCCGCCGCGCGCTCAAGCACATCCCGCCGGAGCGGCTGGTGATCAGCTCCGACTGCGGCATGGGCCGCGAGGGCATGAGCCGGCGCCACGCCTTCTACAAGATCGTCGCGCTGGTGCAGGGGGTGAACATCGTGCGGCGCGAGCTGGGACTGCCGGAGGCGGAATGCCTCGCGGCCGATCCGCGCTTCTCGCTCGTCCCGCAGGCGAAATGAGGCAGTGCCGCGCGGCGAGGAGCCGTGGCAATCTCAGGGCGATCAAACAGGACCAACCGCCGACCCGGACAACCGGGTGGCGGCGGAAGACGCAGATGTAAACGCCGGGGGGACAATGGACTGGGCGCAGAACTTCGATCTCACGAACGGGGCCAATATCCTGCGGATCGCGTGCGGGCTGTTCTTCATCCCGCACCTGTTCGTGAAGTTTCAGAATCAGGATTTCGTCAAGGGCTTCATGGCGAAGGTCGGGCTGAATCCGCCGATCGCCTGGCTCTATGCCTCCTTCGCGATCGAGATCGTCGTCACGATCGGGCTCGTGCTCGGCATCTACACGGCGCCGGCCGCCATCCTTGCGGGCGTGTTCCTGCTCGTCGCCGCCTGGGCAACGTGGAAATTCTCGGAAGGCAAATGGATCTGGAATTTCGGCGGCGCCGAGTATCCGCTGTTCTGGGGAATCTGCTGCTTCGTCGTGGCGATGCAGGCATGGCCGATGTGAGCGCGTCTTTCACGTATTGTGCGGTGAGGTTGGAATGATCAGGGCAGCAATCGTCGGCATGGGCTGGTGGGGACGGACGCTCGTCGAATCCGTGCAGGGCGCGAGCGACCAGATCCGTTTCGTCGCCGGCGCGACGCGCACCGTCAGCCCGGAGGTCGAGGCGTTCGTCAAGCAGCATGGGCTGCGGCTCTTGCCGGACTTCGAGGCCGCGCTCGCGGACAAGGAGATCGATGCGCTCGTGCTGTCGACGCCGCACTCGATGCATGCGGCGCAGGTGATCGCGGCGGCGAAAGCCGGCAAGCACGTCTTCTGCGAGAAGCCGTTCACGCTGACGAAGCAGGAAGCCGAGGACGCGGTCGCGGCCGTGAAAAAGGCCGGCGTCGCGCTCGGCCTCGGCTACAACCGCCGCTTCCACCCGGAGATGAACAGGCTGCGCCAGCAGATCCGCTCCGGCGAACTCGGGATGATCCTGCACGTGGAAGCGACGATGACGTTCCCGAACGCGCTGTTCCTGAAGCCGTCGCACTGGCGCGCGCACAAGGACGAGACGCCGGCGGGCGGGCTCACGCCGATGGGCGTGCACGCGGTCGACGGCATGATCGATCTGTGCGGGCCGATCGACCACGTCTATGCGCAGAGCTTCCGCCGCGCGGTCGAGATCGACGCCGACGACACGACCTCGATCCTGTTCCGCATGAAGGACGGCATGTCGGGCTATCTCGGCACCATGACCGCGACCGGGCCAGGCTTCAGCTTCCAGGTGTTCGGCTCGAAAGGCTGGGTGCGGCTCGAGGGCGTCACGCACGTGGCCGGCGCCTCGTCGGAGGAGCGGCGCACGCGGCTCTTCGGCAATTGCCGCTTCCAGCCGGTGAAGGGCGAGCTGAAATCATGGCAGGCGGAGACGCTCGATCTGCCGCGGGTGACGCTCGACGCGTTCGCAACCGCCGCCTCGGGCGGCGCGCCCTACCCGATCTCGCATGAAGAAATGATTCACGGGTCCGCGGTGACCGAGGCGATCGTGCGCTCGGCGAAAACCGGCGCGGTCGAGCGCGTTCCGTGACGGAAAAGCCCGGAAAAACATACAGGGAGTAAGCAATGGATCTCGGCAACGGCCTCGGCCACCTCACCTATTCCACGCTCGTGCATCCGGCCGACGACTGGGAGCAGATCTGGCAGAGCCTCAACACCTACGTGCCGAAGGTGCGGGATCGCTTCGCCGGCAACAAGCGGTTCGGCGTTTCGCTGCGGCTGTCGGCGAAGTCGGCGGAAACGCTCGCCAACAGCAAGACGGAACGCGACAAGCTCCGCAAGTTCCTCGACGACAACAACATGTATCTCTACACCGTGAACGCCTTCGTGTACGGCCACTTCAAGGGCGAACTGGTCAAGGAGCAGGTGTACGAGCCGGACTGGCGCTCGGAGGAGCGCACGCAATACACGATGAACGTCGCGAGCGTGGTGGCCGACATCGCGCCGAAGGACGTGATGCCGTCGATCCAGACCTCGCCGCTCGGCTTCAAGCCGCGCGTCACCGGTCCGGACGTGGTCGAGAGCTACACGAACAACGTGCTGCGCGTGACGAAGCACCTGATCGAGCTTGAGGCGAAGACCGGCGTCACGGTCACGCTCGGGCTCGAGCCCGAACCCTATTGCTATCTCGAAACCACGGACGAGACGGTCGACTACTTCACGAACCATCTCTACGCGGGCAAATCGGTGGAGAAGCTCGCGAAGATCAGCGGGCTGCCGATCGCGGAGGCGATGGCCGCGCTCCGGCGGCACGTGGGCATCGTCTATGACATCTGCCACCTCGCCGTGGAGTACGAGGACATCACGCAGTCGCTGCAGAAGCTCGTGGACGCCGGCGTGCCGATCGTGAAGCTGCAGGAAGCGGCGGCGCTGCACATCCCGGAGGTGACGCAGGCGGCGGTCGATGCGCTCAAGCGCTACTCCAAGACGATCTATCTCACGCAGACGATCGAGAAGAAGGATGGCAAGCTCACGAAGTACCTGAACGTCGACGACGCCATCGCGGACTGGGAGAAAAATCCCGGCGGCAAGCGAGAGTGGCGCACGCACATCCACGTGCCGGTGTTCCTCGACGACCTTGGGCAGTTCCGCACGACGCGGTTTGCAATCGCCGACGCGCTCAAGTTCCACAAGCAGAAGCCCTTGTCGCGCCACCTCGAGGTCGAGACCTATACCTGGGATATGCTGCCGGACAGCCTGAAGACCGGCGACATCGTCGAGTACGTCTGCCGCGAGCTGGAGTGGGTGCGCGGGCAACTCGCCTGAACGCGAGTTAAATTATTCAGCATCATTCCGGGGCGTCGCCCTCGGGTCGCGCCTTTGGCGCGCCCAAGGATAAACTCCGCGGCGGGCCCGGAATGACCATTTATGGAGGTCGTCATGAAGGTCGGTTTCATCGGGCTCGGCCGCATGGGGACGGCCATGGCGCAACGGCTCCTGCAGGCGGGGCACGAGGTCGCCGTCTTCAACCGCACGCCGGCGAAAGCGAAGCCGCTCGCGGACGCCGGCGCGAAGGTGGTGCCGTCGATCAGCGAAGCGGCGGCGTTCGGCGAGGCCGTGTTCACGATGCTGACAGACGACGCGGCCGTCGACGATGTCGCACGACAGAAGGGCGGGCTCTTGGACGCGCTGCCGAAGGGCGGCATCCATATCTGCTCCGGCACGCACGGCGTCGGCGTGATCCGGGCGCTCACCGCCGCACATCAGGAAAGAGGACAAATCCTCGTCGCCGCACCGATCCTCGGCCGGCCGGAGCAGGTGCTGGCGGGCGTGGTCGGCGTCGTGGCCGGCGGCCCGGCGGAGGCGATCCAGCGCTGCACGCCGCTCTTTGCCGCGATCGGCCGCCGCACGTTCGAAGCAGGCGCGGAGCCGGCGGCGGCGACCTCGCTCAAGCTCGCGAACAACTTCGTGCTCGGCTGCGCGATCGAAGCAATGGGCGAAGGCTTTGCCCTCATCCGCAAGTACGGCGTCGCACCGGAGGTTTTCTATGACGTGATGACCGACGGCCTGTTCGCTGCGCCCGCCTACAAGGTCTATGGCAAGATCATCGTCGAGGAGAGCTACGACAAGGCCGGACAGACGGCGATCAACGGCCTGAAGGACGCCAAGCTCGCGCTCGCCGCCGGCGGGACGATGAACGTGCCGCTGCCTTCGGGCCAGGTGTGGCACGACCGGCTCGCCGCCGCCGTTGCGCGCGGCGAAGGCGAGAAGGACTGGGCGGTGATGGCGCTCGAGCAGGCGCGAGAGAGCGGGCTCGCGTAAAGCGAATTTTGCTTTGATCGATCCATTCCGCTCATTCCCGCCCAAGCGGGAATCCAGAGCAGCTTACAAATTTCATTGTGGTCCTGGGTCCCCGCTTTCGCGGGGACGAGCGGAAAATGCTGTGAAGCCAGCGAAGCTCAGCTAAACATCGCCTTGTGATCCTGCACGAACTGCTTGGTCGAGGCCGGCGCGCGGCCGACGATGTCGCGGAACGGCTGCATGTTCTCGATCGAGAACTCGCCTTGGGCTGCAAGCCGCGCGATCGTGAGCATGTGGTCGACCAGCCACTCGGGCATGCCGCGCGCCTTCATGCCCTGCTCGGCCTGCTCCAGCGTAAGGCCGACATAAGCGATGGGGCGGCCGAGCACTTCGGAGAACACCTGGGCGAACTGCCCATAGTTCGTGATCACCCCCGTGAACTCGATCGACTGGCTCGCGTGTTTCGCGGGATCGCGGACCACGCGCGCGGCGAGCGCGCCGACATCGCGCGTGTCGATGAAGGCAAGCGGCAGGTCCTTGGGAAACGCGAGCGCCATCTTGCTCTCGCTCTTGATGAGCGGTGCCTGCGCGAGCGTGTTCTGCATGAAGAGGCCCGGCCGCAAAATCACCCAGCCGAGGCCGCTCTGCTTCAGCGCCTCCTCCACTGCGTAATGGCCGCGCCCGAGCAGCGACCCCGAATCCGGCTGCGACACGCACTTGCCGCCCGCGAGCTTGACGAGCCATTTGACGCCCGCGGCCTTGGCGGCGTTCAGCACGTTCATCTCCAACTCGCCGAGTTGCGGGGTTCCGCCGGTCACCACAAACAAACGGTCGACGCCGCTCAGCGCCCTCTCTACGGCAGAGCGGTCGTTCAGGTCGGCGGTCGTCGTGCGCACGTCGGCGCCGAGGACCTCGCGCGCCTTGTCCGCGTTGCGGACAATGCAGACCGGGTCTTCCCCAAGCGCCCGCAATTCCTTGACCGTCGCGCGGCCGATATTGCCCGTTGCCCCGACTACCGCGATCATGCCGACGTTTCCCTCTGCTTGAACTAGATGCGCTCGAAGGCGGCCGAAACGCCCTGCCCGACGCCGACGCACATGGTGGCGAGCGCGAGCTTGCCCTTCTTCTCGGCGAGCGAGCGAACGGCGGTGCCGGCAATGCGCGCGCCGGACATGCCGAGCGGATGGCCGAGCGCAATCGCGCCGCCGTTTGCGTTCACGTGCTCCGCGTCGTCGGAGAGCCCGAGCCCGCGCAGGACCGCCAGCGACTGGCTCGCAAACGCCTCGTTCAGCTCGATCACATCGAAATTCGAAATCTTCAGGCCGAGGCGCGCCATGAGCTTTTCGGTCGACGGAATGGGCCCGATGCCCATGATGCGCGGCGGCACGGCGGCGCTCGCCATGCCGACGACGCGGGCGATGGGCGTGAGGCCGTGCTTCTTCATCGCCGCCTCGGAGGCGAGCAAGAGCGCCGCGGCACCGTCATTCACGCCCGAGGCATTGCCCGCGGTGACGGTGCCCGGATTGCGGAAGGGCGTCCTCAGTTTCGCCAGCCCTTCGAGCGTCGTGTCCTTGCGCGGGTGCTCGTCGCGATTGACGGTCGTCGGTCCGGCCTTGCCGCCCGGTACTTCCACCGGAACGATCTCGCCGTCGAAGTATCCGCGCTCCTGCGCCGCCACCGCACGCTGTTGCGAACGGAGCGCGAACCGGTCCTGGTCCTCGCGGGCGATCTGATATTCCGCGGCGACGTTCTCGCCGGTCTCCGCCATAGAGTCGACGCCGTACTGCTTCTTCATCAGCGGATTGACGAAGCGCCAGCCGATGGTGGTGTCGAAAATCTCCGCGTTGCGCGAAAACGCCTCGGCGGCCTTGCCCATGACGAAGGGCGCGCGCGACATCGATTCGACGCCGCCGGCGATCGCGAGATCGAGCTCGCCGGTCTTGATCGCGCGGGCGGCGGTGCCGACGGCATCGAGCCCGGAGGCGCACAGCCGGTTGAGGGTGACGCCGGGCACCGTCTGCGGCAGGCCCGCGAGCAAGAGCGCCATGCGGGCGACATTGCGGTTGTCCTCGCCGGCCTGGTTGGCGCAGCCGAAGAAGACTTCGTCGAGGGCGTTCCAATCGACCGACGAGCTGCGGCCGACCAGCGCCCGGATCGGCACGGCGGCGAGATCGTCGGTACGGACTTTCGCGAGCGAGCCGCCATAGCGGCCGATCGGCGTGCGGGCAAAATCACAGATGAAGGCGTCGCGCATGGCTGCTTTATGCCCGCTTTCAGGCGGCTTCGCCATGCGCCACTTTGGTGCGGGCGTGCAGCGCCCTGAGCTCCCGCAGCTCGATTTCCGTGGGCGGCGGCGTTTCGGCGAGGCCGGCCGCAAACTTCACATCCCACCCGGTGGCGTCGCGCACCTGCTCGCGCGTAACGCCCCGGTGCAATGAGACGACCGTCAGCTCCTTGGTATCCCGGTCGGGCTCCAGCATGCAGAGATCGGTGATCACTTTTGTGGGGCCGGCGGTGGTGACGCCGAGCCGCTTGCGGTCGCCGCCGCCCTGACCGTGCCCGAGCGAGGTGACGAAGTCGAGCCTGTCGACGAAGCTGCGCCGCGACTGGCTCATGGTGATGAAGATGCGGCCGCAGCTCGTGGCGATCTCCGGCGCGCCGCCGCTGCCTGGCAGCCGCACGACCGGCTTGTCGTAGGGACCGACGACAATGGTGTTGAGGTTCGCGAATTTGTCGATCTGCGCACCGCCGAGGAAACCCGTTGTGATGCGGCCGCCCTGCAGCCAGTAGCGGAACATCTCCGGCACCGAGACGGTGCAGAGCGCGGTCTCGCTGAGCTCACCATCGCCGATGGAGAGCGGTAGCGCGGTCGGCTTCGTCTCGATCGTGCCGGACTCGTAGATCAGCACGATGTCGGGCGCGTGCGTCATGCGCGCGAGATTGCAGGCGGCCGACGGCGCGCCGATGCCGACGAAGCAGACGTCGTCGTTGTTCAGCGCGCGGGCGGCGGCGACCGTCATCATCTCGGTGGGGGAGTAGCTACCACTCATTTCTTTGCTCCTTCGTCCACGTCCTGAGGAGCGGCCGCAGGCCGCGTCTCGAAGGACGAGGGCGCCTCACCCTTCGAGACGCGGCGCTTCGCGCTGCTCCTCAGGGTGAGGCGGATGATTTAGGCCGCGCGCTGCACGAAGGCGGCGAAGGCTTCCGGGCCCTTGCGAATCACGTTCTCGTCGATCCAGGCGCGGAAGCCGTCGCGGTCGCGCGAGATCTTGTCCCATGTCTTGTAGAATATGTTGTCGCGCTTGTAGTAGCCGTGCGCGTAAGAGGGATGCGCGCCGCCCGGCACGAGCGCGATCGCGTTCACGGTCCAGCCCGGCAGGATCACGGCATTGGGCGAGTGCGGTCCGAGATCGTCGACGATCTCCTCCACCGTCACGATGGAGCGCTTGGCGCAAAGCACCGCCTGCTTCTGCACGCCGACGATGCCTTCGAACAGGACGTTGCCTTTGCGGTCGGCCTTCTGCGCGTGCACGATCGCGACGTCGAGCCTGATCGCCGGCACCGCCGCGAGCTTCTCGCCGGTGAACGGACAGACGATCTCCTTGATGTTGGGATTGACGCGCGGGAGCTCGGCGCCGCGATAACCGCGGAAGGCGGCGAAGGGCAGGCCGGCGGCGCCGGCGTCGTAGGCATTCGCCATCGCCGCGTGGCTGTGCTCTTCGATCTCGATCTTGTTCGGCCAGCCGTTCTCGTAGGCGTCGCGGAAGCGGTGCAGCGAGCCGACGCCGGGATTGCCGCCCCAGGAGAAGATCATCCTGTCGGCGGCGCCGACGCCGATGAGCTGGTCGTAGATGATGTCCGTCGTCATGCGGACGAGCGTGAGGCGCTTCCGCCGCTGGCGGATGACCTCATGGCCGGCTGCGAATGGGATCAGGTGAGTGAAGCCTTCCATGGCGACGGTGTCGCCGTCGCGCAGGTTCGCTTCGATTGCCTCGGCGAGGCGCAATACCGTCGCCATTCGTCCTCCCCCGCGCCGGCCTACTTAATTTATTGATTTAACAAGCTTTTTAGTTCCGGTCGCCGGCAACTATGAACGCGGGCTCTGTCCTGTCAACCAGCCGTGAAACCCAAGGATATCCGGCATTCTTCTGGATTTTTCTCGTTTGACGCATCTATTTTTCGCACTTTGCTCGCACTGCGGCTTTATGTTCGTATTGCGCACATTTCGCTTGTGTCACGGCGGCTGACCTTAATAATTGGACTAACGTCTAGGGTGTCATCATGGAAAGCTTCGCAACAACAAGCTCCGCCACCGCGCCGATCAGCTCACAAACCGCCGAACCGCTCGATCCGACCGAACGGCCGGATTTCGTCACGGCGCTTGCGCGCGGCATCTCGGTCATCCGTGCGTTCGGTCCCGACGCGGCGCGCATGACGCTCGCCGACATCGCCAAGCGCGTGGGGCTGCCGCGCGCCACCGTGCGGCGCTCGCTGATCACGCTGGAGACGCTTGGCTACGTCGAGTCCGACGGCCGCAACTTCACGCTGACGCCGAAAGTGCTGACGCTCGGCCACTCGTATCTTTCCTCGTCACCCTTCACCCGTGCCGCGCAGCCGCTGCTCGAGCGCTTCGCCGCCACGATTCACGAGTCGAGCTGGGTCGCCATTCTCGACGAGACGGAAGCGCTGCTCGTCGCCGGCGCGCGCACGAACCGTATTCTGTCGCCGGGCCTCACCATCGGCAGCCGCCTGCCGGCCGCCTGGACGGCGCTCGGCCGGGCGCTCCTGTCCGGTTTGTCCGACGATGAGCTCGACGCCTTCCTGCGCCGGGTCAGGCCGCGCACCTACACCGCACGCACGCTGATCGACCTCAACGCCATCCGGAAGAGCATTCTCGATGTGCGCACGAACGGCTATGCGCTCGTCGACGGCGAAATGGAGATCGGGCTTTCCTCCATCGCGGTGCCGGTGAAGAATTTCAACGGCCGCACGGTCGCGGCGATCAACGCTTCGGCGCCTTCCGAGCGGATACGCAGCACGGAAATGGTCGAGCGCTTCCTGCCGCTCCTGCAGCGCACGGCCGAGGATCTGCGTCCGGCGCTGGTTTAAGAGCCGGCACCAAATATTCTTCCGTCATCACCGGGCCGGCGCGCCCTGCGAGCGAAACGCGAGCAGGAGGCGCGCCGAGTCCCGGTGATCCACGCCTTGCTTAGAAGAAGGCATGGATGCGCGGGACAAGCCCGCGCACGACGCGTCAATCGTTCTGGAAGTTGATTCAAACCCGTCTTGGCGCGGGGTCGAACTCCGTCACGAGCTTTCCCGTCGGCTCCGCCGAAGGCGGACGATCGCGCATCAGGTGCCGGCCGAAGCCGCGCTCGCCGACGAGTTCGCCGTCGCGCACGACCACACAGCCGCGCACCATCGTCAGCACGGGCCAGCCGGTCACTTCCAGCCCCTCGTACGGCGTGTAATCGCAGGCGTCGTGCAGGATTTCATGCGTGATGCGCATGCGGCGGTTCGCGTTCCACAGCACGATGTCGGCGTCGGAGCCCGGCGCGATCGTGCCCTTCTGCGGATAGAGCCCGTACATGCGCGCGTGGTTCGTCGAAGTGTAGGCGACAAACTGCTCGAGCGAGATGCGGCCCTTGGCGACGCCTTCGGAGAACAGGATCGGCAGCCGCGTCTCGACGCCGGGAATGCCGTTCGGCACGTAGCGGAAGCTCTCCTGCCCGCGGGGCGCGCGCTTGCCGCGCTCGTCGTCGTAGCGGAACGGGCAGTGATCGGACGAGAACACCGAGAACACGCCGCGCTGCAAGCCGTCCCAGCACGCCGCCTGGCTTTCCGCGTCGCGCGGCGGCGGGCTGCAGACGAGCTTCGCAGCCTCGAGGTCCATGCCGCGGAGATCCGACGCCTTGAGCACGAGATATTGCGGGCAGGTCTCGCCGTAGATTTTCAGTCCGCGCGCCTGCGCGCGGGCGATCTCCTCCATCGCCTGTCCGTTCGAGACGTGCACGATCATGATCGGCACGTCGAGCAGCTCGGCGAGCGAGATCGCACGGTGCGTCGCCTCGCGCTCGACCGGGATCGGGCGCGAGACCGTGTGATTGTAGGCAGCCGTGTGGCCGACGCGTTCGAGGCGCTCGGTGAGGAAGCGGATCGCGTCGTCGTTCTCGGCGTGGACCATCACGAGCGCGCCGGTCTCGCGGGCGACGGCGAGCACCTCCAGCATCTCGCGGTCGTTCAGCTTCAGGCCCTCGTAGGTCATGAACACCTTGAACGAGGTGTAGCCGTCGGCGACGACGGCCGGCAGCTCCTGGCCGAGCACGCTTGCGGTCGGATCGGAGATGACGAGGTGGAAGCTCGTGTCGACGTAGCACTTGCCGTCGGCTTTGGCGTGATATTCGGTGAGCGCGGCGCGCAGCCCCTTCCCCTTCTCCTGAATGCAGAACGGCATCACCAGCGTGTTGCCGCCGAAGGCCGCGGCGCGCGTGCCGGATTCGAAATCGTCGGCCATGACGATGCCGGGACCGCTCGGCTGCGCGAGGTGGACGTGGCTGTCGATGCCACCGGGCAGCACGAGGAGGCCGGTGGCGTCGATCGTCTCCTTCGCCGCGCCGAGCTCGCGGCCGACGGCCGCTATCTTGCCGCCCTTGATGCCGACGTCACTCTCGCTGACGCCGGTTTCGGTGGCGATCCTGCCGCCCTGCACGAGGATGTCGAATTCGGTCATCTCAAGCCCGTCCGGTGTGCGCCGCTCGCCGCCTGCTCGCTGGAATGGTTCGGAAAGCGAACGAATCTAACCGCGCACGCCGATTAACGTCCATGGCACGAGGCGCCGGAAGGCCGCCAAAACCCGCATAACTACGGGCTTAATTGCGGCAGGTTAAGGTAACTTTCCTATCCGGCGCCCGCAACCGGCGCCAGTACGCTATGTCGCATGCGCTGCCGCAAGTGTGCCTTTTTTCGAGATAATTCGAAGCGCATCCGAAACAAGATGGGAAACAAGTGATGAAGGTTGCTGTTCGAGCTGTCATCGGTTTTGTACTGCTTGCCATGACGGCGCCGATCGTGCCGGCTTCCGCCAATCCGCTCAGCGAAGAGAATCCGGTACCCGTGGCCGAGCCCGTACAGACCCGCAAGAAGGCGCGCACAACAAATCACCCGGGCAAGCCGCGCGGCTCCGCGAACTTCTTACAGGCCGCAGGCGTCGGCTCGCCGCACTGGATTTCCGTCGCGCGGCAATACATGGGCACCAATCCGACCAAGCGCAGGAGTCTCTGGTGCGCCGAATTTCTGAATTTCGTTCTGCAACGGAGCGGCATGAAGGGCACCTCTTCCGCCATGGCCCGTTCCTTCGTTGACTACGGACAGCGGATTTCGGGGCCAAGGGTCGGCGCGATCGCCGTGATCAACCGTGGCGGCAGCGCCGGTCATGTCGGGATCGTCACCGGAATCGACTCGAACGGAAACCCCATCCTTCTGTCGGGCAATCACAACAACACGGTCGCGGAAGCGCCCTATCCGGCGAAGCGCGTGATCGCTTACGTCTGGCCGACGAGTTGAGATCGTCGGGCAGTTCCCGCTCCGATCGCGCCCGCGGTTTGACAGGACTGCGGGCGTTTTCTTTCCGGAACTACGTGCCGGTGAATACCGGCTTGCGTTTCTCCATGAAGGCCCGGCGGCCCTCCTCGTAGTCGCGGCTCTCAAAGCAACGCTGGACGAACGCGGTGCATCCAGCGAGATCGCGATCGTCCGCGTCCTTCATCAATTCGCCGATGATGAACTTCGTGGAGGCGATCGTCAGCGGCGCGTTCGCGGCGATCGTCGCCGCACAGTCGCGGACGTAAGTCTCGATTTCGCTATCGGCGACAATCCGGTTTGCGAGACCCATCGCGACTGCTTCCGCCGCATCGAACTGGCGAGCCGTGAAGAACATCTCCTTCGTGAACGAAGCGCCGAGCACTTCGACGAAGCGGCGGAGGCCGGGCAAGTCGTAACCAAGCCCGAGCTTTGCCGCCGGCATGGCAAAGCGCGACTGATCGGAGGCGATGCGCAGATCGCAGGAGATCGCGAGCCCCAACCCGCCGCCGATGCAATAGCCGCGGATCATCGCGATCGTCGGCTTCGGGAAGTCGTGCACCAGGGCATAGACGCGCTCGACCTCGGCGCCGTATCGCGCGACCGCCTCCTGCGTGCCGCGCTCGTCTTCGAACCTCGAAATGTCGGCGCCGGAGACGAACGCCTTGCCGCCGGCGCCGGCGAGAACCACGACACCGATATTGCCGTCGCGGGCGAAATCCTCGAGCACGCCGGATGCCGCCACCCACATGTCGAGCGACATGGCGTTGTGCCGCTCCGGATTATCGAAGATCAGATAGCCGATGCGGCCATCCCTTTGCGCGACGATCTTGTCGGTGGCGCTCATGTCGGGGGTCCCGGTCAGAATGCGGAATGCCCTGCTCATATCATGTTCGCTGCTTCCACGCATGCTGCCGGTCCGGTTCGACTGCGCGAGGACAAGAGCGGGTCGCTCAAGGCCGATGCGATCCAGCGAGGTTGAAAAGAAAGCGCCCGCCGACACCGAAGCGCGGGCGGGCGCGAGGGTCGGATCGACTTGGATGGAATCGCCTTGCGATTCCATCCAAGTCGTGAATCCGACCCTATTCAAAAGTTTAGGGTGCGATTCACGCTTTAGGTGGAAGCGTTCTCGCTTCCACCTGAAACGATCGCACCCTAAGGCCGATCCGGCCGTCAATCAAACCTCAGAAAGCTCCTTCCAGCTGCCGGACGATGAGGTGATCGTTGACCTGACGAACGCCCGCAGTCGTCTCGGCGGCGACGCGCACTGCCTGCTGTTCGGCAGCCGAGCGGACAATGCCCCACAAGTCCACGACCCCGTTCTCGACGACCACGTTGAGCAGCGAGCTGTGCGCCCAAGGCTCGTTGTTCAGGCGAGCCAACAGCTTGTCGCGAATCGCCGCGTCGCTCGGAGCGGCCGCCAGCCGGATATCCTTCTGCGCCGCCGCCAGCGCCTGAACCAGATTCGCGCGGCTCACGATCCCGACGAGCTTGCCGTCCTTGACCACCGGCACGCGCTTGATCCGCTTCTTCTCCAGGAGCGTGGCGATTTCGCCGAGCGAAGTGTCCGGACCAACCGTGACCACGTCGCGGGTCATGATGTCCTGCACCTTTCTTGCGTTCGCCTTCACGAAGCGGGAAGCGAGCACTTCTTCGTTCGTCAATAACCGCAGCCACCAGGAACGGGGCTGCACCGTGCCGGTTTCCGTCCGATGCAGGAGATCGCCCTCGCTGACGATTCCCACCAACTCCGCACGCTCGTTCACCACCGGCACAGCACTGATGCCGCGCTTGACCAGAATATCGGCAACGTCCTTCACGGAGACGTCGGGCTGCACCGTCACGACGTTCGTCGTCATTACATCGCTGGCTTTCATGGCCGTTCTCCAAGACTGCGGGATCAATTGCACCCTTCACAGGAGGGCGGTTTGATGTGCGTCAAGCGCGAAGACCATCGGTCAGAATAGCTGCCGCATCACGCGAAGCCAAACTTTTGACGCGGATCAATGTAGGAGAATGATGAAGGGGGCCTACGTACTCCGGCAACGCCATTTCCGACGGAGGTGCCCATGAACCTGAAATCGCTCATTCCCATTGGCCGGGATCGATCGAGGCCCGGTCAGGTCAGCCCGTTCGGCGCCCTGCACCGCGAGATCGACCGCCTGTTCGACGATTTTTCACGCGGTTTTCCCAGCTTCGGAACGACCGATCTGGTGCCGCGGATGGACGTTTATGAGACGGACAAGGAGATCGAGTTGACGGCAGAGCTGCCCGGACTCGAGGAGAAGGATGTCGAAATCAACGTGGCCGACGGACTGCTGACGATCCGCGGCGAAAAGAAATCCGAGAAGGAAGAGAAGGACAAGAACTATCGCCTGATCGAACGCAGCTATGGCTCATTCTCGCGGACAATCGAACTCCCCGCCGGCGTCGATCCCGAGAAGATCAAGGCAGCCATTTCCAAGGGCGTGCTGAAAGTGTCCGTCCCAAAGCCGCCGGCAAAGGAAACGAAGAAGATCGAAGTCAAGACAGCGGCATGAATTGATCGGAATGCCAAGATAAAAGTGCGCCCGGCAGAAATGCCGGGCGCTTTTTGCTTCGGGAGGAACTGCGGTAAAATTAGCGGTGGATTCGTTCAGACGTGCTCCACGGAAGAAACCCTGAACGTGTGCATGTCTTCGTGATCGCGAACCGAGACATACTCGCCGAGCACAAATCGTTCGTCGCCAAACCGATACCCCGGCTCGTCCGGTTCATCTCCGTCGACATCGTAGCGGAAGGCCCATTCGCCGTTCCGCTGCTGCACGAGATGGCCGACATCCTGATCGTCGGGCCGGATCCGCACAACGCGGCAATGATCGCGATGCTCCTTCCAAAGGGCCGGATCGATGCGTCCGTCCTGATCGAGCGGCGCAACGAAAATGTAGCCGAACTTGCGGCTGCCCTCCGGATGACCGGGCTCGCGGGCGAGATCGAGGCGGATGCGGCGAAAGGCGCGCGGCAGGGTCGTCGTCATTTCCTCCCCTCCCTCGTTGCTGAGTTCTTGTTACCAGCGTGGATCAGGCATTCAGCTTTCGCAAGGCTGCCATGTTGCGCAGTATAACGCGGCGCGAGCTTGGCAACGAGATCGCCGCGGAATTTTCCAACTGCGTCAACGTCCGCGAAACGGTCTCAATGGTGAGGCCAAGATAGTCGGCGATATCCTGACGCGACATCGGCAACTCAACCGCGTCGCAATTCGAATTCCGGCTTGCCATCTCGAGCAGGAAAGAAGCGACGCGCTCCTGCGCCGTCTTGCGGCCCAGCGTCAACATCAGATTCTGTACATGGGCGAGTTCGCGGGCCGTCAACGTCCACAAATCCCGCGCGAGGTCGACTTGGCGCGCCGCGAGCGCGACGAGCGTGCTGCGCTTGACGACTAGGACCATCGAGTCGGAGATCGCTTCCGCCGTGAAGCGGTGGTCGGCGCCGGCTTCGAGGCCGAAAATGTCGCCCGGGAGATAGAAACCACCGATCTGCCGGCGGCCGTCGTCGAGGAGCTTGTAGGTGCGAACAGCGCCGCCCACGACCTTGTAGAGATAGTCGGCGGGCTCACCCTCACCGAAGATTTCCGCGTTCCGCGGATAGGGCATGACCGCCCCCATCAGACCCAGTGATTCTGCCAGACCTTCCTGGCCGTTCGGCTGCTTCGCACGGGCGGTGGCTGTGGGCTTGGCGGTCGCCGTCTTGGAAGGAAGGCTTGCAATCGGGGTCTGGACGGGCATGGCTACATCCTCCGAAATCCGATGGCGAACGGATATCGAGGGGAAGGACCGCCCGAAATTCAGATCATGTCCCTAAGGGAAATCCCGTAGATATTCGGCTATGTTTTCACCACATTCACAGCCGGGAGCCATCATTCCCGCCCCTGCAACACCAGCCCCGACCAAGAATGCGCGAAATCGCCGCACCTTCCGATAGCGCTCCTGCCCTCCCGCGCAACGACCGGACCGCGATCCGCGCGGCTGCAATCCAGTACGCGCTGGCGGGGGGGCTCGTGGTGCTTGCTTCCCTGGCCCGCCTGGCAGTTTCCCAGGCCATGTCCGAGCCCGGGGTGCACCTCTTATTTTTCGTGCCCGCCGTGCTCGTCGCGGCGGTGTATGGCGGATTGGGGCCCGCGCTGTTCGCAACGGCGATGACGCTCATCATCGTGCTGCCGATCGAAAACTTTTCGGCAATGCGCACGGAGGAGATCATCAATGCGGTGGCGTTCGCCGTCATCGGTGTTGCCATCGCATTTTCCGGCTTTGCCTTTCAGCGCAACCGCGACCGCTCGGCCTCCGCTACCCGCCGGCTGATCGCACGGGAAGCGCACCTGAAATCCATCCTCGATACGATTCCGGAAGCCATGATCGTCATCGACGAACATGGAATCATCCAGTCCTTCAGTCTGGCCGCCGAACGGCTGTTCGGTTACGACGCCTCCGAAGCGATCGGGAAGAATGTCAACATCCTTATGCCCTCCCCGTACCGGGAAAGCCACGACGGATATCTCCACCGCTATCTCAGCACCGGCGAGCGGCGGATCATCGGCATCGGCCGCGTCGTGGTCGGCGAGCGCAAGGACGGCTCGACGTTTCCGATGGAGCTTGCGGTCGGGGAAATGCGGTCGGGCAACCGGCGTTTTTTCACCGGGTTCGTCCGGGATCTGACCGAGCGCCAGGAAACCGAAACCAGACTGCAGGAACTGCAATCGGAACTCGTCCACATCTCGCGGCTGACCGCGATGGGCGAGATGGCCTCGGCGCTGGCGCACGAATTGAATCAACCCCTTTCGGCGATCGCCAACTACATGAAGGGCTCCAGCCGGCTGCTCGAGAACATCGGCGATCAGCGGGTTGCCACCGTGCGCGGCGCGATCGACAAGGCCGCCGATCAGGCATTGCGGGCGGGGCAAATCATCCGGCGGCTACGTGATTTCGTTGCGCGCGGCGAAAGCGAACGGCGCGTGGAAAGCATTTCGAAGCTCGTCGAAGAGGCGAGCGCGCTGGCGCTTGTCGGCGCAAAGGAACTCGGAATACGGGTCCGCTTTCAATTCGACCCCAACGTGGATCTCGTTCTTGCCGACAAGGTGCAAATTCAACAAGTGCTGTTGAACCTGATCCGGAACGCAATCGAAGCGATGGACGGGATGGACCGCAAGGAGCTGCTCATTCGGACGAGATCAATCGACGATAATATGCTGGAGATCAGCGTGGCGGATACCGGATCCGGGATTCCGGCCGAGGTCTCCTCGCAGCTCTTCCAGCCGTTTTTCACGACGAAAGCGCAAGGTATGGGCGTCGGCCTGTCGATCTCACGAACGATTGTCGAAGCGCACGGGGGACAGATCAGCGCCGAGCCAAATCCGGGAGGCGGGACTATTTTCCGGTTCAGCCTGCGCGCGGTGACGAAAGAGGAATACGACGATGCCAAATAACCTCGTCGTCCACGTCATCGACGATGACGAGGCGGCCCGCGATTCGCTCAGGTTCCTGCTCGAGGCGGCGGAGCTTCGGGTGCGCACTTATGAATCGGGGTCCGCATTCCTCGAAGTGCTGCCGGCGGTCGATCCCGGCTGCGTCATCACCGACGTGCGCATGCCCGGCGTGAGCGGCATCGAACTGCTGCAGCGCCTGCGGAAGCTGCCGTTCGAGCTGCCGGTGATCGTCATCACCGGCCACGGCGACGTGCCGCTTGCGGTCGAAGCGATGAAGCTCGGCGCCGTCGATTTTTTCGAGAAGCCGTTCGACGACGATGCCCTGCTCGCGGCCGTGCGCTCGGCCATGAACCGCTACGAGAAGGACCTCAAGCGCGAGACGGACCGCGCCGAGATCAATTCCCGCATTGCAGCATTATCTCCCCGGGAACGGCAGGTCCTGGAGGGGCTCGTCGCCGGGCACCCGAACAAGAATATCGCCTTCGACCTCGGCATCAGCCCGCGAACGGTGGAAATCTATCGCGCCAATGTCATGACCAAGATGCAGGCCGGCAGCCTGTCGGAGCTCGTGCGCATGGCGCTCGTCGCCGGTCTGCTGGAAGGAAACAAGGAAGCACGGAAAAATTGAGCTCCGGGCCGCAGAGTGAGCTGCCACTTGAGCTAAATCAAGATATTCCGCCCGCGCATGAGTTCTCCTGCCGCATAGGCTGGCAAATGAATTCCTTGTTGCGGACGGCATGCCCGATAACGTCATTGAGCAGAGAAGTCCGCTCGTCGTCATCATCGATGACGACCCCGCCGTGCTGAACTCCTTGAAGTTCTCATTCGAGATCGAAGGATTCGCGGTGCAGACCTTCAGCAGCCCGGAAGAGCTGCTGAGTTCTGACGACGTCCTGAACAGCGGCTGCCTGGTGATCGACTTCAATCTGCGCGGAACCGATGGGCTGGATCTGCTGCGGCAGCTGCGCAAACGCCAGATCGCGACGCCTGCCATCCTCATCACCACGCATCCCACCGCGGCGCTGCGGGAGCGCGCGGCGATCGCCGGTGTTCCGATCGTGGAGAAGCCGTTGTTCGGCAATACGCTGATCGACAGCGTGCGCCGTGCGCTCGACCGCGGGCGGCCGTCTGTCCCCTAACGCACCGACTGTTTTCGGATCAAGCCGAGCGAGCGGGAACAGACGGCCGCAGTCGCGCCCGCGCGAGACGACGCCCGCAGTCAGTTGCGAGACAGCCCGCGCAGCGTATCCACGTTCGGGCAATAGCGCTGCCAAACCGGATCGGCAGGATCACGATCCATGTCGTGCTCGCACCGGCCCTTCACCCCGCACTGCGTGCAGACGCGTTGCATATCGCGGAAGACATCCGGATTGGCTTGCGCCACATGCGTCAGATTCAGATATGCGAGGCGGCGGTCGAGTAGCGCTGCCGAATCCGGCCACGCTGCGGCGAAGCTTCGTAGTTCCGCAACCGAAATGCCGGCGTCAGCCGCAAGACGGTCAAGCTCCCTGCTGTCGATCCGATCGATCTCGGCGGATTTTCGAAGCGCCGCGACCCAATCCTCAACATATTCGCGGAGGGCGGTCATGTCAGGCTCCCAAGAAAGCAGAAGTTATCCTGGAATTTAATTTCTCATTTGAACGCGAAGAAGCGTTGATCTGCATCAACCGTAACTTCAACTGTCCAGCAACGGGTCGGGACTGGCAAAGGATGTAAGCGCCTTGCGATTGGTGATCTCGATCTTTCTGCCGCGACTCGCGACGCCGTGCTTGGCCAGTTGCAACAACGCCCGCGACAAATTCTCCGGCGCCATGCCGAGCCGCGACGCGAGCGTGCGCTTCTCATAACCCAACTCGATCGTGTTGCTGTTTTCCTGTTCCCGGCTTGTGCGCAGAATCCAGTTGGCGAGGCGTTCGCTGCCAGAGCGGAGCTTCTCATTCTTCAGTGCACGCACGATGCCGCGATAGCGGAGTGCGAGCTCGCTGATCATAGCGTGCGCAAATGCCGCATCGCGTCCGATCATGTCGCGAACGGCCTGTGCCGGAATCAGAAGAATCCGTGCCGGCGTCAGCGTGCGCGCAGACTTCAGGTAAACGTCATCCTGCGCCACCGCTGCGAGGATGAACGTCATGACCGGAGCAATGATTTCGATCGTCGTCTCGCGGCCGCGGTGCCGCGCAAACAATTCAACCGAGCCTTCGACGACGACGTGGAGGAAGTCCGGCCGATGCCCCTCCTCGATCAGGATCACCTGCTCGGGAAAGCGCTGAAACAGCGCGGCTTTCATGAGCGAAGCGAAATGCGCGTCACTCATTTTGGAGAACAACGGGAGCTTGCGGATCTGCGTGAGGTCGTCGTGGCGCATGGCGAAAACTAGACGAAGGGAACTTGAATTTGAATTGACAAATATCAGTTTGGCACTTGAATTTGGATACTCCGCCGCTTGCTGAAAGTCAATTTTGTGAACTGCACCAAAGAGTTACCGCACTGCCGTTGACCTGCATCAAAGCTGGTTGAGCATCGGTCGGGCTCTGTGGCTGCAACACGATCCCATTCGAACTGAGCGGGGGTACGCATGACGACCAAATATGAAGAAGCGGGTCAGCGCAGCGCACTATGGCTGTCCACGGTAGCCTTCACGGTCTGCTTTGCGGTGTGGACGATCTTTTCCATCATCGGCGTGCAGATCAAGAACGACCTCAATCTCAACGACACCCAATTCGGCCTGCTGGTCGGCACGCCGATCCTGACGGGCAGCCTCATTCGCCTCGCCCTCGGCATCTGGACCGACCAATACGGCGGGCGCATCGTCTACACGCTGGTGATGCTGTCGGCGGCTGTTGCAACCTGGCTGCTGACCTACGCCTACGACTACACGACCTTCCTGATTGCCGCGCTCGGCGTCGGCATCGCCGGCGGCTCGTTCGCGGTCGGCATCGCTTATGTGTCGCGCTGGTTCCCGGCGGAGAAGCAGGGTACGGCGCTCGGCATTTTCGGCGCGGGTAATGTGGGCGCCGCCGTGACCAAGTTTCTCGCGCCGATGATCATGGTCGCCTATGGCTGGACGACGGTCGCGCAGATCTGGGCGCTCGGCCTCGTCGTGATGGCGGCGATCTTCTGGTTCGGCACCAAGGACGACCCCGAGCTCGCCAAGCGCAAGCAGGCCGGACTGAAGCCGGAGCCGTTCTCGGCGATGCTGGAGCCGCTGAAGAAAATCCAGGTGTGGCGGTTCTCGCTCTACTACTTCTTCGTGTTCGGCGCCTTCGTCGCGCTCGCGCTCTGGCTGCCCCGCTACTATGTCGGCGTCTACGGGCTCGACATCGTCACCGCGGGTCTCCTCGGCGCCGCCTATTCGATCCCCGGCTCGCTGTTCCGCATTCTCGGCGGCACCTTGTCCGACAAGTACGGCGCCCGGCGCGTCATGTACTGGACCTTCATCGGCTCGGTGATCTGCACCTTCTTCCTCTCTTATCCGGCGACCACTTATGTCGTCGGCGGCATCCGCGGACCGATCGAGTTCACGATCGCGCTCGGATTCATTCCCTTCACCTTGTTCACCTTCGCGCTCGGCTTCTTCATGAGCCTGGGCAAGGCCGCCGTCTACAAGCACATCCCGGTCTATTACCCGGGCCGCGTCGGCTCGGTCGGCGGCGTCGTCGGTCTGATCGGCGGGCTCGGCGGGTTCGTCCTGCCGATCGCTTTCGGCGCGATGAACGACTTCATCGGCGTGTGGACGAGCTGCTTCATGCTGCTGTTCGTCGTCGTCGCCATCTCGCTGATCTGGATGCACTTCTCCATCCTCTACATGGAGAAGAAGAAGATCCCCTCGCTCGCCGGCCCGCAGTATCTGCCGGAGGCCGACATCCTCGGACCCGTGTTGCCGACGTCGCCAACCGCAGAGGCGCCGGCAGCCGCCCGATCGGGACAGCATCCCAAAGTCGGAACCAGACCGGCGGGGGCGCGAGCATGACGCAACGCCGCGCATGGACGAGCTTCGACATGCGCGGCGACGCACTCCGGCCGCTACTTTCTCGATCGTGAATTCGCTGTGGAGATGATCAAGCAATGACCCGCAACACGAATGTCGAAGGTCGCGACCGCGCCCTTTGGATTTCCACGCTCGCGTTTGCCGTCTGTTTCGCGGCGTGGACGGTATTTTCCATCATCGGCGTGCAGATAAAACAGGATCTCGGACTGAGCGAAACGCAGTTCGGGTTGCTGATCGGAGCGCCGATTCTGACCGGATCGCTCGTCCGCATCCTGATCGGCGTCTGGGCCGATCAGTATGGCGGCCGGAACGTCTTTGCGCTCATCATTCTGGCGGCGGCAATCGCGACGTTCCTGCTCTCCTGGGCCACGACCTATCCATCAATGCTCGCCGCGGCGCTTGCGGTTGGAGTTGCCGGCGGTTCGTTCGCGGCCGGTATCTCCTATCTCTCGCGCTGGTATCCTGTAGAACAACAAGGCGCCGTCCTCGGCATCTTCAGTGTCGGCCATGTCGGCGCGGCGATTACGCTCATCGTTGCGCCCTATCTCGTCCTGTCGGACGGCTGGCAGACCGTGGTGCAGGTTTGGGCGGCCGCGCTCGCAGTGACCGCGGTCATCTTCTGGCTCGCTGCAGGTGAGGACCCGGTGACGCGCGAACGGCGCGCTGCCGGAGAGCGCGCCAAGGGGCTTTGGGAACAGCTCGAGCCGCTGCGGCACCTGCAGGTCTGGCGGTTCTCCCTCTATTACTTCTTCGTGTTCGGCGCCTTTGTCGGCCTCTCGCTGTGGCTGCCGCGCTACCTGATCGGCGTGTACGGCCTCGACCTCCCCACCGCCGGCCTCGTCGCAGCGCTGTTTGCGATTACTGCTGCGGTGCTCCGCCCCTATGGAAATCACCTCGCGGAGAAATACGGCGCTCGCCGCGTCATGTACTGGACGTTCCTGGTCTCAATCGTTTGCACGTTCATCCTGTCGTATCCGCCGACGGACTACGTGATCCGCGGCATCGACGCGCCGATCGCCTTCCATTTCGAAATCGGGCTGATCACCTTCGGCGTTGTCGCAGCGATCTTCGGCTTCTTCCTCAGCCTGGGCGCCGCCGCGGTGTACAAGCACATCCCCGTCTATTATCCGAAGAACGTCGGCGCCGTCGGCGGCCTCGTCGGCATGATCGGCGGACTGGGCGGCTTCCTGCTGCCGCTGGCATTCGGACTCCTGCTCGATCTCACGCGCGTCTGGACGAGCAGCTTCATGCTGCTGTTCCTGCTCGTCTCCGGCGCACTGTTGTGGATGCACGTCGCCATCCGCCGCATGGAACGCGGCGTCGCGGAGCCCGAGCTGCGCCGGCTGCCCGAACTCCCCGAAATGGAGGAGATTCACGAGCCGCAGCACGTCGGGGTGCTGGGGCCGCACCTGATCGAAGACTGGCGGCCGGAAGACCCGGAATTCTGGAACAAGACCGGCCGGGCGATCGCGCAGCGAAATCTGTGGATCTCGATCCCGGCGCTGCTGCTTTCCTTCGCGGTGTGGATGGTGTGGTCGGTGGTGGTCGCCAAGCTGCCCGCCGTCGGCTTCAAGTACTCCACGGATCAATTGTTCTGGCTTGCGGCCCTTCCCGGCCTGTCCGGTGCGACGCTTCGCATTTTCTACTCGTTCATGCCGCCGATTTTCGGCGGACGCCTGTGGACGACGCTCGCAACCTGGTCGCTCATTATCCCCGCTTTCGGCATCGGGCTCGCGGTGCAAAACCCCGACACGCCGTACTTCGTGTTCCTCGCGCTTGCGCTCCTGTGCGGTTTCGGAGGAGGCAACTTCGCCTCGTCGATGGCGAACATCAGCTTCTTCTTCCCCAAGGCGGAAAAGGGCAACGCGCTCGCGCTCAATGCGGGGCTCGGTAATCTCGGCGTCAGCGTCGTGCAGTTCGTGATCCCGCTCGCGATCACGGCGGGCGTCTTCGGCTGGCTCGGCGGCGAGCCGCAGACGGCTGTGGAGGGCGCGAAGACAACGCAAATCTGGCTGCAGAATGCCGGCTACATCTGGGTTCCGTTCATTGCCGCGTCGGCCTTCGCCGCGTGGTTCGGCATGAACGACATCGCGGCGATGAAAGCATCGTTCGCCGAGCAGGCGGTGATCTTCCGCCGCTCACACAACTGGTACATGTCCTGGCTCTACACGGGAACCTTCGGCTCCTTCATCGGCTACTCGGCCGGCTTCCCGCTGCTCGCCAAGACGCAGTTTCCGGACGTCGACGCCTTGCAGTTCGCGTTTCTGGGGCCGCTGGTCGGCGCGCTGTCGCGCTCGGCAACCGGCTGGGTTTCCGACAAGTACGGCGGCGGGCGCGTGACGTTCTGGGTCTTCGCGCTGATGATGGTCGGGGTCGGCGGGGTTCTCTATTTCCTCGGCGTCAAGGACCAGCCGCATGCGTTCTGGGGCTTCTTCGGAAGCTTCCTGCTCCTGTTCTTTGCGACCGGCGTCGGCAATGCATCAACGTTCCAGATGATTCCCGCGATCATGCGCAAGGAAATTGCGCGGCTCGAACCGGGGATGAACGCTGCGGAACAATTGAAGCAGGCCGAGAAGGAATCGGCGGCGATCATCGGCTTCACCTCGGCGGTCGCCGCATACGGCGCGTTCTTCATCCCGAAAAGCTACGGTTCCTCGATCGCGCTCACGGGCGGCGCGGAACTCGCGCTGTGGGGTTTCCTCGCGTTCTACGTGAGTTGCCTCCTGATGACGTGGGGCATCTATACGCGTCGAGGCGGGCTGCTCTATGATGTCGAGCGCGAGCCGTTAGAGGCGGCGCGATCAAGTGCCGCTCGCCCCGCTACGTCAATCAAGTAGCAGGGGGTTGTGATGAGTGGTCTTTTCAACCCAATGCGCGCTGCCGAACGCCGCACATCCGCGCCGTTGAATCATCGACGCAGAGAATGCAAATGCACGTAGTCGTTCAGCGGCCAGCCTGGGCCTTGGTGGCTGCAATCGTCGCAGTCACCTTTGGTGCGCTGACGATCCTTTCAGGCGGGTCGGCGCTATTCGGAAGCCCCGAATCGCGCGCCGCGGTGGGTCACGCAGTGGGCTTCGTCCTATGGTTCAACTTCCTGTCGGGCTTCGCCTACATCGCGGCCGGCGCAGGTCTGTTCCTGTGGACGCGCTGGGGCGCACAACTGTCCGTGCTGCTTGCCGTCGGCATTCTCGTCGTCTTCGCAGCATTCGGATGGCACGTGATCTCGGGCGGTGCATACGAGATGCGTACCGCCGGCGCGATGACGCTGCGAAGCGCGCTCTGGATTGCTATCGCGATCCCCGCATGCCGCGCGTTCGGCTGCTTGAGACCGGCATGAACTCAAAAATTGATCCGAATCCGAATGGGAGCATGAAATGAGCCACCTCCTCGACCGCCTGACATTCTTCCGGCGCACGTCGGAAGCATTCTCCGACGGCCACGGCATCACCACGCACGAGGATCGGCGCTGGGAGGACGGCTATCGCAAGCGCTGGCAGCACGACAAGATCGTGCGCTCGACGCACGGCGCGAACTGCACCGGCTCCTGCTCGTGGAAGATTTACGTCAAGGGCGGGATCGTCACCTGGGAGACGCAGCAGACCGACTACCCGCGCACGCGGCCGGACCTGCCGAACCACGAGCCGCGCGGCTGCTCGCGCGGCGCGAGCTACTCCTGGTATCTCTATTCCGGCAACCGCGTGAAATATCCGCTGGTGCGCTCGCGGCTGCTGAAGCTCTGGCGCGAGGCGCGCGCCACGCGCATGCCGGTCGCGGCGTGGGCGTCGATCGTCGAGAATCCCGAGAAACGCGCGGCCTACACGCGCAAGCGCGGGCTCGGCGGCTTCGTGCGCGCGAACTGGGACGAGGTGACGGAGATCATCGCCGCCGCCAATGCCTACACGGTGAAAGCGCACGGCCCCGACCGCGTTGCCGGCTTCTCGCCGATCCCGGCCATGTCGATGGTGAGCTACGCCGCGGGCTCGCGCTATCTGTCGCTGCTCGGCGGCGTGTGCCTGTCGTTCTACGACTGGTACTGCGACCTGCCGCCGTCGTCGCCGCAGACCTGGGGCGAGCAGACCGACGTGCCGGAGAGCGCGGACTGGTACAATGCCGGCTTTCTGCTGATCTGGGGCTCGAACGTCCCGCAGACGCGCACGCCGGACGCGCACTTCTATACGGAGGTCCGCTACAAGGGCGCAAAGAGCGTCGTCATCTCGCCCGACTATTCGGAGGCGTCGAAGTTCGCCGATCTCTGGATCTCGGTGAAGCAGGGTACCGATGCCGCGCTCGCCATGGCGATGGGGCACGTGATCCTGCGCGAGTTCCACGTCGAGCGGCAGGCGCAATACTTCCAGGACTACGTGCGCCAGTACACGGACATGCCGATGCTGGTGCGGCTGGTGCAGCAGGACGGCAAGCTCGTGCCCGATCGGCTCGTGCGCGCCTCCGACTTCACCAGCGGGCTGGACGAGACGAACAACCCGGAATGGAAGACGGTCGCCTACGACGAAACGTCGGGCGAGCTCGTCGTGCCGAACGGGTCGGTCGGCTTCCGCTGGGGCGAGAAAGGCAAGTGGAACCTGGAAGAGAAGGAATCCAAGGGCCGCGACACCAAACTTCGCCTCACGCTCGCCGACGCGAAGGATGAGCTTGCCGACGTCGCCTTCCCCTATTTCGGCAACCGCGAGCACGACCATTTCGTCGGCACCGATCATCCGAGCGTGCTCGAGCGCAAGGTGCCGGTGAAGAAGGTGAAGCTCGCCGACGGCGAGGCGCTGGTCGCAACCGTGTTCGACCTGTTCCTTGCGAACTACGGCGTCGACCGCGGCTTCGGCGGCAAGCACGTCGCTAAATCCTACGACGACAACGAGCCCTATACGCCGGCGTGGGCGGAGAAGATCACCGGCGTCCCCCGCGACCAGATCATCACGGTCGCGCGCGAATTCGCGCTGAACGCCGAGAAGACCAAGGGCCGCTCCATGGTGATCATCGGCGCGGCGATGAACCACTGGTATCACTGCGACATGAACTACCGCGGCGCCATCAACATGCTGGTGATGTGCGGGTGCGTCGGCCAGTCGGGCGGCGGCTGGTCGCATTATGTCGGACAGGAAAAGCTGCGCCCGCAGTCCGGTTGGCTCCCGCTTGCCTTCGCCCTCGACTGGGGCCGGCCGCCGCGGCAGCAGAACTCCACCTCGTTCTGGTACGCGCACACGGACCAGTGGCGCTACGAGCAGCTCGGCGTCGACGAGATTCTCTCGCCGACCGCGCCTCCGGGGCCGTGGGACGGCGCGCTGATCGACTACAACGTGCGCGCCGAACGCATGGGCTGGCTGCCGTCCGCGCCGCAGCTGCGGCAAAATCCGCTGACGATCGCGAAGAAGGCGGAAGCCGCCGGGCTCGAGCCGAAAGACTATGTCGCCAAGGCGCTGAAGTCCGGCGAATTGCAACTGTCCTGTGAGGACCCGGACCACCCGGACAACTGGCCGCGCAATCTCTTCGTGTGGCGGTCGAACCTGCTCGGCTCGTCCGGCAAGGGCCACGAGTACTTCCTGAAGCACCTGCTCGGCACGACGCATGGCGTGCAGGGCAAGGACCTCGGCGAGACCGGCAAGCAGAAGCCGCAGGAAGTCGCGTGGCACGACCAAGCGCCGGAAGGAAAGCTCGATCTCCTGGTCACGCTCGACTTCCGCATGTCGACCACCTGCGTCTATTCCGATATCGTGCTGCCGACGGCGACCTGGTACGAGAAGAACGATCTCAACACCTCGGACATGCATCCCTTCATCCACCCGCTGACTTCGGCGGTGGACCCGGTGTGGGAATGCAAGAGCGACTGGGAAATCTATAAAGGCATCGCCAAGAAGTTCTCCGAGATCGCGCCGGAAGCGCTCGGCGTCGAGAAGGACGTGGTGCTGACGCCGATCCTGCACGACACGCCGACCGAGATCGCGCAGGCGCTCGACGTGAAGGATTGGAAGAAAGGCGAGGTCGAGCCGACCCCCGGCAAGACGATGCCGTCCGTGACGGTCGTGGAGCGCGACTACCCCAATCTCCACAAGCGTTACACGTCGCTCGGGCCGCTCATGGACAAGCTCGGCAACGGCGGCAAGGGTATGGCCTGGAACACGCAGCATGAGGTCGATTTCCTCAAGCGGCTGAATGGCGTCGTCACCGAGGAAGGCCCGACCAAGGGCCTGGCCCGGATCGAAAGCGACATCGACGCGGCGGAAGTGATCCTGTCGCTCGCGCCGGAGACGAACGGCGAGGTCGCGGTGAAAGCCTGGGAGTCGCTCTCCAAGACCACCGGCCGCGACCACACGCATCTCGCGGTCCCGAAGGAAGACGAGAAGATCCGCTTCCGCGACGTGGTCGCGCAGCCGCGCAAGATCATCTCCTCGCCGATCTGGTCGGGGCTGGAATCGGAGAAGGTCTGCTACAACGCCTGCTACACCAACGTCCACGAACTGATCCCGTGGCGCACGCTGAGCGGACGCCAGCAGCTCTACCAGGATCACCTGTGGATGCGCGCCTTCGGTGAAGGCTTCTGCGTCTACCGGCCGCCGGTCGATCTCAAGACCACCAAGCCGGTGATCGATTCCAAACCGAACGGCCAGAAGCAGGTGGTGCTCAACTTCATCACGCCGCATCAGAAGTGGGGTATCCACTCGACCTACACCGACAACCTCCTGATGCTGACGTTGTCGCGCGGCGGTCCGATCGTGTGGATCAGCGAGAACGACGCCGCGCGCGCCGGGATCGTCGATAACGACTGGATCGAGGCCTACAACACCAACGGTGCGCGAGTGGCGCGCGCGGTGGTGTCGCAGCGCGTGAAGCAGGGCATGTGCCTGATGTATCACGCGCAGGAAAAGATCGTGAACGTGCCCGGCTCCGAACTGACCGGACAGCGCGGCGGCATCCACACTTCGGTGACGCGAACGGTGGTGAAACCGACCCACATGATCGGCGGCTATGCCCATCAATCCTATGGTTTCAACTATTACGGCACGATCGGAACGAACCGCGACGAGTTCGTCATCGTCCGCAAGATGGCGACGGTCGACTGGCTCGACACTCCGTCCGCCGATCAACCGGAAGCGCTTGCCGTCGCTCGCAAGCTGGAGGCTGCAGAATGAGAATTCGCGCGCAGATCGCGATGGTGCTCAACCTCGACAAGTGCATCGGGTGTCACACCTGCTCGGTCACCTGCAAGAATGTGTGGACCAACCGCGAGGGCATGGAATATGCCTGGTTCAATAACGTCGAGACCAAGCCCGGCATCGGCTATCCCAAGGACTGGGAAAACCAGAAGCGCTGGAACGGCGGCTGGGTGCGCAAGCGCAACGGCAGGATCGAGCCGAAGATCGGATCGAAATGGCGCGTGCTTGCGAATATCTTCGCCAATCCGGACCTGCCCGAGATCGACGATTATTATGAGCCCTTCACCTTCGACTACGAGCATCTGCAGAAGGCGCCAGAGCTGCCGGCATTCCCGACCGCGAGGCCGCGCTCGCTGATCACCGGCGAGCGGATGGAGAAGATAAACTGGGGGCCGAACTGGGAGGAGATTCTCGGCGGCGAATTCGAAAAGCGCTCGCAGGACTACAATTTCGAAGGCGTGCAGAAGGATATCTACGGCCAGTTCGAAAACACCTTCATGATGTATCTGCCGAGGCTGTGCGAACACTGCCTCAACCCGTCCTGCGTCGCGGCCTGTCCCTCGGGCGCCATCTACAAGCGCGAGGAGGACGGCATCGTGCTGATCGACCAGGACAAGT